>JAHDQJ010000006.1 GCA_018433865.1 Spirochaetales bacterium | reverse complement strand
GGCCACATATCACACCAAGTATCTTTGGTGGTCTTCCTTTGGGTTCGCTTTCAATAGTACTTTTTATTCTCAGCAATTTTTCAGCCGCATCATCCAATTGATGTGCACCGAGCTTGATTTCGAAGGCACCCCAACTGCCATCCGGCATCTCCACGACTGCATCAATCTCATTGTCTTGATAGTCCTGATAATGAAACAACTTCGCGTCATTCGCTTCGGCGTATATGTTCAGATCACGTTCGCAAAGTGCTTCGAACAGGAATCCCAAGGTTTCCAAATCCGAAAGCAGAGCCTCTTCCGTCGTCCCCAACAACGCACAAGCCAAGGAGGGATCGGAAAAATGACGTTTGACGGATTGTTTCACACGTACCGAAGAACGGATGTTCGTGCTGAACGGTCGCTGGTTATCCAGCAGGAAGAGCCGCTCGAACAGGTTCAGATATTCGGCCACCGTTTCCACATCGATGTCTTCATCGTCAATTTCCTTGATATCATTCTTGAGTGCCCTGTTCGTGGCTGTCGTGCTCTCGTTCCTTGCCAAGGACCGGAGCAAGAGGCGAATCTTGTCAAGATTCCGGGTCTTGCCATCCATCCTGTTGATATCACTACCGACCACGGCTTCGATGTATTGCTTTGGCAACAATCGGGCAAGTTCATAATCAACGGCGATATTTTCTGGCCATCCCCCGCAAATGATGAATCGTATGATTTCCCGAAGATCGACATCTCCGGTGATTTTTGCTTTCATATTTCCCGAAAAGATCCCTGCCAGGGAGACAGAACCTGAAGAGTAACCCATTTCGAACAAGGACATGGGCCTCATCCGCAGTTTGGCTATCCTCCCTGCGCCGCTATGGAGAACTCCCTTGCTGTTGGGAGTGGAGGAACCGGTAAGGATGAAGTGCCCTTTCCCTTCCCGTAGATCTACCTCGTGGCGCACAGCATCCCAGATGGAAGGGACGTCCTGCCATTTATCGATCAACCGGGGAGAATCTCCTTCCAAAATCAAGGATGGGTCCATCATGGCCAATTTGCGATTGCTGAAATTACCTGTTGGTGAACCGACAAAAAAACTGCTTTTGCTATGGTGCATCGATGTCATGGTCTTTCCACACCATTTCGGGCCTTCGATACAAACCGCTCCGAAGGCTTGGAGATACTTGGTAATCTTCCTATCGATCAAGCGTAGCAAGTATGATTTCTCATTCATCCATCACAGTTCCTTATCGTCCACCATACCATGAACACTTGGATTGCTCAACTCCAATCCGACAGATTGGGAACTTACAATCCGATTGTTTCGGATATTTTACCCCGACAGATTCTATAACCTCAACACGACGTTTGTACCTGTCAAAAAAATTGACACTAAAAGTATTTAATTGTATTTTTAGTTTTTGAAAGTAGCCATACACATTTTTTTTATCTTGTTCTGTTTTTCCAAAAGTAGACATAGCATACATTTTTTCGCAACTTAGGTTTTTCAAAGTAGACTCCTTTTTGTTGGTGAAGTCCATTGCAAACCGTCTTTTGACAGACTTTTCTTTTTCACCACTTCGTGTCTACTTTTACGATAGCATCAAAGTGTCAACAGCATGGAATGTGAGACACTGCTGGAGATGCGCTACCTTGCCTTACTTGCCTAGGACCAGGTTGCAGCCCAGTCGAACTACAGCTGGGATTATATCTATCTTCTGCACCGGAAGGCATTGGTGCTGGTGAGGGTTCCGTGAACCCGACAGATTCTCCCACGAGAGTCAATTATCTCCCATGGAATCATTTCTGTGGGAGATTATGTGTGATCAGGATTCCTCACGTAAGTGGTGCTCCTGCCCTTGCCTTGGCTGAGGATATGCCCCTCATCCTTGAGCCGCTTGAGCGCGGCCTCCACCGAGGAGCTTCCGATGCTCGGGCAGCGCTCAAGGATCTGTGCCTTGGTGAACACTCCCAAGGTATTGTCCACAGCCTTGCGCACGATCTCATACGGGGAGCTCTTGCGGTCAACTGCACCCAAACGGTCTTCAAGGTCCCGATAACAGCTCAAGATGATGCCGAGGAAATACTTGATGAAGGAAGTGTAATCGTTCCTACCCTCTTGCCATCCGTTGGAGACCGTCCCCAATACGTCGTAGTATGTTTCCTTCGTTCTTTCGATATTCTGCTCGATGCTGATGTACTTTCCCACCATGAAGCCGCTCTGATACAGCAATAGCGTGGTGAGCAGACGGCTGATGCGTCCATTGCCGTCATTGAACGGATGGATGCACAAGAAGTCGCAGATGAAGATCGGGATCAAGATCAACGGATCAACCACTTGTTTCGCAAGGGCTTCATGATAGCTTGTGCAGATTGCCTCCACCGCCATCGGTGTCTCGAACGGTTCGAGCGGAGTGAACCGGACGAAGGAACTGCCGTCAACATGGATCTCGTTGATGTAATTCTGGGTGTTCTTGAACTTCCCCCCGAACGTCTTGTCGGTATAAGAAAGCAGGTCCTGATGTAGCTGAAGGATGACGGAGCCCTTGAGCGGGATATGCTTGAAGCTCTCGCGGATCGTGTTCAGCACATCGCGGTAGCCGACTATCTCCTGCTCGTCACGGGTTCGCGGTGTGGTTCTATCCTCCACCAATTGCTTCATTCGGGCGTTAGAGGTCCCGATGCCCTCGATCCTGTTCGAGCTGTCGGTGCTCTGGATTTTCGCCACCTCGATGAGGCGTTCCAACTCAACCGGCTTCTGCCTGAGGTACAGCTCCTGCCTGCCCTTGTGCTCGCGTATCTGCGCGACGAATGAGATGACCTCGGCATCCCACGAGCTTTCACTCAATTTGCTGTAGTCGAATACGCGCATCTGTCTCCTACCTGCATTTTTTTCTCCCACAGGATACTCTATTTTGGGAGCAAGTCAATCCCCGCGGGAGAAGTATGATGAGCCCAAAAATCAAGACCAAAAACAGCCTGAAGTGTAGGTGGGGCCCTCAAGCCATTTCCTCAAAGTGTAGTCCACCTCAACACCCCATGCAATTCGGTCCGGCTGTCGGGATCTCCACTACTGCATCATTTTCTGGAAGATGGGGAATCCCAAGGATGCATTGCCTTCCCGCGTATCTTATGCATATAAGGCTGCCATCGCGTGTATCCGCCGTTTCATCTCATCCCGAATACGAAGCGGCTCCAAGCATTCGCAGTTCTTTCCCAAACTGAAAAGAATGTCGTAATGGTAGTCATTCTCTATGAAGGGAAAGCTGACAAGGTAATGCCCATCACCGTCTGGGGAGAAGTGATCATACGTGCAGTATTCAAGCACCCTGTCCATGACAGATTTATGAATTCGAATGGTGATGTATGTTTGCAGGGATTCCACCATATCGGAGATATCCAGCTGGGGTTTAGGATTCTCCCGCACAGCGAAGCTCTCCTCCTTAATTTGTAGCTTTGTAGTGCGGGAAAGTTTGAACAAGCGAAAGTCATTCCTGAAACGGCAGTACCCTTGCCAGTACCAATGACTGTTTTTCAATACAAGCTGGTAGGGCTCGGCTGTTCGTGAGGTTCTGTTTCCATGGTGGTCAATATACTCAAACGATAGCAGTTTGCTCTCCTGCAACGCTGTTCGGATCAATTCCAGATTCACTGGTATGTTCTTGTTGCCCATCCATGGACTGAGGTCGATGTGGATCTGATTGGTTTTCAGGGTGATGTCTTTTGCTGTTTCGGCGGGAATGAAACTCTTTACCTTCGCAAGGGCATTCACCACTTCATCGCCCCGTACCATGGCGGACAGACTGGAAAGCCCCATCAGGATGGCCGAAAGGTCCGAGGTCGAAAACACCTTTCTATCTATCTTGTATCCCTGCATGATCTCAAAACCGCCGCCCACCCCCGGTGTTGAGAGAACAGGAATACCCGCCCTGTTGATAGATTCAACGTCTCGATAGATGGTACGCAGTGATACCTCAAACATAGTTGCCAACTGGTGTGCCCCTATTCGCTGTTTGTCCAGGAGTATCATGATGATACTTACAAGCCTGTCAATCTTCATCTGAGAGTTCCTTCCAAATATTCCGAACATTTCCAATTGTTGCCATACTGATGTCAACAATTGGACTGTACACTGAAGCAGAACACAAGACAATCCATCGGGAGGAATGAGTATGCACAAGAAAGCTTTGGCAATCATCGACATCCAAAATGACATAACGAAGAACTACAAGGATGTCATCGCTACCATCAACAACGCCATCGATTGGGCAGTTGCGACGAATTTGTTTGTGGTGTACATACGCCATGAAAATGTATCAGAAGGAACAAGAACCTTCAAACATGGAACGCGTGGGGCTGAGTTCGTGCCGGACTTGCACATTGTGTCAGAGCATGTGTTTACGAAGTACAAAGGAAATGCATTGAGTTCGGAAGCGTTTGCTGGTTTCATCAAGGACCATAAAATCCGTGAGTTCTTCATAGCAGGAGCGGATGCCGTCGCTTGCGTCAAATCAACCTGCTACAACATGTGCAAAGCAGGATATGGTGTAAAGGTCCTATCAGATTGCATAACCAGTTACGACACACGAAAACTGGATGAGATGTCGCGGTATTATGAAAGTCAAGGTTGTACTGTGATCAGCTTCCATGACTTGGTTATGACTCAAATCCCTGCCACACAGTCCCAATCCTGAACACAGGAGGCTTACATGGGATCGGGTACAGTCAGCACCGGAACAATCAAGCGGAACTGCCAGACCTCGGAGCATGGTTCATGGCCATCCCATTTTAGCGATGTACCTTCCTTCAGCATTACAACACTCAAAGACACATTGCTTTGCAAGATCCAACGTAAGAAGCGATGAATTGATGAGGATCACCAACCATCGCTCGTTCATGATTCATCAACTGAAGTCTTCGACGATACGGTCTTCTGTATCTGAGTCCCTTGACGCGACGTGCAAACAAGCTATACTCAGTGTCTGGACTCTCCAATAAAAGGACCACGCATGGAAACCAAAGGTACAGCCGTATTGAGCACACAGGAAAATCTCGTTCAAATCGGGAAGTTCGTACTCTTTTCCATCAGTGCGGGAATCATCCAAGTTGTGGTGTTCACTGTGCTTGAAGAAATCTTGCATCTGCCCTATTGGCCGAGTTACCTGAGTGCCCTCATAGCCAGTGTCCTCTATAATTTCACCGTCAACAGGCGTTTTACGTTCAAGAGTGCAAACAACATCCCCAAAGCCATGCTGCAGCTGGGTATCTACTATGCGCTTTTCACACCCCTGTCCACGTGGTGGGGTGATGCTTTGGTGCACCAAGGTTTTTCCGACTACCTTGTGCTGGGAGGAACCATGGTGGTCAACCTGGTCACCGAATACTGTGTCAATCGTTTCATCATGTACCGCACATCAATGAACACCCGAGGGCAAAAGAAGACACACTAGTCGAAAACTCCTGCCTTGTGTGTCCAATACAGGAGAAGAACCATCATCAGGAGATTCCTACCGAAAGGAATCGATTTCGTATCCGTCAGGCATCTTCAGGTCAAGCAAATCCAGCAGTGGATGAACAACTATCCCAGGAATCAACCATGTGGACATTTCTCTTTGCAAGAGACCGGGTGATATCCCTGATTCAGTCACGATGATTGAAAGTGGTGTGTTCTATCGCTGCGACCGCTTATCGAAAATCGATGTACAGGAAAAATGTCATGCCCATGCGTATTTTTCAAAACTCGAAACATGCATCGCTTCTCCCGTCAAGCTCTACAAACACCCCTTTGGCAGTTCCCGCCTCCGAGTCAGTTCCTTCCGCCCCGGCTACAACAGATTCTGCTCCTACACCCACACGTTGAATTATCTGAAAATGATAAATGTGCCAAGTTTGATCTGTCAAATATTCAGGACATGAACAATCACTTCCATTGCATGGTCTCAAGGACAGCGGATGAACAATTGTCAGATTTGGCTGACATAAGCAGAACGGTGACCAATGAGATGATGGGAGGAGGAGCCAATGAAACCCAGAGCATATGATACCAAGGTAAATTTCTTACACTTGCCGGACCAAAGAAGGAAAATCCAGCGTCAATTCTTTCAATGATGCTTGTTACAGTATTTTTAAAATGTAATGTCGGATTTCCATTCTTATCAACATATTCTTCTACTTCCCACGGATTTGCCCCCTCAAGGAACAGCCGGAATGAGTCCAAATCAGAATCTGCATCCAGCATCCAATTCCCATCAACCTCAGATCCCTTCGGAGTGGCAGTGAATACGAGCGTATGCTCAAATTCTCCTTCATGGAAAAAGACATAGAAGCTATGGAACAGAAATATACTCTTCTTGTTATCTGGAGAATAGGCCCGCCTATGATATGCTCTCACTTCCCGGTCTTCCGGATCCTGCAATATCTTTTGAAGATATTCGCGCACATGCTCCGTGTTATCAGGATTCCCGCGAAGGACATGATCAGGGTTCTCATTGATATCCCTGAGGGCTTCAAGCGAGGAACAACCAGCCAAGACGGTCAGAATAGCTACCAATAGTGCGATCTGGAATAGTCTAAACGTATTGCGAACTGGCCTGATCATCAGCAGCCTCCAACCGATTGAGAAATATGACTATGTATGAACACAGGACCAAGCTTATTTCACCGATCAACACCGGTCAAGAATTATCAGCTATTTATTAGCATGTTTTGTAATTGCTCGGCAACAAGTTGCTAAATCATAACCAAACCCGTCATCCCAGTAACCAAATCCTGATCTTAGGCAAGAAAGTTGCATGCTCTCGAACTTATCTTTTTTTAAATGAAGTGGGCTTGATTTACGTACACACCATCATGAAAGAAAAAATTTTGCAGATCCAAAAGTGAATCTTCAATGAAGGTATCAGAGCAATCATCTGCAGCAGACTTCAATGACTCGAGCTGAATAATCTTGATTCTGGGTTACGAAAGGACGGATGCCAGATACGTAATCAGGAACCAGGATCCAAACATCCTGTCGCACGAGAGTTCATGGTGACCCAAAGAATCAAGAGCGAGACAGCCTGAAACTACGAATCCGGCATGTCGAGATGTCCGGACCCGCACCTTCTCTCGCTCCTTGTGGCCGTGATTACTTGAGACGCCAGACAAGATCCTTGAGCAAAAGCTCATCCTCAAGACTTTCGACCGTGGTGTTCCTGTCGATGTGGACGAACTCAATGTCCATGATCCTTGCCCAGTCCCGCATCATCCCGGCACTTACATCGTAGCTCAACACGGTGTGGTGCGCCCCGCCTGCAATGATCCAGCACTCGATGCCGGTGGTCAGGTTCGGCATCGCCTTCCACATGACCCTGGCAACGGGCAGGTTGGGCATCGGCAAGATCGGCTTCACTGCTTCGATATCCTGAACGATCAACCGCATCCTCCCACCCATGTCGATCAGCGACACGACGATGGCAGGACCCGTTTTCCCTTCGAACACCAGACGGGCAGGATCCTTCGCGTTCATCCCGATTCCAAGATAGTGAGTCTCGATCCTAGGTTTCGTGGCAGCAAGGCTCGGACAGACTTCAAGCATGTGTGCTCCGAGAGAATATTCCTGGCCGTCTGCGAGGTGGTAGGTATAATCCTCCATGAATGCCGACGATCCGTTGCCATGGTCTCCCATCGACTTCATGATTGCCGTCATCGCCGAGACTTTCCAATCGCCCTCTCCGCCATAGCCGTAGCCCTGTGCCATGAGGTGCTGGGTCGCAAGACCGGGAAGCTGCTGCATGCCGTACAGATCCTGGAATGTGTTGGAAAAGGCTTTGCATCCTTCGCCATCCATCATCCGTTTCATGGCAAGCTCTTCCCTGGCCTGATACCTGATGGCTTCGACATCGTCCGTCGCGATATCGTACGAAGCCTCGTACTCGGCATACAGCCTGTCCACTTCTTGTTCCGAGACGGCATCGATCTCCTTCACCAGATCGCCTACCGCCCAGGTGTTCACCTGCCAGCCGAGCTTGATCTGTGTCTCGACCTTATCCCCCTCCGTCACGGCGACCTCGCGCATGTTGTCCCCAAAGCGCATGACTTTCAGTTCCCTCGACACCTTGACACCCACGCAAACCCGCATCCAATCCGCCAGGCGTTTCTGGACATCGGAATTTTTCCAATGCCCCGCGATCACCTTTCTTGGCGTCCTCAGGCGAGCAGCTATGAAGCCATGCTCGCGATCGCCGTGTGCAGATTGATTCAGGTTCATGTAATCCATGTCGATCTCTTCGTTCGGTATTTCCTTGTTGTACTGGGTCGCGAGATGGCAGTATGGTTTTTGCAGGGCTTGGAGACCGTTGATCCACATTTTCGACGGACTGAAGGTATGGCACCAGGTGACAAGGCCGCAGCATGCTCCTGTGTAGTTCGCCTCTTTCACGATGTTGGCTATCTCATCAGCGCTCTTCACCGTTGCCTTGTAGACCAACGGATACCCGAGCGTCCTGGACAACTCTCCCGCCATTTCCTTCGCACGCGCTTCAACGGTCCTCAGTACCGTATCTCCGTAGAGCAGTTGGCTTCCGACAACAAACCAGAATTCTTTTGTGTCCATTCTCATGTCTCCTCATCGTAGCATGCAGGTCCAGTACCCAATCGTGATGATCGTGCAGATGATGTACGACCAGTCAATCAACCCATGTCAGTCATTCCATTGCCATGCATAGGAATGCTGCCGATGCTGGGCTCTTTCGGACACCTTTCCCACGCAAGCTCGGATCGTGCATGTCTCACGCATTCTCCCTCACGATGTTCAAACGGCATCTTGAAGGTTCATTGCATTTCCTGACGCCTGCACAGCCTTGTGGAAATCATACCCTCTGGTTGGAAGGAATGCAAGAAAATGTACTTACATCTAGGGGTATTGTTTTCAATTTCACGGATATTTGTACGTATGTTTCCAAAGCTTTGATGCTCGGCACCTGTCACGGACGAGCAATGGAGCAGGTCAAAATTCCGACTGATTGGTAGGCAAGTATCGTATTTCGAGCTCGAAATATCGAATGTGCTCAGTAACCCGCGTACCTGCAGGATTTCCCCGAAAGACAATACCAATTGTGGAAACACTTGTAATTTGTACGCTCGCAACTTACAGTACAACTTGGAGAAAGTGAAATGTCGAAGTATGCGGATATTGCAACGATCTTGCGAGATGAGATTGCCCGGGGCGCCTACGGTGCCGAGGGGAAGTTGCCGACCGAGCAAGAGTGTGTGAAGCGTTTCGAGGTGAGCCGACAGACCGTCAGGCAGGCGATTAGCTGCCTGAGGCACGAGGGCCTCATCCGCCAGGTACAGGGCAGCGGCACATATGTCTCCTTGCCGACGAAAGCAAGAGGAGCGTCCGATTCGAAGACCATCGTCACCATCAGTACCTATATCAGCAACTACATTTTCCCCGACATCATCAGGGGCATGGAGCGTGAGCTGTCACGTGAGGGATTCAACATCAACCTCATCCAGACGGAGAACCGCGTCGACAAGGAGCGGGCGGTTCTCGAGAAGGTCATCCGCGACGGCAACATCGCGGGCATGATTGCCGAAGGGACGAAGACGGCCCTTCCCAATCCGAACATATCTTTGTACAGGAAGATAAAGGAGATGGGCATTCCCCTTGTGTTCCTCCACTGCACCTACCCCGAACTCTCCGGAGAGGTAGTGGTCGGGATGGATGATTTCCAGGGGGGCAAAGCATTGGCGAAATATCTGGCAGGAAAAGGCCACAAGGCGATAGGCGGGATATTCAAGTCGGACGACCGCCAGGGGCTTGCACGTTATGCGGGATTCTCGGAAGGCCTGCTCGAGTCGGATCTCGGGTTGGACGACACGCGCGTGAGCTGGTATACCACCGAGGACTACCGGAAGCATCACAAGATCATCGAAGCGAAGCACGAGGTCTTTGACAACCTGTGCGGACTGACTGCGATCGTCTGTTACAACGATGAGATCGCCGTGTGGATATCGCGCATCTGCAAGGCCTCCTCACGGACCATCCCCGAGATCGCCAGTTTCGATGCCAGTCAGTTCTCACTGTTGCTCGACAAGCCCTTCGTCTCGATCGGACACTGCAAGGAATCGTTGGGAAAGACCGCTGCAAGGAAAATCATCAGGATGATAGGCGGTGAACCGGAAGAGTCCGTGCTCATGGACTGGGACACCTCGGCGCTGCAGTAGGCACGCACACAGGATTTCACAGGGACTGCGCTTCCCCCTAACGGCCGGGCGGACATGTGCCAGTACTGGCCATTGGGCGGGTGTAGCCCAATTTTCCTTGTAAATTCTTATGCAGTGAATGTATGATACGAGTACATACACACAAAAGGATCCTGTCGATGATTCATGGTAGAAAGCACATCAGCACGCAATTCCGTATTATCCTGTGCATCCTGATCACCTGTTGTCTTGTCGGTTGCGGCGCTCAGAAGAAGAAGTCCTCCCAATTCGAAGAAGGTGATGGAATTATCGTAGGGTTTTCGCAGATTGGTGCTGAAAGCGCCTGGAGGACATGCAACACCCGCTCCGTGCAGGAGGCCGCAGTACAACGGGGTGTGCAGCTGGTATACGACAATGCCGAACAGAAACAGGAGAACCAGATAAAAGCGCTGCGTTCATTCATCGCGTATCAGGTTGATGTGATAGTCTTCGTGCCGATTGTCACGGGCGGCTGGGACAATGTGCTGCAAGAAGCCAAGGATGCCGGGATTCCTGTTCTGGTCACCGACCGGAAAATTGATGTTGCGGACCCCTCTCTGTATGCAGGATTCATAGGGACTGACAGCCTGAAGGAAGGCCGGAATGCCGGATTGTTTGTCCTGAACAAATTCAAGAACGCGCGAGAGCGTTTCGATGACACCGGAGAACATGTCAATATCGTGGAACTGTTCGGAACGGAAGGTTCTTCCGTAGCCCTCGGAAGAGCCGAAGGTTTCAGGGAGGTTCTGCAGACGCATCCGGAGTTCCGCATCATATACAGTGAATCGGGTGACTTTCTCCGTTCAAGAGGATACGAACTGGCTGTTGAATTCCTCGAGATGCATGAGGATATCGACATCATTTTCTCCCACAATGACGGCATGACACTCGGGGTCATCGAGGCCATGGAGGAGAGAGGACTTGCACCTGGTACTGACATCGTCATCATCACCATCGATGCACAGCAGGCAGCCATCGATGCGTTGCGCGAAGGCAAGGTGAATTGTGTCATCGAGTGCAACCCGAAGACCGGTCCTGAAATCATAAAGCTGGCTGAGAGACTGGCAGCCGGTGAAAAAATTCCACGGCTGCAATATGTACATGAAGAAGTGTTCTATGAAACCGATGACCTTTCACTCATCGAGCCCCGTGGGTATTAGCATGAAGAATCAGAGATCCGTGGTCGACAAGATTTTCTCCGTGTTCAAGAGCAGAAGCATAAAAGAGAGGATCAAGATTTCCTATGTGATCATCATCCTTCTGATGATCACCCCTCCGGTCATCACGGTCGTCTCGTTTGTTGTCCAGATGATCCGCTATGATCTGATCATCACCAATGTCAGCAAGACAAACCGCCTCAACCAGACGGTAAAGATGGATGTCTCAAACGAGATATGGGATATCGTGGCGGGAAACAAGAAATTCGACGAAGGCAACCAATACGCCATCATCGACGGGATCAACGAGAGCCTGGAAGATATCATGAGAACGACCGAAGAGCGGGAGAACCGACAGATGCTTGAGGTCGTGGGTCGTGCGGTCGATACGATGAAGCGGAACGTGGACCGGTTGGGAAGTCAGATGGCGAACCAGTCCAAGGTGAGCGAAAATGAAGAAATCCTTGAAGAGATCCGTGGGGTATCCGCCCTTATCTCCGACATCCTCCAGGATTTCATCGTACGTGTGATAGAGTCGGCAACGATCACGAATGAGCATCACAAGCGCATCACGTTCGTACTTACCGCCATCCAGATCTTCACCGTATTGTTTGTCACGATCTTCGCGGTCTTCACACAGCGTTCCGTGACCGCCAGTATCAATGACCCTATCAAAAGACTCGAGAACCTGTCGAAAAAGATTGCTGAGGGAGATTTCACGGCCAGGGTAGAACTTCCTCAGGTAAGCGAGCTTGACGGTCTGACCGACAACCTGAACATCATGGCAGTCAAGATCCAAGCATTGATCGCGGAGAATATCCGGAAACAGCAAAACCTTCAGAAGTCGGAGATGAAAGCCCTCCAGGCCCAGATCACGCCACATTTTCTCTATAACACATTCGATACGATCGTCTGGCTTGCCGAAGAGAAGAAAAATGATCAGGTCATCGACATCACGCGTGCCTTCTCAAACTTTTTCAGGATATCGCTCAACAGGGGCAAAGACTATCTGACGGTCAGGGAAGAGTTCGAACATGTCCAAAGCTATCTGACCATTCAGAAGATCAGATACAGGGACATCCTGGATTATCACATCGAGTACATGCCAGAGATGGCAAACTGTCAGATCCTGAAGCTGGTACTCCAACCTCTCATCGAGAACGCATTGTACCATGGAATCAAGAACAAGAGGGGGCGTGGTTTTTTATCCGTGAAGGGCTGGCGCGAAAACGACCGCCTGTGTTTCTCCGTGGAAGACAATGGCATTGGAATGACGGAAGAGAAACTCGAGAACATCATGGAACAGATCAATGGTTCGGCCGATCCCGAGGATCTGAACAATGTCTATGGATTGTATAATGTGAACAAGAGACTTGAGTTGTATTATGATACAAGCACGAAGCTGAAAATCACCAGTCAGTATACACAGGGCACTACCGTGTATTTCAGCGTACCAGAGGTTGGTTTCCATGTATAAGGTCTTTATTGCAGAAGACGAGATAGTAGTACGCGAAGGGTTGCGAAACAGCATACAGTCGGGGACAGGCCCTTTTGTCCTCGTGGGCGAAGCTTCGGACGGCGAGATGGCCCTGTCGATCATGAAGGATGTGAAACCGGACATACTGATCACAGACATCAGGATGCCGTTTGTTGACGGGCTCAGCCTTTCCAGAATCATCAAGAAGATACTTCCCTGGATCAAAATCATCATACTCTCAGGGCATGACGAATTCCAGTATGCACAAGAGGCCATATCGATCGGTGTCGACGAATACCTTCTCAAACCCATATCCGCATCGGACATGCTGGCAACGCTCGACAAACTGGTGAAAACCATCGAAGCGGAGAAAAAACAACTTTCCAGCATGGAACATCTCAGGTTGCAGGCACAGTCCAATGCCGACCTGATCAGGGAGCGCTGGTTGTGCGACCTGGTGACCGGAATTGTCAAGACGGAAGAGGCGCTGGAGAAAGGTGGTGACATGGGCATTGACCTGATCGCTCATGGGTATCTCGTAGCGATCATCAAGCTTTCCACCAATTCCGAAGACTATTCAGGATTGATCACCGCCAAACTCCACATAAACAGTCTCATAGACAATCAGGAAGAGGTGGTATGCTTTTCCCAAAGCAGGGATTCCATCATCTTGCTGTTGATGCAGCTTGTGTCCGAATCGCTCGAAGAGACTGCATATACATTGGGTCAGGCGATCAAATATGAGGTTGAACGAAACACTGACTGCATGGTGGCGATCGGGATCGGCTCTGTGGTTGAACGGATCGGTAGCCTGTCGCAATCATATGCTGATGCCGACAAAGCGGTACAATACTCTGGAAAGACCGGCCAGAAGCTGATAATCGGAGCACACGACCTGAATACCTTCTCGGAAATCGATTTCTTGAAACTGGATGGAAGTCCCATATCGGAGCGGCTGAAATATGTGAAGAAATCAGGCATCGATGAGATCATCGACCAGTATGTCGCCATGATCGGCGATCAACCGTTTCAATCCACTCTCATCGGCTATTATCTCCTATGTGATCTCATCGTGGAGATATCAAAGATCATCGATGAGCTGGGTGGAGTCGTTCAGGAGGTCATTCCGTCGCTGTCGCACAAGACGCAACTTTCAGAGATCGCTGGCTCGAAAGAAACCTTCTGTGAAGGGGTACGCTTGATCCTGGATACGTTCATAGAGTTCAGGGAATCAAGGTCGGAGGGGAAATACTATGCGATGATCCAGAAGGCAAAGCAGCATATACACCAGCACTATGCCGACCAGGACATTTCCCTGCATTCCGTGGCTTCGATCGTCCATGTTAGTCCAAACCATTTCAGCACCATCTTTTCCCAGGAAACCGGAGAGACCTTCATCGAATATCTTACGCAGGTCCGTATCAACAAATCCAAGGAGCTGCTGCTGACGACAGCGCTCAGGAGCGCGGACATCGCGTATGAGGTAGGATTCGGAGACCCACATTATTTCAGTTTCATTTTCAAGAAACATACAGGCATTTCCCCACGGGAATTCAGAACCGGGAACAAGAGCCCGAATTGAAAAAGCAGTCCCCCGCAGCCTTCACGGCTGCCTTTGGCTCGCAACCTGACCCTTGCCTGGAAACCGCAACCAGGGCGGCAGGGCAATACTGACTCTCCTCCTGTCACGCAGCGACATGATGATGCTTTGCAGTACGATGAAGAAATAGAGCAGAAGCCCGCTTACCATCGCTTGGAAGTTCGATTGCACGCCCGCTGCACGGATCAACTCGTTGATCACCAGAAGAGTCAACGTACCTATGGGTGCCCCCAGCAGGTTTCCTACGCCGCCGTTGAGCAGTGTGCCCCCTATGATGGCCGAGGCTATGGCTTTCATTTCGGCACCTGCGGCATTGCCCACGTTGCCGGCTCCTGTGGTCATGATGTACACGAATCCTGCGATGCCGGCCGTCAGTCCACTTATCACGTAGGTGATGAATACCGTTCTCTTCACGTTGATGCCGAGCATCATGGCACTATGGCTATTCCCACCGACGGCATAGACATTGCGCCCGAAACGCGACCATTTCATCAAGGATGCCAGGATGACCAGGAGGATCACCACGATTATGGTACCAGGTTTTATTTCGCACGGGATGAACACACCCAATCTGTTTTTCGTACCAAGCCAGGAAATCACAAAATCAAAATCCCTCAGGCGCACGAACGCGCCCATGGTCACATTGATCGGATCCTTGTGGAGCGTCGTGAGCAGCCCCTGTGCCAAGAACAATCCTGAAAGCGTGATGATGAATGGTTGGATTTCCAGATAGGCGATGAGATATCCTTGCAGGATTCCGAATGCGATACCGATTCCCAGTGAAATGAGGATGGCCCCCCCGATGCTCCCCATCCTGGATTCCAAAAAGACCGCACAGGCCATGGTCACCAAGCCGCATACCGCGCCTATGGAGATGTCGATTCCGCCACCGATCATGACGATGCACAAACCCAGTGTCATGATGATCAGCGGGGCATTGAGGTTGAACAAGTCAAAGAACGTCTGGAATTGCAGGAAACTACCGGGAAAACTGATGATTGCAAACAGGTACATCAGTACGAATATGACCGCAGCTATGAGAAACAGGATATTCGAATTCGATAGTCGTGCTTTTGGTTTGATCATGTTCACAGATGCCATCCTATTCACCCTTTTCCCCAATCATGTCCATGGTGGATACCATCGAAACCATTGCGGCACTTCCCTTCGTGGGATTTTTGGTCCGTACCCTGTCCAAGGCTTTCCTGATGGAAGCCCTCACGACGGGCGATGCGATTATCATGAGCATGATGATGAAGACCGCCTTGAAGACCTTGATCATCGCCGGCTCTATCTCCAGCCTGAGCAGGGTCCTGTTCAGCACCTCTATCGTGTATGCACCGATGATGGACCCGGTAATGCTGAACTTCCCCCCGATCAGGGGATTGCCCCCTATTGCCACGGCGAGGATCGCGTCCATCATGATCAGTTTGAGCAAGTTGACGCTGTCGTGACGCCCTGCCTTGTTCACTGCGATGAAACCGGCGACTGCGGTGCAGAATCCCATGATCAAGAAGGTCAGGAATATGATCTTCTTCGGATTGATCCCGTTCAGGCGCGCTGCATTCGGATTGATTCCCACAGTCTCGACATAGAGCCTGAGATTCGTAGTCTTGAACAGCATGGCAATGCACACTATGAAGACAACAGTGAGGATGATCGGAGTCTGTATCGGGATTCCCGGTATCACGGTGCCTATCTGGTTCGAGATGTCGTTGGCCAGGATGGGAGACAATTTGCCGTCGATCATGAAGGCTATGGATCTGCCTCCCGTAAACAGTATGAGGGAGGCAATCATCGGTTGGACCTTGAATACCGAAACCAGGATGCCGTTGAATGCGCCGAGAGCCAAGCCTACGACGCAACTCAACAGAAAACCCACCACTATGACAAGCAGCGTGACCTCTCCTGCCTGAAGGACGAACAGGACGAATACCGCGGAAGAAATGGTGGCACTTTCCCCTATGCTGATATCCTGTCCTCGTGAGGCTGCGGTCACCAGCGTCATGCCGATGGACAGGATGACCAATTCGGATGCCCCGAACAGGATGTTCGGAATATTGCCGTAGAACGCTCCGTTCACCACCGTGATGCTGAAATAATCGGCACCCTTTATCAGGTTTATGATGATGAGAAGCAATAAGATAGAGATGGGAAGAACCAGATGGGAAAAGCTTCTTTTCATTGTGCGCATACGTTCTCTCCCCCCTGTGCGATCATGTTCATGACGTCGTTTTCCGACAAATCCGTTCCCCTGAGTTCCCCTACGATCTGGCGGTCTTTCATGACGATCAAACGGGAACAGGTGCGGAGCATCTCGTCGATTTCCGAAGAGATGAAGGTCAGGCTCATGCCACTCGCGGCAAGCTTGATCACCAGTTTCTGGATCTCGACCTTGGTTCCGACATCGATTCCACGGGTCGGTTCATCCAGGATCAAGTACTCCGGGTTGGTGAGCAACCAGCGGGCCAGGATGACTTTCTGCTGGTTACCACCGGAAAGCGATTTGATCGGGGTGTTGGAAGTAGGAGTCTTGATGTTCAACTTCTTGATATATTCTTCGGCGAATGCCTCTGCCTGTTTCCATGAGAACGGTTTGAAAAAGCCTTTCAGGACCTGCAACGTCAGGATGATATTGTCACGTACCGACAGGTCCTCGATGATGCCATCACCCTTGCGGTCCTCCGGCAAATATCCTATCCGATGTTTCATGGCATGTAGGGGTGACCTGATCTTCACCTTCTTGCCATGCATCCTGATTTCACCGCCAGTGACCTTGTCTGCAGAGAAAATGGCGCGTACACTTTCACTGCGTCCGGAGCCGAGCAACCCCGCAAACCCGTTCACCTCACCCTTGTGTATGGCAAAGTCGAATGGTCTTACTCCTGCGACACTCGAAATCCCGACAGCTTCAAGGACGGGGATGGTGGTGTCGGATACATGCGGCTCATACTTCTTGATTTTCGTAATATCCTCAAGTTCATTCCCCAGCATTTTCGAGATGAGCTCGATCTGGGAAAGCGAGGATGTTTCATATTCGCCGATCAACTTCCCATTGCGAAGCACGGTGATCATGTCACTGATCTCATATACCTGTTCGAGAAAGTGCGTGATGAAGATGATTCCCACGCCACGGGCTTTCAACTCACGCATGAGCTCAAAGAGTTTATGCACCTCATCTTCGTCGAGGGAGGACGTCGGCTCGTCCAGGATGAGAATCTTGCAGTCCATGTCGACCGCACGGGCAATCGCTATCATCTGTTGTACCGCAAGGGAACAGCTTGCAAGTTCCTGGATGGGGCTTGCCGGGATACCGAGCGATTGCAGCAATCGTGCCGCCTGTTCGTTCATCTGTTTCCAGTTGACGATCGGGCTGTGGCTGCGGCCGATATACATGTTCTCGGCCACGGTCAGGTTGGGGCACAGCATGATCTCCTGATAGACCGTACCTATCCCCTTGTTTTGCGCTTCCTGCGGCGACTTGAAGTGGATGGGCTCCCCCTGTAGGGTGATCAAGCCGGCGTCCTTTTCGTAGACTCCGGTAATGACTTTGATCAGTGTGGACTTGCCAGCTCCGTTTTCGCCCATGAGGGCATGGATCTCACTTTTTCGGAGCTTGAAATCCACGCTGTCCAAAGCTTTCACCCCGGGAAATGATTTGCTGATATCCTTCATTTCTAGTATGGTTTCTGACAACAATCAAGGATCTCCTTATACAGATACGGTGCAAGCCGATTACAGTGCGGTACGCAGAATCTTATCCACCCACCGCACTGTACACATCACATTGTCTTGATGAAGAATTCCTTACGAATGCCTACCGGGTGATCACACCCTTGCCCGGATCCGCATTGATTCCCCAATTCTGGATGTCTTCATCGGTAATCGTGTCAGTGGTCAACAGGAGCTCATCCTGGTAGATGGTTCCGCTAGGAATGTTTCCGCTCTTGATCCATCTGGAGATCTCAGCTGCCTGGCGTGGGTTGCACTGCATATCGGCATCCCAGTAACCGGCCTGTACGTTCCGAAGTGCGAATCGGTTGAAATCGAATCCGATAACCTTGACCTTGCCGTTCTTTCCATGGCTGATTCCAGCTGCTTCGAGTGCCTGGACAGCACCTTGTGCCATGCCATCGTTCTGTGCGTAGATGACGTTGAAATCCTTGCCTGCGGCTATGGCAGCTTCCACGACTTTCCGGGCTTCCTCAAGGCTCCAGCTGTCTCCGCCTGTTCCATCTGCAACTATGTTGAGCTTGCCGGCTTTGGCGGCATCGAGCACTGCTGCGCTCCGGCCGATCTCAGCTGCAGAACCCATCTGCCCGCGAATAAGGATCAGGTTGATCTTGTCAAGGCCCAGGCTCAACACCCACTCCACTGCTTTCTTTCCCTCAAAAGCCATGTCCGAGAGCAGCGCTGCCTGATAATTGGATGGGGCCGTATCGATCGCACGGTCAAAGAGGATGACCTTTATGCCTGCATCTTTTGCAGACTTCAAGGTATCATCCCATCCGGTAGCGTTTGCTGCCGAGATCAAAAGATAGTCCACTCCGTCCCGAATGTACCCTTTCGCCGCAGCAATCTGTTCGCTGTTGTCTCCGGTGTTGGTCTGTTTAGAGTCATAGCCGTTGGCTTTTGAGAACACACTGTTCATGTCTTCAACATTAGCCTGCCGATATCCGGATTCTTCGGGTGGCAGATTCACGATACCCACCTTGGTCAGACCAGTCTCCTGCTGGCCAGCAGCGAACAGAGCACCCGTACCCAGCAGAACCAGAACCATCAAAATACATAGAGTATTTTTCATGTTCTCCTCCTTTTTTTTTCAGAATCATAAGAGATTAGGATAGTAGTCCAGCGGCAACGCCGCATCGATCGATCAAATCGTAAGGCCTGCAATTTCAGAAGTACATGAAGTATTCTATGGAGTTTGGTTTGATATCTTACGCTTTCACGCCACATCTTGGGAAAGGATAAAAAAAGTTCGATATTCTATCGGGAACTTTCGTTTTCTTCCGATATGGGAGGAACTGTCTTCCGGTCTTCCCCTCCTCCGACCATGTCCGTTGACGGTCAAAGACCATCGAGGTCCCCAGCTGTGGGCATACCTGCTCTTGATCGTCACGACGGATAACTTTTTCCACAAATCCTTGCGCCACGATAGATACACCCGTAGTATGAAAAAAAAGACATGAGGGGAATCCGCATGAAACACAAAGGGTTAGGAAAACCGGTGTGCGCAGTGTTGCTGGGCATAAGTCTTGTCCTGATGACGGGGTGCTATTCACTGCTGGTCGAATGGGAATCACAGCTCACCACTCCTGCTCCGGCATCGACCGGTGTTCCCGATGCTCCTGAAGTGCTCGAGGAACCGGAAGTCGATGTGCCGGTACCGCACGTATACAAGATCGGTGAAAAGGGTCCGGCAAGCGGGCTGGTATTCCATGACAAAGGTGAATACAGCGACGGGTGGAGATATCTGGAAGCAGCACCGGAGCGTTGGTCAGGATCCTTCTACGATCCCAAGGCCCAATGGGGTGCATTTCCCTTCACCATGAATGGAGCACACCTGGGAACCGAACTGGGGACAGGATTGGAAAACTCGGAACATATCACCATCTACAACAGGCACATCCAAGCCAACCGCGATACCTATGACCAATTGCCTGAAGCTGAGAAGGTATTCTCTTCATTCCACGACGGTTCGGTTGCCGCTGCAGTCTGCCTGAACGCGGTGATCAATGGGTTCGATGACTGGTACCTGCCCTCCCAAGACGAACTGGCTCTCATGCGCAACACCCTCTACAAGAACGATCTGGGTTCGTTCCAAGCCGACCTGTATTGGAGTTCCAGCATGGATAACGACAGGAGCGGAACCATGGTGAACTTCTGGATCGGGGCTACCGGGGGTTCGTACTCATACAATGCATACTACGTCCGGCCGGTCAGGAAATTTTAGCTAAGGTTCGGACCTTCCACAACCTGACTTCTCCCGATCACCGTGTCACAGAACGCATCAAGGGACTGTTGTTGGGCAGGAGAAGACGCTTCGGTGATGTTCACTAAACCGATCTCCTCTCCGACGGAGGCCTTCGGCATCAGCTTCCGCATGGTGGCGAAGCACTTCACGAACGAACCCCCGCTGTTGGTGGCGACGAGGAACACCCTCTTGCCATCTAGCGGATGGCTGCTCAGGAATGACCGTACGGGGGAACTGAGGTTCCCCGCCCACACCGGTGTCGCGATGACGAGGGTGTCATACGCATCCGGATCCAGATCCGTATCCTCCAAGGGGGGCTTGTCTCGGAAGACCGAGCTCTTGCCCGCCCAGAAGTATTTCAGGAAGGTATTCGTGGCGGAGAATTCATTGTGCTGCCGCAACCGTATCACGGGGCATTCCAAGCGCTCACCTATCTTCGAGGCGACGAAGTGGGTATGCCCGTCCAGTGAGTAGTAGACCACAACAGTCTTGTCCATCTGCATGCTCCTCATGAAGCGATGGTATCACGATACCCATAGTTCCGATGAAGGAAAATCACAAGGAGACTTGAACCTGTGTTACGGGCCGTATCATTTGTAACCGATGGGGTTGTTCACCAGAAGTTTCCCATCGACGATCATGGAGACCCAAGCATAATAATCATAATCGGATATGTATGCCGGATCAGAACCATCATCATCAAGGAACTCTGCCAGATAACTGACGGAACTATTGTCGAAGTACAGGAAAGCCGGACGATCTGTCCTGACTATGTGAAGGGATACTTCCGGAGAGGTGTAATATTCGACCTCCAGTTCTATCGTACCGATGATCTTGGTTCCATCGGCAGCTACCCACTCATCCAAGGTCATGTACAAAGTCATTTCATCAAGACCCGAATAGGTCACGAAGCAGGTGATTCCCTCATCTACCGGGACAAAGTCTCCCTCTGTGAAGTCAGCAGGTTGTGCATTCTCCACGATCGGTACGATCAACGCAAACAATTCTTGGTTGTATTCCTTCACCGTCGTCATTCTCTGGGGGATGGTCAGCTCCGGAAAGGATGGCTCGGATTCACAACCCGTGAAAGTCGCGAGCATGATGATCAAAGCCAAAGTCAGCACACGTGTGTTCTTCATCTTGGAATGCTCTCCTTATAGGCATGTATGGGTCGGATATGATTATAACGCCGTTGTTGTCAGAATAAAAGCATAAAAGGAATTTTTTGTTATCAGATATTCTTATGATTCATAAATAAAGCAAACTACTCGCTTTCATAAGGTCGTTAAAGATAAAGCTCCACCAACGACCGGATGATCCTTCGTATCCATGCCGAGGATTCCATTGAGAAAATCCGATGCAGGAATTTTTCCACCGTGAGCGGAAGATCGTAGGGGTGCCAGTCCACTGTTTTTCATGAGCTCCGTATCAATCGCCGCTCACAAAGACCGTAGCATGATAGCTCAATCCACGATGTGCCGGTGTTGTCATCTCATCGGTCGGAGATTCATCAGAAGGCCCGTACAGGTCTGATGCAGAAATTGCCGTCACGCAGGTAACCACTGCCCTGATACCCGTTTCCAAAGTCTTGTCCCCATGCTGTCGAAGCCGTACTTTCAGAGGAGCTCCAATAGTAATTATCGGAAAATCCTCCAATGAGCTCAGCTTTCAAGTTCAGGTACATCAGGTTCAACTCGTCCTTCGATGGCAAGAACCAATCAGCATATTCGTCCAGTGTGTAGTCCTCACATATTCTTGCGGCATAATTTGTCGTAGGCGTAGTTCCTGTACTTCCCGGATATACATTGCTTCCCATCACCGATACGAGCTCTTCGGTATTTGCCTGTCCGGTACCCATGGCGGTCTCAGTCCCTACCACCAGATTGCTACCATCCGAAGCGGTACGATAATACCCGAATACATGTAATGGATCTTCTGCGGACCCGCTCCACCCAACGGGTGCCGCCTCAAGATAGCGCCATCCATCGCTCTTTGCACCCTTGTCATGGAACACCATACCGCCTGCAGGGCCGATGTCACCAATGAGATACATGCGTTCCCAATCTGCATACAGGGTGAGATTCCCCGCAGGCATGGCAAACACTTCCCCTGGTGTGAAAGCATACCCGGTTCCGTCAGCCTTGGTATTCCACCCGAGGAACACACGGTCACCAAGTACCAAATTCCCCGTATTTCCTGGCACTGTGACCGGTGAATTCACCAATGTCGTAATGGAGAATACTGGAACGGTACCTCCGGTTTGTCCATTGCCATCAAAATATACTGTGTGATACGTCAAGACCGGATACTCCGTGTCACATCCCCCCAGCAACAGCATCAACACCAAAACCGATAGTCCCGTTACGCAAAACGCTACACGCTTTTTGGCCATACAATCCTCCTCGGTACACCAAGTGGCGGGTTGTCAGGAGGTATGGGCCGTCTTACAAGACGGAGGAGCATGACCGCAACCCGTAATCCTTCAAAGAATCACGAAACAGGTCGTCGTGAGGAAAACAACTTACCGGTGGTATCGTTTCATATCTTTCGTACCAAACATAAGTTCATGGACTGCCATAGTTTCCATTCAGCCATGAAATTGCTCCATGTATTATAATTGACATATCGTCTGGCCAGGCGTATCGTTATGGTGCATGGGCAATTGGGCATGTCGGCGTCTCTGTAACGGGAGTGTCTTGCATAACAATTGTGTGTCCTTCAACACCAGACGTCTGAATCTCAGCATTTTCGGAGGACAAACCATGAAATTGCATGTATCGATTCCAATCATCGTATTCTGTGGGGTTGTATTGCTCGTGCTTCTCAGCGCCTGCCCCGAGAGGTCCTACATCACCGTTTCGTATGATCCGAACGGAGGAACTCCCCAACCGTCGAGCCTGGTCGTCGCTACCGGATTCGATCATTATCCTATTCCGGGGGGCGTAACCCGCCCAGGCTACACGTTGACAGGGTGGTTTACCAAGCTTGATGACAGTGGCACAGCAGTCAGCAGCAGTACTTTGGTGACCTCAAGCGAGAACCATACACTCTATGCGCATTGGGCATTGGCCCACTACGCCATAGCATATGATCTGGGAGGAGGTTTCAACAATGCTGCGAATCCGGACTCCTATACGATCGAAAGCGAGACGATCGTTCTTGCTGATCCGAGCAAACCGGGATGCGCGTTCATCGGCTGGTTCAGTGATGCCGACTTTCTCACGGAAGCGACATCGATACCTGCGGGTTCGAGCGGAGACAAGACATTCCATGCCAAATTCGGAGAAATCCAGTATACGGTCACATTCGATGCGCAAGGAGGAACCGTCGAAACCGGATCAAAGCTTGTGAGTCCCGGCGACACGTACGGGACCCTCCCCACTCCAACCAGAACCGGCCATGAGTTCGGCGGATGGTATGACGGTATCGGCGGATCGGGATCGTTGTATGCATATGGAACTACCGTAGTGCTCACGGAGAATCAGACACTGTATGCGAAATGGACGCCGATTTCCTATGCGATCACCTATGTACTCAACAACGGTGACAACCATGCGGAGAATCCCACCACCTATGCCATCACCGATACCCCCGTCATACTGAAGGACCCGACCCGTGCCGGGTATTCGTTCGGCGGATGGTTCACCAGCGCTAGTTTCTCATCGGGAACCGAAACGACAGGGATTGCGACGGACTCCACCGGTAACAAATCCTTCTATGCCAAATGGACTGTCAACACATATTCGGTGTCATTCGACCCTAGCGGGGGAGATGCGATCACTACGGTCATCAACGTCGAATATGGCAAAGCATACGGGACGCTGCCGTCAAGCAAGAAAACAGGAGAATCATTCTTGGGTTGGTGGACCGATCCTGCATGTACCGGGAACAAGGTCACCGACAAGACGATCTTGACCACCGCATCGGATCACACGCTGTATGCGAAACATATGCCCCCGACCGATGGAGGATGGGTGTTCCATGACAAGGGAGAAATCACCGAAGGATGGAGATACCTCGCAGCTTCCCTCGTCGCATCAGAAACACATCTTGCATGGGGACCCACCGGAACTGACGATCAGTTCTATATCTTCGAATATCCCTATACGCAACTCGGTCATGGGAAAGAGGCGACCGACACGATCGTCGCCCATGCGAACTGGAACAGCAATGAGTATGCTCCCACGTATTGTGCAAATCTGGAAGCAGCGGGACATGACGATTGGTTCCTTCCCAATATCGCGGAGTTGAAGCTGATGCATGCAGTCTTGCATGTCAACGGTCTCGGCAATTTCTGTGAGGATGAATACAGTGCCCATAATCTGTATTGGAGTTCCTTGGGAGCCAAGCTCTCCACCGATACCAATGGCAGTTCGTTATATTTCCGATTTCTTGACGGATGGATTAGTTCTCCCGGTACCACGCAGGCAACGGTGATGATGGTGAGGCCGATACGTCGGTATTGAAATCGGAAAACCGATTTCACATTGACTTCTCGCATTCAGGTACTCCACCATCGCACACATATCTCCAAAGCAGTACGGACTCACTACGTATGTTATGATTGTATGTTCATGCATTGAAAAACATCATGAAACGATGTTTAATATAAAAACACCGTTCAATAGGGAGCAACCATGTCGACGATTACCAGAAGAGAACGCGATGCCCAGAAAATGAAAGATGATATCCTTGCCGCGGCAAAGGAGATTGCAAGCGAAGAAGGTTTTGAAAATATTTCGATCAGAAAGATCGCCCGGAAGATCGAGTACACGCCTTCCATCATCTACCACTATTTTTCCAACAAAGAGGAAATATTGGCACATCTGCTGGAACGTGGATATCTGAAATTGACCACCTCGCTCGCCGCATCGAAAATGTTGTCGACCGACCCGGAAGAAAAATTGCGTTTCATGACCCGCACCTACATCATGGAAGCCCTCGAGATCCCTGAAGAGTTTGCCATCGTTCATACTGACAGTTCCCCTCATGTGATCGAACACACTTCCTTCCTGTTCAGAGGAGCGGCGGAGAAAAGAAGGGCAATCCAGATGATCAGGAAATGTATTGTCGACATGCATCCGCAAGAAACACCCGACAAGGAAGAATTCGAATTGGCCGCACAATCGATAGCGGCTGCAACCATGGGAATCTCTTTGAAACTGATCGCGGAAAAGAACCTTGAAACGACGCAGAGAAAACGCATAATCGATTACTTTTCCGATGAAGTGGTGGTGAGGATGGCAAGATTGTCGGGTTGAGATCATGCGGAAAAGAAGCGTATTCCGGAGGGTCCTCCCTCACCAGGTCAGCCGCAGATTCTTCATATCCTGTGTTTCTGCAGATGACCTGGACTCAAGGAATCCACATCCATGATCACAACTTTGGTTTCAGGATACCCAGGCGGTGAACACATACCCTCCGCCGACCATCAACACATTGCTGAGACTGTGCATGAGGACCGGATACAGGATGCTTCGGCTTCTCTGATACACGATACCTTGAATGGTTCCGAGCACAAAGGCATACAAGATCTGAAAATAGTCGACTTCGAAGGTGAGAGGTACCAGCGACCACCTGATATGTGCACAGGCGAACAACACTGAGGACAATACTACTTCCAAAGTCAAGCTGCCTTTGATGCTCACGCTTCTCCCGCATGCATGGGATAGCAAGACAATCGGCAAGGCCCGGTACACTACCTCTTCAGTCGGTCCGCTCAAGAAAAGCTGGAATCCCAGATTGCCCAACACATTGGCCGCATCAAGGGGAAATCCATAGACAGGAAGCTGGTTGTTCATGGCCATCAGTGCATGCTGGAGGACGGAAATCACCGCAAAGGTTGCCGTGAACATGGCCAGGGCCTTGATTCCCGCTTTCTTGTCACCGAGTCGAAACTGGAAATCCAGATGCATCCGCTTGTGCAGCACCAAGACTGTTGCCACGGCAATGAGCAATTGAACCGCATGGTGCAGGGAAATTCTTGCAAAACTGTCAAACGGGTCCAGATGTTGATACGGAATCATCCCGGCAACAAGATATCCGATTTTTCCCGATGCAACCTGCGTGCCGAACAACACCAAGAATGTGATCATGACTGTGATCGGCCGATGGCATCTTCGTTTCCCAAACTTGTCCGTATTCATCAACATATGCATGACTCCCCTGATCCCATCGTACGTGAGTGTCCTGCCGCGCTGATGGTCAGATACGATGCGATCATCACCAGAGAGGTATCCAGTGCGATCCGGATCAAGACATCTGCAATATAGCCGGAGAACAACAGCGGCATGAACATGAGGAATGCTCCCCAATTCAAGCAGAATACACAAAGAGCGAATTCCCCTACTCTCTGTCTGGATGATTTCCCTTTTCGATGCATATCCAACCACTCGAACGTTGCCCCGATGGCAATTCCCATCAGCAAGGTCCACAGGAATGTTCCCACAGGCCTCACCTGTATCCCCGACTTGATCACGCCGGTTGTGTATGCACAATATCTCCCCGCCAAAAATATTGCGGCAAAGAGAACTATCGCCTGGTGCTTTTTTGCGGGGAGTCCTGTTCCGGAACATATTGCCGGACCTTCGGACGGTTTCACGAAGCCCAATGACACCCCCAACAGGAGAACGGGAATGGCATCACTGAGACCTACGACCATCTCGTTGATGAGGGGATTGCCAAACAGAGAGACACCCTCGAGCATCGCCAAGAACCACAGCAATGCCACTGATGCCCCATAGAGAAAGCCTTTTCTCACACCTCCCCCGGGAAGAAATTCCCTGATCCGCAAGAAGACAAACGCGACAACAGAGAAGGCGGAAACAGCCCAGAAGGCAGCAACGGTTTCCACCCCCATGATTTCAGCCACAAAGTTCAGATCGGGATCAATGGGCATGGTGCCATAGGGTGCCGTCAATACATGCAGAAAGATATCAAGCAACACACAACCGGATACAATCAAGACTATCTGTAGCTTTTCACGAATATTCATGATGGTTCTCTTCTCTTCAATCATGTGCCTATGCATGTTTGATCTCATGATAACTTCACCCTGAAACCGATCGAACTGTATCGTGAGGAGAGTCCATTCCTTTCAATATGCATCACTTGGTCGTGCGAGGCAAAACGGCATCCGGAAAGAAGGTGGATCTTGAAGGAATCACCGAAGTCTATCTCAAAACCGGTCGTGATGCTTCCATAGAAATTCCAAGAGAATTTCGGTTGGCGGTCGGAATCCTCGAAACTGGTGATCATCATCTGCCCAAGACCGGCTTGTAGCATCGGATTCAAGAAGGCATCCTTGAACAGCGTGATGCTGGTTTTGATTCCGGTCATGAATACACAGGTTCCTACTGTCCCGGAATCATACGCATCGAGACAATTTCCCGAGAGGGGTTGAGCCGAGAGAAACAGCTCGATTGCTCCCCTTGAACCGAGAGAGCTCCCTGCAGCAAGCTCATAGCAGGAGAGTTTTTCCTCTTTTATCGTTGCGTTTCCTTTGCTGAAAGCAAGGTAGGGATCCCAGGTGACTGCAGCGGTGATGCTGGACAGAGAGAGAAATACGAGAACGAGACAGATCAGACATTTCCTTACGTTTTTCATTTCATTTCCTTTGTTTCATAAAATTATTTGATGCATATGCATCGTATTGCCCATACGGTATTTTTCCTATCTTCCTGACCGATTCGCATGGCCGACCCGAGCAGTATCCGGCAGCCGACCATCGCTTGACCTCTGTACGGTCCCACGAATCGATTCTCCCGGCAAAGATTCAGCCTTTCACATGAGATACTTCCTCTGGTGCGACATGTGGCTGGTTCGTGGTTTTGCTGCGATACCGCGTAGAGTCGCGATATACCGTTTGATGCGGACCCCTATGCGGTACACAAGGGATGACGCGTGGAGGCAGGTCACGATCTCATGCCTGAGGTAGTCACCATCAATCCCCTCGACCCTGCTGAAGCAATCCAAGCGGTATCCTTCCAGTATTCGCTCACGAAAACGGGAGTGATTGAATCTTGACGTGTACATGTGTCGGTTCTCCTTTGTTTCGGACATCGTCATCCCGACATCCCTTTGTTCGGTGTATGATGGGCAACGCACTGGATGCGGTGCCCAAGAAATCCATGAGCTCGGTCCTCTGGTGGAACATCAGCGACACAATGGGGACGGACTCCGGTATGGTTTGCGTATCTCGTGAAGATATTTCCAGTCATGCATGTCAGTACTGCATGCATGTGGTTACGAATGCGTCATGGAGACTTTTCCCAAGGAATGCCGACAACCAGCCCATCAGGATAGGCATGATCCTTGCGCGTACCGGTTCGTTCGTACTGTCATCATGGTGTGGTTGTTGAGGGTTGTCCCCCAGGTCGGCTTGTCATTTGATCGTGGTGTTTCCCTCGCAACCCTATCGCATCACGCAGTTCGATAGCCGAACCCTCTCATCCATCATGTCTTCCTGCATATCTTTGACAAATCATGATCATCACAATACATCCACCCCTATAGAACATCGTTATATTATTGAACACTGTTCTATTTATCCCCAATATGATTCTTTGTCAATACCACTTCACAAAAAGATTTGAAAAAATTTTGGATTTTTGTTTTCCGGATGAAAACAATGCGCACCCTCGTTCCAGGAGGACCTTGGTGCGCACGCTGCATATGAATGTCGGTCTGTCCGATGCTATCCGAGTGCCCGATGAAGTGCCGGGTAATCGCGAATCATCTCGCTGATGGAGACGGGAGTGTTCTTTCTCATGCTCTCATTCGCGGCGATGCCGGTGAGGATGGAATATCCCCCTTCGATATGACTCGCCGCACGCCCGAGGGGATCTTCGGCATCCCCGACGAAAAGATTCCGCAGAAGACGATCGTCACCGCCCCCGTGCCCGCCTTCGTTCACCGTTTCGACGGGGACATCATACGGTTCCGACCAGTGTGGCCGTATCCTGATACGGACTTCCTCTTTGAGTGCAAACGGCAGGATAGAAGGTCCCTGGATTCAGCACAATGTACCGCTGATCGCAGCGGATGGTGGACATGGGATGGTATTCACCGATTTTTCCGGTGATCTGCATGTCGTCTGCCATACACCGAACACGACACCCCATGAGCGGCTCGCATGTACCAAGATATCCCTACGGGAACGATGGTTCGTGCTCGAAGAGGACCCTTCATGATAGACCGCCAGGCGCTCGTGCACAGGCACAACCCGTACACATCAAGTTGGGATCCACAATCTCCATTGTCACTCGGAAATGGGAATTTCACCTTCACCGGGGACTTCACCGGACTGCAAACCTGTGTCGACACGAAGACGGCTTCGATCCCCCGTTGCACGATGAGCACGTGGGGGTTTCACGCGTATGCCGATGCCCCGCCGGATGCAGCAGATCTCAGATTGCACACCTTCATCCGTGAAGACGGAAGTACCGTCGGGTACATGAGCGACCCCACGGGACAGGAGGATCTCTACCATGCCCTGCGCATCAATCCGCACCGGTTCCATCTCGGGAACATCGGATTCCGTTTTGCTTCCATGAAAGGAAGCGGAACTTCACTGTTGTACCTCGACACCGACCTCCTCGCACAGGTCGGGCATATGGAACAGTCTCTCGATATGTATGCAGGAGTCCTGAAGATCTGTTTTACCTATCGGGGAAAGCGTGTGGAGGTACACACTGCGGTCCATCCCGACATCGATGCGTTGTCCATCAAGGTCCGGACGTCTCTCTTTCATGAAGGAGAGTTGAGCCTTTCCATCCGGTTTCCCTACGGCTCCCACGAGATGAGCGGCGCTGATTGGACAGGTGAGGATCGCCATGCGACCGATCTCCAGCGGACATCCGATTCGACATTCCTGTTCACACGGAACATGGATGAGGTTGCGTATACAACCCGTGCAGGGTTCTTCTCTGCCGCGAGCATCACCGCTCATCAGGAGGGACCCCATTCGTGGTACTTCACCACCTCCGCTGAGACTTTGGAACTTACCCTGCACTTCTCTCGGGAGCCACTCTTGTCCCAGCTTCCCTCTTTCGAGACCACCCGAGCGGCATGCGAGGTCAGCTGGAGACACTATTGGCAGAGCGGTGCAGCCATCTCCTTCGAGGGAAGCAGCGATGCAAGGGCACAAGAACTCGAGCGGCGTGTGGTACTGTCACAGTATCTGTTGGCCATCCAGTCATTCGGATCCCTTCCCCCTGCGGAGACGGGTCTCACCTGCAACAGCTGGTATGGGAAGTTCCATCTGGAAATGCATCCTTGGCAGGCATTGCATGCAGTGTTCTGGAACCGTCCATCGCGTATCGAACGGAGTCTCGAGTGGTATGGCACGATACTTGGCGGTGCGTGCGAACGAGCACGATCCCAAGGATATGCGGGAGCCCGTTGGCCGAAGATGACCGATCCTTCCGGCGATGATTCTCCCTCTCACATCGGAACTTTGCTCTGTTGGCAACAGCCTCACCTCCTTTTGTTCGCCGAAGCGCTCTACCGTGTCAGCAAGGATGTCCGGATCCTCTTCCGTTTCAAAAGACTTGTGGAAGATACGATGACCTTCTTGGTCGACTATCTTCAGTGGGACCCTGTGCACAAGCGGTATGTCCTCGGTCCTCCCTTGATACCCGTCCAGGAGAATCATGCGCCCGAAGATACGCTCAATCCGATATTCGAACTTGAGTATTGGAGGTGGGCGCTGCTCACCGCATTGGCATGGAAAAAGCGTTTGGGAGAGGAGGTTCCGCACAAGTGGACCGAGGCTCTGGACTCGCTGAGTTTTCCTCCGAGAGAGGAAAAGACCCAGCGATACCGCGCACATGAACGCTGCATGGATACCTATGGGGCATTTGCTACGGACCACCCGGCCGTCATCCTGCCGTACGCACTCATTCCCGGACCCTCGATCGACAGGACGGTGATGAATCGTACCGTGGACGCAGTCTTGGAGAATTGGAAGATGGAGAGCCTGTGGGGATGGGACTTCCCTTCGCTCGCCATGGCCTGTGCCCGTCTCGGACGTGCCGAGGATGCCGTCGCCCTGCTGTTGCTCGATTCACCGAAGAACACCTATCGGATGAACGGTCATAACGCACAGATTGGCAATGACTCCCTGCCGCTCTACCTGCCGGGAAACGGCGCATTGCTTCTCGCGGTGGGCATGATGTGCGCCGGATGGGATGGGGAAGAACGCCCGGCTCCCGGGTTTCCCGATGATGGGACATGGATTGTTTCCCATGAGGGATTCGCCCGATACTTCTGAAGTGCACACATGCGGCGCATGTGCGGATATGTCTCACCGTAACTTTGCTCTTGCACATGGGCATATGTGGTCCGCAGCTGTAGGATGGCAACCACAGAGATCTTCATCGAGGATTCAAGAACACAGATCCGTCGCCGGTCAAAGGACAGTGGCCAAGGCAATCTTCTTCTCGAGATGACGCTCAGCTTCGAACTCATTCCTTCCTGTGATCAGGAAGGGGTATGAAGCCTCCATCGTGCCATCTTGCAGGATATAGGAGACCGAGCCGACCAAGACCGATTGGCCTTCCGTACAGCTGTAGCAGAGCATATACACATGGTCGACGCTGCTGTCACATCCCGACTCCGGAGTACATGTCAGACGATAACAGAGATCCTTGTCCTGTGCATCACAGACATAGTCGATCTTGTCCATGGACAAGAGTTGCTCCGTTCCGTTGACCGTGATCTTGACGAGACCGTCTGTCGCATACACGTAAGGAGAGACAGAGCGCATCTGATCCAAGGTCATCACCAGGCTCCCCTGCGACTCATGCTGAGCCTTGTAGAGAAACGCATCCTGTGAATCTTGCGGCAATGTACTGTTGTCTGGAGCGTAGAGCGTTCCATGCTTGGCATCGTACAACGAGAAGAATCCACTGGGAAGCGGCACCACAGGGTCCTCCTCCGGGAGAGAGGAAGGTGCTTTGCACATACAGGTTATCGCCTGCTCTGAGTTCAGTTCAGCCCCGGACATGAACCATGACACCGTGAGTAACATGAGAATACAGATGATCATCGTGTGCCTTCTCATTTTCTTCATCATCGGACCTCCTGATCTGAATTTCGGACATGGTCATCCTACATACCAGGAATTACACACATGATACGCATGGCATCACACTTCTCGTCACATGATCTTTTTTTACCGGAATTATATGGGTGTTCCGAAGGATCATCTCCAATCGGGGATCATCGTTCAAGGGTGCAAACAACGGATTCACCGTCAAGAAGAACAGGCCACTGTCATGTGCTTCCACTGCAGTTCCTACACAATCCAAAGCTGAGTCATAATCCTTGAGTCCTGTGTATATCTGCGCAATCGGGATGTAGGAATGAAAGGAGCCCGCCTTTTTCGCCTTCAGTCGTTCGATTGCCGCCATCGCCTCCCCGGTTCGCCCCGACACCGCACAGGCGTAACCATTTCCCACGAGCATGAGATAGTCCCAGGAGGGAGGTTGTTCCGGATGCATGCGAATCTTCTCGAAGCTTGAGATGGCAATATCGGTGTCGCCCTTGATCAGTTGTATATGGGCTTGCAGGATTTGATCCAACGGAGGCGCGGGAAAAAGGAGAAATTGCTGTCGTACCATCTCCTCGGCTTTTTGGAATTCCCTGCGGACCAGGTACAGCCAGAAACGGATCTTGAAATTATGGTGATTCACGGGATCCAGGACATTCATCAATTCTGAAAGCTCCAGTGCTTGGGAATGCCGGCCTGTCATGATGCAGAGCTCGGCATAGTCACGCAGCGTTCTTGTGCTGTTCGGGAGCAATCCCAAAGCCTTCTTGTACAATTCTTCGGCCTGTATGAAATCCCAATCTTCCTGCACTGCGATATTCCCCAGAATCGTCAGTGCCGTAGGTTCATCCTGGTTTATTTCCAACGCTCTGTTCGCAACGAGTTTCATCTCGGACATCCGGTCCGAACGATTCGGAAAGCAGATCCCTTTGTCGTTGTAGGAAAGAAGTGCAGAACCGATCCCCGCCCACGCTTCTGCATCCAACGGATCGATTCGCACGGCTTCCCTATACAATTCGACCGCTTTCAGACAGGCCGCTTCCTCATCCAACCTGAGAAGATGTTTCGCCTGAAGCTTGAGCTTGCTGTTGAGCGAGGAAACCTTCACCCCTTCCTGCAGTGAGGAATCTTCTTCCGATGCTTGATGTTCCAAGACTTTTGCGATACCGAGATGCTTGACAAAGGCATCTCCGAGATGTCGCGCGGCATCAGTAGGGTTGTCTCGCAGGGAAGAAACCGTGATGTTCCTGATCGCAACCACGTCATCGGTTTTCGCCCGTACCAGTCGGCCCTCGATCAGCAAAGAGGTTCCATCTCCCTTGCAGAATCCTTCGATCACAAAGTCCGCCTGCAACTCCGCTGCTATGACTGGCAAACGTTTGGCGGAATCGTTGTAGGCAAGCATAGAAGTCCGGGAGATGATCCTCAGTCCGTGCATCATCGCGAAGAAATCCTCGAGTGCCTCCATCGTCATATTGAGAAACAGCGCCGTCTCATGGTCGCAGATATCTATGCGATGAAATGGCAGTATCGCCAGCCGCGGAACATGTGGCTCATCGGTCATGGCCATATGGTTCTTCCTGATATCCCCGGCTTTTATCCTTTGGACCAACGCCTCAGTTTCATCCTCGACCTGTGTCTGGAACTCTTCCGACATGATCGTGCGGCAGATTTCATACTGCTCAAGTGCAAGCTTCCTCTCTCCTCGAAGTGCATGGATGTAGATGACAGCCCTATGTGATTCCTCATCAAAATTGTCAAGAGCCAGGCACGATTGGGCATGTCCCAACGCACAATCAAAATCTCCTTGGGTGATCTCCTGTGTGTAGAGGGACATGAGCAGCTGCTTGTATGTGTTGAAAACATGCTGTCCTTCCTGCAACTGCCAATCGTAGAATCCTGAGGATGCCGCTACATGGAATCCTTTGAGAAACCCTCCCTTCCAGAGTCCGGCGGCTTCCCGCATGTCGGAGAGAGTCATTTCATGTGTGACGATTTTCCTGAAATCCAGAAGATCACAGCGTATGTGTGAGGCATCTATGGAGAGGATATCCCCGTCGGAATGCAGGAAGTTACCCTGAAAAAGAGCTTTCACTTCGGATATCACCGTCCGCAGCGAACCCATCGCTCGAGAAGAAAGACGGTCCGGCCAAAACAAATCTGCCAGCTCTTCCCTCGTGACCCTTCTTTCAGTACAAATTGCATAGACTACCAGAGCTATCGATCTTCTTCGAGTAAAGGACACCTCTTGTGAGTCAACGCTGAACCTCGGTGAACCAAGAAGTTCTACGTTTAGCATACTCATTTGACGATCCCTACAACTCGTTATTCCAAGGATACACCCGAAAGTTCGAATTATCCAGAGTTTTTTATAATAAACATAAGAAGTTATGCATAGGGATCGGGATGCTCACTCAGAAAGGGGTTCATGCAATTCGTGTACATATCATGGACTGCCGACAGTAAGTCGATGGGACAAGGAAACTCGATTTTGTGGTATCCTTCCATGTGAAGGGAGGGAGGTGCCGTACATGGACATGCTTCGCTGCGTCGTGGAGCGCATCACATTCCAGAACGAGCAGAGCGGTTACACGGTCATCAAGGGCAAGGCGAAAGGATACCACGATCTGGTTACCATCGTCGGTACGATGCCTTCGGTGGTCATCGGGTCGGTGCTCAGTCTGCAAGGAACCTGGAAGAACGACAGCACCTATGGTCCGCAATTCACGGTTCATTCCTTCGAGGAAACCCTTCCAGCCACCGTCCACGGAATAGAGAAGTACCTGGGATCGGGCTTGATCAAGGGTATCGGACCGGTGTTCGCCAAGAAGATCGTCAACACGTTCGGGACGGAGACTCTCGAGATCATCGAATCCGATGCGGATCGGCTCCTCGAGATCCGTGGTATCGGCAAGGTCCGCATCGATCGTCTGAAGAGAAGCTGGCAGGAACAGAAAGAGATCAAGAACATCATGCTCTTCCTGCAAAGCCATGGTGTGAGCACCACCCATGCGACCAAGATCTTCAAGACGTATGGCATCGATAGCATACAGGTCGTCAAGGAGAATCCTTACAGACTCGCCGACGATATCTGGGGGATCGGATTCAAGACCGCCGACACCATCGCCGAGAAACTGGGAGTGGCAAAAGACGCCTGGATGAGGCTTCGGTCAGGCCTCCTGTATTCCCTCAACAAACTCTCGGAGGACGGTCATTGCCATGCCGTCCCGGATCAGTTGTCCAAGGTTGCCATCGGGCTTCTCGGGACAACCGAGGAGATGCTTGAACCAGTGTTGGAGGCCATGTCCCGCTCAGAAGATGTGATCATCGAAGACGAAGCCATCTACCTCCCTGCCTTCTATCATGCGGAAACCGCTGTGGCCAAGAGAGTGCGGACACTGATCGGGACAGAAAGAAGGAAGAAAATGGATGTGTCACGTGTGATCGAGCACATGCACAGGCCGCACATCGGTGGCATCACCTACGATGAGATCCAACTCGAGGCCATGAAGACTGCGATGATGAGCAAGTTCATGGTGCTTACCGGGGGGCCAGGAACAGGCAAGACGACGACCACGCTCGGCATCATCCAAGCCTTCCAGGCCTCCGGTTTTCTGGTCGTGTGTGCAGCGCCCACGGGGAGAGCGGCAAAGAGAATGAGTGAAGCGACCGGCATGGAGGCCAAGACCATCCACCGCCTGCTTGAGTTCAAGCCGCCGCAAGGGTATCAGCGGAATGCAAAGAACCCGCTCGAAGGAGACGTCCTGATCCTCGACGAGTGTTCGATGATCGACATCATACTCATGCACAACCTGCTCAAGGCAGTCCCCGATCGCATGACGGTACTGTTGGTCGGTGATACCGACCAGCTCCCCTCGGTCGGTGCAGGAAATGTCCTGAATGATATCATCGCCTCCGGAGTCGTCCCGGTAGTCAGGTTGCAACGCATTTTCCGTCAAGCCCAGGGGAGCCGGATCATCATGAACGCCCACCGCATCAACCAAGGCAAAGGCATCGATATCGCAAACGGGAAAGCCTCGGACTTCTTCTACATCGAAAGCAGCTCACCCGAGGAAGCGTTGGAGAAGATACTCTCTCTGGTGACCACACGATTGCCCGGGTACTACCATGCCGACCCGATCCGGGACATCCAGGTACTCACTCCCATGCAACGGGGCTTGGTGGGAGCAGCGAACCTGAACAGGATGTTGCAGGAACGGCTGAACCCCATCCAGGATACCTTGGGGAAACCAAGTCTCGCCAGGGCCGGCATGGAGTACCGGCTTCATGACAAGGTGATGCAGATCAAGAACGACTACGACAAGGAGGTCTTCAACGGCGACATCGGCACGATCACGGATGTCAACATCGAAGATCAGGAGCTGACGATCACCTTCGATGGCCGTGATGTGGCCTATGAAAGATCGGAACTGGATGAGGTCGTGTTGGCCTATGCCATTACCATACACAAGTCGCAGGGCTCGGAGTATCCCATCGTGGTCTTGCCGTTCCTGATGACTCATTTCGTGATGTTGCAGCGGAACCTGCTGTACACCGCGGTGACCCGGGCGAAGAAAGTCCTGGTGGTGATCGGAGAGAGAAAGGCTGTCGGGTATGCGATCAGGAACCAAAAGCCGCATGAGCGAAACACCAGGCTCTGCAGGAGATTGCAGGAACCGTAGCGGAACATCGCAAAGCTTTACAATACCCCTCTGAAGACGCCAGCATGTGACGGAGAACAGAGCCATTTCGTGGAAGTTCAATTCAAGACCTCTCCTTACTCACATGTCCAAGATTTCCCCACTCCAACCTCCCATGAGAATTGCACATAGCTTTCTCCACTCCGAGAGAGAGGGTCATGGTTCCGTTATGTTTTGGAATTCTTGTGCACTTCCATCCATCTTGCATCGATGAGTGCCCTTAGCATCTTGTGTGAACGCGTCACAGGTGATATCACCTCAGGTATGCATCGGATTGAACCCTGGGGGTGTAAGGTTCGCTGCGCTTCACGGACAATCGAGCCGAACATCTGACGTTGTCATAGGCAGACCGGGCCCAAGAGACTCGCGAACTGTTGTTCCGTTCGAAAAGCTTGCAGAGCGTACTGTCCGTGTTCGGATCGTGAGGTGAAGTCATGGCACATGAAATGATGATGTTGGCATTGCAACTGGGTGTCATCCTGGTGACCGCAAAGATCAGCGGGTGGTTCTTCTCGAGGAAACTCGGGCAGCCGAAGGTACTGGGAGAACTGGTCGCGGGGATGGTGGTAGGACCGTATGTACTGGGAGCGATCCCTCTGGGGAGCTTCGGTCCGTTGTTTCCGGCGGTGGAAGGAACGATACCGGTGACGCCAGAGTTGTATGGGATAGCGACGTTGGGCTCGGTACTGTTGCTGTTCACCAGCGGCCTGGAGACAGACCTGCCGACGTTCCTGCGCTTCAGCGGGAAGGCCTCGGTGGTCGGTGTGGGAGGTGTGATCATCTCGTTCTTCCTCGGTGCGGGAATCACCGTACTTTTCAATCCGGCAGTCGATTCCCTGATGGATCCTGAAGCATTGTTCCTGGGTATCATCAGCACGGCGACTTCCATCGGGATCACCGCTCGGATATTGAGCGAGACACGCAAGATATCAAGCCCGGAGGGAGTGACCATCCTGGCTGCCGCGGTGCTTGACGATGTGGTCAGCATCATCCTGCTTTCGGTGGTGGTAGGTATCTCGACGGTTTCGCTTGCCGGGGGAACGGTAGCGTGGGCAAGCATCGGGACAGTAGCCCTGAAAGCTGTGCTCTTCTGGGTGCTGTGCATGATAGTGGGAATAGTGGCCGCACCGCGATTGACGAAACAGATGAAGCGGCTGGAATCCTTGGGAGTGCTGGCGGAAATCTCGTTCGGGATTGCATTGCTCTTGGCCGGACTGTCCGAGATGGCAGGGCTGGCGATGATCATCGGGGCATACATCGCAGGCCTCTCGTTCAGCCAGACTGATGTCGCAGGTGAGATCACCGAGCGGGTGAACGCGATCGGAGAGTACCTGGTTCCCGTATTCTTCGCCGTCATGGGCATGATGGTCGACTTCAAGGCACTGGGATCCATCCTCGTCTTCGGACTCATCTACAACGTCGCCGCCTTCATCGGCAAGATCGTCGGGTGCGGGCTTCCCGCTCTTTTCGTGGGATTCAATCTCAAGGGTGCCTATCGTATCGGAGTCGGGATGCTCCCCCGTGGTGAGGTGGCTCTTATCGTCGCGGGTATCGGATTGTCGAGTGGCATCATCGGGACAGACATGTTTGGGGTCGCGGTGATGACGATGCTGCTCGCTTCGGTCGCCGCTCCCCCGATGATCCTCTCCTCGTTCAAGGGCGGTCCCGGATACCGTGAGACCTTGAGTGCTGACGAGGGAGAGGGGATGGTGACCATCGAGTTGCAGTTCCCCTCGGAACGGGCTGCAGAGTTCCTGCGCCGTACATTGGCCGATGCGTTCCATGCAGAGGGTTTCTACATCCGGACGATCGAGGGAGCACTCCGTTCCTGGCAGATTCGCAAGGAGGAGACGGTGTTGATCCTCCGCCGACATGGTGCGACACTCGAACTCTCTGCCAAGGGTGAACAAGAAGCATACGCACGCCTGATGCTCATGGAAAGTCTGGTCGACTTCCAGGAGTTTGTCGACAGTCTGAGGAGCATGCAGGAACCGGAGATGATGGGTGCGAATCTCTTGATGCGAATGTTTGCTTCCAACCAGGAAGAATCCAAACCATCGGGCAATGGGCAAGAGAAAGGCCAATGAACGGAATCAACGTGCATGGCAGGTTCCCCATGTGCCTTCGGACAAGCTGATGCGTACGGTGGACCGATCATGATCGGATCACCGCTTCCTGCCTACCATCTGGATGATATTGAAGTACTTTCCTGCTCCTGCTTCCATCATCTTCCTGTCTTCCTGGGCATACGGATTCGGAGATTGCAGCCACTCATCCCACGCCTGCTTGCACGAGTCCATTTCGCGTAGGATGGTGATCTCAATGCCACGTTCCTTTTCCCACAGAGCTTTCCACCAATTGCTGGAATAGAAATACCACTCCGGTGTCCAGAAGGGTTTCAAGACTTCTGGCACCTGTCCTTCCGCGAAGTCTTCGTTGAATCCGGGTACTGCGATCGCGATGAGACCGCCGTCTTTCAGGTATGGCAGGAGCTTTGGCAACATGGCCTCGTCATGCCCGAAGTATTGGTAGGAATCGACGCTTATGATCATGTCGAAGAAGTGCGGCAAAAATGGGATGTCCTTCGTGGCATCCACCGAGAACGGGAATATCCTGGCATCGAGACCGACACAGGCAAAGCGTCCGGCATTCTCCTCCGGACGTATCCACAGATCGGCAGCATAAACTGTCACCCCGTATTTCTCTGCGAGCAGGATGGATGAGATTCCTTTTCCGCAACCCAAGTCCAGGATGCGCATCTCCGCAGATATGGGGAGGTAACTCGCCAGCTCCTCCGTGATGCGCATGGCATTCGGGCCCATCATCGTTTTCCTGAGAAACGCCTTGTCTTGGTTGTCAGTGAAAGGGGTGTGCATCGTCACCCTCCTTTACGGTAAGATCCTTCTGCATATTCTACTGCATTCCCGTCGGGAACACACCTCCTCTGCTGCTGCAGTCTTGCACGGATGGGATCCCATGCTTTGCTGAGAAAGGTATGGATCGTATGGATTTGCATTACCAATATCCAATAAGCCGTGTTATACTGAGGAAAATTTGTCATAGCGGTGTGCACTGTTGACCTCTGCACGTATTGATTTCTTTGATCTGACACACCATGGACACGGGAGATGCATATGAAACGAATCGGAGAGCTGTGTATTGTCGGACTGTTGTTGCTTGTCCTTGCCTCCTGCTCGACGATGCTTGGCAGAAACGATGACCCCTTTGCACAGACCAAGGAGGTTGCACGGGAGATCGGCAACAGCCTCGTCACCGGCCAAGGCGATGTGAGTGCGCTGAGCATCGCGATCATGCATCAGGGTCAGATCATCCATTCCGAAGGATTCGGTATGCGGGATGTAGCGATGGGTCTTCCCGTAGAGCCTGATACCCGCTTCAACATCGGTTCGATCAGCAAGGTATTCACCGCAGCAGCGATCCTCCTGCTGCAGGAAGAGGGTCTGCTCAATCTTGACGACAAGGTGACAGACCTGATGGGCGACTTCACCATGGCCGATCCACGGTGTGTGGACATCACGGTACGGATGCTGCTCAATCACAGTTCGGGAATGCCGGGAACCGACATGCGCGGCGCTTTCACCGGTGAATCCGAGTCCGAGTATCTGCGGCAATCGCTGGAAGAATTTGCCAAATCATCACTGAAGCATGATCCGGGAGCCTTCTCCCCCTATTGCAATGACGGATTCACCGTCGCGCAGGCATTGGTGGAACATCTTTCGGGAATCTCCTTCACGGAATTCTTGCAAGAACGGATCTTCCGCCCTCTCGGCATGCTCGATTCCTCGGTGGGATTCGGTCCTGAGGATGAGAACATGGCGCATGGGTACATCGGAAGAACCGTCCCCCTTCCCACCGAGTATGTACACCTGATCGCCTCCGGGGGCATCACATCGAGTGCCCAGGACCTTTGCAGGTTTGCTTCGATCCTATTCGACAGATCCCTCTTGGGAGAATCGTCCGTCATGGAGTTCCTATCCGAGCACAAGCCGGCGTATATGCAGGAAAGCCCCTATGACAGACTGCTCAGTTTTGGGCTCGGGTGGGATTTCACCAGCTGGGAACCATATCGGAGCCAAGGTATCAAAGTGTTGGGAAAAACTGGCGGAACGCTTGAATACACCACGATGCTTTTCGTGATCCCGCAATCACAAAGTGCCGTGGTCTTGCTGAGCGCAGGGCATATCGATCCTGTCGGAACCACGCTTCCCATCGTAGACGCATTGCTGAAAGAATCGGGACTCATCCCTGCAGGACATGCAACCGAAGAGACCGAGAGCCCACCCACCAAGCCGTTGCCATCGGGGATCGACGCCTGTAGCGGATACTATGGTTCGGCATCGGGATTGTTCCGCATCAGTTTCGATCATGACGATGCCGTGATGAGACTCGAAACCCATGACGGATCGACGTTCAGCGAGACATCTGCCCTTCGTCATATCGGAGAAGGAGTCTTCGAGAAGGTTCCCCTGGAGTCCTGGTTTGTGTGCAAGACACTGCTCGGCATCCCGTTCGTCATGGAACTCAGGCCGCACAACCAGGCTGAACCGGCGATGAAACGTATTGATCCGACCGCAGGTCGTTCGCATGGATTCACTGCAGGCCCATGGCTGCCGACAAACATCCCCCCACTCGATCTGTATGTTGCTCCTTTCAGGATCACGTTTGTGGAAGAGCTTCCCTCCATCCTGATGCTCGACTCAGTGGCGTATGCGATCACCGATGAGCGGCAGACATCCATGGTCTTGCCTACGGTACGTGACCAGATGCCCCCGAGACTCGATACGGAAGGCCGCCTCATCGTCGGTTCCTATGTGTGTGTCGACGCAACCGATGTTCCGCCCTTGGTATCGGGGCAGCCCATCATTCCGAATGCAGTGGAGACCACCGTCTGGCGTAGGATCAACGAGCATGGCACGTTCTCCTGCACGATTCCCGAGGGGGGAAGGATCGTGGTGCTCGGCCCCGATTTCTCTGACCTGGAGGATACGTTCTACAGTGGAAGCGAACGGCTCGATATGGATATCTTCGGAAGCTATGTCGCCTTCATGGCACCAGAAGGCACGGTATTCGAGCCCATCATGCTGCCGGTGCGATAAACTGATGCCAAAAGTCCCCACAACCCGATCCATGTCCGTATGCATAGGATCATGCATCTCGTGGGGTCTCAGTCATCAGGATTTCTCCGGATTTCTACATGTTCAACCGCAAACCTTTCTCACGGTTCCATGCTATACTTCAGCATGACCGAAGCAACAGTATCCACGCAAGCCATTATCAACGGGACGATTCTGACGATGGATCGTCAGTGGACCGTCCATGACCGGGGAATGATCATCATCGAGGGGGACACGATCAGTGAGATCGGTCCGTACTGCCCAGATCGCCTCGAAACCCTTCGGATACCTTTGGACACGTGCATCGATGCGAGGGGAGGAATCGTCATTCCTGGTCTTGTGAATACGCATACCCATATCGGCATGTCGCTCTTTCGTTCCCTCGCCGATGACCGGCCGAATCGTCTGCTCGAAGTGATCTTCCCTCTTGAACGTTCGCAAGTGAATCCGAAACTTGTACACATCGCCTCACTCCACAGCCTCGCCGAGATGATCGGTGGAGGAACCACCTGCTTCGCGGACATGTACTACCATGCGAAGGAGACTGCCCTCGCTGCCCGTCAGAGTGGCATACGGGGAATAGTCGGACAGGCGGTGGCAAGCAAGGGAGGACCGGATGCCAAGGATTTTCCGGAGGCCGTGCAGCTGGTCGGGAACTTGCAAGAGCTCTTGCAGGATGACCGCTTGCTTGCACCTGCCATCGCTCCCCATGCTCCCTACTCCCTTTCCGAGAGTGAACTGGAATACTGCGCGGCTTTCAGCGAAACCCACAACATGGCAATCCTCAGTCATCTGGCCGAGATGCCTTTCGAAGAATCCTACGTACAAGAGCATTACGGAGTCAGACCGATCGCTTTCTATGATCGATGCGGCTTGCTCGGCCCACGTTCCACGATGGCACACTGCATCTTCGCTTCGCCGGATGAGTGTAAGCTTTTGATAGACACACACACGGGGATAGCTCACAACCCTTCTGCGAACAGCAAGAGTGGCAAGGGGATCGCCCCTGCCCATGCACTCTACCAGGCAGGAGCCCGCATAGGCTTGGGAACCGATGGTCCCATGAGCGGAAATACCATGGACATGATCCATCAACTGGGCATCACAGCGAAAATGCAGAAGGTACTGTTGAAAGATCCTACGGTGATGACACCTCGACAGGTGCTGCGCTGCGCAACCATCGGAGGAGCCGAGGCGTTGCATCTGGAGCGGATCACCGGCTCGATTGAGATAGGCAAGAGAGCTGACATCGTCGTTGTGGGAACCGATAGCCCCGCGATGTTCCCCGTGTACGATCCCTACGCTGCGTTAGTATACAGTGCTTGTCCAACGGATGTGATGCTGACCATGGTAGACGGAAAGGTACTGATGCGCGATCGTGAACTCATGACAATCGATGCCCGATCAATCCGCAAGGAGGCTCAAGGAATCGTCGATTCGATCAGGGCACGATTCTCGCATCTGTGGGAATCCTGAAGACCACCCGGACCAACAGCTCGGCAGCGGCTGCGATCTCCTCCCAAACCACATATTCGCGCGTCGTGTGGATATGATGCATCCCCATCCCGAACACGATCGTCTGGATACCGAGGCTATTGAGATTGTTCGCGTCCCCTCCTCCGGCAGAACGAAGGAAAAGCGGAGAGCAGCCCATATCCATGCAGGCGTTTTTGAACCTTTGCAGAACGGCACTATCATCCGGAACCGCATATGCAGCGTAGACATCCTCCCAGGAAATCTCGACCGAGCATCCGCTTGGAACCCGATAGCTCGAGACCAGGGTGTCGATGTATGTTCGGTGCTTTGTAAACAATTCCTTGGAGAAGCTGCGCAACTCACCTGTGATCTTCACCAGATCACACACCACATTGGTTTGTTTTCCACCGGCAATCGTGCCGGTATTCGCCGTTGAATACGTATCCACTTGTCCATCAGGAAGCTGAAGCAGCAGCCCGGAAGCCAACCTGATCGCATTCCTTCCCAGCTGTGGCTCCAAGGCGGCATGGCTGGAAATGCCATGGACGGTGATCGCATAACGTCCTTTCTGGGGTGCCGAGGTGATCGCGGTCCCAACCGAAGTCTCTCCATCAAGGTTGAACGCCATCCTGGAACGGAACAGTGACCTGTACAGACATGCGGACCCGAGACACCCCAACTCCTCCTGGACGGTAAAGACGATTTCCAAAGGAGGATGCTGCGCACCTTCAAGGCAAAGATCGATCATCTCCAGTGCCAGTGCGATTCCCGCCCGGTCATCGGAACCGAGAATCGAGCTGCCATCGGTTCTCAGCACCCCATCCGATTCAACCAGCGTCACGGTTCCCGGCGGCAAGGGAACGGTGTCCATATGGGCGCAAAGCATCAGGGGCTCACCCGTACCTTCCAGGCGCATGATGATATTCGCAGGTTCGGAGGAATCGGGAACCGCCACGGTCTCCCAAGTCAGTCCGGATTCCTTCCGTTCAAGCCAGAACTTCTGCAGATACCTGAAAATCGGCTGTTCACATCGTGAAGGTGCGTTGATCGCACACAATTCACGGACTCGTGAGAAAAGACGCTCCCGATCGATCGTGGGAGCCATCAGAATTCGTGTGCTCCCTGTGCGTGCAACCGAACCACCGCATCCAAGGCGGCCTGGATCACCAACTGTTCTCCTGAACGGTAGAGGGTCTCTTTCTCCTCGATCGTAGGCTGCGTCTCAAGCCAGATGTTCGAATCGGTGGAGACGATTGCACCGGTCTTCACTCCCCGCACACTCCCGACGATGTAGAGCGTCGCCGCTTCCTGTTCCGCTGCGAGCACACCGCTTGCACTCAACAGTGTGTTGAGTTGCTGGTCTTGCACATAGTAGGCATCCCTGCAGAAGCCGATACCTGCGCGATAGGGAACTTTCCGTGCCTTCAAGGAATCCACCAGCGCATTGGTCACATCCAAATCCGCGACTGCAGGAAACTCGGGCGGCAGATAGGCTTTGCTCGTTCCCTCACCACGATAGGTAGCGGTGATGACAACCGGAGTCCCGATCGGAATGTCTTTTTGACGCCCCCCCGCGGAACCGACCCTGATGAAGACCTTCGCTCCGAGCTTGATCAACTCCTCGAATGCGATCGAAGCTGCGGGGCCTCCGATTCCAGAGGAGCAGACGGTAACGGGAACACCTTGGTACATTCCTGTATGGACGATATATTCCCGGTTCTCAGCCATGAGATCGGCTGAGTCCATCAATTTCACGATTCTCTTGACCCGACCCGGATCTCCAGGTGTGATCACATAGGGGGCAATGTCTCCCTGAGCACACCTGATGTGTTTCAATACCGTGTTTCCTGCCAACTTCCTCTCCATCATCTGACTCCTTTCTCTGCGATCACCTTGTCGGGAGGAATACTGAACACTGTACGGTCAGTCCCATCAGCGATCGGTTTTCCTGGTACGACTGCGCGTAGCGCATGCGATCCAAGGTGCATTGCATATTGGGTGGTATTCCCTTGGTAATTTGAGAAATCAATGGTTACCTCGAATGCATTCTTGCCCGGTTCCACTCCTATCTGCGTATCATCGGGACGGAAGTACAGGGAGACCGATTTTCCTTCATCCTGTTTCGACAAGTTCGGTGAGGGACGGGTGCTTATGAATTCGACTCCTTGGACATCCACATGTACGGACTTGCTCTCGAGTCTGGTCAGGGTGCCGTCGATACGGTTGTCGAACCCAACGAAGCGGGCGACAAACGGCGTTGCGGGATATTCATAGATGTCTTCAGGTGGACCCGATTGCTCTATCAGGCCTTCGTTCATGACTATGATGCGGCTGGAAAGACTCATCGCCTCGATCTGGTCATGCGTCACATAGATCATCGTGATGCCAAGCTGGTGCTGCAATCGGCTCAATTCGGCACGCATCTCATCACGAAGTTTCGCATCGAGGTTCGAAAGCGGTTCATCAAGCAACAGGAGTTCGGGTTCGATCACGATCGAGCGTGCCAGTGCCACACGCTGTCTCTGTCCTCCTGAGAGTTGTGCGGGAAGACGGTCCTCAAACCCTTTCAAGGAGACCAAGTGCAATACATCGGCAACACGCTTTGCAATCTCCGGTTTGGAGACCTTCCGGCGACGCAAGCCATAGGCGACGTTGTCAAAGACCGAGAGGTGTGGGAACAGTGCATAGTTCTGGAACACAAGTCCGATGTTCCGCTTGTTCGGCGGTACATTCGTATAATCTTTTCCGCCGATGGTCACGGAACCTTTCTCCGCCATGATGAATCCTGCAATAGTGCGCAAGGTGGTGGTCTTTCCACAACCGGAGGGTCCGAGCAATGAAACCAACTCGCCTTGTTCCACCGACAGATGGAAATTCTTCAAGATAGGCTTGCCCTTCTCATACCCGGCGTCGATATCCTTCAATTCGATGAATGCCATAGCTCATTTCTCCCTCTCATACATACTTCGAGATGCCCAGCAACTTTTCTGCGCTCTGCACCACAATGACGGTCAACACGATGATGATGCTCGACAGTGCCGAAATGGTCGGATCATAATAATATTCCATATAACTGAGCATCTGGATGGGCAACGTAGCGACACCAGGTCCGGTGAGGAACAGCGAGACGGGGACATTGTTGAACGAGGTGATGAAAGCCAGGATGAATGCTGCCACCAAGCCCGATCGGATGTTTGGCAACACTACCGCGAAGAACGCATGCAATGGAGTGGAACCGAGACTGATTGCCGCTTGTTCGATATCTCCCTCGAAATTCCTCAAGCTTGCCGATACCACACGAACGGTATACGGGAAGAGGATGGCGGTGTGTCCCAAATAGAGTCCGATTACGATCGGGATGTTTGAAACATACACGAAAAAGCGCAAGAGCGCAAAACCGATGACCATTCCTGGTACGATCGCAGGGGAAGAGAACAAAAGTTCAAGGGTACCTTTCCCCCGATAATTGAAACGGATATTCGCATACGCGACCGGCACGCCGAGCAACATGGCTGTAGCGGTTGCGAGCAGACCAGTCTGCAGGCTCACCCAGAAGGTGGTGCGGAACATCTGGATGTTCAGCGCCTTCGCGTACCATGACATGGTGAAACCCTTCGGAGGGAACCGCATGATCGCATCACTGCTGAACGAAGTGAGAAAGATCATGATGAACGGTCCGATCAGGAATATGAACACCATCGCGGTTATCAAGATCAATAGCTTGGAATTCTTCATGTTTGGTTCCTCGGCCTGAACCGTTTCAAGACGGTATGCAAGATAAGTGTGGTGAGGATCATCACCACCGCTATCACGGTAGCCGCCTCCCAGTTCATCAATACCAAGGCCTGTTGGCGCATCAGGGTCGCCAGGGTGAGCACCTTGGCACCTCCGAGAATCGCAGGCGTCACATATGCCGTGATGCATCCGGTGAACACGAGGGTCACCCCCATGATCAAGCCATCGAACGAAAGCGGAACGATCACGCGGAAAAAGGTGCCGATCTTGCTCGAGCCAAGGCTCAAGGCCGCCTCCTCCACTTCCGAGGGGACGTTCTCAAGCGCACTGACCAAGTTGAGCACCATGATGGGAAGGAAGAGTTGCAGCAGGCCCACGACGATCGCACCTTCGGTATAGAGCATCCTCACCGGTTCTCGAGTCAATCCGAACAGGGAGAGTGTCTGGTTCACGATTCCGTAACGACCGAGTATGACAATCCATGCGTAGGTCCTGGCAACCGGACTGGTCATGAGGGGCAAGATCACCAAGGACATGAGGATCGCCTTGTGCGAACTCTTGATCTTCATCATCAGGTACGCTGTCGGGTAGGCAGTGAAGACTGCGATGACAGTCACGATCACTGCCATTTTCAATGTCCTCAGATAGACATTCTGAAACTGATTGTCCTGCAGGACTGCGAGGTACCGCGAGACCGTCAGGTTCCCATCGGTACCGAGGAAACTCTCATAAAGTACGAATAGCAATGGCAAGAGGAAATAGGCAAGGAGAAAAAGACACCCTGCTCCAAGGAGCATGGTCAAGGCTTTTGTCTTGGGCTTGAGGCTCATTGCGACCCCCTATCGGATTGCTTTGGAAACGACAGGTCAACCGCGGAATCCGCGGTTGACCCAAAGTGATGTCATGATCATTTCGAGAAGATCTTGTTCCAGCGGGCAATCCAATCAGGTTGCAGGGCTGCGGTCTTTCCTTCGTCGAAGAAATGAAGCATGCTGATCAACTCTTCTCCATAGGTGAGATTCTCGGCAACCTCGGGAGGCAGCGTCACACCGGTGTGGACCGGAGAGTCCACCAAGTCCATCGCCTCTGCCAATTGGACCTCATAGGAAAGCAGGTGGTCTATGAACAGGTGTGCCAAGTCAACGTTCTTCGTCCCCTTCACCACGCTCGCGACACTGAAGGAACCTACCAAACCCTCTTCGGGAATGACTTGCGCCACAGGAAGTCCGGATGCCTTGATATTGCCCCAAGAGAAGCTGGTGTACGGTGCGGCGTAGACTTCCTCCTGGATGATCAGCGCGTTCAGCTCGGATGAGTTGTTGTATGCGGTGACCAAGGAAGGTGCGAGCTCAGCTATTTTCTGCCAGCCGACTTCGGTGTTCTCAAAATCCCCGCCCCATGCCTTGCTCATCATATAGACGATCGCAGGACCATAGGTGGTGGTGATGCCAGGAATGGAGAGGAAACCCTTCAATTCGGCACGCGAAAGGTCTTTCCAGCTCTTGATCTGCGCAACCTTGTCAGTGCGATAGAAGATACCCAAGTGCTGGATGGTATATCCGATGGCATACCGTCCTCCCAACGGATCCTTCGCAGGCTCGATGATGTTGGCCAGGTTGGGAATCTTCGCAGGGTCGTATGGTTGAATCAAACCCTGTTTCATTGCCTCATAGGCCCATGTTCCGGCGAAGTAGGCCACATCGACGATCGGATTGTCCTTGCGTGCGGCCAATTTGGTGAAACGGTCCGAGTTGTTGCCAGTCTCGGTCACGATCTTGACCCCATGCTTGTCCTCGAACGGCTTCAGGACGTTCTTTACGAGCAGATCCATGTTGTATCCCCACATGGATACGGTCAACGTCTGCCCCTTGTACGGCATGTCAGCCGAAGCTGCCGACTCTTTTCCCCCTTGGGCAAAGATCGGTTGCAGGCACAGGAACGCTACCAGGATCAGCACGAAAACCAATACAGTACGCTTTCTCATGATTCCCTCCAGAGTGTTCTCAAACAGGCTCACCAGATTCCAAACCATACCAAGACCGACCCGATAGGTTAACCGTTTGATGTAATTTCTTTCACTATAAATGGTGTCAATGCTCCTGTCAATCGCACACCAACGTTAAATTATACTGTTAATTGTTTCCTGAGCAAACAAAAACAAATTGTTGACTGCAAAGAGAAAAGAAGTATACAATTGATGAAACGGTTAACTGACGGACAAAAAAAAACATGAGCAGTATCAGGGAAATTGCAAAGCTCGCGGGAGTCTCTCCCGCATCGGTATCCATTTATCTCAATGACAAGAAAACCTCACGTGTCGGTGCGGCCACGAAACAACGCATCGACCAAGCGGTCAAGGATCTGCACTATCACAAGAATATCTTTGCCAGCACCCTCTCCCTGCAGGAGTCCCGGATCATCGGGATCATCATTCCCTCCAAGATGCCTCTCTTCTCCAACGAATACACCAACTCGTTGCTGAGCGGAGTACAGTCCCAGCTCAGCAATGAAGGCTACAGCCTCCTCTTCTTCCCCTCGGACGCCCGCACCTCGGACGAAATTGTCGAGCAGCAAATCCAGCGGAGTACCGGGTGTGACGGATACATCCTCTTCAGTACCGGGTTCTGTACCCAAGACCATATCGAGAAAAACATCATGGAGTTGCAGAAGACGGACAAACCTTTCGTCACCCTCAACATTCCCGAGATGGAACAAGCCCGCCTGCAGGTGCTCATACGCGATCTCGAGATTTGTTCCGGTACAAAGTATTTGCTGGAAAAAGGGCATCGGAACATCGCGCTGATGCTTGGACGTGACGGCGGGATGCACGCCCGCAAGCTCTACCATGACCATCGTTCATTGCTCGAACATGCAAATGTCGCATTCGATCCGGATACTGTCGTGTTCGGTGATTACCAAGCCCAGCGGGCCTATGAGCAGGCAAAGAACTTGTTGACCTCATTCCCGCATCTCACTGCCTTGAACTGCATGAGTGACATCATGGCGGCAGGAGCCATCCTGGCAGCCAAGGACATGGGGCTCCGGATCCCTGAGGATATTTCCATCATGGGAAGGAACAACAGCTTGCACGCCCGCTTGAGTACGCCCGCCATCACCACGATAGATCTCCATATCGAGGATGCGGGCAAAAGTGCCGCCCATTTGCTGCTTGCGGCGATAGACGGTAGCGCCGTCAGCCAGAAAATCCTGATTCCCGGTACGTTGATCGAACGGGATACCGTCTCAACCATCGCCTGAGGAGCTGTACATGACCGTCGACACCCTGTTCTCACACGCCCGCATCTTCAACCCGTATACCAGAAATTGGTCCGTCACCGACATTGCCGTACTCAACGGCAAGATCTTCTATGTTGGTGATTGCACGGCAGCCGGAATCGAAACAAAGGAACAGATCGAATGCGCCGGAGCGACCGTCATCCCCGGAATGATCGACATACACCTGCATATCGAGAGCTCACTTTGCACACCACACACATTCAGCGAGGCAGTCCTCCCCTGCGGAGTGACCACCGTGGTGGCTGAACATCATGAGATGGCCAACATCTTTGGACACAAAGGCATCGAACAGATGATCGCTGCTTCCCGCATGACGGCTCTCGACATTTTCCATGGAATTCCCAGTTCCGTACCCTCAACGAACGCTGCGTTGGAAACAACCGGCGGAACCATCGATGCTACCGACTTGCCTCTGCTCACCGGTGCGGATAATCCTGATGTGATATGTCTTGGGGAGGTGATGAACTTTAGTACCCTCATCAGTGAATTCGAACAGCTGGTCACCCATCCGCATGCAGTCAAATCTTCGGGAATGATTGCCTACCTGAAGGAACACCACCCCTTGATGGCTATCGAAGGACACTGTCCCTCGATCCGAGGCATCGACTTGGCCAAACTGCTCTATCTCGGGGTGGATTCGGATCATTGCCAACAGGACTTGACCGGCATGGCGCAACGGTTCGCAAACGGCATGTTCGTCGAGATCCAGGAAAAGTCGGTGACCGGTGAGGTGGTCGAATACCTGCAATCGCATGATGTCGATACATTATGGGCGTTCGTCACCGATGACGTCCCGCCAGATTTGCTTGTTGAGAAAGGCCATCTTGACCATGTGGTACGCAAAGCTCTCGCATACGGACTCTCTCTTGAAAAGGCAATCATCGCCACGAGCCATGCACCGGCCATGCGCATGGGCATGCGCGATCGTGGAGCATTGGTGCCGGGCAAGATTGCCGACCTGATCATGCTTGAAGGCGATCCATCACTGTTTTCCATCGGAAGAGTCTTCAAGCGAGGCAGGCCGGTCGAATCGTTGGTCAATTCCCAAGAACCCTATCGATTCGCACCGTTCTGCACGGAAAGCCTGGCGCTCGATGGCCAGACCGATTTCTCACCCCTCTTCAGCATCGCATCTGAAGCAGGTGCCACGGTACGTGTCATGCGCAAGAGTGCCGAGAGCACATACACAGAGGAGGTGCACCTTGACCTGAGGGCCGAAGCAGGTACGCTGCAATGGAGGGAAGCGGAAACACCGCTCAACTTGGTGACGGTCATGAACCGTTACAGGAAAAATCTGCACTTCTCACAAGCCTTCCTGTCAGGGGACTGTCTTGAAGGAGGCGCTTACTGCACCACCTATGCGCACGACCACCACAACATCTTGCTTCTGGGGGACAACGAACAGGACATGCGCATCGCCTTGCAATGGGTCCTCTCCCACGGAGGAGGGATCTGTGTTGCCGCAGGCGGTACGGTAGCTGCTTCAGTCGAACTTCCGATCGGCGGCATCCTCTCGGAACTCCCGATGCCCGAACTTGGTGCACGGATCGCGAGCATCCAGACGCACTTGCACAGATTGGGAATGCGCCACCATAATCCACTGATGTCGCTCAGCACCATCACCCTCCCCGTCAGTCCCGCGCTCAAGGTAACCGACAGAGGGTTGGTGGATGTCGCAAGCGCATCCTTGGTTCCGTTATTCATCTGACGCATCCCGGGTCATGGCTCCGGCTACTCCACCAAGACTCCCCCTATGCCTCCGTTTCACCAACTCGCAGTTCGTGATAACGGAAGCAGTCATGTGCATGGTCATTGATCAACCCGGCAGCCTGCAGATGCGCATAGACCGTGATGGAGCCGAGGAAAGTGAATCCACGTGCCCTCAAATCCTTGCTTATGATGTCGGAAAGCTCATTTCTTGACACGGCAACCTCCCCTGTATGATCCGGGTAGTGCATGACTCGGTTGTCCGTGAACCGCCAGAGATAGGTGGAAAAAGTTCCGAATTCCTGTCGGATGCGCAGAAAGGCTCGCGCGTTGTTGATGATCGCCCGGATCTTCCTCGGAGAGCGGATCATGTGCGTAACCTGCATGATCGATCCGATGTCTTCCTCTGTGTAACACGCCACTTTCGCTGCATCGAAATCATCAAACGCACGGCGGAACGCCTCACGTTTCTTCAGTACCGTCAGCCAACTCAGCCCGCATTGCATGACCTCCATGCAGAGGAACTCGAATTGCCTCTCATCATCATGCAGCGGGACACCCCATTCCGTATCATGGTAATCGGCCAATAACGCATGAGAATTCGCCCAGGCACATCTGTTCATCGCTCCTCCTTACTTTCCTTTCTCCCAAGGATTGCATGATCTGACCTGATGATTTTCTTCCTCTACGTTGCAAACCCTGTTTTCCACAAAGACAATAGGCAAATTCTTCCAGTTATTATACGGAGTCCATTATGGGTTGCTTGCAACGGGATCCGGGATGGCGTGCAACAACGTGATCTTCTGCAATGCCTTTTCGTATACGGCTTGCATGCATGCAGGAAAAAGCTTGATCCGGTCGTATTCCTTCGGGTGCTGCGAGAGCTGGCTCCGGAGTGCCGTGCCGAATGCGATTCTCAATACGGTTCCCAGATTGATCTTCCTTGCTCCGGACTCGATCAATCGCACCAGGTCCCCGTCGGTGACTCCGGAGGCACCATGGATCACCAAGGGGACGGGGACCGTGTGTGAGATCTCTCGCAACAGATCAAAGCGGAGCGCCACACCCTGTTCCTCCATCCTGTGCACGGTCCCGATGGCTACTGCCAACGCATCGACATCTGTGTGCTTCTGGAAGAGTTGTGCTTCGTGTGCAGTACTGTACCGAGCCACGAATTCGATACGTGGGTCGCTGAATCCGACGGCACCGATCTCCGCCTCGACACTGATGCCTCTCGCGTGTGCCATGCGCACGACTTCTTTCGTGATCGCGACATTCTGGTCGAAAGGCAGTTGCGATCCATCGAACATGACGGAAGTATATCCCTCTTCGATCGCTTCACGGATGACCGATACGTTTGTTCCATGATCCAAATGGATACAGACATGCGTTGAGGAATCGCGTGCGATGCGCAACAGCAACGCTGCGAGAATCCCGACTCCCATGTGATCCACCGCCGCCTTGTTGGTCATGAGCACCACCGGGGCTTGCCGTTCTTCGGCGGCTTTCACCACGGGATCGGCATCCTCGAACCCGTACACATTGAAGGCAGCCAGTCCCTGGTTTTTCTCAAGCGCGATTTGCAGGGCCTCTTGCAGAGTACAAAGCATGAGTGGTGTCCCTACCGTGCGAGTCGTGAGACCATCTTGCCATACTTGGCCGATGCATCCTTGATGAAATCTTCCAATACTGGTGGCGTGGGCATGTCCGATGAACAGGCATGGCTCGCCACGAGAATCGAAGCGGAGGCCGTTCCCATCTCAAGGCAGTCCTCGACCGGCTTGCCTTCGAGAAGACCGGCGATACAGGCGCTGCTGTATCCGTCCCCGCCGCCGAACGATTTCAGTTTCTTGACGGGAAACGGTTTCACCGCATAGGTATCACCGTCAAAGGTGAACGCGTTCGACCCATCCTTCCCGTGCTTGATGATCACGAGGCGAGCTTTGTGGGCAAACAGCGCAGAGGCGATCTCCTCATCGGTGTGATCCTTCTTGAGCAGACCACGCATCAGGTCATACTCCTCCCGGGATCCCATGATGACCTGTGCATACCGACTTGCGATGGCATAATAGATCGCCACCTCATCAAGGTTCTTCCACGTGTACGGACGATAATCGATATCGAAGATGACCGCGGTATCATGCAGTGCGGCAAGCTCGAGAGCCTTGAGCGCCGCTTCCCGTGACGGACTGGCAGACAGCGCGGTTCCGCTGAGCAAAAGGACCTTCGCATCCTTGATATACTGCTCGGACACATCGGAAGGTTCCAGTTGCAGGTCGGCAACATGGTCGCGGTACATGATGATGCTGGATTCCTGTTCGCTCAGGATCTCCGTGAACGCAAGTCCCAGGGACTCTCCGTGCCTTGCCCTGACGATCGCCGAGGTATCGATGCCCTCCCGGTTGAAGAAATCAAGGCAGAAATCCCCCATCTGATCGTTTGAGACACACCCGATGAACCCGACGCTCCTTCCCAAACGCGCCAAGCCTACCGCCGTATTCGCAGGAGATCCTCCGACATATTTCTTGAAGGTAGTGGACTCACCCCACTTCTTGAAGTAATCGACCGGATTGATGTCGATGCATATGCGCCCCAGTGCGACTGCATCCATCGTCCTATTCCCATCAATTGGCAATATGCTACCCACGAAACCACCTCCGCCGTATGTGTTTCATCATGATCATTGATCATATTACACAGAATTTCAGCTGAATTCTACATCAATAGTATCAAACTTACAATTACATGGATTGTATTTCGTATATTTTGACAATATTGACAATATTTCAATGGTAGTTTACCCTGCTATCTGCGATGAGGAAGGACTGGCCATGAAAGAAGAGTTGCTTGAAGAGATACGGAAATTCATCATCTCCCGTCCGGAAGTGACACTGACCGAGTTGTGCGATACATTCCACGTATCCATGAGCACCACCAGACGCTACGTTGCAACGATGGCAAGGGATCCGTATTTTCAGAAATTCTATGGGGGAATCCGGTTCACTGGCGAACAGGTATCCGTGCAGGAACAGAAGATTGCCACTGCAGACCGTATCGTACTGGCAAAGAGAGCCATCGCACGAAAAGCTGCCGAGTACATCAAGGATCATGACATCATCTTCATAGACTCAGGAACGACGACGCGACACATATTGGATTTCGTGCACCAGGATATCCGTTGCACCGTAATCACCAATAACTACCACGTGATCAACTCAGCCATGAAGTTGCCCAACTGCCGCTTGATCGTGCTTCCCGGAATATTCAACAGGCAAACCAGTGCATTCATCGGTGAATATTCATCCGCATATCTCGAGGCATTCAACATCCACAAGGCATTCTTGGCATGCACGGGCCTGAACATTCCGAACGGGGCAACGAACACCTACCCGGAAGAGAATGCCACCAAATCCCTGGCAGCAAAAAAAGCAAAAGATATCTTTTTGCTTGCAGACCATCGCAAATTCGGCAGGTCCACGCTCATGACATTCTGCCCGTTGGCCGCGATCAAGCAGGTGATCACCGACGAACTCCCCTCCGATGAGATCGTCGAAGCGTTTGCCACACATGGCAATGCGATCATCGTGGCATGCGGATGAGTCCTTCGCTCACGCCGTGGCGCTTTCCCTGGTCCCGTTTCGCGGCTCATGCGGTCCATGGGAGCCATTTCATCCTTTTTTTACCTTTACGCCTATACGAGAGACAAATGTTATGGTAACATAATTATAGATTATCGATTATGTATAATCGCGAGATCGAATAGTGGTTCACTTCACCAGTGAAGATATTCCCGCTATATCTTTTTTTTTCAGGGGTTAACATGGAGACCAAACAGATTTCTATCGACCAGGAAATCCGTGATGCCGTTGGTTTGGCCTTGCAAGACCGACGTTCGGATTCTGTAGCAGCAGCGATCAATTCGATTCATCCCGATGAACTCAGTACGTTTTTCCATGCTGGGTTGACCCGTGACATCACACAGGCCAAACCCGTTACCACAGGACTGCCCGCTTCGCCCGGCGCTGCGGTTGGGGAAGTTGTATTGGATGCGAGTCGCGCGATCGCCTTGGCTGACCAAGGTCGCCCAGTCATCCTGGTACGGCCCGAAACGAATCCCGACGACATCCTGGGCATGCAATCTTCCAAGGGTATCCTGACTGCGCGCGGCGGTTTGGGTTCCCATGCGGCCATCGTTGCCCGCGGTTGGGGGAAGCCCGCTGTGGTCGGAGCCGTCGACGTGCACGTCGTTCCCGGTGGTGTGGAAATCAATGGGAATATGGTCAAGGAAGGCGACTTCATCACCATTGACGGGGGTTCCGGGGCGGTCTATATCGGAAAACTCGCAATCTGTTCCCATGAAGCCCCTCCTGAGTTGATTCAGCTGCTTGATTGGGCCGACCAGGTCATGGAAGCCGGAAACTTCGAAGTCCGGGTGAATGCCGATACCCAAGTTGACGCGAGAATGGGCCGGACCTTGGGAGCAAGAGGCATCGGACTGTGCCGCACGGAACATATGTTCCTTTCCCCCGACCGGCTTCCGATGATGCGCCGTTTCATCCTGAGTGAGACCGAAGAAGACGCACAGGAGAGCCTGTGCCAGCTTGAGCAGGCCCAGGTCACCGACTTTGAGCAGGTGCTTGATGCGATGGACGGGTTGCCGGTGAAGGTTCGCCTGCTCGATCCGCCGTTGCACGAATTCCTTCCCGACCTCCTGGAGCTCACGGCCAAGGAGGCGAAAGGCACCTTGACTGCAGTCGAGAAGAAGGAACTCATCGCCGTACGGCGGCTGCATGAGAAAAACCCCATGATCGGCACGAGGGGAGTCCGCCTGGGCATGGTCCGCAACGGCCTGTATGAGATGCAGGTCCGTGCATTGGCGACTGCAACCGCGAATTTGGTCCGCAAAGGCAAAGATCCCCACATCGAGATCATGATTCCCCTGGTGATCAACGAGCAGGAGTTGGCGATAGCCCGCAAGTGGGTGACCGACTCGTTGGAAGAGGCGGGACACGCGGAACTGAAAGACATGGACATCCCCATCGGCGCGATGCTTGAGACGCCGAGAGCCGCGCTGGTGGCCGACGCTCTTGCACAGTATGCCGAATTTTTCTCCTTCGGGACCAATGACCTGACGCAGATGACGTTTGCATTCAGCCGCGATGATGTCGAAGCGAACATGCTTCCCGCCTACACGAAGAAGGGAATCCTCAAGGAAAACCCGTTCGCAGTCGTGGACCGTGACGGTGTCGGAGTTTTGGTGGAGATGGGATGCAAGCTGTCACGACAAGCAAAACCATCGATCAAGCTGAGTGTGTGCGGAGAGCATGCGGGCAATCCCGAGTCTGTCGACTTCTTCGTACGGGCTGGGTTGGATTCGGTAAGTTGTTCGCCATTCAGGATTCCGCTCAGCCGCTTGGCGGCAGCCCAGGCACTGCTCGCATCGGGTCGCGTGTCGGCAGCGGACGTCCCGTTCACCTTCGGCAGCGGAGGAAGCTGTTCCGCTGCGGCGGAGACGCCGAATCCAGACGCACCGACCGGCTTGGTGCTGCCAGCCGATGAGGATTTTGTCCTGTACCTGCTTCGGATTCGCGGATTCATCACACCCGACGGATTGATGGATAGCTTGGGATGGATTCCCACCGAGATCATGGCGGACCTCGAGCGAAAGGGATTGGTCGACCACATGGAAGGCCGCGACATGTATACCCTCTCGGTCGAAGGAACCGAAGAACAACAGCGCAGGATGGAGTCTCACAAGGACTCGGCGCTTTCCAAAGCCCTCTCCCCGAATTATAAGGAATTCCTTGCGCTCAATACCGAGTTCAAGGAGTTGTGCAACACCTGGCAGTTGAAGAACGGCGTGGTGAATGATCACAGGGATGCCGCCTATGACCAGATCCAGATCGACGCGCTCAGGTCGATCAATGATCGGATCCAGCCGATTCTCGGAAAGCTCGCGCAGGCCCTCCCGCGGCTTGCCCGATACCAAGGTCGTCTCCAGTGTGCCGCCAGTCGTGTGTTCGCAGGTGAGATCAAGCAGTTTACCGGAGTGATGTGCGGATCATTCCACGATGTCTGGATGGAACTGCACGAAGACCTCATGGTGATGCAGGGAATCGACAGGGCCGAGGAAGGCAGCTTCTAGACGCGCGACGCACTCAAGAGAGCTCCAAGCCAAGGTGCACCACACACATATCGATCGAGAGCAAGGAATCGGCTGCCACACGGCAGCCGATTTCATCATGCATGCCAGGACGTGACGCTGTAGCGGACAAAGAACCTTCAAGAAAAGTATCCCCTGGGGTAGGTTGGGACCCCAGGGGAACATATGCGCTACGGACTTCGATGTTCAGGCGATCTTGAGATTGGAGTGTCAAAGATCATGGGAAATGAGTTCCTCGCTTACTTCACCTCTGTCCGTCTAGCCACGAATGTGATCACGATACCAATCCTGCACCTTTCTTGGCGATGGAAGTCGCGTCGAGGGCCGAGTGCTTGGTCAATTCGTCATAGGTCGCCGAATGGATGAACCGGTAGGAACCATCCTCCCTGTTCAGATTCACTGCATGCAAGCGTGAGACATCGCACGCGATCTTGCGATCGAGCACGAGCTTGGCACACGCGTTCCACAGGTATCCGTTGTTCTGCTCAGCAAAGAGAAGCTGGGTGTCGGTATGTGCGAGCAGGTGTTCGATGGTCTCAGGATCGAAGGACGGCATATCGTACGCACTGGCTGCGATGCCCTGTCCTTCAAGAAGTTTTGCCGCGGCGAGCGCCTCATGGCTGCCCCTGCCGCTGGAGATGATCGCGACCTTCGCGTTCTCAGCACCCGCGATCCGATGGGCCTTCCCATAGACGAACTGTGTTCCCGCGGGATAGAGAGCCGTCGATGCGCTACGCATGATCCGAAGGTAGACCAGACCCTTGGAGCCTTCCATGATCCAACGGATGATCGATACGAGCTGGTTGGGGCATGAAACGTCGATGATCTTGAGGCCGGGAATGGTGGAGAACAGCAGGTTGTCATCATTGCCCATGTGCGTGGCGCCGTTGACTTGCGTGTCGAGGTTCGCCGCGGTGGCCACGAATGTCAGATCGAGCTCATGTCCCTCGGAGAGCCAATTCTTCGGATCTTCCATCGCCTCGATCCGTTCCTGCTGGCTGACACCGATCCGGCGCATCACCTGCCAGTTGAAGAAGGGACAGAATGTGCTCACCCATGCGTTGCCGCCGTTGGCAGCAACCGCCTCGCCGATGCACATCATGTTCGCTTCCGCGATACCGACATTGATCGCGCGGTTCTGGTCGACAGCGCCTACCCCACTCTGCAATCCGCTGGTGGAACCGAGATCACTGTCCACCGAGTAGACCCTGCTGTCGTTCGCATAGAGCTTCATGCACTTGGTGATCACATCACTCGCCATCACCTTGTCGCTCATGCCATACTTCGGCAGCTCGCCGGTCAGCTTGATGTGTTTCTGGCGTGGAGGCACCTTCCCGTTGCGGACAGGAGCCGATATCGCCTTGGAGCCAAGTCCTTGGTAGATCTCCATCCGTTTTTTCTCGAGTGCCTTCGCAACTTCCTGCTCCCCCGCGCTCTCAAGTGCTGCGAGATACTGTACGTATGCGTGCTCTCGTGCATCACGACGCTGTTTCTGGAGCACGAGCTCCTGCTCAAGGACATCGTTGGCGAGGGTGATCTTGTGCTTGTCCAACCCTGCGGAGAATGCACCGAATCCCTTGCATGTCTCGCTGATGATCACCGTAGGCCGTCCGTCGGGTGTGCCGTTGACGAAATCATCCAAGGCGTTGAGAATCTGGTTGTACCGCGTCCCATCGACACGCACGACCTTCCACCCGAACGCTTCAAGCTGCCTGTCGAGGCCATCCATGCTGAAATGAAGCTTCGTGTGGTCATCCAACTGACCATGGTTCTTGTCGATGATGACACAGAAGTTGTCCAGGCGCTTCTGCGGGGCGAACATGAACGCCTCCCAGACGATTCCTTCCTGCAACTCACCATCACCGGTGACTGCGAACACACGGCTGGAGGTGTGGTTCTTGGCGTAGAGCGCAAACCCTTGCGCAACCGCCAGTCCTTGGCCGAGCGGGCCAGTGGCGATCGCGACTCCGGGAAGGATGGGACCTGGGTGACCATTGAGGATGCTCTCATGGGATCTGGAGTTCACGAGGACCTCGGGAGGAAAATACCCCACATCCGCATACACGGAAGCAAGTGCGGCCACGGCATGACCCTTGCTCAGGACCATCAGGTCCTTGTCAGTCCGCGTAGGATCCTGCACATCGTAGTCCATGGCCCCACCGTAATAGAGCGACACCAGCGGCACTACGGCGCTGAACGCGCCTCCGATATGGACACCCTTGTCAATCGCACTCGCGCCTTGGCGCAAGATCGACATGCGGATATCCGAATCCTTCAATTCCAACAGCTTGATCAGGCCTTCACGGTAGTTCTGCCGGGTCTCTACATTTCTTTTGACCATCCGGGTCCTCCTCATTCATGATGGAAGCGGCAGGAGGGCTTCAATCCTCAGTTCCCGTCGCCTCTGTTCTCGGTCTATCGTGATGACGAAGGAAAGGCATTCGGCTTTCCCCCGTACGTATCATCCTTTCAACGACTTGATCTTCCTTGCCTGCAGCAGGTAGAGCACGCCATCCTCATACGCCCATTCGACATCCTGTGGCACGCCGAACACCGTTTCGATCCGCAATCCCATGTCGGCGAGCTCGAACAACTGTTCGTCGGTCAATGTGCAGTCGGTCACCCGGTTGCCGGTCAGCGGGTACTTCTTGCGCCCGACTCCCGTTTCCCTGTCGATGGTGACCATGATATTCTTGCGCATCACCTTCTTGACGGTGATCTGCATCGGATCGGTCCTGCTGACGACGAAATAATCGACGATCGCCTCACCCGATACCAAGGATTCCCCGAGACCCCAGTTGGCCTCGATGACCACCTCGCCACGATTGCTGGTGATCGGGTTCGCAGTGAACAGCACGCCCGCGACATCCGCGTTCACCATCCGCTGCACCAACGGGGCAATGACGCCCTTGTCCTGTCCGATACCCTGCTGGTGCCGGCGATAGATGGCGCGAGCGGTATACAGGGAAGCCCAGCAGTTGCGAATCTGCTCGATGATCTGTGCCTCACCCTTGATGAAGTGATAGGTATCCATCATACCGGGGAAGCTGGTGATGTCACTATCCTTGACCGACACGGAGGAGCGGACCGCCACGAACGGATCATCACCCCCCGGTTCTCTCAGTGAGGCGATTTCCCGCTTCATCTCTTCAAGCAGGTCCCGGGGAATCGTCGCCTCTGTGATCATGCTCCTGATACTGTCTGACTTTGCCTCGATATCCTGGTAGTCTTCGAAATCCATGGTCCCGAGTACCTGCAGGATCCGAGGCATGAGGTTGTTGGCTTCACAAAGGTAGTCGAGGGCAGGCCCTGTCACGTTGAACCCCTCGGGGACTGGGAATCCGTTCTGGGTCAACTCGCCGAGGTTGGCTGCCTTTCCACCGGTGATGACTGCCTCGTCCTTCCTCAGGTCAGCGATTTTCCTCAGGTATCCCATGAGTTTCCTCCCAGAATTGCATCCATCCTTCATGTACCGAGGCACGTCGAAAATGCTGCGGTCCGAACCTCCACCCTGCTTCACCAGCGTCGGGGCATCACCTGGCGCATTAATTATCGATTATCGATAGTTTATCACCGACCATGGGACCTGTCAACCGTACCGATTCGCTCAGCGCCGATTCCCCCCCACGGGAAACCGGCCCATCATGCGATCACTTTGCTGCCAAAGCTTCCGCGGTCTTCTTCACCGTCTTGATGACGCGGGTGTACCCGGTGCAACGGCAGAGGTTCCCCTCCATGAGCTTGCGGATCTCTTTCTCGCTCGGATTGCCGTACTCGTCGAGAATCGCCTTCGCGGTCATGATCATCCCCGGGGTACAGAATCCACACTGGACCGCACCCTCGTCGATGAACGCCTGCTGCAAGGGGTGCAACAGATCGCCTTTCGCAAGGCCTTCGATTGTCAGGATGTAACTGCCATCGGCCTCGACTGCAAGCATGAGGCAGGAGTTCACCGGCTTCCCGTCAACCAGAACGGTACAGGCCCCGCACTCCCCCTCGTTGCATCCCTCTTTCGCTCCGGTGAGACCGAGGTCTTCCCGGAGGAACTCCAGGAGGGTCCGGTTCACCGCAACTTCACGCACATAGTGCTCATTATTCACCATGATATTGATTTCTTTCTTGAACATGCACTTACTCCCGTGTCAATGCGCCGTACGCGGTCCGTACGGTCCTCGGTACCAGCAGCTTCAGCAGTGAGCGCCGGAACTCGCCATCCGCTCTCCAGCTGTTTCTCGGAGAGGCGTCTTCAAGGATTATCGAGCTCGCCGCCTCCACCACCTGTCTGTCACTCAAATCCTTGCCGATATAATAGGCTTCCGTCTTCTGTGCCCGTATGGGTATCGGCGCGCTGGTGCCCAAGGCGATGCGCATCGCGCTGCAGGTCTTGCCATCATCGGCAACCTCCAGGTAGACCGAAATGCCCAGCAGGGCGATTTCCATCGCATTGCGCCGGCCGTATTTGAAATAAGCCCCACCGTATGATGGTGCCGGGGTGGGAACGGTCACCCTGACCAAAACCTCATCATCCGCCAGGACGGTCTGCTTCGGTCCGGTGAAGAAGTCCTTCAGCGGGACGGTACGTTCGCCACCGAGTCCATGGATCACACACGAGGCATCCAATACGAGCAAAGGCCCGATTCCGTCTGCCGAGGGAGCGGCGGTACAGATGTTCCCCCCGATAGTCCCGCGGTTGCGGACCTGCAGGGACCCGATCGTCCGCACCCCTTGGACCAACACGTCGTAGCGCTCCTTGATCACCGGGTGACGCTCGATCTCGTGGTGCGTCACCGCAGCACCGAGCGAAAGCCCCTCGGTTTCCGACCATCGGATACCCTGCATGTCTTCGATCTTCTTGATGTCGATGACATGGTCGTAGAGATGATCGCCAAGGTGCATCTTGGCATAGACATCAGAACCGCCGGCTACGACGATTCCGGTATTCCCATATTCTTTCTTGAGTGCGCAGGCCTCATCCAAACTGGCAGGCACATGGTAATCGAATCTAGCGATCATTTGCTTCCTCCAACCTCTTGCGGCAAGCAGCGAGAATATGCTCGCCCTTGATCGGTACGTGGACTACCGGGACACCGAGAGCGTGGGCGACCGCAGAGGCGACCGCCGACTGCGTGGCGCACATCGCCGGTTCCCCGATACCCTTCGCTCCGTAGGGACCCTCGGGATGCGGTGAGGATTCGATCAAGCGCATCTCGATCTCCACATCGGAATCCATGGACGTCGGTATCTTGAAGTCCACCATGTTCCCGTTCATCAAGTACCCGTCACGGTGTATGAACTCCTCGAGCAAGGTATTGCCGATACCCATGATGACACCGCCTTCCACCTGCTGCAGGCAGCCGAGCGGATTGAGCGTCTTGCCGATGTCGTGAGCGGCGACAACCTTGACGACCCGGATCTTCGCGGTATCGGGATCGATCTCGACCTCAGCCGCATTCGCACCGAAGAACCACATCGCAGTCAACCGCTCGGTCTGGTAGGTCTCCGGATCGGGCTTGTGCCAGATGTTGGTCGTCTCGTAACTGCCGTACCCCAGAATCGGTTCCCCGTTCTTGATCAGGCCGTTCTTCGCCAACTCATCCATCCGCGCTTGCTTGCCGGTAGGCTTGCCCTGCTCATCAAGTTGCACGATGATGCCGCCCTTTTTGAATTCGATGCGTTCCACCGGGGTCTTCCACTTGAAAGCCACCCACTGACATATCTGGCGCCTTGCATCCTCCGCGGCCTTGATCGTGGCGTTTCCGAGGTGGTAGGTCGCACGGCTGCTGGTGGTCGTCTTGTCAAGCGGCGTATGGTCGGTATCGACCTGCACGGTGCTGATCAGCTCAAGCGGGATGCCCAATTCCTCGGCAACGATCTGCGGAATGACGATTCCGACGCCCTGTCCGAGTTCGGTGGTGGAATAGGAAACGACCGCCGATCCATCGAAGTTGAGCTTGATGGTGGCAGAGGTGTAGGAGGGAGTTCCGGTGAATTTCATGAATGTTCCCAACCCACGCCCCCGGATCTTGCCATCTTCGGTTATCCAGCTGGTAGGATGACCCTCCCACCCGAGACCTTCGGCAGCCTCCTTGAGGCACTCCTTGATTCCGACTGCAAACATCTTTTCGCCGGTATGACCCTTGCACCCGTCGACCATCACGTTCTTCATGCGCAATTCGTAGGGATCCATCCCGAGCGCTTTCGCCACCGCATCCATCTGTTGTTCATGCGCGTAGGAAGCCTCTGCTACACCGAAACCGCGCTGAGCCGTTCCCAACTGCTTGTTGGTCGCGACACAATAGCCGTCCATCTTCACATTGTCGACTTCGTAGGGGCCGGCGAGAATGACGTTCGCCTTCAGGGTGACCGTCGGGCTGATCGTCGAATAGGCACCGGAATCCCACCAGTTGGTGGACTCGACGGCGAGTATCTTGCCATCCTTGCGTGCCGCTGTGCGCATCTTGAAGTGCACACCGGCGCGGACCGTTCCGGCAAGGAAATCTTCCTCACGGCTGAATGCGACCTTCACCGGTCGTCCGTGGGTTTTCATTGCCAGCGCGATCGCCAGCTGTTCCGCACGTGCTTCGAGCTTTCCGCCGAACCCTCCTCCGATGGGGGGCACGATGACGCGGATCTTGTTCTCAGGGACCTTGAGCGCCCTGGAAAGCTCACCTCGGATGTAGTAGGGAGATTGGGCAGGAGACCACACGGTGATCTTTCCCGATCCGTCCACCTTCGCGATTGCCAGGTGGTTCTCGATTGCCGCGTGATGCAAGATCGCACAGTCATACTCATTCTCCACGATCACATCGGCTTCGGCGAAGGCTTTGTCCACATCGCCCTTGCGCAGTGTGAAATGGTCATAGATGTTCGTCCCGTTGACCGGACGGATGGTGTCGACATGCCAGTAATCCTCCAGCCTGTCGTGCACCAGCGCGCTCTCAGGCTTCATCGCCTCGAGCACATCGTTCACCGCGGGCAGTGGCTCGATATCGACCTTGATCATCCGTACTGCGGCATAGGCTTGCTCGAGCGTATCCGCGGCGACCAATGCGATCGGTTCGCCTTCATGGCGCACCTTGTCGATCGCGAGGAATGTCTGGTCCATGATCGAGCGACCGAGACGGTAGGGAACTTCCTCACCGGTCACGACCGCCCGCACACCTTCCGCTTCCTTCGCTGCCGAGACATCGATCGACTTGATGATGCCATGGGGGACCTTGCTACGCAACACAGCGCCGTGCAACATACCCGTGAGGGTGATGTCCGCACAGAACTGCGCGCTCCCGGTAACCTTGTCATGGGAATCCTTGCGCAATGCAGGTTTCCCGATCACAGTATATTCGCTCATGTTATGCTCCTGTGCTCCCTTCCCTGGGCTTGGTGAATCCGAAATGCTCATCGAAGCCCAACTTATGGTACTGCAGTGCGACCGCTTCGGTCCTGACGGTCACACCCCCTTCCAGTTCAACCAGTATACAATTTTTCTGCATTGAATCCAATATTGCATAGGTCGGCATCCCATACTTATGGGCCGACAGCTCTCCCGGATTCACCACGATGCACCCGTTGCGCTCCTCAACGGACCTGCGATGCGTATGGCCGAAGCATACCGCATCGTAGCGGCCCGAGGAGACGGCAGTCTCCACGAGGTCGTCGTGGTGGGTCAGGAAAAAGCGATATCCGTCACGCGAAAACTCCGCATAGGTCCGTGGGTGGACTTGCATGGTACTGTCACGCTTGACCGATTCCCGGTAGATGGCCAGCTTGTCGCCATCGTTGTTCCCATAGATGGCGAATACGGGAAATCCTGCGGTAGCGAGCATCCGTGCGATCCCGGCGTTCATGAAATCGCCGAGGAACAACACTTGGTCGATCTCCTGCTTTCGCATGTCCTCGATGCAGAGGTACAGGTTGTGATAGTTCTCATGGATATCTGACAATATTGCAAATCTCACACCCGCTCTCCCCCGATGGTTCCATCGGTCCTGCTCATCCGTAATCGTTTCGTGGTGATCATGGCAGGCGCACATTGCGACCACCTACTCTCGATTTTCGATTATAGTTTAGTATCACCATACCGTCAATGTTTTTTATCCCTGGCCCGGCATTTTCCCCAACCTCACGCACCAGGCGGATCCGTGGGGATACGTTGCGGATATTCGGACGCGAACAGGCAAAAACGTGGGAATGCTACCCCATCATAGCGAAACGGCCTCGCACAAGGCGAGACCGTCTCAGAAAGGGCAGCCGCATACGCAATCAGGGTGCGGCAGTCCGTTGCTTACATCTTTTCGAGAATCTTGTCGATCTCGTCGAAAATGATCTGCGGGGTCTTCGCACGAGCAAGGTAGCAAGGAATATCGCGGACCAAGTCAGCGAGGAAAGCTCCCCTCTTCTGGCGAAGCGCATCATTGTCGATGATCGGCATGACCAAGCCATCCTCTCCGCTGAGCAGCTGGTTCAGGCCCATGAAGTTCATCATGGAGTGGTGGCCCTGATAGGCTTTCTCGAACTGGCCCATCGGAAGCACCTTGGTGTCGAAGTGGCCGTCGATGCTCGGCTGGACGATCAGGCTGATCTTGATGGGTTCGTTGTAGGATTCGTAGGTCGGCTCCTTGTCGAAGAATTTTGCCACGCCTTCGTCCTGATCGGGCAGGTCGCTGCGCTCGGTTCCCTTCGCGCGGTGCTTGATATAGACGTTCTTCGAACCGAGGATCGCAAAGTGGTCCTCGTTCACCACTGTGGTCTCGGTGGAGAACATCAGTGCGCCGCGGCGGCAGCCTTCGAGCTGGCTCATGCTCTTTCCATGGTTGTTCTCACCACCGAGCAGGAGGATGCCCTTGCCCTTGTAGACGACCATGGAGGAGTGGAACGGATAGAGGCCGACGTGATTGAGTTCCATCGCGAGCATGCTGACGAGGATCTTGTTGATCTCGCCCTCTTCCCAGAATCCATCGAGGATCAGCTGGCGGCCGATGTAATTGATGGCCTTCTTGGGGCGCTCATAATTCCAGATGATGTCCGCGCGGCCCTTGGAGGGCTCTGCGTGTACGGTAACCGCTGCAAGGCGATAGTTGAGGAACGTGGAGTCTTCGGTGACTGCAGTCCGCTTGGGACCGCCGATGACGTCCACCCTGATAGCTGCATCCGCACATCGGAATTCGGAAGTGAAATGGTTCATGGTTCTCTCCTTATGTTTTCGAAATCATTATATCGTAGCTGCGATCACAGCTGGGGTTTCATGATGACCTTCAACGAATTGTCCTTGCGTCCGTTGAAGATGTCAAACGCCTTCACGTACTCGCTGAGCGGGAATTCGTGGGTGATCAGCCGTTGCATCTCTGCAGGATACTGTGCTGCGAGCGAGATGGCCTTCTCCAAGGTATTGGGGTTGGCACGGTTGCCGACCAGCTCTATCTCCTCGAGCACGATCCGCCGGATCGGCACCGGGATATCGCCACCGGGAAGGCTCACCATCGAGACGACACCACCCTTGGCAACCGAATCGATCGCCTGACGGATGCCTACCGCGGTCCCTGCGCATTCGATGACGCGCTTCGCACCCTTTCCGCCAGTCAACTCCTTCACCTTGGCAACCACATCCTCATCACGATAATTGATGGGGATCGCCCCGAACTGCTGAGCGACTTCGAGACGGAACCCGCTGCCGCTGACCATGATCTTCCCTGCGCCGAGCGAACGGGCGCAGAGGATCGCCATGAGACCTTGACCACCGGAACCGTTGATGAGCACATCATCACCCGGCTGGATGCGGCTGCGCATCACCATGTGCAGCGCGATGCTCAGCGGATCCATGCAGGAGGCGACGTTGAAATCCATATCCTCGGGAATCCTGGCGATCGCCTTGACGTTGGAACGCATGTACTCGGCATATGCACCCTGGCTGTAGTGACCGTACTGACGATGGCCGAACTCCTCGTGTCCGTAGTTGTCACAGAGGGTGTAGCGTCCCTGCATGCACATGGCACAGTGGCCGCATCCGACATGGCTGATGCCGCAGACACGATCTCCCTTCTTCCATCCGAGCGCAGCAGCGCTCTCACCGACGGTCTCCACCACTCCGGCCCACTCATGTCCGGGAATCAATGGAAAAGCCTTCGGCCAGAAGTTGGGGAATTCCCCATGGATGATATGGGGATCCGTCCCGCATATCGCCACCGACTCGACCCTGCAGACGACCTCCATGTCCCCCGGTACCGGAACCGGAATGGAGCAATACTCCAACTGTTCAGGTGCGTTCAATCGCACCGCATGCATCATATCCTGTGTGCCCAATTTGCTACCTCCACGTAGTGTGTTCATGACGATCGTTCCAGTGGACCATGGGAAGTCCCGCCACCGGGGCTTTGAAATAGGGGATATTCGTGCCGCGAAGGCAACCGATGTAGATCGTCGAGAGATCGGGTCCCCCGAAGGTCACGCTTGCCATCCACGGAGCGATGCCCCGTCCTGTCTGAAATAGTATCTCGTTCGTTACCCGCTTCGCGAAGAACGCATCGTCGAGCTGTTTCACCTTGTCATGATCACCCTCGTCCAGAAGGATCTTGAGCTCTCCGTCGGGAGTAAGGGCGAACAACTTGTCGGAATAGACCATGGTTCCCCAGAGGTTCCCGTATGAGTCGAACGCGATCCCGTCGGGATATGCTCCCGGCCCGAGACTCTCAGGTCCGAAGACCTCACGATCATGCAGGTCTCCGTTCGCATCGACCCGGAACCGGAGGATCTTGCCGCCGGTGGTCTCGACTGCATACAGGAACTCTTCCTTGGCGTCGAAACGCACCTCATTGGTGAAATGCAACCCTTCGGCGACAATGTGTGCTCCTCGTTCGTCATAACGGATGATGTATCCATCATCCAAGTCGGGCACGAGCGCCTCGAGCCAACTGGTGAGCCGGGTGGTCACGGTGATCCACAAGCGGTCCTTCGAATCACGGAGGACGAAATTCACCTTGCCGATTTTCTTGCCATCCACATTGTCCATCAGGACCTTCGTCTCACCGGTACGCTTCATCACCTCAAGGCAATCGGTACCGAAGTTGCTGATCAGGATGTCTCCGTTACGGGCGAACGCGAGACCGTTGGGAAGGGTCCCTTGGAAGAAACGGTTCACCTTGTCGTCCGCGTGTTCGAATCCGGCCGCATGCTTCTGGGTGATGATCTGCTGAGAACCATCTGGCTGGATATGCACGACACCTCCGCGGGCATCCGCGGACCACAGGCTCCCGTCACGCTCGGCGAGGATGCACTCGGGACGCTGCAAGTCATGCCCGATCGTCCTGATCATGTCGGGCTCGAGAAAGAAGTCTTTCAACGGATTGTTCTTCAGCATTGCTCTACTCCATCATCAAAATTGATTTCGGGGTGGAACTCATATTGTTCCAGGCTGGTCTTCGGCGCGAAGAAGCAGATGACTTTCATCGGTTCCTTGCCGCTGTTGCGCACCATATGCTTGGAACCTCTCTCGAAGAGCACAGCGGTTCCTGCACGCATCGGCTTGATGATGCCGTCGACGTAGACCTTTCCTTCCCCTTCGATGATGTAGATGAGCTCCTCACCGTCCGGATGGCAGTGTGCCGGGGAGACCGTGCTGCCCGGTTCGACACGCATGACGCAACAGGAACAGAACTCGGGGTCGAGACCGACTCCATCCTTGGCTATCCAGCGCAAGAAACGACCCGGAACGGCTGTCTCGACGACGTCGGTTTCGTGAATGATTTTCATGGCAGCCTCCTGGAAAACTGAAGAGGAGACTATCGATTATCGATAATCTCCTCTCAATCCTATAGTAGCTCGGCACTGTTGTCAAGTATAAAGAATTTAACTCGGTACAGTTCTTGTCATGCCTCGCGCGGGAACGTGATGGCCATGTTGAACCAGCCGAGGAAAAGACCGAACAGACCGGCGATGATCGTCCAGAGAGCCGCTACCAGCGGAGAGAGCACGGCACTCTCGGTGAGCGGGGGGAACGAACCGGTGAACAGGACTGCGATACACATGGTCATGCCGTTGAAGTAGGCCAACGAACCCTTCTGGAAGACAGGGACGAAGTCCATGATCTTCACGAGGATCGCCACGAAGAGACCGAAGCCGATCCAGTATGCCCAGAGACCACCGGTTGCGGGGAGTATCGGTTGCAGTGCGAATGAGAGTGACCAGCCGAGACCGCAGATGATCGCTCCGGCGGGGAACGCAGGAAGGATCAGCTTGCCGGCGTCCTTGACATTGGCGCCGAATGCGAAGAACTCTGCCCACACGATGAACGATACCCACAACGGGATGTTGTACTTGCCCAAGAACATGGTCAAGGGAAGGAAAACGATAGCAGTGATTGCAACCGCGAGCCAAAACGGGATGGTGTTCTTTTTTGCCATACAAAACTCCTTTTCTATCTCACACGAATTCCGTGATCATGACGGTCGTCCGGCAGGCGGTCCGATTCCGTCTTGTTCTCAATATTCCTGGCAGGTGCATCCGCACATGCCAGCCCTGCGTTGCCCACACGGGCAAACCAGTGCATCCTCTCCCCCAAGCACCCTCCTTCCTGCCCAAGCAGAATGATTGTGCCAAGCACATTCCAAGGCATTGTAAAATCTATTATCCATTCTCGATAATCTATAAGTACATCATTGTCGATGTGTTTCCACTTGTCAAGAAAAAAGTATCGAAAAAACACGCAAATATGGAAAATCCCCTTACCCGCGAGGGAAAAGGGGACTTCCGGTCGAAACATCCCATATCATTGACAGGCGGTGATCCCCCCGTCCACGAACACGATCTGACCGGTGACGAAATCACTGGCGGGACTGGCAAGGTACATCGCCAATGCCGCGACATCGGAAGGCTCGCACACCCGTCCGAGGGGAATGCGGGCGACCAACGGTTCGTAGAATGCAGGATCCTCGAGGTACTCGGCTACCAGCGAAGTGCGGGTGAACGTCGGGCCGATCCCGTTGACGGTGATCCCATACTTGCCCCACTCGGTGGCAAGTTGCTTGATCATCATGTTCATCCCGCCGCGGCTGGCACAGTAGCTGATGTATCCCCGCCTGAGGGCGAGAATGCTTCTCACCGACGAGATATGGATGTGCTTGCCCTTGATTTTGCGAGCCAACTGATCCTTCGCTATCGCCTGGGAGAGATAGAATGCCGCCTTGAGATTCACGTCGATGACTTTGTCCCAATCGGCTTCCTTGTACTCCTCGGCGGCGGTCTCGACGTGCATGCCGACACTATTTACGACAATGTCGATGCCGTCCGCTTGCCTGCAGATGGCAGCCACCTGCTCCTGCATGGCAGGAATCTCATCGACAGCAAGTACTGCGGCATGCGCATCCCCACCCTTCTTGCGAATCTCCTGGGCAGCCTTCTCCGCCTTGGCCATGTCGCGTGCGCTCAGGTAGACGGTAGCGCCTGCAGCACACAGGGCTTCGCTGATCGCCGTCCCGATGCCTCCGGCACCACCGGCGACGAGGGCTTTCTTTCCCTTCAGGGAGAAGAGATCGGTATACTGTCTCAATGTCTGTTCCATCCTCGCAACCTCACTTCTTTCTCGGCATGACCGGCATCTTCACGGTCAGCTGGTCATACAGGGCGTTGATGTTGTTCACGGTCACGTCATTGAGCATGTATTCCTGACCGATGTCCACGGGGAAACGGTCGGCGAACCCAAGCTTCGCGAGACACTCTTCCTTGGACCAGCCCTTCCCTACCGCCACGGCGATCTGGGTGACCCACTCGAGCAAGAATGCACGCTGGACATAGAGTTCCTGCTTGGTGCACACCGGTCCGTGTCCGGGAATGACGATATCGACATCCACCTCAAGCAGACGATCGAGGGAACGGATCCACTGCTCGACGTTCGACGTGTAGAGCCATGTCTGGCACCCGTTGAAAATCGTATCGCCGACGAACATCATGCGCTCCTCGGGAACGACTACGGCCAGCTGGCCCGGAGTGTGACCGGGGGTCCACAGAAGCTGGAACGTGTGGTCTCCCACCTTGAACTCCATGTCACCGTCGATGATGATGTCCGGCTTGTTGGGTTTGGAAAAATAGGTCTTCTCATCGGGGAAGATCGACGCGCCTTCCGGATCATCGGTGGGGATCGCCTCCTTTGCATAGAGGTACGGGTTGATCTGCGGATAGACGGTCATGAAGTTGTCGAACGTCGCCCGGTGGCTGATGATGTGCTCGACCTCATCGAAATAATAGTTGCCGAAGATGTGGTCGACGTGCTGCTCGGTATTGATGAGATACCTGATCGGCCCATAAGACTTGGCCAACTGATACATCTCGACAGCCCTGGTGGGCAACTGAGGCGTATCGATCACCACGACACCATCGCTGGTGATCACGAAAGCGGGATTGCAGCCCCGCACCTTGGTCTCTACGAATACATTCTTGGAAATCTGTTCCATTCAGTCCTCCTGCGAGGGCTTCTTCCCTCTGGTTGTTATCAGGTGCGCTGCAACCTGGTTTGGTAGCTAGGAAACCGACCCACTGTAAAAACATCCCGCTGCAATCGGCTGGAATAATCGGATAACTTTTCCGATGATGCAAGCACACTGTCGGTCATGATATGCTATTATATAGGGAGAACTCTCGAAAATACAAGATAATTAATAGAAAATCTATTATCGAGCATGTAAAATATCTTGTTGACATGACAATTTCGGTACAGTAATCTATTACTGCAACATAAGAAGTCTAGTGATAATCATAGGAATCGAAAATGACAAAAGTTGGAAACAGCAGGCCTGGGTTTATTAAGAAAGTCTTGAGTGAACAAATCAAGGAACAGTTGATGGAGGACTTGCTCCATAAGAAATACAAGGCGGGAGACCGCTTGGTGGAGAGCGCCATCGCGAGGGAATTCAATGTGAGTCAGGCGCCCGTCCGCGAGGCTATCAAAAGCTTGGTGGAGATGGAACTGCTCGATTTCGAGCCCTACAAAGGCATTACGGTCCGGTCCTTCACCACGGATGACCTCAGCGAAGTCTTCCTTGTACGGGCTGCGCTTGAGTCCCTGGCTGCCCGCCTGGCTGCCGAGCGCATCACGGAAGAGGAAATCAAGAAGCTGGAAGAGGTCCTCGGGTACATGCTTGAGGCGGCGAAGAGCGGAGATATCGTCAACCGGACCTCATACAACAATCAGTTCCATGATACGATCATCAAGGCATCAGGAAACAAACTGATCGCACGTCTATCGAGGAATCTGCGTTTCGCCTCCTGGTCCCACACCAGCGGAACCTTGACGAGCATGGACCACATCGGCATCGCACAACGCCATACCTTGATCATCGATTCTTTGCGCAGCGGAGATCCGGACAAGGCCGAACAGGTGATGCGCGACCACATCCTGAACAGCTTCAAGGGATTGATGAAGAACCTCGAGGCCCAGGAAGCGGAAGAGAAGAAGCAGGCAAAGTCAAAATAGCTCAGGATCGAATGAATCCGCGTTCCTGCAAAGACCTGTAACTGGAGCGTAATCCATCCAAGGTTTTCACCTCGACGACCACGGGGATGTCCTGACCACGTGCCAAGGTGAGCGCCTTGTCGATGTTCGTGTTACCGGTGTACAGGGCACGATGATCGGAACCGTCTTTCGAGTCGTGCAGATGAATTTCGAACACCTTGCCCGAGTGCTGCTCGAAGAACGGCGAGTCGACGAGCTTTGCCGTCGTATCGTGACCGAAGTCCCATGTGAGCCCGATATGTTCCGAGGAAAGGAGCATCTGCAATCCCTTTTGGATGAACGGAAGATTGAAGTTCCCCAGGTTTTCCATGCAAAGCTTGCAGCCGCTGTCAGCAAGGACCATGTCCAAGGCACCGAATATCGTCTCCAGGGAATCGAGATACTCATGCTCATACCGTTCGTAGATGTGCACTCCTCCTTGTGGCAACGATACCTTGATGCCGCTGTTCATGTGGCAGACGAAGCGGGTTCCCTCCTCCACCTCCGAAACCAATGAAGCGATCATCGAAAGAGCCGCATCACGGAACTCGGATTGCAGCGAACCGAGATCCAGGACTTCAGGAAGGTGGATCGAGTAGCCGATTCCCTCAGCTGCCAATCGCGACAAGAGACGACGGGAGATCATGGCTTCCCGGGTGTAGAGGGGAAAGTTGGTGTTCAGCTCGATGAAATCGAATCCGGTCTCGACACAGAACGCCAACAATGCATCGTGACTCTTGCACTCCATCGGCGTAGGCATGCCGAACCGTATGCTCTTCATTGTATCCATGGCCGACTCTCCTTCCAAGGCAACAGCATTTCATCAGCATCGTCCTCTGGCAACAGCTGGGTATCATCCCCGACATCCGGCGCACGCGAACATAGCCAAGGATCATCAGGGGAAGCACCCGTTCCGATGGTTTCGCACGGAGCGGTATTTCCCTTGCGCTTGGTGGCCGTGCATATCACCACGATGGCGACAATCACGGCGAGACCGACAAGATACCACATCACAGGGGGATGTTCCCGTGTTTCTTCTGGGGGCGGGACTCCCGCTTGCCCGAAAGCGACTCGAGCGACCTGAACAGCGCCTGCCTCGCCTCGCCGGGCGCGATGACATCGTCGACCATACCCCCGGCGGCCGAGACGAAGGGGTTCATCGAGTTCTCCCGGAACTCCTCGATCTTCTGGCCTCGCACCGCCACGGGATCGGAGGCACCGGCGATCTCCTTGCGGAAGATGATGTTCGCCGCCCCCTCCGCCCCCATCACGGCGACCTCAGCCGTGGGGAAGGACAGGACACGGTCGTACCCCAGCGTGCGCGAGGACATGGCGATGTATGCACCCCCGTAAGCCTTGCGGACGATCAGGGCGATCTTCGGTACGGTCGCCTCCCCGATCGCGTACAGCAGCTTCGCCCCGTGCCGGATGATCCCGTTCCACTCCTGGTTGGTGCCAGGCATGTAGCCCGGGACGTCCACCAGGGAGATGACGGGGATGTTGAACGCATCGCAGAACCGGACGAACCGCGCACCCTTGTCGGACGAGTTGATGTCCAGGGTGCCCGAGAGGAACTTGGGCTGGTTCGCGATGATTCCCACCGGCCGGCCTTCCAGCCGGGCGAACCCGACCAGGATGCTCGGCGCATATTCCTTGTGGACCTCCAGGAAGGAACCGGCGTCGAACAGCTCGTCGATGACATCATGCATGTCATAGGCCTTCGTCGCCCTCCCGGAGAGGATCTCCCCGATCTTCCCGGTCGGTTGCGGTGTACCCGCCCCCGTGTCCTCCACAGGCGCCGGCTGCCTGTTGTTGGCTGGCAGGTATGCGAGCAGCCGCCTCACGTGCGCGAACACGCTTGCCTCGTCGGCGAGGTGGAAATGGGCGTTCCCGCTTTTGCGCGCATGCGCTGACGCACCCCCCAGGTCCTCGTGGGTGACGTCCTCCCCCGTGACGGCCTTGATGACATCGGGTCCGGTGATGTACATCTGGCTGACACCGTCGACCATGTACACGAAATCGGTGATCGCAGGCGAGTAGGCCGCCCCACCCGCGCAGGGACCGAGGATCAGGGAGATCTGCGGGATGACACCCGAAGCGAGGATGTTGTTCCGGAAGATCTTCCCGTACCCGTCGAGGGAGTACACTCCCTCCTGGATGCGCGCTCCGCCCGAGTCGTTGATCTGGATGAACGGACATCCGGTCTGCAACGCAAGCTCCTGCACGCGGGCGATCTTCTCGGCCTGCTGCTCGCCGAGCGAACCCCCCAGCACCGTGAAGTCCTGGGAGGAGACCCAGACCTGGCGGCCGTCCACCAGCACGGTTCCCGTGACGACTCCGTCGCCCGGCAGGCGGTGCCTTTCCATGCCGAACTCGACGGCACGGCTGGTCATGTACGGGTTGTACTCGATGAATGATCCGGGATCCGCCAGCATCGCGATCCGTTCCCGCGCGGTCAGCTTGCCCTTCGCATGCTGTGCCGCCACGCGTTCTTCGCCCCCGCCTTCCTGCGAGCGATTCCTCATCTGTCCGAGCCGGTCATCCATCGTTGCATACCCCCTATGTCCGGGACACCCGCAGGCATCCCGTACGATTCCATCATACCTCAGTTGGCGCCTTTGCGCACCGCTTCACTGAACAGCACTTCGTCCGAAGGTTGCTTGTTCGCGAGCGGGAAACTGACCCACGTCGTGTTCAGCAGGTGCTTCCACGTGATGTTCTCGCTGGCGATGTTCCCTCCCCAGGTCCCGCATCCCAGCGTGAGGGTCACCGGCATCCCGTTCGTCCATGCGCCGCTGTTGCTCAGGCTCTGCGGCTGGTTCACCATCACGCGCGACACGCGCACCTTCGCTGCAAGCTTCAGCGCGCGCTCGCGATCCGAGGTGTGGATGCCGCAGGAGTGTCCCGCACCCGAGTGCGTCGTGATCCGGTTCACCAGCTCGACCGCCTCGTCGAACGACTCCCACCGGTACAGGGTGATCACCACCGAAAGCTTCTCCCCGCTGAACGGAAAGCCTTCGCCGATGCCCGACTCCTCGACCATCAGGAACGTCTTGCCGGCAGGAAGCGCGATCTTGGCGACCTGCGCGATCTTCGCGGCCGACTGGGCGACCACGTCACGGTTCAGCGTCTTGCCATCGGGCCACATCGCCTGCTGCAGCCGGGCCTTCTCCCCGGCGCTGCACAGGTATCCCCCTTCCTTCTCCATCGCCGCGACGAACTCGCCGTACACGCCGGACTGTATTACCGCACTGTTCTCGCTTGAGCAGCTGGTCGCCTGGTCGAATGTCTTGGAGCGCCGGATCTTCTCCGCCACCGATGCCATCGGCTGCGTGTCGTCCACCACCGTCACCGCGTTGCCCGCGCCCACCCCATAGGCCGGAGTACCGCTCGAATAGGCAGCCGCCACCATCCCCGGCCCGCCTGTCGCCAGGATCAGGTCGCACTGCGCCATCAGCTCGCCGCTGTTCTCCACCGAGACTTCCGACATGTCGATCACCAGGTCCTCGGGCAGGCCTTGCTTGGCCAGCACGCTTCTCATCATCGCAACCACCCGCGCGTTCGTCTTCCTCGTCCTCGGGTGAGGGGCAAGGATCACCGCGTTGCGGGTCTTGACTGCCCACGCCGCCTTCAGCACCGGGGTCGCCTCGCAGTTCGTGCACGGAACCAGGGCCCCAAGCACTCCCACAGGCTTGGCGATCTTCACCAGGCCGTTCACGTGGTCCTCCTCAAGGATCCCCACCGAGGCCTGACCCTTCATGTCGAACCACCCGCCGCGCACCTTGTTCATCATCTTGGCGTACTTGCTCTCCTCGTCGCCCATGCGCGACTCGGCCACCGCCAGTTGCGCGAGCTCGCGCGCGAACGCCGGCTGCACCGCAGCCCAGCAGATCGCCTCGGCCGCAGCATCCACCGTCTCCTGCGTGGCGAACTCGATCTCGCGCTGCGCCGCTCTCGCCCGTGCCACCAACGCCGCTATATATGTCCTCGCCTCTTCACTTGCCATCTTTCGCTCCTTCGCCCGCACGCGTAGTGCAAGCCGATACTATATTTATTTTCGATTATCGATTCTTTAACAGATTACCGCGATACCCTGTTCCTGTCAATGAAGAAGGAGCGATTTCTCGCTCCTTCATGCTCTTGGCCCATCAGACAGTGAAGGCACCGATGCTGTTCCAGTTCTCCGTGAACTGGGCGAGCGTCTTCTGCACCACACCGAAGGTGATGAATTCTTCGGGAGGCATGACTTCGGGTTCGTAGGCCCTGACAAACTCCCTGACGGTCATCAAGCGCTTGATCGCTTCGGGATCGACCTGCTCGAGGTGTTGCTCGACGTAGGGTTTCTCCACCTTCGTCAGAAGTTTCTGGATCTTCGGGTGGATCGACATCGTGATGTCCGCGCCGGAAAGATCGGTCACGTGATACGCCCCGCGCATGCCGGCCGGCATCATGATCGCTTCATACTTGCGCTCTGCGAAGATGGCGATCGCCCGCTTCATGATCGCGCTTCCCGCTTGGATGATATCCGATTCACGTACGTTGTCGAGCTTGCTGTCATGCACGACATCGCGGATATAATCATCGATGCGTCCGACCATCACGACGGCGAAACACTTGCCCGCTTTCTTCCCGGCACGCCTGCAGCGCTCGAGCCCCTTCTGGTATCGATCGCCGACGGCAAGAACCTGCGGAAGCGTGAAGCTGACAGTCGCGGTGACGGTGATGCCCTCTGCCGCGCACTCTTCGAGCACATCAAGACCTGCTGCGGTCACGGGGAGTTTCACTGCGATGTTCGGAGCCCATGCGTGCAAACGGCGCGCCATGGAAAGCATCGTCTCGCGGTCTCCGGCTTTGGTCGGATTGACCTGTGCGCACACGAGACCGGTACTCCCGCCCTCTTTGTACAGCGGCAGGAATTTTTCCGCGACCGCAACCGTGACCCGGCGGATGAGCTCTTCGGTCCTCGCCTCTCCGGAAAGGCTCTTGTCCATGTCCGCCAGATACGGTTTCCAGAACTCCGGCTTGTCATAGAGGGCTTTGCATACCAGCACGGGATTGGTCGTGACTCCGACGGCACCACTGGCGAGTGCGGCATCGAGTTCGGAAAAATCGGCGGAATCATTCCACCAGGCGCTCTTCGTAGCGTTTGACAACCAAGTGAGATACTCGTTCATTTCAGCTCCTATTATTGTGAGATATCCATGTATATGTCATGCAAATGGCATATGCAAAGGTATCTCATGACTTGATGGTGCCGCTTGTCAACGGCACCATCAAGAGTGTTACATTCGCTTTCCAGCCTGATCAATCAGGACTTAGCTGAGGATGGTGACTACGCCCTTGTCTCCATCGACACGGACCTTGTCTCCGCTCTTGATCTCGCGGGTTGCAGTTCCGGTTCCGACGACTGCCGGAATCATGAACTCACGGGCGACGACCGCAGAGTGGCTCAGCACACCACCGCTGTCAGTGACAATACCGGCGATCTTGGAGAACACGACGACCCAAGCGGGGTTGGTCATGATACATACCAGGATCTCGCCGCGCTTTACGTCGTTGAACTCAGCGGGGCTCTTCACGACACGAGCGATACCTTCGACGACTCCGGGAGAAGCGGGGAGACCCTGGATGGTTCCCTTCACCTTGACGTCGTTCTCACGCTCGAACTTCTCGGGATATCCCCACAGGGTGTGGTACGGCTCTTCGTACATGTTGGCCTGTGTGACGGTTCCCACCCAGTCGCGCGGGGTGATCTTGTGGGCTTTCTCGATCTCAGCCTTCGCATCGGCGATGAGCTTGCGACCGGGATAGTTCTTCGGATCAGCCACATAGCGGCGGAGCTGCTCGTACTCGAGCATCATGATGTCTTCCTGATCGTCCAGCAGACCTTCCTTGACCATCTTCCTGGCAACGCGCAAGAGCACGAGGCGCATGCGGGCGTAGGTTCCCTGGTCGAAGTAGAAGTGGTGGTCAGGAGTCAAAGGCAGCATCGCGAGGTTCAGTGCGAGGGCATCCTCGAACTTCGCCTTGTCTTCGGCACTCTTGTTCTTGATCTGGTCGCGCAGATACGCGATGGCACGATCCTGCTCAGCGATGCAGTTGTTGTATACATCGTGGTAGTTGAAGTCGGTGGCGAGGTAGCTCTTGATCTGCTCGAGGATGGGCTTCTGGTCCTCGATGTAGAGGGGGAACACATACTCGTGCGTGTAGATCGCTTTGTATCCGAATTCCTTTGCGTACTCGAATACATCGTTGAGGAACGCCTTGCCCTTGGCAGTCTTCTTGAGAGCTGCTTCGATGTCTGCGGGGACTTCGATCTCGGTGAAGAGTTTCTTCAGCTCCGCATCCTTCTTGACCTCTTCCTTCAGTTGGTACAGGGCCTTGAGGCTGTCCCAGTTGCGGTCCTTGCGGGAGACGTTGACCTTGCCGAGGAGATCCTGGTCGACATTGCCGATCAAGGAATTGACCACACCATTGAAGCCCATCGAGGCCTGGAACTGTGCCCAGTTGAGGACCCAGTGGAGCCTGAAGTTGCGTTCCTGGATGTCGATCATCTCTTCGAGATAGATCATCAATTCGGGAAGGGTCGCATTCTCTGCATCGAACTCGTCGATGTACTTGAAGTTGGTGAAGACTTCAGGCAGATAGCGATTCTCCCACCAGTCAAGGAAGTTGGTGGCATAGGTCGGCATGATCCATCCATAGTACTTGCCTGCTTCCTCGGCATCCTTGGCATCACGGCCTTCGATCGCAGTGTAGACGTAGCCGTTGATCCGCTTGGCTTCCCAGGTTATGCCACTGGGTACATCAAAGCGGCGGAAGAGGTATTCACAAGTCGGGCCCCACCAGCCGTCGAGGCTGAAATACATGGGAGAGACAGGGAACGGGCAGTGGTTGTCATCGAACCACCAGAACAATTTCTTCTCTTCCTCGTTCTTCCATTGAACGGGGAAACTCTTGTCGCCCAAGAATTGAGCGAGCACTTTGGAATTATCCATAAGACCTCCTTATAGAATCTCGATTATCGATAGTTGAATATATTGTCAGCCAGTTTCGCCGTTCTGTCAAGCACAATTTTTCAAATCGATAAAAACTTCGTGTATTTGACAACTATAAGGAATACAAGAGGATAATCAATTCTGATCGGATCCGTCGCAGCAGCTCCTCCTTGCCTTGCGATGAATATCCTGCATGGCAAGGAGGTCCGGTGCATCACTTACGAAGCGGAAACCTGCGATTTCTTCACTTCGTAACCCAAAGTACTGATGGCGTTTTCTATCTGGTCGATACTGATGAGCTCGCCATCGAACTCAAGCTTGACCTTGCTTGCGTTGAACAACACCTTCACGCTCTCTCTCTGTACGCCTTTCAGCGATTTCGTCGCGTTCTCGATTTTCTGCAAGCACGAGGGACAGGTCAATGTTTCCAGTTGGATCGTAGCTTTTTTCATGGTCTTCACTCCTTTGGTACGTATTCACGTACATCATAACTTCATGCTCCCGATCCGTATGTGACCAGGATCAAATTTCGTCAAGATTTTCTCCGTCCATACCGGAGCAGCCGCATGCCGTTCAGGATCACGACCAGGATGCTCGCCTCATGCACCAGCATGCCGACCGACATGTTCATCCACTCACTGAAAAACACACTGAACAGGAGAACCAATACCACCCCTATCGCGATGGCGATGTTCTGTTTCATGTTGTTCGCAGTCGCCTTGGCCAGACCGAGCGCGTGCGGCAACCGACTGAAATCGGAATTCATGAGCACGATGTCGGAAGTCTCGATCGCGACATCGGTACCGCTGCCCATCGCGATGCCGATCTCTGCCAAGGCAAGCGACGGACTGTCATTCACGCCATCACCCACGAATGCCACTATACGGCGTTCAGCTTGCAGTTTCTTGATATACGCAGACTTGTCCTGCGGCAGCATGTGACCATGCGCCTCGGTCAGTCCCAGCTCTCGCGCTACCAAGTCCACCGTTCCCTGGTTGTCTCCCGAAAGGACGACCAAGTGTTTCACTCCCATCTTTTTCAATCTTCCGAGATCTTCTTTCACGTTCGGGCGTATCTGGTCACGGATTCCCATCAACACGCACAGTTCCCCATCAACCGCAGTCAATACCAGGGAGTCTCCCCTCCCTGCGAATCGTGCCATAGCTTCCTTGGCCCGCTCGGGAACCTGCACGTGAGCATGTTCCATCAACGCCAGATTCCCCACCGCTATCGTATGTCCATCGACTTCTGCGATGATGCCGCCTCCTTTGACTACCTCGGTGGTCCCGACAGGATAGGTTCGCACCTCACCCAGATGTTCCACGATCGCCTTGGCAAGCGGATGGTCCGATTCCTTCTCCACGCTGGCAAGATACTCCAGAGCCGACTGTTGCTGCTGCACATAGAATTCGATGTCGGCAACTTTCGGATTTCCGATCGTCAGGGTCCCTGTCTTGTCGAAGACGATGGTGTCGACCTTGCTGAAATCATGGATTACCTCACTACCCTTCAGCAACACTCCGTGCCGCGCTCCGTTACCGATGCCGGCTACATGGGAAACCGGGACTCCGATCACCAATGCCCCGGGACAGCCCAAGACCAGGATGGTGATCGCCAGTTCCACATCACGGGAAACCAACCAGACGATCGCTGCAAGCACCAGGACCGCAGGGGTGTAGTATCGTGAGAATCTGTCGATGAACCGTTCCGCCTCGGACTTGGAATCCTGAGCCTCCTCGACCAGTTCGATGATCCTTCCGAAGGTAGTGTCCTCACCGACACGCTCGGCGACAATCCGGAGCGTTCCGTTCTCTACGATAGTGCCTGCGAACACCCGTGAGTCCTGCTCCTTGGCGACCGCAGCGGCTTCACCTGTGATGCTCGCCTCATTCACATGACCTTCGCCCGCCAGGACGATGCCGTCGACAGGAACTTTCGCACCGGTCTTCACCAGCAGGATGTCCCCGACATCGACCGCATCGAGTCCAACTTCCTCGAACTCACCGCCTGCCATCTGTTTCCACGCACTTTCGGGAGCCATCTCGGTCAACTCCTTGATCGCAGAACGGGTCTTGTGCAATGTCCGTTGCTCCAGGAATGCTCCGAACAGGAACAAGAATGTCACGATGGAGGATTCTTCGAAGTTCCTCAACAGAAACGCACCGATCACCGCGATGGTCACCAGCACGTCAATGCTGACGACCTTGACGCGCAGTGCCTGATACGCTTGGATGGCGATCGGTGCCACTCCCAGTACCGAAGCGATGGCCAACGACCATTCTGCGATCCGTTCCTGATGGAATCCCAGTTCACTGGTGAAGCCGATGATGATCAGCAACGCGCTGACCAGCGCGATGTGATGCTTCTTGCTCAGTATGAATCTTTGCATGACAATTCCTCCCCATATCCGGTCATAGGCATCTACTCGTGGTACGCTTCATCGAGTTGTGCGAGCATCCTGTAGACAGCCTCATACGTCTCACATACATCCGCAGGCACCTGATACCCATGCGTGATCTCTCGCAACCGGGAGAATTCCTCATGTAAGTCAGGTGCATGCTTCCCCGCTTCCTTGACTTTCCCGACGATCGCATCGAAAACAGAGCGTACATCATGAAATTCAGGGTGACTGGGACCGTGGACCCTCGCAACGATGGGTACATACTGTTCCAGGGTTTTGAAATGACGTCGTTTCGCTTCGGCAAATGATACATGTTCAGACATTATCGGCTCCTTGTCTTCCGTAGTGTACGGATGTACCGTAGCATTGATTGGGAAATGATAATTTGACCTGCATCAAGATTCACACATCTTTTCGGTTGTCATTGCCGCCCGAAGACGCACGGAAATCTCAGGGCATGGTCCGCATGACCCGAAGTCCGTCGCAATCGCACCGATTGTGTAGTATACTGAAAGGGATGATCCGTCAGTTCGATGACGAACCGGACAACCGTACGCACATGGAGAGGATATGCCGTTTTCCATCATCCAGCAGGATCTGACTACGATGAGGACCGATGTCATCGTGAATACCACGAACGAGTATTACAGTGGCGGCGGCGGAGTCGACCAAGCGATCCACAAAGCTGCGGGTCCCGAGCTCTTCGAGGCCTGCGGATATCTTGGCAGGCTCCATCAGGGGCAGGTCAAGGCGACCGAAGCCTACAAGATTCCGGTAAAGTATATCTTCCACACCCGTGGACCCTATTGGAAGGGAGGTTCGAATCGTGAATCGGAACTGCTTGCATACTGTTATCGCCACAGCATCGCCCTCGCCCGGGAGAAAGGATGCAAGTCGATCGCCTTCCCCCTGATCTCCTCCCAGACAAATGGATTTCCCAAATCGACTGCGCTCACGGTCGCGGTCAACGCAATACTCGCCTCAATGAGAGATCGTGATGACATCGCAGTCTACCTTGTGCTCTATACGGATCGCATCAAGCAACTATCCGAGAGCCTCTTCCCCGAGATCCAGCATATCATCGAACAGGATTATCGGCCGGGCGGGGAATTCTTCGAAAGCCCTGCCCTCGGGGAAATTGATGATGGTGGTGACAGCCGCATCTCCCGGAAGCTCCAGCTCTCGATCATGTTCGACGATGCAAGTGAAACCGGACCGGCTCAAAAGAAATCCAAAACTGCCGATGACGATATCGATCACCTGATCGATGCATTGCTGACCCACCCGACGCAGAAAAACCTCGACAAGATTCCGATTGACGAAAGTTTTGCGCAGTTGCTCGCCCGAATCATCACCGAACGGGAGTTGAAGCATGCACAGGTACGTGATGAGCTGGGAATGTCGGGTGTCGGGTTCTGGAAACTTCTCAAAGGAAAGAGCAATCCGTCGAAACTGACAGTCTTCGGTCTTGCGGTAGCCTTGCGACTCTCCATCGAAGAGACGAATGACATGCTCCTGAAAGCAGGGTATGCGATCAATCCCTCCTCACTGCAGGATGTCATCATCGCCGGTCTGATACGCAAAAAGATGTATGATCGGTATGCGATGGACAGCCTTCTCTATGCACTCGACCTCCAACTGCTGCCCGGAGCGATCATCGACTGACCGTAACTGGCAGTTAATCCGGCGCACCACCGCTTTGCTGTACGATGCAGATATGAAAAGCGGAGGTACATCATGCAAGAAAATCTTACCGAATTGGTATTCATCCTCGACGAAAGCGGTTCCATGCACGATCTCGTTGCCGACACCATCGGGGGCTTCAACTCGTTGATCGAACAGCAGAAACTTTTGGAGGGAGAGTGTCTGGTCTCTGTGGTACTGTTCAACCAGACACAGAAGGTGCTCTTCGACCGTGTCGCGCTCACCATGATTCCCCCCTTGGGCGAGAAGGAGTATCGGCCGAGCGGCACGACCGCACTGCTTGATGCGATGGGGGGTGCGATCCACCATATCGGCAATGTGCATAAGTATGCACGCGAGAGTGACCGACCTGCACATACTATGTTCATCATCACGACCGACGGGATGGAGAACGCAAGTTCCCGCTACAGCGCACCAAGTGTCCGGTATATGGTGGAGCGACAGAAGATCAAGTACGGATGGGAGTTCCTGTTCTTGGGAGCGAACATCGATGCGGTGGAAACTGCCCGCACCTACGGAATCGACGAGAGAACGACCGTGCGATTCCACAACGATTCGCAAGGGGTGGACATCAACTGCAAAATCGTACAGGAGGCGATCCATTGCGTCAGGTCAGGCCGGGAACTTGATCGCTCATGGAAAGAGCGTGCGGAGAAGGATTATGCTTCGCGAAAGCGATCATGAATCACAAGAACTGTACTTGAAGAGAGAAGGAAGGAGAAGTACGCGCATGTTGGGAGCAATCATCGGAGATATCGTAGGGTCGAGGTTCGAGTGGCACAATATCACTACGAAAAAGTTCAAGTTCTTTCATCACACGTGCACGTTCACCGACGACACCGTGATGACTTGTGCCATCGCACAAGCAATCCTGGAATGGGACTCGGAAGGGCGCCCCTCCTTTGGAAGACTTTCCGAACTGACGATCACCTACATGCGTGAATTCGGATCGGCATATCCCGGCAGAGGCTATGGGGGCCATTTCCAACAGTGGTTGGATGACAAGAACATGGGGCCGTACCACAGTTGCGGGAATGGCAGTGCCATGCGAGTATCCCCTGTCGGTTGGGCTGCAAGATCGCTCGACGAGTGCATTGCGATGAGCAACGCCGTCACCGCGGTCACACATGACCATCCCGATGGAATCATGGGGGCCGAAGCGACCGCCGTACTCATATACCTGGCCCGTAACGGCGCATCATCGGAGGAACTACATGATTTTGAACAGACACATTACTACCCCATTACCTATGACATGGAATGGCTTCAGGAGAATTACCGGTGGAGTTCGGTATGTGACCAGACGTGCCAGGCTGCGTATGTCTGTCTTCATGAGGCGAAGGATTATGAAGACTGCATCAGGAACTGCATGAGCATCGGTGGTGATTCCGATACCATCGGTACAATCGCAGGCGGAATCGCCGAAGCGGTATTCGGTATCCCCGCGGCAATCAAGACCACGGCCCTTTCCTATCTGGATGATACCCTGCGAAGCATACAGGAACAGTTCACCCAATCGTTCATCACCGGATGAAACACACCACAATCAGATCCGAAATTGAAAGAACATCATGATACCCGCATCTTTCATGGATGCGGGTATCACATGGTCGGTAGCCAGTAACCGTGATCATCGGACAAGACTACGGATAATTCGTATCAATCCTCATCACCTAGCCACGTGTCACCGGCAGTTTCGTTGAAGGTATTGATCGTGGTAATCGTCGATCCGTTGAGTCGGAAGACTCTCCACCAATCTTGCGTGCCGTCTCCTGAGAGGTCCTCTGCCTCGTATGTCCTCCACAACCCGGAGGAGTTGTATACCTTGACGACAGCTTTGGTTGTGATGAATGATCCATCTTGATCATAATTGAAGACTGAATAATAGTAATCTCCCGGATGTTGACTGGAGATGGTGATCGTCTCCGGACCATATCCAGTCGTATCATCCCAATCCAGATACGCAGAATTATCTGAGGCGATATCATCGTAGTAATACACTTCCTCGTTGATGACGGGCACGAACAAGTGCGAATCAAGGTCCTCGGGGGAGCTGCCCCAGGTCAGGACGATCCGGATCTCATCGCTAGCTAGCGGATCATATCCGACGACATCTTCATACAGTGATACCGTCTCATCCGCGATGACGATCACATAGACATCATAGAACACATATCCCGATTTAGTGAAAGACAATGTCTGCAAGCCGGATTCTGCTTCAATCGTAAAATAGCCGCTGCTGTTCGTCGTAACACTCGAATCGGCTCCGGTCGCAGGGACCACGACACCACTCAACCCCAAATCGGTATCGGCGTCATAGACATATCCCGTCACGAGGCCTGTCTCTCCGACAACTCACAGAATCAGATCACAGGAAGTGAACAGCATCAACGAACTGACTATCAGCACAAGCACCGCAATCAACTTCTTCATGGCAAATATCCTCCTTCCATTTGTATTGGGCAGACGTATAAGGGTTTACCCTACCCAAGTTTCCATACCTCACTACCGCTCTACGTTGATTGTAGACTGACGAGATACTACGTCAAGTATTATATCTTTTAATTTTATAATATTTGTCATCAATATTTCCTTTATTTTTATTTTTAACATCTGTAATGATAGAATCTTTCTGATATACAATAGGCGTGGACATAGCTTGCAGCCCTACATGCTACCGCACATGAGAAGCCAGCTGAGGAGCAGCATTCTTACCCACGCGTATGAACGTTGGGGATGATAGAATGACCAGCATGGATGGGGTCGGCCGTTGAAGTACGCACACGTATTCCTGCACGAATACCGGAATTCGGGAGGGGACTGAAGAAGCTCATCGATTTCTTTGATCGCGAACGATTGCATCAAGGACCCGATTTTCAGACATCTGATGCAGTGTATTGCGGAACTTTTCCTGTCAGGGATATGGGGAAACGAGTGATTTGATTTTCGAATGAATGCAAACCATGTGTCTGGACATAAGATTCAAGGTAAAAGTGCCATCGACTGGCGAGTGGAACAGAGTAATTTCGTTGCTGTTTCAAGTGTTCATGAATTGCATCAAATTCCGTTTGCCTTCCAGATATTGCCGTTCGACCTCTTCCGGTGGACACATGATCTCCAAATCATAGGAACCGTGGTAACCACACCCTTCCAACGCGGCTATGGTCTTCGTCCAATCGATTGAACCGGCACCGACAGCGAGTGACAGATTGACCGCTCCATCGTTGTCACACAGGTGGGTACCTATGAGGCGTCCATCCATTCGAGAGGGGACAAGTTCGACGATCTCCCGCATGGCATTGGCATGACCGGTATCGAAATTGTAGCCGAGGTTCGCCGGGAAATCCATCATCTCCATGATACGCAATGCCCCGGAAATCCCAGCGATGACCGCACCCGGCTGCAATTCCATGGCGAGAGCAAGACCCTTTTCCCCTGCGGCTGTACACATCTTCTTCATGGTATGTAGCAGGTTCCGTTCCAACGAGTGATACGACTCGAACGAGAAGAACTCCCCCCAAGCCATGCAAAACTTGCCGAAAGGAACGGTGATGATCTCGCAACCGGGCAAGTTCTCTGCAAGTGCGACGCACCGAGCAATCTGGTGATCGTCGATTCCCACCTCAATCGCTCTCCGATCGGCAAAGGCACCGATCCAAAAATGGGCCACCAACTGGGAAACGGTCATCCTGTGCTCTTCGCATACCGAACGGAGATTGAGAAGTGCAGAAGCGTCCCAATCATCGAGATGCTCAAGATGGGTAATCTCGAGTTGCAAATTCGAAAATCCCATCTCCTTGAGCAGGGGAACCTCTCCGACCACATCATCCACAGTGAAATGCTCACCGAACTTCGAGAGGAAATAAGCGGGCGATACACCGATGGTCATACCACGAGTTCCTTGTGTTTCATCGCCTTGATCAGGACATCGACCTGTACGATCAGCTTGACCACACAGTGGACACTCATGAGGATCGAAGCTACGAGGATGGATCCGTACCAATAGCGTTGGGGAAGATGCAACATCGGGCTGGATCGTGGACCGCTGGTCACGTACAGGTTGAAACTGCTGGAGAGGAGTATAGCTATGAAAATACCACGCAATACGATGGAAAACAGATGATACACAGCTTCCAACCGTGGCCTGGTGCTCAAGAACCCATCGACGAATTCCACGCGGAGGTGTCCGTCTTCACGGAACAACAAGGCAATGCCGATGAACACGAACCAAGCGAAGAACAGATTGATGATCTCATCCTGTGGTGCGAGGGCTTGGATCCTGAAGTAGCGAGCAATCACCTGGGCGGAGAGGAGGACCAACAGGATGACGATACTGCCTTGTATCAAGATATAGAGTGCTTTGGCGACTAGTTTGTCGATTTTCTTCAATAAAGTGATCATATGGACACCTCCTATGGCATGAGGTTCGGCAAGAACATCACGATCGATGGGACGAAGGTGATGATGAGCAACACGACGAACAGGGCCAGCAGATATGGCCACAACTCGCTGATGATATCCTTGATGCTCAAGTTCGTGATACTTGCCACACTATAGAGACACACACCCATAGGCGGTGTAAGCTGACCGATCATCAAGTTCAACGTTATCACGACACCGAAGTGGATGGGATCGATACCGATGCTCTTGATGATGGGAAGCAGGATCGGAACCACCAAGGTCATGATACTGATAGTCTCCATGAAACAACCTAACAGCAACAACAGTGCATTGACGGCCAACAAGAACAACCATGGATGTTCGGCCACGGTGACCAGGGCAGCGGACAATCGTTGCGGTACTCGCATGATCGTCAGCGCATAGGCATACGCCGCAGCCACTGCGATGATGAAGATCACGCGGATGGATCCTTTGATCGTTTCAGTAAGGATAGCGGGCAATTTGTTGAGATTCAAATCCTTGTAGACCAGGAATCCGATGATCAATCCATAGACACAAGCGACGATCGCAGCCTCGGTCGGTGTGAAGACACCGAAGGAGATACCGCCGATGATGATGAAGAAACTTCCCAGTGGAACCAAGGCATTCAGCAGACCGAAAAGCTTCTCTTTCGAAGTGTAACGCTTGTCAGAGCGTGGGTATGACCGCCTTTTGGCCAGGATGTACACCGTTATCATCAATGCGATGCCCATGAAGACTCCTGGAATGAGTCCGGCCATGAACAGTTTCCCGACAGAAGCACCGGTGAGGGCACCGTAAATGACGAACGGAATACTCGGAGGGATGATCGGGCCGATGGTGGCAGAGGCTGCCGTGATAGCTGCACTGAACTTCTTGTCGTACCCCCCCTTTTCCATCATTTCCATCTCTACCACACCCATACCACTGGCATCGGCGACCGAGGATCCCGACATACCTGAAAAGAGCATGCTGACAAGGACATTGACATGACCAAGCCCGCCGTGGACACGTCCGACAAGCATCTCCGCGGAATGGAGGATATGTCTGGTGAGTCCTCCTCCATTCATCAACAAACCGGAGAGGATGTAGAACGGGATGGCAAGCAAGACGAATGAGGTGCTGCCCGAGTACATTCTTTGGGCGATGACGATGATCATACCCCAGCTGTCATGGATGGTGAAGGCGATCAGTGTCGCCAGGCCCATGCTGAAAGCTACAGGTATGCCAAGGAGGATAAGCAGGACGAGTGACCCGAAAACCAGTATGATATCCATAACCTGAACCTACACATCCGCGCGGAACGGATGCAAATATCACATGATTCCCGTGGGAAAATTCCCACGGGAAATCCGATCATAGAACGCAGGGGTCAGCGAGCTGCTTCGACAAACTTCACAAACTGCTCGGTGAATGCATTACCCGAGAAATCACTGATTATCTTGATGGCAGGACCCATCTTGTCCCGGAAAGGAGCCAAGTCCGGATAGCTCACATCAACTCCAGCTTTCTTGAGCATGGCAATCAATTCCTCTTCGGAATCGATGGTGAGCTCGCGCGCCAACTTTCCAGCTTCGGCGGATGCGTCGAGCACAATCTGCTTGGTCTCTTCGGTCATCGAATCCCAAGCCTTCTGGCTGGCTACCAACATCTGCGTGTTGTACACGTGGTTCAAGATCGTGACATACGGCTGCACTTCATAAAGCTTTTGGTAATAGATGGTCGACAAGGGGTTGCACTGACCATCGACGACACCCTGTGCCAGAGCCATATAGAGTTCCGGGAAGGAGATGATCGAAGTGGTGGCTCCGAGTGTCTTGTACATGGCTTCGAGCTGGATTTCGTTCGGAACCCGCATCTTCAACCGTGCCACATCGGCCGGCTTCTCAACTTTCATCAGCCGGTTCGAAAGTTGCCTGAAGCCCCATTCCCAGTTGCCCAGGACCACAAAACCCTTCTCAGCCGCATAATCGGCGAGCAATTCACCAGCTTCTCCGTCGAGTGCGCGATGGGCATGCTCATATCCTTCGAAAAGGAACGGAATCATGACCGCACCATATTCGGGAACCCATACCTGTAGCTGGCCACTGGTGACCAAACCAAGTTCGAGCGCGCCCAACTGCAACTGTTCGGTATACTCGGGAGCGGAACCGAGACTCGAGTTCGAGAAAACCTCCACTTTTACCACACCACCTGTCTTCTCTTCGACAAGTTCCTTGAACAACAGGGAAGCCTTGTGTGACGGGTGTCCTTCATCAGAGATATGGGCCAGACGCAATGTCATGGCTTTCTGTTCTGTCGAATCCGCCTCTTTAGCCCCCGCGGCGAACAATCCGGAAACCGAGCTTACGAAGATCAACGTGATGATCATCACAGCCACCAACGAGCTTGTTCTCTTTGCAACCATAATAAACCTCCTTATGGTTCCTTTTTTTCGAATACTCTGTCGGTCATTCTGCCGACAAGAGGCATCCTTTTCTTACAAATCATACAGTCCGCCATATCCTCGCGATATTCCGCACAGACTGCTTAATCGCCTGGACACACCCTTCCCGATCCATCGCCGTCTCCTTCCGTTGCATGAGCAAATCGGGTCCACGTCGCATATGGAGGGGCAATTCCAAGCTCACATAGGGGGGACGATCCTGCCGTTTCACCTCTCTGAGCAAAACAGCATAGTCGTGGTCTCCCTCGCCGATGGCGCAGAAGTTCCAAACTCCCGCCGCCTCATCACGCTTCAGGTCCTTGAGATGCAAGTTCACCGAACGGGGAACCGCAGCTGCACAATCCTCTTGTACAGCGAGATCCATGCCTGCATAGGAAATCGCATTGCTGTAGTCGTAGTTGAGCCGTACGTTGGACAATGACAAACCATCGACCAGGCGGGCCCCGCCAACGCCACTATCCAACAGATTTCCAGCACCATCACCCGGATTCTCCAACGCAATGGTCAAATCCAAGGAAGCTGCCACTTTCGACAGTTCGACGATGTTCTTTCCAAAGACCTCCCGCTTGTCCACAGTCGATGTATTGCTGATGATGATCGAAGCACCGACACGATGGGCGAACTTCAGCCTGCGTGTGAAGCGCTCGAGTGCATCCTTTTCACCGAGATCGATGTGGGCTGCCACGGAACGGCAGGTCAAGCATCGTAGGCGCAACTCATCCACTATCCTGTCGGCCGCTTCTTCGGTGAACGCGTAGTGTTCGTCGAAGGTTGCATACCCTGCGGTATAGGCGAGTTCGATTACGGAACACCCCGCATCCCTGACCGCATCGAGCGCTTGGGCCAATGGAATTTGATTGAACACCAACAAGTTGACTGCGATCTCTGGCAGTTGCATCAAGCGCTTCCTACCCTTGGACCTTTGCCGCATTCAAACAACGGTCGATATTTTCCTGGGAGTTGAATCCTGGAACGAACACCGTCGCCAACTTGAGTGTCTCTTCACCGGTATTGATCATCTGATGCTTCTCCCCGGCACGCACATATAGTGCCATATCGGGTCCGACCTCGATCTCGACACCATCACAGATAGCTTTCCCATGCCCGGAAACGATCTGGATGAGCTCCGGCTTATCATGGGTGTGGTAATCTGTCATGCTGTTCGGATACAACAGCGCATGGGTGAACGTCATCTCAGGCACATCCCGTTTGTCAGGAGAGAAAAATACCTTTATATGCCGCTCATAGGGAGCGGGAATGGTTACTCCAGGTTCTTCCCAACACTTCACAACTTCCATCTCGTACCTCCTCAGGTCTCTTTGGCAACCCATTTCCATGGATACCGTCATTATGGTTTCTCTATCGTCGTTCAGACGTATTGGCTCCAAACAGCCAATGATTTGCGTGTATTCTCGATCAGTTTCGCTTTGTCACGTGCCCTGATCGCCTCGATGATGAGTTTATGGTTCAAATAGGCTTGCTCAGGATCGGCGACCATGGATTTCTCCATGGCGAAATTGAACAATTTGTAAACTGCCATGCCGATCTTCTCTACCAATGGATTCTCAGCAAGTTTGAACATCGCCTCATGGAAAGCGAAATCAAGCTCCTTCAACGGAAGGGTATCCTCATCAGCATGCCGTACCGAATTCCCAATCTGTTCATTGGTTTCTTCAAGCAACATGATTCCCGCATCGTCCACCTTGTCGATTACGATGGATCCGACGCCACTGTCGATAAGTACCCTCAGCTCTATCAAATCCATGGAGAGACCCTGCTCAAACGCCAAGCTCAACACCAGAGGATTCAATGCAGATGAGGATATGCTGTCGGAGATATAGGAACCGATACCCTTGCGGATCTCGACGACTCCCAAAAATGAAAGCATCTTGATCGCCTCCCGCACGGAGTTCCTTCCCACTCCCAAGTAGGTCATGAACTCCTGTTCGGTAGGCAGTTGATCCCCGGGCTTGAGTTTCTTCGCGGTGATGTAGTCGATGATCATGTTCGCAATCGATGAAGGGACCGATTCACGTTTCAATGAATTCCCCTGTGAATTGGTAAAGAACACAGACAAAGCTTCAGCGTTCAATGGAATCCTCCTTGCAAACTGTTAGGACGTCCTACGTCCCTCGTCCTATAACCGACTCTATCCCCTGAATTGCCAACTGTCAAGAAAAAGTTCTCAGAATTTTTCCACAGGTGGCTCATCATGCCCGGACTTTCGGTCGAGGTGCACGGCAAGGTGTTCACGATGGGCATGAGCAAGCAATGCCGGTTCCTGGGAGTCTCCCGGAGCAGCCACTATTGGTGGCCCGGGAACAAGGATGCCATTATCGCCAATGATGCCAAGTACAATCTGGTGCAAGCGGTCCCGGATTGGCGGACCGACCCTCCGGCAACCGGCTACCAGAAGTTGGCGAGGCGACTGCGTGACCAAGGCACCGAATGGCTTGGTTTTCAGATGAATGCAAACCAGGTGTCAAAGCAGAGGGAATCCGCCTGATACGAAACAAACGTGGACATGGCTTCCAGCCCTACATGCCATCGCACATGAAAAGCCAACTGAGGAGCAACATTCTTACCCACGCGTATGAACGCTGGGGATGATCGAAACCTCACCTTCTCGACTACCGTTCACTCCTGCGTGTATGGCGACTTGCACTTCGGCAAAGAACGGGCAATACTTTTCAGACAAGAGGGTTGCCATTGAAAAGAATGAATACGGTGCGAACCTGCAAGAAAGGACACAGGTATACGAAAAGTACCGACTGTCCCGTCTGTCCGGTCTGTGAGCAGATGAAGACTGATGGACCTTTCCGTACGATACTCTCTGCTCCTGCCTCCAGAGCCCTTGAAAGTGCAGGGATCACCGATCTGCAGGAACTGGCGAACCATACGGAATCAGAAATCCTGAGGCTGCATGGGATGGGGCCGGCATCGATTCCCAAGCTGAGATCGGCTCTCTTGAAAGCCGGACTCCGATTTCACGGGAATCGGGGAATCACATGAGTATCTATGTCATACGCCATGCAGACAAGGCATACGGAGATTTTCATCACAAAGCATTGAAATTCAATGACCAACCCATCACGGCGATCGGTGCGGAGAAGGCTCGCAAGCTGGTGTGCTACTTCGATCCGATCGACATCGGATCCATCCATGCAAGCGGGTACCTCAGGACAAGACAGACCATTGCTCACGTATGCACATCCAAGGGGATCCTCCCTTCGATCGACCATAGGTTGAATGAAATCGACGTAGGTTACATCGAAGACATGCCGGATAAGGAAGTCAGAAAAGGATATCCTGAATTCTGGGATGCATACATCTCGAGGGACCGTGAGTTCAGGATGCCCGGAGGTGAGAGCGGCGAGGAAGCTGCAGCCAGGATCCGAAGCCTCTTCGATTCGCTCGACACACAAAAGAACCACATCCTCGTTACCCACGAAGGCTTGATCAGGATTCTGCTCTGTTCCGTGTTGGGCCTCCCTCCCTATCGGCGACATCTGTTCAGGATCGATCCCTGTTCCCTCACCGTGTTCGTATATGACACCATGTTCGATTGCTGGACAGTCTTGCATGACAACATGTTGATCACTCAGTGACAGGGGAGATTGGCGTTGTTCCGTCTTGTGAAACAGCCTCACCCATACGATTCCTTACATCACGATGCCAAAGATGACCGCCGGTGCTTGATCAGATCACATCCGATATTTCTCGGAGTACTTTTGTCGAGCACGACGGAAGTCAAGCCGGTATGCTATGCTCGATGAAGGGAGACGCGCATGGTCAAGACACTGAACCGGGTGATCGAATATATCGAAGAACATCTGTCGGATAACCTGACACTCGAACAGATCGCACGATATGCAGGGGTGTCCGATTTTCACTTCAGGAAGCTATTCTTCTTTCTTTCCGGCATGACGCTGAGCGACTATATCAGGGACCGGAGACTCTCGAGAGCGAGTGTAGACCTGCTGCACGGTGCACGGGTCACCGATGTGGCATTCACCTACGGGTATGCATCGTTGGACGGATTCACCCGGGCTTTCAAGAATTTCAGCGGGATGCTTCCGTCCGAACTGCGCAAGGGTCATACGATCAGATCCTGTCCGAAGCTTACCTTCATCATATCGGTTACAGGAGGGAATCCCATGGAATACAGGATCGAAGAAAAACCGTCATTCACCATCGCAGGTGTCAGCAAGCGTGTCCCCATGCAGTTCGAGGGAGTAAACCAGGAGATCGTCAAGCTTGCCTGCAGCATCACCGAGGCGCAACGTCGTGCAATGCATGGATTGCAGGACATGGATCCGCGTGAGATCGTGAACGCATCCTATGAAGCGGATGCTCAGTTCCTGAGGGAAGAAGGGAGTCTCACGCACATGATCGGTGTATTGACGACCAACCAGGATATTCCCGAGCTGTTGCAGACGGTCACCTTCCGTGCGTGCACGTGGGCAGTCTTCCCCAACGACGGGCCTTTTCCCAAGACACTTCAGGATACGATGGCACGTATCTATGCCGAATGGCTGACCTCTTCCCCCTATGAGTTGATCGATGCACCGTCCTTCTCATTCACCAGGATGCACGCTGACAAGGAGAATTTTGCATACAGTGAGGTCTGGGTACCGGTCAGGAAAACAGGATGAGCAGAACTTCGGGCATTCAATCGCCATCGAACGCTTGGTGAAGCAGTGCTGTATCCAATTTCTTCATCTCCAACACAGCCTTGGTCACCCGATCGACTTGTGCGGGATTTCCTGTTTCCAATAGCTGCCCCAGGCTTGTCGGAACGATCTGCCACGATATCCCGTAGCGGTCTTTCAACCAACCGCACTGCTCAGCATCAGCGTCAGCCGAGAGGCGCCTCCAGAGAACATCGATCTCTTGCTGCGTGTCACACTGCACCATGAGGGAGATTCCCTCGGTGAACTGGAATCCATGAGGATGCCCGCTGTCCATTGCCGTGAACCACTGGTTCTCCAGCATGTAGTCGCTGAACATCAACGTAGCGGACACCTCGTGTTCCATCCCCTCGGGATATCGGACCAACGAACCCAACCGGCTGTGTGGGAAAGTCTCCAGATGGAACCGGAGAGCCTCTTCGGCCTTCCCTGCGACCGAGCCGGTGAACAGCAATGAAGGGATGATGCATGGTCGCTCCTCCCCCTCAGGATCCGTCAGGATCAATTGCCAACTCACGTCATATCGGTCCTGGATCCACCCATAGTGTGAGCTGAACGGATACGCTTGCAATGGCATCAAGATTCTTCCCCCTTGGGAAAGTCCGCCCCATAGATGATCCAACCGCTCCCGTGCATGAGGATCCCGCGCGGGATCGAAATTCACGAAAAACGAAATCGAAGGGTTCTTCGTGAAGTGAGGTCCCCCGTTGATACCCATGAATGTATATCCTGCAAGTTCGAATGTCACGATATCGGTATCTCGAGAGGGAGTATCATGCAATGTCACCGAACTGATGATGCGACCATCGGGAAAGAGGTTTGTGTAGAAGCGAACTGCCTCGAAAGCCTCGCGGTCGAACCATAGGTTCGGGATGATCTTCTGTAGGGCCATGACCGGTTCCTCCTCGCATCTTGTCATGACAATACCCAGGGAGTTGGGAATCGACAACCCGATCTTCCCCTTTGATTCCAAAGCGTCACGTGGTAAGATCGTAGCGAACGGAATCGGTGACGACCGTCTTCACGGGAGGTACAGGAATGAACAGGAAGAGAATCGGCTTGGGGTTGCTCGTCCTCTGCATCATATGCCTGATGATCGGAGTGATCCTCCTTCCGAAAGAGAAGAAACTGATCGTCGATGTCCAAGGAATCATCAACTCGGTCGTATGGTTGCTCTCGGGGTATGTAATCGGACAGGCAGGACTCTTGCTGTTCGTCGCAGGGATGAACCGCGAGCATCTGCTGCACATCGAACGGCTTCTCCATCCATCCGCAGAATCTGAAGATGCTGCCGATACGCCGGCACATGCATGAACACATGAGGGCAAGGAATGGGGAGGCTCACAGGTCCAAACCCCTGCCGGGGCAAGAGAGGTCACGAGATGCCGGACCAATTCGAGCAATGGAACATCGCTGATTACCGCAACGAGTTGCCTTATTCGAACCGTGTAAGCATTCCGATCCTTCTGCAGGCCTTCTCTAGCACTTCAAGTTCCTACAAGTACCTGTTCTTCCTCTCACTGTTGGAGGTCCTGGAGGAAGAGAGGTTCACAAGCCGGGTGCTCAGACTCGACCGGATTCTCCTGCAGATGCTCGTACGTGCATACTACCCGCATGCCTATTTCCGCCTTTCCTTCGGAGCGAACGACCGCATAGCCCAGGAGTTGGATCGGTTGGGACGACACCTGTCGATCAACAATCGTACGGGAGCTTCTGCGGAGGCGCGATTGCGTTCAGCGATCGCAAGCTGCGATTATACGGACAACTCCTTGCTTGCGTTGGTCCCCTACCGCCTGATCGCTCCGTTCTTCGCACAGGAACTGCGCGGCAAGAGAGATGCCGAGCGCAATCGCATGATACTGCATCTGGCAGAGAGCCGATTCGAGTCTGTCAGGCCATTCTATTGTTTCACGGGGGATTGCCGATCGATCATTCTGCACCATGAGTGGATGCTTTATTTCCATGAGAATCTCAAGCTGGTGAAATCGTTCATCTCGTGGAACTGGCTCACCTACATGCAACGACGCAATCCTGCAGTTCCCAACATACAGTTGAAACTGTTTCCCCCGCACTCGAGGGGAACGCTGACCGTGCAGACTGAGTTTTACAGAACCGTATTGCAGCAGCAAACATTTCACTGCATCTACAGCGGCCAGAGGTTGTCGGCAGAGGATTTCTCATTGGATCACTTCCTTCCCTGGTCGTTCGTCGCACATGACCAGCTGTGGAACCTCATCCCCGTTTCCCAGAGCATCAACGCATCGAAATCCGACAACCTCCCCTCCTTGGCCCGGTATTTCACACAGTTTGTCAGGATGCAACACCAAGCTCTTCTCCTCTATCGTGGAAACCCGGGTAAGATTCCTTGGAGGCGGATCGCAGAACCCTATGTGGCAGATCTGAGACTCACCTCGGAGGATATCCTGGATCCGGGCAAGCTTGCCGCGGGATTGCGGACCATGATCGAGCCGCTTCATGCCCTTGCGTCTTCACAAGGCTTCCCCCACGGGTGGGAGATGCCGCTGACCTCCAGGTAGTTCGCATCCGGATTATCCGGACGGCCCGGCACAATACCCCGGCCCCGGACACACCCAGTCCCAAAGCCTCCGCTGCCCGCTTTTGCGTGATCAGCTTCTCCAACACTTGTTCTATCACCGCCAACCGCTTGGTCTCTCTCTTGCTTGAAAAGGTACTGCAATCACTGAACTATTATGGAGGGGGAAAATTCACCTTGCAACGAATCCTGATACATCATACAGTGCAAAAAGTACGCATGTCATCATGATTGCATCTTCATCACAAGGAGAAATGGCGTGGAGGGAAGGACAAGGAGAAACCATCGGGCAAAGAAGATCAACATCACGATCGGTTCGGTGATCTTGCTGTACCTCCTCGTATCGTTCTTTACCTCCAAAATAGTGTATGACAAGCAGTTCCCACGCTATGATCGAACCGATGAAACGCTGTCAGCCTCACTTCGTCACGCGGATATCGCAGGGGACTATCCTCGGATTTCCCTCACATTCCCCTCCGGGGAGCACAAGCTGCACGGGTACCTGTATGGCTCTCAGAATGATCGCGGATTGATGGTGATCGCTCATGGACTGGGAGGAGGAGCAGACAGTTACCTGAGTCAGATCACCCATTTCGTCGATCGTGGATTGCGTGTCTTCGCCTACGACTGTACCGGCAGCCACGACAGTGAGGGGGCAAGCACGAAAGGATTCCCCCAATCGATCCTGGACCTGCATGCAGCGCTGACGTTCATCGGAAGCCAAGAGGAACTTGAACGCTTGCCCGTACTGCTGTTCGGCCACAGCTGGGGAGGATACGCGGTGGCGAACATCCTTGCCTATCCGCATGAAGTCGCCGGGGTGATCAGTGTCTCAGGGGTGAACTCTGCGATGGATATGATCAGGGAGCAGGGAAGGACCTTGATGGGACCGCTGATCCACACTCAGTTGCCGTTCATCCGGTTGTACCAGCTCATGTTGTTCGGGTCGGTCGCTTCTTCCGATGCGGTCTCGGCAATAAATGGGACTTCGACACCCGTGCTCATCATACATGGCGCAGAAGATGAATTGGTTTCCTATCACGAGAGTGCCATCATCGCATTCCGGAATGCGATCACCAATCCTCGGGTCAGCTATATCACCTCATATGCGAACGGTCGCAACGGCCATGACAACCTGTTCCGAACAGATGAGGCGATAGAGACCATTGAACAGGTGAATGCAACATATCGCCAGCTGTACGAACAGCATGGAGGAAACATTCCCTTGGAAATCAGGAGAGCGTTCTACCAAGGAATCGATCGGATCGATCTTTCCAGGTTGGAACCGACGCTCATGCATGCAATCGATTCCTTCATCGATGAAGCCTTGGGAACCGAACTGCAGAAGATGTGAGAGACAGGAACCGCTTTCCTCTTTCCTCTATACCCTCCGGGTTTCACTCACGTTCCCAGAGCACCACCGAGACCACATCACCCGGTTGCTTTCCAATCCTTGAACGGATGTCCTTGCGAATTCCGATGATGTGGCAGACAGATCCGTCGGGATGCTTGATGCCCATGTTGACAAGACTCCCCTCATAGGGAACACCGTCGAATGTCGCACTGACGGCCACACGTCCTTTGCCGAACTCACATCGCACGTCATCCGGAAACTCGATGTACGCACCATCCTGATCAGGAACTTTCCTGATCACCGCTTCGAACCGGTACCGTTTCGGATTCATCGCTCCACCCCGTTCCCTCCGATGATACTGCCGGCTCATCTCATAATGTCCAACTGATGCCTATGGACGGTCCCATGAGGAGAAACAACACCCCGAGCATACCCGCTGATGAGGGCAAGTCATTCTCAGGATCGATCTCGTAATCATGGAGCATATACAGCGGCACCAGAAGATCGATACCCAATTCCAATTTCCTTGAGGGGAACTTCCATGAATACTGGAGTGCAGGACCCACGCTCACCGCGTAGTGATCATATTCCCGATCCAACTCACAGAAAGCACCTACCCCTCCATAGAATGCGTGGTTCTCCCATGGGGTGAATTTGGCGGCAAGTACCCCCTTGTACGCTGCATCGATAGTCCCGGCTTCACGAAATCCCCCTTCGGTCATCAATGTGTTCAAGTAACCGAGGATGAAATAGTGCGCACCGATCTCACCGCGTATGGGACCGTACTCATATGCTGCGTTGAGTCCCCATGAGAGTACCGGAGTGATTTCCGCTCCGACTGAGAATCCTGCTGACAGTCGATGCGATCCCAACAACAGCATGAGTACCAACCCATACGCGAGAAATCTTGTACTCCCTACGTTACGATGCATTGCAATCTCCCTGTCTGTCACACGCAACCGAGGAGGTGTTGCCACACCTCTCGAGTGCGCAGGTAATCTGTATCGGGACAAAGGCTTGTTGCACGTATGCCATCACCTTACACCTTCAGGTACAGGAAATCAATGCATATCCGGAGAAACCGGGTCGGCATCGATTGCATGCATAGGACACAGGGAGTATCATCGGCCTGGAGGGCAACATGCGCGAAGAGATAAAACGACAACTGACGTGGTTGCTCGACGGTGAGGATCCGGCGTTGCGCTATCAGATCGAACGCGATCTACTCGGTACATCGGAAGACAAGCTGGTCATGCTTCAACGCTCGATCCCCTTCGGCGGTTGGGCAAAGGTACTGTTGGGACAGCAAAAGGCGGATGGCAGTTGGGGGCGTGACGCATATGGGCCGAAGTGGACCTGTACCCACTATGTGGCATATGAGTTGTTGCAGTTGGGATTCCCCTCCGATCATCCGGACCTGCACAGGGCGGTCTCAACGCTGTTGCAGTATCCGGATGGCTCGGATGGCGGAGTGAACTATGCGAAGACCGTCCCATACAGTGATGTGGCGATCAACGGTACCCTGCTTGCCATCACCTCCTGCACGAACCGGGACAGCGTACGTTCGTCCATGATATGTGACTTCCTGCTCAAGACACAACTGTCTGATGGCGGGTGGAATTCTGCGTTCAGGGAGGATGAATCGTGTTCCTCCCTGCACACCACGATTGCCGTCCTGGAGGGTCTGCTCCGCTATCGGCATGCTTTTTCGGAAGAGGAGAGCCACGGCACGTGCGAACAGGCCATCGAGCGAGGTATCACCTTTCTCTTGGACCACAGGATGGTGGAAAGCCATCCCACGAAGGAACGAATAAGGGATGATTTCGCTCAGTTCTGTTTCCCCGTCCGCTACAAATACGATGTGATGAGAGCTCTCGATCTTTTCCGTGAGTTCTCCATCCCCTACGACGCAAGGATGGATGACGCGCTTGTGTTGCTGGAATCCAAGGCCCGACGCAACGGACGGTGGGCATTGAAGAGCCAAGTCGGTGCTACCTATGGAAAGATCGAGGAGAATCCTTCGGAAAGCCGTTGGAATACCTTGCGAGCTCTCCGGATACTCGATCGCTACCGTGCATCATGAGCGCACCAAGGCACCCCTGCATTCGGCTCATTGTGTGAATTTTCCCTGTTTCAGGGAATCTTGTCTTTTGACACTCTTCGATTACATCACTATGATGGAAAGCCATGGATGAAGATCTCCCGGTGCTTCAGATTGCCTTGGACATGAGAACCTACCTTCGGGCCTACGTCTATCCGTACCAGGATGAAGTACGCATCACCATCTCGATCGAGAATGATGATTCCGTGATCTCACAAGATCACCTGAAACCGACGTACAGCCCGTTCACCGGAAAGAGGATCTCTCATGACGAGCATGACATGCGGCGTCTGTCCGAAGGGATCACGCTGCGCATGAGCAACGGCAGGCCCCTGCTCAAGTGTTGTTTCCTCGAGGGAAAGACCTTGCATCTTCAGGTGAAGGACATACACATGCACCATGAGTTCGCCTATGATCCAGCAACCGGCAGCCGCCCATGAACGGTTGGTCTCTGTTGGGAGAAGAACTGCATATCGTGTACTGAAGCGCTGATACACACAACTGTGTCGAGGCTACCTATGCTTTCCTATCCTCAGGGATGGACATGGCTTGCGGACTTTCACCGCTCATTCGGAATCAGATTCGATCAAGCGTACCGGAGAATTCCAGGTTGCTATCGAATCACTGCAAGATATCATCCAACTCAGGCATATCATCCTCATCGAGTGTTCCACTATAGACCGACTGTACTGATGAGGAACCGGCGTCTCCGTACTGGTACAACTGATCCAGGTATTCGATGGCAGAACGGATTTTCGTCCGAAGGAGATATCCGCTCGAATCCACTACCTGCAAGAGATCGTCAATATCCACTTGAGGTGTCCACGCATAGGAGCGACCATGAAAATCAATGAGTCGCAGCACGATTTCACGTATCTCGGATTTTGTGAGCGGAACAAGCTGGGTCGAGTTGGACAGTGCCTCCAGCACTAGGCGGATAGGTTTGCCCGATTCACCGGGATACCATTCCTGCAAGCTCTCGAACTCGTGTTTGCCTTCTATCACATCTTCCGTGTATGAGGAGCTGATAGCAAAAAGACTGTACATAGATGAGAACCTCTTGTTGGGGAAGAGGAACTCGGCCATGTTTGCATAGGCTTTCAGACGTGTCTTCTTTCCAAGTCTCCCGGTCAGTTCAGTCTCATCGAACAGCAACACCCATCCCGAGTATCCCAAACTGAGAAAGAAACGGCTCAAGAACGCAAAATAATCCTGGTAATGCTGAGATTTCACAAAGTTCACCGAGAATTTTATCTTCTCTCCGAATATCCTGCCGTAGATTTGCTTAACCTGCAGGTTTGCAACAAAATCTCCCTCAAGATCCGTTTGCAGCAAGTAACGCTCATCCTGATCGTCCGAGTTGAGAAAAGCCCTGAGCACATAGTACAGACGATCAGTCTCAAGTTGCTTTGCAGCATACAGCAACAATTCATTGCTCTGTTGGCTGCTAGGGGTCAAGGCTTCGAATTCTTCCATGAAACCCGGTTGTATGTGGTTAGGCAGATACGTATTGTTAACGATACTCTTATATACATGATACAGCTTGTCAAAAGGAGTCTCTTTGCTCAAAGAGATCATCGATACCACCATGTTATGTGAATGAGCAAGACTGAAAACGGTATTCAGGAGGTGGGTCTTTCCCTCGCCGTACTTGCCATTGATGACTCTGCCTTTGGAAACTCCGCTGGTACGTACACCATCAAGATCGTGGATGATCTCTTGCAAGATTTCTCCGCGAGATTCGGAAAAATAGCGGCCTACTGCCCGGGAAGGAATGCCGGATCGTAATGCTTCTATCATATGTCGGGCTGGATAATCGAACGTCATGATGCTCCTCCGGTGGTTTCCATGGTCATGCGATTGACCAGCCTGGGGATCGAGGCTCCTCCCAGCCGTGCCATTCGCAATACCTCCATAGCCTTCCGCTCGTCAATAGGCTGTGCCTGTACTTCGATGCCATTCACTACCTGAGCGAGTTTTCTCGACATCTCAACGAGCATCTGGGGAGAATATACTTGCAGTGCCACGGCGTCGAGATCCAGGATATCACTGAACCGATTGATGCGGTCGCCCGTAATCTCATTCTGGATCCGCATCCAAAGCGCTTGATACGATTTGATACCAGTATTCTCATTGTCCAACAGAGCCTTGTCAAACGCCATGAGGAACATGATGTTCCTGAAATTGTCAATGTCATCGATCAATTGCCGAAAGCTCTCATACGTATCATCACGCTTCATTTTCGTGTAATGCATGGGATTCAGGCTGGACTTATCCACCAAGACTTCCAGATTGTCGATACAGACCAGCAATCCCTTGTGTCCACTGAACCGAACGACTTCGGACAGTGAACGAAGCATATGACGGGCATTGAACTTGGTGACTCGCGAAGCGGAAAGGCCCAAGGGTCGCAAGGCGGCCAGTTTGATCGACTTGTCACCATGCAACCATCCGAGCAACGTCATTCTGCTTTGGTTCTCCAAGAATGGATGCCCAAGCATCCCTCCGCAGAGTAGGCTGCAGGCGAGTGCGAAATTGTTGTCCAGAAGTTTGTTGTCCATGAACAACTTTCTCAATTGAAGCCGAATTTCGCGTCGAGTCAGCGCATCACCTTGTCCCCGTTGTCCCAAGTAATCGATGAATGTGGTACCTTCGGGAATATCGTTGGGATCGAATCCCAGTGATTCGATGATGATTCGACTGCAAGAAGCCAGCAATGCATCAAGATCCGATTGCCTGAGTATCTCAAGGTAGATTTCCTTGAAATCATGCAACCAAGTGTTTCTCGCTGAGAATCGTATGGTGACGAATCCTTCTTGTCTCGCCATCATGGAAATCATATGCAACGTATGTGTCTTGCCACTTCCCGGCTGTCCCGTCAGGAACTTTATCTTGCTCCCGCCTGCCGGGAGGAATTCCCGGAGGTACCTGTCCCGCAAGAAATCACCGATGAAGTCTGTTCCCACTGAAAGTTGCGCAAGGAGGGAATCTCCTTCCGGAGCCTCACCTTGTGTCAGTCTGACTATGGTCGAATTATGCTGATCCAGATACCCCGCACTAGTTCCTGTTTCCATGCAACCTCCCGCACGCATCAGGCATAGAATCGAATCGTGGCCAAATACTCTTCATGACCTTCCCGATCCAAGATCCTGATGGCCTTCGCATTCTGTCTGCTCGGCCCGAATTGATAGGATCGGCCATCTTTCGTCATCACCGGTTCCGCGTCATATAATCTGGCCAGATCGAACGCAAAGCTTTGAAGGTCATACTCCTTCCGTGCACGACTCATCGGGACCAAGAACTTATAGAGAGTGCTCAAGTATATGTCTGCATCCGCATGCTTGCCGAGCTTCATCACCGCGATATCATATACAGTGGACAATTCGTGAACGAATTGACTGGCATTGAACGAAACCTTCATCAGGCGATCCCTGCCCGTCTTGACCGTCTGTACAAAATGCTGCGGCCTCATGCAAGAAATCTTCTTCCGATCAAGATAGATATCCTGATTTTCCACATCGATCCTGACTTTGAAAGGGAACATCTCAAAGTTTGGAAACGTACCGACTACATCGACACCTTGCTCACGACATGCTGCGAGCAGATGCTCAGTGTAATCACCACTCTCCAGATATGCTTTGGGATCAAATCCATCCAACGTGTGTTCCATCAGTCCGAGCATATCGGAAGCTTCTCTTGCAACTGCTGTCACTGACTCGATATCCCTGTTCGCGGCCTTGAGATCTCCCGATTCGAATGCCTTTGCCAAGCTCCTTTGATATTTTGCCATCAAGGAAGATGTGTCCTTCCACTTTTTCAAAAGCTGTTGAGTCTGTGCATACAGCATCTCATAATCCATCGGCGACCTCTTTTTCATGTAAGAATGATTTTTGATGCTATGCTATAATCCGTGTCAATGCAAGTATCATGAATGATACCACAGTATAAAAGCCGTACCGGGGAGGAAATTGCCGTGGATCTATCACCCTATCGATGGCAGACAGAGTGCATCGAAACGTGGTTGGAACACGGTGGGCGTGGAATCGTGCAAGTCGTCACCGGAGCCGGAAAGACTTTCATGGCATTGGGAGGCTTTCGTGAACTTGACAAGGTTCATGGAGGATGCTTGAAGGTCCGAATCATCCTTCCGAAACTATTCATGGTCAAGCAATGGAGAAATGTGATCTTGGAACAAGGGGGTTCCTTGGGAATCTCTCGAAAGGACATCGGCATTTGGCAGGGGAGTCATAAAGATTCGCCTGACAGGAAGATCATGCTCTATGTCATCAACTCAGCCAGGCAAACGTTTTCCTTGCATATGCTTGCATTGCTTCGCTCAGGAGCTCCGGTATTGATCATTGCCGACGAGTGTCACCACTATGCAAGCGAGGAGAACAGAAGGATCTTCGAGTTCATTCCCGGATTGCGGAAGGAACAATCGGATAGGTTGTACACCATCGGTCTTTCCGCCACCCCACAGACAGAGGATTTCGAAAGAATTCTCGTTCCTGCCTTGGGCCCCCTGATCTTCAGTTACGATTTCTCTGATGCAATTCGCCAACAGATCATCACCGGATGCGTACTCTATCGGGTCGGCATAGCATTGCCTCCCAATGACCTGGATCTCTATGAACGACTCACATTCGCGATAAACAAACTGACAAACCGACTGAAAAAGAGGCTCATGCCCAAACATATCGACCGACAGGAGTTTCTCATGGTGGTGCGTCGCGTGGCCCGCTCACAGGATATGGTCATGGCTTCGGATGCGAGGAAACTGCTGATTCTCCTGTATAAGCGGAGAGCGGTGCTTCATGAGTCAACCATCCGGATAGATTGTACGCTCGACATCATCGACGCAGCGGATCCCACTTCGAAGATCATCATCTTCACGGAAAGGATACGTCAGACAGAAGAACTTTTTCTGATGCTGGAAGCACGATACCCTGGGGAGGTAGTGCGGTATCATAGCCAGATGGGAGAACAAGCGAAGAGTCAAGCCATGGAGCGGTACAAGTTTGCATCGGCCAGAATACTTGTGTGCTGCAAAGCTCTTGACGAGGGATTCGACGTTCCTGCAGCTGACATCGGAATCATTACATCCGGAACCTCAGCCGAACGGCAACGAGTCCAACGCCTGGGTCGTATCGTGAGGAAATCCGAAGGGAAGGACCTTGCCAGCCTGTTCCTCCTGTATCTCATGGAAACCGTCGAGGATGATGGGAGATTCCTTGATAACCAGGAAGGATTATGTGTACAGGAGCTGTATTATTCGGACAGTAGCGCAACCATGCGATTCCCACGGTATGATGATCTGGTCAATGAGATCATTGAGGTGGAGTCAAGCAAACAACTTCCGGAGAATCACATGATGTGGTTGAAGGCTTTCCTTGGGATGGGAAAACTCAGGACTGACTGGCTCCTTGATGTAGCTACTTTGGAACACAGGGCGGAACAGGCAAAGAACCGGTCAGAACACAACTATTTGATCTGCATGGTCCGCATGGCACGTCTGCGAGTTGCACGGGCGAACGGTACGTGTTGATATTCCTTCCGATGCCCAGAACCATCAGGCTGCATGTCACAAGTTCTCAAGAGCCTCGATCGAATCCTGGATGTCCTTGCCATCCACCAGGAAGGCGACGACCTCCTCGTGTTCCCCCTCCTCACCGTAATGCACTGTCCGGGACAGATACTCGATATGGTAGGTTCCCCCGAGCTCATCATCCTGGTGATAGGAGATGGTCACATCGATCATATTCTCCAGCGTATCCCCTGCGATGTGCACCTTGTGTGTCCCATGCTTGATGATCATGCTGCCTGCATCCGAAGGATCTTCACTGAAGAGTGCACCGAGATCGCAGTCGCTCCATGAGACATCCGTGGTGTTTCCCATGAAGTCCACAGAGCCGGACATACCGGGAATTTCCTCCCCCATCATGTAGGAGAACTCTGCAAGTGCCACATACAGCACCGAGGTGAGGCCGATGGTCACACGCGTGAACTCTTGCGCCTTTGGCATCCCCTCCGGTAAAGAGTCGGTCTCGGTCGGATTTGCGAATACCATGGGCATGCACAACAACACCACCAAGATACGCACACCTACTTTTTTCATACTCCCTCCTGTCCGAACACATTCCGTACGGGAACAATCCAGGTGTGTCGAAGCTTCCTAGAATCTCCACATCACCCGTACGGTCGGGACAATGGCAAGACCGAACTCCTCCCAAGCCCATGCAACCGAAGAATCGGAATGTACCATCTCCCCCTGCAATATCATCGGAATCATGAATCCGAGCGACCAGTATTCCGAATCCTTCCGAGGATCAAAAACCAACTGCACGTCCACACCATAGGTAGTGACCACCATACGCGCGAACGCCTTCGTGATCGTCCATACGGAGGGACCTGCCCAAAGGGAGAAGCGATTACCCTCGTACACCTCGCCATATGCACCGAGGCTCCACACGAAAAGCGCGGGCATGCATGTCCCCTCCATGGCCATCACCACGAGGGCCGGAACGATTGGGTACTGCACCGAGGCATCCAGTGCGACTTTCCCGATGGCATATCGTAGCGTCACTGTGCTGGAGAACACTGAAGCCCCGAAGCCGATGGAACGGTCCGAAGAACCTGGGAACACGACTTGGCATGCACACACAAGGAAAATCGCCACCGCCAACCGTCTCTTGATGACCACACGCTTACCCCAAATCCATATTGACAGGTACTTGACGCGCAGACAAGGATTTTTTCCGGTGTTACCCACTAATGGCTCACGTGTCGCACTTCTGGTCCCCAAGCAGCTTGAGCGCTTCCCGGGAACCGACCGGCTTGCTGATCAGGTACCCTTGGATCTTGTCACAACCGAACATCCTCAAGTAGTGCATCTGCCTCTCATGTTCGATGCCTTCTGCGACGACACAATGCCCCATCTTGTGTGCCATGGAGATGATATCTCCGGTGATGGACTCCTCATGGCTCAAGATAAGGAGCTTATCAATGAAATACTTGTCTATCTTGATGCAACTCACATTCAGCTCACGCTCCCTCGAGAGAGAAGAGTAGCCGGTACCGAAATCATCGAGAGCAATTTGGATGCCCAGATGCTGGATCTGGCCGAGAACCCGATTGATCTCCTGATAATTCGAGACGAGGATCGACTCCGTGATCTCCAGGCTGACGTTCCGAGGATCAACCTTGGTGTCGTGGATCATGGTGAAAAGCTTGTCGACGAACCCTTTGTGAAGCAGTTGGAGCGCAGAGATATTGATCGAGACAGCAACTGATCCGTGTCCATGCACCGCCAGTTCATTGAGGAATCGGAAGGCCTGGAGGATGATCATCTCACCGAGCGGTATGATGAGTTTGGTCTTCTCCGCGATCGGGATGAATTCAAGCGGAGGCACATTGCCCAACGCCTCGCTTCTCATGCGGGCGAGAGCCTCGAATCCGCAAATGGTATCTGATGCAAGATCAATGATCGGTTGATAGTGAAGGAAGAGATTCCCGGGAGCTTCGCCATCTGCTATCCGGAAGAGTTCGGAGGTGATTTCTTCCTCACGGGCAATCTGTTTCTCCATCACCTTGTCGAAGTAGACGATTCCGATATCCTGCTCGAAGTTGGCAAGCGATTTCTCAGATGCGATGAGCAGGTTTTTCAGCAACAAGTCCACATCATGTTTGTTCCAATCGTCAATCTCGATGACTCCGATTCCCCACCCTATCCGCTCAATGGCCAACAGGGAAGCAAGCATGTCATTGACCTTCGTACACAAGGCATGCAGTTGTGCTCTGCCGGCATACCCCTTCACGTAGAAAACGAATCGTGATTCGTAGGTATTGAACAGTTGGACGGAAGTGCTGCACAGTTCCTTCAAAGCGTCGGCTGCACGTCGGATGATATCCTGGCTGTACTGGAAACCGTAGCTCATGCTCAGGATCTGCACCGAACTGAGATTGACCGAGATGACCGCCCGCGAGCCTTCGTTGAAGACAATCGCATCGTGACGAAGCAGGCTCTCGAAATAGCGGCGGTTGTATAATCCGGTCCAGATTTCATGCTCGGTGTGGTAGGTCAACTCATCCTCGACCCGCTTCTGCTCGGATATATCAAGGATGATCCCCTCGAGGGCATCGATCTCTCCCTGTCCGTTGAAGATTCCCTGCCCCAGCTCGAGGACCCACTTGCGGATGCCCCGAGCAGTGATGATCTCATACTCGCTTCTGAATTGTTCCCGGTGGGAAAGCGTCAACTCCCACTTTTGCCACAGGTAGTCACGGTACTCCGGAGCGATCAACTCATTGTACGAGATGCTCCTGTTGTGCAACAACTCATCCGAGGCATACCCGGTCAGCTCATGACAACCTTCGCTGACGAATTGCATCGTCCAATCATGATCATAGTTGCACCGATATGCCATCCCGGGCAGATGTGCGAGCAGTACCGACTTGCTCCGTTCGCTCTCAGCCAAGGTCTGTTCGATCTCCTTCCGTTTCGAGATATCCTGGACGAGGCAAATATGGTTGAACGATTTCGTTCCCGATACCTTGAGCGGAGCTACGATCATCTGTACCCATACGCTTGAGCCATCGGGCCTCAGGTACCGTTTCTCCATCTCATAACTGGGAATCTGTCCCTCCTGCAGTTGCATGTAGTACTGCAGGTCCCGTGCACGATCATCCGGGTGGGTGATATTCAACCATCCGAGACTGATGAGCTCGTCCTTGCTTCTTCCGGTGATCCGCTCGAACAGCGGATTCACATCGAACAGGTCGTCACTCCCATCGCTGCGCGGTTCACTGTCATGGGAGATCGTAATACCGATGGGAGCTTGCTGGAAGATGGCATTGAACAGCTGTCCTTGGTCCTTGAGCTGCTGTTCCAGGACTTTTTGCTTGGCAAGCTCGAAATGCATGTCGATCCGTGCCCGAAGCGTCTCCTTCAGGATCGGCTTGCGCAGATAGTCGTCCGCACCGAGCCGCAATCCGGAAATTTCCTGGTCAGGATCATCGCTACGGGTCAGGATGATGACGTGAGTGGAGGAGAACCTGGGTTCGGATTTCACCATGGCAAGGAGCTGCATGCCACGCGAATCGGGCATGTCGAGATCAATGATCACGATCTGGATCGTCTGCTGTCTTTCGAGCATCCCGTAGGCTTGCGTCACATCACACGCGGCAAGGATCCTGTATGCTGCCAAACTCTCCGAAATCCGGGAAAGGTCGGAGTCAGATACACCGATGACCAATATTGTTGCATTTCCCATCCGTACTCCTGTCCATATCTCACATAGCCGCACTTTCCATGAATTGCACAAAGAGTGCTATCCTGCAGGGTTCATCATACAATTATAAATCAAATCCGAGCTTTGGCAACCGCTAGATGCAGGCAAACGGTTCACATCATGAAACAAACATTCGTATGACCGATCTCATTGGACATGGAGGTCCGAAGCACTCCAGCAATAAGAAGGAGGCGCCTTGCGGTCGCCTCCTTGTGTTGATCATGCAGGTTTCCTGTCTTTCGCTTCACCCGGTTTGAATCGGTTTCCGATCAGGTTCACTCCCACGACCATCAATGTCGAGAAGAAGATCATGATCAGGCCGAGCGCGGAAAGCTTGCCCCACTGTCCGTCCTCGGAGAACCGCAGGATCTGCACGGCAAGGACTTCGGTACCGGGTCTGCTGAGCACCACCGATAACGACAGTTCACGGAAGAACATGGTTGCCATGAGCACCCACCCGCTTACGATGCCGGGGACGAGCAGGGGAATCACTACCCTTCTCATGGTCGTGGCGAACGATGCGCCACAGACGAGGGACGATTCCTCCAGGCTCCCGTGGATCTGGACGAACGCACTGGTCATCGGCCTGATGCCGTACGGCAAATAGGTGGCGATGTACCCGAAGAACAGGGCCCAGATGGTTGCATACAGCGGTGTACGTACGAAAAACCACATGAACCCGATACCGATGACGATGCCGGGGAAGGAGAATGAGAGGAAACTGATCGATTCGAGGAACCCGGAAGCCTTCGTCTTCACCTTCACGATCACATACGCCACGAGGATGGAGAGGAAGGAACCGACCGTCGCACCGACGATTCCCAAGAAGAGGCTGTTGCCTAATGATTTGATGGAAATAGGATCGCTGATGACGGTTCTCCAGTTCGCGAGACTCATCGCGGCGAATGCCTGGCCGTTCGGTACCATGATATAGGGGATGAACGAGGTGTAGAGAAGCACGAGAACCGGGAGTACGATCAGGATGAAAGAGATGATGATGAGCATGATGAAGAGAGGAATCTTCCCCTTGCGCAATTCCACGACCGCAGGCTTGAATCCGCGGCTGCTGATCGTCACGTACTTGTCACTGAACCGGGTGTAGTAGCGGTAGATGTAGATCAGGGTGATCGAGAGTACCAGGATGCTCATCCCGATCGCCGCGGCCTTTCCATAGTCGGCGATGAGACTCATCGTCACCGTCCGGTAGATGTACGTGCTCAGCACATAAATCCGGCCGGGCATTCCCAGAACCGAGGGAACGGCGAAGGATGCGAGCACACGCACGATGCAGAGGATGAAGGCGGCGAGAATCGCCGGCCGAAGCACCGGGAGCGTGATCTTGAACAGGGTGCGCATCGGTCCGCCCTTGAATACCCGTGAGGATTCCTCGAGCGAGACATCGAATGATGCCATGGCGGGAGAGATGATCAGATACGCGATGGGCAGGTCGAGCAGGCCCTCCACCATGATCATGCCGGGCATCGAATAGATATTGAACGGAGCCTTGGCCAGTCCGAACAACTGCTGGAGCCACATGTTCAAGATTCCGTTCGAAGGATTGAGGAGCAAAGCCCAGCTGACTGCGAACAACACGTGAGGAATCATCATCGGCACTACGGAAAGGACCTTGAAGAGGAATTTGAACGGGATGTTCGTTCGGTTGTTCAAGTAAGCGAGGAATAGCGCGAGGACCGTGGCGAACGCTGCGGATCCGAGGACGAACACCAAGGTATTGCCTGCGGTCTCCACGAGCATGGGATCCGTATACACCGCGATATACTTGCTGAGGGTGAAATCTCCGAACGCGCGGAGATTCTTCGAAAAACTCCCGATGACCAGCATGACCACCGGAGCGACGGTAAGCAGGCTGACTATCGTGATCAGGGTGTAGGTGAGTCTCGAGTGACGCCGTTCCATGACCGCCCCCTATCGGGAAACCAAGAGACAATGCTCCGGTTTCATGCTGAAGGTGACGTGGTCCCCCTCCTTGAGCGTGGTTTGCGGATCCAGCTTCGCGAAGATGAGCTCGGTACCCACCCTGATCTCGCTCTCATAGACCTCTCCGACGAACACCATCTGTTCCACGACACCGGTGATGCGGTTGATGGCATCGGACGCAGGCTTGAAGTCGAGGAACTCCGGCCGGATGCAAAGGGTCAGCTCATCCGAGGGATCGAAACTCCTCTTTTGGCAAACAACGGACCCGATCGCGGTCGTGACCAGCGAATGCTCGGAAGTCTCCTCGGTCACTTTTGCAGGAATCAGGTTTGCCCTTCCGATGAAATCAGCGACGAACTGATGATCGGCATCAAAGTAGATTTTCTTCGGAGTTCCCAACTCCACGATATTGCCCGCCCGCATGACACCGATCATGTCGGAAAGCGCAAGCGCTTCCACCCGATCGTGTGTCACATAGACCGCGGTGATGCCGAGTTCTCCCAGGAACATGCGAAGCTCCTTCCGGGTCTCCTCGCGGAGCTTCGCATCAAGGTTCGAAAGCGGTTCGTCGAAGAGAATGACCTTCGGCTCCGCAACCAACGCCCTGGCGAGCGCGACACGTTGCTGCTGACCACCGGAGAGTCTTGTTGCCGGACGGTTCTCGAAACCTTCCAGCTGCACGAACTTCAGCGTCTTTGCGACACGCTTCGCAATCTCGTCCTTGGGCATCTTCATGTTTTGCAAGGGGTAGGCGACGTTGTTGAACACATTCATGTGGGGCCAGATGGCATACGTCTGGAACACCATGCCAAGTTCCCGCTTTTCGGTGGGGACATAGATATTCTTCTCGTTGGACCATACGATCGTGTCGCCGATCTTGATCTCTCCTTCATCGGGAGTCTCCAACCCGACAATGCAACGCAAGAGCGTCGTCTTGCCGCATCCGCTGGGTCCCAAGAGGGTGAAGATCTTGTTCGCTTCTATCGTGAGGTTCACACCGTCCAGTGCCCGAATGGTCTTCCCTTCGGAATGATAATGTTTTTTCAATCCTGTAATGGTGATTTGCATCGCCTACCCTGCCTTATGGTACTGTATTGTTACTTGAGTGCGAAAATCTTTTCGAACTCGGCGCCCCATTTCTGGATCTCTTCGTCGGAGAGTTCCCTGATGGGAATGACTTCCGTCTCGGAGATGCCCGGTATCGGGGGATAGACGCCCGGGGTGAGCACATACTCGCCTACGTCGTTCGCGAGGATTCCCATCGCACCGTCGCTGAGCCAGTACTCGAGGAAAGCCTCCGCAGCACGGGGATTCGGCGCATCGCTGGTGATTGCGATCGCACGGGGAGACCCGAGCATCGGCTGGGAGAGCTTTGCATAGTCGAGCGGTGCGGGGGCGTTGGTCACGATGTACTTCGGCATCGAGATTCCGATCTTCTTCTCACCGCTGGCAATCGGAGCGGGAGTCGGACCGAATGATGCTACGAACATCGGCTCATTGGCAGCAAGACCGCGGACGAAGGCCATCCACTCGGCTTCCGTGGCGAAGACGTTCTCCTTGAGACCGACCAACCAGCTGATCGTCGTTGCATGGCTCGCGGGGTTCGCCATGACGATGTGTCCCTTCCATTTCGGATCCGCAAGATCCTCATAGCGCTTCGGAGCCTCTTCCTTCGAGACCAGATCGGTGTTATAGATCAGTCCCACATATTCGATGCCGAACAGGTAGATGCCGTCCCTCTTCGCCCAGTCGGGATACCCTTCGGCTGCCTTTGCCTGGTAATTCGCCAGCACGCCTTGTTCCTTCAGTATCTCGAGGATCGGGAGCGGACCTTGTACGACATCGGCCATGAGCTTGTTCGCCTGGTACTCGGTCAGGACCGTAGAGATGAAGCGGGCGGTCGAAAGGCGGGTATATTCCGCGTCGACACCGACCTTCGCCTTGAAATCGGCCATGATGGGCTCGATCGAAGTGATGCTCGCATAGAGCGAGACCTTTCCTGTCAACGGTTCGTCAGCTTTCGCGGCCGCTGGTTTTTCGCCGGTACCCGCGCCGAAGAGCGCCAGGGACACTGTCAAGAGAAGTGCCATGGCAATCATGATCTTCCTGAGTTTCATACTACCTCCAAATTGGTGATTGAGCTACCTGCAACACTATCATGAGGGCCCGCAGGCGTCAACGCGGCCAGAAAGACTTTCACACCTTCCATACACATAATTATTGACACGAGTTCAAGTTTTAAGGATAAATATTTCACAATATTTTCATGAGATATTGTATCAGAAAGTAATAAAGTGCAATGACAGAGGAAATAGAGGCAAGAACAAGAGTCCTCAAGTTGTTGCACCCCAGGGACCGTAATTCTTCGGAAGGGGCCTTTTTCAATACAGAAACAATCGGACATGATTTCAAGCGGACCCGGGGACCCGCATCACAGCCTCATCGTGACGGCTGAAAGCTCGCTTTTCCACGCATGGCAACTTGTTCGCATCCTCACGTACTGTACGACCGCTTCTCGGATACGCTGTTCAGCCCAAGGGGTGAATCGTCGCTCCTTCGTCGTTCCCTGTTGTGCAATGAGCATCCTTTCGCCCTGTCCTCCTTCTGTCCTTCGTACGGTGGGGAACTCAAGCCTCAAGGAACCTATCTGGGTCTCACCTTGTGCAAGCGAGAGCGTGATGACATGTTCATCCAGACCTGCCATCCCCCCGATACAACCGATCGAATGGATTTCAAGCTCAGCGGCATAGGAAACTCCATCAACGGGATAGATCTCGCTGATCCGCTCTTTTGTAGAGACAACAACCTGTGTGTAGTGCATGGAATGCTCCTTTTAGCGATTTGTTTTTCGACGCTGCAAGTTGGTGTTAAATCACGTCGTCCGCACATGGTATGCCGACAAATCCGATGCGTCAACCCCCTCGCTCCTAACGGAAGGAAAAGATGGGGGGAAACAGCACGATCACCACGATCGCCCACAGGGCATAGAGGTCGAGATACCGCATCTGCATGACCACGATATCCTGGAAAGACCGTTTGCAGTACATGTAGCGTACATATCCGAATGCCATCATCACGAGGTTCCCGAGCAAAAGGATATTCTCCCCGAGCGCTGCGCTCTTGTTCGCGGTGAATCCACCTGAAAAGAAGCGCGCGAGCAAGCCTGTGAACGCAATCATGTCGACGATGATCGCCACGATGATCAGAGCGAGGGTGAGATGATCCCAGAGGGATACGCCGTGCGACGGGTCCTTCGAACTCATCACATAGAGCGCGAGTCCCAACACCACCGCAAGCACGAGGTCGAACCAGATCAACATCATGCGGTTGTCACCGGGAGCCAAGGAATTCATCATGAAGGCCACGACCAGGCTCACGAGGACCATGAGAAACAGTGGCGTGAAAATCTTCGCGAGAACCGGAGCGATGCTCTCGATCAGACTCTTTTTCTTATCCACCAGATAGGCTGCCACGGGCAAGATCCCGAACAAGCCCATCGGCACCATCCAATCGTTCACGAAGAATTCGACATCGATGCCGACCAGGGAGAATGTTCCCATCGTGAGAAGGATCAAGACTATTCCACCAAGTCCGATGAGTACTCCGTAGATGAACGACTCTCCTGCAAACCGGATGAAATTCAACCGTGTGTTCGCACTCCTCCACCCGTTGTAAGACTTCTTTTCTCCCCTTGGTGCCACGTCGGGACCTCCGTAGAAGTACATCAGCAGATAGAGGAACAGTATTGGCGCATGCACTGCGCCAAGCATTGCCGTATGATGGGGTTCGAAAGAAGGATAGACGTTGACAATCGTTGCATAGGCCATGAAGACCGTCAATGCTGCAACGCTTCGCCACATGGGGAGCGAACGCTTGCGCATGAAATAGAGCGCGACAGGAAAGCATGCGAATATTCCCGCATTGCGCAGGTAGATCATCCCATGCGCATCGATGTCGCCGAATCCGAAGAGCGCAGGAATCTTTGCCAACAATCCTCCCAGCAATGCCAGGCCGATCACGAAGACCAATTCGGAACGATCCCTTCGCCTGAGCGCAGGGCTGTCGGACCGGACCAACAGCTGGAGCCACAGATCCTCCGTGGAGACCTTGCGGAACTCTTCCTGCACGCTCGAGGCATCACCAAGCCGCTTCACCGCGAGTAGGAAGGCTTCTTCCTCCCCAAGACCCCGCGCGACCAAGTCTTCGATAGTATCCCGCAGGTGATTCTCCAACTCCTGCACATCTTCGAATCCGATGGATCCTAACGACACCATGTGGGATTTCCATATCCTCAGCTGCGATTCCAGATCAAACATGAATGTGCTCCTGCGGTGCGTCTTCGAGGATCTGCAGGGCCCGGTGTACGACGAACCACTGTGAACGTAGTATTTCATACTCAGCCATCCCTGCATCGGTGATGTGATAATACTTGCGCTTCCTTCCTGAATCGGATTGCTTCCAGTAGGATTCTATGAATCCCGCTCCCTCCATCCGGTGCAATACCGGATAGAGCATCCCATCGGTCCATGCGATATGATCATCGGATACCTCTCGGACCTTCCCGATGATCTCATATCCATAGCTGTCACCCTTCTTGAGCAACGCGAGGATGATCGGAGTGGCTGAAGCTGCAACCAGATCCTTTGGCAGTACCATGATTCTCCCATCGTGCCTCATACCTAGCACTACAATGCATTGTAGTGCTAGGTATATATACTGTCAATCGGTTCTTTGCTACAGGGTTGTTGGTTCAGGATGCTCCTTGAACCAATGGAAGGTACTGTTGGCAATCTTGACCAAGGTAAGCATGACCGGAACTTCCACCAATACGCCCACGACTGTCGTGACTGTTGCAGGAGAACTCAAGCCGAACACAGAGATGGCGACTGCCACTGCCAGCTCAAAGAAGTTCGAAGCCCCGATCATCCCTGCGGGTGCTGCGATCTCATGCGGGAGTTTCCAGGCCTTTGCCCAGAGGTATGCCACGAAAAAGATGAGGAAAGTCTGTATGACCAAAGGAATCGCGATGAGGACGATGTTCAAGGGATTGTCCACGATGGTCTGTCCCTGGAATGAGAATATGATGATGAGCGTGAGCAACAGTCCGGTGATGGTGACTTGTGAGAACTTCGGAATGAATGTCTGTTCGAAATAGTCCGATCCACGTTTTCTCGTGATGATCACACGGGAAAACCACCCTGCACCGAGAGGAATGACCACGAAGAGGACGACAGAGAGGAAAAGCGTCATCCACGGTATCGAAATACCGGAGATGCCCAACAACAGTGCCACGATCGGCACGAATGCAGCAAGGATGATGAGGTCGTTCGTAGCAACCTGTACCAAGGTATAGGCAGGATTCCCTTTGGTGAGATGGCTCCATACGAAGACCATGGCAGTACACGGAGCAGCTCCCAACAGCACCGCGCCGGCAAGATACTGTCTCGCAAGATCCTTGGGGATGATCGAACGATACACGACATAAAAGAAAAACATCGCGATCGCATACATGGTGAACGGTTTGATCAACCAATTCGTAATCCACGTGATGATCAGGCCACGAGGATTCTGCCCTACCTGTCGGATGCTGTGAAAATCTACCTTGAGCATCATCGGGTAGATCATGAGCCAGATGAGGACCGCAACGGGAATGGAAACATTCGCATACTCGAAACGCGAGAGGAATCCGGGAATTTGCGGCAGATACACGCCGATCAACACCCCGATAGCCATGCAGAGAAGCACCCACAGTGTCAGATACCGCTCAAAGAACCCCATACCCTGTCTCGTGCCGGATTTCTTTCCCATATCTTACCTCCGGGTCTTACTGATACCGTATCAGCACTCCGATATCTTTCGGCCATGCGCACATCCTTTCCCATGATCGACCCAGGTCTGTTTCCCGGTCCGGACACGTGCATCAGGCACGCCAGCAACCTGTGGTGATTCGAGAGATCGGGCGACGGGTGCATGCCCCTGCCTTCCCGTCGAAAGTCACCCCATGAACGTTCACCAAGCATCCTCAAAGGGTACCCCGATGTCGGGGTTGCGAGGATCTCGCACTCACACAGTGGTTCTGCGTGCAATCCGATGCCATGCATCCGAGTCCCAGCACCCTCACTTGCATGAGGCTTGCCATCCCAACCGTTCTCTTGCGCTCCATGAAACGCGCCTCCGACAGACCGGATACTCTCGATCATCGCGACAGCATCCACTGTATCAAAGAAAGAGTGGCACCACATCCGAAGATCAGGTCTGATCGAGCCAGGACTCAACCTTGGTCTTGATCGCATCCCGGATCACCCGAATGCCAACCAACTTCTCCTCATCGGTTCCTTGGATCGCACTCGGGTCGGGGAAACCCCAGTGCAAGCGCTGGTGCTTGCCGGGAAACATCGGGCACCGCTCTGCGCTGCTTTCATCACAGACCGTAACCACATAGTCGAATTCTTCCTTGCGGTCAATATACTCTTGCGCCCGTTTTGCATGGTGCCCTTCCATGGATAGGCCTATCTCAGCCATTGCCTGGACGACAAGCGGGTTGAGCTTGCCGGATTCGATACCACTGCTATGGACTTCGAACCTATCGGCTGCAAAGTGCCGAACGAACGCTTCGCACATCTGGCTCCGTGCCGAGTTATGGATGCACACAAACATGATACGTTGGCTTGATACCATGGAAATCTCCTTCTCAACGGAACAACAGTCCTGTATTTCCTCGGAACTCCGGCCCTGCCGATCGATGGAACACGCCATCATATCGACGACACAGGGCATGGCAAGGGTGCAGATGACCTGGGTTCCCTGACGTTCCATGCGGATGACGCCCACTTGTCTCAATGAAGACAGGTGTTTTGATGCGGCAGACTTGCCCAAGCCCAAGATCGCAGCGAGCTCGCATACGCACCACGATCGCTTCCTCAACGCTTCGACCATCGCCAGCCGCATCGGGTGGCCAAGGGCCCGCAGCATCTTTGCCGATTCTTCGTATCGCTTCCTATCCATGAGAGAAAGGTTGCAATAATTGGAAACTTTGTCAATCGTTTCGCTTGACACGTCCGGAACAGTTTCCAATAATGGAAACTCATGGAGGCACCTCATGCGCATACAGATTCTCGGGACCGGATGTCCCAAATGCAAAGCCCTCGAGGCAAACGCCAGGCAGGCCATTGCGGAGACTGCCATCGATGCGATTGTCGAGAAGATCGATGACATCGATCGGATCATGGACATGGGAGTCATGATCACTCCCGCCTTGGCTATCGACGGCGAGGTGAAAAGTTCCGGCAAACTGCTCACCAGAGACCAGATAGTAGCAATTATCCTTGCCGCCAACTGATGTTGGCAGGCATGCATGCCACACAACCGGCAACAAGGTGATGTCATGGCGATGAAACAACTTTCGGAAAACAAGAAGCTCTTGGTCGTCGCAGGAGTGTTCCTTGCAGCATTCTTCATCCCGTTTTCCCATCCACGCGTCACAGGAGCGATACGGGAGGCATTCCTCATGCTCTCCGACTATGCCCATGAACACGTACTGCTATGCGTGGTCCCTGCTCTTTTCATCGCCGGTGCGGTGGTCGTATTCCTCAATCGGCAAGCGGTGATGAAGTATCTCGGGCCAAAAGCCAACAAGCTGGTCGCCTATTCGGTCGCATCGGTTTCCGGTGCCATACTCGCTGTGTGTTCCTGTACGGTCTTGCCGCTGTTCAAGGGTATCTACAAGAAGGGTGCGGGACTCGGGCCTGCGGTCTCATTCCTCTATTCCGGACCGGCGATCAATATCCTGGCGATCATTCTCTCCTACAAGGTGTTCGGCTGGAAGCTCGGAATGACCAGGATGGTCGCTTCGATAATCATAGCCATCCTGATAGGTTTGATCATGCAGGCACTTTTCAGGAAAGAAGATGAGAAAAGGCTTTCCGATGAACGGCTGTTCAAGGACCCGGGAGAATCCGGAACCCGTACTCTCGGGCAGACAAGCCTGTTCATGGCTTCGATGATCGGTATCCTGGTATTCCTCAATTGGGCTCCGTCTAGCGGAACGAGCACCGGCTGGGACTTCCTCTATCGAGCGAAGTATGGGATCACCGGAGTATTCGCACTCTTGCTCGTGTATGCATTGGTCAGGTGGTTTACCAAGGAAGATCTGCAAGAGTGGGGTTCTTCCACCCGGGATTTTGCCCTGCAAACCCTTCCTCTCCTGTTCGCCGGAGTGCTGATTGCCGGTTTCCTGCTCGGAAGACCGGGAGAGGAGGCATTGATTCCCTCCCAGTGGATCGCTTCCCTGGTAGGAGGGAATTCTCTCCTTGCCAATTTCTTCGCTTCGGTGGCGGGTGCTTTCATGTACTTTGCCACCCTCACGGAAATTCCGATCGTCCAGGGGTTGCTTGGGGCGGGAATGGGAGAAGGGCCTGCACTGGCACTCCTGCTTGCCGGTCCGAGTCTTTCGCTTCCCTCGATCCTGATCATAGCCGGAGAGTTGGGAATCAAGAAGACCTCTGCATATGTCGTCTTGGTGGTGGCATGCTCCACCCTTGCCGGGATGGTGTACGGAACAGTAGTCAGCTGATGTGCTGAATCGTTCAGAAGCTCACATCCACTCCCGTACGTACCTGGACATACCATGTAGGAACCGTGTCTTGTACCAAGCTCGAGAACGCTCCTGTCTCCACATACCAATAGAGGTTGCCCTTGATCGCGACATCTGCGCGAAGGAGTGCTTCCCCATCGATGGTCCATGCTCCGGATGCACGCTCTCGCGTGGCGGCCAACGCGGGAGAGAACCGGATGTGCATGCGACGTGAGGGAGTGTAGCCGAACAGGGCGGAAGCCCGCAAGGAAAGGGATTCGTCCGTCGGATCCTCGGCGAACCGATATGCAGCCTCCGCGCCAAATTCCCAATTGAAGAGATACCCCACCAGACCTTCGGCTCCGAACGCAATCGTAGCGAGAAAGTCGGGCAAGGAGGTTGCATACGTTCCACCGACAGTCGTTGAGTAGGTGAGTTCTACGGAGGGACTGTACGAGAACCCGAGCTCAAGACCATGCTGGGAACCTCCGCTTGTGGCGGACCCTCTGTACTGTACGAAGGGATTGATCGTCCGATACCCGCGCTCCCACCCGTACGAAGCGCTCCATGAGGGAACTGTGAAGGCGCCGCCACCTTCCGAACCGAAAAAGGATTGATCAACCTCAACAGCAAATTCCATCACTCCTACATCGAAAAACCACGAATTCGTGATCCCAGCAAGCAAATGGTCAGAGACTGAGTACGTTGCCGGGTCGAGTGATACGGTACCGTAGAGGGAAAAACCGAGAAATCCGGTTTCTCCCAAGAGCATCCTGTGCCCGAGGTTTCCCTGCATGTCCACGGTAGCCCCGCGCACCGGGAATGAGGGATCTTCGGCATAACGGTACGATCCGGAAATTCCGACGAATGCATCAGTCTGACCCGCAGGAAGCTGGCCCAAGATCCCGACACACAGCAACAACAGGATCACCCATGATTTTCCAAGATACATACAGACGCTCCTTGCTATCGCACCATGCGTTCCAACACCGTGAAGGAACGGCTTTTCGGTGCGCTTTCGATGATTCTCTTCACCATATCCTCCAGGCTGATGCGCTGGAGAATCGCGTTGTTGAGCAGGTCCAACACCCTGGGGTAGTCGCCCCCTGCCATCCGAGACCGGGACAACGCCACGACGACGGATAGGGAATCTTCTTCCGAGAGACCCCATTGTCTCAGCGCAAGCAACAGCCCTCCCCCATACCGGAAGTTGTTCCACCGATCCTCGCTGCCTTGTTGCCTGAAATTCATGAGCAAGGTGACCAAGTCGTCTTCACCCACACCTTGTTGATGCAGCAGGACCGTACGATCCCACACTGTCCGGATACCAAGGATCGCTTCGGTTTCCTGCATGCCGAAGGCAGCTTGCAGCAGAGAACGCACCTTCGCATACATATCCATCTGCTGATGAAGTGCATCGATCAACAAGGAGGTATCGACTCTCTTTGCCACGCCTTCGTTCAACTTGAGCTCAAGTGGCGCCAAGGGGAGTTGTTCCGCTTCGGCAAGGCTGAATATATGCTTCACTTGTTGGCGGTCGGGTTCCTGCATGTGAATCGAATCCATGCTCTGTTGCACACGATCGGACCAGGTCCCGCCAGCGAGCAAGCTCGCTGACAGGACCCACAGTATAACGAGAAGAGGTTTGGCTTGTAACCGCTTCATCAACACCACACGCTTCCTTTCCTGCTATCTCGCGGGACCTGCAGAAGCAGGACGATTCGACGATCCGGCGAAATCCGGTCTCCCCTTGACCTGGATCTGTTTCATCGATCCCAAACCTACCCTATCGGTTGCTTTCTGACGCAATGCAACCTGTTGGGAAATTTTCTCCCGCACCATAGTACGCACCTGTGTACCGGGAGCATCATCACCAAGAGACTTTTTCTCAGCTCGCAATTGTGCTACAGCCTCCGCCAAACCCAATGCGGAACCTTGTGCTATCGCCTGGACTCCATACCCCAACCGTTTCATCTCCTCGGTGGAGAATGCCAGTTCCAAAGCCAACCGCGCCCGCATGGTCGCCAATTCGCCGGGACTTCCTTCCTCATCAGAAGTGCCATAGTGCAGTGCGAAAGCAATCACCGCAGGATCTGCGACAGGAGCCTCATCCCACCGCATATGACGGGCCTGCTCCATGAGCGGGGCCAGTTCCTCTTCATCCCATCCGCGGTTTCGCAGCTGAAAGGCCAGTTCTTCCAAGAACACAGTATCCTCTTCCGAAAGCGCCACTTCCGCGGCAAGTATCCCCATGGTCAACACCAAGACCAAGACCAATGCGATTACCTGTTTCATCTGATTTCTCCTACATCTCCAATAGGGAGTTCACGCCTCCGAATCCATCATCCACTTGCATGTAGGCATTCGGATCGGCGATCCACCGTTCTCCATCGATCACGAACTGGTAACGGTATTCCTTACCTCGTTCCAATTCCATCTCGATGCTCCAAGTCCTGTCATTCTCACTCTTCGCGAGACGTTGGGCACCCACCTCCCAATCATTCCAATCTCCGACAACCACAACCTGCTCGGCTTGAGGAGCGTCCAATCGCAAGATGACCTGTGCAAGATCGGTCCCGGGATCCTTGCCCTGCACAAACCCTCCATCTCCTTTCTTGAGAAGCGGAAGGGTGATCATCACCAGCGCAGCCGCCACCACCAGATACTTCTGCACATGCGATCCCCGGTGGGTACGGGCCTGGGAGAATCGCTGTTCTTCCTGTATGCGCACAAGAACCGAGTCTGAAACACGTCGGACCAGCTCAGGTGAAGTCGATTCCTTCCGAATCGACGTTCCGGCGATGCGTTCGGCCAGTTCCAGATGCAACTTGCAGTCGGGACACCGGGAGAGATGGTCGGAGATCCGTCGATCCAGGTGATGGTCCGGACCATCAGTCCATTCTCCCGACAAGCATGCGTCAAGCCAGCGGTCGATACATGCCTTGCATTCATTGCAGTCCATCACATCTCTTCCTCCTGCCCATCACCCAATATATACGCGGGTGACAAGCATCCGTTTCATTCAAGATTCCCAATCTCCCGAAATCCAGGTACGATCGGAAAGGAATCGCCTCAGCTGCTGTCTTGCGCGAAACAGCAGTGTCTTGACCGTGCCTTCCGGAATGTGCAGAGTCCGGGCGGTATCGGTGACGGACATATCCTGCAACTGCCTGAGTATGAACACCTCTCGGTACTTCGGCTTCAAGGAACGGATCGCCTGGTCAAGGATGCGATCAGCTTCCGAAGCAATCAATGCATCCTCAGGCTGGTACTGATGTCCGTTTCCCTGCAAGACACCGATATCTTCATCATACGGAATACTCGCAAGGTGCTTGGCGGTGCGCTTGCCCTTCCGTATCCGTGATCGGAAGTAGTTCAAGGCGATCGTATAAGCCCAGGTGAAAAACGGTCTTTCCTGATCGTAGCGAGGCAGTGCTTTGAACATAAGGAGGAAAATCTCCTGCAAGGCATCCTCGATATTCTCGGGTGAACGATCGGGCAGCATTCGCTTTGCGAGTCCATGAAATGGTGGGGTGTAGGATTCCACGATCCTCCGGAAGGACTCGGTATCCCCATGCAGGATCGACCTCACTGTCTCGGACTCATCACAGGAGCCTGGCTTCATGGGTTCACGAGACTGGGAGTATCGCGATTTCTCGTCCACCGAATTACCGCCTGATACAGAGTATTCTCTTTGTTATACGCATGAACGGGGCAATGGTTTCACAAAGGAGGAATTTTCGTGCATGTCCGATGTCAGAAGCCCTCGGGGCCTTCAGGGAGTTGAGTCGATTCCAGGATTATGGGATAGTTGGCCATGTCCATCGTGTTGCATCCATTGGAGATTTCCCATAGCGAACGCATCATGCAGATCGAACGCCTCAGCTTCCATGAAAAGGTGTGTGAGGATGCCGGGGTCTACCGGCGCAGGATCGAAACCTTCCCGCAGGGAAATCTCGGATTCTTTTTCAACGGTTTGTTGATCGGATTCTTCTGCAGCGAACTGTGGCGCCATGAAAGGGAATACGATGTCGAGAGATTCCGTCTTTCCCATGACATCACGCGGTTTTTCGATCGGGATGGGACGGACCTGTATATCTCCAGCTTCGCACTGGATGGATCGTACCGGAATGAACTTCGGGGAAAGCAGGCCTTTTTCCTCGCGATGGACCATATGCACAGGACTTGCACTGTCGAGTCGGCAATCCTCCTCGTATCCGACCAGTGGACCGCTGCGAGGGAAATCTACCGACAGTGGGGCTTCACCGAAGTACAGCGGATCCCCTGTTGCTTTCCCGATGCGGCAGAGGGCATCATCATGCGGGCCCGGTTCGCACGAAGCTGAGCAACCGTCGTGCGACCAGTACCAACCAGATTGCCCACGGCACGAGCGATGCGAGTGAGAATATCATGCCGATCATGCCGACTGATGAGGGAATGATCATGAGCAGACCCGCGGCCAATGTATAACGGGGAATCGCTTTCCCGTATATACCCGCGCGTCGCATCACGAACACATAGATGAAGAGGATGATGGTGTTCAACACGTAGTATACGTTGAAAGAGGTTCCACTATAGGTCGCCATCATGCCCATCCCAGCTGCAACATACAGGCGTTTCTGCTCCATGTCCGCAGCAAGTGCATGTTGACGGGCCAACGAAAACATCTCGAATGCGGTATTTGATGCAAAATAGCCTCCCACCCCGACGATCGCCAGGACAGTACCGACCAACATGGCCGCAGGAGCATACTCCTGCAGTGTCCGGTACATCGCAAGATAGATGATGATCAACAAGACACTGTCGACAATATACAGCAAGTCCATGCTCAAGAGGCCCAAAAACCAATTGTCCCGGAACAGCGAGAACATCCCTTCGACATCGGTCGGAGGCGGCCATGCTGAAAACACCGCTATCTGGATGATCATGAAACATACCATGGTCAGTGCGCTGACGGCACCCGCTACAAGGAGTGCTCGATAGGTCCCATCGAGGCGGAGACTTGGTTTCGGTTGTGGACGGTTCATCGGGGAACCTCCTCTGTTTTGATTTGCATCATGGGCTTCGCAGGATTATGATGATGCTCAGCTTACGCGTGAGCGGGGCGACTGGCAATATATCCGGGATGAGGAGGACGAGAAAAAAATTGGAATCGTACGTCAGGACCTATCCCGATTTCTCATTATGTGGGTTGAACTGTGCCCTCTGTCCCAGGTATCACACACAAGGACCCTCCCGTTGCCCGGGATGCGGAGGTCCCCGGTTCTCCGAGCTTCATCCCTCCTGTCCCATCATCCGTTGCAGCCGTACACAGGGAAACGTCGAATTCTGCCACGCATGTGATATCTATCCCTGTGAACGCTACGAAGGAACACCCTCGCACGACTCCTTCATCAGCTATAGCACTCGTCTGGATGACCAAAAGCAAGCAGCGTCCGAAGGCCTCGATACGTACCTCGCACGATTGGCAGAGAGAAAGACCATCCTCGAACACCTGCTGCATACCTGTGATGATGGCAGACGAAAGGGATTCTACTGCCTGGCGGCAAACCTCCTTCAGCTCGAGCGTCTGCGTGAAGTTACGGATGCAGTGGAAAAACTGGACCTGAAGACTACGGCAGAACGAGCCGCAGCGATGGTCATCGCCTTGCAGGAACAGGCGACCGCGCAGGGGATCATGTTGAGATTGCGGACCAAGGAGCGCTGAATCGGCAACACCTGTTCAGAGAAGGATACCCGCGACCAAAGCCAGCAGTACGATCAGCGGGGCAGGTACTTTCCGCGATGCGAGCAGGATTACGGAAATCGCACTCACCGCAAGATTGATCGGTTCAAGGCCGCTCGTCCTCAGCAGTACGACTGCAGCGGCAGCGATCATGCCCCCAGCCACCGCAGCGATCCCTTTCAGGGCAACCTTGATCGCACGTATCCGTTTCAGTTGTTCCCACACAGGATAGACGAAGAAGATCAGAAGCGTACCGGGCAGGAAGATGCCCATCCCGCCGGCGATCGCTCCGGCAACCTGAACCGGCCATCCCATGTCCCGTGCGGCCATGCCGCCGGCATAAGCGGCAAAACTGAACATCGGACCGGGAAGGCCCTGGACCAATCCGTAGCCGGTAAGGAATTCCATGTCTGTCATGTACTGGTGAGTCCCCACCAGCTCGCTATGCATCACCGGAACGACGACCTGCCCTCCTCCGAAGACAAGGTACCCATAGCGATAAAAACTCTCTGCAAGATGGATGATCCTCCGATCGATCGCGAACGTACCCACCAGAAGGATCAATGCGATCGCGATGAACATGATGAGATATATCCACGGCGGTCGCACCGTCACGCGGTTGAACAGATCCTTCTCACCGCTGGTGAGCAGGGAGATCGCTCCTCCGGTCAAAAGGACCAGGGGGAAGATCCAGGGGGAACGGATGAAGAGCGTGACCACCAACGAGAGGACCATCAATGAGGCGCTCAGGGGATCGACGACCACCTTCTTGCCGATTCGGAAGGCAGTGAGGATGATGAATCCTACAGCCATCGGCCCGATGAAGCGCAGGACCTCCTGGGATACCTGGAAAAGACCCAAGATCTGGGACATGAATGAGAGTGTACCCATCACGATGAGTGCCGGCAGGGCCCACACCAGCATCGTGAGCAAGGCGAGCTGCGGTCCTCCGATCTTGTGTCCGACCGCTACGATCGTCTGTGTGCTGGTCGGACCCGGCAGAATGCTGCACAGTGCGACCAATTCCATCAATTCCTCTTCGGTCAGATACCTTCTTTTCACCGAGAGGATATCGAGGAATACACTGATATGAGCCTCAGGACCTCCGTAGGAAACGAGCGAACACGTCAGGACATCCTTGAGGAATGCGATGCGTGAGACGGGCTTCTCCATGCTCCATAGATACTGATTTCGACCTGGGTGCGTCAATCACCACGATTGCGGTTTGCATCACGTGGCACTTCCCAGATTTCGTTGACCAATCCGTGCAATGTGGCCTCCCTGATGCTCTTGTTCCGCAATTCACACTCCCAGACGACAATCACACGCCATGAGAGGCTTTCCAATCGGTCGAGATGCTCTTGATCACGTTCCCGATTGCGCAGTATCTTCGCTCTCCAGAAATCGACATGCGACGAGGGCAAGCGGAAGTGGGTACATCCGTGGTGCCCATGCCAGAAACAGCCGTGGACGAATATGACCGTCCGATACTTGGGCAACACGATATCGGGAGTCCCGGGGAGTCGCTTGTCATGGATGCGGAAGCGGAATCCACACCGGAACAAATACTGCCTGACAGTCAGTTCGGGCTTGGTATCCTTCGCACGAATCCGTGCCATCATCGCACTGCGTCGCTGCGGCGTCAAGAAATCTCCCATGCCCCATCTTACACCGAATTCGCGCGCGAGGAATCCGACAATCATGCCGCTTCAATACAGAACGTCAGGATCGTACTTGGCTTTCCACAGATCGGTGAGAATTTCGATGTCCTCCTTGAACTGTTGCAAGGATTGCAACTCTTTCTTTTCCAGCGTCTCCAGCACTTCGAACCGGAACGATTGCATGCCATGCACCTTGGCATCCGATTGCAACTCGAGATAGGAAAACCTTCCGGTTGATACGGAGAAGTCGAAGAGATTGCGCAATCGTTCGATCTCTGTTGCCGAAACGACCAGCCGTCTGCCGTTGACAGTGTTCACGATCGCACAGACGCCTCCCACCAAGGTCCTTTCCTGGTATTGTTGTGCCAATTCCCTTCTGTGCTTCCTTTCCATCCTGTTCCTCCGGATTTTACTAATTTACTAATTTACTAACTCCCTGTCAACAGGAGGTGCGCACCACCATTTCATGCTATAATTCTGCCATGACAAGAACGTTCCGCCGCATGGTCTGCTTGCTCTGGGAATTTCCACAGAACCTCCTGGGAGCAATCGTGCTGGGATTTTTGCGTGCGGCGGGACGACCGGTGAAGATCACCTGCGATCACGAACGCCTGTTCATCCGTGCACCGGTGAATGTCAGCCTGGGCATGTTCATCTTTTTCAGCCCCTCGCGAAGTACAGCGGGTATCGATCCGATCATGCGACACGAATACGGGCATAGCATGCAATCACAGCTTCTCGGCCCCTTCTACCTGATCGTGGTGGGCCTTCCCTCATTCTTTCTCGCCGCCCATGCAACCTGGCATGCAAGGAAATACCACAGGCTGCCAAAGAAGTATCTTGAACGGTTTCCTGAACGTTGGGCTGAGAATCTGGGGAGGAAGGCTAGCCCAATTTTGCAAGACTCTGCACGATATTGAGGCAGTGGTCTCCGATCTGCTCCACGTGACGGACGATATCGATGTAGAGCAGCTCGGAACGGACGTTCGCACCGTTCTGCAACCGCTTCGAGGCCGATTGCTTGAGGATGTTCCGCATCTTGTTGATGCTGTCCTCCAGCTTCACCGCCACGGCCATGTTCTCACTGGTGACATGTTCGTTCAGGTGACTGCGGATGAAGCGGATGAACTGATTCACCAAATCCACATAAGGAAGCAGCTTCTCGACCGCAAGTATGTCGATCTCGATCTTCTGCTTGTTTCTCCTGTCAGCGAGGATCATCAGGTTGTAGCAGCTGTCGCCGATGCTCTCCAACTCATTGGTGATCCTCATCATGCTGTAGACATTCTGTGCACTGACATGGTTCATGTTGTCCATGCTGCATTGGGAGAGGAATTTCGTGATTTCTTCCTGCATCTCGTCGGTGAGGTCCTCCATACGCTTCTGGGTTTCGATCTCATCCTGCATCGGTTTTTCCGGATGGCTGAAGATATCCCAGAAGCGGGTGAACATGTCGGCGATGATATCCGCCATGTTGGAGAGTTCCCGCTTGACCGTAAGCAGATAGAGCTCGGGAGTATCCTGCAAGGTCGCCCGTATGTACTTCAGCTTGTAGGGACCGGGGGCTTTTTCCTCATCCGGGACCAACATGGTGACCAGTTTGGCGAACTGTGGGACGAAGAAACTGCAGATGAACGTGTTCACGATGTTGAACAGGGTATGGAACATCGCAAGGTGCGCGGGCAACAGCTTCGCACCACCGACCGCATAGATGTCTCCAGGCACGATGGTGTTCACCAGGTTCAGGAAAAGGGCGAACATCGGGGTCATCCATAGGACACCGAAGATATTGAACAAGGTATGTGCTCGGCTGGCGCGCCGTGCATTCACGGTTGTCCCGAGCGATGCGAGATAGGCGGTGACGGTAGTTCCGATATTCTCTCCCAGGACGATCGCAGCGGCAGTAGGATAATCTATCCACCCGGCATAGGCCATGGTCAGCGTGATTGCCATCGCAGCGGAAGAAGACTGGACGATGATGGTCAGCAACGTTCCGACGATGATGAAAAGAAAGTATGAGGCGAGCCCGTGTCCGGTCAGATTCCCCAGCGCTTGCAGCAATTCAGGGTGTCGGCTGATGTCCGGAACAGAATTCTTCAGGAAATCGAGACCCATGAACAGCAGTCCGAAACCGACCAAGAATTCACCGAAGTGTTCCTTGTTCAGCTTCTTGACCATCATGAGGACGAACCCTATCCCGATCGCTGGCAATGCAGCGGCACTCATGCTTACCTTGAAACCCAGGATGGCCACGATCCATCCGGTGATGGTGGTACCGATGTTCGCTCCCATGATCACACCGATCGATTGGGTAAGCTGCAAGAGCCCTGCGTTGACAAAACTGACCACCATGACCGTGGTTGCGGAGGAAGATTGGACGATGGCGGTGATGGCAAATCCGGTGAGGATCGCTGCGACCCGATTGCCGGTCATGAAGTTCAGGACGGATTGGAGCCGTTCACCGGCAGCCTTCTGGATTCCGTCGCTCATTGTCCTCATGCCAAAAAGAAACAGCCCAAGACTCCCGATTACCAGCAATACTTGATAGACCATGCGAGCTCCTCGTTCAAACCACCCTAGACTGTATCAGAGTAGGATTGGATTGAAAAGGGGGCACAATCGGAGCCGTTGTTGCCTATTACTGTTTGACTGCAATGATTTTAAAATGATTCCAATTAATGGAGAACCAGATATGGCTTCGCCCGCTCCAGCAGGTATTCCGGCAATCGAAGACTCTCCAATGAGCTGATCGGGGTATGCTTCCGATGCGCGACGATCTTCTTGGCCATGACCGGTCCTATGCCGGGAACGCGCAGCAGATCCTCTTTCGAAGCACGCGAGAGTGACACTGGGAAGCGATCGGGATTCCGTTGGGCCCACATCAGTTTCGGGTCTACACTGAGATCGAGATTCCCTCCATGGTCGAAAAAGAGGTCACCGTAGGTGAATCCGTATTGGCGGAACAGGAAGTCCGCTTGGTAGAGCCGATGCTCACGCATCAGTATCGCAGGATTTCCCTGCGGCATGCGCAACTCAGCCAACGGCAGCATGTCCGAAGGCAGCACCGATGGCATTTGGTGTCGTTCCCCTGGAATTGAAGGGTCTCCCAAGCCTGCTTGGTAGGCACTGTAGTACAGGCGATCGAAATCGAGCCGCCGATACATTCCCCACGTATAGGCGAGTATCTCCTTGTCCGACTCATCCGAAGCCCCGACAATGAACTGACTGGTCTTGTTGACCCGGGCGTATGGGCTTGCAGGCGCGGTCTTCTCACTGATATAGGTCAATCCTCCGATGATATCCTTCTCATAGTCCTTCGCGCCCGAGAGTTTGGCACAGTGAGCAGCACCCGGAGTCTCGATGTTCAACGAGACGGCGGAGGCGAGCGAGAGCGCGGCATCCATCGCCGCATGGGAGGCCCCCGGAATCATCTTGATATGGATATATCCTCGGTACCGATACTGTTTCCGAAGCAATTGTGCCGTTGCGACCAGCCGATCCATCGTCTTGTCCGGACTTCCGATGACACCGGAGCTGAGGAATATGCCGATCAGGTTTCGTTGTGCCTGAAGCTGCATGAAGAACCTGGCGAGTTCCTCCGGTTGGAGCGATATCCTGCTGGTGTCATTGCACTCCCGAAGGGGACAGTACTTGCAATCGTTCGTACACATGTTCGACATCAGTGTCTTGAGCATGATGCCCGATCCGCCGCTTGCTACGGTGACGGGATAGAGCCAGGATCCGGAATCGGTACGCTTTCGATGCTCCTCAGGCCTTTTCGTCGAACATGCACATGAGAGGTCGTACTGAGCATCCCTTGCAAGGATATCGAGCTTGGAGGCGGTGTCCATGCATCCATGGTAACATATGTATAGTGGTTCTTCAAGAGAAATCCGTGCATGCGTTCATCCGACATACGGATCGGGATGCAAGTCCGGTCCCCTTCGCGATGCATGGAGGACCGGCCGGTTCATTCATGTCTCAGATCGATCGGGGATCGACATCACGTTCATAATCGATCGAGGAGTATCCGAATCCATGGATATGGTCGTATTCCTCCTTGAAACCCGCAAGGTCTCCTCCGATCATCTGCTCACCCTCGCGTTGCATGTTCCATCGTCGGTCGACTTCCTCCTGTACATCCGTCCGCATCTCCCAGTCATCCAAGCGGATCCTTCCCTCGTCATCCACGGGAACGGCAGGACCGGCATAGAGTCGGTCGATGAAGAGACGGTACATCTGTCGGGTGCAATCCTCGTGCAACCCCTTCTCCTTCATGACCTGATAGAGCAGCGCGATATACAGGGGAACCACCGGAATGACCGCGCTGGCTCGTGTGACCAGTGCCTTGTTCACCGAGACATACGCAGATCCTCCTATCCCACGCATCCGATCAGTGAGAAGCGAAGCGGTCGACTCAAGATGCTCCTTGGCCTTCCCGATCGTTCCCTCGCGGTACACCGGATAGGTGATCTGAGGACCTATGTAGGAATATGCTACCGTCTTCACACCCTCTGCGAGCAAACCTTCGGCATGCAGATGGTCGATCCAAAGTTGCCAATCCTCACCACCCATGACCTTCACCGCATCCTCGATCTGGGAATCCTCGGCCGGTTCTATCACCGCAGTCTCCACGATACCGCTCGGCACATCCACCGAGAGTGCCGCATAGGGTTTCCCGATCGGCTTGAGCACCGATTTGTAGGTCTGTCCGGTCACCGGATCGATGCGCATGGGAGAGGCCAGACTGTAGACGATCAGGTCCACTTGACCCATCTGTTCGCGGATCTCGCGAGCGACCCGTTCCTTCATCTCCGCGGAGAACGCATCCCCGAAGAGACTTTGCGCATACAATCCCCGCTCGTGTGCCACGCGCTCGAACGCCTTGGTGTTGTACCAGCCGGGAGTCGCCACCTTGTTCTCCGACGGCTCGCGTTCGAACGAGACGTTGAGGGTAGCGGCACCTCCGATGAGCGCACCGACCATCCTCGACGCCAGACCGTATCCGGTCGAACCCCCGATGACGAGCACCCGCTTCGGGAGATTTTCCGGAGCGGACGGACGTGATTGGGCATCAAGGAAAGCTACCTGTTCAGCCACATAGGCAGCACATCCGGCAGGGTGGGCTGTCAGCGAGACATTGCGCATGATTTTCTGCTTGATGATCATCCGACCACCCCCTCTTCTTCCGGCTTCGAAGCCACCAGGCACATCCACGTGGCTTCGGCAGCAACCGCGTCGTCAACGAGTATCTTTCCGCTTTGGCGGATCATCATCTTCGAGACACGGACATTCTCCACTTCGATGCGTGCGGTATCTCCGGGACGTACCTGGTTGCGAAACTTTGCTTTCTCCACCGTACCGAGCACGAACATCGCCGCGTCGTCCAATACACCCAGCTGCTTCAACCCTGCGCCTCCGCATTGCGCCATCGTCTCGATGAGGATGACACCCGGAACGATCGGATACCCGGGAAAGTGACCTTTGAAGAACGGTTCATCGGGACCGAAGTATCGTTTCCCGACCGTCTTTGCCTCCGTCACCTCCAACAATTCATCCACGTAGAGAAAGGGATACCGGTGGATCAACAGATTTTCGACCGGTTCGTATGTCTTGTCCATGAGCCTCTCCTTTACTCGTCATAGCCTGTAAACACCAACGCTCCGTTGTGCCCGCCGAAGCCAAGCGATTCGCTGAGTGCATAGCGTATGGTACCATGTTGTCCGATGTTCGGCACATAATCAAGGTCACATGCAGGATCAGGTTCGGAAAGGTTCAAGGTACAGGGGATGAACGAATCGCGGATCGCAAGGAGAGAGACGATTGCCTCGACGGCTCCGGCCGCCGCGATCAAGTGGGCAGTCATCGACTTGGTGGAGGATACTTTCAGGTTGTACGCATGAGAGCCGAACGCATGCTTGATCGCCTTCGTCTCCATCACGTCGTTCGCCTCCGTGCTCGTTCCATGCGCGTTGATATAATCCACCATCGTCGGCTCGATGCCCGCTTCGCGCATCGCGATCTTCATCGCACGCGCCGCTCCGAAACCTTCGGGGTCGGGTGCGGTGAGGTGAAAGGCATCACAGGTCATCCCATACCCCACGATCTCTCCGAGAATGGCAGCACCTCTGGCCTTCGCATGTTCCAGCTCCTCAAGGATGAGGATCCCCGCTCCCTCTCCGATGACAAATCCATCCCGCTTCGCATCAAAGGGACGGCAGGCAAGCTCGGGTTCTTCATTCCACGCGGTCGAGAGCGCCTGGATTCGACAGAATCCTGCGACAGCGAGCTTGGTGATCGCTCCTTCGGTCCCTCCGGTGATCGCCAGGTCTACCAAGCCGAACTTGATCGCATGGAATGCTTCCCCGATTGCATCGGTACCCGAGGCACAGGCGGTCACCGTGGTGTGGCATGGCCCCTTGAACCCATACTTCATCGCAATATTTCCCGCGGCTTCGTTCGCGATCAGCTTGGGAATCGTCAGGGGAGCCACCGCACGCGGACCCCGTTCGAACAGTTTCTCCAGATTGTCCTCGACAACCTCAAACCCTCCGATTCCATTGCCCATATATACACCGGAGCGTTCGGGATCGAATGGTGCATCATCAAGCTGGTCGAGTCCCGCTTGTTGCATGGCCTGCACCGCAGCATACATCGCATACTGGGTGAAATCGGCCATGGAACGCACTTCCTTGCGATCCAGCAGATCCGAAGGATCAAAATTCCGGATCTCTCCGGCTATCTTAGCAGGATATTCGGTCACATCGAACTTCGTAAGGGGACCTATCCCACTCTTTCCCGCCTTGATATTCTGCCAGAACTCCTCTACACGGGTCCCGAGCGGATTCACCGTTCCCATCCCCGTAACCACGACTCGTCTCATATCCTCTCTCCTTTTACATGGCCATCCCGCCATCGATGGCGAGTACTTGGCCGGTGATGTAGGAAGCTCCCTCCGAACAGAGGAACGCAATAGCCTGTGCAACCTCCCTCGCCTGCCCGATCCGCCCCAGCGGAATACGTGTTTCCAATTCCTGGCGCACCGTTTCGGGAAGTACGGAGGTCATGTCGGTAGCGATGAATCCGGGCGCAACCACATTCACCCGTACCGAGCGGCCTGCCAGCTCGCGTGCGAGGCTCTTTGAGAATCCGATGAGCCCGGCCTTCGAGGCAGCGTAGTTGGTCTGTCCCGCGTTCCCCATGATGCCTACCACTGAGGATACGTTGACGATCGCACCCGATCTCTGTGCGGCCATGACCCGTCCGATCCTCCGGCAGGTCAAGAACGCACCGGTGAGGTTGACCCGGAGGACCTCCTCCCATGATTCATCTTTCATCCGCATGATCAGGCCGTCCCTCGTGATTCCCGCGTTGTTCACCAGGACATCGACGCGATTGGTGGCAGCGAGAACCGTATCGAGCGCTTCGGCGACCGACTGAGCATTCCCCATGTCGCAAGGCACCCAATGGGCCTTGCCGGCAGCGACGCCCGCTTGTTCACACAACCGGTCCGGCCCCTCGCCTTCCGAGCGTGAGAGGTACCAGACCTCAATGTCGTCTCGCAACAGGGAGAGTACGATCTCCTTCCCTATCCCCCGTGATCCGCCAGTTACCAGTGCCGTCCGGCTCATGTTGTTTCCTCCGTCAATGTATCCATATCCTCGCAGGTTCCTGCCTTGTGGCAGGACAATCCGTATCCTCCCGCTTGCCACAGCCCGGAAAGGACTGTGCCGGGACCGACCTCAAGGACACCGCTCACCTCATGCGCATCAACGATGGATTGCATGATACGTGTCCACCGGACGGGAGAGGAGAGCTGTGAGATGCAACTGCTCTTGACTGCCGCTGCGGTCATGACCCGATCTCCCGAGACATTCACATACAATGGAGCAACCGGATCTGAGAATGGGATATCCTGCAAGAAGCTTCCGAACTCATTCTCCGCCGGTATCATGAACGGGGTGTGGAACGGCCCGGAGACCCGTAACGGGACAATCTTCCGCGCTCCTGCGGCTTTGATCCGCTCGGAAAGTTGTTCGATATGGGCCAAGGTTCCTGCGATCACCACCTGCTTCGGACCATTGTCGTTTGCACAGAACACCTGTGTCGATCCGGCATCCTGAAGGATGCGGGAAACCACATCGAATCCAATTCCAAGCACCGCGGACATCCCGAGCTCTCCATGGATCCTGAGTGCATCCTTGCTCGCTTGGGCCATCAGGGAAGCACGTTTTGCTACGATCCTGAAAAGATTCTCATCGTCGAGCGCTCCCGCTGCCGCATATGCAGTGAGTTCGCCGAGACTGAATCCGGCGTGACAGGCAATCGGGAGGGACCTTTCTGCAAGAGCCATGCTTGCGCTGCGATTCGCGACGGTGATGGCAAGCTGTGCGACCTCCGTCTTCTGCAATGTCGGTCCATCAGCTTCCGTGAGCAAGCGCAAGACATCGGTACCCGAGATATCGGACGCAAGTGTGAACAACTCTCTCACCCGAGGGTGTCGCGCATACAGGTCCAGCGCCATCTGTTCCTTCTGTGCCCCTTGGCCGGGGTAGCATGCCACATATCCTACCATCGTAATAGATTCCCTCCATACGTGAGTCCTGCTCCGAACCCGATCGTCATGATCAACTGCCCGCGTTTCAACAATCCCTGCTCCTCCATGTCACGCAAGGCGATCGGAATGGAGGCTGACGAGGTATTCGCATAATCGGCAATATTCACGAAAAATTTCCCTTGGTCGATCTTCAACCGCTTCGCGGCTGCGCTGATGATCCTGCTGTTGGCCTGGTGGGGAACGATCCAATCGATATCCTCGATCGTCAACTGGTTGCGACTGAGCAATTCATCCACCACTTCTCCGAGCACCCCGACGGCAAAGTTATAGACTGCCCTGCCGTCCATCTTCAACTTCATCCCCTCAGGAACCACACCGGGATCCAGTGGAGATCTTGTCCCTCCCCGGGGAATGCATAGATAGCCCGCACCGCTGCCTTCCGCATGAAGGACACTGTCAAGGATATCGCTTCCCTGCTCGTCCGAAGGTTCCACCAACACACAACCGGCTCCGTCGCCGAACAGGACACAGGTATTCCGATCACTCCAGTCGGTCACCGCGGAAAGTTTCTCGGCTCCGACGACAACGACGGATCCTACGGTTCCCATGGAGACCAACCCCCTGGCCAACTCAAGCGCGTAGATGAACCCCGTGCATCCGGCTGAGATATCGAATGCAGGTATGGTCCGGAGGCCGAGCTTGTCCTGTATCACGCATGCCGTCGCAGGGAATCCCGGGTAATCTTGGGTCGCGGTGGCACAGATGATCGCACCGATGTGTTCGGTATGCAATCCGTGCCGCCTGAGCATATCGCGGACGGCACCGACTGCAAGGTCACTGGTCGCAACGTCGTCCTCAGCGAGGTGACGGGCCCCTATTCCGGTATGGGAGCGGATCCACTCGTCACTGGTTTCCACGGATTCGGCAAGTTCTTCATTCGTCACCCGCCTTGGTGGCACATATGCGCCGACTGCCCTTATCTGGACATGAGCCGGTTTGATCATCCTTTGGTCCTCCGCATGGTTCGTATGGTACTCGTGTCTCGCCTCCTTATTATTACATTATTTCTTTTTTTGTCAATATTGACACAATACATCTGCATTGTTACTATCATGCCGAAAGATCGGCCAGGCAACCCAGGCCGCAGGAGGAAATGATGGACCGGGAAGAATTGCAACAGATGATCACCATGTTCGAGCGTTCCCCGCTGTGTGAGCTTGAGATCACCTGCGAGGAGTATTCCGTTCACATGAAAAGACCTGCCCACACGGAGGGAACGGCCACCGTCCCCACACCCCGGTCGACGACTGAGACGCCTGGCGCAACGGAGAGGAAACCCGAGACGAAGATCATCACGAGCCCGATCGTCGGCACATTCTATCGGACACCCTCCCCTGATGCTCCTCCGTATGTCCAACCGGGCGACAGGATCACCAAAGGGGCTGTCCTCTGTACGCTCGAGGCCATGAAATTGATGAACCAACTTGAAGCGGAATACGATTGCGAGATTGTTGCCATCCTCGCGGACCAAGGAGTCCTGGTGGAGTTCGGCCAACCGCTGTTCGAGGTCAAACCGTTATGATCCGGTCCTTGCTGATCGCGAACAGGGGTGAAATAGCCGTACGCATCATCAGGACCTGCAGGGAGATGGGAATCAGGACAGTAACAGTGCATTCGAGTGCCGATGCCGGTTCCCTGCACACCCGGCTTGCAGACCAAAGCGTGTGCATCGGCCCGCATGATTCCTCGGAAAGCTATCTCAATGTCAGGAACATCATCAGTGCAGCCTGTGCAACCCGCTGTGATGCGATCCATCCTGGCGTAGGGTTCCTCTCGGAGAACGCTGGGTTTGCACAGGCCGTGCGTGATGCAGGCTTGCTATTCGTCGGTCCTGAGGCAGAGACGATCAGGCTTTTGGGGGACAAGATACAAGCACGACATTCGGCACTGAAAGCACAGGTTCCCGTGACACCGGGAAGCATGGAGTCGATCGGAAGCCTGAAAGAGGCCAAGCGCATTGCCAAGGAAATCGGGTATCCCGTGATCCTCAAGGCATCTGCGGGAGGTGGCGGGAGAGGCATGCGGATCGTGAAGGAAGAGCAGGAACTGGAGCAAGCGATTTCCATTGCATCCCGCGAAGCGCTCGCATTCTTCAGCGACGGAACGGTCCACATGGAAAAATACCTCACCAATCCGCGCCACATCGAGATCCAGCTTCTCGCTGATGGCAAGGGGCATGTGGTTCATCTTGGGGAGCGGGATTGCTCGGTCCAGAAGAATCATCAGAAGCTGATCGAGGAGAGTCCCTCCCCGATCATCGACGATCACATGCGTGAACGGATGGGGTCCGATGCGATCCGCCTGTTCAGGCAACTCGGGTACAAGGGAGCAGGAACGATCGAATTCCTGGTGCAAGACGGGTCCTACTGGTTCATGGAGGTGAATGCCCGTGTCCAAGTGGAACATCCGGTGACCGAGTTGGTAAGCAACACCGACATCATCAGGCAACAGTTGCTTGTCGCTTCGGGAAAATCCTTGGAACTTCCCGATCGGACGACACGGCTGTACGGGCATGCACTCGAGTGCCGTGTGAATGCCCTGACTCCCGGAAAGGTCACCCTGTTCAACCCTCCGTTGGGGCCTGCGGTACGCGTGGATACCCACCTTTTCCAAGGTGCAACCATCAGCCCGTTCTATGACTCATTGGTCGCGAAGGTCATCGTGCACACTCCTGAACGGCAGCGGAGCATCGATGCGATGATCCGTGCGCTGATCGAGTTCGACATCGGGGGAATCACCACGAACATCCCCTCACAATTGGTCATCTTGCGATCGAAGCAGTTCAGATCGGGTTCGTTCGGGACCGATCTGCATGCACGCCTGTTTCCTGAAGAGAAAAAGAGGTAAAGTCCATGGAAGCTACACGAGCTTGTCCGGCCTGTCACCAACAGAGCCCGGCCGCAACCTGGGAGCATTCGCTGATGGTGTGCCCGCACTGCGGTCACCATGATCGCCTCGAAGCCGCCTTGCGGATAGCCCAGATTGCCGATCCGGGATCTTTCCGGGAGTTCGGAGCCGATCTTCGCTCGCGAAACCCGATCGATCTCGCCGGCTACGATGAAAAACTGATGCAACACAGGAAGCAATCCTCCATGAACGAAGCGGTAGTGACAGGGAATTGCACCATCGAAGGGGAACTTGCCGTAGTCGCGGTCATGTCGTTCGATTTCATGGGGGGGAGCATGGGTTCCGTCGTCGGGGAGAAGATCACCCAAGCGATGTTCGAGGGAGCGTTGGAGAAGAAAGCGGTCATCATCTTCACCGCAAGCGGCGGGGCACGCATGCAAGAAGGTATTTTCAGCCTCATGCAGATGGCGAAGACCGCAAGCGCGGCGGCGTTGCTGGAACAGACTGTCGTGCCGCTGTTCATCGTCCTGACCCATCCCACAACCGGAGGGGTAACCGCCTCGTTCGCCATGCTCGGGGATGTGATACTCGCGGAACCGGGAGCCCTGATCGGATTTGCAGGACCGCGTGTCATCGAGGGAACGATCGGCCAACAATTGCCCGAGGGATTCCAGACCGCCGAGTTCCAATTGGAAAAGGGATTCGTCGATGCAATCGTCTCCAGGGACCGGTTGCGCTCCACACTTGCATTCCTGATTCGGACACACAAAGGAACTTGCCATGACTAAGCCTGTCGAACTGCAACTGAAGGATTCCGTGGATCTATTGGAACGGATGGCCACGCTCGAACCTGTGGCAAACGAACGCTCCTCGTGGGACTGTGTCATGCTCAGCAGACAACAGGGACGACCGGGAGCGGCGACATACATTTCCCTGATCTGCGATGAGTTTTTCGAACTCCATGGCGACAGGACTTACGGCGACGACCGGGCGATGATCACCGGGATCGGGATGATCGGCGGGAAGGCGGTCACCTTCATCGGCAACCGCAAGGGGACGAATCTCCGTGAGAACATCACCTGCAACTACGGCATGAGCAATCCCGAGGGATACCGGAAGGCCTTGCGTGCAGCAAGGCAGGCGGAGAAATTTTCCAGGCCCATCGTCTGTTTCATCGATACTCCGGGAGCGTACCCGGGACTCGGAGCGGAGGAACGGGGAATCGGAGAGGCGATCGCACGGAATCTCAAGGAATTCGCGATGATCAAGGTGCCCATACTCGTGTTCATCATCGGGGAGGGAGGGAGCGGCGGAGCGCTCGGTATCGGGGTGGGAGACAAGTTGTACATGCTCGAGAACGCTGTCTATTCGGTCATCACGCCCGAGGGATTCGCTTCGATATTGCTCAGGGATCCGTCCCGTGCGAAAGAAGCCGCGCAGGCGATGAAGATGACCGCCAAGGACCTGAAGCGGTTCAATATCATCCACGACATCATCAAGGAGGTCCCCGAAGGAGCACACAAGGATCCTTCGTTCACCGCGAACATCATCAAGAAGACCATCCTCAGGGACCTTGCCATACTCTGTGCCAAGCCACCGAAGAATCTGGTGAGGTACCGGATCAGGAAGATCAGGGGAATCGGCGATTTCGAGGGAACCGAGAGCTGGTGGAATACGCTCCTGGAGGTCTTCGGCCGTACACAGGACTTGCGCTGACTTTACCGGACACGACGCTGGTTCTTCAGCGCGTTCGGGGTATGTCCCCGCAACTCCCACTTGCGACAGTGCTCATTCATCTGCACGTACAGCTCGGTGAACCGGTTGATCTCATCCATGCCCGATAAGAGCAGTCCATACTCATTGAGCAGCTCGAATACCTCCTGCATGCCGTTACCTACGATGCAGGTGTCCGATATCTCATCCATGAGATCCTCGATCTGCTCTCCGTTGGCCAATCGATAGCCTGAGAGAAACTCCATCATCGCACTCACGGTCGGCGAATCGTCATCGTACGGAGCCTTGAAATAGGAAACCAGATCCTCTCTCGATGGCACATAATAGGAGACCTGGTTCACTTTCGTGAGGAACTCGACGACCTCATCGGAATCCCTGAAGAAAGAGGAGATGATCAGCTCGTCATCGAACCACCAGTAGTACTGGACCTTCCCCAACTCGTGCAACTCATCCTGGACCATGGCGGGAGTCAGCCGCTCCGACTCGAAACGGTTCCAGATCACCGCGTATTGGTCGATGTCGAGCACGCCGTACAGATTGGAAAGCGACACTGCATACGCATCCATCCGCTGGTGGATCGAAGCCGATTCCCACACATTCTTGTCGGAAAGCAGGCGCAACGTCGGCAACAGTTCCTTCGGTACCACCGCGGTGAAGACATCATGCTTCCTGAAGAGGAAGAGGAACCCGAAGTTGTGCACATGCGAGATATCACGGAATGCCAGCGAATCGGAGTCGAACTCGAGTTCCATCCGGTCATCGGAGAAACGGCTGAGGAACTCAAGGTTCGCCGCCGGAAGGAACGGTAGCATCTTGGGGAACCGCTCGATGATCTTGCCGGTCAGGGAATCGACCAGATGCTGTTTCCTGGTGGAACCTGGCAACGTGAGCTCGTGATCCCGGGCCAACTCCTGCAGATAGTCCTTGGTATAGGATCCGAGACACGCGGCAAGGTTCACGGAGGAGGAACCGTGTATCGCCGCATTTCCGAGCAACTCATGGTTCAAAAGGGGATCGGTATCCATGACACTCCTCAGCAGGTCGTCGGTGAATACAGGGGAGGGATGCATTTCTCTTGTCGGCATTCGGTAACCGGTATCTCTCATGCTCCTAATGTAACACATCAGGTCCAAGGAGGAAAGCGTCGGGCGAGAGCCTTGAGCTCCTCCATGTCGGACCTGCTCTGCCTCACGAACGCATTCTCCTCGGGTTTCCCAAGCACCGCAACCATCTCCTCCTCGGAGCGGTAGACGATCTTTCTGAAGGGATCGTCATGATCCTTCTTTCTCGAACGGTATACCTCCAATGCGTTCTGGTCGCAGAGTATCATGAAGCGATCGACAAGATACTCCCATTGGGAGCTTTCGAGACGCACCGTACGGACAAGCCGCTGCAAGACCTGAAGCGCTACCGTCGCCTTCACCAAAGGATAGGCGGACCACCACATCTCATACCGCTCATGTATCTCTTCCCAGCTTTTCACCCGCTGCTCCTCGATATCGCGGATCAAATCGGTCACCAAAGGCTCCGATACCACCTGTCCTCCGACATTCACGAACGGACCGCGAACACCTTGCCGCTGTGAGGGATGCGTAGCGATCCGGTTCATCGTCTCTTCCTGGAATGCCGAGATGGTCATCCCCTGTGCATCAAGATACTGCAACAGTATCCTGACCGCTCCGAAGATCAGCATCTCCTTGTAAGCGCGATACCCTTCCGCACTCTTGAGGACCACGGCGCGGTGGGAAGACCGCTCGATTCCCATTGCCAGGACTTCCAGGTCCCCGACCTGTTCGGGGTGGGTCTCGAGCAGTATCCGGCCCTGCTCACGCAATGCCTCGTCATTCGAGACCACCGTGGGAGTGATCAGGGATGCCGTGACAGCCGCTTTGCCGACCCAGAGGCTCAACAGGTCCAACGCATGCAACAGCTCCTCCATGGTATCGGGAGCGAGGTAGTCGGTCTCGATCCTTTGGGAGACGAACTTCCGTTTGTCACGGGTCTTGAACTTCCACCCGTTGCGTTCCAAGGCATACCTGTTGTACATCCACCAATAGGCGGGCATGATGGCGATTCTTCCTGTTCCCTCCTCATAGCTGATCATCGAGAAGGGGATGGGGACATCGAGCTCATGCGGGTAATCACCTTTCGTGATCAGCGTGAACGATGCGAACTTGCTGTTGTACTTGATCGAGCTTGACAAGGCGGGCCAGAAGCCCCGTTTCGCCTGCATTTCCCCGTCGTTGCCACGCGTGTTGTGGTTCGAGCCGATGTTGGCCCCCGCAGCCATGTTGGATTGCCCTTGGACGAGCGCGGCGATGAGAAACGAGTTGTTGTGGTGTTGCTCATGGAACGGAAACACCAAGGTGTTGAGGACTTCGCAACAGCTGATGGTGGAATTGTCTCCAAGGAGCGAATTGAGCAGACGTGCACCGTACTTGAGGTTGCTGTTGTTGCCCATGATGAAGCGGACAGCCTTCACCCCGTAGAATACATGACAACCGTATCCGATGATGCCGTTCACCAGCTCAACGCCCTCCCCGATCTGGCTCGGCGATTGTTCGTGCGAGCGGATGGTAAGGTTCTTGAGCTTGTTCGCTCCCTTTACGTAGGAGTAGCTTCCGAATTTCACATCCTTGATCACCCGACAGGACTTGATCACCGAACAGGGCCCCACCTCACCGTACCACCCCCGGAAAGAATCACCCTCGTTTTCGGTGAACTCCTCCAGGCGCTTGAGCAACTGAGGGTGTTCCCGATAGGTCCCCCACAGCCACGCATCGGCGCAAGTCATCGACTCAAAGGGGAGGATCGCCCGTGTCTCCGACTCGTTCATGACGCTCAAGCGGATCCGCACCGATTCCTCTTCACCCTCCTTGAGGATACCGTTTCCGAATTTGGCGTGGTTCGTCGAATCCATCTCATCGATCTCGCTGAGCATGCACTGTTCACCGATGATGTAGTGCGAAAGGTACCCGACACGGTGGATGCTGCTGTGGCGCCCGATGTCGCAGGAGATCACATGGCTGTCCCGGATGCCTTCGGGGAGGACGAAGTCATGATAACTTACCGCATACGGTTCCATCGAACCGATGCGGACCAATCCGTAGAAAGCACTGTCCCGGATGAGGCTCAGGTCGATAGGATCCTCCACCAGCACGTCGTTCCAATTCGGGCAGATATTTCCCTGTCGTTCCAGCTGCTGCCGTTCCTCTGCGACCAGCGGTCTCCACGTGACATTCCATCCTTCGATCTGGCGGTTGCGCAACCAGTACTCGTCCCGTTCCTTCCCCAAGTATTGGGGGGGAATGAACCCATAGCCATATTCATTGATCGGTATTCTGTTCATGATGGGAAATCATACACCTGATGCAAGGATGGAGCAAGAAAACTCTCTGGTATTCAGAAGAATGCGCCTTGGACCAGCACCATGTAGCACACGGTCCCGATCCCGATGCTCAGCAAGGTGTTGCGCCTGAGCAGATGTACCGCAGCGGTCACTGCCACACAGATGATCGGATTCGCCCAGGAAGCTGCCGAGCCGAAAGAAATATCCTTCAGGCTATAGACGACGAGGATCGCCATGACCGCGGGAGGAAGGACCCTTCCCAGATACAAGATAGGCTCGGAGACCTGTCGCTTTTTGTTTCCGAAGAGGATGAACGGAAGTGCCCGTGTGGCGAGGGTACTGATCGCGGTGACCGCGACGATCAGCAAAGATGGCCAGATGTTCATGTCCTGCCTCCAGAAATTCCGCGCGTGATGAGCAGGATGGCCACGCTCACGAGCAGTGCAGGGAGGAGGAATCGTTGCGGACCGAGCAGGACCAAGGAGGATATGCCGCAAAGCAGACCGATGATTGCGCTCGCATGCCGATTGCTCGTCAACCACTGTTCCACGACGATCACGGTGAAGAGCGCAGTCATCGCGAACTCTATCCCCGCGACATTGAAGCGGATGAACGAGCCGAGCAATGCCCCGATCACGGAACCGGCTACCCAGTAGGATTGATCGAGCAGAGCGGTCCAGAAGAACAGATCGTCCCGATCTTCCTGGGATCCGGCCTCTCCTACCGAACAGAGCAGTGCATACGTCTCATCGGTGAGGGCGAAAATCATATATCGTCCCCGCCTGCCCATCGCCTTGAACCGTTCGATGAACGAGAGACCGTAAAAGAGGTGACGGGAGTTGACCAACAGCGTGGTGATGGCGACAGTCGCAAGCGGTTCCTGCTGGACCAAGAGCCCGACAAGGACGAACTGCATGGAACCCGCGAAGACGAAGATGCTGATGCCCAAGGCCCACAGCCAGTGGTACCCTGCCCGTTGCAGGAGCAATCCGAAGGCGATTCCCAGCACCAAGTAGCCCATCATGACAGGAATGGTACGGAGGAACGCTTGCTTGATAATCCGCCTTGCAGGCATCGTGAACTCCTTCGGACAGGCAACGGTTGTCCTGTTGTACCACCAGTATCCGAAGCTGTCAACAGAGAGGCATCTTGCGTTACAGAAATTATTATGTTACATATATTGTAACGACAAGGAGGAGCGATGACCCAGAAAGCAAAACCGGTGATCAGGCTGGAGACGGAGACACAACTGCGCATCTACATGCTGCCGCTCAGGCAGCGGATTCTCAGAAGCATGCGGATCCATGGAAAGAGCGTCACATCCAAACAGATTGCAGACGAACTGGACATCTCTCCCTCTTCCGCGCGGCACCATATCCTGCGCCTGCGGGAGATCGGACTCGTGGAACACGACCGATTCGAGATGATCAATGGAATCCGTGCCGAATATCTGAAGGCCGCCGATGTGACTGTCTCGATCGGCACCAATACCGATGATGAGCTCACAAGTCAACGGGAGGCGGTTGCTGCATCGATGCTGTCCGATGTCGCGAACCGGTTCAAGAAGACCATGAAAGCACAGAGGGAACGGATGAAGGAGGATCCCTCGCTATTCACCGGAGACCTCCTGTGCGGAATCGCCCACCTCAGCAACGAGGACGCGAAGGAGTGCTACCGTATCCTCCGTGAGTTTCTCGATGCACACATGACACCTCATGCAGGGACAGAGAGGCCTTGGGAATATGCATTGCTCTTCCATGAGGTCCCCGCACCATGAAGAGGATGCACATATTCCAGGTGGGGACGATCTTCACGCTCTCCTCATTCGCACTCGGAATCACCATACCGGTACTCAGTCTCCTGGTCTTGGACCGGGGATTCGACCTGAGCGGCTTGGCAGTGGTGATGGGAGCCTATGGTATCGCAGTGGTCGTGATGGAGATCCCGAGCGGTATCATCGGCGACACGTATGGCAGGAAAGCCTGCTTCCTCCTTGCGAAAGGATGCACTGCCTTGGGATCGGTACTGCTTGCGATTGCCCGCAACGATGTGCTCTTCGTCATCGCCATCGTGAGCCTTGCACTTGCACGCGCATTCATCTCCGGTTCGTTCGAAGCGCTTGTGATCGATTGGCACAACGAACGATTCGGGCAACTCGCGCTTCACAGGATCACCACGCTGATCTCGATCTGGGATACCGTCGGACTCTCGGCGGGTGCGCTCGTCGCAGGATTCGTGACGATCGGATCGAATCGCTTGCTTGCACTCGACGGGCCGTATGACGGCAACTTCCTGCTCAGCGGCATGCTCAATGCCCTCTTGTTCCTGCTCTCCTGGTTCTGGATCGAAGAGTCGAAAAAGGGCACAAGACGAACAGAGGGAACCGGATTCGCTCCGGTCTTCCGATTCTTGCGACACCAAGGATTGCTCGCCGCCTTGATGCTCAGCGCCATCGCGACGGGATTCATCCTCTCCTCGATCGAGAAATACTGGCAACCGCGACTGCTCGCGATCGGCGGGAAGCAGGAACACACGACCGTGCTGCTCGGCCTACTCGCGTTCGTTGGTTTCATCAGTGCATTGGGCGGCACGATCCTCTCGGGCCATCTGACTGGCACGAGAAAATCCTCGGTGGTTCCACTGTTCATCCTCTGGCGCATCGTACTTTCGGGAGCTGCCATCGCATTGGCACTCAGTACCGGTGGCATGGGATATGGCGTGAGTTACGGGTTGTTCTACCTGGTACTGGGCTTGGCGGGAATTCCCGAGCAGGTCATGCTCAATCGCCTCATCCCGAATCACCTGCGTGCATCCGTGCTCTCCGTCTCATCGTTCTGTCTGCAGGCAGGAGGCTTGGCTTCCTCCGCCTTCGCTGCGTGGTTTCTCGCGAGCGAAGGCCGGGGTATCGGCGAACTTTGGATCATCAGCTCCGTGGTGATCGCATCGGCACTGATCCCGTTCGCATTCCGAGGGAAACGATGGAGCGGGCAATCGGCCTAGATGGCCAGGTGCATCGCCTCGCGCATCGTTGCAACCTGTGCATCCCCGATCTCGCTCGCCTTCTTCGTTCCGGTGACGATGATATCCTTCACCTCATCCCTATGCGATTCGTAATAGGCCCGTCTCTCCCGCATCGGATCGAGCAGTGTATTGAGACTGTTCGTCAGGATCTTCTTGCATGCGACACAGCCGATCTTCGCGGTCCTGCAGCGCTCCCATATGTCGTCGCACTGGTCGACCGTGAATATCTTGTGGTACTTGCCTACGTTGCAAATCTCAGGTGTGCCGGGGATATCGATCGTGACGCGCGCGGGATCGGTGACCGCCATGCGCACCTTCTGTTCGACCTCCTTCGCGGAATCGGAGAGATAGATCGCATTGCCCAGGCTTTTGCCCATCTTCGCGTTTCCGTCCAGACCGGCGAGCCGGGATACGGAACTCAGTTTCGCCTGCGGCTCCACGATGTTCGTCCCGTACATTTCATTGAACTTGCGGACGATCTTTCTCGAGAGTTCGATATGGGGGAGTTGGTCTTCCCCGACAGGTACCAGATGTGCATTGCAGAACGTGATATCCGCGGCCTGGCTGACCGGGTATCCGAGGAATCCGTAGCTCATCTCGCTGTATCCGTACTGCTTGGCTTCGGTCTTGATCGTCGGATTGTGACGCAGCGCATTCACACTCACCAACATGGAATAGAATACGGTCATCTCGGCGATTGCCTTGACCGCGCTCTGCTGCACGATCGTGACCTTGTGGGGATCGAGTCCCACAGAGAGGTTGTCGATCGTGACATCGAAGATGCTCGTATAGAGCAACTGGGGATTTTCGAAGTGGGTGGTGAGAGCCTGGATATCGGCAAGGAGGATGAAGGTGTCGTACTCGTCCTGCAACTCCACCCTGCTCTTGAGACTCCCCACATAATGCCCCAGATGCAATCTTCCGGTGGTTCTGTCTCCGGTGAGTATCCTCTTCTTCTGCACATCCATTCGATGCCCCCTCGTCAGTGACTTGCGGTGAGTATACAACAAATCGATGGGGAGAAGAAAGTAGGAACGCGCAGCGAGAAATCTTCGAAAGACTTTGTCTCTCGATTTTATTGTATAATTATACAAATTTTATTCCATATGCCGCACATTTGCGCTATCATCGAAAAAAAGGAATATGCCATGAACTTGAACATCCTCACATCGGGACAGAAGACCATCGCATTCATCGGGATGGTCCTCTACATGGCCCTCGTGGTCATCGTCGGACTGATCTACAGCAAGCGAAACAAGAGTACCGAGGACTTTTTCCTCGGCGGAAGGTCATTGGGACCTTGGGTCACCGCCATGAGTGCCGAGGCTTCGGACATGAGCAGCTGGCTGCTCATGGGACTTCCCGGCCTCGCCTATCTGTCCGGATTCGCCAGCGCAGGTTGGACGGCGATCGGCCTGGCGGTCGGAACCTGGTTCAACTGGAGATTCGTTTCCTACCGGTTGAGAACCTACAGTCACGTCGCAGGAAACTCAATCACCCTGCCCGATTTCTTCTCGAACCGGTTTCATGACCAGAAAAGGATCCTCATGATCATCTCTGCAGTCATCATCTTCTTCTTTTTCATCATCTACACGTCAAGCGGATTCGCTGCACTCGGCAAGCTGTTCAACAGCCTCTTCGGATTCGACTATACGCTGATGATGATCATCGGCATGATCGTGGTCGTCATCTACACCATCGTGGGAGGATTCCTCGCGGAAAGTACGACCGACTTCATGCAAGGAACGTTGATGTTCTTCTCGTTGATCCTCATCCTCACCGCAGGGATCGTCGAGGCAGGGGGATTCTCGGAAGTCGCCACCAAGATCGGAAGCCTGGAAGGATTCGGCAGCCTGCTGACGAGCCACCAGCGATCCGACGGAACCAAAAGCGTGGTCTCCTTCCTTGAGATCGCCTCCTCCATGGCCTGGGGACTCGGCTACTTCGGGATGCCCCACATACTCCTTCGCTTCATGGCGATCAGGGATGCCGCTGAGCTGAACCGCTCCCGGCGGATCGCGATGGTCTGGGTCGTGATCTCTCTCGCCGCCGCGGTCTGCATCGGTGCCGTCGGGATTGCCGCGGTACCGAACCTGCTCGACGGAGCCACTGCATCCGAAATGTCCTCGAAGAGCGAGACGATATTCATCGTGATGACGCAACTGCTTGCACGGTACTCACCCGTCTTCGTCCTCTTGGTCGGCGTGATACTCAGCGGAATCCTCGCCGCAACGATGAGTACCAGCGATTCCCAGCTCTTGGTGACCGCCTCCGCGGTCTCTCAGAATTTCTTCAAGGGTGTCCTCAAGAAGGATGCGACCGATCGCCAGGTCCTTTGGGTCTCGCGGATCACGATCATCGTGGTGGCTCTCATCGGTGCCTTCCTGGCAAATGATCCCAACTCTTCCATCTTCGGCATCGTAAGCTATGCGTGGGCAGGATTCGGCGCAGCATTCGGGCCCTTGATGCTGTTCAGTCTCTTCTGGAAGCGCACGACGATCGCCGGTGCGATCGCGGGCATGGTGGGAGGCTTTGTCGGAGTCGTCGGATGGAAAAACCTGATCGCACCCCTCGGCGGCGGCTGGGGGATCTATGAGTTGCTTCCGGCCTTCCTGTTCAGCGCCCTGTGCATCGTGGTTGCGAGCCTCCTTTCTCCCGCGCCATCCAAGGCGATCCAAAAAGAGTTCGACACCACAGTGGGGACGAAGTCGTGACAACATCTATGTTGTACACATCAAGGTATGCTATGATGTGGGCAATCCCACTAGGAGGGGATGAATATGGCAGAAAAGAAAAAATTCGTAGATGAGTTCAAGACGTTCATTTCCCGGGGAAACGTCATGGATCTGGCCGTCGGCTTGATCATCGGCTCGGCCTTCACTGCAATCGTGAAGTCATTGGTCAATGACATCATCATGCCGGTAATCGGCATGGTCATGGGCGGTGTGAATTTCACCACTCTCAAGATCGTGATTCGCAAGGCAGCGTTGGACCGTCCCGAGCTTGCCCTTACCTACGGCAATTTCATCCAGGCGATCATCGACTTCCTGTTGATTGCGTTCGTGGTATTCATGATCGTACGCAGCTTCAACAGCTTCCGGGAGAAAAAGGAAAAGCTTCTGAAGAAGCAGGCCGAAGAAGCAGCAGCGGCGGCTCCTCCCGCTCCGGTGGTAATCCCCGCCGATGTCGTGTTGCTTACCGAGATCAGGGATCTGCTCAAGAAGAAGGGTTGACGCATGACCGCACGGCCATACGGCAACAATGTACTCATAACAGGGGCGAGTTCGGGAATCGGACTCGCCTGTCTCTTGCTCTTTTGCGAACGGGGGTTTCGTGTGTGGGGAGTCTCCCGCTCCGGAACCTCTGCCGTGAGCCTTCCTGATGCAGCGCGTCTTTCCGTGTTGGACGTGACCGACGAACAGTCGGTTGAAACAGGTATACGGAGGATTTGGGATGAGGCTGAACGGGAAACGGGAACGGGAATCGGTACGGTGATACACTGCGCCGGATTCGGTATCGGTGGAGCGGCCGAGGACACGCCGATCGCCGATGTAGCCAGCCAGTTCGACACGAACTACTTCGGCGTGTTGCGAGTCGATCGCGTACTCTTGCCGCTCATGCGCGAGCGGGGTGATTCCCTGGTGATCGTCCTCGGATCGATCGCAGGAAGGATCAGCATACCCTTCCAAAGTCACTACAGTGCAACCAAGTTTGCCGTCGAGGCTTACATCGAGGCCTTGAGGATGGAGGGAAAGCACTTCGGCATCCGCGCCGCCATCATCGAGGCCGGGGACACGAAAACCGAATTCACCGCCAGAAGGAGGATGGCAATCCCCGAAGGATCCGTCTATCGTGCGCAAGCGGTACGCTCGGTGGCAAGGATGGAGAAGGATGAAAGGAACGGCTACCTTCCTGAGAGAGTTGCCCGGGCGGTCCTGCACGTGGCGCTGAAAAAGAATCCGCCGGTGAGGCAGGCTGTAGGATTCTCCTATACCCTGCTCATGTTCCTCAAGCGCATACTCCCCGATCGACTGGCCGAACAGGTACTCAGCAGCATGTACCTGCCGAAGGAACGCTAGGACGTACCTTCATACGGCCCGGGTTTCCCGGCTTTGATGAAGTGTCCGCTACCCGACCTACCGTGATAGACACCGTCGCATACGAGCAACTCTCCCCGCCGGTATGTCCGTACCACCTTGCCGGTCACGTCGAATCCCTCGTACGGCGTGTAGTGCGCACCGCTGTGGATCGTCCGTGAATCGAGTCGCCACGTGAAGGCTGGATCGAACAGCACGATATCCGCATCGCTTCCAACCTGCAAGGTTCCTTTCCTCGGATACAGTCCGAACGCTTTCGCCGGTGCAGTCGAGAGCAGGTCCACGAGCTGTCCGAAACTCATCCTCTTCGACGAGATCGCGAGTGTGTGCATCAAAGGAAACAGCTCCTCGGTTCCGGGGATGCCGGGGAAGATGGTCCGGCAATCGCGCGATGCAAGTTTCTGCTCACGGGTGAAGGAACAGTGGTCGGTCGCCACCACTTGGATCTCTCCCGCCAGCAATGCCTCCTGCAACTCTCTGTTGTCATCTTGTTTCCTCAAGGGGGGTGTCATGACGTAGAGCGGCCCATCGGAACCGGCAAGACGGGAATCGTCAAGCAGGAGGTAGTGGGGAGTCGTCTCTACGACAAGATGCCCTCCCTGTTCCCGGAGTTTCCTGACTGCTTCCAAGCCCTTTGCACTCGAAAGATGCACCACATAGAGCGGAATGCCTACCTCCCGGGCTAGACTTCCGACCGATGCGATCGCACGAGATTCAGCCTCGGAGGGACGAAGCAGTGCATGGTCTGCGGGGGTATAGGTTCCCCGATGCGCTTCATTGGTCCGCTCTATCAGTGCATCGTCCTCGCAGTGGACACTCACCATGACTTTGTATCTCTTGCATGCGGCGAAAAGTTCGCGCAACCCATCCATCTCGATCAGGTACCCGACATTCTTGTAGGTGGTGAATATCTTGATCGTGGTGATGCCTGAACGGGCCAAGACTGCAAGCTCATCGGCGATCCTTTCATGCATCCCGTATACACCCTGGTGCAATGCGAAATCGATGGCCATGCCCGCTTTCATGGCATCGATCCTCGCAAGTGCCGAATCCACGAGCGGTTTGCCCTTGTCATGATCGGAGAAGTCAATGACCGTGGTCACTCCGCCGAATGCTGCCAGCAGAGAGCCTTCGGCAAAACTGTCTGCGGTGACGGTTCCCCGCGATACCAGATGGTAATGTGTGTGTGCGTCTATGAGACCTGGCAGAACGATCAGTTCACTGGCATCGACCACCTCGGAACCTTTGGGAAGCTGTGAGACCGGAATATTTTCTGCGATCCTCGCGATCTTCTCGCCCTCGACCAACAGATCGGCCTTGCTCATGCCCTGTGCGGTTGCCACCGAACCATTGCGTATCAGTATTGTCTTCATGCCCTCCAGCATACTATCGGGCACGAGGATTGGCAAATCCTTTTCGTTCCTGTGGCATCATGTGGTCGGACCCTGTGCAGGTCCTCTGCAGGATGGTATCGATCGCGACAGGATACCCGTGGACTGTCTTCGCACGGCAGACATCCTTGCACGGGGCAGGACAGTCGAAGCAACGCAAGCGATCCAGATCCCCTTTCAACGCAAGCTGTTTCTTCGCCCCCTCCACATTGCCACACTCAAGACGTCGCATGATCGCAGGGATCTCATGATGGTCGAAACATGCGCTCATGCACGGTGCATCCAAGCACCACTGACACGCACTGGCAGCGTCGTGCAGCATCACCATGGCGGTATCGGACAGTGCGTTCGCGGTAGGCAAACGGCGCCCATCATCCGTCATGCGGACCTCATCCACTGAAGAACCGACCACACGGGTCATCTCCGTGACCGGCTGGGTCCAACGGTACTGTGGAACCGAGAGATCCCGAAGGATTTGGTTCGCGGCACTGATGCCACTGATCGTCACCGCAAGGCTTCCCGTACCCATGACGGTAGCCTCGCCACAGTGATAGAGGTTCTTCCACTCGCTCTTCGCTCCTTGCCGATGCAACAGTTCCTGTCCCATCGCCTGTTTCGGACCGGCCACATGACCGCCTTCCTTCATCACGAATCGCTCAATGGTCGCGGGACTTGCCAAGCAAGCATACCGGACATGGGAACGAAACGCGGGAAAGTGTGATTCGAGGATTCCCAGCAAGCGATCTTTTTCCGCTTCCTTGGTCTCACGATATGCATCTCCTGTGCATTCAGGCCACGGTCGTAGCGATGGACCGATCGCCATCACCACGTGCTCATCCGCACCACAGAGGGAAGGGTCGGCGAGACTGAACGCATACATGGTCACTTCCTTCTCGTCCAACGCATCGGGATTGTCGGCGAGCATCTCGATCGGGAGCGTACCCGGCATGAGCGCTTCCTTGTCGACGATGCAGTAGAGCACGACGCTCGGATAGGACATCGAGAGGTTCCTGATCCTCTCCAACCGCTTGGGATCACGTTCGGATTCGACGATCATCCGCTCATGAAGCTGCAGGAGCGTGCCTCCGTAAAGGATGGTTTTCGCCTTCACCCGATAGTTCCCTTCATCACCACGGAGAATCGCACCATCCGGAACTCCATGTGTGAACGTGACCTGTACTGCCTTCGTCCGGTAACGGATGATTCCCCCGTACCGCTCAAACGCCGACTCAAGCTTTCCCGGAAGTTGGTGGGAGCCTCCGACGGCGTAATAGGACCCGCCGATATGATTCTCCATGAACATGGTGATGGCCAGTATGGCAGGAGTCTCGTCCAAAGTCGTGTAACAGTAAGTCGAGGTGAGCTTGCTGAAGAAACGTACGACCCGCTCCGAGTCCACGAACTTGCGCAACAGGTCTCCCGCGCTCTTGGAAAGGAGTGCGAGAAGCCTGACGTTACGCACCGGATGGCACGCGAACCGTCCCAAGGCTTCTGCTTTGGGAATCTCGGTAGGAGCCATGTAGGTCTTGTCCGCGGCTATTACATGATGATAGAGGTCTCCGATGTAGGCGTAGAACCGCTTGATGTCCTCGATCTCATCGGGGAACAAGGTCGCCAACTCACCGAAGTACGCATCGAGATCGGCATGGAAGAGGATCGGATGACCACCGTAGACCAAGCGATACATGTAGCGATGTCGCAGCACATCGATGGGTTGCCCGAGCAGGTCCATCACGTAGCGATGAGGATTGAACCCTTCGCTCCCGAATCCGAAGAACATGGCGGTTCCTTGGTCGATCGTCCTTCCGTCGATCCGGAATGCTCCGCAGGAACCGCCCGGTTGGGTATGCTGTTCCACGCACAGGACCTTGAGATTGCGCTTGGCGAGCAGTGCGGCAGCTGTCAGGCCAGAGAGCCCCGACCCGATCACCAGGACATCGAAAGACTCGTCATGCATGTGGCACTCCTATGTCGTGCACATCCCATCGATGCAATGGCGCAAGGAGGGATTCTTCGCAGCCCTTACCTCATCCAACCTCCGCACCTCCGTATGGAGAGGAGATCGCAACAGGTGGTCGGGATCGGTGGATGCCAACCCGACCAACTCGGCCATGATCGTCACGAACGCATCAAGATCCTCCAACGACTCCGTTTCGGTGGGCTCTATCATCAGGGCCTCATGGACGATCAGGGGGAAATACATCGTCGGCGGATGGATGCCCCGGTCGAGCAATGCCTTTGAAAAGTCGAGGGCACCCACGCCGTATTGTTCCTTGAACCGCTGTGCCGACACGACGAATTCATGCATGCATAGCCCCTCGTAGGGTCTCAAGAACATTCCGTTCATCCTGGCACGAAGATAGTTTGCGTTCAGTACCGCGTGCCGGGAAGCCTCTCGAAGCCCTTCACACCCCATGGTCAGCACATAGGCATAAGCTCGCAGCAGTACGAGGAAGTTCCCCCAGAACCCACTGACCTTGCCGATGGAAGACCGCTCCTCCCAATCCATGCAAAGAGCATTCCCGATGTTCTTGATCCCTGGCCTGGGAAGGAAGGGAAGCAACCGCTTGGTGACCAGTATCGGTCCTGCGCCGGGCCCTCCGCCACCGTGGGGAGTGGAGAACGTCTTGTGCAGGTTGAGATGCACGACATCGAACCCCATGTCTGCAGGGCGCACCATTCCCATGATCGCGTTCATGTTCGCCCCGTCATAGTAGAGCAAGGCACCGCAGGAGTGAACCATCGAGGCGATCTTCATGATGTCCCGCTCGAACAGTCCCAAGGTATTCGGGTTGGTGAGCATGATGCCGGCAACCGTCTCGTCCAGCAACGTCTCGAGGACTTTCGTGTCGACCAATCCGCGATCATCGGTGGGAACCTCGACGATCGAGAACCCGGTCAATGCCGCGGAGGCCGGATTCGTCCCATGCGCGGAAACAGGAACGATCATCTTCGTCCTGGCGTGATCTTCCCTCGCCAGATGGTAAGCCCTGATGATCTTGAGACCGGTATACTCTCCGTGCGCACCTGCAGATGGCTGGACCGTTCCACCCGCCATGCCGGTGATCGCACCAAGCGATGCGGTGAGACGCTCCATCACCATCAGGGCGCCTTGCACCGTATCGTCATCCTGCAACGGATGCAAGCGGGCAAAACCCTCGAGCGCAGCAACTTCGTTGTGCATCTTCGGGTTGTATTTCATCGTGCATGAACCCAATGGGTACAATCCGTAATCGACACCGAAACTCATCCTTGCCAGCCGTGAAAAGTGACGGACCGTGGCCAGCTCCGAGAGCTCGGGAAGCTTCGGAGGATCCTTTCGCCTGAGATGTGCCGGAAGATCCTGTCCCACCGGAACATCGGAAACGGGATATGCATAGCCCCTTCTTCCAGGCTTGGACAACTCGAATACCGATTGCTCGCTCATCCCAACACCTCCTCGACCACATGTGCATACGTATCCAACTCTTCGCGCGTCCGCTTCTCGGTGACCGCGACGATGAGCGTCGCCTCGTCCTCTGCCCTGCCGGTCAATGCTCCCAAGCGAACTCCCCCGTGGATATCACGAGATTTCAAGGCTGTCAGGACCTGCTCCATCTGGGAGGCATCCCGGAAGACAACCGGGAACTCGCACCAGAAGGGTGCCGCTTTTCCGACGGACAGGCTCTTGTGTTTCTCCAGAAGCCGTGCCAGGTAGGCAGCCTTGTCCCGGCTCAGAGCAGCAGCCTCCAACATTCCGTTGTAGCCGACGAGTGTGATGTGGATCGTTGCGGTCAGTGCCGCGAGTGCTTGGTTGGAACAGATATTGCTGGTTGCCCGCTCACGCTTGATGTGCTGTTCCCTCGCCTGCAGTGTCAAGGTATAGGCACGCTTTCCCTCGATATCGACGGTCTGCCCGACGATCCTCCCGGGGATCTTGCGCATCAGCGGCTCCCGAACCGCCATATACCCGCAAGAAGGGCCGCCGAACGCGGTGGGCAACCCAAGCGGTTGCATGTCACCGATCGCGATATCCGCTCCCCACTCGGCCTGTGAGCGTTGCAACACCAGTGAGAGAGGATCTGAAGAGATGGTCAGCAGGCTTCCCGTCTCATGCACACGCTCGGCGAGACCGCTATAGTCCTCCAGGTACCCATAGCGGTTCGGACTCTGCACCACCACTCCGGCAACGTGCGGTGCAAGGGAAGAACCGATCAGTTCCACATCGGCAACGCACGTACGCTCAGGTACGATTCGGATGACGAATCCGGTTCCGAGAGCCCAAGTCTGCAACACCTGGATCGTGAACGGGTGCACGGTTTCCGATACCAGCACCATGTTGCTCTTGCGCTTCGACGCAAGCATCATCGCCGCAGCCTCCGCGGCAGCGGTGGGACCGTCGTAGAGCGAGGCATTGGCAACATCCATCCCGGTGAGCGAACATACCATCGACTGAAACTCGAAGATGGCCTGCAAGAGGCCTTGGGAGATTTCCGGCTGGTATGGGGTATAGGCGGTCACGAACGAAGGCAAGCTCGCCAGGCTCTTGACCGTCGAGGGGATGATCCGGTCATAGCAGCCCATGCCGAGGAAACAGGTACCGATACGGTTCATCGCTGCCAGCGAGCGCAGACGGTTGAGGACCTCCTCCTCCGACAAGCCCGGATCGATCTCCAGGTCCCCGCGATAGAGGACCTCCTGGGGAATATCCGAGAAGAGATCGTCCATCGACGCAAGCCCGATTGCTTCGAGCATGTGTCGCCTGTCCGCATCCGTGTGGGGAATGTAAGGAATCATGACGCCTCCCGATTGAGTTTCGACCACTCAAGTGTAGAACACGGGGAGGCGTCTTGCAATCCAAATCACATCGACCAGAGTGCTCCGACCGACACGGTCAAGGCTGCGATGTTGTTCTTCGTATAGTTGTAGGAACTCACGGACCATGAGGTTTCCGCATCACTGGTTCCTTCCGCGGTTCCACCGAAGAATCGCAGGTTGCCGAACAGCTCGAGCTCATCCTTCACCGTATACCCCATCCGCAGCGATGCGTCGAGGATCGAACCGGTGAAATCGAAATCGGCACCATTGAAGAAGGAGGAACTGGCGTAGGATCCGGCGATATCAGCGCTGAGACGCAAACCGAACGGGAATTCGTACGAGGAGTAGATGGCGAGTGCGGGGACAAGCCCGACATTTTGCGACACGAACAGTCCCTTGGTATCATCCAACGCCTTGAAACGGATCGAGGCATCGCGGATCTGCAACACCAGACCGAGTCCGAGTGTCGCGTGTTCATGCTTGCCCAACACATCATAGGTATAGGAGAACCGGTAGAAGGGGAAACTGTAGGTAAGCTCCATCGGAGTACCTGCTGCGAAGGTAAGGGCGGTATCCACGGGATTGCCCTCTTCCTTTCCGACAGTGACATCCTCACGGAAGGTGACGTTGGTCACCAGGTTGAGCGGCTGGTAGGTGAACCTGCGCGGTGGCGACCGTTGATTGTCGCACCGATCGCGTAGCGTTCGAAGGGATAAAGGAGGTCCTGGCCACCTTCGTTGCGGAAATCGAAATTCGTACCGCTTCCTGCGGTCTTCCCATTTTCATAGGTGTGGTGCAGGATCGCGATCGTCCCCTGTTCCGTTTCAACGAACGGTTCGAACGTGATCGCGGCAAACAGGGAACCCACTGCAACGTACAACAGGATCATGAGGAATGCAATTCGCTTCATAGCGCCTCCGGCTAGCATACTTTTTTGGAATAAGTACAATGTAATGGAAACGCGAGGAAGCATCCAGCAAGAAGTGTGACGAATCCTGATTATTATTGATATATCAGTCGAGCGTCTTCAGGAACTCCGCGTACCCGGCAGCATCGAGCAAGGTCCCGACATGCGCGGCATCAAAATCCTTCAGGGTATAGAGGTGATTTTCATAACAATCCTCGTTGATCAGCTCGGGTGATCCGTCCAACTCCTCGTTCACGGTATCGACGATCCCTGCGACGGGGTTGTAGATCGCGCTGGCGGCCTTGACCGATTCCACGTTCGCGATCTCCTCATCAGCAGCGAAACGCTCGCCCACCGGAGGAAGTTCCACATACACGACCTCACCCAATGAATCCTGTGCATAATCGGTGATGCCCACATACAACACATCGCCATCGATGCGTACCCACTCATGATCCTTCGAATACTGCAGTTCAGCCGGAATCTTGCTCATGCCCCTCTCCTTTTCAGACTCTCTTATCGACCATACTCCTGCAGGAGCTCCAGGTCAAGCTCAGGATACAATACAAACTGCCCAAGGAGGGCCTGGACACGCTCACGCGCCTCTTGTGCCGCCTTCGCATCGGTATCGGCCTTCGCCTTGCTCACCTGCCCGGCCTTCGCCCCCTTGGTGATCACCGATGGGGAGGTATGGGCAAGCACCAGCTTGATGATCGAAGCGATCTCCTGCATCTGGGGCACGCCCATCCCGAGTGTCGTCACCGCAGGAGTCCCGACCCGCAGTCCGCTGGTATACCACGGTCCATTGGGATCGAATGGCAGCGCATTGCGATTGAGCGTCACGCCACACTCGCGCAAGGCCGTCTCCGCTTGGCGGCCATTGAGTCCGAAGCTTCTTACGTCAAGGAGCATCAGATGGTTGTCCGAACCACCGGTTGCCACGGGAATTCCTTCGGCGATGCATGCGGCGGCCAGTGCCCGTGAGTTCTCTACGATACGACTGGCATAGGTGACGAAGGATCCGTCCAACGCCTCGGAGAATGCCACGGCCTTCGCGGCGATCATGTGAGGAAGCGGTCCTCCGATCACCAAAGGACAGCCCTTGTCCACCGCCTCTGCGAATTCCTGTTTGCAGAGAATCATGCCTCCGCGCGGACCGCGGAGTGTCTTGTGGGTCGTCGTGGTAACCACGTCGGCCCACTTGACCGGGTCATGATCCCCGGTCATGGCCTTCCCTGCGACCAACCCTGCGAAGTGGGCCATGTCGACCATGAACACTGCATCCACCGAACGGGCGATCTCGCTCATCCGCTTGAAATCGATCAGCCGTGGGTAAGCGCTGTATCCCGCGAGGAGGATGAGTGGCCTCACCTCTTGTGCCATCTTGGAAATCGCATCATAGTCGAGCAATCCGGTTTCACGATCCACAGTGTAGGAGTAGGCATCGAACATCTGTGCCGAGACGTTTTGCCGGTACCCGTGGGTCAGGTGACCACCGGAGTAGTAATCGAGCCCAAGCAGTCGTTGGTTGCCCGTGGCGTGGCGGATCTGATCCCACTGTTCCCTTGTCAGGTCGCTGGGATTGGTGATGCCAAGCTTCTCCAGCATCGGAACCTGGACGCGGGTATTCAGGATTGCCCAATAGGCGGTGAGGTTCGCATCCGCTCCGCTGTGCGGTTGCACATAGGCATGTTCCGCTCCGAAAAGTTCGCACGCAAGCTTGCATGCATGATCCTCGATCGCATCCACGTTGTCGCATCCCGCGTAGAATCGATGGTAGGCATACCCTTCTGCATACTTGTCTGTCAGGAGGTTTCCCATCGCCAGCTGGCACGCAAGGCTCGAATAGTTCTCGCTTGCGATGAGCTTCAGGTGCGATCTCTGGTCAGCCAGCTCCTTCACGATGTGGGAAGCCACCAAGGGAGAGACGGCTCCAACTTGTTCCAAGGCAGCGAGGTAGGCGACGAAGCTGCCATCGATCGAATCGATGGGGGTCTTCTTCAAGTATGCTTTCAAGAGAGGGGATGCGCTCATGGAGGACTCCTTGCAAATGATGACTTTTCTATTGCATTGTGCCCCCATCTGTGCAACATTGTCAATAAATCATACTGACACACATATTGTCACGCTTCTGCTGTTGCGCTACAGTGTGGGTTTGTCACGGAATTAGGAGGTTTTGATGTCTCAGCAGAGAGAGCGGCTAGCCAGTCGCATCGGGTTTATTTTCTTGTCCGCAGGTTGTGCGATCGGCTTGGGTAATGTCTGGCGGTTCCCGTTCATCACGGGACAATACGGAGGAGCCGCGTTCGTGTTGATCTACATCCTGTTCCTCTTGATCTTCGGATTGCCGATCATGGTCATGGAGTTCGCCATCGGCCGTGCTAGCCAGCAGAACATCGGCCTTGCAATGAAAACATTGCAACCAAAAGGTACCAAATGGCATGTCTACGGTCCGATCGCCATCGGAGGCAACTATGTACTGATGATGTTCTACACCACCGTCAGCGGATGGCTGTTCGCCTACCTGTGGTCCATGGCCAAGGGAGCGTTTGTCGGACTCACTCCCGACCAAGTGGGAGCATACTTCGGCGGCATGCTCGGCAACGCAGGCATGATGACCTTCTGGATGGTCTTGGCCACACTGCTCGGACTGGGAATCGTCGGGATGGGACTGCAGAAGGGAGTCGAGAAGATCACCAAGTACATGATGACCGCACTGCTCGCCGTCATGCTCCTGTTGGTAGTCAAGTCAGTCAGCCTTCCCGGCGCATCCGAAGGCCTCAAATTCTACCTTTTGCCCGACTTCTCTCGGCTTCAGGAAAGCGGACTGTGGAATGCGATCTACGCCGCGATGGGTCAGGCTTTCTTCACCTTGAGCCTCGGTATCGGAAGCATGGCGATCTTCGGCAGCTACATCGGCAAGGAAAGGACCCTGACCGGTGAATCGGTGAACATCATCGCACTCGATACGTTCGTCGCGTTGATGAGCGGCCTGATCATCTTTCCCGCCTCCTTCGCCTTCGGAGTCTCTCCCGGTGCAGGGCCTTCGCTGATCTTCATCACCTTGCCCAACATCTTCAACGCGATGCAGGGCGGACGGCTGTGGGGAAGTCTGTTCTTCGTCTTCATGAGCTTCGCGGCACTCTCCACCCTGGTTGCCGTGTTCGAGAATATCATCAGCTATTGGATCGACGTGAAAGGGTGGTCACGGAAGAAAGCGGTCATCGTCAATATCGTGGCGATCATCGTCCTCTCCATGCCATGCGTTCTCGGTTTCAACATCCTCTCCGGCTTCCAGCCGCTCGGACCGGGAAGCGGAGTGCTTGATCTCGAGGATTTCATCGTCAGTTCCACGCTGTTGCCGCTCGGCTCGCTGGTATTCCTGCTCTTCTGTTGCTCGAAGCGCGGCTGGGGTTGGAATGCGTTCATCAAGGAAGCCGACGCAGGACAAGGCATCAAGTTCCCGAAGTGGGCAAGAACCTACGTGACCTACATCCTGCCCGCATTGGTGCTCCTGGTATTCATCATGGGATACTGGAACATCTTCTATCCGTTGCTTTCCAAGTAGGATCCATCAGGAGACAGGGCAAGGGGGCTGCCGACGGCAGCCCCCGTTGTTATCCATGAAGCATCAGATCCTTACTTTCACCACTACCTTCCGACAGGCGGTCCGTCCGGACCCCACGGAAAGCGAGGGCCTGTGGGCATCTTCGGGAAAGAGGATGACCGAGTTTCCCGGGGTAAGCATGACAGTGTGGGCAGGAGTATCGGGGACCTGCTGGAATTCGATGTCATCGACATAGGGAACCGCTGTCTGCAGTCCTGTTGCATCCGCCACCTCGACACGTTCTGCACCTTCCAAGAGCATCTGGATGTCGATATGGTGCCTGTGCGTCTCGAACAGCGCCTCGGAAGGATCTTTCGTCTCGTAGCGCATGAACAGTGCGAACACCCTGTCCCCATCGATTTCAAGCCGCCCGTCTTCCTGATGCGCCGCATACACTTTCGTCGCGATCCAATCGATAGCCCTGTCGAGGTTCACGGAAAGTCCGCGATACCGCTGCAAATCCTTGATCGAAGCCATTATCATGATACGCTCTCCTTATCGGGCCAACCAGCCTCCGTCTACCGCCAGTGTATACCCATGGATATAGTCACTGGCCCGTGAAGCGAGGAATACCGCAGCTCCCCGGATATCCTCCGGAGTTCCCCATCGGCCGGCGGGAATCCGGCTGAGGATCTCCGCGCTGCGTTTCTCATCCGCCCGCAACGCCGCGGTATTGTTTGTCGCCATGTATCCGGGTGCGATGGCATTCACCTGTATGCCGTACTTTGCCCACTCGTTGGCCATCGCACGGGTAATGCCCATGACCGCGCTCTTGCTCGCCGTATAGGAGGGGACACGGATTCCTCCTTGGTAGCTGAGCATGCTGGCGATACTGATGATCTTACCACCTGTTCCCTGTTTGATGAACTGTCGCGCGGCCGCTTGGCTGAAAAAGAAGACGGTCTTGCTGTTTATCGCCATCACCTCGTCCCAATCCTTCTCCGTGTAGTCGATGGCATCAGTCCGCCTGATGATTCCCGCGTTGTTCATCAGGATATCCAGATGACCGAACTCCTCGACCGTCCGCGCGACGATACGTGCGATCGGTTCGATGCTGAGCAGGTTTTCTTTCATGTTGATGAAACGCCTCCCCAGCTTCTCGACCATCTCCTGCGTCTCGCACGAATCAACATGATCGACTCCCACGATATCAGCTCCGGCTTGGGCAAATCCGATGCAGGCGCCCTGACCGAGTCCGGTGCTGCTTCCGGTCACGATGGCCACCTTGCCATCCAATCTGAAATCTTCCAGGATCATCTGATCATCCTCCTAGAGCAGGTTCTTCATGGGCACGTGGTCCATGTCATCGAATGTCTGATTCTCTCCCACCATCCCCCAGATGAACGTGTAGGAACCGGTACCAACCCCCGAGTGGATGGACCACGAGGGACTGATCACCGCTTGCTCGTTACGGACCACCAGGTGTCGCGTCTGGTCGGGCTTGCCGAACAGATGGAACACGAGTCGATCCTCCGGCATGTCGAAATAGAGATAGACCTCCATGCGACGTTCATGGGTATGGACGGGCATCGTGTTCCATACACACCCCAGTTCGAGCATCGTCATGCCCATCACCAACTGGCAGGTAGGGAGGACCGCCGGGTGCAGGTATTGGTGTATCACCCGTTTGTTCCCCTCCTCCATCGATCCCAGTGCGACTTCCCGGGCATCCCCGAGCGAGATCAGCCGGGACGGATATTCGTGATGTGCCGGAGCACTATTGAAATAGAACTTCGCCGGATGCTTCTGCTCGATGCTGGCGAAGCGGACATCCTTGGCACCCATTCCGATATAGAGGCCGTCCCGCGGTCCCATGCGGAACTCCGATCCGTCGATCCGAACGATTCCCGCTTGCCCGATGTTGATGATGCCAATTTCCCGTCGGGCGAGGAAGAACTCGGTCCCCAACTCCTTGCCAACCGGCAAGAGAAGCTCGTGTGCGGCAGGAACGATGCTTCCGGTGATCATGCGGTCGACATGACTGTAGGTCATCGACACCTTTCCCGGCCCGAACAGATCCTCGACGAGAAAGTGACGACGCATCTCTGCGGTGTTCATCCTCTCGGCAAATGCCGAATTCACATATTCCCTTACTTCCATGTGCGACTCCTTTTCTTGCACTGTCTGGCATCAGAACAACGATGGCAACCAGAGCGAGACGAACGGTATGAATGTCACCATGAACAACACGATGATGTTGCAGATGATGAACGGGATTGCCGACTTGAATATCTCGATGATGGACAATCCGCAGATCTTCGTTGCGACGTTGAGGCACATTCCTACCGGCGGCGTGACCAATCCGATCGCCATCCCGACGATGAGCAATGCACCGAACTGCAGCTCATCCATGCCGAATTGCTTCAACACCGGAAGGAGGATCGGGGTGATCAGCAGGATACAGGGAGTGACATCGAGGAAGGTACCGAGGATCAGGATCAGCACATCGAAGAAGAGGAACACGACCCACCACGGTATGCCCGATGAGACGAGGAAATTCCCGATCATCGCAGGGACCTGCTCCACGGCCAGAATCCAGGTGAAGATCATCGTGAATCCGCCGATGATCATGATGGAGCTGGACATCATGAAGGTCTTCTTCAATGCCTTCAACACATCGTGCCACTTCAGCTCCCGGTACACGAAGAATCCGAGGACCGCGGCATAGAGGACAGCCACACCAGCCGATTCGCTGGCAGTGGCAACTCCTCCGGAGACGCTGACGATGATCAACAGCGGCATGAGCACTGCCAAGGCTCCGTCCTTCGTTACCTTCGCCGCAGCCCTGAGGGAGGTCCTTTCCCGTGGCGGATGATACCCGTTCCTCCGGGAAATCACATACGTCAGGATCAATTGGGTCAATCCCACGAGAACTCCCGGAAGCAACCCGGCAAGGAACAGCTTGCCCACCGACGCTCCGGAGACCATCGCATACATCAGCATCGGGACGCTCGGCGGGATGATCATCCCGATGGTAGACGATGCCACGGTGATCCCGGCCGAGAATCCGAGCGGATAGCCCTTGCGGACCATATCGGGAATGAGAATGCTCCCCAAGGCCGACGTATCGGCGACAGACGAACCCGATATGCCTCCGAAGATCATCGAGGCGACCACATTCACCTCTCCGAGTCCCCCGCGGATGGGTTTCACGGTCAGCATCGCGAAGTCGATCAACCGTTTGGTAAGGCCGCTGTGGTTCATCAACTCCCCGGTCAGCATGAACAACGGCATCGCGATGATGATGAAATTCTCCGTACCCGACCAAATGCGCTGCGGCATCGTAAGAAGGAACACCGGGTTCGTCACCAACATGTAGATGATCCCGGAGGCTCCGATCGCATAGGCGATGGGAACTCCCACGACCAAGAGGATGACCAGCGAAGCGAACATCACGCCAAGTTCCACCTCAGGCCTCCTTCTTCGGAAGATTGTCAGGTTCCACGCTCGTCAGGAAACAACCGAGCACCCCCACGATCGCATAGAAAGCGGTCAAGACGAAGCTGATGGGAATCATTGCGTAGTAGACTCCCCTCACGATACCGGTAGCCGGTGATGGGACGTTCCCTACCTTGCCGATCATCCTGATGCTGTAGATGATCACGAACACAGACACGAAGATGATCACCACATTCACCAAGACAAAGAAGATATTGCGAACTTTCCTGCTTGCGTTCTCGACAAACACCGTGATGGCTATGTGCTCTCGTTCTCGCAGTCCCAAGGCTGCACCGAAGAACGTGGTGGCGACAAAGACCATCGTCAGCAGTTCCTCCGACCAGACGAACGCAATGGAGAATATATAGCGGAGCAAGACGGAAAGGATCACGCCGCTGGCAAGAAATCCTACCAGGATTTTCCCCAGCCACGAGAAGATCGTATCGACTGTCCGCAGCAAACCTTTCATGAGCGCCTCCCATCCGTGCAGTGCAAGAGGCAAGCCCCGCTGCAACAGCGGAGCTTGCACGTCCTCATCAAATCATTTCTGCGCAACGATCCTGCGCATCTCATCCAAATCGGCTTGGGTGAATATTCCCTTTTTCACGAAGTGGTCATAGACCGGCTTCATGGCATCGATGAAGAGCTTTCGCTCCGCATCGTTGGGAACATAGACCTGTACTCCCGCAGAAACGATCATATTGTAGTAATAATCGTTCAGGTTCTGCCTGAGCTCGTTCTGCTTGTCCGTATAGAGCCAAGCTCCCTCCTCGAGGATTTCCTGCAGGTCGACAGGGAGACTGTTGAAGAAGTCAAGATTCACATCGAACGGTTCCGGATGGAATTGGTAATCGATCATCGTCATGTACTTCTGGACCTCTTGGAATTTCATGTCCCCGATGTTCGCCAGCGGATTCTCCTGACCGTCGGCCACATTGGTCTTCAGCGCCATGTAGGTATCGCCATAGGGAATCGACACGGCGCTTGCCCCGAGCGCCTCCATCGCCTTGATGATCGACTCGAGCGGTGGCGTGCGGATCTTCAGTCCCTTCATGTCGGCAGGGGTCCTGACCGGACGGATGTTGTTGGTGATCTGCCGGCTTCCGCCATCACCCACCGCCAGCATCTTGATATTGTACTTTTCGGCCGTCGCCCTGATCCTGTCGCCCAGCGCACTGCGGGAGACCTTCATGAGGTCGCTCTGTGTCGGGAAGAAAAACGGCATGAGATAGATCTCGAGCATCGGAGTCTGTGATGCGAACACTCCGCCCACGAAGGCTTCCTGCGTTCCCATCTTCATCGATTCGATCATCGCCGTCTCATCACCGAGCTGCGCACCGGGGTAGATCTCCACCTGGAGCCTTCCTCCCGATTTCTCCTCCACATACTTCTCCATCTCGAGCAACGCCTTGTGGCGTGTCGACTCTGTCGTGGAAGCATGTCCCAGCTTCATGACAAAGGTTTGCTTCGCCTCCTCCTCAACCGCCCCTTGCGCAATCAATGATGGCATCACCAGCAGCAGGCAGAGTAGCATGAGAACCATTTTCTTCATAATCCACTCCTTTCTCGTTAGTTCCACTATGTGAAACTATCTTCCATTATTTATGTAATATTGGCCTTAAATAGTATTCTAGCGGCACGAACCTGCTTTTTATTCCATATTGTGAAACTATGTTCCATTATAATTAGGAAATGTCAGTTGTCAAGAAAAAATTTTTGGAGTATCATCATCTCATGCGAAGGAGTGTGAAGTGAAGACGGAGATACGCGTACAGTCGCTCGACAGGACCTTTGACATCCTGCAGATCCTCTCTGACGAACAGCACGGGCTTACCCTCGCCCAGATATCGGAGCGGCTCGATCTTCCGAAAAGCACGGTGCACCGCCTTCTCGGGGTACTGCTCCAGCGTGCATTTGTCAGGAAAGCCCCTGAGACCAATCGGTACCGGCTCGGTCCCGGCTTCATCGGACTGTGCAGCCACTACTTGAACAACCTTGAACTCAAGACGGAAAGTTCGCCATTCATGGCGGAACTGTCCCGCACCACCGGCAATACGGTATTCCTCGCGATCCGGCAACATGACAAGATGGTCTACATCGACAGCGAGGAACAGGTGAACAGCCTCCGCAAGTATTCGATCATCGGACAACAGAAACCGTTGTTCTGTACCAGCTTGGGCAAGGCTTTGCTCATGGGATTGACCGATGACGAAATCAGGATGCTCCTTGCTCACGAAGCATTCGAAAAACGGGGGCCGTACACCCACTCGAACATGGAGAGCCTTTTGCAGGATATCCGTGAATGCAGGCGCAGGGGCTGGGCCCTGGACAACCAGGAGGCCGAACCCGACATCAACTGTGTGGCCGCGCCGATCCTCGACTACCGCGGAGATGTCATCGCCTCGATCAGCACGACATGGATACTGAAACAACACCCCGAAATGGTTCCCGAGCAGATTGCTGTGCTGGTCAAGAAAGCCGCCTCGGGCATATCGGCGAACATGGGCTATTTCGGCGAAACACTTCGCTGATCGTTCAGTTGACAAAAGAGACACCATTTCCTACAATTCCCAAGTCCTGCGTCGCAGTAAGGATATACACTATCGGAGGTTTTGTGGCTAAAGAAGAAGCAATCGAAGTAGAAGGGATCGTACGCGAAGCCCTTCCGAACACCATGTTCCGCGTGGAACTGCCAAATGGACACGTGATCCTTGCTCACCTATCCGGAAAGATGCGCAAGCACTATATCCGGATCGTTCCCGGTGATACCGTGCGCGTTGCACTCTCCCCGTATGACCTGACCCGAGGACGCATCATCTACCGGGAACGGTAAATACTCCCCCGGCTCATCCTCTCTGCAAGATTACCCACACAGCACCCGATCCACCCTCTGAAGGAGGCGTCTTTCCGTATGCCCGTACATAGGGGGAGGAACGCAACACCTCGTCGACCACATCCTTCAACACGGCCTTGCCATCCGGGGAGTGCAAGCCGCGTCCGTGCACGATCCGAACCTTCTGCAGTCTCTTCGTCACCGATTCGGCAAGGAATGCCGAGACCAACTCCTTGGCCTCGGCTCCTGTATGACCGTGAAGATCGAGCTCATCTTGCGCCCGCATCGACTTGAGCGGTCCGAGAGAAGCTTTCCCTGTCTTGTATCCGCTTCCTTTCCGATGCTCTGATTGATGCAATCCAGCATCTTTTTCCCTCATAATATGGGAAAAGCGGCTATCATCAGCCGCTTTTCTTCCCTCTTGGCTCTTCTCCCACTGTTCTAGGATGTCCTGGAAGTCCATTCACACCTCACGAACGTCGAGCACTTCCATGACCAAGGGTTTGATCAGGTCCACAGCCTTAGTCATGGTGATGCCTTGCATCTTGATGGTGCAGACCGCATTGGTGGAGTCTGTTCCCATGAACGTTCCGAAGGCAATGATATCCACACCATTCGAGGCCAAGGTATTGGAAATCTGGGCTATCGCACCAGGTTTGTCCTCAACCAGGAAGCTCATCCTGACTCCATAGTGACGGGCACCGAAGAGCTCGAGGAGAATCTTGAAGAGATCGCTCTTCGAAACGATTCCGATCAGCTTGCCGTCCTCGAGGACAGGAAGGCTGGAGAGGTCCTGATCGACCATGAGGCGTGCTGCCTCCTCGACCGTGGTGTCCTTGGTGATCGTCACGACATCGCGGGTCATGAGCTTCTTCACGGTCAGTTGACTGAGCAGGTATGCCATCTCGTGGATCGAAAGTGTGCTGACCGGGGAGGGAGAGGCATAGAGGATATCCTTCTCACTGATGATTCCGACAAGCTTGCGATCCTTGTCCAATACCGGAAGCCGGTGGACCTTTTCACGCTTCATCAGCGCCGAGGCCTCCGCCACGGACATCTCGGGAGTCGCGGTTACAGGGTTTCGCGTCATGCGCCTTTCGATAATCATCTCTACCTCCACCAAAACGAAAGCCGACGGGCTAGATTCGATTGTACCCCAGAGTGGCTGGAATTTCCACAGCAATCCTCTGCGCGGATCACTCCCCGAGGTAGGCGGCCTTCACCCGCTCATTCTCCAGGAGGTTGGCACTGAGGTCACAGAGGACGATCGAACCGTTCTCCATGACATACCCCTCCTTGGAAGCCTTGAGCGCCATGCGGGCATTCTGCTCGACCAGGAAGACGGTAACTCCCTCTTCCCTATTGATGATCGAGATCTTCTCGAAGATGTCCTGGATGATCAGGGGAGCGAGCCCAAGACCCGGTTCGTCGAGGAGCAGCAGGCGCGGCGAGCTCATCAGCGCGCGCGCAATGGCCATCATCTGTTGCTCTCCGCCGCTGAGCGAGCGGGTCTTCTGCTTCCGCCGGGCACCAAGGATCGGAAAGAAATCGTACATCTCTTCCTTCTTGCGAGCGATCTTCGCGTCATCTTTCACCAAGAAAGCGCCCATGTCGAGGTTCTCCTCGACAGTCATGTCGGCAAAGACTCTCCGCCCCTCAGGAACCAGCGCTACTCCCAATCCTGCGATCTCATCCGTCCTCAAGGTATGGGTGTCATGAGTCCTCTTTTTGGGAAACCGGAACTTTCCGCCTCCGTTCTGCGCATGGGATTCCGCGATGGGCCTTCCTTCGAATGCGATGGATCCGGTGATGATCGGTTCCAGGCCTACGATGGCCTTGAGCAACGTACTCTTCCCCGCTCCGTTCGCTCCGATCAGACAGACGATATCACCCTCATCGACATGGATGCTGACCTGTCTCAGTGCCTTGATGTTTCCGTATGAGACGCTAATCGAATCTATGGTCAACAATTCACTCATGCTTCTTCCTTCCCAAGGTAGGCTTCGATGACTTTCGGATTGTGACGGATCTCAGCAGGGGTCCCCTGGGCAATGTTCTGTCCGTAGTTCAGTACCGTGATCGTGTCACAGATATTCATCACCAGCTTCATGTCGTGCTCGATCAGGACCACCGTGATGCCCAGATCACGGATGCGCCTGATCGTCTTCATCAGCGAGTCGGTCTCCAGCGGGTTCATGCCAGCTGCAGGTTCGTCGAGAAAGAGGATCTTCGGCTCCGTGGCCAAGGCTCGTGCGATCTCCAACTCCCTCTGGTGCCCGTATGGCAGGTTCTTCGCCAGCTCATCGGCAAACCCGTCAAGCTTGAAAAACTCAAGCCACCGCATCGCCTGCTCGTGCATCAGATCGTACTCTTGCTTGGCCTTGAGGTAGCTGCGCACCACCGCGGCAACCCTGCCCTTGGTCGGACTCTTTCCGGTGGTGAAGTGCAATCCGACCATCACGTTCTCCAATACCGAGAGCTCCTTGAAGAGCCTGATGTTCTGGAACGTGCGGGCTATGCCCATCCTGCAGATCGTATGTGCATGGTGACGGGTGATATCAGTTCCGTTGAAATGCACTTTCCCTGAGGTAGGGGTATCGAGACCGGTCATGTTGTTGAACAGTGTCGTCTTTCCCGCCCCGTTCGGTCCGATGAGTCCGGTGATCAGCCCTTCGCGGACCTGGAAATCGACTTGGCTGACGGCGATCACACCACCGTATGCACGGGTAAGCTTCGTGGTTTCCAGCAGGATCATGAGCGGCCTCCTTTCTTGAAAAGCCTTCCTGGGGCACTTCGCTGCTCACGACCGAGAATGCCTTGGGGCCGCCAGATCATCATCACGACCAATATCAAGCCGAATAGCACCTGCTTGAACTGCGGTGGAATCACATTCGAGAGCCCGACCAATTGCGGAAAATAGGAGACGAACTGGATCAGGAACGCACCGAGGACGACCGCCTTGAAATTACCCATGCCACCGAGCACCACCATGCAAAGGACCATGATGGAGACCATGAAGGTGAAGACACCCGGGGTCACCGAGAGGATGAACACCGCCTGGAGACTGCCCGCGATACCGGCGATCATCGCACCGAAGACGAAGGCCCACACCTTGTAGCGGGTGGCATTGATGCCCATCGAAGAGGCTGCGATCTCATCTTCCCTGATAGCCTCGAGCGCCCGTCCGATCCGGCTTCTTGCAAGACGTTCGAACAGCAGGTAGGCTATGACTACGAAGACCCAGACCAAGATCAGGAATCCCCACTTGGCGTAGGGACTGACCCGCATGCCGAAGATGGAGATCATGGGGATGCGCTGGATTCCCATCGGACCGTTGGTCAGCTTGTCCCAGTTGTTCAGGATGTTCCGAACGATCTCTCCGAATCCCAAGGTCGCGATCGCTAGGTAATCCCCTTTCAACCGAAGGGTGGGCAATCCGATCAGGAATCCGAAGAAGCCGGCGAGAATGGCAGCTACCGGGAGGGTCATCCAGAAGTTCCACCCGTAGGTGACGCTCAGGATAGCCGTCGCATAACTGCCGATGGCGAAGAATCCCGCCTGGGTGAGCGACAAGAGTCCCACATAGCCGGTAATCAGGTTCTGTCCGACCGCCATGAGGGCATAGATGCCGGTATAGATCAATATCAGCAGGATGAAGTTCAGCATTATACCTTCTCCTTCTCAACCTTGCCCAACAACCCCTCAGGCTTGACCAGAAGGATGATGATGAGGGCTACGAATGCGATGGTGTCGCGCAGGCCATAGGGAATGCCAAGCAGCGCGACGCCAAAGGTCTCGAGAAGTCCGAGGAGAATCCCGCCGACCATCGCTCCCGAAATGTTCCCGATACCGCCCACAACGGCGGCGACGAAGGCTTTCAGCCCCGTCATCGTACCCATGGAGGGATAGACCTTGATTTCCAGTGCAATGAGGAATCCTGCGGTAGCGGCGAGTGCGGAACCGATCGCAAAGGTGATCGCGATGATCCGGTCAGCCTTGATTCCCATCAGTTTTGCCGTATCCTGGTCGAGACTGGTCGCACGCATCGCCTTGCCGATCCTCGAGCGGTCGACAAACAGCTTCAGGGAGATCATCATCACGATGACGACGATGAGGATCAGTATTTGGTGCGGGGTGATGGAGACTTCCCCGATATAGAGCGGAGAGTTGTCGAACGGATACTCGAGCTTCCTCGACTTCGTTCCCCACATCCACGCCGCCATGTTGCTCAGGATGAAGGAGACTCCGATCGCAGAGAGCAGGGGGGCAAGCCGTGTGGCCTTCCGCAACGGCTTGTAGGCGATACGTTCGATCGCCATTCCGAGTCCTGCACTGAAGATCATGCCGCCGAGCATGGCTATGAAAAAAGCGATGATGGTCCATGGCCCCAATGATTGGCCTCGGATCGCATCGAAGATGAACAGACCGATATAGGAACCGACCATCAAGATATCGCCATGGGCAAAATTGATGAACTTCAGGATACCGTAGACCATGGTGTATCCGAGCGCGATGAGCGCGTAGATTCCCCCTAGTGTCAATCCATTCATCAGATGTTGGAAAAATTCAGCGCTAGATCCCACGATTGGCTCCTTAACGAGTCAGACCTCCGCGACAGGCGGAGGTCTGCGTGTCGACGCAGCAACAGTACCATAGGTTGCGCCGACTATGCAACAAATCCAGGACATCGGGAACCGGCACGATCCGGTTCCCGTACCTGTCGAACGTAATTACTTGACCTCTACGAGCTTCCCATCGACGACGGTAAAGGTACCGACGTACTTAGGCGTGGTCTTGTCGACCTTGTAGACGCCCTGGTAGGCAACCAGATCACCATTTTCCGCGAAGTTGATGGTTCCGGTCACACCGGGGAAGTCCTTGGTCGCGGCAAACGCATCGCGGATGGCCTTGCGATCGAACTTGCCAGTCTGTGCATAAACCTTCTCGAGTGCATCGAAGAGGATATAGGCGGCATCATAGGCGTTGGTCGCGAAGGAGTCGGGAGCAAAACCCCACTTGGCAGTGTAGTCGGCAACGAACTTCTTGTACGCTGCGGACTCGGCAACCTGGGTCGGGCCCACATAGATCACGCCATCGGTGTAGGCGGGAGCCAGATCATAAATCTCGGGGTTGGAGAACCCATCACTCGAGAGGAACGGAATCTTCATGCCGAGCTGGCTGGCCTGCTCAAGGATCTGAGCCATCTCAGCCGTGTAGTTCGGAATGTAGATCGCATCGGGAGCTGCAGCACGGATCTTGGTCAGCTGGGTTTTGAAATCCTTATCGCCGATCTGGGCAGTTTCCGCGATGACCACCTTTCCACCGCGGCTCTCAAAGCTGGCCTTGGTCCCCTCGTACAATCCCTGGCTGTAGTCGTTCTTCACATAGAGCACCGCAAGATTCCTCACCCCGAGCGCTTCATAGAAGTAGTGTCCGGATACATCACCCTGCAGGCCATCACTGGCAACAGTACGGAAGACATAGTTACCGATTTCGGTGATGTCCTTGTGTGTGCCGGAGGGGGTGACCATCATGAGGCCCTCGTCCTGGACACGCTGGCCGACCGCGAATGACACTCCGGTGAATACCGGGCCGATCAACGCGACGATCTTGTCGGAACTGGAAAGCTTCTCGATACCCGCGAGACCCTTCTGCGGTTCACCTTCGGAATCTTCGATGATAAGGTTGATCTTGATCTTCCCAGCGATTCCACCGGCAGCGTTCTTCTCATCGATCGCGACAAGGGCGCCCTTGGAAATCAGGTTTCCATAATTGGCATAGTCACCGGTCATCGGGCCGATGAAACCTACATTCACGGAACTGGGAGCGGCTTCCTGGCCGCCGGCAGCAAACAGTGTCATCGTGCCCACCAGGGCAACGATCATGATTGCAGCAAAAACTTTTTTCATACATACCTCCTACGTATGGTTGACCTCGACCGTATCCGGTGCTTTCCCATCGGAATCATGCACTTGATAAGCATCTTGGTAAAGTTATCGGAATTATATACATAATCCGGTATATTTATTCAACACTCTTTCATCTGTATCAGCCAAAAAAGTATATGAGAACCGAAAATACTGTATCTTACACGTTTCGTACAGGGTGTTTCCGTAACTTTCCTTCGATCATGGGGAAAATCCTGTTTCATTGACACCGTGACCGGACCGACGTAAGATGATGATACGTTCACTTGGAAAAGGAGCGTCCATATATGGTCACCTTCATGGAAATCTCCGCGATTGCCGTTTCGGTGGTCTCTTTTGTCGTAGCCGGTCTGTTGTTCGCGTGGGTCGCGAAACCGGGCGTGAAGCATGATCGCATCGAGATGATCGGTTCGCTGATTTGCGAGGGAGCGAACACATTCCTGAGACGCGAGTACCTCATACTCGCACGCTTCAGCACGGTCATGGTGGCGTTGATCCTTCTGTGCATCCCCCACCCCATCTGGAAGACCGGAGGGTGGGAGAACGTCGTGATGGCGCTTGCATATATCGCTGGGACCTGCTTTTCAGCACTTGCAGGAAAGGTGGGCATCCAGGTTGCCACGATTGCAAACAGGAAAACCGCGTTGGCAGCAACCGTGGGAATCCGGCCTGCATTCCTCGCCGGCTTCCGCGGTGGAGCAGTGATGGGCATGGCCGTAGTCGGTTCGAGTCTCCTGGGAGTCACCCTCCTGCTGATGCTTACCGGCGATGCCACCACGCTCTTGGGATTCAGCTTCGGAGCCTCCTCACTTGCGCTCTTTGCAAAGGCGGGCGGTGGCATCTTCACCAAGACCGCAGACATCAGTGCGGACTTGACGGGTAAAGTCGAGCTCGGCATTCCCGAAGATGACCCACGCAATCCGGCCGTGATAGCCGATAATGTGGGAGACAACGTCGGTGACGTCGCGGGCATGGGGGCTGACCTCTTCGACTCGAACGTGGCTTCCATGTCTGCGGCACTCGTGATGGCGCTCGCCCTGGACAACGGGATAGTCGGTACGCATGCGATGATGGTGCTCTGTTATGCGACCATCGGTCTGCTTGCCTCCATCATCGGTGTCGGAACCGCGCGGATGGGGCGTCACGAGAATCCTTCACATGCGCTCAACAGCAGCACCTATGTGACCACCATGATCTATCTCCTGCTCAGCGCCTTGGCCACGATCCTGTTCTCGTTCCCCTGGAGAATTTGGGGAGCGACCGTCATCGGACTCGCTGTCGGAACGGTCATCGGACTGGCAAGCGACTACTTCACCAACGATGCGAAGCGTCCCGTACATCAAGTAGCGCTCGCTTCGCGCAACGGCCCTGCTTTCACTATCCTTGGCGGATTGTCCTACGGTCTGCTCAGCGTGCTTCCTGGCATGGTGGGAATCGCCCTCTCCGCAATGGGTTCCTACATTCTGTGCGCTCCATTGGGAACTGGCTACCCATTCTTCGGCATCTCGATGTCTGCATTGGGCATGCTCTCGATAGTCGGCATGATCATCAGCAATGATGCATACGGCCCGATCGTCGACAATGCCCGCGGCTTGGTTGAGATGGCAGCTTTGGGAGAGACTGCACTCGATGTGACAGACGCGCTCGATAGCGCAGGCAATACGGTCAAGGCAATCACCAAGGGATTCGCCATCGCGGCGGCGGGTCTTACCGTCATCTCACTGCTGGGTGCGTTCGTGACCGAGGTCAATGCGGCTGCACGACAACTCGGGCTTGAGGACCGGATGATCACCGGTTTCGACATCATGGACCCGAACGTCTTTTTCGGCTTGCTGACAGGGGCGGCCGTACCCGCAGTCTTCAGTGCGATGCTCATGATGGGAGTCGATCGCAACGCACAACGGATGGTCCGGGAGATACACCGCCAATTCAAGGAGATCCCGGGACTCAAGGAGGGGCGTCCCGGTGTGATGCCTCAGTACCGGACATGCATCAACATCGCAACCGTAGGCGCACTCAGGGAGTTGATTCCTGCAGGTCTCATGGCGATACTCGCTACCCTTGCCGTCGGCTTCATCGGAGGCGTGACGGCGATCGGAGGATTCCTTGCAGGAAACATCATCAGCGGCCTGTTGCTTGCACTCTTCATGTCGAACGCCGGAGGATTGTGGGACAATGCCAAGAAATACATCGAATCGGGCAAGCACGGCGGCCGGGCATCGGACGCACACAAGGCGGCAGTCATCGGAGACACCGTCGGAGATCCGTTCAAGGATACCGCGGGCCCTTCGCTGAACACACAGATCACTGTAGTATCGCTTGTCTCTTCGATCATGGCTTCGCTCTTTCTTTCCGTCTCGTTGTTCTGAATGTTGTTGACGAACTGGCGCAGAATCTCCTATCATCTGGTTTGCAGCGCTCCGATAGCTCAGCTGGATAGAGCACTTCCCTCCTAAGGAAGGGGTCGCGCGTTCGAATCGCGCTCGGGGTACCAATCGAAGCCTTGCAGGCACGCCGCTTGCAAGGCTTCTTTCATTCCGTGGGAGGTGTCGTGGCAAGAAAGATCGCGATTACTGTAGTCCTTCTCCTTCTTATCAGCTCACTGCATGCCTCGAGGCCGACCATACACGGAGGCCTCACTGCCAGTGTAGGATTCTTCTCCTGGTACCTTTCGGCCGATGCGGGGATCAAGCTCGACCTCTCGGAGCATGTTGCCATCGGACTGGCACAGCGGATCGGGTATGGATTCACCCATGGGGAGGTCATGGGGGTGACGGACATACGCACCTACCTGTACCAAGACCTGTTCATCCACCTCGGCATCTCCTATCTCCTGCATCCCTCGGCTCACATCGAACGTGATTTCGATGCCGAAATCCTCCCCTGCCTGGGATTCGGACTGTACATTCCGCTCGATCGCGAGAAGCACGTGCATGCGATGGCGATGACGGAGATGAACCAATCATTCTACCTCTCCGAGGATATCCGGCCGATCTACACCGACTTGCCATTTCCGATCGCAGGACAAATCGCGCTCGGACTTGCATATCGTTCACGATGAGGGCCTGAAAAAATTTAAGCCGTCGGAGATTCTCCGTGGTATGATGGGATCGGGAGATCATTGATACCATGAGAAGAGCATTCCTTGCCTACCTGGTGAACAATCTGGCGTTCAATGCCATCACAGGATGCTGCTCGATGTCCTTGCACAGATGGCTTGGCAACGGCCCTCGCACTTGTGGACCAGCTCGGCAATCCGTTTACGCTCTTGCTCGGTGACCGCATCGTTGGGTGAGAGAAATGGCGGACCGAGTTCAGCAAGGAATCCGGTCTTCTTCGGGTAAAGGACACTTTGTCCTTTTCACACAGTCGGCCAAACATCGCCCACGAAAATCATTACATTTGTCACTACAGTTCTTTGCACGTCCTCTCTATACTGGGCTCAAGAGGAGTTTCCTATGGTGATACGGATGGATGATGTGATGAAGCGATATAGTCGTACGGTTGCGCTCGACTGTTTCCATCTTCACGTGGAAAAAGGCGAGGTGATCGGCCTTCTCGGACCGAACGGAGCAGGAAAGACAACTTGTCTGAAAGCAATCATCGGACTGATCGGCATCGATGAAGGAACAGTCTCGGTCTTCGGTCTCCCACAGGATGGAAAGAACAAGGAGATCAAGCGGCAAATCGGGTATGTGACGCAGGAGCTGACGATCTATGAGGAGATGAGTGCACGGGACAACCTCGCCTTCTTTGCCAGTCTCTATGGACTGACGAAAACCGATATCGATGCGAAGATCCCTGAAGTGGCGAAGCTCATCGGACTCGAAGGACGGCTGAAGGACAGGCCGAAGCAATTCAGTGGCGGGATGAAACGACGACTCAACATCGGCTGTTCGCTGATGCATGACCCAAAACTGCTCATCCTGGACGAACCGACAGTCGGCATCGACCCTCAGTCGAGGAATTTCATCCTCGAGTTCGTGAAAAGGCTGGCAGCCGAGGGAACCACGATACTCTACACCTCCCACTACATCGATGAAGTCGAGGCAGTCGCATCCCGCATCTGCATCATGGACCAAGGGCACGTGATCGCGAACGGTACCATCCCCGAGCTTATCGCACGGATCGAGGGAGATTCGCATATCCTGATCGATGTACGCATCTCGAACGAGGAAAGCCTCGGAGAACTCAAAGGCATTCCCGAGATCAAGGAGGCAACGCTCGAAGGAAACCGGTATCATATCGTCGTCCCCGGGGGACTCGTTGTGTTCGACAAGATCCTTCCGATCCTGGCCAGACAGACAATCGTGAACGTCAATTCCAAGCAGCCTGATCTCGAGGATGTATTTCTGACCCTTACGGGCAAGCAACTGCGGGATGGAGCATGATATGCTGGGCTTCAACTTGAAACGGAGCAGCCGGGACTTCATGGGTCACCTGATCCTCATTGCCATTCCGATCGCACTGATCGCCTTCTTCAATTTCGTCTATACGAACAGCGACATCATCAGCGGCATACAGGGTGAACGATTGAATTTACTGGCCACTCTGACCGTGGGATTCGCGCTCACCTTCCAGATTTACGGCGCAGGACTGAGTTTCGAGACCATCGGTATCGACTTTTTCTCTCCGATACACGAGAGGCTGGCCTGTTCACCGGCGAACCTGAGGAGCATGATCATCACCACGCTCGTAAGCTCGTCTGTGGTGAGCTTCGCACAGACGCTCGCGATCATGCTCTTCTCCGTGATCGTCCTGGGAACAGGAATCGTGCACATGATATGGGTTCTTGTGATCATGCTGCTTTCCATCATCTTCCACCAGCTTTTCGGTTCTGCGATCCTTCTCGCATCCCGTTCAGTCAAGACGGCAAACATCGTGACGACCATCTATGGATCGGTAGCCCCCATGCTCGTCGGACTCTACTTCCCCTTGCCCGATACCAAGCTCTTTGCCATCATCAGGCAGTTTTCGACACCGATGTCACTGGCAAACACAGCGATCCGGGGCATCATCATCGAGGACACGGGAATGTTGCTTTCGGCACTGACACCGCTATTGGTCCTGATCATCCTCCTCTTTCTCATCCTCAAACCCCTGGTAGGGAGGGTCACACGATGAAATTCTATGCATTCGCCATCAAGGAAGACCTGAGGCATCCGGTGAACAGCCTGCTGATCCTGTTGTTGCCCATCCCCCTTCTTTTCATCCCTGCCAACGCGGGAAGCTATCCATTCGGGATCAGCCTCTATGGGATGGTCATCATGTACTCATCGTTCCTTCTCTCCCGTCCAGTGGCAGAAGACCGGATGCACGGCATCATCACACGCATCGCCGCATCACCGGTGAGACCGTTCACCTATCTCGCAAGTCACCTGCTGGGCTATCTGACCCTTCTGGGCATCCAGATGAGCCTGTTCATGATCGGAAGCATGATCGCACACGGCGATGCAGTGCACGGACGGTTGCCGATACTCTCCCTCTACCTCTCGTTCAGCATCATGTGCCTCGCTCTCTCGCTCTCTTGGAATACCCTGTTCAGGTCCTTCAACATTTCGTTCGGCCTCTTTGCCGGTCTCGCTTCCTTGCTCTGTCTCGTGGGCGGCGTCTCGATTCCCCTCTTCCTGTTGCCCCGCTCCATCATCGGGTATATCATGTTCCTGCCGACCTACTGGCTCCCCCATGGATTGGATGCCATACATGCCGGCGACATGGTTGCTTTCTGGCAATCGCACGCGATCCTATTGGTATTTGCATCCATATTCCTGTTGATCGGGAGCAAAAGGAGATTCTAGGAGTGAGCAAGCCGAGAAGCGAGATACGTCCCAGCGGTCTGCATTGGGCAATTCTCGGCATACAGTTTCTCCTGATCGCTCTTCTGATCGTTCCCAGGAACACGGCCGAGACCCTCCTGTTCTTTCTTTGCACCCTCTTTGTCCTCACCCTCCACTGGAGGTTCAGGCAACCCGATTGGCTGTTGTCTGTATTGCTGGCAATCCTGGTCGTATGCAGTTTCAAATGGCCGCACGTCACCTATCTCCTCTCTCCGTTGCTATGTCTGTCCTGCATGCATAACCGGCCATGGCACGCCTTTTTTGCCTTGGTACCGATCATCCTTTTCGGACCTGAACACACCTACTGGCTCGCCCTCATCGCAACGATGAGCGGATACCTGCTCTATTTCTGGAACAGGAACCTCGCCTCGGTCGAACAGCAATCGGATTCGCTCAGGAGACGGGTGTACGAGCTGGAACAGACTGAGGAACATCTGCTCAGGGACCAGAATAGTGTCCAGGTGGTATCGCGGATGACCGAGCGCCAGCGGATCGCGGAGATGCTGCATGACAATCTTGGCCACGATCTGAGTGCGGCTCATTTGGCAGTCAAGGCCACCGGGACACTGTTGGAGGGGAAACGATATGATGCAGCCTTGCGCTCACAGGAGAAAGCCTTGCAACGACTGGGGAATGCGATTGCAGAGCTGAGAAGTACGGTACGCAGGATCGAACCGGAACAGGAGAATGATCTCGACAGGATCACCCGCTTGGTCAACTCCTTTTCGTACCCCATGGAATTCTCGGTCGAGGGAAACTTTTCCCGTGTCCCTGCTGCGGTAGGACAATTGTTGTTCGTCTCGATGCAGGAAGCGCTTACCAACATCATCAAACACGCGAAGCCGAGCCTGATCTCGGTCAGACTGAAGATTACGCAAGCGATCGTTCGCGCGGTCATTGAAAATGATGGTATCGAAGAACACGCCCCGCCACCCACCGGGAGCGGTTTGCGATACATGAGGAAGCGTATCGAGGCTGTGCACGGCAGCCTGAGCATACGAAGGGAGAACGTGTTCTCCCTGATCATGATCATACCCCTGGGAGAGTGAGGCCGAACGATGAGAATACTGTTGGTGGATGATGACGAGCTGATCGTCCAGAGCATGGCCATCATCCTTGGAGCCGAAGGTGATCTTGACATCGTAGGACAGGTGAACTCAGGATCGGCTGCCATCCGTTTCGTCCGGGAGCATGAGGTGGACCTCGTGCTCATGGATGTCCGGATGCCGGGCATGGATGGGATCACCGCCACGCAGATCATCAGGGAAGAGCAGCCTCGGATCAAGATCATCATGCTCACCACATTCCATGACTACAGGTACATTCACCGCTCACTGCAAGCGGGAGCCTCCGGCTACATCCTCAAGTCGGACGAGTCGGATACCCAGGTCATGACGATCAGGGCCGTATACGCGGGGCTTCCGGTCATCAGCGAGCATGCCTTGCAAGAGTTTGGGAAAGTGGAAGGTGATCTTGGACTTTCGCAGCGGGAGAATGAGATATTCTTCCACGTTGCCAACGGACTCTCGAACAAGGAGATTTCCGAAAGACTTTGCATCTCTGAGGGAACCGTGCGCAACACCATCAGTGTCATACTGGAAAAGTTACAGCTCCGGGACAGAACTCAGCTCGCCATCCGCTATTGGCAGCACAAAGGTTTCTGATGATTTTGCATTCCGTTCTGAAATCCAATCCGTTTCGGGTGTATGATTCATGGAGGTGGCGAGAAGCCACCTCCTTAGCCATCCCCTTTGGAATTCGCATGGGCAGCGGTTCCAGAGGGGTTTTTCCTCTCACCGCTTAATACGCTCCTTCCAGTCGGCATGGATCGAGACGATGACCATCGCGAGCAAGGTGAAGAGATAGGGAATGGCGAGGATGAAATCGGCGGGTACATTCCAGGCGCCTTGTGCATAGTTGGAGAAGGCGTCAGCGAATCCGAAGACCAAGGAGGCACCCAAGAGGCCGAGAGGTTTCTTCTGTCCGAGAAAGATCACCACGAGAGCGATCCAACCCTTGCCGCTGGTGATGTTCGGTACGAATGCTCCCAAGTTCAGGGTCAGTACCGCCCCCGCGATCGCACAGGCAAAGGCACTGACCAAGAAAGCGATGAACCGATAGGCTGACGGACTGAGACCGAGCGAGACCAAGGTTTTCTCGTGCAATCCTGCAGCCCGCAAGCGCAACCCGAACGGTGTCTTGTAGAGCACCCACGACGAAAGCGCGAGCAACACCCAACTGAGATACACGAACGGGGAGTGACCGGAGATCATGGCTCCGAGTACCGGGATGTCGGAGACAAGGGGAATATCCCAGCGCGGCAACGATCCGATGCGATCGAATACCACCACCCCCTTGTTACCAAAGAGACGGAACGAGAGCACGATCGTAAGGCCCGAAGCCAGGAGATTGGTTGCCAAGCCGGTGATGAATACATTCGATTTCAGGTTCAACGTCACCACTGCAAGCAAAGTGGCCAGGAGCATCGTCGCCACGATGCCGAGGAGGACCCCCCAGATCATGCTCCCGCTAAGGTAGGTGAACACGATGGAGGAGAAAGCGCCCATCAGCATGAGGCCCTCAAGCGCGATGTTCAGCATTCCGGAGAGCTCGGTGAACAATCCTCCCATCGCCGCAAGCAACAACGGGGTCATGATCGCTACAGCACTGTGCAACAGAGCATTCATCCGCGCTCCCTCTTTGTCCCGATACGCTGGAGGACTGAACTGGTGACAAGGAAGAAGACCACGGACTGCACGATCGAAGCGATCTCGAACGTGACATCCGAGTGGAGCATCGCGTTCCGTGCACCCGATTCGATATAGGCGAAGAAAAGTGCTGCAGGGATGATCGCCACCGGACGGAAGCGGGCGATCAGTGCAACCGCAAGGGCGTTCCATCCCATCCCCACCGAAAAATCCTTCATGCATGCATAATAGGTACCGAAAATTGCCATCGCACCTCCCAAGCCGTACAACGCACCGCTGAGAAACATCGGGAGCACCAGATAGCTTCCGCTGTTGATCCCCCCATAACGGGCAAAACGGGGATTCAATCCATACATCCGCAATTCATACCCGCTCTTCGTCCTGTACAGGTAGAGATGCACCACCACGGTCATCACCAGAGCCATCACCAGAGCCGAGCTGAGATTCGAAGGCTCGAGGATCCTGGAGAACCGGAAACTCTCGGGAATCTTGCGTGTGGCAATCAGGTTCGTGGCCGGATCCATGAACGGACCGGCTATCAGGTACCCCACCACCAGAGAGACCGCGTTGGAGAGCAGGAATGTGGTGATCAGTTCATTCGTCTGCCACTTCATGCGTAGATACCCACTGAAGGCGGCCATGACTCCTCCGGTGACAGCTCCCAGTACGATCGCGCATATCACCCCGGCAATCCCCCACCCTGCCATCGCGACGGCGCTTACCGTAGCGATGAAAGCTCCCCCATACAGCTGTCCCTCCCCGCCAAGATTGAAGCTTCCGGCACGCATTGCCAAGGAGACTCCCAAGGCGCTGAAGATCAGGGGAATCGAGGTATTGAGCATATTGCCAAGGTAGTAGGTATTCTGCAGCGGACCGATGAAGAAATACCGCAAGGTCCTCGCCGGGGTCTTGCTCAGCAAGAAGGAGAGCAGGAACACTGCCGCAAGTGCGATGAAGAGGATCACCAAGGACCCGAGCGCAGAACGCGGCACCCCCAGGAATCTTTTCCATCGCCGATCCATGCGATCATTCATGAGCGGCCTCCCTGACATGCATCCCAAGCATATAAGCACCCATCTCCTCCTTGGTCACCGTGTGCAATCGCTCTCCTTCGAGTTCGGCGACGATCGATCCCCTGCTGAATATGAGGACCCGATCGGAGAGGGAGAGGATCTCGTCCAGATTGCTGGAAAGGAGGAGGACCGAGGCTCCTGCGTCACGCAGGGCGATCATCTGGGTATGGACGAACTTGCTGCTTGCGATGTCGAGTCCCCATGTCGGCTCGCTGAAGACGATGTAGTCTCGGTACTGAGCGATCTCGCGGGCGAGGATCACTTTCTGTATGTTCCCGCCGGAGAGCGTTCCGATCGGCATGTCCGCAGTCCCCTGCACCGAATAGGTATCGATCAGGGTCCTCGCATGCTGCATGATGTGTTTGCCCCGCATCATACCGTGACGTGAGAATCGTTTCCTTGCTGCTATGATAAGATTTTCCGATACCGAGGCCTCGAGCGCACTACCGACCTTCAACCGATCTGAGGGAACATAGGCGAGACCGCGTTCGCGCAACCGATGCGCGTCGCTTTTCGAGATGTCCTGGCCGCGATGCGTGATCGTCCCCCCTGAGATGGGAAGCGTCCCTGCGAGCACCGACTCCAGTTCACCCAATCCATTCCCCCCGACTCCGGCAAACCCAAGAATCTCTCCCGTACGGGCAACGAATGAGACATCCTTCAACATCGGCCGTCCTTGGTTGCGCCTGACAACCGATACCTGCGCAAACCTCAAGACCGTCTCCTGCTTCCTGCCATAGGGAGTCTTTCCGATCGCCGGCGAGAAACTCTTGCCCATCATGAGGCCCGCGAGCTCCCGCTCATCTACTGAGGCAGTCTCGTAGTGCCCGACCATCCTTCCCTGACGCATGATCGCGACCCGGTCGGATATCGCCTTGATCTCGTGAAGCTTGTGCGTGATGAGAATCAACGATTTTCCGGTATCCCTGAGGGTCCGCAGGGTCCCGAACAACGAGGCGGTCTCCTGTTCGGTCAGGACCGCGGTCGGTTCATCGAGGATGAGGATGTCAACATCACGGTAGAGCATCTTCACGATCTCCACCTGTTGTTTCTGACCGACTGTCAGGGACCCGACCCGCGCAGACGGATCTATGGAGAAACCGTGGGCATGGATCACCTCATCGACCAGTCGCTTCGCAGCATCTGCGTCGATGGTGAACCGGTTATGCATCGGTTCCCTGCCCAATATGACATTCTGTGCAACGGTATACTCATCGACGAGCATGAAATGCTGGTGGACCATCCCGATGCCGAGACGGTTCGCATCCAAGGGAGAATCGATCTTCACCCGCTTGCCCATGACCGTTATCGTGCCACTTTCGGGCTTCTCCATGCCATAGAGGACCTTCATGAGCGTGGTCTTGCCTGCTCCGTTCTCACCGGCGAGACAGAGGATCTCCCCACGTCCCACGGTGAGATCGACATGATCGTTGGCACAGCGACCCGTCTCACGATAAGTCTTCACGATATCATGCATCGTGACCGCAGTATCACTCACTCGCCCGGCTCCTCACACCACATGTCGTGATGCACGTTCACAGCGGAGGAAGGGTATAGGAGACCCTTCCCTCCCGAACCTCCTGCATGAATGCTTCGAACTTGTCCCGGATGTCTTGGGGGAGATTGCGCACATAGGCGGGGTCATCGAAATGGAATCCGAGATAGCCCTCCTTGACACCGACGATCGAGGCAGTTCCATATGCAACCGAACCGGAGAGGACATCGGAGAGGACTTCCATCACCAACTTTCTCTGTTCCATCGAGCCACAGCCGACCACGTGGGAAGGAGCAGCCTTGTACTCGTTGTCGTTATGATAGACGATATAGGCTCCCTGCTGCTGGGCAACCCTGAACAACCCTTGGGCGGCTCCGCCTGCGATCACCGCGAAGACATCGACTCCTGCTGCCCGCATGCTCGAAGCCAGATCAGCGGCTTTGTTTGCATCGAACCAGTTCCCGACCACCCGGAAATCCAGCTCGATCGCCGGATTGATCATCCTTGCACCCGCGAGGAATCCCGGAACCATGTGTTTGTTGAGCAACGGGTACTCCTGGGCGGCGATGAACCCGACCTTGAGCGCCTTGTTCGCATACGGCATGTCACTGACGGTCACCAGGCCGGCGAGATAGCCGAGGTAGAGCGATTGTTCGTATTGATTGTACAAGTAGGTCCTGATCTGGCTGTTTCCCTCGAGGAAGGCATCGGTGATGACGAACTTCTGTTTTGGGAACTTGGAACCGACCCGTACGGCGATCTCGGGGAGGGACGGGTTGGAACCGAGAACGATATCGTATTCACCGGTAGCGACCAGGGAGGTGAGCTGTTCCTCCCACTCGGCTTGGTTGAACCCTGCCTCGTAGATTTTCACCTTCACGTTCGGATGCTCCGCCGCAAACTGATTCGCGCCTTCTGCAAGCGCCGTATAGGGGGGACTTCCTGCCACGACACCGGTGATGTAGACCAATACCGAGAGGGGCTTTTCCTCCTGGGAAGCCTGTTCGGTCATTCCCGCCGCTGCCAAGGAACCGAAAGAACATACCATGGATGCCACAAGGATCGTGACCAGCATCTTCCGAATATTCATAGGACACCTCCTATCCGTTCCAGTCGTCACGACTGTGTCAGGACACACCGACTGTATCACATGCTTGGGCGACACTCCAGTGGTGATGGACCAATCCATTGACCGCCTGCAGCATCAGTTCCACATGCTCGTGTTCCCAGATATTGCGACCCATGGCGATCCCACATCCTCCCGCCTCGAGCGAATCGTGGATCTCCTGGAACACCTGCCGAACCGAATCGGTCTTCGCCCCGCCGAGCATGAGAATGGGGACGGGACAACCGGCCACCACGTTCTCGAAGCTGCGGATACTCCCGGTATACTGGGTCTTGATCACATCGGCACCGAGTTCGGCTCCCATGCGGGCAGCCATGCGGATCGCCTCGGGATCGTCAGCAGCGATCTTCTGTCCGTTCCGGCTTCCCTTGACCATGACCTCGAGCAGGACCGGCAGTCCCATCGCATGACACTCGTCGATCGCCAGCGACGCTTGCTTGATGAACTTGCCCTCGAGCTCGTGGCCGAACTTCACGGTGATCGCACCATAGGAGGCGCCGTAGGCCAACGCGGTTTGCGGCTGTACGACCATTTCCTCCTCGAATCGCCCTCCCAGGACGGTGAAACCTCCTGTAAGACGCAGGATCAGGGCAGTACCCCGGTCCCACGAGTCCAAGGAGTTGTCCACGAATCCTTTCGTGGTCAGGATCGCATCGACGCCGTGCTCGACACACATGGTGATGATCCTCCCCGGTTCTTCCAAAGGCCCAAGCGGACCTGCGATCGCCGCATGGTCCAAAGCGATCACCACCGATCGTCCATCTTTCTTGTCGATCAACGCGTTCGTACGCAGAACCATCCCCGATCGCATCACGCTTCCCTCCAAGTGTCTCTCACGCACCGATAGGTCTCCCGGTATCGTGCAAACAGTTCATCATACAGCTGCCGATATTCCTTTCTCGGCTCATAGGTCCTGCCCATCCGCACCAAGTGTCCCGCCGCTTCGGCAAGAGAAGCGTACTCCCCGAGTGCAGTGAGCCCGATCACCATCGATCCCACCAGCTCGGCCTCGGGGATTTTGGGGACCGAGAGGGCCCTTCCCGTGATATCCGCTTTCAATTGATTGAGAAAACTGCTCTCCGAAGGTCCGCCGGTCGTTCGCAACGACTCGACTCTCCCTCCCGACTCCTCCATCACTTCGATGACATCCCTTATCGCGAGGCAGGTTCCCTCGGCGACAGAACGCAGGAGCTCTCCCTTTCCCGTTGCGAGCGAGAGTCCGGAGAAGACGCCCTTTGCCGCCGGATCCCAGATCGGGGCGCGCTCACCCTGAAGATAGGGAAGGAACAGCACGCCGCCGCATCCGGCAGGAGATTCTCCCATGAGCGTGTACAGCTCATCGTATGAGGCGGCCCGTACCCCGAGCAACCTGCCCGCCCACTCGATCGCTTTTCCCGAGGTACTGATGATACCCGAGACATTGTGGTAGGGAGCCACCGGATGACGGTAGGTCATCAATCGGTCATCACCAAGCGGGCGTTCCGTACAGAGATTGATGCCTTCGCTGGTTCCCGCGCGATCACACACCAATCCCGGCCGTACCACCGCGCATCCCAGAATCGAGACCAAAAAGTCGGGGCCTGCGGCGAACACCGGTACATCCCGGGGGAGGCCCAATACGTGCGCTGCCTGGTCGGTCACCATCCCGACAAGATCTCCCGGATGAATGAACGGGGGGAACTTTCGTGCATCAAGGCCGACAGCATCCAACAGATCTTCGGTCCAATACCATCGGATCCCATCCGATGCGTGCAGTATCGCCTTCGCCTCTTGCGTCAACAGGTAATTGATGAACTCACATGAGGAGAGGAACCACCGTGCCCGATGATAACTCTCCGGTCGGGTCCGGAACAGGTGAAGCACTTGCGGGAGGGTGAAACTGGAGTCGATGAACGTACCCGTGATCCGGGAAATCTCCTCAGCCTCAAGAACCGCCCGCCGATCGAGCCACAATCTGGCAAAGCCGGTCTCGATGCACAGCTGATCGCCGCACATCGCAGGAGAACCGTTCACAGGAACCACGGTCGGTCCGTTGCCGCTTACCACGATCGCGCGTACACGGGACAATCCTTCGAATCCCCTGCACAATGTGTGGAGGGCATCGACCCACATCCTGGGGTCGGCTTCCTGGGAACCGTTTCCGTCCGAGACCAAGGCCAACGGAACCTTTACCATATCCTCCATCGTGCCATCGGGTCGAAAGAGAGCAGCCTTGCATGTCGAGGTCCCTATGTCTATCGAGAGAATCATGTGCCTTGCATCTCCAACAATACTCGGTATACATTGCCCGCAAGGGCTTTTTCCAACGCAGCACCAACCTCATCGAGCGGATAGATGTTGCTGATCAGATCATCCACGACAATCTTGCCATATGCAAGGGCCCGTACTGCACAGAAAAAATCCGATTCGTTCCTTCCTTCGCTCCCGGTGATCATGTATTCATTGCGGTGGATGGTATGCATGTCCACAGGCAAGGGCGGTTTGTCACCGTAGGAGGTGTAAATGTTGAGTTTTCCTCCGGGAGCAAGGACCTCCAACGCAGAGGAAGCCGCCGAGGGGGCGCAGGAGGTCACGATCGCACATTCGACACCTCGTGCATCGGTTGCCTTGCGGACCGAATCGCGGAATGCGACGATGTCGGAAGGATTCACCACCAGATCGGCACCCATGCGCGCGGCATCCTCCAGTCGCTTCCCATCGATATCGCTCACGATCACCCGTACGCCGATGGCAAGCGCAACCTTCAGGTGCAACAACCCCATCGTACCTGCGCCGCAGATCAAGAGTGTCTGTCCCAGGGAGGCCCCTACCTTGCGCAAGGAACGGATGCAACAGGAAAGCGGTTCGGCAAAAGCGGCTTGTTCGAGAGGAAGGGAGGGGGGTATCACCTGGATCTGCTGTGGCTTGACCGCCATGTATGTCGAGAAGGCCCCCAGGACCTGTTGTCCCTTGGCATAACGGCTCTCACAAAGATTGGAGTTGCCAGATAGACAAGCTGGACAGACATGACATCGGTTCACCAGATCCAACACGACATGATCGCCAGGTTTGATCGGTCCGATCACCTCGGAACCGACGGAGACGACAGTACCGCTGGCCTCGTGTCCGGGAACGATCGGATAGCCGATCGACCGTTGTCCATCATAGAGCCGCTGTTCCAAGGTACAGATGCCGCAGTATGCAATCCTGACCAGCACCTCGTACGCTTTCACGACCGGCATCCCGGTCTCCCGTATCTCAATGTTCCTCGGCTCTGTCAGAAATGCGCTCTTCATGGATGACCTCTGTTGCATAAGTTGACGTTTGACGTTAATGTCAATGCATCATGAGTGTGAAGCCGCCCCCGTCTCCTGTCAAGCAGAAGATGCCGGTCGGTTCACATATGCTGTGGAGAAGAACGGATGGAGAAACCATCTTACCGCATCGGAGAGCTAGCCAGGAAAGCGGACGTGACGACCCGGACCATCCGCTACTATGAATCGCTTGGCCTCTTGAAATCCCAACCGAGGAGCAATGGGAGCCAACGCTCGTATACCGATGACGATTACCTGTACCTGAACAGGATCAAGCAACTGAAGCACTATGGCATGTCGCTCGAACAAATCGGACAGATCATCAAGCTTGGCAACGAAGATGCGAGCGGAGAACTGCGACGACTCGAGTTGCTCAAACAGTACCGCATACTTCTGAGCAAGGAGATGCAGCGCCTGCAGGAAGTCGGGGACATGATCCGTGAATTGGACTGGCATGTACGACAGCTTGAATCGGTCGATGTCGATTTCAAGCAGTGCCCCGGATCGGCATGCGGGCGGTGCGAGTTCAAGGATCGTTGTGAGTTTTATCGGGAGGAGGATCGACTCATCCCCCTCCCTTCCCGATCACAGTGATGCGAGCAGCTTCCCAACCGCCTCGGCAGGGAAATCCCCTGTGTGTGGTTGCCCGGCCAGTTGCCGGAGCAAGGCTTTCGACTGCTCGCTCTGTGGCAACATGTACCGAGCCTCCCTGGCACAGTCCTCGGCGAGGATCCTGTTCGACATGGCGAGTGCTTTCGCAAGCTTGGCTCCTGCGGAACCCGAACGTGCCAACGCTTCAGCCAGAGCCTCCTGGGCAACCTTGCTGTCAAGCAGGGACTCAAGGGCCTCGACGACCTTGTCCTCCTTGGCGGGTTTCCTGGGGTATCGATCGAACACCAGATACAGTGCATGCGATGGACATGCATCGACACAAAGCCTGCACCCATCGAGACATTTCGTAAAATCTATCTGTCCTGTCTCCGTATCGGTCGCCCCGGTCGGGCAGATGAACAGGCACAGACAATCTTTCGTACACAGCGCGACATTCCTGGCAGCGTGCATGGTGACCTCCTAGATCTTGACGAATCGTGACGCGGGAGCCTTGCAAATGGGGCAAAGCTCAGGGACCGTCGGGGCGATCGCGATGAACCCGCAGGCCTCGCAGACAAAGAGGTTGTTTCCCGCAAGCAAGGCATCTCCCTGCTTCTCATAACGGGCAAGGACCGATTTGTGTATCGAGGTCACTTTTTTGCCCCACGTCATGCACCGCAACGCACCGCGGTCCCCTGCAACCTCCGCGGCCGAGGCGACTTGCGGGTATCCCTGCTCAAGGTCTTGTGCGATCAGGCCGTTCAGATCTGCGAAGGCCTTCGCTTCTGATTTCGTTGCCTGCGTGGCGAAATAGGTTCCTATTGTCCTGAATTGCTCAGCTTCTGCAGGACGCATCTGCTTCTCACATGCCTTGGTGAGGTTCGAGCAGATGACCGAAAGAGCTCCTGATGAGTAGGTACGTTCGTCCATGTCGAATGTTCTCCTTTATCCATCAAGGGTACCATCAGAACGTGATATTGTCACCAACTCTTTCATTGACCAAGACATGTGCTTCGGTTATGTTAGGCCCATCATAAAGAATTCCAATGCAAGGAGGCCTACCATGGCTGTTACACTGTATAGCACTCCGACTTGTGGTTTCTGCCGGATGGCAAAGAGTTATCTGCAGAACAACAATATCCCGTACACTGAGTACAACGTCGCGTCGAACTCCGAGAAGGCTCAGGAAATGGTACGCAAATCGGGCCAGATGGGTGTCCCCGTACTCGATGTGAACGGAAAGATCATCGTCGGATTCGATCGTGCGGCGATCGACCAAGCCTTGAAGCGCTGACACTTCGGGCAGACAAGCAGGGTGCCCTCGATCGGGCACCCGTTCTTTTAGGGAGCATCCATGTCCAGGATGGAGTGCAATCGGGGCAGCTCCTCTGTTTCCAGATACGATCTGGCCATGGTGCTGTCGAGATATTCTCCGTGAAGATGGTTCTGCTCAAGATACCCACTCTCCCACTCTCTCCTTTGCGTCATGATCGAGAGGGCTTCGCTCCAGAACAACCGAGCCTCATCATGCATTCCTTGCGGACCGAACAGGTACCGCGAGAGCTGGAATGCGAGCTCTCCATACCCAAGTCCTGCGAAGGAGAGTACCGGCAAATCAGTCTCCGAGAACGCAGCCAAGATACGCAATTTCCCTGCCGCAACCCCCTCCATCGCCTCGGAGGGATTGAGAATTCCCGCATCCAGGCTTCCTTCGAGCATTCCATTGATGACCGGAAGTGCGCTGTTGAAGTAGATGGTCCGAAGGGTGAGACCGATCTCACTGTTCATGCGTGCCACGCAGTACCGGTCGAACGCATCGGCGGTGCCGACCAAAAGTTCTTCGGCGCTAGCCGAGTTCACGAACATCGCCAAGTCGGAGTATCCGGAGTCGGCGGGAACCACCAGGAGTATCGGATCTGTCGCAAGCCTGGCGATCGGTGTCAACGGAAGGTTCTTGCGCTCTTCCAGTATCGCAAGGATCTGGGAGGTGTTTGCGACCAGGAGTGTCTGATCGGCATCCTTCCTTCCATTCACATACGCCAAGGCTGCCGTGCCCGATCCCCCGGGCTTGAACACGACCTTGAACTCAACCGGATGGAGTGATTGGCCGAGCAACGAGGCGATGATGTGTGCGAGCAAGTCGCTCGCTCCACCGCTGTCCGCAGGTACTACGATCTCCACTGTGCCGTCGGGAACGAATTTCTTCTCGGCAATGCCGCCGGCACCGAGCGTGCCGATGACACATATCAAGAGGAATCCCGTGAGGAGCATCGCAGGGATACACGCCTTCTTGGTTACCATGATTCATTATAGCACAGGAAGAGGCTATTGATTGCACACAGGATATTCCGTAGAGTGTGCACATGAAGAAAGATGCTCATTCCACTGCGAACGCGGCGCTCCTGCTTGCATTCATGACCATCACGCTCTGGTCTACCGGGTTCGTGTTCACGAGGATCGCCGTCAGGGACATCAGTCCGTTCCCGTTGGGCTTGCTTCGCTATGGATCGGCCTCCATCATCCTCCTTGTGATCGGAGCGGGAAAACTGATCGGTCTTCCCAAGATGCGGGACATTCCTCTGTTTTTGCTGTTGGGTGCGCTCGGGTTCTCGTTGTACCAGATATTCTTCAATATCGCGATGACCACGATCTCTGCGGCGACCGCGAGCGTCGTGACCGCTACCGTCCCTGTCCTCACCGCATTCTTTGCCTCCCTCATCTTCCATGAGCGTCTCGGGAAGATCGGGTGGGTCGCGGTCTGCATAGAATTCGGCGGCATCATCGTACTCACGATGTGGAAACGGGAAGTCGCGATCGGGTGGGGAATCGTGTGGATGATGATCGCGGCAATTTGCTTTGCCGCCTACAACTTGATCCAAAGGTTCGCCACCAAACGCTACACTCCGTTGCAATCGACGGTTTACAGCATCGTTGCATCAACGGTCTTGATGCTGCCTTTCCTTTCACAAACCGTCGAAGAGATACAGAGTGCACCAGTCAGCTCATTGCTCGCGGTAATCTACATGGGGGTATTTCCCAGTGCGATCGGATTCTTGCTCTGGACGAAAGCCCTCTCCATCGCACGGCAGATCGGGGATGTCACCAACTTCATGTTCGTCACTCCGTTGCTCTCCACGCTCCTCGAGGTCATCCTCATCGGCGATGTCCCCGACATGGGAACCACCGTGGGAGGCATCACCATTCTCTGCGGCGTCGCATTGTTCAACAACCGGCTGAAGATTGCCAAGAGGAGAGGAGCACTGTACAGCAGCAATCCGTGATGATAGGATCGGGCCATGAATACATATCATGAAGTCTATGAGACTGTCATCGGAGCGGTCATGATCGCTGAATCAGGCGGCGCGATCACCGATGTCCTGCTTCTGGAACCGCACAGCGTCTGCAAAGGCGAACACAAGGCCACCCCCCTTACGGACCGTGCCGCGATGCAGTTGGCACAATACCTTGCAGGCAAGAGGCGAACGTTCGACCTCCCGCTCGATCCGCAGGGAACCGAGTTTCAAAAGAGAGTATGGAATGCGCTTCTGGCCATTCCCTACGGACAGACGTGCAGCTACAAGGATATCGCGATCGCCATCGGCAATCCGAAAGCGGTAAGGGCTGTGGGGATGGCAAACCACCACAACCCCATCTCCTTCATCATCCCCTGCCATCGGGTCATCGGAGCAGACGGATCGCTTGTCGGATACGGAGGAGGATTGGAGTTGAAGAGCAGGTTGCTCGGACTCGAGCGAGCACAAGCCTGAGCTCACTGAATGGCGAACCGGTATCCGAACTGCCGACAAGATTCCGATTCGGCTCCCGGATCTCCCTGGACCGTAAGCCCATCCTCGATCAGATGCGCACCATCCGCACTCACCCGTTCCTGCCAGTCGCGCATCCACTGACCGTCACCCCAATCATACGAACCGAACAATGCGACTTCGCGTCCAGCCAGATGCGATTCGATAGTCTCGAAAAACGGCAGGAACTCCAGATCCTCCAACTCTTCCTGCGAAGAGGCAGGACACCCGAACGCCAAGCGATCGTAACGGTCCAAGACCGAGGGATCACACTGGGATACCGGGAGAATCTCCACGTCGGCACCTGCAATCCTCGCTCCTTCGGCAACCAAGGCGGCCATGGCTTCCGTATTGCCGGTACCACTCCAATATATGATTCCTATGCGCATGCATGTACTCCTTATTGTTAGCAATGTCTAACATATATAGGGTATGCAATCGCCTCGGCATCGTCAAGGATTCCCCACATGCCAAATTCATGCCATCATGTTTCTTTGTATTGGAAATAGTTACTTGGTCATATCATTTCTGTTGACCGAACCGCATTCCTTGCGCTATAGTCTAGGTATCTGGATATTCTTTTTTCCGGGTCATTGTTCTGTAGACCGTGTGTTTCCCATCGGGGGAGAAGAAACACACGGTCTTTCCTTGTTCAGGCCGACTTTCGCATGCGCAATCGGGCGCCGATCAACGACCAGATCAGATCATTTCCCCTCAGATTCGGGTGGATCCCATCTTCACACAGCAGGTCGGCACAGTCCCGACGTGCCAAGAAACCGCTGCGGACATCGATCAACGGGACACCTGTCTCCAGTGCGATCGAGACAACCTGCAATGAGTACAGTTCCTGGCGCCTGCTGATATTCTCCATGGTCCCCAACCAATGAAGGATGGCCCGCTCATCAAGTCCGTTCCTGCAAATATGCGTGAGATAACGCCTTGAATCGATGGGGGGAAGGGTCATGAGCAACGGAGCGGCTCCCGCTGCCTTGACGATGTGGATCATCGTGCGCAAGCTGCTGCAAAAGAGATCGAGCGAGGTGAAGCTCTCATGCGGTTCCTCTGGTCGTGCCGCTACCTCGCTCCATGGGAAATCGCAATCATTTCCCCCGAACTCAAGCAACACCAAGTCACTGTCCAGTCCACGGTCCACGCAACGGGAAAGTACTTGCAGTCCCTTGGTGACCGTGCACCCGAACATCGCATTATTGCGGACCTCGATCCCGTGTTCCTCCTGCCAAGCAAGAAGCCGCTGGCCGGGGATCGAAACATACCGGTCCGTAGCCTTCTCGTAGAGCACTCCTTTCAGAATCGAATCACCGATTATCCGGAGAGTGAGCGTATCGTGTTCCATGCTGGTCCTCCCGTTGACAATCTCAGGATAGAGATCACGAAGGAGGATCGCAATGGCGTGGATTCACTACCATAGGGTCAGGAATATCGGAAATTCATGCCAGTGAATATTCACTAGTGGCCTGTCATCCTATCCGGTAGGAGGTCATCGACACTGAACCGGCAAAGAATTTTCGGTTGAAGACATGCACAGGATCGCTCGGGTGCGAAGCTCCGAGGACCACGAGAAGCGGATCGAAGTGTTCCCTGGTCCTGAATGCCCGGCCGGCACAAGGTCCCGCCTGTTCATAATGCAGCACCTGATCATGCTCGTGCGTACACACGTGTGTCCTGACATGATCGTCGAACTCGACAGCCCACGTATATCCTTCAGGGTTCGACATGTCCATCAGAGTGAGATTGTGCACCACATTGCCCGATCCGAGGATGAGCACTCCCTGTTCCCGAAGCGGACGCAAGAGCGTGCCGATCTCGTACAATTGCCGTGTGCTTGCGCCGGCATCGATCGAGAGCTGGACGACAGGGACATCGGATTCAGGATACATGTGCACGAGCACGCTCCATGAGCCGTGATCCAATCCCCACGAATCGTCACGGCTAACTGATGAGCCGAGCAACTTTTCCACCTCGGCAACGAGGGTAGGTTCCCCTTTCGCAGGATACTGCACGGCATGAAGCTCACGGGGAAATCCGTAGAAGTCATGGATCGTCCGAGGCTCCGAAGATGAGAGAATGCGTGTCCGGTCGGTATACCAATGGGCAGAGATGCAGAGAATCGCTACAGGCTTGTCGAAAGTTTTCGAAATCTCTCTCCACCCACGGGTGATCTCGTTGTCTTCGATGGCATTCATCGGAGATCCATGCCCGACAAACAATACCGGCATCATCGTATGAAATTCCCCTCATCCAGGTCCTTGAAGGCCTGATGCAGCTCTTCCCTGGTATTCATCACGATCGGACCTCCCCAAGCGATCGGCTCCCGGAGCGGACGGCCTGAGATGAACAGGAACCTGAGGCCCTCCTTGCCTGCGACGATCGTCACTTCATCTCCGTCGACCAGCAATACCGCACGATGGGAAGGGATGACCGAATCACTCGCATCGAATCGGCCCGAACCCGAAACCAGATAGCAGAACAGCGTCGCCTCAGGGTCGACGGACATGTGCCAAGTCCCTTCCGGATCGATCCGTACATCGAGATACAGGGTCTTCACATAATCACCCTGCACCGGACCGACTTTCTCACGGTATCTGCCGCTGATGATCCTTACAGTCGATTTGCCATCCGTGACCTCCGGGATCATGTCATCGGTGATGTCACGGTAGGCAGGCTCGGTCATCTTGTCTTTTCTCGGGAGATTGATCCACAGCTGTGCCCCGAGGATGCGGTCGACCGCCTGGGGCATTTCCTGGTGGATGATCCCGCGTCCTGCGGTCATCCATTGGCAACATCCGTCAAGGATGCTCCCTTGGTTCCCCAAAGAATCACCGTGCTCGATGTCCCCATGGATCAGATAGGTCACCGTCTCGATTCCCCGGTGCGGGTGCCAAGGGAAACCTTTCACATAATCGGCAGGATCCTGCGAATCGAACGCATCGAGCATCAAGAACGGATCGAAATCATGCACATCAGCTTTCCCTATCACACGGACAAGCTTTACTCCCGCTCCGTCGTACTGGACCGCGCCACCCACGATCTTGCTCACCTTTCTTGAACCCATTCCATCCTCCTTGACGTGTGAGCAAGTATAGCATGCCTTTGCGGATAAGGAAGTGCTTTGCGATTGCTCTTTCATTTTGCCCTGTTATTGGGTACAGTGTATGTGGAACGATTCCAAGGAATATCAGGAGGTATCATCTCATGAACGTGAAATTTTATCGGTGCAAGAAGTGCGGAAACATCGTGGAGCTCATCAATGACGGCGGTGGAGAACTGTTCTGCTGTGGCGAGCCGATGGTGGAGCTGAAGGCCAATACGACCGATGCAGCAACAGAGAAGCACGTGCCCGTCGTGGAGAAGGACGGGGACAAAATGGTCGTGAAAGTCGGTTCCGTTGCCCATCCGATGACTGCAGAGCACTACATCCAGTGGATCGCTGCGGTCACTGAAACAGGCATCTTCCGCAAGAACCTCAATCCGAATGAGAAGCCGGAAGTCTCCTTCTGCTGCCTCGGCAAGGTTGTCGCTGTCTACGAGTATTGCAACCTCCACGGATTGTGGAAGGTCAACCTGTAGGGAAATAGCCCCTGAAAATGCACAAACGCCGGTGACTACCGGCGTTTGTGGTATCAAAAAGGACGTGTTCAGTCGAGCTCGAGCGAAGGGGCACTGTAGGAACGTCCGGCGAATGCATGGTCAAGCATGAACAGGGCACGCTCACCAGCAAGCTCATACTTGCGGATATTGTCCTCAGCATTCATCTCTTCCTCCCCCTGCTCCTTCACGAACCAATCGAGGAACTGCATGGTCCGGTAGTCCTTTACCGCAACAGCTTCCGTATAGATGGCATGGATCGAGTCGGTCACATAGTGCTCGTGCTCAAGAGCTCCCGTGAGAGGTTCCTTGTGATTCTTGTAGTCACGTGAAGGGTCGGCAATCGCCGTGAACTTGACTTCATGTCCGTTGTTCAGCAAGTACTGACGGAACAGCATCGCGTGGTCACGCTCTTCCATCGCCTGGATCTTGAACCAGTTCTCGAAACCGTTCAGTCCCTCCTTGGCATAGTAGTTGGCCATGTCCAGATACAGATAGGCGGAGAACAGCTCCTTGTTGACCTGCTCGTTCAATAATTTCACCACATTCTTATGCAACATATCATTCTCTCCATCGATACCCGAAGGCATCATTTTTAAACTTTATTCAAATATACTGCTTTTTCCCTGAAATGGCAAAACTTGTCGCAAATTCCAATCGAGAAAAATTGATCGATTCCTTGACGCGACAGGGCTGAAGGCATATGATTGCTACCAACAATATTTTACCATAGCAAATACTTTGAAGGAGCATGCGATGCACGATCTGTGCGACCTGCGGAAACTGATGATCGACCTGCGGAGATTCGAGGAAGCACTTCGCGAAAAAGCCTCACTCTCACTGAACGAAGCTCTCTGCCTCTGTCAGGTACATGAGGGAAAACGTGATCCCGGCACGCTCTCCGTTGAGCTGGAACTTTCACCTTCCCGCCTGAGCAGGATCCTCGAATCGCTCGAGAAACGGAAGCTCATCACCAGGACGACTTCAGATAACGACCGTCGGACCGTAGTCGTCTGCCTCACCGATTCGGGAGAAGCCTTGGTTGCGAAATTGCACGGCACCAGCATTCCGATACCTGAACATCTAATCCACGCAATCGAATCGATGCGTGCCGAGAGCACGCAATCAGGAGCATAAGCATGAAGACATACATCATCGTCGGAGGAGTCGCCGGTGGAGCCGGGACCGCGGCAAGGTTGCGGAGGCTCGACGAACAAGCCCGCATCATCATCTTTGAGCGAGGAGAGCATATCAGCTACGCCAACTGTGGTCTCCCCTACTATGCAGGAGGCACGATCACCGAACGATCCCGATTGTTCGTCGTGACCGCCGAGCGTTTTCACGAAGTCTTCGGCGTAGAGGTGAAGACCCGCCACGAAGTGCTTTCCATCAATCGTGATGCACAATATGTGCGGGTGAAGGACCTGTCCAACGGTGGCGAATTCGACCAATATTACGATACATTGGTCCTCAGCCCCGGAGCCTCACCGCTCAGGCCGAGGATTCCCGGGATCGATGATCCTGATATCTACACCCTCCGTTCCGTCGAGGATGTCGATGCGATCGTCAGGAAGATGGAGAATCGCCAGACTTCGCGTGCCGTGGTGGTGGGAGGCGGTTTCATCGGTCTCGAGATGGCTGAGAACCTGAAGGAACGGCAACTGAAAGTCACCCTTGTGGAGGCGCTGGAACAGGTCATGAATGTCATAGACTATGATATGGCGACCTTGGTGCAACAGCAGCTTCGCGACAAGGGCATAGACCTCTACCTGAAAGATGGCGTGAAAAGCTTTGAGCGGCAGAAAGGCATGTTGTTGGTCACGCTCTCCTCAGGAACCGTCATCGAAACCGACCTGGTGATCCTCTCGATCGGTGTCCGTCCCGACACGAAGATCGCCCATGACGCAGGTCTGAAGCTCGGCAAAAACGGTGCGATCACCGTCGATGAGCTGTTCACCACCAGCGATCCCCATATCAAGGCAGTCGGGGATGCCATCGAGTACCCCAGTCCGTTCACCAAGACACCGATCACGGTTCCCCTCGCCGGCCCTGCGAACAAGCAGGCGAGGCTCTGTGCTGATGCGATCGTGACGGGTACGTGCCGCCCCTACCGGGGAACCATCGCCACGAGCATCGCGAAGATCTTCGATCTTACCGCAGCTTCTCCGGCATGACCGGCAAGCAGTTGAAAACAGTACAAATCCCGTATGCAGAGGTGATCACCCACGCGGGAAGCCATGCAGGCTACTATCCGAATGCCCTGCAATTGGCACTGAAGATCCTGTATGACCCACAGACAGGGCGGCTTTACGGCGGTCAGGCGGTCGGGTACGACGGAGTCGACAAGCGCATCGATGTGCTGGCCGCACTTATCGGAAAGGAGGGGACCATCCACGACCTTGCCGAGTTCGAACAGGCTTATGCTCCTCCCTTCTCCAGTGCGAAGGATCCGTTGAACATGGTCGGATTCATCGCACAGAACGTCCTCGACGGGGTGACACGGCTTGTCACGTGGGACAAGGTAGCGCCCATGAGGGAATCGGGAGCATTCCTGCTCGACGTCAGGACCGAGGAAGAGTTCGATCTCGGATCGATCCCTTCGGCGGTGAACATCCCCCATACACAGATCCGCTCACGCCTTGACGAGATTCCGAAGGATCGTCCGCTCATCCTCTTCTGTGCCATCGGCGTCCGGGGATACCTTGCACAACGCATGCTCGCCCACCATGGATTCTCCGACACCTACAATCTCACCGGAGGGTACAAGACCTGGCAAGCGGTCACCAATGAGCTTGAGGCGCTCGAGCATCCCGAACATGCGCAGTTTGCCCTCTTCACACCGCATCCCGGAGAAGAGGACGGCAGTCCGCGTGCCCCGCAGTCCGACACGGTCAAGTTGGTGGATGCATGTGGCTTGCAATGCCCCGGACCGATCATCACCATGAAGAAGACGATGGATTCGTTGAGTCCGGGAGACCTGTTGCGAGTCTTGGCCACCGATCCCGGATTCAGCAAGGACGTGCAATCTTGGAGCCGCTTGACCGGTAACCGATTGGTATCGCTTGAGACCAAGGAGGGAACGATCGAGGCGGTTCTCGAGAAGGGAATCGGCAAGATGTCTGCCCAAGGCTCAACCGCGGCAGCACCCGCACAGGATGGAGCATCGATCATCGTCTTCTCGAATGACATGGACAGGGTGCTTGCGGCCTTCGTCCTCGCGAACGGGGCAGCGGCAACCGGCAGGAAGGTGACCATGTTCTTCACGTTCTGGGGCCTGACTGTCCTGCGCACGAAGAAGACGGGAAAGGTGAAGAAGGATTTCATGGGCAAGATGTTCGGGATGATGCTCCCGAAGGGCATGGATGACCTTTCCCTCTCGCAGATCAATTTCGGAGGGATCGGGCCGAAGCTCATGAAGAAGCGGATGAAACAGAAGCATGTCGACCAGTTGCGATCCATGTATACCCAGGCCCGCATGGCGGGGATACGGATGGTGGCATGCCAGATGTCGATGGACATCATGGGCATTCCCGCGTTCGAGTTGCTCGATGGCGTGGAGATCGGTGGCGTGGCGACCTATTACGAGGCGGCATCGGAAAGTTCGGTCAACCTGTTCATCTGATACGCACCATGGTATACTGACCGCAGGGTGGAGATACGTTCCCTGCTGATGTGGGGAGACTCTCGAGGGTCTCCCCTCTCTTTGATTCTGGTCCAGGAGGTTCCCCAGGATGATCTACAGGCCATACGGCAAGACAGGAAAACATGTTTCGGTTATCGGGATGGGAGGCATGCGCTTCCGCAAGGAGGACTACGCCACCGATGACTGGTCGCGTGCGATCGCAGTGGTCCACAGGGCACATGAACTGGGAGTCAACTATTTCGATACTGCACCCGGGTATTGTGACGACACCAGCGAGAAGATCTTCGGAGAGGCGTTCAAGAGCATGAGCCGAGATTCCTTCTACGTATCGACCAAGTGCGGCTTGTGGAATGCGAGGACGGCGAAGGAAGCGAGGAAAATGATCGACCAGTCCCTGCGACGGCTCGGAGTGGATCACATCGACTTCTACAACATGTGGTCTGTGAAGACGCTCGAGGATTACCGAGAGTATCTCAAGAAAGGCGGCGTGCTCGAGGGAGCCCGGGAGGCACAGAAGGAGGGATTGATCAGCCATATCTGTTTCACCACACACCTCAGGGGCGAGGAGATCGCGCAGGTTGCCAACGATGGGATATTCGAAGGAGTGACCCTGGGATACAATGCGATCAACTTCGCCTATCGGCAGAAGGGAATAGATGCCTGCCATGAGGCGAACCTGGGTATCGTGACGATGAATCCGCTTGGCGGAGGCATCATACCCGCCCATCCGGAATACTTCTCATTCCTCAAGCAGGGCGACGACTCCCTTGCGGTCTCCGCCTTGAAGTTCATCCTGAGCCAGAACAAGGCGACCCTCGCGATTCCCGGTTTCAGCACGGTCGAGGAGGTTGAGGAGAACGTCCTTGCTGCGGACAATCTCAAGGAGGCGCCCGAGGAGTTGCTCGATGAGTTGGCCAAGCATCTGACGAGCGAACTCAATTCCCTGTGCACCACCTGCGCGTACTGCGACTCTTGCCCCCAGGACATCCCGATCCCACAGCTTCTCGACTCATACAACATGCTCATCCTCAGCAACGGCGATGAGAAACAGATGTTCACGAGGATGAAGAATCATTGGGGAGTCGATCCTTCTTGGGCAACCAAGTGCATCGCGTGTGGCAAGTGTGAGCGGCTGTGCACCCAGAAACTGCCCATCATCAAGAGGTTGGCAGAGATCTCCGGTTATCTCGGCCGGCAGACACCTGCAAGATAGCGGAAAAGCCGAACCAGAAACCCTGACTGAGCACACAGAAAGGGGCGTACGGAACGCCCCTTTCCCTTTGCAACCCGGACGGATCAATAGTTACGTGCTGCGATCTCGAAATGAGCCTTCGGATGCGCACAGATCGGGCATACCTCGGGAGCTTTCTTGCCGATATGGATGTGTCCGCAGACGCCGCACTTCCAGATCTGCTCGCCGTCGCGGGAGAACACCACGCCGTCCTCGACGTTCTTCAGCAGTGCAAGGTACCTTGCTTCGTGCTCCTTCTCGATTTTCGCCACGCCTTCGAACAGGGCTGCGATCTTGTTGAAGCCTTCCTCACGAGCGACCTTGGCGAAACCGGCGTACATGTCAGTCCACTCATAGTGCTCACCTTCGGCCGCCATCTTCAGGTTGGTTGCAGTGTCGGCGATATCACCACCCTCTTGCAAGAACTTGAACCAAATCTTGGCATGCATGCGCTCATTGTTCGCGGTCTCCTCGAAGAGGTTTGCGATCTGCTCGTAGCCTTCCTTGCGTGCCTTGCTTGCCCAATAACTATACTTGTTGCGAGCCATCGATTCTCCGGCGAATGCGTCGTGCAGGTTTTTCTCAGTCCTGGATCCTTTGAGTTCCATCTCTTCCTCCATGTAAAATTCTGTGGTTACTCTGAATTGATTACAATAAATGATACCATTCCCTTGAACTTACCGCAAGGACAATGATGCAACAATTACAAGAGGAAGCCGCCCTGCTCTTGCGGGGGTTCAAGCGGAGCAAGCCCGCCGGTCATCCTCTGGAACCTGATTCCCTGTTCCATGAGGTAGATGGCTGCGTCATGCTCATCCTGACAGGGACAAGCCTTGTGGAAGACCAACCCGCAGTTGACCGCATCCTCAAGGGCGTGGTGCGCCTGGTAGTCGAACCCGAACAGCCGGGAGAGGTCGGTCAACTTGTGACTCGGAAGATCAGGCCAGACTTTCCGGCTTATCCGTACGGTACAGGTGTAGCGAAGAGGCGGTATCGGAAGTCCATACCACTGCAACATCGCCCGGAGGATCCCGATGTCGAAAGGAGCATTGTGGGCAATCAGCAGGTGCTCTCCGATGAACATGAGCATATCAGGCCAGATGTCCTCGAAGGACGGGGCATCGCTCACATCCTCCGGCCGGATGCCATGTATCGAGATGTTCATCGGCGAGAAGTACGAGGAAGGGGGATTGATCAAGCTATAGAACGAATCCACTACCTTTCCATCCTCCATCTTCGCCAAGCCGACGGAACAGGCGCTGATCGTCTCATTGTTTGCGGTTTCAAAGTCTATCGCGACATATCTCATAAATTGCACTGCTCCTGCTTTCCCATCATGATGGCGAGTATCGTCCGATCCGTCTGTTCCATTCCTTCATGACTGATCTGCGTCAGATAGGAAAAGCTCTGCAGTGCATCCTTCCCCACGATTCCCGATTCATCCCGTGGCGAGACACCCGCAAGCGCGAGACGGCAGCTGATCGCAGCAGCCTCGACCGATGAGTAGATCTTCAACGCACAGGTTCCCTTCGCTCCATCGCAGATGATACCCGTCAGGTTCCCCACCATATTGTTCACCGCCCGGTCCATCGCTTCCACATTCCCTCCCTGCAGGTATGCCAGGGCACATGCGGTACCGATCGCCGCGGTGAACGCTCCGCACAGCGCAGAGAGACGATCCTTCTTCGCGGTGAGCACCAGTGCGACCAAGTGGCTGATGCACAGCGCACGGATCAGGTGATCCTCATCCGTATCGAGGAACCTCGCCATGATGAGGACAGGAACCGAGACGGTGATCCCTTGGTTTCCGCTCCCGCTGTTGATCACCACGGGAAGTGGACAGCCGGCCATCCTCGCATCGGATGCGGCTGCTGCCAAGGCTGCTCCCAAGGCATACGCATCACCGATCGTCGAAGGAGGTTCCGGGATATCCATTCCCATCGTCTTTCCCACCCGAAGTCCATACTCAGCATCCATCGCATGTTCGGCGATGGCAAGATTCGTGTGCGCTCCCTGTAGCACGAACAAGAATTCTTCAGGATCTATGGAATCGGCTGCATGCACGATCTCCGCAAGCGAGAGATTCGCAATCATGTCGCTGGTGATATCATCATGCTGGGGGCGCTCATCCTTGCTCGCAAGCACGAGGGAGAGCAACACGTCATCATCACGCCGCAAGTATGCGAAGCGGCTGTGTTCACCGCTGATGACGGCTTCACAAGAGTGCTCTCCTCCATAGGCCGTCACGGAAATATAGACGGGAGGCACATCATCAGCCAAGGCAAGCGAAACCTTTCCTTCCGTTGCCAATCGGATCGCACGGGATTGCTGCTCCTCGCTGATCTCAGAGAGGATTCCCAAGCCCTTGGTCACATCCCCTCCTGCGGCACCCAACGCGACAGCTGCTTGGATACCGCGCATCGAACAGTTCGGCAACCCGACACCCATTGCGTTCTTCACCATGTCCCGACTTGCCCGTACTGCCAGGCGCTCCACCGGTAAGCCGAGCAATGCACATGCCTTGGCTCCTGACAACGCTGCCGCGGCAGGTTCGGTGCACCCCATGGCAATCATCAATTCCCTCTTGAGCAATCGTAAGAATTGTTGTCCATCCATACGTGTACTATAGCATGGAACCGTCGTGGCATATCAACCGGGAACCGAGGCGCTGAAGAGCGTTCCCTGTACCGTCACGCGATACGGTCCTGCCCCGTATCCGAGCACGACGCACTGACCTCCATGCATCTCGTGCTCGACCGCCTCACAGACAATCCGAGCCGATCCTTCTGTACAGAAGAGGAACTCGATCGAGTTCCTGCGGTTCACGAAGGTACTTCCTTGGTCGAACACCCCCAAGATGAAATCATCGGTCGGAGCAAGTATGTTGATCCTGTTGTCCACGTCTCGGACCTGGGGACAGAGCGAAGGTTGATGCACGCGGAACGAGAGGGTCTTGATCAGCTCCGGTACGTCCACCTTCTTCGTGGTGAGCCCACCCCGCAGCACATTGTCACTATTGGTCATCAGCTCGATTCCGTGCCCCTTCACATAGGCATGCAATGTCCTTGGTTCGAGGAATATCGCTTCACCGCTGTTGAGATGGAGCACATGGAGGAAGAAAGGTGCCAGGACACCCGGATCCCCAGGATAATCGACAAGGCAGCGTCTGGCGATGTCCTCGGGAGACAACCACTGGCCGTAATCCTCGCCCTCTGCTTTCAAGTGTTGCCGAAGCTCATCAAGGAGCACTGAGCGCTTCTCATCTTCCAGGGTATAGAGGGTCGTGAAGAACTTCTGGAGGAGCACCTCATCCGCTTCACCCGATTCTTCCGTGAGAAAGGGAAACAACAACGGTAATTGGCTGGGAACGACACGTTTCAGGTTCTCACGGATGCGATCGACAGGGAGAAAGCCGCACATCGCGGTGACCGGAGTCAACGCATAGAGGACCTCAGCTTTCTGCTTGTCATCCTTGTAGTTCCACAGCTCTCGAGGAAGGTCGACATGCACCGGCAGCTCTGCAGCATAACCGGCCTGTGCTTGGGACGCAGAGGGGTGGACCTGCAACGACAGGGGCTTTGCGATCGCAAGGACTTTCAGCAAGAAGGGAATATCCCTTCCATACCGTTTCACCAACGGCTCGCCAAGGAACTCGGCGACGTGGGAACGGAGGAAATCACCGAGCAGTCCTCCATCGGGCAGTGTGGATTCACCTCCCGGATGGGTACCGAACCACAGTTCGGCCCAAGGCCGGCCATCCTGCTGTTTTCTCAGCAGGGAGGGGATGAACCGATCATCCCCCCATGGATAGTGCTGTACTTTCGGTACGATCGGGACCAAACGCAGAGAAGGCTCCATGAGTGTATTCATGGAGCCATTCTACCATGTACTCAGGCCTTTCGGTAGATACGGGGGAGAAAGATCATCCCCACGACAAACAGTGCCACTGCAGCAATCCACGCAAGAACGGCATTCAGGAAAAGTCCTCCGATCAGGAAGCCGAACAGTGAACATACGGCCACGAACAGAGCATACGGCATCTGTGTCGAGACGTGCTCAAGGTGAGGACAGCTCGCTCCGGTGGAAGAGAGGATGGTGGTATCGGAGATCGGGGAGGCATGGTCACCGAACACGGAACCGCCAAGCACTGCACTCACGCCGAGGAACATGGCATTGGCCATTCCCTCGATCGGCATGCCCTTTGCCTTCGCCAGACCTGCGATGATCGGCATCGTGATCGGAATCATGATCGCGAAAGTACCCCAGGAGGTTCCTGTGGAGAACGCGATCAACGCGGAGAGAGCGAACACGATCATCGGAACCAACGCGAGCGGGAAGCCGCCTGCAACGACCGCATCGGAGAGGAAGGAAGCCAAACCGAGTCCGCCATCCTCGGGGGAGGACTTGATGATCGAACCGATGGTCCAAGCCATCGTGAGGATCAGCAACGCGGGGACCATCGAGCCGAGTCCTTCCTTGAAAGCCTCCGAAGCACTCTTGATCGTGAACAGTCGCCGTGCGAAGTAGTAGATGAAGGTGATCGTCAGTGTGAAGATGACTGAGTAGAACAGTGCGTATGAGGCATCGGTGTTGGCAAACGCATCGGAGAAGCTCATGCTTCCCATCGCCTGGCCGAACGATGTGATGCTCTCGCCATCGATCGACATGAGCCACGTGGTCACGGGGAAGAACGTCACTGCGCTGATGATCAATACGATGATCGGGAAGAGCATGTCTATCGGTTTCGCGCGATCACTGCCCGCTACATCGGCGACCTCTCCGGGAGCATCGCCGTACGCTTGGTTGTAGAGGCTTCCGGTCGTCTCATGGTAGCGGTTCGATGCTGCCATCGGGCCGAAATCCCTGTTGGTGAGCACGATGACCAGAACCATGATGATCGTCAGCAACGCATAGAGATTATAGGGGATGGACCTGATGAAGAACTCGAACTCGGTCATGCCCAAGCTTTCGAATCCTTCGGATCCCTTGACGATCGACATCACGGTGATGACCCAGCTTGAAACGGGAGCGATGATACACACGGGAGCTGCAGTCGAATCCAGGATATACGCCAGTTTTGCACGTGGGATTCCATTCTTGTCGGTGATGGGACGCATCACGGTTCCGACGGCGAGGCTGTTGAAGTAGTCATCGATGAAGATGATCAGGCCGAACAGCCAAGTCATCAGGAGGCTCGCCTTTCCTGTCTTGATCCGGCTTGCGGCCCAACGGCCGAACGCCTTCGCGGCACCGGTCTTCGACAAAAGGCCCACCAAGCCTCCCAAGAGCGCACAGAAGAGGAATATCCTGATGTTCCACCCATCATTCAACGATCCGGCGACAACATCGGAGAGATTCACCAAGGCGGCAAACGGATTGCCTCCCGCGACGATCAAGGTTCCCGACAAAATGCCCAGGAACAAGGAGATGACGACATCCTTGGTGATGAACGCCAACGCAATGGTAAGTACCGGGGGTATCAGCCCCAAAATGCCAAAGTCTGTCATGGTATACGCTCCCTTATATGTGGTGCACGGCATATGTGCATGCTAGGTGGAGCATACCACAACATGGAAAACACGTACAGTATAATTCATACACATTGTTAGGAAACAAATGTTGTCAGTTATATGAATAACACTTGAGATTCAATCCTCAAGCACACGAAAAACCTCCCCCGGAGGGGAGGTTGGCAATCGATTCGTACACAGGTATCAGCCGTCGACGCCGAGGTTGAACCGGACGGTGAGCGCATCGATCGGCTTGTCACCGATCTCAGCACCGAACTCACGCCAGTAGTAGGCGGCATCCACGTGGATGACCAGAAGGTCGACACCGACTCCGAGCGAGATATAGCCCTTGTTCAAGCCGGCTCGTACATCGACCATCGAAAGAAGCTTCACTTCCGCACCGAGCTTGATGTGATTCAGGTACGCATCCTCGTCGGTCTCCATCTCTTCCATGAGTTTCACCACATCGACCAAGTCGAACGAGAATGAAGGCCTCAGGACCTTTCCGAATCCTCCGAGCGAAGGAACCCAGCCGAGACCGAGATCAAGTGCCCATGGTACGGTGTATTCGAGCGGAGTGATGACAGACGCGGGGTCTGTCGGAGCAGGAGCATAGAATCCCTCGGCTCCCGCCATCTCAGCCATCTCGTTGAGCCAATCGCCGGAACGGGAATAGGTATTCATCGTATACTTGCCGTTCAGATCCTTAGCCACTGCGGAGACGCGGAATCCGATGGGCAGGTTGACGTTCACACCGACATCGATGGGAACGGCCCAGCCTGCTGCTATCGGTTGTTCCGCCATGAACTTCTGTGCAGGATCATCGCTGTTCATCAGGTTGATGATCTCGTTCGCTCCGATCCGGTCCGAGTACGCCTTGTAGGTGAACCGGGCACTCGCACCAAGGTCCACGGAAAGGATATCAGGGATGAAATCGAGCCTGAAGCCCAATCCGACGGTCGCCGCAGCGTTGACCTCGGCGATCAGCTTGTCACTGGTCATCTGACCATCGGTACTGTAGGTGTGCAACTGCTCCTGCACCTGCAACCCGAGTCCGAATCCGCCACCGGTGAAGGAGGTCGCCACATCCGTGGTCACCACTTCTCCCCTGCCTGCAGTGATGATCCCCATGTATTTGCTGACCATCGTGGCAGCGAAGGTTTCGGAGTCGCTGTTGTTCTGGATATCCTCGATCATGCCACTGTCGATGATCGCCTTCGGGTTGTATACCGTCACTCCCACTGCAGGGAGATACAGGCTGAACTTCCTCGAAGCGAGATTCGCCGGGTTGACGAAGAAAGCATCGGCACCGCTTGCGCTTGCGAGCCCCGCTCCGCCCATGCCCTCGGTCCTGGCACTGATCGGCCTGAAGCTGGTTCCTGGGTTATAGAACGCCGGGTAGGTGTAGGCGAACAGCTGAGTAGCTGCGAGCATCAACACCACAAGCAAGATCACTAGTTTCTTTTTCATTACTCACCTCCCAACAAGGAAGAGATCAGGTCATCGACCAATCCATCCACATAGGTCGCACCGGCTGCATCAGCGAGCAACCTGATGGTCGTGATCACAGTTCCTTCAGTAACAGTTTCTCCATCAACCGTCAGGAATGTGGCCTCCTTCAAGTCACCCATATAGTATTGGGCTGCAATCTCCCAATCGATCTGACCGAGATTGTCCAAGTCGTTAGTATCTTCCGATTCCATGTAGTCGATCGCTTCATTGATGGCAATCTCGAAATCAATTGTCACGTCTGTCAGTTCAGTATTTTTACTTAACGTATCATACTCTTTGAAGAACGAATCAGCCTCGGTGAAGATCACGCTCAGCAGATAGTTGGTCACATCGGTCAACCCAAGTTCCATGCCTCTCGCCCTCAACACATCATAGGGAGGAAGTGCGGGAGCCATCTGCTCGTATGCGGTGCGAATGACACCGAAGCTGCTGATAGCCCGGGTAAGCTCTACGGAATCGATATACCCAGAGGCATCTTTTCCGATGGAATTGATGATGCTGTTGAATATCGGGGCGATGAACGCCATCGGATCATCTTCCTCACCTTCCCTGGTTATGTCCCTCGTTGCAGAAGAACGACCGAGCAGTTCGAGCAGCGCAGGATCTTCGATGAGTCCTCCGAGGATATCATCAAGATTGATCGAACCCGCTGTCGATACGGTCTGGACCGTCTCAACCACTTGCAATGCCTCGGAAACCAATTCGATCAGCTGTTCTTGGTCAGCCTCTGTACGATCCGCTTCGGGCTTTGCCAATATTGCCGTGATCTCAGGTGATGAAGCTTTTTCATACACTTCGACCACCAGCACCAACGTCACCAGGTCCCCTTCCGTGGTCGGGTCCGCAATCGTGATGCCAAGTTCCGTTTCAATGGCCGCTACGGTATCGGTGACCTTATCAGGGACCGGAGAGGTCAACGGCTTCGCCAACTCTTCTATCAGCGCTTCGGTCTTTGTCGTGGAGGTCAATGCCTCTGCGATCGCGGTCTTGACCGTCTCCACCTCAGCAGCATATGCCGCCTCTCCTTCAGGGGTACTTGTATCAATGGCATCCAAGCTACCTACCGAACTTACCACGGCAGCTCCCTGGGATGTATCGATGACAACCAGACCCCCTTCCACATACGCATTCGTACCTGCCTGACCCATGAAATCGCTGAGTGCGTCCAGTTCACACGAGACGACTGCAAGCAATAGAATGGGTATCAACAGGAAAGCCAACATTCTCATTCTCTTTCTCATACTCGGTCCTCCTTCAAGAAGGGAATCATCCCCACCTACATCGTATACCTTTCTTACCGAACAGGCTAGATATATTCGATCAATTAGAGATATCTGTCACACCTCGTGATATATTTCTCACAATTGCCATGCACCCTATCCCGATAAACACCTTTAGGTTGCAAATGTAACAACGTTTGATTGACATGTCAAATGGAAACATGCTAAGCCAGAAACAGGAATTATTCCTAAGGATGAGGTCATGCAAAAGAACGGGAAACGGAAGCGCATCACACACCACTTGCTGATCATCGCGGGATTCACCTGCCTGGTGCTCGGGGGCATCGGCATTATCCTCCCTGTACTGCCCACCACCCCGTTCGTACTCCTCGCCGCAGCCTGCTTCTCCCTCTCAAGTCCGGCTCTTGCGGGAAAACTGGAGGAAAGCAGGATATTCGGCAGCTACCTCCGTCACTGGAGAACGAACGAGGGCGTTCCCCTCAGGACCAAGGTCAGGGCGATCGTGTGGCTCTGGCTCGGATTGGCCCTCTCGGCAGCGATCGTAAGAACGGTACTCGTCATCACGATCCTCGCAGTGATCGGCACCATCGTGACACTGCACCTGATTCTCATCAAGACACGGAAGGAGGCCCCCGATGAAGTACTCACGACAACGGGAATTGATCCTTGAGACCCTCAGGCACATGAAAAGCCACCCGACAGCCGAACAACTCTACGCACACGTGAAAGAAAGGTTGCCCTCGGTCAGCCTGGGGACCGTCTATAGGAACCTGAACCTCCTTGCAGAACTCGGTATCATCAGGAAGGTCGAGTCCGCAGGCACGACCAGCATCCGTTACGACGGGCGCAACGATGAACACTGCCACTTGGTCTGTTCGACCTGTGGCAGCATCACTGATGTGGACCTGGGCATGTTCAGTGCGATTGACGAGAGCCTGCATGCTCAAACCGGCTTTACCGTCGCCGAGCATGGCATCATCCTCAAGGGAACGTGCGCAACCTGCGCCCTCACGAGAAGAACAGACGCTTGACCACCTCGAGATTCTTCTGCTCATTGAGCTGCTCGCTCTCATAGAGCTGTTCGATCCGCTCATGGTAGAACTCGATCACCTTGTACCGAACCAGCTTCATGGTTGAGTTCACCAGCCCATCCGCTTCGCTGAAAGGTTTCTCCAAGAGAGCGAACCGCGAGGGAATCCATTGCGAGGGGATGCTCTTCATGGCGATCGGTTCATAGGCGTGCAGCGCATCCATGATCCGGCGCAATACGGCTTCCGGAGTCTTCAACGACTCTTTTGCCATCATATCCCGTATCTGATCCTCTTGTACCGTGACCAGGGCAGAGGTGGTTGCGCGATGATCGTTGTAGACCACCAGCTGGTTGAGAATCTCGGTATGATTGAACATGACCTCCTCGACTTCCTCGGGAGAGTACTTCTCTCCGTCCTTGCCGATGAGGAGTGCTTTGGCCCGACCGGTCACCACAAGGAACCCGTCCTCGTCAACATACCCGAGATCCCCGGTCCACAACCATGTTTCCCCGCCCACGGTGCGCAGGGCCTCAGCTGTCGCGGTGGGGTTCTTGAAATACCCCTTCATCACATTCTCACCCTTGATGACGATCTCTCCCCGCTCACCGACCTTGGCCTCCTCCGACTCGCTCTTCATGATCTTGCACGTGACCGTGGGAGCCACCATGCCGGAGGTTCCGAACTTGTACCGTTCGGGAGAGTTCGAGCTGATGATGGGAGCTGCCTCGGTGAGACCGTACCCTTGGTAGACGGGAACGCCGATCGCGGCGAAGAAGTGTTGCTGCCGAGCTTCCAACAGCGCTCCTCCTCCCACGCAGTACTTGATCCGGTTTCCGAAGATCTTGCGCAGTTTGGGGAATACAAGCAACGAGGCCAATGCATAGGGGAAGAACGTGACAAGCCGCACTCCGGCGGAGGATCGATGGAATCCATCGCCATTGCGCTTGATGCCGGCCTTCAGCCCCCGCTGGAATATTCCGTTGATGAACGGGCCCTTCTGCGCGACTCCCTGGATCATCTTCTTCATGAAGTTGCCGCTGATGGAGGGAACGGTCATGAGGAAGACCGGATTCACCTCGACCAGGTTCTTCGGGAAGTTGCGGATGATCGCGGCATTGCTTCCGCGAGCGTCCACGAAGTGGAGCGTGATGCCCTTCAGCATCGCGGTATAGATGCCCACGGTGTGGGCGAACGAGTGATCGACAGGAAGGACGATCAGCGTCTCGAATGTCTCATCGGGAAGCTTGAACAGCTCGACCGCATCGTGGCTGTTCGCCCAATAGTTCAGATGGGTCAACATGATTCCCTTCGGATTGCCCGTGGTTCCCGAGGTATAGCAGATATTGACGACATCCTGCTCGTCGATCTTCGCGACCACCATGTCCACCATATCGGGGACACGCATCAGGACCTCCTCACCAGAGGCGCAAAGGGTCTCCCATGTCACATAGTGTTCATGCTCCGTCCATCCATTCTCCTGGATGTGACGCGCAAGCCGATCGTCCGCCGCATCGAGATAGTAGAGCATCGGCTTGTGTTCCATGAGCGACAATGCCTTGCAGACGTTGTCGAGGGTATTGGAACTCGCGATGATCCCCTTGGCCTCGCTGTGCGTCAGCCTGAAGGCGATCTCCTCTGCGGTGAGCTTGATCGAGAGCGGGACCGAAACGCAGCGTGCTTTCATCACTCCCAGTTCGGAAATGATCCACTCAGGCCTGCCTTCGGCCAGTATGCCGAAGCTGGATGCAGCTTCGATACCGTGTGCGATCAGGAAGGCTGCTACCTTGTCAGATTCATTGTCAACCTGACAGTACGAATAGGGAACCCATCCCTGGTCGGTTTTCTTCGTCGCATAAGCACGCGAGGGAAACCGCAATGCGGCTTCATGCAGCATCCGTATGATAGTTCTCATCCTGATTCTCCTCCCGATAATCAGCCACGACCGCAACGGCTGGGCTCATGATGAGAATCTTAACATAAAAAAAGTGATTGTCAAAATAAAAGAGACCCCCAAAGGGGCCCCAGGAAGACAATTTTGTTACAAAGCGGCTTTCGGAGGATTCTTCATGTCGATGTTCACCGCAAAATCGAAGAGGTTGCCATTGTACAGTGCATAGTTGATCGCAACAGGCGACTCATCTGCCAGACAGGCGATGTGCTTCATCCACAGATGCGCCGTCCCTGTCTTCGCTCCCAGCAAGTTGCACTGCTCATCATCAGGAATGACTGCCGAGACCGTGCGGTGTTGGGTCGAGATCCGGTTCCCCGTGCTCATCTCATAGACGTCGAGGAACGAATGGCGTACCAACAGCTCCCTATCAATATATTTCGAAGTCGATTCGGGAAAGAATATGCTCATCAACGCATAGGGATGGTCATCCACAAGGCGCAGCAACCGGATGCGTACGATCCCCTCATCCCCATCGATCCGTCGCTTGAACAGCGGAAGCAGGTTCTTCGCCAGCTCCGTCTTCGGACCATACACTGCGTCCTCGAGGAATCTGTTGAAGATCCTGGAACCGAACTCCATGCCATCCTGGCTCACCAAGCCGTTGCGGAACTCAGTGTATTGCTTGGTCTTGCAAACGAAGGAACCCTTGCCGCGGGCTCTCCTGATCAAGCCCATCTGGACCAGATCGTCCAAGGCTCTCCTTACGGTGATCCGACTCACGTTGTGCTTCTTGCACAACTCCAGCTCCGTGGGAACCATTGCATCTTCAGGCCAATACCCCGATAGAATCTTGTTTTGAATGTCCATGAACACAGATTGGTACTTCAGTTGCATCTCTCACCCCATTCATCTCGCACTTGGTATATCAATAGTAATGCCAGCCCCTTTTAATATCAAGCCCCATAGTAACGGAATTTGTCATGCCCGAACGGGTTCCTCCTCTAATATATCAATCGGTTGCCCCGCCTTTTCCGCCAATGCAGAGTATAGGACGGCATGTGAAAAATCCTTGATGGTACACACATGATCCCGGTACACAAGATAGGAATGTGCGTTCCCTCCTTTCGGCAGGGAGACCGAACCGGGATTGAAGAAATACCTCCCCTCCCGCTTTTCGCCCGCATAGAGGTGGGTGTGACCGCTGAGAAGGACGTCGTATCCCATGGGAAGGGATGGATCCGACAGGTCTGATCGGTGGCCGTGGGTACAGAAGAACCGGAGCCCATCCATGAAGAGCATCGCCGATTCGACCAAGGGGAATCGCAGCATCAAGGAGTCGACCTCCGCATCACAGTTGCCGCGGACCGCAATGATCCTCTCAGCGAATGAGTTCAACAGCATCGCGGTCTCTTTCGGGTCGTACCCTTCGGGAAGCGGATTCCTCGGTCCATGATACAGCAGGTCCCCAAGAAGAAGCAATTGCGAGGCATGTTCAGCCTCGCACGCTTCGAGTAACCGGCGTGTCCATGACGCCGAACCATGAATATCCGCTGCAACGACCACCGTCATCGGTTATCTCCGCATCTGTTTGTACAATTCCTCCAAGTGCCGTCCGATATGACTGAACAACAGGTCGGAGTATTGGTTGGCGTGAAGCTTCCACAGGTCGTACACACGATCCTTGAACAGATAGTTACCTTTCGCATCCTTCTCGGAAAGGATCGGTCCGTAGGTGATGTGGATCAGCTGACGCGCATCATTGTGGCAAAACAGTTTCACCAGAGCCTTGTCATCGAGCGTCGACAGGTTGGGGATCCTCGTGATATCCGTGCTCACCTTGTAATACTTGGTCACTTCGGTGAACTTGGAGAGTGCGAAGGCATGAATCTCGCGATACAGGTCGGGATCGACCATCGCCACGAGCTTCATCGCCTCGAGCCAGTTCGTACCCGCGGTCTTCACGTGGAAGCGACCTTTGGTGAGGCGACCGAATATGCCGAATACGGAGAACTTGTCCGATCCCGAGTGGAGACTGATCTTGTACCCGAAGTGGCGGGCGATCACCGCATGCACCGCAAGTTCCTTCTCAAACTGTACGATATCCCCGATGTAATCGACTCCCTTTTGGAACTCTCCGCAAAATCGCGGGGCGAGGGTCTCGAACTTGACGCCCCTCGCGGTCAGTTCGTTCGCCACGAAGAAGTGTTCCAGCGGTGTGGTCGGTGTGATCGTCTCATCGATCGAAATCTCGAAGTCTGCGTCATAGGTTCCGTCAGAGAAGAATTTTCGATAGATGGAGGTTGCGAAGTCGATGACCTCTGCGTAGACCATCACCATCCTCTTGAAAGATTCCTCGTCGAACGAGACCGTCACGCCTTCGCCCACTTCGAACGTCTTTCCCAGGTACTTCGCCTCAAGCACGGGATCGGCGACATACTTCTCGTGCAACTCGGCGAGGGGCATCGATGCGAACTCATTGTGCATGTGCTCGCTGCAATCGAGGGTGATCATGCTGAACCCGAGCCTCAAGGCCATCGCGACCTCCTCGGGTTTCTTCAGGTGATCGCCATCGGCACCGAATCCCTTGCGGAACCCTTCGCGATAGACCACGAACGTCGCGGCATCCAGTACATCCTCATACGTCCGGCCGGTCAGGTTCAGCTCACGGATCGACTGCTGTGCGAGCACGGGAAATGCATCATACTTCTGGAACACCCTGATGTGTCCGGCACCCGCGATGCCGAGTCGGTCTCCGACCCCAACGGTCCGATCCTTGCCCAGTACCCGCACGGGAGCGGTGAAGGGAAAGAGCTTGCGCAATTGCTTTGCGTTGGCATGAGTCAAGGGAGCGGCGATACAGGGTTGCCCGTTCACCTCGAACTCCACGCCGGTGAAATCCCAATCCTTCCCGACTGCGACGATGATCGTCTCCCCACCATCTTCGGCCATGAATACCGCACCATCACCGATCCGGTTGACCGAAAGCGGGTATACCCCATATGCGACGGGATCGACCTTGGCCCCGAGCAGGGGAACGAACTGCTTGTAATCCTTCATGAAGGCTCCTCCAGGACATGTGTTCTTGATAGGGTAAACATAGCATGTTTATCGTACAGCGGCATCTTCAAAAACTGCATGAATTGTTGAAAGATCATGATGCCAGCCTTTTCATCAGGAATCGCTTGCCAAAAAGAAGCATCCCTGCTATGTTAGTGAACGTTAACTACAAGGAAGGATGCATGTTTACACCCAGACAACAGGAAATCATACAGGCAGCGATGCGGATCGTGACGGAACAAGGGACGCAGAAACTCACCATACGCAATGTCGCGACGGCCATTGGGGTAACGGAACCAGCTGTGTATCGGCATTTTGCGAATAAACATGAATTGCTGGCAAGTTTGCTGCAGTCCCTTCAGGAATCCATCTTGCCGATATTCAGGGATATGCCCGTCACCGAAGATTCTCTTGAAAAGATCCTCAGAGATCTGTTGCTGTCATTGTTCAGTCACGTGGAAGCCAATCCCGGCTTTGCCATGTTTGTCTTTACCGAAGAGGCTTTCCATGCAGACATGGAGTTGCGACCGTTGCTCGTGGAAATGCTTGCCAAGATCACCAAGTCGATCCAACGGCTCTTCCATCAGTTGCAGGCATCCGGCAAATGCCGAGGCGACATGGCTCCTGCTCACATGGCGACCATCTTCTTGGGTACGATCCGGTTGATGATCACCCGATGGCATCTACAAGGAAAAGACCATTCCTTGACGGAATCGTCGTCCGCCATGGCTTCAAGCATGACCTTGCTGTTCAGATAACCGGACTGGAAATGCCTATCATCGGCAATCGCCGATTCATAAAAAGTTAGTGAACGATCACTAGTATTCGGAGGAAGCATGCACATCATCAGGACCATCTCATCGAAATCCCTTTTCCTTCTCTTGATCCTCCTGATCCTGACATCCATGGGGATAGTCGCGATCGCACAACATGCACGGTTGGAGACGGATCTTAATGAATACATGCCTTCGACTCATCCTGCGTTTTCGTTCAGTGACGAGTCGGAAAAGCTTTTCGGCATCACCGACAGGATACTCATCGCGATCGAACACCCGGATACGATCTTCAACGCAGGGACCTTGGAAAAGATCCGGGACATCTCGCTCGATCTGCCGGCGAGTTTTCCGGAGATATCGGATGACGGGGTAACCTCGCTGTATACCGCATACAACATCACCGGAAGCGAATGGGGTATGGAAGTAGGATCATTCTATGGACCGGACATCCCCTCTTCGGCTGAATCTCTCGGATTCTTGCGAGAGCAAGTGGTTTCCAATGAGATGATCTACGGAAGGAACATCAGCAAGGATACCAAAGCTTCCCTGATCATCGCAGAAGTGGATCCGGAATCTGACGTCCAAGATCTCCAGAAGCGGCTCATCAACTATGCCGAATCATGGGAAGGCCCGGAAACACTCTACATCGCAGGGCGACCGATCGTGGAGGGGGCACTTGCCCAACTAGGTCCGGCGGACATGGCGAGGATGTTTCCCATGGTAATGATCGTAATGATCACGGTACTGCTGATCTTGCTCAGAAGTGTCCGTGACATGATCCTGAACATGGTGATTGTGTTGGTGGGAATCGTGGCAGCCTTTGCCGGCATGGTCATCGTGGGTGTCCCTGTCTATGCCGTTGACACCATGATCCCGGTCATGCTCATAGCAATCGGTGTAGCCTACGGAATCCACATGCATAACGCGATCCATCATGAGGTCTTGAAGAATCCCGATATCGGCAAGCAAGAATTGGTCGATGCCGTACTCAAGGCAATGGTCCGCCCGGTGTTCATGGCAGCATTGACCACGGCAATCGGATTCATGGCATTGATGACCAGCCAGGTCTTGCCAGTACGGTACTTCGGTCTTTTCAGTTCGATCGGCGTGATGACGGAGATGTTGCTTGCACTTGTCCTTTTTCCTGCAAGCATCTATCTGTTCGGCGTTCCTCGTACTGGCCTCACGGCAAAGACCACTTCTGCGCAACAACCGATGGTCCGGATGAAGAGAAACCGCTGGGGGCAGTTCCAGATGCGCAAGCCGGGAGTAAGCATCGGTATCGCACTGGTGTGTACCGCCCTTGGTATTGCAGGTACGATGAACGTCTGGATCGACACGAGCTTCCTTGCGAATTTTGAGAAAGATAGCGATATCGTACGAACGGATACCTTCGTCAATACGCACTTCGGAGGAACTTCCTCCCTGAATGTCATTCTCTCTGCCGACCGCGAACAAGCCTTCAAGGATCCTGAGGTGCTGCAAGCGATGGATATGCTCCAGAGGAATGTACTTGAGCAGGAAGTGGTGGGGAATGCTTTCTCACTCACCGACTTCATCAAGCGCATGCACAAGGTCATGCATGCGGATGACAAGTCGTACTCCCTGGTTCCTGACAGTCAGGAACTCATCGCGCAATACCTGTTGCTCTATGAATTCTCAGGAGATCCCGAGACGCTCGAATCAGTCATCGACTATGAGTACAGAAATGCCAACATCACCTTCCAACTGAAAAGCGACAGCTCTGCTGTCATGAGCGAAATCATCGGGATCATCGAAAATCACGAAGAGAGATTCGAAGAGTTGGGTATTTCGCTGAAATATGCCGGGAGCGGCTACAAGGCCTTTGTCTTTTCGGAACTGCTTCTGCAAGGCCAAGTAGCAAGCCTGTTGTTGTCCTTTGTCATCGTAGCGATCTTGTTGGCCATGCTATTCAAGAGCATCTGGATAGGAATGATCGGAACCGTCCCCATCGCGATCACCGCGATCATCAATTTCGGCATCATGGGAGTGTTCGATATTCCACTCAGCTCTGCAACGGCATTGATCTCAAGCATTGCCATTGGCATAGGTGTCGATTATGCGATCCACCTGATCGAACACTATCGGAATCGACGGCTTGAGGGGAATACCATCGAAGAAGCAACCTTTTCGAGCATCCGACATACCGGAAGGGCCATCATCTACAACGCATTGGCGGTGATGGGAGGATTCGCCGTCCTGATGCTCAGCGTGTTCCCACCGAACAGGCAAGTCGGAACACTCATTGTATTGAACATGGCAACGAGTGCACTCGGGACCCTCTCGGTCCTGCTGGTGGCAATCATTGCGTTGGACAAGCGAGGACTGTTCATCCGCACCGACAAGACAAGCATATCTCATGAAATCACATCCCAGGAGGAAAGTATCGTATGAAAAGAATCGGATTCCGTTTGATGGCAAGCATCTTCGTCATGATCATGTCGCTTCCGCTGTTCGCGCAAATTTCCGGAGCAGAAGTAATGCGACATGTATTTGAACGCCCTACAGGCGAAGACATGCAAGCTACATTGAACATGACCATCACCAATGCACGAGGTTCTGCCCGTGAACGCAGCATCATGCAGTTTCGCCAAGACAGCGGAACCATTGAGAAAAAGATCATGTTCTTCACCGCACCTGCAGATGTCCGCAACACCAGCTTCCTGAGCTTCAGCTACAGTGACGGGAGAAGTGATGACCAGTGGATTTACCTGCCGGCTCTTGGCAGGGTACGGCGAATTGCATCGGACAAGAGCAATGAATCATTCATGGGCAGTGATTTTACGTACGACGATATGGGAGCAAGACATCCTGAAGAAGACAATCACACGATCCTTCGGGAGGAAGTGGTGGATGGTTGGCAGTGTTATGTGGTGGAAAGCGTTCCGATCGTACCGAACAGTGAATATGCAAAGACCGTCAGCTGGGTGATCAAGGATGAATGGATCGGCTTGAAGAAGGAGTTCCTGGCCACTGATGGATCGGTGACCAGGAGGTTGGTCATCGATGCCTACGAAAAGGCAGATACCGTCTGGGTGATCACCGACATGACCATGACGAATCTTCGCAAGCAGACTTCGACGCGCATCAGGATGAACGAAGTCTCATTCAACAACAACCTGCGTGAATCGTTCTTCAGTGAACGGCAGATGCAGATAGGTCCGAGAACATGAAGGAGATGCAGATGAAGAAAAGAAACTACAGGAACATGCTGGGTGTCATGCTCACCCTCTTCATGATGTTGCCTCTCACCTTGGGAGCCAAGGAGGTCAACCTTCACGGGATGCTGCGCAGTCATGCGGGAGCAAGCCTTCTCGAAGGCACGCTCACAAAGAATGAACAGACGGTCGACCTTTCTTTGGAAGGTTGGGGAGACCGGACACGGATTCTGGTCAATCCATACGCATACATCGGTATCGGACAGAAACCCGAACTGGGCATCCGTGAGGCCTATATCGATGTTATGTTTGAACATACGGATGTCAGGATTGGAAAACAAGCAATCCTGTGGGGACAGGCAGAAGGTGCATTCATCACCGATATTGTCAGTCCCAGGGATCTGCGTTCATTCATTCTTGCTGACTTCAGGGAAATCCGAAAAGGCATTCCAGCAATAAAAGCTGACTTCTATGCCGGAGGGTTTTCCGTTGAAGGAATCTGGGTACCCCAGTTCGTTCCGAGTTCACTGCCTCCGAACGATTCCCTATGGATGAAGGAACCATCTTTTATTCCCGATGTCCCGATACAGATGAATCCGGCAAAGATGCCATCGGTTTCCTTGAAGAACAGCGAGGTGTTCGGAAAGATCAAATATTTCGGCCCTGTGATCAGCTGGGAGGTGATGGGAGGATACGCTTGGACAGATGAAGCGTACGTCGAATCCATTACCCCGGGTTCTCCGATCCAGATCGATCAATCGTATGGTCGGCATACGGTCCTCGGTGGCAGTTTCAGTACTTCGTTCGGGCAGACCGTCCTGCGCGGCGAAGCAGCGATTTATCTTGACAAACCGTTTTCGGTGATTACCCCAGGAGCTCCCGTACCATCCGTTTCGGTAGAGAACCAACACCAAGTACAAGCACTTGTGGGACTCGACCGGGCAATACTGGGCATCGAGATGTCGGGTCAATACATCCTCTCCTATGTGCACGATCACACGGATGGCATGATGGAACAAGGCAGGAAGATCAAAGAATTCAGCCACACCATGACATTCAGACTGCAGGAAACGTTTCTGGATGACCAATTGACCGCAAAATTCTTTGCCTATGTGGAAATGGATCCATTCAACACTCTGCTCAGACCTTCGGTATCCTGGTCCTTTGAAGACGGAGTATCAGTGGAAGGAGGATTGGAATTGTTTATCGGAGATGCGGATGGCATGTTCGGAAGATTCCAAGACAATTCAATGGCCTATATATCGTTACGCTGGCATTTCTAATACTTTCGGCCCCGCTTGCACCCCTATGCAACCTACGAAACGGGCAAAGCGGGGCCTTGGGTGTCCTTTGATTCTGGTACAATCCATTCCAATCCGGTATAGTCATCCCCATGAACATGACACAGTTCAACCGCATCGTAGAAATCCGCACCAAGGTGATCAGTATCGGGACGTTTCTCTGTGGCAGCCTCTTTGCCGCGGTTATCACAAGAGAGTGGTCTTGGCCGCGATTCATCGTCATGGCCTTCGCCGTCCTATTCGTGGACATGGGAACCACCGGTTTCAACAGTTATTTCGATTTTGTCAGCGGAACCGACAACAAGCAATACAACAGGGAACGTGACAAGGTATTGGTTCACGAAGGGGTGAATCCGAAACTCGCGCTGTTCATCTCGTTGGGACTGTTCGCTGCGGCAGGCGTGCTCGGATTGCTGCTGGCTTGGTGGACCAGCTTCTGGCTGGTCGTCGCGGGAGGCATCTGCATGATCGTCGGATTCCTGTACACCGGCGGACCGTTTCCCATCTCACGCACACCATTCGGAGAATTGTTCGCGGGAGGGTTTCTGGGTACCGTCCTCTTCACCATAAGCTATTATGTACAGTCTCTTCGGCTCGATAGCGTTGCCCTTCTGGTGTCGCTCCCCCTGCTCATGTTGATTGCGATGATCCTGACGGTGAACAACACCTGCGACAGGATTGCAGACAAGATCGCGGGGAGGAAGACCCTCTCGATCGTTCTCCCGCAAATCGCAATCCTCGTGATCATGCATCTGCTGGTGATCGTTCCTTTTCTCCTGGCCATCCTGTTCGCGCTTCTCGGAATGCTGCCACGGCCAACGATCATATTCATGGCCGTGGCCTTCGTTCCCGCCTGGAAATACTTCAAGGAGATGGAAAGAAGAGGATTCACGCTTGAGACGAAAGGTCCTTCCATGGGAACCGTCTCGAAAATATTCCTCAGCTATTGCCTTGCATTCATCGCCGGCATGATCGGAGGCTTGCTCTTCATCTGAGATGTTCAGGGCATCGGCACACATACCAGCGGGCCTGCTTGCCCACATCGATGGTCTCGATGGAGGGAAACACCTCCTCCATCTCCTCCTTCGGCCTCTTGATGAATCCGAAATAATCACCCTTCTCCATCCACTCGACGAACGTAGTGAGCACCGCACGTTCTTCATTGTAGTCATGGATGATCACTGCCTTGTCGGCGATGCGCATGAGTTCGCGATAGAACAGCTTGCGCTTATCAGATCGCATGCCATGTGCTACATGGGAGGTGATGACGAGATCGAACGCATGATCGGAGAAAGGAAGACCCTCCAAGGCGTCACCCCGGACGAAAGTGATGGAATCTGATGGGGCTTTTCTCTTGGCAACCGCGAGCATGCGTTGTGCCGGATCGACTCCGGTCACCTCATGGCCACGCATGGCAAGTACGGAACACAGAGCTCCTGTTCCGCACCCTACATCACATATGGTGCGCATCCCGGCCATTCCGATGCGAGGAGCATGCCGATCCAGGATCGCTGCGAAGCGTCTCGCCTGATACCCGTGGAACCATCCATACACTTCCGCGATGGAATTGAAAAGCTCTTTGCCCATCATGATGCTCCCCGCTCCGATTCTAGCACATTTCGGACAGACCGCCATTGGTCTGCCGCACTACTGCCATAGGATATTTTGGATCTGCACCGGTCAGGCAGAATCCCGTACATCGGAAGAATTGACCTTTTCACCCTCCTTGCATATGATGACGCGCAGGCGATGGGGTCCGCCTCTGCTTCCCGGCAGCAACCGTGGCGACAAGCCGCTGATGACTCCTATCCATCACAGACTCCGCACTGCGTTTCCGTCATGCGCATCCGGTCGCGGATCGGGAGGATAGGACATGGCAATGAATCTGGCTGAGATCATCATCTTGTGTCTCTTGGTCGACTGGGCATTCAGGAAGATCCGGGTACCCGGCCTCATCGGCATGCTGTTGGTAGGGGTACTGTTGGGACCATCGTTTTTCGGCATCATGAATCCTCAGATGCTCTCTGTCGGCTCAGATCTACGGATGATCGCACTGATCGTCATCCTTTTGCGAGCAGGCTTCGAACTCTCGCGGGAGAGCTTGCACAAGGTCGGACGGCAAGCGCTGTTGCTCGCGTTCGTTCCTGCGACATTCGAGGCTCTTGCAATCACTCTCCTCGGTCCGCACCTGGTGGGATTGACCACCATGGAATCGGCAATCCTCGGATGCATACTCGGAGCAGTCTCGCCAGCCGTGGTCGTTCCCATGATGGTACGGTTCATGCATGAGAAACGAGGAACCGACAAAGGAATCCCCACGCTCATCCTCGCTGCAGCGAGCATCGACGATGTGGTGGTGATCGTTGCCTACAGTGTCTTGATCGGCATGTATACCGGCATGAAGGTGAATCTGGCTTGGATGGTCGCAAGCATCCCGATTGCAGTGCTCGTCGGTATCATCGCGGGACTGGCGACCGGTACGATCCTCTACCGGATATTCGACCGGCACAACCCCCGGGCGACCAAACGGGCCCTGACGGTCATCGGCGTGGCGATCATCCTGGTCCACCTCGGTGATGTGCTTGAGGCCAAACGCATCCCGTTCGCGGCCTTGCTTGCAGTGATGGCCATCGGGTTCATCATCCTGGAGAAACGGGAGCGGATGGCCCATGAACTTTCGCTCAAGCTGGGCAAGATTTGGGTATTCGCGGAGATCATCCTCTTCGCGATGGTAGGTGCACAAGTGAATCTCAAGGCTGCTGCCGAAGCAGGATTCGCGGGAGCTGCGTTGATCATGATCGCGCTGGTCTTCCGTTCCATCGGTACGGCCCTGTGTACGCTAGGCTCGCCTTTCACGTGGAAGGAACGATTGTTTATCGTCATCTCTTACCTCCCCAAGGCAACCGTGCAAGCGGCCATCGGATCGGCTCCGCTTGCAGCCATGGCATCGAAGGGCATGCCGACCGGACCGGGTGAGACCATCCTCGCGATCGCAGTGATGAGCATCGTCCTCACCGCACCGAGCGGGGCATGGGCGATCGAGTGGGCGGGAAAGCGCTTCCTCAATGTCCGGTCCGATCATCCGGAACAAGATGGGCGCGTTTCGGGGATGATCGATTGACCCGGATGAGGGTATCCGGTATCTTATACATAATGCATCAATTGAAAAAAATCGTCACGTTGTGTGTGATCCTGTTCTGTACGATCATCCCGCTCTCGTCTGCCGTGGATCCTTCGTGGTATGTGGTCTCGATGTTGGCATATAACGATGGACTGTACAACAACACGCAGGACCTCAACTGGACGAGCAATATCTCTAACTATCTCGCGTTCGGACAAGTGGAGACCAGGCGGAACAACTGGACCGCTGCCTATACCGCCGATTACACTGACCTGACCGTACGTTTCAGCACCCCCGAGTCGATGCAACTGATCAACGTGGATGATCACTCCAAACGTTTCGACTTCTCCCTGAAGATCGAAAATACCGGGGCGGTGCAAAACATCCTCTACATCACGGAGCCGAACCATAGCTATCCGGTGAAGGCAGGACTCTCCGATTCAACCGTGAGCAAGTTCTTCCTGATGATCAATCCGCAACCCCTTGCGGATGACAGTTACCGCGGGACCTATGCAGCTCCGCTCTATTTCGAAGTGTTCGACAAGGACGGAGATCTGCTCGCATCAAAGCTCTATACGATCATCATGTACTACAGATCGAAGTCTAGGCCCGGAAACCAGGCCGTCCATCTCCTGCTGGTCGAGCACTTCCCCACCGCGACGGGAATCGACGTGACCTACCTGATGCAACACCCGTTCAATACCCTGTATGTGGGTGCGGTCACCTTCATCTCGACAGACTGGAAGCAGAACACCACATACCGCATCGACATCACTCCGCTTCCCAGCATCGGTCCGACATTCCAGTTCAAACGTGAAGGGGGCACGGAGACCATTCCCTATTCGGTCACCACCTCGAAGGATCCGACCACCATGCACACGAGCGGTTTCCCGGTTCCCATCACCAACCGGGCTTCCATAGGATATTGGCAGGAACGGATCGAAATCGGCATCAAGAATGTCAATCCGGCCAATACCCCCTTGAAAGGTGGCGATTACTCATCGACTATCGTGATCAGCCTGTATCAGAACTGAGCGCCATCGCTCGGTTCCGGTCCTGCAAAAAGCAGGACCGGTCTGCGGAAGACCGGTCCCTACCCTGGGGTCTTTATGACCCCGATGCCCCTGACCCTGTATAACGAAAAAGAGAAGCGACTGAAGGGAGTCGAACCCTCGTCACGAGCTTGGGAAGCTCGGGTAATAGCCGTTATACGACAGTCGCACGATGTGGCAATGATACCCAAAACACTCTACTCTTTCAAGTAAAATCGGAACAATCGCGCAAACTCGCAATTTCCTTGACTTTGTCTATGACGGCTCGTAGAGTCATCATATCGGACGATGTCGGATTCATTCCAGCTTTGGGGAAAATGTACCATTGCACGAATGGCTCTGCGGCGCGAGAATTAGAGGCGTATCATCAATCACCAGGAGGACTCTCATGAAAAAAGTATGTTCCATTGCTTTGATCGTACTCCTTGTCGGTATCTTGTTTGTTTCCTGTGGGAAGAAAGAAGAGGCCGCCAAGGTAACGACACCTGCCGTCACGACCCCGGCTCCGGCGGCTGCGGCCCCTGCTCCGACACCAACTCCCGCTCCTGCCCCTGCTCCTGCTCCGGCACCGGCCCCTGTCGCTGCAGGCAGTGTCAGTGCCTACACGACGCTTGAGGAACCGCTCGCCGCTGCCCTCTTCGATCTCTTTGAGAAAGAGACCGGAATCAAGGTCAACTTCGTCCGGCTCTCCGGCGGAGAGGCGGTTGCAAGGCTTGAAGCCGAGTCGGCCAACCCACAGGTGAGCATCTGGGTAGGCGGTGTCGGACTTGACCACATCACTGCGAAATCAAAGGGTCTTACGACTCCTTACGTTTCTCGCTTCGCGAGCAATACCCCGGCCCAGTACCGCGATCCTGAAAACTTCTGGATCGGACTCTATGTCGGACCGCTCACCATCGTGACCAACCTCGACAGGGCCAAGGAACTCGGTATCACCGCGCCGACGAGCTGGGCCGACCTGATCAAGCCCGAGTACAAGGGACTTGTCAGGATGGCTGATCCCAACTCCTCCGGAACTGCATACAACGTGCTGACCACGATGCGCTATGTGCTCGGATCCGAGGATGCGATGATCGATTACATGAAGAAACTCGACCTGAACATCGACCAGTACACCAAGAGCGGTTCTGCTCCTGGAAAGAGCGTGGCAATCGGTGAGATTCCCGTGGCGCTCGGGTATGCGCACGATCAGGTGAAGCTCAAGGACGCCGGAGCGAACATCAAGATCGCAGCCCCTGCCGAGGGAACTGGCTTCGAGCTCGCCTCCATGTCATTGGTCAAGGGGGGAAAGGATGCCGTCAATGCCAAGAAACTCTATGACTGGATCATCTCCTCACCCGTAGCACAGCAGAAGTTCACCGAATGGTATGTCGTGCTGGTAGCCAAGGGTGCCGCAAAACATCCCCAGGCGCTCAGCATCGATGAGATCACGACAGTCGACCAGGACTTCGCTTGGGACGGAGATGCCGTCAACAAGACCCGTCTGCTTGACAGATGGACAAAGGAAATCGGTCAGCTTCGGTAATCAAAACACAGCTTCGTGCTGAAAAGTTGGGTACCTGATGTTTACAAAAAAGCGAATCATACAGTTTTGTCTCGCGGCGATGGTATTCATCGCCGCGGATGTGTGGATGTACCACTCGCTGAACAACTCGTTCAGTGTCTATGTGGAACAACGGAACAACAATGAAGTGGGGCTGTTCGTTCAGACGGCACCGGAAGACCAGTCGGACATCGCACTGTGGCTCTCCGGTGTTTCCACGATCATCCCCTCCTCGCAGGCCATGTACTTCGCCTATGATGAAACCTCGTTCGATTTCAAGCCGACGAAAGATGGATCCCAGGTAGCTGAGGAACTTTGGCTGGCGAACCGGCAAAATCCACTGTTCGCACAAGCTCTCGAGAGTGCGTACTACCTTGAGTCGATGCAGCTGCCCTCCACGTTCCAGGCAACGATCGATGGGGAGCGCGTCCCGGCGAAAATATTCTTCGCACCGATCATCGCGGAGAACGGCTATGAAGCGACCGGGGCGGTGATGATCCTCGTTCCCACTTCCAGCGCATCCGATTTCGCCAGGTTGTTGAGAATCCTTGCGATAGGAGCAGGTGTGGCATTCCTGGCAATCGCTTGGGTCATCACGTTCACCCGGGATCCGGTAACCGGATTCATGGTCTTGGGGTTGTTCATCATCGTGGGGATTTTCGTTGCCTTTCCTCTCTTCGAAGCGATCCGCCTCTCCTTCATACGGCAGGGAAGTTTCTCATTCGAAGCATGGAAGATGGCCCTTTCCCCCTCCTATATCGTAGCCTTGTGGGGTTCGTTGCGTCTGGGAGTCTCCACCGCGACCATCTCCACGATACTCGGATTCATCATCGCGTTCCTCGTGGAACGGACATCCTTCAAACAGAAGAAGCTGATCACGACCCTCGCGACGATGCCGGTCATCTCACCACCCTTCTCGCTCTCTCTCTCGGTCATCCTGCTGTTCGGGAACAACGGACTGATCAGCAAGCAACTCTTGCAGTTGCACAATACATCGATCTACGGCTTGGGTGGATTGACCTTGGTGCAGACGATCAGCATGTTCCCGATCGCATTCCTCACGATCAGCGGCGTATTGCGACAGATCGACTCGACGGTTGAGGATGCATCGCTCGACCTTTCGGCAACGAGATGGCAAACCTTCAAGTCGATCACGTTGCCGCTTACCGTCCCGGGGATCCTCTCGGCTTGGATGCTGGTGTTCACCAACTCGCTCGCCGACTTCGCCAACCCTCTGCTCCTCTCGGGGAACCTCAGGGTACTTTCGACCGAAGCGTACATGATGGTGACCGGTCGGATGAACGATCTGGGAGGAGGTGCGGTACTCTCCTTCCTCCTGTTGTTGCCGACCGTCTCGGCCTTCATGGTCCAGCGGTTCTGGGTAAGCAGGAAGAGTTTCGTCACCGTCACGGGCAAGCCCTCGACCTCCCTGACGGAATTGACCACCACTCCGGTGCGGAGAATCCTGTCCGGTGTAACCTGGGCAGTCCTCGGGTTCATCCTCATGCTGTATCTGACCATCATCGCCGGATGTTTCGTCCGCAACTGGGGCATCGACTACACGTTCACCTGGGAGAACTGGAAGGCAATCCCGGACAGCTGGGACTCCATCACCTCCACGGTCCTGCTCGCCTTGGTCTCCGCTCCCGTTGCGGGTATCATCGCGATGGTCGCGGCGATGCTGATCGTACGCAAGAAGTTCCCCGGCAAACGGCTGCTTGAGGTCCTCATGATGACTCCCTATGCGATCCCGGGAACATTGATCGGTATCGCCTATGTCATCGCGTTCAACAAACAGCCGTTGATTCTCGTGGGAACAGGAGCGATCATCGTGATCAACTATGTGATCAGGGAGCTCCCCGTGGGCCTGGAGAACGGCATCACCGCCTTGCATCAGATCGATCCGTCGATCGAAGAGGCGGCACAGGACCTCGGTGCTGACGTACCGACCGTGTTCAAGACGATCGTATTGCCATTGGTACGGCCGGCATTCATCTCCAGCATGTCATACACCTTCGTAAGGGCGATGACCGCCGTCAGCGCGATCATCTTCCTGATCTCCGCGAAGTGGTATCACCTGACGATCAAGATACTCAGTTATTCGGAGAATCTTCGTTTCGGCCTGGCAAGCGTATTGTGTACCATCCTCATCGTCATTGTCCTCGGAGTGTTCGCACTCATGCAAATCCTCGTCCGTGACGACAAGTTGACCCAGAAGACCATCTCCACTCGATAAAGGGACCGATATGGAAAAGAAAAGTGTTTCTGTGACGCTGGAAAACGTAACCAAGAAATTCAAGGATGTGAAAGGCAAGGCCGATGTCATCGCCGTGAACAATGCCGACTTCGTGGTCGAACCCGGCGAGCTGGTCACCCTCCTCGGACCTTCCGGATGTGGCAAGACCACGACGCTGCGGATGGTGGCAGGTTTCGAGCTGCCGACCGATGGCAAGATCCTGATCGGCGACACGGATGTGACGATGCTTCCTCCGAACAAACGCGATACCGCAACGATGTTCCAAAGTTATGGTCTCTTTCCCCACATGAGTGTCTTCGACAACGTCGCCTACGGGTTGAAGCTCAGGAAGATACCCTCCGAAGAGATCAAGAAACGGGTGAACGAATCGTTGGAGCTGGTCGGTCTCGCGACCTACGGCGACCGGGCTCCGAGCAAGCTTTCGGGAGGCCAGCAGCAGCGGGTGGCGCTCGCACGTTCGCTGATCGTCACTCCGTCGGTTCTCCTGCTGGATGAACCGCTCTCGAACCTTGATGCCCTGTTGCGAGAACAGATGCGGGTCGAGATCAAGCGGATCCAGAAGAGTCTCGGCATCACTGCGATCTATGTAACGCATGACCGTGTCGAGGCGATGAGTCTCTCGGACCGCGTCATCGTCATGAAGAACGGATTCATCAGGCAAATCGGAGCTCCCGATGTGATCTACGAACAACCGGACTCACGATTCGTCGCCGGATTCGTCGGAAAAGCCGCGTTCTTCCCCGTGGAGATCGGTTCGCACGAGAAAGGTCTTTGGTCATGCAACCTCGGCGGCAAGGAGGTCAAGGTAGCACAGGCGGCTCCCGATGTGAAAAAGGGTGATTCGGCAGTCCTCATGGCCCGCCCGGAGTCGTTGCGGCTGGAGAAAACGGGCTTGGGACACATCGACGGGAAGGTGCGGATGAACGTCTACCTTGGCAACAGTCTCGAATCCTTCGTACAGACACCCTTCGGTGAAGTGCTCGTGCAGATCGACGATCCGCACTCGAAGAAGGTCTACCGCGAAGGGGAGGATGTTTCGATCGGATTCAGCCCTGATCGGGTCCGTATCTTGTCACGAAGCGAAGACTAAGGAATTCGTACCGTCTGCTCCCCGGGCAAGCTGTCCGGGGAGTTTTCATTGACAACAGCCTCCGCGGAGGCTACACTGAACTACAATAAGATAAGTAGGGGGTTTTTTATGGCCACTGTAGAGTTGAAGAACATTACCAAGGTGTATGACGGTAATGTGAAGGCTGTCGACAATGTCAATATTGACATCCAGGACAGGGAATTCGTCGTGTTGGTAGGTCCTTCCGGTTGCGGAAAGTCCACCACGCTGAGAATGGTTGCCGGACTTGAGGATATTTCCTCCGGCGAATTGTTTATCGATGGCAAGATGGTGAACGATGTCCCGCCCAAGGACAGGGATATCGCAATGGTGTTCCAGAACTATGCGTTGTATCCGCACATGAGCGTATACGACAACATGGCATTCGGATTGAAGATCCGCAAGTTCCCCAAGGAAGAGATTGACCAGCGCGTACGCGAGGCAGCGAAGATCCTCGATATCGAACAGCTGCTGGACAGGAAGCCCAAGGCGCTCTCCGGAGGACAACGGCAGCGTGTTGCAGTCGGACGTGCGATCGTACGCAAGCCGAAGGTGTTCCTCTTCGACGAGCCGCTTTCAAACCTCGATGCGAAATTGCGCGTACAGATGAGAGCCGAGATTTCCTCCTTGCACAACAGGCTCAAGGCCACGATGATCTACGTGACCCACGACCAGGTCGAGGCTTTGACCATGGCAGACAAGATCGTCGTCATGAAGCTCGGTATCATCCAACAGATCGGCGGGCCGCTCGAGCTCTACAATGAACCGAACAACAAGTTCGTCGCAGGCTTCATCGGTTCTCCTCCCATGAACTTCATGACGGTCGACATCGTCGCGGAGGGCAAGCAGCTGTTCGCCGAGGAAGGCACGTTCCGCATCAAGCTCAGCGAGAAACAGAACACCCTGCTCGCCTCCTATGCAGGCAAGAAGGTAACCTTCGGTATCCGCCCCGAGGATGTGAAGTTCTCCAACACGGCAATCGCCGACACCACCATCAACGGTCAGGTCAGCGTCATCGAGCCGCTCGGATCGGAGACGCACATCTATGTGACCGCGGGAAGACATCAGTTCATCGGAAAGATCGAACCACATATCATCCTTACGGTCGACCAGGACATCAGCCTGATTCCCGATCTCAACAAAGTCAAGTTCTTCGATTACGAAACGGAGTTGGCGATCCGCTGACCGGCACATTTCTCATGCACTGCCAAGGAGGTCCGCATCGTCGGACCTCCTTTTTTTGTTTCCCTTCCAACTTCCCTTCGTATATCATGTCGGTATCGGAGGCACTCCATGCAGGATTCTCGCAAACAGATCATCTCCTGGTCCCTCTACGACTGGGCCAACAGCGCCTTTGCCACGACGGTGATGGCCGGATTCTTCCCGATTTTCTTCAGCTCCTATTGGTCAAACGCACACAGCGCGCAGGAGAGTACCTTCTACCTCGGATTGGCAAACTCACTCGAGGCAATCTTCGTGGCAATCCTCGCTCCGATACTCGGTTCCATAGCCGATCGCGGAAGCTTCAAGAAACGATTCCTCATCTTCTTCACCTTTCTCGGTTGCGTGATGACCGGAGGCCTTTGGTTCGTCCAGGCAGGCATGTGGGAACTGGCCGTCATGTTCTACATCCTGGCGACTGTCGGATTCTCCGGATCCTTGATCTTCTATGATGCACTGCTACCCTCGGTCGCATCACCGAAGAAGGTCGACTTCGTCTCATCACTTGGGTACGGACTCGGGTACATCGGAGGAGGCCTGCTCTTTCTGGTCAATGTGTTGATGTACCTCAATCCATCCTGGTTCGGATTTGCCGACGAAGTTGCTGCCGTCCGTGCAGCTTTCGTCTCGGTGGCCATCTGGTGGGCTGTGTTCTCCGTACCATTGGTCCTCTTCGTGAAGGAACCGGGAGCAGTCAGGAACAAACGGTTGTCGCATGCTGTCCGTGATGGACTTCGACAATTTACCGTTACGTTCAAGGCTGTCCGGGACCTGAAAGTCGTGGGACTTTTCCTCCTCGCCTACTGGTTCTACATTGATGGCGTGGATACGATCATCCGCATGGCTGTCGACTACGGAACGGCGATCGGTTTCCCTGCCTCCTCGCTCATCGTGGCGTTGTTGATCACACAGTTCGTCGCATTCCCCTCTGCGCTGGCATATAATGCCTTCGGAAAGCGTATCGGAGTCAAAAGGGCGCTCCTCGTGGCTATCACAGCCTACTCATTCATCGCGGTACTCGGGTACTTCATGAGCGAAACGTGGCACTTCTATGCGCTTGCTTGCATGATCGGACTCTTCCAAGGGGGAATCCAGGCACTCAGCCGCTCCTACTATACCCGGCTCATTCCCACGGAGTTCTCTGCTGAGTTCTTCGGGTTCTTCAACATGCTCGGCAAGTTCGCAGCGATCATCGGGCCTGTGCTTCTCGGCACGGTCACGTTGCTCACCGGTTCCAACCGCCTGGGAATCCTCTCGATCATCATCCTTTTCATCGCCGGAGGCTTGTTGCTTGCGAAGGTCGACGAAACGGAGGGGACGAGGAGTCTTGCGGCCTTCCGTTCAAGCATGGCAGCGCATGACATGGAAGATCACCTGCAATAAAACAGAAGACTGCCGCTTCCGCGGCAGTCTCGAACGCATCATATCGTGACGGGAGATTATTTCTTGTAGATCTTCCTCTCGGTATAGGTGGTGTGCAGCAGGTGGTGGGATTTCTCACTGAGCGGGGCTCCGAAGAAGTCCTTGTAAATCTGCTGGATCTCCGGGTTCTGGTGAGAACAACGTACGGTACTCCGCTCGTCGTCGGTATAGAGACCGGCGATGCGCTGGGCTCGCACCTCATCGGTGGTCGCGTAGGGTTGCCCGCCTCCGGCGACACAGCCGCCACGGCAAGCCATGACCTCGATGAAGTGGTAGGGAGGTTCCTTTCCGGCATCCCGGGCTTCACGGATCTCATCGAGCAATGTGCTTACGTTGGCCATTCCATGGGCAATAGCGACACGGAGCTTGGTGCCCTTCACGTCTACCACACCCGAGCGTACGCCTTCCATTCCACGCACCGCCTCGATGTTCACATCCTTCAGTTCCTCACCGGTCATCAGGTTGTATGCGGTCCTGATCGCAGCCTCCATGACTCCTCCGGTATTTCCGAAGATCGTTCCCGCACCTGCATAGGCACCGATAGGACTGTCGGCCTTCTCATCCTCGAGCTTCGTGAAATCGATGCCTGAGGCCTTGATCAGCCTGGCAAACTCACGGGTGGTGAGTACCAGGTCGACATCGGCGTAACCGGATGCATACATGTTCTCATCACGGGAGATCTCGAACTTCTTCGCGGTACAAGGCATGATTGCCACCGAGTAAATCTTCGCAGGATCAATCTTGGCGTTCTGCGCATAGTATGTCTTGGTGACGGCCCCCTGCATCATCATCGGGCTCTTTGCCGTCGAGAAGTTGGGAATCATGTCGGAGTAGTACTTCTCCATGTAATCGGTCCAAGCGGGACAACAGCTGGTGATCTGCGGAATGGCACCCTCACCGGTGGTAAGGCGCTTCACCAACTCGGTCCCTTCCTCCATGATCGTGAGATCGGCACTGAAGTTGGTGTCAAAGACCTTGTCCACTCCGAGTCTGCGCAGCGCAGCGTAGATCTTTCCGGTGGTGATGGTACCTGCGGGGAGGTTGAACGCTTCGCCGACGGCAACTCGGACCGCGGGAGCAATCTGTACGACGACGTGCTTGTCGGGATCGGAAATCGCCCTGACCAGGTCGCGAGTCTCATCCTTCTCGAAGATTGCACCGACAGGACAGTGTGCGGAACACTGACCGCACTTGATGCACGGGCTGTCGTTCAGCGGCAAGCCTGCTGCCGGGGACATGACGGTCTTGTCTCCGCGACCGATGAACTCGAGTGCATAGACACCCTGCATCTCCTGGCATACCTGGACACAGCGTCCGCACTTGATGCACTTGGTCGGATCGAGCACGATCGACGTTGTGGAACGGTCCTGCGGCAGATCGACGAGACGAACCTCATACGGCTGCTCGCGGACCCCGAACTCTGCAGCGAACCGCTGCAGTTCGCAGGAACCGTTTCTCGCACAGGTGAGACAGGTATTGGGGTGGGTGGACATGATCATCTCGATCACGGTCTTCCTGATCTGGTACAGCTCAGCATCGTGGGTGATGATGCTCATGTTCTCCTGCACGGGTGCGGCACAAGCGCGCAACAGCTTGGGAGAGTTCTCCTGCTTCACGACGCACAGCCCGCAAGCGGCCCACGCGGGAAGGTCCGGATGGTAACACAGGGTGGGAATATTGACATTCACTTTCTTGGCAGCCGCGAGGATGTTCTTCCCCGCTTCGATCTCGACCGGCATGCCGTTTATTTTCATATGAACAGTACTCACTGGTATCCTCCTCAACGCTCTCAGCCCTAACGGACCTCGATGGCTCCGAATTTACATGTCTCGAAACAGACTCCGCACTTGATACAAGCTGCCTGGTCGATGACATGGACTTCCCGCCTCTCTCCTGCGATTGCTCCGACGGGGCACTTCCGGGCACACGCCGTACAACCGATACACTTGTCGGCAAGGATGTTGTAGCTGATCAGGCTCTTGCACTTACCAGCCGGGCACTTCTTGTCGACAACGTGAGCCAGATATTCATCACGGAAGTAATGCAGGGTCGAGAGGATCGGGTTCGGTGCCGTCTGGCCGAGGGCGCACAGCGAAGCTTTCTTCATCGCCTCTCCGATCTCAACCATCTGGTCGAGGTCGGCCAGTTCTCCCTTGCCCTTGGTGATCTTTTCAAGCAAGTTCGCAAGTGAGCGGCCGCCGATCCGGCAGGGAGCACACTTTCCGCAGGACTCGTCGACCGTGAAGTTCAGGTAGAACTTCGCGACATCCACGATACAGTCATCCTCGTCCATGACGATCATGCCTCCGGAACCCATCATGGATCCGAGCTTGATCAATGAGCCGAAGTCGATCGGGGTGTCGAGGAAATCCTTGGTGATCACACCACCGGAGGGCCCTCCGGTCTGCACTGCCTTGAACTCCTTGTCGTTCGCAATGCCACCACCGATATCATAGATGATCTCACGCAGGGTGGTGCCCATCGGAACTTCCACGAGACCTGAGTTGCGGATCTTTCCGGTCAAGGCGAAGACCTTCGTTCCATGACTGTCGGCCGTACCGATCTTGCTGAACCAATCGCCGCCCTTCAGGATGATCATGGGAATGTTCGCCCAAGTCTCGACGTTGTTGATGACAGTAGGCTTGCCCCACAATCCCTTCACTGCCGGGAACGGAGGACGGGGAACCGGCATGCCCCGCCGGCCTTCGATAGAAGCCAACAGTGCCGTCTCTTCACCGCAAACGAACGCTCCGGCGCCGAGTCGGATCTCAATGTCGAAATCGAAACCGGAATCAAGGATATTCTTGCCAAGCAGGCCATACTCGCGAGCCTGGGCCATCGCAATCTCAAGGCGCTTGATCGCCAAGGGGTACTCAGCACGGATGTAGATATACCCTTGGTTGGATCCAACGGTCTTTCCTGCGATCGCCATCGCCTCGAGAACCGAGTGCGGATCTCCTTCAAGGGTCGAGCGGTCCATGTAGGCACCCGGATCCCCCTCGTCGGCGTTCACGACAATGAACTTCTGCTTGGAATCGGCTTGTCGGGTGAAGTTCCACTTCATCCAGGTGGGGAATCCCGCACCACCGCGACCCCTGAGCCCGGCGATCTTCAGCTCGTTGATCACATCCTCGGCAGTCATTTCGAAGAGGACCTTCTCCAACGAGGCATACCCTTCACGGGCGATATATTCGTCTATGTTCTCCGGATCGATGAACCCGCAGTTTCTCAGGACGATACGGAACTGCTTCTGATAAAACTCGATGTCCTCGACCTTCGCATGCTTGCGGCTGCCTTCCTTAGCATAGAGCAGTCGCTTGACTTCACGACCCTTGATCACGTGCTCAGCGATCAATTCCTTGGCATCCTCGGGCTTGACCTGGACGTAGAAGGAATCTTCGGGGAGGATCTTCACGATCGGGCCCTGCTCGCAGAATCCGAAGCATCCGGTCTTGACGATCTGGACCTCATCCGCGACGCCCTGGGCCTTGCTCTCGGTCACCAGCGCCTCGTAGATTGCATTCGCTTTGCTGGATTCACAGGCTGTTCCCCCGCAAACCAGGATATAGTTTCTAAATGCCATTACTTGCCTCCATCCTTGATGATATCCGCAGAGGGACGGTCGAACACGTGGTCAGAGACCATCTTGTTGCGCATGACATGATCCTCGACGATCGTCTTCGCAACCGCTGCATCCACCTTTCCATAGATTACCGGAGGCATTCCCGGGGTGATGACCTCGACCGTAGGCTCCACATAGCAGAGTCCCATGCATCCGGTCTGGGTCACCGAGACGTTCTCGAGCTTATTGGCATCAAGCGCCTGCAAGAAAGCATCCAGCACAACCTTCGCTCCGGCAGCGATGCCGCAGGTTCCCATCCCAATGATGATCTGGGTATCCTTGCCAGCAATATCGCGCTTCTGGATTTCCGATTTCTTACTGTCCCGAAGCTTCCGCAAATCCTCCAATGTCATCTTCGCCATTCCAGCCTCCTCGTCCGTTTCCCTTCGTCAGGGTCGGTTCCGTATTTCGTCCAACGCAGTCTCTTGAGACTGCACGTATGTTTTCAACAGCTGCAAGTTCCCGCTGCTTGAGAAGTCACCGAGCAGATCCCACAGATCCCCTCGATCCAACTCGTAACTTTCTTCCGTTTCACCAAGCACAAGACTCCTGGTGACGATCATCCGGTAGGCCCCGCCGAAAGCCAGCATCGAGACCAAAGTCGAAACAAGGTTCCCCACCGGAGGACAGTCGATATGCTTCAGGGGAAAACGATACGCAACCGTCGTCCCTTTGCCCTCTTCCGACTCCAACGAAAAATCCCCGCCGACCGCATCCACCGCCTGCATCAGGAAGGGGATGCCCAAACCCATTTTCCGCCTCTTGTGCTTGATCCCATCGGTATAGAAGGGATCCGACACCTTCCGACGTATTTCCTCGCTCATCCCCTTGCCATTGTCCGTCACGACGAAGGACATCGCATCCTCCCGCTCCTCGATCGAGACGCGGACCTCAGAGGAATCCGCCTCGATCGCATTCTGTACGATATCCGAGAGGAAGTCACACAGGGATGCGTGCATGGGAACCTGTCATCACTTGAATTTCGCGATGATGCCCGGCAATTGGTCCTTGGTCACCTTTCCGAACACCTCTCCGCCCACGGTCATGACCGGGGCCAGTCCACAGCAACCGACACAGCGGACTCCCTCGAGGGAGAACTTGCCGTCGGCAGTCACTGCTCCGACTTCGATACCGAGCAGGTTGGTCAGCTCATCGACGAGCATCTCGCCGCCCTTGAGGTAACATGCCGTCCCCAAACAGACCTGTATATTGTGCTCTCCCGGCTTCGTAATCTTGAAAAAGTGGTAGAAAGACAAAACGCCGTAGATGGTCGCGAGCGGAATGTCCAGCATCTCGGCAACCTTGTCGGCAGCTTCGCGAGAAACGTACCCCAGCTCTTCCTGCACCTTGTGCAAGACCATGATCAGGTTACCCGGCTTTTCCTTCCATTTTTCGATGAACGCAACAAGACCTTTGGAGAATGTAATCTTTTCTTTCATGGCAGACATGGAACCTCCAATACTCAGTATTCAATTATCCATACTATCGGGTAACGAGGAAAATTACAATATATATTTGTTTATCGATTTCCCGTTTTTTATCTTTTCACCATTTTTCAAAGCTAGATATTGTAAATATATGAGTTTTATTGTATCTTTTTTCACATAAATGAGGAAACCAGCATGAATAGTGACATGATCATACGGATAACCAAATACTATCGGATCCTGAACAGATTGCGTTCGCTTGGCCTGGAGAAAGTCTTCGCGCACAACCTCGCCGATGCTGCCGTAGTCTCGGCTGCCGTAGTCCGCAAGGACTTCTCCTTGCTGGAGATCCATGGCCAGAAACGGGGCGGCTATGAGATTGGCGACCTGCTCGGGCACCTCGGAAAAATCCTCGGAAAGACCGAAGAACCACAAAACGTCATCATCATCGGATGCGGCCGTATCGGCAAGGCACTGATGCACTACAATGGATTCGAGCCCGATGGAATCCGGATCGTCGCCGGATTCGACTCCGACCCGATGGTGTACAGCGACAGCACGCATCCCGTTCCCGTCTACCCGCTCAGCCGTATCGAAGAGGTGGTCAAGGCTTTCGACGTGAAGGTCGCGATCATCACCGTTCCCGAAGGTTCCACTTCGGACAGCTATCAACGCCTCTTGCACGCTGGCATCAAGGGAGTGCTCAACTTCAGTCCGATCACGCTCAAGCCGATGAAGCTTGATGACGGAACATTCCCGATCATCCACAACATGAACATCGCGCTTGAACTGGAGCAGATATTCTACGAGCTGCAGATCCCGAAAACCGAATAGGATATTACCGGCCCGAAAGAATCACCGAGACCGGAAGATGGTCCGAATAACCCTTTCCGGTCCGCCCGTCATAGGCTGCGGGATGACCCCCATCATCTGTCAGCGGGGCGTGCGCACCTACCATCCCGTTGAGAAATTCAATGCCATATCCGTCGAAAAATGCCGGGGAAAGCAGTAGCTGGTCGTAAGTCTCCCATACGCCTTGGTAGAGATACGATCCGGGGCTCTTGGCCATCAGTGTCATGCTCCGGTCCAGCCACCAGGTGTACCATGCCCCTTGTGGGGGTACCGCTCCCGTAACAGGGAGTGATCCTCCATAGGACTGACGTGCACAGTCGGGCGAATCGAGCGGGACCAAGGCATGATCGAACCCCTCCTCCCGGATCGCGGCATCGGCACTCTCGTTGAAATCTCCGGCAACCATCACTGCCCTGAACGGATTCGCCGCCAACACCTCCTTCGCACGGGCAGCGATCGCACGGGAGGTATCCATCCGCTGTTGTTCCGTCTCCTCGATCCCTCCCTTCCTGCTTTTGGCATGCACGTTCAGGATCGTCAGATATTCGTTCCCCAGATCGACCGTCCCCTCGAGGATCGGCCGTGATCCGTGAACCCGGTGAGACACGGATTCCACGATCGGATACCGACTCACCATGCCCAACTGGACAGGAGAGTCCCGCTCATCCGTCGCGGCATACCAACGGAATCCCCATTTAGCCAGATGTGTTTCGACAAGCTCCTGCAATACCCTCTCATGTTCGACTTCCTGCAGCAGCACGACATCGGGGATCCGTCCATGTCCTTGCGAGATCGCCTGTGCTGTTCTCTCGAGACGGATGCGATACGCATCGGCACTCCATCCTCCCTCTGGGGTGAATTCGGGATATTCGTTGCCCGATACGAATTGATCGAACAGGTTCTGGACATTGTAGGTCATCACCATGACACTTCCGTCATCCGATCGCATGCCATCCAGATTGCATCCGCACCCGAAGGCACAGAGCAGGAAAACGGCGATGAACATATGCAAGAACGATAGTCGGACCATGCGGGAAACCTCCGGTATCAGGTAGGCAACATACCCGCAGACGAAGTCGATCGCTTGAGTCCTGATCGTTCAATCGCAGTTTTTCTTCAGGTGATAGCAAAAATAGAGGGCCGCAAGCGCATCATCCCCGTCGGTCTGTGCACGCGGCATGGTCTGAGCCTCCTGCACGGCACGATAGAGATGGAGCATGCGGGTATTCCTGAACGTAAGGTTGCGGGTCATGGAGAAACAGATGGCCCAGATTCTCGACCATTCCCGATGCTCGAACGCGCTGATGATCGCGATACGCTGCTGGTCGATCTCCACCACATCCCTCGCCTCTTCGATGAAATCGGCAAGGTAGTCTTCCCTTCCCAGGTTCTTCTGCTCATAGAGCTCCGCAAGCGGCGGCGTGAATTCCAAAAAGTGGGCCAGCACGGAGTAGCGGGTCTGCCGGAACGTTGCACTCATGCCCTTCTTCGCCGCAAGGAACAGCTCCTCGAAGAAGGACCCCTCCTTGTCCATGATATTCCTGGCCACCAGGAAATTCATCTCCTCGGTGGTATTCACCGCGAGATCGCTGATCGACTCCACACGGGTAAGATACCGTGAATCGCGGGTCACGCGGGCGAGGGACTTGGCTGCGGTGGAGCGGGAGAGATTCGTACCATGCTCGAGCAGGTAGACGAGCGCCTTCTCCACCTTCTCATTGTGCGTGAGCGATCCGAGTGCGAATATCGACTCGATTTGGGTATAGGAGTCGGTGTCGAACGCATCCTTGATCAGGTCATCCGCGAGAGACGGGCGCGGTCTGTCGAACAATCCCCTGATGACTTCTCCTTTGTCATCGCTGAACGGAGAGGCCAGGGTACTGCGGATTTCTCCGGTGGCGACACCAGTGAGGTTCGTGCCCAAGCTGAGGAGCAACGATTTGCGCTTGATCGGATCGGTAGCCTTGTTCAGCCGGTCCATATCCAAGAATGCCCTGATTCCGTGGAGCGAGAACATGATTTGTGCTGCATCCTTGGTAGAATAGCTGCCCTTCTCCCGCAGGAGGACGGAAAGGACCAGGCCTGTCATGGCGAGGGCCAACGCAAGCGAGTGGGTCAGGATGTAGGAGTTGCCGAGATTGAAGGTGCCGATGTGCAATTCATGGGTAATCCGCAGTCCCACGGTAGCCAAGGCTCCTCCCGCCAACCCGCCGAAGAGGGCGAAGAAGGCGATGACAAAATTCACCATCGAGTTGAATCCCACGCCCTCGTCGTCAGGAATGACCGCTGAGATGAGTCGACGGATGAGGATGTTGATCACGCCAAGGAAGAAATTGGTGAGCAATCCGAGGATGAAAAAGAGATAGGGCTGCGCTGTCACGGGAACGACGATCCACCCCACGATACTGATGACGAGTGCGAATCCGTTGGCAATGATCAACGGTCTGGATCCGAGCCGATCACTGAAGAACTTGCAGAAACTTCCCGACAGGACTACCGCGAGGCTCACTCCTGTCGCGTAGAGGAATACGAGGCTGGAGCTGAGGCCGACCTCCTTGGTGAGAAAAGCCACGGTCATCCCGAGCACGACGGTAACGGTGATGTATATCCAGTAGACTAGCAATCGGGTCCGGGAGTTCCTGTCGGCCATGGCCTCCCTGAAGAGTACCACCATCGTCCTGCCCTTCTTGTACTCGATCGTCGTGCGACAGGGAATCTTCGACACATGGTATGAGGCGAACGTATTCGCCACCACGCCGAACATCTGCAGACCCACCATTCCCACGATTCCCGAGAGGGACTGGAGCGAAGTGACGATGAAGTTCACGAAGCGGGCGATGATGGTAACTGCCTGGAACGCCACATTCGCGTTTCCGATCACACGCCCGCGATTGCGGCTCGTGGTGATGCTCTTGAACGTATAGTCGTACGAGACCATGCCCAACAGCCGGAATGTGCAGAACATAGTGTAGACAAAGAGAAGCAAGGAGACGGCAAACGTCCCTTCGACCCACAACAGGAGCAGGTAGAGAAGGCTGATGAATCCCCTGAGAAGCCAGTTTATCGTCTGCAGCCTCACGACGTTCCTGTTACGGAAAATCCGGGAAGTCATGGGAAGGATGATGCCGACGATATACATGGCGGAAGCGATATACCCGAGGGCGATGTTACCGGCTCCGAATCGGACTGCGAGAATGTAGACGATGGTGTCTCCGAGCATGGAGACACCAAGACCGTTCCATGCTTCGGAGCGGTACAGGTGCGCCTGTCCTATCTTTTTCTCTTCTTCCGACAGGTATTTGGTCCGGACCATCGGTGTAATCCCACCCTTCGGGTGCCTGCGAACAGGCACTCCATCCAAGGAAGGAGCTCTTCAGATCTCCCTTCTGTTCTCCACGACCCTGCTGATCAACCCGTATGACAGCGCTTCATCGGCATCGAGCCAATGATCCCTGTCGGTGTCCTTCCTGACGATTTCTATCGCCTGTCCCGTCTGTGCGCTGATGATGGAGTTGAGCCGGTCGCGGGTCTTCTCAAGCTGGTTGGCGTAGATCTCGATATCGGTCGCGACTCCCTCCATCCTGCTCATGGGCTGATGGATGAGATAGCTGGAATTGGGCAAGCCGATCCTCCGCTCTTTCGGAACGGCGAGCAGAACCAAGGTCGCGGCGCTGGCTACCAAGCCCATGCCGATCATGTAGACCTCGTTCTTGATAAACCGTGCCATGTCGAATATTGCGAAGCCCGCTTCCACATCTCCTCCGGGCGAGTTGATGAAGACCCTGATGGGATCATCACTCTCCGCCTCGAGGATCAACATCTGCTTGACGACCTTCTCTGCGCTCTCCTTGTCGATTTCCCCTGACAACATGATGGAACGGGTCTGCAGGAACTTATCCGATGCGACATCGGGTGTCTGCTCTTTTTTTTCGGTATCTGCCATTGATCACTCCAAGATTTCCAGAATTGCCTGTCCGTCAAAGTATACGGAACAATCGGTGAAATGAAAAGACATGGCCGCACAGGACACTTGCCCTGTTTACTCTTCATATCGTGTCGGACTATAGTCTCCCTATGAAATGTGCCACCGTAGCCATCATCGGCAGACCGTCCTCTGGGAAATCGACGCTCGTGAACACCATCTGCGAGCGCAAGGTATCGATCACCGCGTCGACTCCGCAGACCACACGCAATGCGATCCGCGGCATCTACACCGACCAGCGGGGTCAATTGATCCTCACCGACACCCCGGGGTATCACGTGTCGGAGCAGGCGCTCAACCTCCGGCTTCAGGAGACGACCCGCGCATCGCTTGAAGATTCGGACATGATCCTCTACATGATCGATCCGAAACGTCCTGCTGGCGCTGAGGAACAGGCGATCGTGAAACTGTTGCAGACGGTCAGGATTCCTGTGGTGATTGCAATCAACAAGAAGGACATCGCAAAAGCCGAAGAGCTGGCCACTGCAAGACAGTTCATACACACGGCATTTCCCGATGCTCCTGTGGTCGAACTCTCCGCACAGAAGGATGATGGGGTGGATGAGGCGCTCATCGAATTGTTCAAGCTGGCGCCCGAGGGAGAGATGCTCTATCCGGAGGAAGCCTACACGGACCAGCCGCTTGAGTTCAGGATATCGGAGATCATCCGGGAGAAAGCGATCGCGAATGTGACCGAAGAGATTCCGCACGCCATCTATGTCGAGGTGTCGGACTTGGAATACTCCGAGGAGGCACAGTCGATCTGGGTCCGGGCGTTCATCAATGTGGAACGGGAGACCCAGAAAGGAATCCTGGTCGGCAAGGGTGGCGAGGGAATAAAGAAAATCCGCCAAGCCTCCTTCAAGGAGATCAAGCGGCTGTTTCCCGGGAAAACCGTGCAGCTGGACCTCCGCGTGAAGGCCCAGCCGAAGTGGCGCAAGAATCAGGTGGTGCTGGACAGGATTCTCTCCTGACCCGAATTAAATATATCGACGGAGGATGGGAAGCACTTTCTCCTTGCCGCAGGTCTTGATGAAGCCGGCGAGCTTCGGCCCCCGCTCCTTTCCGATCAACACCCCATAGGCAACCTTGAACAGGTGGGGAGCGTCCAGCTCGCAATCCTTGGCGATCGCATAGATCTCCTCCGCAAGCTGCTTCTCGTCATACTCGTCCAAACGGGAGACCACCTCGAAAAGCATCCCGATCGCCTTCTTCTCGGATTCCTCCAGCTCCATCACCGGATCATGATCACTTCGCAAGACCCACCGGAACTCTTCGGGGCTGAATTGGCTGATCCAGTTCCAGGCACAGACGCACCGTTGGCGCAAACGGTCGATCTGTCCGGGAGTGATCCCATCCAAGGAGGAGATCACGGCATCGATATCCCCCCCATTGATCTGGAGAAGATTGCACAGGTGCCTGAACGGAATCTGATACGAGATCTCGGTCGGGATATCCTTGACCTGAGACAACTCGTAGATACGCTTTTCCTTTGCCTGACGTTTCTCATTGGCTTCCTGAACACCGAAATAAATGCGTTCGGTAGTGTCGTAATCCTCATAGATCTTCAGGACGTCCAGGTCGAAGGAGATGGCAAATTCGGTATTGGGCCTCGTGCCGACGAAGAGGTAGCGGGTTACTTCCGGAGTATAGATCTCGAGGACATCGGGGAGGCTGATCACCTCTCCTGAGGAAGAGGATATCTTCCCTCCGCGTCCCTTGATGCTGATGAAATCGTATTGGAAGGATACGGGAGGCTCGGCTCCGAACACCTTGACCACATGTTTCGATGTGTCGAAGGAACCTCCTTCGCTGTGATGGTCCTTCCCCGCAGGTTCGAAGTCGACACCCTCGTGAGCCCACCGCATCGGCCAATCGATCCGCCAGGGAAGTTTCGCCGCGCTGGTGGTCCTCAGGTCGATGGTCTCTTCCTGTCCCGTATCGTCATCGCGGTAGGTGACTGCCCACTCGCCGTCCCAACCGAGTATCGTCGTATTGTCCTTTCCCGTGAAGTTGCTGAACACGGAGACAGGGTACCAGTCATCCGGCAAAGGAGAGGTCCTGTAGGTATCCAATATCGCCTTGATCTCATCCTTGTGCTCAAGCGCGGTCCGCATCCCCTGTGCATAGAGAGATGCACGATACCGCTGAGCCTGGTAGAGATACTCCGGCTCGATTCCCACGACCGGCAACAGATGCTCCACAGCCTTCTCATTCGCCTCTGCATAGTTCGACCATGCTCCGGTGGTATCCGGAACCAACGTGATGGGCTTGCGCAGGAACGTGGCGAGCACCTCGGGTCGCGGCATGTTCTTCGGCACTTTGCGGAACACATCGTAATCGTCCCACGAATAGATGAACCGTACGTTCTGGCCCTTGTCACGCAGCGCGCGTACGATCAGCTCGACGGAGATGATCTCACGGAAATTCCCGATATGGACAGTGCCGCTGGGAGTGATTCCGGAGGCACAGGTATAATGATCCTTGGGACCCTTCTCACGAATGATCTTGTCTGCGTATATGTCAGCCCAATGCAAAGATACGGATTGATTGTTCATGGGGGCGATTATACTGATAGACGATGGTTTGGGCAACATGCCTCCGGTCCCTCCAATTCCTTTGATTTTTCCCGCAACCTCCGTATAATCAAGCCATGGGACGATTGCTTGCGATCATGGTATTTCTCCTCTCGGCAACCCTGTTGTTCGCGGACACGGAGGTTGTTCCGACTGCATACGATGAGACAGGACTCGCTTCATGGTATGACAGCGATCCGGACGGGAATTTGACCGCGAACGGGGAACGGTTCGACCCCGATGCCATGAAGGCTGCACACAAGAGCCTGCCGTTCGGTACGGTCGTTCGTGTGCATGACCTTCACAACCACATGAGCGTCGAGGTGACGATCAATGACCGCGGCCCGTATGTGGATGGACGCATCATCGATCTCACGCCGGGGGCAGCCAGGAAGATCGACATGCATGAGCGAGGCATCTCCCCGGTCGGACTTGAGATACTTTTCACACCCACGGTCCCTGTCTCCAACTACAACAGGCCGGGCGATACCGGATGGTACATGATCCAGATCGGCACGTTTGCAAACTTGCAACGAGTCGAACAGTTGTACGCAAAGTTCCATGACCTCGGGTTCAAGCCTACACTGGAGATCGTACGGGGAAGCCTCGTCCGACTCACGCTCAGGTGGATCCGGGAAGAGGAAAAAGAGAGCAGCATGAGAATCCTGGAGAGCCTGGGATTCACCGATGTCCTGCTGCGCGGAGACGTCTCCCCCCTGCATTGACATCTGTTGACAGCGTCGACCTTTCTCCGTATTATCACGAAAGTCGGGCCTATAGCTCAGTTGGTTAGAGCATCGGACTCATAATCCGTGGGTCGAAGGTTCAAGTCCTTCTGGGCCCATCCTCAATAGTCGGTGTTGATACAATACCACACGTAGAAACCTGCATGTAGAGTGTCTATATGCAGGTTTTTCGTATTCATGGGGGCAACCCTTGGATTTCAACACCTTTGCGAGCCAAGCGACAGAGTGAGATTTGGGCTTGCTAAAACGTATACTTTATAATTGCCAATACTTTCACTTTATAATTGTCGGTAAATTGACAGGTATATCCAAGCGAACGAACCGTACTTTGCATACAGAAAATAAAGAGTAACCCCTGTCTTACCCAGCTCCTGGCGGACATCGTTCGTGTCGGGCGGCTCGCGACGTTATCGGTCAATTCCGCCATTCCCTCTTTTCTTCCCGTAGCAGAATTCCCGCCAACGGCGGAGACCTTCCCGTTGTATAAGCATGCATGCCGATGTACAGCCGCAAGCTCACTTACTGATAGCATGTTAGCGTTTCACCGGACATGATCTTTCAGGTAATCGGCCAAGTCTCCATCCATGCAATAGACATAACAACCTTTCAATCCACGTGTCATCAATGTCCGGTAGGTATTCCTGATGATCTTGTCGATCTCACCTATGGCTTGGGCGTCGCCCTTGCGTGCAGGGCCGATCAAGCCGTTCAACGATTTGTCGGATTTTGCCCGCTTCGCATAGTCTGTGATTACCCGACCATCCTTGAGTCTGAGATCCTCTCCGATGATGACTCCGACATAGCTGAATTCCAATCCTTGGGTAGTGTGGATGCAACCGACCTGATTGATGGATCCGGGGGAGATCGCATACGTCTTGTTGGCACTCAGGTTCCAAGGCATGGCAAACTCACCTATCTTGATATCTGGGCCTGCGGCAGGATCGTTCTTGGATATCCACTCCCAACAGTATCCGGCTACCAGGCGGGCTTTCCCGTCCTCCGCATTCTTGGCCCTGATCAGCCGTTCCAATTCCAATGGATCATCCACCACCTTGAAGTCATATTCTATTCCTGCAAGTGTGTCATGTGCTGTCTCCCGTATACCCAACACGTTATCCAACCATGCGAGGTATCCATCCGATCCGTTGCATCTGAATTGGCTTGTCAGCTCATCCTCATACACGGAGGCTCCCAACTGTTGCGCCCACTTCTTGATCGTATCGATCCTACCGTAATCGAATGCAGTGACTTTCTGGTCCTCATCAATGAAGAAAACCGAAAGACGGGCTGCATGGATGATCTCCTTGATCTGGTCTTCTCCCCTTACCACGGGTCCTTGCCGGCCTTGTCTGTTCAGGCGGTGTGCCTCGTCGACGAGCAATGCCCCGAATACATTGTCCTGGGCATCGACAAAAGATCCGGAGCCTTTGAAAAGATTCCCGATATGTCGCCTCCTCATCGCCCCCTCGACGAGTTTTGCTTCGAATACATGCCTTGGCGCACTGTTCTTCGTCACATAGGCACAATACTGCTTCTCCTGGATCAGCCGTACCAGAAGGTTGATTGCCACGACGGTCTTGCCTGTTCCCGGTCCTCCCTTGATGATGACCACCCGTTTGCGGAAGTCCTTGGCGCACATCCTGGCGTACGCGATTGTCCGTTGGAACACCACCTCCTGCTCATCGATGAGAAGGAATTCCCGCTTCCCCTGCATCATGGCAAGCAGTGAATCCTGAAGGCTCTTGGAAGGACGTATATCCCCTTCTTCGATAGACACAAGTGTCTCTTTCCTGTCTCCTTTCCGGATGAATTGCTTGATGAATCGTTGCAACTTCTTGGCATCCCCGCGACAGAAGACCGGAGCTTGCTCTATATAGTCGTTGAAGTGCGGAAGAAAGAGCGGGTCTTGCTCCTTGTGCTTATCATAGTTGTGCAGATAGGCGCATGCCGATAGGTGGATGGGGAGATCCTGCACATTCGCATTGAAGTCGCTGATCAGGGTCTTGTAACTGTAAACCTGGTATGAGGGATGTACCGTGGTATGCAATTGCCCCCGGAACTTGGTGACCACCTCTTGGGAAAAGTCTTCCGTGTGCACCTCGAGCAGTTGTCCGACATGCGTCGCGGGATAAACCTCGCTCCACTGTTTCAGCTCGACGATCACCGCCTGGTGTGATTGCGCTTCATCGAATCCGCTGATGATGAAATCCACCCGCTTGGCGCTCTGTGGAATCGAAAACTCAATGGCAATTCCCGCATCATGCGGAATCTCCGAGTCTTGCAATACCTGAGCCATGTACACCATGGATTGTTTCCATGATTCCTTCTCGCTGTTTCCTACGTGACGATGGAGATGGGCAAGCATCTCTTGTTCGATCTTGTGCTCAATATCTGCGTTCAACACATCTTCGAGAAATTGGCTCTTCTCACCTTGATACACCAACAAGAGAATTCCCTCCGGTCACCGAGATTTCACAGTCCATGAAGTTCGGTATATTTCTCATGCCTTCCCCGTGCCTTGTCGACAGGGTACTTCCGTGCATTCCCTTCCATCTTCGCCTTGAATGCCTCGATGATGTCCAGATCCAAGTCGTGGCTCAGCAGGAGAACCCAATACAGGACATCCGCCAATTCTTCCCCGATGCGATCCTTGTGCGCTTCGATATGGTGCGCGACCTCATCGCCATTCTTCCATTGGAAGTGTTCCAACAATTCCGAGGCCTCCAACACCAACGAGATCGCCAGATCCTTGGGATTATGAAATTGGGCCCAATTGCGCTCATCACGAAAACGAAGTACCAAATCAGTCAATTCCTTGATCTCATTCATCCTGACATCTCACTCTCTTTTCTTACCATAGCACAATTCCGATCAATGGTGGCAAACATCCGGATGTACATGCATGTATGCCGATACTGAGACCACTTTCTCCAGACCGACGACAAACCAGATCTCATGAAGGTCTTCCATCATGCAGTAATTGCATATTTTTCTCATGAATATACATAAATCTGCATATTCAATTGACAAAACAAGGAACACCCACTAGATTGGAGGGTACTTTTGGGGTAACGGACATGGATGCAAACACACCTCCGATCCTCACCGAGGAGGAGGTCAAGGCTCAGCAACTCTTGGATGAGAAGGAGCCTGACAGCAAGCTGCGGAACTACACAGGTCCTCTCGGACATATCGTCACCGTGCTCTTCATGATCTGGTCCGTATTCCAGGTCTACGCGAATACGCTGGGTGTGGTTGATGCGATGTCCTTGCGTACCTGGCACCTTCTCTTTCTTTTGGGATTCACATTCCTCCTCTTCCCCACCTACAGGAAGGAACGCCGTACCCGTGCATTGCCCCCGATATGGGACATGGCCTTGCTGGGAATCACATTCGGGACATTCGCTTACCTGTTGACCCAATACACCGTCATCGCCAGGCGCGGAGGCTACTCCCTTCCCACCGACTTGTGGGTCGCTGCCGTCGCACTTCTTCTGATCTTCGAAGGCGGTCGCCGTGCGTGCAGGAATCTTGCGATTCTCGGCCTCGTATTCCTTCTCTATAACTTCCTCGGCATGTTCATCCCGGGAGAATTGGGTCACGTGGGGTTCAGCCTCAAGCGAGTGCTCAACCACATGATCTGGGGCAGCCAGGGAATCTTCGGCGTAGGTATCGGGGTAAGTGCCACCTATATCTTCCTTTTCGTCCTCTTCGGTGCATACCTGAAGTACAGCGGATTCAGCCAATTCATCAACGATATCGCGCTGACACTCGTGGGAAGAAGTGCCGGCGGTCCTGCCAAGGTCGCGGTCCTCGCCAGCGCACTGTTGGGCATGATCAACGGATCGGCGATCGCAAACGTGGCCACGACCGGTACCATCACCATCCCGATGATGAAAAAAACCGGGTACAAGAAAGAGTTCGCCGCCGCGGTGGAGGCAGTCGCCTCGACCGGAGGGCAATTCGCACCCCCCATCATGGGAGCGGTAGGTTTCGTCATGGCCGAGTTCATGGGAGTCAGCTACACGACCGTTCTCCTTGCAGCGTGCATCCCCGCGTTCCTCTACTATCTGACCCTCCTCTTTGCCGTTCACTTCGAAGCCAAGCGCCTGGGCCTCTCGGGTTTGAGCAAGGAACACATCCCCGCAGCATTGACGGTCCTCAGGAAACAGGGACACCTGCTCATCCCGCTCGTCGTCCTCATCACCCTGCTCAGCTTCGGATTCACGCCGCTCTTCGCTGCGGTCATCTCCATCTTCGCCACGATTGCCGCCTCATGGTTGCGAAAAGAGACGAGGATGACTTGGTCCGTCATCGTCACGGCGACTGTCGAGGGAGCACGTTCGGCAATCTCGGTCGGCATGAGCTGTGCCATCATCGGGGTGATCATCGGAACCGTATCACTCACCGGTCTGGGGCTGAGCTTCGGCTATATCATCCTGAGAATAGTCGGGGAAGGACAGCTTTACCTCGGTGGATTCATGGTCATGCTCATGAGTACGGTATTGGGCATGGGAGTTCCCGGGGTCGCCGCCTATGTCATCGTCTCCACCGTCTCGGTTCCGGTATTGATCCAGACTGGAGCGATCCCGATGGCCGCGCACATGTTCTGCCTGATCTACGCATGTCTTTCCAACATCACCCCGCCGGTCGCGATGAGCAGCTATGTCGCCAGCGGAATCGCTGGTTCCGACCAGACGAAGACGAGCCTCATCGCGGTCAAGCTCGGACTGACGGGGTTCATCCTCCCCTTCTTCTTCCTCGACAATCCGATCCTCCTGCTGGGAACCGTAGCCGACACACCCCTGCTCCTCACGCTGAGGGCGATCGCAACCTCGTCGATCGGCGTGATAGCCCTCTCAGCCGGTTTGCAGGGGTATCTGTTGCGCACTCTTGTCATCGTGGAGAGATTCCTGCTCATTGCAGCGGGACTGTTGTTCATCGAGACACGGTTGGTCACCGACATCATCGCACTTCTGATCTTCGGTGCCATCATCATGATCCAGTTCATCCAACATACATCACTGACCAAGGAGAGAAACCCATGAAAAGAACGATCCTGCTCATCGCAATCGTTGCATTGCTCATCCCTGCGACCGCATTTGCTTCAGGCGCACAGGAGACCGAGAAGACGATCATCAACTTCCCGACCGCGGCTACCACTGGTGCCGTCTATCCGCTCGGTTCGGCAATCAGCAACATGTGGAACAACAAGTTGCCGAACGTCCGTGCCAGCGCACAAGCGAGTGCCGGAGGCATCGCGAACCTCAACATGATCGCTGACGGAGAAGCCCAGCTCGGTGTCGCCGTCACCTCGATCATGTATGAGTCCTACAATGGGATCGGTTCGTTCGAAGGACGGCCAAACCCGAATCTTCGGGTCATGATCGGCCTGTACTCCAACCCGAACCAGGTGGTGGTCACCCAAAACAGCGGGATCAACTCGCTGAAGGATCTGGTGGGAAAGCGCTTTGCCTCAGGAGCTCCCGGCTCGACCACGGAAGTCGAGACCAGCATCCACCTGAAGACTAGCGGGGTCAACTACCCCGATGCACTCAGGGTCCAGTATGTCGGATTCACCGAGGCGATCGACCTGATGCGGAACAAACAACTTGACGGTGCATGGATCATGGCGGGCATTCCGAACGCAGCAGTGACCGAGATGCTTTCGACCGCCGGCGGAAAACTGCTCGACATCGAGACGAGTCTCATCGATGAGTTGCAGCGTCAACACCCTTGGTACAGTGCCTACACGATTCCCGCGGGCACTTACCCGGGTCAGGACAAGGATGTGGTCACCTCGGCAATCAAGATCACCATCTGCACCGATGCGCGGGTTGACGACGATGTCATCTACGCCATGACCAAGGCCTTCTGGGAGAACTTCGAAGAGTTGAAAGCGACCCAAGCTCCGCTGAAGCAGGTCGACCCGAAGGAGACGGTGAAGGATCTCGCAGGACTTCCCATCCACGAAGGAGCCGCACGCTACTACAAGGAAATCGGCTTGCTCTGATCCAGCATACCGGTATTACGGCAAGGCTGTTGCGAATCTACGGTGCGACAGCCTTGTCATGTATCCATCGATCAGCGTACCGATCCTGTGCAGGGATGGCATTGTGTGTCCGGCGCAACTGCCGAACTGCCGATCATTGCACTTGCAGAAGTGCTTGTTCCAGAGTCTGCCACGGTGTCTTGGAAGCAAGAATCTGTCTGCCATGAACGGGTTTCCCTTGGAGGACAAGAGATGGACATTATTTACCGTGCCATCCTGAATATTCTTCCTCTTGTATCAGCGTTCGCTTAACAGTATTCGAGCCTGATCAGGGTAATATCCACGCACATCATCGGGCAATCACCTGACCGAGTCAAGGCAATTGTTCCCATATTGCATAATTACGTTTTACAATGAAATGAATTGTTGGCTTTTCAAGCATGATGGTGCTAGAGTAATGCCATGAAGACTACATACAAGACATGGCTCGCCATCTTCGTGATGGGAGTCCTAATCGGTACCGTCGGTTTCTCAGCGGCGTTCCATGAACGACAATCGGATGACCTGATGAAATCGGTAAAGAGTCCTGCAAGGACTCCTGTGGTCGATCAAGCGGATCCCGCGGTGACCTCCGCTTTCCACCGATTCTCACAGGACCTTTTGGTATCTGCGGGTACGAGGGCGAAAGAGAACCTCATGGTCTCGCCTCTATCCGTCTATCTCGCGCTTGCCATGACCGTGAACGGAGCACAGGGAACGACGCAGCAAGAGATGCTCGGGGCACTTGCCACGGGAGCATCTTTGGAGGAGATGAATCAAAGCGCTTCCTATTGGATCGGGAAGCTGGCCACTAAGGAGAAAGATACTGAACTGAGCATCGCCAACTCTATCTGGATACAACACGACTACCGTGTGGCGAAGCCCTTTTTGGAGAAGAACGCACAGTATTATGATGCATCGGCGAGATTGCTCGATTTCTCGAGACAGGATGCCCCCAAGGTGATCAACGACTGGGTTTCGAAGATGACCAGAGGAAAGATCACCTCGATCATCGACCGCACCTCCGTCGACATGCTGATGATCCTTGCGAACGCCAGCTACTTCAAGTCGGACTGGGATGAACCTTTCGAAGCGAGCGATACCTATGATCGCACCTTCCAGACGACCGCGGGCCCACTGGAGACACCGTTCATGCATGCCGCCCGTCCGATGGTATGGTTGGATCGTTCCCAGGCACAGGGGATCATGCTCCCCTATACGGGCAAGCGATTCTGGTTCTTCGCACTCTTGCCGGATGCGGACATCCCCGCCCGCACATGGTTGGCCCGACAGGATGCGAACCAACTGTTCACAGGGCTCGCGAACACATCTGCAGTACACATGCAGGAAGTAGAACTCGCGATTCCCCCCTTCACGGCAACCTACGCAGACACGCTCGCACAAGACCTTCAAGCCATGGGAATGACTGCAGCGTTCAAGCCGAATACTGCAGATTTCTCTCTCATGAGCGATCAGGGGACACGGGATCTCTTCATCAGCGATGTGTTGCACAAGACATTCATCCGGGTGGATGAAGAGGGCACGGAAGCGGCGGCAGTCACTGCGGTGATGATGAAGGCGACTGCGTACATGCGCGAGGAGATCAAGCGTATCGTGTTCGACCGTCCGTTCTTCTACGGCATCATGGATATAGAAACGGGCTTGCCTCTTTTCATCGGGATCCTCGACAAACCGGTCGCGCCTTCTCCCTGATCAGCTGCCTTGCATGCTGAGAAAATCATGAAACTTCATCTCAAACAGTCCCGGATCGGGCCTGCCTGAAATCCTGCACGGGATGATGAGGCGTGGGTGGTGCAACTCCCAGCAACATAGAAGCAATTTGATTGCTTGAAAAGCATGCTTCGGATCGATAGGATGGTTTGCACAGGTTTTTTCCGTCAGCTGGGAGAAACTCCTTGAATTTGTTGTATATTACTGTAGGATGAGAAATGAGCGAGCCAATGGCTCCGGCTGGACAGGAGGAGTTGGGATGCAAATTATCGGATCAGCCATGCACCGTGTGGACGCACGGGACAAGGTCACCGGACACGCGAAATATACCGAGGACCTGATCGGTCCGCACACCCTTGTCGCCAAGGTCCTGCACAGTACCATAGCCAACGGAATGGTCACTGCGTTCGATCTGGAGGAGGCTTGGAGTGTTCCTGGCGTCGTCGATATCGTCACCTGTTTCGACGTCCCCGACATCCAGTTTCCGACCGCAGGACACCCATGGTCCACCGACAAGAAACACCAGGACATCGCAGACAGGAAACTGTTGAATACACGCGTACGCTGTTACGGAGACGACATCGCCGCGGTCATCGCGGAGAACGAGATCGCCGCGGCCAACGCATTGCGGAAGATCAAGGTTCAGTATGAGGAGCATGCGCCGATCCTCACCGTCGAAGAGGCGATGAAGAGCACAGCCATGCCGATCCACGAGGAGCGGCCCGACAATATCGTCGTCCATTCCTCCTATGAGATCGGCTCATTCGAGGAAGCATCCAAGGAACCGGGCTTGATCAGGGTCGAAGGGACCTATGAGACGCCGATCGTCCAGCACTGCCACATCGAGATCGCCAATTCCTTCGCATATATGGAGGCAGGCAAGATCGTGGTAGTGAGTTCCACCCAGATTCCTCATATCGTCAGGCGCATCTGTTCCCAAGCATTGGGAGTAGGATTCGGCGATATCCGGATCATCAAACCCTACATCGGCGGAGGATTCGGCAACAAGCAGGATGCGCTGACCGAACCGCTGAATGCCTACCTGACCACCCGTGTCGGCGGCCGTCCCGTGAAACTCGCCTACACCCGGGAAGAAACGTTCGCGTGCACCCGGGTCCGCCATGCGATGGAATTCCACATCGTCTCCTACATCCGTCCGGACGGCACCTTCGCAGCCCGTTCCATCGACGCCTATTCAAACCAAGGAGCCTATGCATCCCACGCACATGCCCTCGTTGCGAATGCGGTGAACGGATTCCGCATGATGTATCCCGTCGGGGCCATCAAGGGGAACGCCTACACCGTCTACACCAACTTGCCCACCGCCGGTGCGATGCGGGCATATGGTATTCCCCAGATCGGATTCGCGATGGAAGCTCATGTCGATGACATTGTTTCCCGTACCGGTTTCGATCCGATCGGATTCAGGAAACGGAATATGATGAAGCTCGGGTATGTCGATCCGATCACCACCATCACCTGCCACTCGACAGGACTTGAGGAGTGTATCGAGAAAGGATCCCGGCACATCGGATTCGCCGAGAAGCGCATGCGCTATGCAGCGCAGACAGGTCCCTTGCGACGAGGCGTCGGCATGGCGATCTTCTGCTACAAGACCGGAGTCTATCCCATCAGTCTCGAGACCAGCGCCTGCCGCATGATCCTCAACCAGGATGGCTCGGCACAGTTGCAAGTGGGAGCGACGGAAATCGGCCAAGGTGCCGATACCGTGTTCACGATGATGGCGGCGGAGACTGCCGGGTTCACGCCGGACAAGATCCACCTGATCAGCACACAGGACACCGACGTGACCCCCTATGATACAGGAGCATATGCATCCCGCCAGACCTACGTGAGCGGCATGGCAGTAAAGAAGACCGCCGAATCGTTGAAAACGAAGATACTCGCCTACGCAGGCAAGATGTTGCACAAGGATCCTTGGGATCTGGATATCAAGGAGAACCAGGTGGTACACCGGAATCAGGAGAAAAGCTTGATCCCGGTCGCCGAAGTGGCTTTGGAGGCGTGCTACAGCCTGACCGACTCGAACCATATCGCGGCGGAGGAGACCCATCACTGTTCGGACAACACCTACGCGTTCGGTGTCTGCTTCGCCGAGATCGAAGTGGACATCCCGATGTGCACCATCAAGGTCTTGGATATCCTGAATGTCCATGATTCAGGCAGGATCATCAACCGACAGACCGCAGAGGGGCAGGTACACGGCGGCATGAGCATGGGTCTCGGATACGGCCTGACCGAATTTTTGAAGTTCGATCCGAAGACAGGCCGCATGCTCAACGACAACCTGTTGGATTACAAGCTCATGACGGCGATGGATACACCTGAGTTGCATGCAGCGTTCGTAGAACCCGAGGATCCGACCGGTCCGTTCGGAAACAAGGCCTTGGGCGAACCTCCCATCATTCCTGTAGCCCCTGCGCTGCGAAACGCATTGCTCAACGCGACCGGCGTTGCCGTCGGATCCATACCGCTCAACCCCGAGAAGCTGTTCTTCGAATTCAGCAAAGCGGGACTCATCAGATAAGGGGGACAGGATGTACGATTTCAAGGAACTGCATGAGGCGGGTTCGGTCGCGGAAGCACTCAGGCTTACCAAGGAACACCCGGGGGCACTTATCCTCGCGGGTGGCAGCGATATCCTCATCAAGCTGAGAGAGGGAAAGCTTGCCGGATGCGAGCTCATCAGCATCTTCGGCATCGACGAACTGAGGGGTATCTGCCTCGAGGAAGACGGAACCATCCTGATCAGGCCGCTGACCAGCTTCACCGCCGTCTCCACGCACCCTGTGATCAGGCAACACATTCCTGTCCTCGGCGAAGCGGTCGACCAGATCGGGGGACCGCAGATCAGGAACATCGGAACGATCGGGGGAAACATTTGCAACGGCGTGACCAGTGCAGATTCCGCTTCCACATTGAAAGCGTATGACGCGATGTTGGAAATCACCAGTGCCGAGGGAACCAGGGTCCTTCCTTTTGCGGAATTCAATCTCGGACCGGGCAAAGTAGACCTGCGGGCCGGTGAATTGCTTACCGGCATCAGGATTCCCAAAGAAAGCTGGGAAAGGACTTATGGCCACTACATCAAGTACGCGATGAGACGTGCGATGGATATCGCGACCTTGGGTTGTTCGGTGAACGTCAGGCTCTCTGCGGACAAGAAGAAGATAGAACGTTTGCGCATGGCGTTCGGTGTGGCTGCCCCCATCCCGGTGCGTGCCCACACGGCAGAGAGTACCGCTGAAGGACAACCGATCGATGAAGCGCTGCTGACACGGATCTCAGAGGCAGTCATCGCGGACATTACCCCGAGAAGCAGTTGGCGGGCATCCAAGGAGTTCCGGCTCCACCTCGCCAAGGAGATCGCACTGCGTGCCGTGAAAGCCGCAGTCGAGAAGGCAGGAGGATCCATCAATGGCTAACAAGCTGATCACTTGCACGATCAATGGCAAGAAAAAGGAATACTTCGTGGACGTGCGCTCCTCTTTGATGGAGATGCTCAGGGGCTCCGCGGGACTCGACAGTGTGAAACATGGGTGTGATGTCGGCGAATGCGGAGCATGCACGGTCCTGATCGACGGATTGCCCTACAACTCCTGCATCTATCTCGCAATCTGGGCAGAAGGCAAGACGATCCTCACCCTCGAGGGATTGAGCGACGTGAAGGGTGCCATCTCGGATATCCAACAGGCCTTCATAGATGAAGGAGCCGTACAGTGTGGCTTCTGCACCCCGGGCTTCATCATGTCATCGATACCCATCATCACGAGTGAACACCCCTATGGCAGGGAAGAGATTCGCAAGCAGATCGCGGGGAATCTCTGCCGTTGCACAGGGTATGTGAAGATCGTGGATGCGATCGAGAAGACTCAGAAGAAGCGGATACGCGAACGGCAGGAGTCCTGACAACATGGGACGGGAGGCGGGTCAGCCGACCTCAGCCTCCTCGGCCGCACCGGTATCGCAGCTGAGAATGCGATCCATCTCATCGAGGACACCTTGGGTAGAATCCCCGAAATCGAACATCGGTCTCAGACGGGCAAAGAGCGGACGGACGAAGTGCCGCAATTGGCTCTGGTCCTGTTCCATCGGAGTCTTGCTCTGCAACGTAAGCACCGTCACCGCAGAAGGTGAATAGTAAGTTCCCACCTCGACGAATCCGAACTTCTTGTAAAGCTTGATCGTCTTCACATCATCGGCAAACACATCGATGATCATCTCCTCAACACCCATGCTGCGCGCGAGGAGGAAGACCAGGACGATGAGTCCGATCGATACCGGTGTGTTGCGCATCTCCGGCAACACCGCAAGCCTGATGATCTCCGAGCAATTGCGGGTCTTCAGTACCGGCTCAATGTCGAAGTACCGGGAAATCGGGAGCGGCCAGAACTTGTCCGACGTCATCAGGGAGACCGTTCCGACCGGTTGCAATCCCTTGAAAGCCAAGATATGTATGGCCCGCTCATCCACTGCACGGTGGATAGACTCCTCAAGATACCCCTTCTCCCCCACCAGCACCTTGCGCTGGATATAGAAGACATCGTTCATCCCTGCCTGGTCGTGCACCAGATGGAAGCGGATTGCCTCCCGGCCTTCTTCGTTCAACGGGAAGATCACGGTGAACTCTGATCCGACATCCACCTCGCTCTTCACACGGATGCGTCCACCCATCTTCTCGACGATCCCGTAACAATTCGAGAGACCGAGGCCGGTGCCCTTTCCGGGCGGCTTCGTCGTGAAGAAGGGGGTGAATATCTGGCTGAGATTCTCCTCGGGGATGCCGCACCCGGTATCGGCGATCTTGATGTACACGAAACCGTCTTTCTCGAGGCAGGAGAGGGTGAGCGTCCCTTCGCCATCCATCGCCTGCAACCCGTTCACGATCAGGTTCAAGAACAGTTGCTGCAGTTCAGCCTCATTCGCACTGATCTGCGGTAGCGCATGATAATTGCGCATCACCGTGATGTTCTGTGCATCGGCTCCGCGTGAGGCCAGGCGGAGCGAGAATTCCAGGATCCTCACGAGCTCGACCTGCTGGATTTCCTTCACCTCTTCCTTCCTGGAGTACACGGACAGTTCCTTGATGACATCGGCAGCGGTTTTCGCGTAGGAAAGGATATCCTCCAGATATTCATGGTGGGGATTCTCTTCCTCCACTTCGCTGAGCATGATCTCAGCGGTTCCCGATATCCCTGCCAACGGATTGTTCAGCTCATGTGCGATCCCTGCCGCGAGGGTACCGATTCCCGCCATCTTTTCCGTCCTCACCAACTCCTGCCTGAGATTCTTCTGTTCCGTGATATCGTTGATGATCTCGATGAACACACTCTTGGAATTCTCGGGGACCCGGACATTGTGGAACTGGAACGAGTAGACTTTCTCCCCGACATCGGCTTCGGTCTCCTGGACAACTCCCGAGTGCAGGCAATCGAGGGCGTGGCAGAATGCACATGGCCTGCTTCGGTGGAAGAACGCCCGGTAGCATTTGTTACCGATCAGCTCCTGTTTCCTGTTTCCATAGAATGTGACCGCAGCTGAGTTCGCCTCCATGATGGTGAAGTCGATATCGATCAGGCAGACCGGGCTTGCGATTCCATTGAAGATCGCCTCGAGCTTGTTCTTGCTCATCGTAAGCTCATGCCCCTGGATCTTGAGCTGTTCGAAGGAAAGCGCGTTCTCCAGTGAGAGGGAGGTCTGGGAAGCGAGGATTTCCAGAGCGTCCAATTCAATGGGTGATATGAGGGATTTGGTGTAATCGTAGCCTATGATGATGTAACCGGCTATCTGCTTGCGGAAGATCAGTGGAATGAGGACATCGGAGTCAGGGAGTTGCGTGCTGATCCGGAGCCGCTGTTCTCCAGGCCGGACATTGAGGATCGAGGAGGTGTTCTCCCGCTGCAATCGATGCAACTTCTCTTCCACGTCCTTCGGGAACTCGAAGAGCACTTCATCTCCGATTTCCATCCCGGTAGGACACTTGCTGTTGGCAATGAGGGAGAACCGCTTATCATCCTGCATGCTCCGCACTGCGAAGACAACCCACTCCGCCTTGAGTCCTGAGCTGAGGCTCCTGACCACCTCGTCACCCAACTCCTTGAGATTCACGATCGTGGTCAGCCTCTTGCTCAGGTTCTTGATCGTAGTCTGGTAAGGGTGCCGCTTGGGAATGATCACGGTATCCACGATATAGGTGAGCAGGTTCCTGATCGGATGGATGACGATGACGGTCACGATGCCGAGAATGATGGAGAGCTGGGAGGTATCACCAGGAGCGAAGCTGGGATTGAATCCCTGGATGATACGGATGATGAGATAGTAGGATACCGAAGCGACGATCGCGAGTATCGTCGAATAGATGATGCTCAATCCGAGCCGTGAGTAGTTGATGAGCTTGTATTTGTAGATGGTGAAGAAGAGAAGGAATGCGTTGATGGTGGCTGAGAAGATATCGATCGGATACTGGCCGAGCTCGGGATAGATGTTCATGAGAATGCCCACGAGCATGATCACCACGCCGACCAACGGAAGCAGGAGGTTCTTGTACTGTTCCTGCAGGTGACGGTACTTTGCCCCGAAGAGGAGGATGACGCACGTGAGTATCAGGTAGCAATAGCTGATCGCGTAGGCGAAGACCGCACCGGGTGCCAACTCATAGTAGAAGGTGCTGGTGGCAGTGAAGCCCGCATCGTTGACAATGTTCCCGGAAAAATTGAGGATCATCAGGGGAATGATCAGCAGATAGCTCGCATACACGAAAATCCGTATCGAGCGGTTTCTCAGGTCGAGGATATCCACGATGAAGTTGCTCAAGGCGAACGGAGCCGAGAGCAATCCCACAAGCATGACCTTGTTCCAGAACAGCGGTGACAGGATGGAGCTGTTGAGGTGCATCATCATGGAACCGAAGCTCCAGATGGAGAAGAAGATCATATACAATTGGAAGGACCAGTAGAACCGGTCCTTCTTGTACTGGAGGAACCCGAAAATGGCAAAGAACACATAGAGAATGAATGCCACTGCGGGGATTATGGTCGAGACATCAATGATCATGGACAGCCCTTTGTCATACTTCCAAATGTACGAAACTTGTACTAGTATATAGATACTTTATGGATTTAAGCAAACTATTTATGCTCGGAGCAGCCGGATATGTGATTTCAGGACTCTATGACGTGGCAATCCTGCGAGGAAAGACGCTTTTGCAGAGACTCGCACTCCCCGGTTTCTTCATCACGGCAATCCCCTACCCGTTCCTCTTCATCGGTCATGTGACACCGCTTCCCCCGATGCTCTCGTGGATGATCCTGCTCTGCATCTCAATGCTTGCAGCATTGCTCATCTACTCGGTGTTCATCGAGATTCCTCTCTCCGGCTCGGCAAACGGGGCATTGTTCCGCAGTGGCACATACAGACTCTCACGACATCCCGGCTTTCTCTGGTACACAGGCATCAATCTCCTGGTGTCCCTCTATTTCTGGGAAATTCCCATCCTTTTGTTGTGCACAGGCCTCACGCTCTGCAACCTCCTTCTGATCACGGTGGAGGACCTGTTCCTCTTTCCCAAGATATTCCCTGATTACAAAGAGTATCGCAAAGAGACTCCGTTCCTGTTCTCCCCATACCATGCATCGCACCGGAGGAAATCCTGATGACCAGACATATCGTGACGACGGACGATGATCCGGCAATCCGCAAGGTACTGCAGATCATGCTGCGCAAGGAGGGATACCATGTCTCCTCCTGCCAAGACGGAGAGGAACTTCGCAATTTCCTTGCATCCGAAGCCGATTCGGTGGATCTGATCCTCTTGGACATCAAGATGCCCGGCCTCTCGGGCTTCGAGGTACTGGAGATTGTCCAGCGTACCCATCCGCGCATACCGATCGTGATGCTCACCGCGTTCAATGATCTCGACACCGGGATGAAGGCGATCAGGATGGGAGCAGCCGATTACCTTGCCAAGCCGGTACGGAGGGAAACGCTGGTCTCCTGCGTAGAGCGGGTGATCGAGAAATCGGATCGGAAGTGGGATGAGGAGGTCCGACGGAATACCTTCCTCAGCCAACAGCAGAAGCTGGAACGGGAACTCCAGGAGGCGTTGACCACCTTGCACCATGCCACTCGCGCGACACTCGAGGCCTTCTCGGAGACGATCGAGCAAAAGGATGCCTACACCAAGGGACACTGCAGCAGGGTCCGTTCGATCTCAATCGCCATGGGAAAGGCTCTGGACCTCCCCGAACCTCTGCTGCAGATCATCGAAGGGGGCTCGTTGCTCCACGATATCGGGAAGATCGGCATCCCGGAGGACATCCTCAACAAGACGACACCCCTCACGGATCGCGAGATGGAGATCATCAAGGGTCATCCCGAATCGGGAGAGAGGATCGTTGCTCCGATCGAGATGTTCCAGGCTTATCGTCCGATCATCCGCAACCATCACGAGAGGATGGACGGATCAGGGTATCCAGACGGACTCGTCGGGGAGATGATTCCGCTCGAGGTTCGCATCGTATCGCTGGCTGATGCATTCGATGCGATGACCACCGACCGTGCCTATCGGCCTGCATTGCCCACCGAGATCGCAGTCGAGGAGATCAAGTCCTGCAGCGGAAGCCAATTCGATCCGGATCTGGTGAATCTTTTCCTCGACAGGGAACTCTACTCCCTGTGATCTGCTGAAAACACTTTCCTCAGTACCATCCGTGGGTGTACACTCCCGTTACCGGGGAGTTCGATTCCCTTGGGGAACCGGGCGCCCAAAGGGGGTCTTGTCATGAAGTTGCTGCGAATCACCGTGCTCATGATGGGTATCACGATACTGATGCTTGCCTCCTGTGCTACGACACCGATACGAACCGACGCACAGATCGAACCTGCGGTAGCGCAAGTCCAGGAACCGTTGGAGACGATCGTGGCGGAAAGTTCTCCCGAACCATCGGAGGAAACCCCAGACGTCTTGGAAATCACGTGGCAAACCACTGCTGAGCCATGGCGGGGTCTCTTCGGTACCAGACAGGTGGTGCTGCTGCCTCCGAACGGAGAAATGGCCCCGGTGCACGGTATCGGTACCTTTGGCATGGACTCCAGCATCGGCAGCGCGGCGGTCAGCCTCGGATTGCTGACCTATGCAGATGGCGGGACGGTCATCATCGAGATCAGGGAGGGACCCGAATACGTCAAGGGTTCGCAAACCTATGACGGGTGGAATACGGTATTCGTGTTCATCGATGATGCGGGAAACCAAGTGTTGCCACCGGATGTCCCGGTGATCGACATACCTGAGGAGCAAGAGCCGTTCGTCGCAGGATCGGTCGAGGAGCCCGGTTTCTTCACCGTACGCAATTCGACTGGAACCACGCTGACCTATCTCGATATCTACACGAACGACATGATGGCGGTGGATGAGGTCGGATACAACCTGCTAGAGGAGTACCTTCCGCATGAATCGGCGATCCGGATATTCCTGGAGGAACATCCCGATCTCAAGGAAGCGGTACTGTATCGGTACGGGCAGTTGTTCCACGTGCTTGCGGAAGGTGAGACCGGCGACGTGTACTATCGTGAGTGGTACCCCGACTTCGACTCGCTTGAATTCTCACTTTCCGAAGAGCATCGGTACGAAGAGCCCGCTGATGAACAGCTGCCAGACGGGACCATCAGGTTCGAGAACATCACCGACTACGCGATACTGGATATCTATGTGCTGACACCAGAGATGGAAGATTCGCTTGATTTCAGCTTCAACCTGCTGGCCTCGGAAGTACTGCCGGCTCGTTCGTACATCGATTTCCGTTCGGACGAACTTTCCTATCTCGACGGATACCTGACGGAAACCTATGAAGGCTACCTGCTGGTGATCGCCTACGATGAGGATGATTACATCTTCGAGCGTCTATGGTATCCCGCATACGAAAAATGGGTCATCACGATGACTGAGGACGCATTCTACGGCTATTAGGGAAGCTGTGCGAGCACAGCTTCCGGTTCGATGCTCACCGTGGTCTTCATCGAATTGGAGATCAGACAGTGCGCCTCCGCCTTGTGCAGCAGCTTGACAGCCCGCTGCAGATCCTCGGCAACGGTGACGGTGACCTTCGGCCGGATCACGATGGTCGTGACCTGAAATCCTGATTCGGTCTTCTCCAAGGTTCCCTCCGCCTCCGAAACATAGTTGACGAATTGCAGCTTCGATTTCTCAGCAATGGCAAGGAACGTGGTCATGAGACACACTTCTGCGGCTCCGACGAACAGATGTTCGGGCGACCAGATGTCAGGATGTCCGGAGGGAAACTCAGGAGGGGTTGCCACCTCGATCGTCGGCATCCCGAAAGTCGAAAGCTTTCCCTTGCGCTTGGTGCTCCATTGTACGTTTGTCCGATAGGCATGTCGTTCGCTCATGATCATCCTCCCGTTTCCTTGATACATCATACCATACCCACTCCGGTTCCGATCGTCCACTTGGCAGCACTTGTCTTGCATTCTCCATACCGATTGCTATAATGGGCCATGCTGAAACCATACCTTCCGGTCCTCCTGGTCCTCCTTGCCGTGTTGTCTCCGATCCAAGGCGCATCCTTCCCTTCGACCGAGGCAAAGACCATCGGGGGGAACGATTTCCAATTTCCGACCGACGCGCTGAAAAACGGCGTGGCCCTCTTCGCAATCGCGATGGGTACTTCCCGCGAGAATGGCGAGGTACAACAACAGCAGTTGTTGGCATGGCAAGAGTATCTCGATGCCACCGACTCTCCCTTGCGTGAGTTTCCGCTGTACCACTTCCCGATCATCGAAGCCCCCGGGTTCATCCATGGGGTGATACGGAGGGGAATCGCGAAGAGTTATGAAGGATCGGTGCTACCGGACCGTGCAGCCGTGATCTTCATCAAGGACACCAAGAGATTTTCACAACAATCCTCCATTCCCATCGATGATGCAGCTACGATGACGGTGGTCCGCCCGGACGGTACCATATCAGGATTCGTGAAGGGAGCACCGACACGGCAATCGCTGTCCCGGCTGGAACACCTTGCCGGCATCCGGCCGTGATGATTCTGCTACCAAACCGACAGCCTGTATCATATACTTGACCCATGACAGCCAAACGAAGGCGAAAGAAACCCGTTCCCGGGAAAACCCGGTTCCGATTGTCCCTGCTCCTGGTGATCCTCATCATCCTTGGGGTGCTCAGTCCGCTGATCCTTTGGCTGGCACGACCTGCGCTCCAGGTCCGTGTGCTCGTACTGGACAAGACCGTACCCACCTCCGAGGCCAAACAGCACAGAGGCCTCGGATGGATACTCCACCACTACAAGATGCAGGATGAATCGGGCGAACTGTATGCATCGGAAACGGAGTATCGCGGGTACCACCCCGAAAGGGATGAGGCAGAGCGGGTCACCACGCTCGACATGCTTCCTGCAGATGTGGACTTGATCTACATCGCCGACACCTATGGGGTGTACAAGCGTGAGAACGACATCACGACGATCCTCGCTGAAGGGGAACGCAATCTCATCCATGGTGGTCTCTCACAATCGGATATCGATGTACTGCGTTCTTTCCTGAATCGTGAGGGACCGAACACCGTGATCGCCGAGTACAATACCTTTGCCACGCCGACTTCCGATCATATCCAGACACAAGCCTACGAGATGTTCCGTGCCCAGTGGACCGGATGGGCGGGACTCTATGTGCGCGAACTTTCCCGATCGGGTGATGCTCCGTCGTGGGTCTACGCGATGTATGAGCACAAGAGCGGCAAGCCTTGGGCTTACAGCGGGAGCGGGATCATACTCTACCATACGTCGGAGGAGATCGTGGTCCTGACGATGGAAGAGGACCTCGGTCCTGGTGCCAACCGATTCTTCTTCACCGAAGCGGGAACCGAACAGCTTGGCTTGGAAGGTTCGCACTATTATCCCCATATGTTCGATATCGTCACACCGCTTTCAGGGGCCGAAGTCCTTGCCCGTTATGATCTCGATGTGACGGCAAGCGGATCGGAAAAATTGCACCGATCCGGCATCCCCGCATCCTTCCCGGCCATCATCAGGGGAAGCGTGGCGTATCATCACACCTACTATTTCGCAGGGAACTGGGCATACAGCCCACTGCCGATGAAGTTTTCCTTCCTCGCAGGAGTGCCCGACCTGATGAAGCGCGCCTCACCCGATTCTCTGGAAAGCGAGCAGCATTTCCACTGGCACGCCTACCTTCCGATCGTACGCGCGATCGCCGATGAGGTGCGTGCCAAGAAGCAATCCCCGCATGCCAGGAGCATACCTTCCCACACCGTGGTGGATGGAACGAGCATGGTGGCACGAACCCACCTGAACATGCTCCAGATCTGGCAGGAGGATGAGTGGAAGGATCTGTTCATCCATGGGGTGAACCTCGGCATCGCGATGCCTGGCAGGTGGTTCACCGATTTCCCGAAGGACAAGGCGACCTACTACCGATGGCTGGAAAAGATCGGCACGATGGGAGCGAACACGGTGCGCATCTACACGCTTCTCGATCCCGAGTTCTATGATGCGTTCCTTTTGTACAACACGATGCATCCCGATAGACTCCTCTGGCTCATGCAGGAGATATGGCCGGAGGAGGAACCGCACGGAAACGACTATCTCGCAGCCGACTATCAACAGCAATACGAACGGGAGATCGAGCATGTCATCGATGCGATCCATGGAAACGCCTCGATCGCAGAGCGCCGAGGGAGGGCGTGGGGAACCTACACCAGCGATGTATCCCCCTATGTGATCGGGTATTTGGTCGGCCGGGAGCTCGAGCCGCACGAGGTTGAGGCCACCGATTTGCTGAACGAGGGGTATGGCTTCTCAGGCGAGTATCTGATCGCGTGCAGCGAAGCATCCCCTACCGAAGCATGGCTCGCTGCCAGCACCGACTATGTCGTCGCTTATGAGGAGTCGGCCTATGGGTGGCAACACCCCGTGGCAATCGTGAACTGGCCAACCTTGGATCCGATCGACCACCCATCGGAAAGAAACGAACAGGGATTGAAGATATCCGAATCGAATGATCGGATCACGGTGGACATCAACAACCTCTTGCCGGGGCCTCGCCTGAAGTCAGGTCTCTTCGGCGCTTACCATATTTACCCGAACTACCCCGATTTCATGAACAACGATCCCCTCTACGATACATACTCCGATGAGCAAGGCCGGTTCCGCTACGGAGGCTATCTGCAACAGTTCATGAGCCATCACCGGGCGTATCCGGCGGTAGTCGCGGAGTTCGGCCTCGCCACCGGCATGGGAAATGCCCACACCAGTGGCGACGGTTACCACCATGGGTCGATGACCGAGGTCGTCCAGGGAGAGGGCATCATCAGGATGTTCGAAGCCATGCACCGCGAGGGATACGCCGGAGGCATCATCTTCGAGTGGATGGATGAATGGGCCAAGAAAACCTGGACCACCGAACCCTACATGATCCCCTATGATCGCCACATTCTTTGGCACAATGCGATCGACCCCGAACAGAATTATGGACTGTTGGCCTATGAGGCGGTGAAACCGGCTCGCGCGGCAGTCGTTGCACAAGGCGAGCATGCGATCCGATCGGTTGAGTTGAGAATCGATGCTTCCTTCCTCCACCTCGATATCACGCTCGAGACTCCCGTGGATTTCACGAAGGAACGGTTGTTGATCGGACTGGATACCGTTTCACGGGATCAGGGAGAGCTCCTCTACGATGCACGGCTCGGTGTGCAAGCCCCAAGCGGAATGGAGTACCTGATCGTGCTTGATGGAACGGAGAGTTCCCGACTGTTGGCGATTCCTCCCTCCGACGGGACGAATTACGCATTCAGTACCTACGATACGCTTGTGAGCACGGGAGACTTCCGCGTCATGAGAAAACTGACGAACAAGGCTCGCGCCTTGGCTGACGGAACTCCGATACCTGCGATCCATGAAGAATCGAGTCGTCTCCTGCATGGAGAGCAGACGGGATCGACCAATCACTGGGAAGTGAACGGCAAGTCGCTGACCGTACGGATTCCTTGGACCCGGATCAATGTCTCGGATCCTTCCTCAGGCACGGTCCTCTACGACAAGGAAATCCGTCATACCGATCCGGCAAGGGATGTCATCGGTACGATCCAGACCGACGGGATCGCAGTATCGGGCATCCTGGTACAGCATAAGACCGATCGGATTCTCGGACAATTCGGTACGCGTGAGGCGCTGTTGTTGCCATGGACAACATGGAACCAACCGACCTACCGCGAACGGGAAAAAGCCAGCTATGATATCCTCCGGGACTACTTGGAAGGACAAAGGGAGAGATGACCTATGGAAGAATCGAAGCCGATCCGGATTGCAGAGAACCTGTGGTGGGTCGGATCCGAATCGCTGCAGCATAATTTGCGCTGCAATCCCTACCTCTACCTCGGAGAAGGCAGCGCGGTGCTCTTCGATCCGGGTTCGGTATTGGATTTCGCAGAAGTCCATGCAAAAGTCGTCTCATTGATCCCGATCGACTCGATCGAAGCGATAGTCTGCAGCCATCAGGATCCCGATCTCTGTGCCTCGCTCCCATTGTTCGAACAGGCAGGATTCAACGGGAACATCTGTTGCCACGAACGGGCTTCCTCCATCATCAGGTATTATGGTGTAGCGAGTCCCTTCTACCTGGTCGACCATCATGAATACCGCTACGCCATGAAAGACGGGAATCAGATCAAATTCCTGTTCGCCCCCTATCTTCACTTTCCCGGTTCGATCATGAGCTACCTGGAACAACCGAAGGCACTCATCTCAGGAGATCTTTTCGGTGCATTCAGCCAACGTTCAGAGCTGTATGCTGCCGAAGACTACGAGGAGGGGATGAAAACCTTCCATGAAGCCTACATGCCTTCACATGACATACTTCGGCCGGTCATGGCGCAGCTTCATCAATACGACATCAGTCTCATCTGTCCGCAACACGGATCGATCATCAATGATCGCATCCCCGAATATATCGGGATCCTTGAAAACCTGCAGTGCGGAATATTCATCAACCCCATTCACAAGTCGCTGCTTGGAGAGAACGGACATATCGATCTGTGCAACCGGATCATCAAGCGGTACCTCACCATATTCGGCGCAGCGGAAGTTCGCAAGGTCTTCGCGAAATCGCCGTTTGTCTACGATGCGAAGACACATGCCATCAAGGCATGCAACTTGCCTGAAAGCGAACGATGGAATGCCTTTTTCGAACTCATCCATGCCCGGAAAGGCATGGGATGGATCACGGTAGTCGCTCCGGTGGTCGAGCTGGTTGGCAAAGAGTACTCGATTCCGCTTCCTTCCATCTTCTCGACGATAGTCTTCGACGCCATGCAGGAACGCTCTTCGAAGGAGGCTCGACTGTTGGAGCTTGAGAACCAGAAGTCGAGTCTTGAGCAGCGATTGTTCCGGATGGAGGAAGATCTCTTCCGCGATCCGGTCACAGGGTTGTTCAACCAAGACTACCATAGGGTGTTCTCGAAGCAAGTGATGGAGATGGTCGCTCATGACGGCATGCATCTCTCGTTCTTCATGATCAGCATCGACAACCTTTCCAACATCAACATGGATCACGGAAGCGCGGAAGGTGATGCGACGATGAAGAAGTTCGCGACGATCGTCAAGCAGAAGATCGAGTCCTCAAGTCAGGCATTCCGCCTTGCAGGCGGGACCTTCGGGATCTATTGTTCCCACCACGACAAACCGGAGATCATCCGCAGACTGAACGGCTTGCTCAATTACATTGCCGATTCGGAGGCGTTCATCGTTCCGATTTCCATCTCCGTCGGATTGTTCCACACCACGGAGTTGCCCACGACGATCCTCGGCGATGTCGAGCAGATGGCAGCCGTCACCATCCAGACGGCTCAATACCGGTTGAGACTGGCGCAAAAGCGGGGAGGAGGCATCCTCGTCCACGAATCCGTCGCTGCGGGAGGGAGCAACACGGTGTTCACCGTACTGCTGATCGACGAACCCGGACTCGGAAGGAACCTGATACAGCGCGCGCTCGAACAGGAACGGTACCGGGTAGTGGTGAAAGACAACGGCCTCGAAGGAAGACGGGCGATCGAGGAGGAGGTCCCCGATATCATCATCTGTGAGCTGATGGTACCGAAAGTGAACGGCATCACCTTGCGGAAGGAGTTGCTGGCAAAGCCGGAAGCTCGCAAGATTCCCTACCTTCTGATGTCATACAGCAAGAACGAAAGCACCGTAGGAAGAGCGATCGAAGTCAAGATCACCCACTTCTTCTTCCGTCCTGTCATGCTGGTCGAGTTGCTGGGAGTGGTCAACCTGATTGCCAACCGGCTGCAAATCCAGGGGAAATGAGCATGGGACCAAATGTTGCCATCATCCTGACGCTCGCGATCCTCACCATCGATATCGTATTGTTGCTCGCAACGTTCTTCCTCAAGCGCTACCGAAGATACCGCAAGAGAAAGGAATCGGAACGGCAACAGCTGCTTGAACAACAGGTCACCAACGGGGAAATCGATGATGAGCGGTTTGAACCTGACCAGCTGTTCACACTCTTCAAACGGTTGAGCGAATCGGTCCTCCTCCCCTCCGAGAAGCGGGAACATATCCTGCACCTGCTGCTGGGAAGCTATTTGCCGGTTCGCTACACACAGCAACTCAAGTCCCGCAGGAAACTGAAACGTATCGAAGCCGCTGCAAACCTCCGCTATCTTGCCAGCGAAACGGTCACCGATGCACTGTTGGAAGCGTTGAAACAGGAGAAGGACTCGGTCGTGGCGCTCTACATCGGACAATCCTTGGCGGTCCATAAGGACAAACGTGCCATCATTCCTCTCATCAGCCACATCAGGAGAGCCTCCCCATGGATGGCAGGGCGCTTGCGAGCCGTCCTCTTCAGTTTCGGCCCCGTACTCCTCCCCTATCTGTTGCGCAGACTCGGAAACACTCGATCGTACATGCAATTCATCATCTGCAGTTATGCCTGCCAGCATCCTGCCGAACAACTGCGGCGATACCTGACGACCCAGGCACAATCGAACCGGACGCGAATCCGAAGATGCGCGCTCAAGGCCCTGCTCAAGCACTTTCCTGAGGAACTGATCATTGAGCCGTTTCTCTCCAGCACCAAGCGGGACGTGCTCACCACGGTGGTGTATGCCTTCGGTGCCATGAAGGACAAAAGATATATCCCTTCGATCCTCTCCTACACGAACAGGACATCGCTGCATGAACATATCGTACAGAGTATCGCGGAGATGACCTACCAGGATATCGGTATCCTCAACGATATCATCTCACGTTTCTACCAGACGAAATTCACACGACAGAAAGAACTTCTGGCGAAGGTCCTGAACCGTCGGATCGAATACTACCTGCTGCAAATCACCGGAGCCCTGCATGACCAGGTCGTCGAGCTGCTCAGGCAGCTGGTCCGTTCACAACAGACCAGCGGCATCATCTTCTTTCTCAACCGCAACCGGGACAATGAGATCGAACGGGAGATCGTGGCTGCATTGAGACCGCTTGTCAGCAAGAATCCCTTGCTGAAGGCACAGATCATCCAATATTTGGACAAGCGGCTCATCAAGGAGTTCCGAATCCGTCTCGCGACGAAGAAAAACGATGCTCCTCCACCGCACAAGGAGGCTCCGCAACGCCTTCGGCTCGCCCTTACCCTCATCCTGATACTCCTGCTCTTTCCGCTTGTCATCCTTGCCAGCGAGTTCACGAACCTGGTGAACCTCACATGGCTCGAGATAGGCCGCCTCTACATCGTCCGGTTCAATTATCTGTTGGTGTTCTATTCGGTCACCATCAATTGCATCTATCTGCTGATCCTGCTCATCTCAGTGTGGGGGGCGAGACAGCAGAAGCTGTTGTGGGAATGCAAGGACGCCTCCCTGTTGCATAGCGACCAATTGCTTCCCTCCGTATCCATCATCGCCCCGGCCTACAACGAGGCAGGCAATATCATCGAGAGCGTGAACAGCCTGCTCAACCAACGGTATCCCGAGTTCGAGCTCATCGTGGTGAACGATGGCTCGAAGGATGAGACCCTCAATACACTGATCCAGTATTTCAATCTGGAGAAGCGGGACAGGATCGTTCGCAAGCGGCTCAGGACCCGACCGTTACGTGGCATCTATACCAACAAGAACATTCCCAACCTCGTTGTCGTCGACAAGGTGAACGGGGGAAAGGCCGACTCGCTGAACATGGGATTGAATGTCGCGAGCAAGGAATTCTTCTGTGGCATAGATGCTGATTCGCTCTTGGAGCCTGAAGCCTTGCTACGGGCAGTCTCCGGCATGATCGATTCCTCCGAAGAGACCATTGCCACCGGAGGGAACATCTGTCCCGTCAACGGATGTACCGTCGAACTCGGGTCGCTCGACACTGTCGCCCTCCCGACGAATTTCCTCGCCCGGTTGCAATCGCTGGAGTATATGCAGGCATTCATGTCAGGAAGGGTCGGCTGGGCCCAGCTGAACCTCCTGCTGATCATCAGCGGAGCGTTCGGTGTATTCAACCGTGAACGGACCATCCAGACCGGAGGGTATCTGACCAAGAGCGGGAAGTACCGCAAGGATACTGTGGGAGAGGACATGGAATTGGTGGTACGGCTCTCCCGTTTCATGCGGGAGGCAGGCCGCCCGTATCGGGTGAAATATGCGTTCAATGCGAATTGCTGGACCGAGGTTCCCGAATCGTGGAAGGTGTTGCACAGACAACGGGACCGCTGGCATCGCGGATTGGTCGATATCCTCCTGTTCCACAGTACGATGATCGGCAACCCCCGGTACGGCAGGCTCGGTCTCGTCGGGATGCTCTACTATTTCATGTTCGAGCTCGTCGGTCCGTTCATCGAGGCCCAAGGGTTGTTGCTGGTCTTCGTCTCAGCTGCGGTCGGGCTCTTGAACTTGCCGATCGCATTGCTCCTGTTCACCTCCACGATACTCATGGGAATCATGGTCAGCGTCTCATCGGTCCTGATCAATGAGCTGGATCATGAAATGTATGATTCGGATGATGTGCTCAGGCTCCTCAACATGGCAATCATGGAGAACTTCGGTATCCGGCAGTACATCAGCCTCTGGCGGGTCGGAGGATTTTTTAGCGCGATGCGAAAGAATAGGGGCTGGGGAGCCCAGGTCAGGAAAGGTTTTGAGAAGAAGAGCGTCACTTCTCCAGCGGAAGGAACGAGAACGAAGTGACCACCAGGGAGACCGCATCCTTCGGGGCTTCCCCTTGGAAGAGCCACAGATTCATCCTGAAGCGGACCCGTCCCTCAGTGGGAGGCTTCCCACCGAATACCCATCGATGCATCAGGTTGTCCTGTGCAGCAGGGTCGTCAGGATCCACCAGCCCATGATAGCTGAGAAATTCCAGCTTCTGTGGGGTCCAGATGATGCGGTGTGTCGTGCTGTTTCCTTGAAGCCGCGGATCGAACACCTCGATCCTATCGGGATCGTCGTAGGGTTGCACCACATACTGGAACTTGGGTCCCCCCGGTTGGCCCCACGCAGCGAATTCGATATCGATCTCCCGGTGGAACTCTTGCGGGGCTGTGTCCCACGTGAAGAATCCCGCCACGACTGCCTCGTCATATGAGTTCACATCGCTTTCCACAGAGAACGTATAGGTTCCGTATCCTACCCGCTCCTTGGTGAAGACCTCCGTGGCATGCCACACATCTGCGATCTTGCGTATGGTCAGATGCAGTCCCCATTGATCGACCCACACCGATTCCACGCTTGCGCTGTAGGGATTCGGACCGGGAGCCACAGCGGATGCAGAGGATTTGATGCGCCAGGTCATCCCTCCGAAATCCAGCTCGCGGGGTCTGCTCGTAACTGAGGGAAGCGGGACCGCTGCGAAGAGGTTGCTCACGATCAGGATTTGCCCTGCCAGCAGGATCATGCGGCAAAGACGGAACATATCCTACCTCCCTGTCAATCGCAACATATGCTGCACGAAGACATCATTGCTGTAGTTGTCTACATTGAAAGCCTTGACCGACATCAAGTCGATCCCCGTTATACTGATGGCTCCCGGAACTGAGGTCCTGATGGTCAGGTACCCCGCCTCCCGGGCTGCATCGATGACCGACTGCATCCCCGCTCCGCTACCGAACGGCAAGGCTATCGTGATGACGGATCCATCGATCTGCGATTCCAGGATCCGCTTCGATTCGGTCATCTCGAACAGGATTGTCGCGGAGGGCAATTCTCCCAGTGCGCGGTGTGTCAAGGAGTGGGAGCCGAAAGAGAATAGCTTTCGGCCCTCAGGATTCCGATATTGATCCATCTCTCGGACTTGATCCCAACTCATGTAGCCGACCTCGCCAATGAAGTTGGGCACGATGAAGAACGTCGCCTTCATGTCGAGTTCCTTCAGCAGGGGATAGACGATCGCATAGACCGACAAGTCGCCATCATCGAATGTGATGATGGTCCCATCGGTTTCCAACATCTTCCTCCCTTCGCGGATATCCACAAGATCCTGGAAATCGATGATCGCGTAGTTACGCTTGAGGAAGGCCATGTCGTGCTCAAAGTTGTAGATGTCCCTGTTATAGACATTCCCGGTACGGCCGAAGACGATATTGTGGTACATCACCGGGACGATCTTGGGATCCTTACGCCGCGGGACGTCTGCTGAGGAGAGCGTGTTCGGGTCGACTGTCCTCGGGAGAGTCCCGCCGGAGGCGCTCTTCCAATACCGGACGGGAGGGGCCTGCAACCCCGTGAGTGGTGCCGAGATCTCCTCGGGAACGGCAACGGATGCAGCTGCTGGGGCGATCATGATGCACCATAAGAGTCCGATCACAAGAAATGTCATTCGTTTGGCCATGATGCGCTCCACCGTATTCCTCATACCTCATGATACCCGATTTCGGAGATTCCGAGGAATCCCAATCGCCGGTATACCGCGATCGCATGCAAATTCTTTCCATCCACATCCAGCCTGATCGGCTTGCCGTCTTGGGGAAGCTGTCTGAGGACCTGTGCGAGGAATTCCGTCCCATGGCCTCGACCCTGGAAGGGGGGATCGACTGCCACCGTATTCACCGATCGGTACTCTTCATGCTCGGAAATGAAACAGATTGCTATCAGGCGGCCGTCCAAGAGACCTACATGTCCGGTCCGGTTCACGCTGATCATGCTGGTCTCGATGAACGCACCGGCCTCTGTGGGACTGTCCCCGTATGCGGCGGCACAGATGCGTGTCATCTCGTCGACATCCGTCGTGCGGGCATCCCGGATCGACAACCGGGATCCTTCGGGAAGCGCGACCTGTGCCGATCGTTCCATCGTGTACTCCCTGAACAGCTCCCCCCGGGCATGGCGGAGGACAAAGTGTGTCCCGCTTGATGACTTGCGGTCACAGATCAGCACCCGTCTCTTGACTCCATGTTCCTGCAGTGTTCGCAGACCGAGATGCAACAGGGCACTTCCGATCCCGTGTCTCGTGAATGTCGGGCGGACGCAGATGGCAATCTCTCCGAGGTCCGCAGTCGAGTTGAATATCGTGGCGACGCCTGCGATTTCCCTGTTCGACCATGCAATGAAGAGACTCTCCATGTCCGGCATGCTGTTCAACGAATGGTCGATCGATACGCCACTGGCGATTCCGAGATTCCGTTCCATTTCCGATACGAACTGTTCCACCTCTTGCAACAAAGCTGCCTCGGGAGCGTTGTATGCAACATAGCGTACGTACTTGTGATCCATGCTCCATCATGTGCACAAACGGATGGATTCGCCAAGCTCCAATTTTTGCAAATGACTTGCATTCATCAGGATCCACGAGTATATTCGGCTCAGGAGAATCCCATGCACAAGAAAACATACCGTCTCATCTTCTTGATGATGACCCTCGTGATAGCCCTTCCCCTCTTCGGAGGCGCAGCGAAAGAAGTGTCCGGAGCACAGGAGACAAGACCCCTGGTGGCCGTCAGCATCCTCCCCCAGAAGTATGCCGTGGACATGATAGCGGGAGATCTGGTCGATACCGTGGTGCTCGTCGGACCCGGACAGAGCCCCCACTCCTATGAACCGACTCCGAAACAGATGACCGAGCTCTCCCGATCGGATGTGTGGATCCTTTCGGGGACAGACTTCGAGATGGCATTGGTCCCGAAGATTTCTTCCTTGTATCCTCGCCTGATGATTGTCGACGGAACGGAGGGGGTGTCCTTTCGTTACTTGGAAGACCACGACCATGAAGAGGAACCTCATGCACAGGAGGAGCCCGATTCCCTCCAGATCGACCGGCATACCTGGTTGGGCAGTGAGCCCATGAAGATCCTTGCGACACACATCGCCCGGACGCTCGCCTCACTCGACGAAACTCATGCCGCAACCTATCTGGAAAACCTGCAGATGTTCCACGGCAGGATCGATCAGGTGTTCGATTCCCTTGCGACGGATCTTCGGACACTCAGGGGAACCACGGTCTTCGTATACCATCCCTCTTTCGGATACCTCCTGGATGAATTCGGAATCATCCAGGAAGCTGTCGAGACCGGGGGGAAGGAGCCTACCGCGAAAGCTCTCGCCGAGTTGATCAGGAATGCACAGGATCATGACGTGCGTGCGATATTCGTCCAAGCACAGTTTCCGACCTCCGCGGCACGCAATGTCGCACAAGCCATCGGCGCACAGGTATTGCCACTCGATCCTCTTGCATACGATTGGATGGAAAACATCCGCCTGATCGGCAGGACCTTGCTCGATACGTTCGTTGGAAAAACGGGAGAACAACCATGACGCATGCGCACCACCCCGACAAACCTATAGTCCTGCAATTTACCGATGTCGGATTCTCCTACGCCCAAGTACCGGTTCTGGAATCGGCATCGTTTCACATCCACCAAGGGGAGTTCGTCGCCTTGGTAGGTCCCAACGGAGCGGGAAAGACCACGGTGCTGAAGCTGGTCCTCGGCTTGGCCGATCCGAGCGAGGGACGGATCCAGCTCTTCGATGCACCACCGAATTCGGGGAGGGACCGGCTGGGGTACGTTCCTCAGCACGCGGACTACGACCCCACCTTCCCGATATCGGTCGAGGAGGTTGTGAGGATGGGCAGGATCAAGCCATGGTCACGGGCCTATCGGGCGCGGGACATGCAAGCGGTCGCCGACGCACTACGGATCATGGAGCTGACCGAACTTGCACAAAGACCCTATAACGCACTCTCCGGGGGACAGAGAAGGCGAGTCCTCGTCGCACGTGCGCTGAGCACGCAACCCGAGATGCTTGTCCTGGACGAACCTACATCGAACATGGATGCAGAGAGCGAACGGAGACTGTTCGATGCGTTGGGATCGTTGAAGGGGAACACCACCATCCTCATCGTGACTCACGACACGGGATTCGTCAGTTCGCTTACCGACAGGGTCCTGTGCGTCGGGGATGTCGGTCCTTCCGGAAAAGGACGAACGATCGTGCAGCACCGCATAGAACCGACCACCGAGGCTCCTGCACAACTGTTCGGAGGCGAGGCCTTGAAGGTCTTGCATGACAGCGCGGTAGATGATCCGTGCTGCTGCACCGACGGAGGGAGACGATGATGGAATTTCTCAAGGCACTGTTCGATCCGTCGATGCCGTTCGTCAGGAATGCCCTTCTCGCGGGCTTGCTCTCTTCCGTGCTCTTCGGTGTCCTGGGTACGATCGTGACGGTGAAACGGATCGCAGGTCTCGCGGGAGCCATAAGTCATGCGGTGCTGGGCGGAATCGGCATGGCACTCTTCCTCTCCGCTACCGGAAAGGTACCGAACCTCTCCCCCATGCTCGGAGCGATCATGTTCGCGGTCCTCGCCGCAGTGATCATCGGAGTGGTCTCGATGCGGGCGAGACAACGGGAGGATACGGTCATCAACGCCATCTGGGCAATCGGCATGAGCATCGGAGTCCTCTTCATGGCAAAGACGCCCGGGTATACCGATCCGACCAGCTATCTGTTCGGCAACATCCTGCTGATCTCATCACGCGATCTCATCATGCTCGGGATCCTGGATATCATCGTGCTCATCCTCGCGTGGAGGTTCTATGTCCAATTGGAAGCCACCTCCTTCGATCAGGAGTTCTCACAAGTCAGGGGAATATCGACCAATGCGGTATTCCTCGTGCTTCTGAGCGTGACCGCAATAGCCATCGTGCTCCTGCAGACCTTCGTCGGAATCGTCATGGTGATCGCGATGCTCACGCTCCCTGCAGGGACTGCGGGGTTCCATGCCAGGAACATGCTCGGCATGATGCTCCTGGCTTGGCTGTACTCCTCGCTCTTCTCTGTGGGAGGCCTCGTGGCGGGATGGAGTTTCGATCTTCCGGTCGGGGCGACGGTCGTCGTGATCGCAGGAGCCGTGTTCCTTGGATTCTCATTCTTCAGCATGCTGGGAAAGAGACGGAAAAAGGCGCGGGGAAAAGTTGAGGAGGCCAACAGGTGACGAAGGCGAGGAAAGCCGTGCTCAAGGTCTTGCAGGAAGCAAAGTGGCCGTTGACTGCAGGCGAGATTTCCATGCTTGTGGAAATACCCTGCGATCCGGTCACCATTTACCGCAACCTGCATCAGCTCGAGGATCAGGGATACGCCGACTCTTTTGTGCTCCACTGCTCCGAACACGGTACGGAACGCTATTATACCGGGCTACGCGACGGTGAGGATTCCGTGAAGCACCATCACTGGTTCCATTGCGAACGATGCCATGCGTTCATCGATCTCGGTGATTGTCGCATGAACCCGCTATTGGAGAGCTACAGCGCAGAGCTGGGCATCAGGATCACCGGTCATACGCTGTACGTGACCGGGACCTGTCCTTCATGCCAGGAACCGCATTAGGCAGTCTTGGGAACCGATAGGAACATCACAAGTGCCGCATGGATGCCGAATGCGAGCATCACGGTGAAGATGATTGCCTCTGCAACGGCGAGCTTCACACCCGAGAGGAACATCATGGTCATCATGGCGAAGAGAGCGCATGCCATCGTCAGCAGCTTGATGAACAGGATTGCCGCCAAGGTGGCTCCCAGCTGCCTTCGCTTCAGCAACAGGATCCCGGTGATGAAGGCCGTGGGGACCACCACCGAGAGATCGAGAACCTGGATGACCAAGGTCGTATAGTGTTCCAATCCCGCAGGCGGCAATGTCGAGTTCATGGAAGGAATGATCCTTCCGAGCCACATGAGCGCGAGAAGGCTTCCCATGACCAACAGGTAGATGCCGAGGTATCTCCTGGGAAATCCCGGACGAAGCGCCGATGCCACCTCATCGGATCCGAAACTCCTGAATGAAAGGACGAAAGCTTGGAACGAAAGGGCGAACAGTGCCACATACAGCAGGAAAAAGTCGTTGTAGTTGATCAGGAATGCGTAGGAAGCATAGGTGTAGAGCATGTATCCGAGCGATCCGGATTGCAACATCCTGGCACGGAGGTTGCGAGAACGACCGCACCAAGTCCCGACAGCCAAGAGAGGAATGCCGACAATCAAAGTGACCACATCCTGCCCGCGTGCCTGTGCGGCACAGGAGACGGAATCCCGGGCATAGAGGCCTCTGCCATCAAGTCGTACCGTTTCCCCGTACAACGAGGTGAAATTCCCTGTACCTTCTGCCGGCTCGACGAGCAACAATCCGCCGAGGGATGCTGCGAGAGAGCCGATCACGATGAGCAGTGAGAGTATGGTGAGGATGGAAAAGGTCCGTCGGTCTTCAGTGCCGGAATCAATCATGGGACACACCTCCGGACAAAAACCCTACCGATCCCGCAACGGCGTGTCAACAGGATCGGAACCATCAACCGGAGACCCTGCGGATTGCTTCCTCCCAGAGTTCGAGGCGGTCGGCGACGGCTTCGACAAGCAGGGGGAACACTTCATCCTGTTTCACCGGTCCTTCGTACAAGCCCAAGTCCTGATGCGTGCGTGCATCATATATTCCGATGACCAGCGGAGAAAGGTACCCCTTGTGATCACCTGTCAGATCCCGCAGCCGTTCCCCCGTCATCTGCGCAAGCGTCCGGTAATCGGTTTGCTCCACGGTAACCGAAAGGATGTGGCGATGCTTGCGGTCGTAGACCGCCAATGCATACGGGAAAACCAGATAGCCGTCCCCATGGGCGTTTGAAGGATCGATCTGCTCGAACGCCCTGATCCGTGCCCTAGGCCATATCCACACACCGGCAGGACCTGCAGGACGATCCTCAGGATCAGGCATCGCCGGCCACAGCAAGGTATCGATCTCTTCATGGAGTTCGTTCTCTTGATGATCAGGTTCCATGGTCCGCTCCTTCCGACCCACATGTCGTGTACAAAGGTATGGAAGACTATACCATCATCCCGGGGATTTCCCAAGCATCCTTCACCATACTGCTCTTGACCGGGCTACGATGCGGCGATACGATTGATCATCCTCAGCATGACAGGGAGATTCTCTCATGGAAGCACTCTTGGACAAGCCTGTGCTCATGGCATTCCTCGCCACGATAGGGACATGGGCCCTCACCGCAGCAGGAGCTGCCTTGGTTTTCTTCTTCAAGCGAATCGAACAGCATGTACTCAACATGATGCTCGGATTCGCCAGCGGCGTCATGATCGCGGCAAGTTTCTGGTCACTCCTTGCCCCGGCGATCGAGATGGCCACCTCCTCATCCGCAATCCCCGCCTATCTTGTCGCATCATTCGGATTCCTCGGTGGAGCCGCCTTCCTCTGGCTTGCGGACCAATTGCTTCCCCACATCCACTTGGATTCCCACAAGGGAGACAAACCCGAGGGTATTCCGACGCACCTGCGCAGGAGCGTGCTGCTTGTCCTCTCCATCACCTTGCACAACTTTCCCGAAGGTTTGGCAGTGGGGGTGGCTTTCGGTGCCGCAGCATCCGGGCAGAGCGATGTGACCGTGCTCGCCGCACTTGCAGTCGCCATCGGCATCGGCATCCAGAACTTTCCGGAAGGAGCGGCGGTCTCGATTCCGCTGAGAAGGGAGGGCCTCTCACGGCGCAGGAGCTTCCTGTACGGCCAAGCCTCAGGCATCGTGGAACCGATCGCTGGAGTCCTCGGCGCGCTTCTCGTCACGAGGATGCAACCCATATTGCCGTATGCGCTGGCTTTCGCTGCGGGAGCGATGATCTATGTCGTGGTCGAAGAGCTGATTCCCGAGTCCCAGCAGGGAAAGGACCATGCCGGAACACACTTGGCTACGTTCGGTACCATATTGGGATTCACGGTCATGATGATCCTTGATGTCGCGCTGGGTTGAACTCAGACGCGCTCGATGAGATTCGAGACGCTCAACGTACCGAGTGTCTTGATTCCCTTCGCATTGATCTGGGAAGCTATCGCATCCCCGATGGTATCGAGATTCTGCGAAAGATAGACTTGGCCGTAGAGCGCACTGACCAAGTCGACGACCTTCAGGTCTTCCAAAGGACGTGCCGGCACATAGGCGGTCCTCGTGGGATTGGTCGGGATGATGAAGTTCATCTCGACCAGGAGGTCAAGGACCGCGAACAATTGCCGCTCGTTCATCAGGAGTCTGTCGGTGATGTCACGGATCCTGGTCTCACCTGCACCGTTCCGATACTTCTGGCCGATCACCATCATGACATTCACCCCGTTTGCCAATTGCTCCGCAGGTGAGATCGGCTTGACCAAAGTCCCCTTCTCCGGCTGGTACTGATGCACGTAGCTGACCTCCACCGCACCGAGGATCACCACCCAGATCATGTAGACCCAGAGCAGGAAGAGAAACACGGCTGCGAAGGAACCGTAGATCACCGAGTACGCGAGGATGCGGGAGATCAGTGAAGAGAACAGCAGGTTCACGCCGTACATCCCGACGGTACCCACCAATGCACCGATGGCAGCGCTGAGCGGATTGACCTTGGCGTTCGGCGCAACCTTGATCATGAGAAAGAGGAAAAGCCAACCGATGATCCATGGTGCAAGTATCCGTACCAGCAGCATCACCATATTGTCAGTGAGGTTCCACCCGAGCCACTTTGCCGTCCATGAGCTGAGCAGCGATTTGGCACCGATATAGGCGCCGAGGAGGATCGCTCCCACGACAAGTGCGGTCAAAAACCCGACTGATCGCTTCACGACGTTCTTGGTACCGCTGGCCGAACGGTACAGCTGGTTCACCACCGCCCATACTTTATTGATGAGAAGGATCGAGGTGAACATGAATGAGATCAATCCGAACGCACCCAAGCCGCTTGCGTTCATGCTGTATCCTTCGATCATACGCGCCAGCTGACCACCGGCGACATCTCCGAAGATCGAGGTGAATATCTCGGCCACCAAGGTATAGAACGGTTTGAGCATGTCGAAAAGGGAGAGGAATGCAACCAGGAATGAAATGAACGGAACGATGGAGATCAGGGTCGTATACACGAGTCCTGAGGCCAGGATGGTGATCCTGTCCTTCGAGAATTTCCCATACCAGACCTCGATGAAGGTGATGAATCTCCGGACCAGCGTATCCTGTTTCTTGTGTCCGACCGTTTTCTTCGTTTCCATTGCAATCCTGCTTAGCGATTCTTCCGCGACTTGTGTGTCTCCAACCAGGTCCCCAGCATCCGCTGGATATCCTCGCGATTCGTCTCATTGAGCAATTCGTGTCGCGCTCCCTTGACAATGTTCCATGACAGGTCGGCGATACCGACTTTCCGATACATCGCGTGCACCTTCCGGACGCCTTTTCCGAAATCCCCCACGGGATCATTGCCTCCGCTGATGATGTGCAACGGCATATCCTTGGGGATCCGAGCCGCCAAACGTCGGTCGTTTGCCATTTCGATGCCGTCAAGGAGGTCGACGAAGAATCTCGAGGTACACACGAATCCGCAAAGGGGATCATCGACATAAGCCTTGACTTCCTGCTCGTCACGGCTGAGCCAATCGAAATTGGTCTTTTGCGGTTGGAAGGCCTTGCCGAACGCACCGAAACTCAGCTTGTCGAGGAGCTTGTCCGGACGCCGTCCATGTTGGACAAGCGACCGTGTCCTGGCGATGAACTTTCCGATCTTTCCCATCAAGCCCTGTCCTGCTCCTGTTCCGCAGATGATCGCTCCGGCATACAACTCAGGATGGACCGCGATGAGTGCACGCACCATGAAGGATCCCATGCTGTGACCGAAGAGAAACAGATCCTTCCCGGGATGCAGCTGGCTCACGAGTTTTCCGAGCTCATGCCCATCATCAAGCACACGGGTCCACCCCCCCCTCTGTGCAAACCACCCAAGATCATCATCACTCGCGGTGAGGCCATGGCCACGATGGTCCTGTGCATAGACCGCGATACCCAGACTATTGAGATAGGTCGCGAACCGGTCATACCGGCCGCCATGCTCAGCCATGCCGTGAAAGATCTGGACAACTGAGTGGATGTTATGGTTCTCCGGAATCCAGGAACGGTAATACATGCTCTTGCCGTCCGAACAGGTCAATGCTGCAATTTCCATAGAAGCCTCCGTACAGATTCTAAATCACAATGCCTGCCGTAGCAACCGACCGAAGGGAGTTTGCACAGAATCCCCTTGCACGCTCCCGACAAGAGTACTACATTCGGATCATGGGTAGAATCCTTCTCTTTTCAGATCTGCACGGGAATGCACGTTCCTATGAATTATTGGTGAAACGAGTACGGGAAGAGTCGGTCGGACAGGTCATCTGTGCGGGAGATCTCGGCCTGGACCGATTGGGGGCGAGCCTCGCGTGGTCCTCACTCTTTGCGGTACCCACATCGATCGTCAGGGGGAATTGTGACAGCCCGTGGACATTCACTGAACTGGGGATGCAGATTCCTCCCCGCTATCTCTCACAGAGCCTTGGCGAACGGACACTGTTCGTCACCCATGGGGATGTCATACGGGAATGGAAGGCAGCTCCGGTTGCCCTCAAGGAGGGAGACCTGTTCGTCACGGGGCATACCCACGTCGCACGCATCATACGGCATCGCGGAGTTCCCATACTCATCAATCCGGGATCGGCCAGCTCCTCGAGGGACGGGCGTGCCCCAAGCTTTGCCATCATCACCGAAACGTGCATCACGATCGGCGAACTTGCGAGCGGCAGGATCATGGAAAAACTGACGATCTGAATCAGATTGGTTAGAGCAGGCTTCCCGCAGTCAATCCGATCCTGACATAAGGCATCCATCGCTCGGTATAGGACAGCTGATACATACTGTCGATCGCCTGTACATCGGTGAACATGATTCCTCCGGACAGCTCCAAGCCATATGCCACCCCACCGTATTGGAATCGTCCGTCCGTGAAGAGCCTGACACCCATGGAGAGTCCCATGGTGAAGCGGAGAGCTTCGGATTCCCGTACGCGACCGTTGCTGTCGTTCGATCCCGGACCGGCGTCCTTCATCACCAAAAATCGCCTCACTCCGGCTCCAAGGGCTGCAAACGGCTTCATGAACCCTACATCCAGCATCGAGAACTCATAATCCGCACCAACTATCCACGAGGAAACGTTCTCCCTGACCCGTCCCTCATCTGCCAGGGGGATCATCTTGAAGAGGTTCAGCAACATGATGCCGAAATCACGGCGGACCAGGTATCGCAGTCCGGAGGCCAACATCCCGGAGGGGATGATGGGACCGATGGAAAGCAACAGGTCATTGCGTTTCCACACCGTCTCATCGGAGAAACCGATGTCGAACCCCAAGCCCCCGTAGCCTTGGAGATTGTTCAGGTACCACGTATAGGAGAAGGCAAGCATGCCGAAGTGTCCGTCCACATAGGCCGTCAATCCCGATTCCGACAGGCCTACCAGCTCATGGGAAGGCCATCCGTCCTCGACCGACTCCCATGTGTAACCGAGCCCGACCAGCAACTCGCTGATCGCTTGCGTGCGCTGACCTACCGATACGCCTGCGTGGAACCGGTGGGCATACCCTGGCGAGAACGATCCGTCGGTCTCCACCCTGAAGACCAGATCGGATGCCGAGAACCAAGGAGCTTGCTCAAGGTAGTCGAACGATTGGACGAAGCCCAGCTTCGGATAGATCGAGATACCGGCACGCTCGTAGGAGAGGAACACCCGCTCGATCCCGAAGGTGTCGTGTATGAGGTTCTGCACCCCCTCGAATCCCATGCGCCCCGCAAGAACGATTCCTGCAAGAGGACGTAGGGAGAGGGACATGCGTGGAGCCGCATCACCGAAACGGAAATGGAATGTGGTTCCCACCGCAATCACCATCTCATCATAGCGGCTGCCCGCCTCGCTGGCCCGGTTCCTTTGCGTGATCCCGCTGACCTCGAGCCTCCCGAACCACCCCGATCCATGCATGTAGCTGAACTCGGCACCGAAGGAACGCAGATCATCCTGATTCTCCGCCAGTCCCATCGTGACACTGTCGTTGTAGACAAGTGAGGAAATGCTCGACTGGTTGTGATCCGCGTGGAGAAGGAGGGAATTGCATGCCAAGGCGAGGCAACACACCAAGAGCCTGCCCATGACGCGGTGGTGACAGGCGGCTTTCATGGCCAACTCTCCCCGAGCTTGGCCAGATCCAAGGCGCGATGGAAGCGATACTGCCTGACCAGCCGACGATAGGGAACGATCACCTTATCAGGGTGGTTGCTTTCCGGATCAACCAGGTATCGCTCAGGAATCTCTGCCGGGTAGGCCTCCGTTCCGTTACTGTCCCGCTTGTACTTGACTGCGCGTCTTCCCACATCCATCAGTCGGTCAGCGGTGATTTCCGTGCCCAACAGTGAGCTGGCCAGCTCCGCGAGGATTTCCAACGAAACCGAAAACAAAGCTGGCGGAGCGACCTTGGACAGCCCGCTGGTCAGCTTTCGTCCTATCGCCCCGCCCGGTCCTTCGCACAAGAGTGGCAGGATGAGATAGGGGCACATGCCCACCGATCGCACCACCGACAAAAGATTCTCCTGCAACACCACCCACGGCACTTTCATCCGTTCAGAAGGGAGAGGAAGCCACCGCAACAGTATCTCGGGTACGAAGGGGAAGTCCTCGCCGAGTCCGATCAGCAGAGCCTCGCCCCACGCTCCACGGGGATCCACGGGAAGCATGGGTCGTCCCCGCACTGCAGTTCCGGCAAGCAGAATTTCGCGGGAAATCGGAATCGTACCCTTCGCGATCGCATCCAACTTCTGTGTGATTGCCTCCGTATCACCAAGGACAAGCGGAAACAGCTCGCCATCTTGTGCAGAAGACCTCTTCGTCATGACATCACCGAGATACATACCGGTCGATACCGGGTGGAGTCCCAGGAATATGGCCTGGTGCCACCACTGCATCACCAGGTTCACGTCATAATTGCCCAGGTTGGAACCCAGGGCCATCATGCCATAGGCATCGGGAAGAGGCATGTCTTCTCCCCCCGGTCGCATCACTTTCTTCCTGCATCCGATGGGACATGGTGCAATCGTATCAGTGTCGAGGGAGAATTTACGTGCACACTCATCGGGCCCCAAGTGGAAGAGCCGCGGGTCGGTACGTCCCGAGCAACCGTCCACCGCAGCGAATCCCTCCTCCTTCGCAACATCCACGATGTCGAGGAGACCTTTCACGGCAAAACGCGACAGGAATCGACTTGATCGGATCCTCCGGGACAATCGCTCATGCGCCGATTCGAACCGAGCGAGATCGACAGGAGCGAATTCCATCGGTCCGTGATCGGCAGTGATCGCCTTGATGTGTTTCATGCCAAGCAAGGCACCGAACCCGAAGCGCTCGACAGGAAGTCCCTCATTGACCGCACAAGAAAGCAAAGAGGCGCGTTCTCCCGCAGGACCGATGGCAAGAACCGAAAGATCACCCTCGGACTCGAGTGTCCTGACCGTTTCGAACACGGTCTTTCCTATCAGACGGTCGGAAGGAACGAACTCCACGGCATCACTACGGACCTGTACGACCATCTGACGTCGTGCGATGCCGGTAATCACGATGGCACGCCACCCGCAGGAGACCAACGCAGACGCGAAACCGCTGTTGGCAGTATCCGATTCGACAAGATGGGTAAGCGGCGAAATTCCCGCGAACGAGAGTGTCGCCGAACAGATCGCAGGAGAGCCGGTGAAGGCACCGCATGCGATACAGAGGGGTCCTGCAGCAGCATCACGATCGGCGTGTGCCGACCAAAGGTAAAGAGCGAGCGATTCTCCTCCAAGATGTGTGTGGTACGCAGCATCAGGGATCAGACGGACTTCCCATTGCTCGGAAGCCAGATCGATCACGAGATACTGTCTACCTCCTCCTGCCTGTTTCATCTCGAACCCCTTGTTCCCTCTCAATCTACCCACGCAGGAAGGACATGTCAATCACGATGGCGGGACACAGCCTTGCGGAATGTCGCCTGTCCCGCTAGAATGGCACCGAGGAGACGGCACATGCGCGATCGGGTTTTCAGTCGTAAGCTCTCACATCTGAGGAACATCGTGGAAGCAGTACTGTGTCTCGACCAAGCGGCACAACAGGAGTGGATGCGGATACCCGATGGAACCGTCATGACCTGTAGCATCGATGCGCATGACGGTACGGTATCACGCTCCCTCATGAAGTCGGACCGTTCATTCCTTCCTGTCGAAAAACCGTCGGGAGCACGAGGGCATGTCGAGTTCAGGTTCTCCGCACCGAGAGATTTCACAAACCTCTGCAACGGAAAATCCGAGATGGAAACCGCTTTGGCGACCGGCAGGATAAGCATCCTCGGCCCGGCACCCCTTGCGATGCCCATGATCAGGATTCTCAGGGCCGGTCTTGCCTATGGCATGCGTTGCGGAACATCCGTAGAAGCAAATCCGATCCGATTGCGCACACGCATTCGCTTCATGTTCCTGATGATCCGCCCGAAGGGAACGCGCGCATGAAACCACATAACACCATCAGAAGCCATGCTGAGTTTTCCATCCCCGTTCGCTGCACCATCGGAGATGATTGCTTGGACCGGATCCATGTGATCTTGGCGTCGCACGGGGTGACCGATCCTCTGTGGATGACAGGAGCGGAACCGAAACAACGCAAAGCAGTACGCAAGATACTCGCAGCCATACGGGGAACTTATCCGTACACGGTAATCGAGATTCCCTCTACCCCTCTCTCCGAAGAAGAGCGAAGCAAGCTGTCGAGCCACGACAGCATCGTGGCTTGTGGCGACTCACGGTGCATCGAAGTCGCCAAGACCCTCGCAGGCTCATCCTTACCCCTTTTCATCGTTCCGTTCGGTACTCTGGACGGCTTGGAGTGCCAAGGAAGGATCCGGCACGCCGCATCGGAACACACCGTACCGAAACATGTGATCTTCGATGGCAGATTGAGTCGTCTGACGAATGAAGTTGCACTTGCCCGCACCATCTGCGTGGTACTGTTGGAAGCCTGCACCACGTTGTTGGCGAACCCTGAGCCGCTGCTGTTGAGTATCGCGATGGAAACGTTCATCCATACGCACAAGGCCTTGGATCTGTTCATTTCCTCAGGAAAGAAAGGGAGGGACTGGAGGGAATGCACACTCTTGGCAGGAGCTGCCGTACATGCAGCGGGAGTGTGTGCGTACAATCGGGGGCCATCGACGATCATCGCATATACCGAAGCCTTGGCGATCGAGGGCTTTGCCGAACTCCATCTAGCAGCCGCGGCATTACTTCCCTATCTCATCCGACTGATCGAGACTCAGGATCCGGCGAAGCATGATAGATTGCAATCGATCCTCAGCGGCATGGATCCTCATGAATTCGTCAAGGTGTGGACGTCCCTGGCCGAAACGGGCGAAACAGAACGGATCATCGGAAGGTTGTGCACAGAGACTCACTCCCTGATCCCCTCCCAAAGCCGGATCAGGGAATTGCAAAGCCTGCTCCAACTGCTCTCGGAGGACCAAGGAGCTGCACCATGATCGCACAGGCGAATTTCACCATAGGAAATCCGGTCCGCACCTTGCATGGGGAAGACAGCATCAGACAGTTGCCGTTCTTGCTCGATGAGCTGGGCATGCACAACCCCCTGTATCTTATCAGCCGGAGTGCGTCGACGGCCGGGGTGACGGATTTGTTGGCTCTGCGCAGTGATGTCGCAGGGAACCAAGTCATCGTCTCGTCCCGGGAAATCTCGGTCGACACCGTGGATCGGATCGTTCATGCATTCCACGTTGGCAGCTTCGATGGCATCATCGCACTGGGCGGAGGGTCGATCATCGACCTGGCGAAGATCGTGAAACTCCTCTCCGCATACCCCAGCGACACCCGCTTGTCAGATCTCGAAGGCTGGGCTTTGCAACACACCCGAACCACGAGTCCACTCATCATCATCCCCACGACCATCGGTACCGGCAGCGGAGCGACTCGAGTCGCGTACTTGAAGCGTTTCGATGGTACGAGAATGCTCAGGCTTGATGATCCTGCGCTCCATGGTGATGTCACCATAGTGGATCCGAAGATGTCGAAGGCAGCTTCGAGCTTGCAGACAGCGATGGGAATCGCCTCGATACTAGGCCGCGCCTTCGAATCCCTGATCAGCATCGGTACCAATGTGGCAGTCGAACAGTTCGCCATACAAGCCCTTTCCCTGGTCATCACACATGCCTACCGTGTCGTGCACACACCGCACGACCTTGAATCCCGTGCGGCCGTCTCGACAGCATCGCAACTCGCAGGGATCGCATTCTCGCAGACAGGGGGATCGATCGCACACGCACTTTCCATCGCGATGGCGAACGGATCCGAAATTCCCTACGGCCTGGCCATGTGGATACTCCTTCCTCATTGCCTGCGCTTCGAACTGCAGGGGGGATCCGCATCGGCCACACGCATGGAGGAACTGTTGGGTTCTTCCTTGGAGCCCGAACCGGGACTGGAGGGTATCGATAGCGCATCGTGGATCGCCCGATTCCTGCAAGGGTTGACCGCCGGCCTGAGTCCCACCATGCCGAGCCGACTGTACGAAGTGTACGACCCGAGGGTACAGAAGCGCCTGTTGGCTCCCCATCAACTCGAAGAAGTGGCCCTGGCAGCACTCGATTCCTTCGATATGCTGACCAGCAGGACCAAACCGAACCTCCGGGATCTCATCAGGATCCTGGAAGCCGCCTACTGGGGGTATCCGTCGGACAGCGGGACGACGGAAAAACCCCTCCGATAACACATAAGGAAATTTCATGGAACGGATCATCCAGTTGCATACGGAATCGAGGACCATCAAGGTTCCTGCCGGTACTACGGTTCGGAGCATCGTAACGGACCACCTGCACCTTGATGACGGGACATCGAAGTACACCGACAATCCTGTGGTCGCCCTGCGCATGAACAATGAGATCCTTCCGTTCGGCGCCCGGATCACCGTGGATGCCCACATCGAGCCGGTACTCCTCTTTTCCGACCTCGGCAAGCGGATGTACCGCCATACCCTGAGCTACATGCTGGCTCTTGCGAGCGACCGGCTCTTCCCCGCAAGAAGACTGGTGATCGGGCATGCGCTCGGCGATGGATTCTACTTCAACTTCGACGGTCACTATGCACTGTCGAAAGAGGATGTGGAATCTCTCGGCCGTGAGATGCTCCGACTGGTCGAAATGGACACTCCGATCGAATTGGATACGGTCTCCTATCAGGACGCCCTCTCCTACTTCCAGGAGAAAGGGTATCTGGCGACCTCACTTCTCCTCTCCTATCGCAACGACCCGACGTTGCATCTCTATCGTTGCCAGGACTTCATCGATATCGCATACGAACCGTTGATCCCCCGCACCGGGCTACTCGCGGTGTGGGAATTGCGTCCCTACGGAGAACGGGGGATGCTGTTGCGGTTCCCCCTCTCCTCCGATTTCCTGCATATCGCCAAGTTCAGGGACAATCCCCTCTTGTTCTCCATATTCCGTGAGTACAAGATATGGGGATCGCTCTTGAAGGTCGATTGCCTGGGCACGATGAACAAGATCTGCGGATCACCCCCTGAGATCCATACGTTCATCCGGATGAACGAAGACTTGCAACATCGCAAGATATCCCAGATCGCCGACATGATCAGCCAACGCGGGACAGTGAAAGTCGTGTTCATCGCAGGGCCTTCCTCTTCCGGGAAAACCACATTCTCCATCCGTCTTGCCATACAACTGCGCCTGCTCGGATACAATCCCATCCAGATATCCCTGGACAACTATTACCGACCGAAATCGGAGGCACCGAAGGATGCCGAGGGAAAGCCGGACCTGGAGGTGCTGGAGGCGCTCGATCTCACGTTGTTCCGCAACAACCTCGGAGCCCTCTACGCCGGTGAGGAGGTCGATCTTCCCCGTTTCGATTTCAAGGGAGACGGCAGACGTTATTTCGAGGGAAAACCGATCAGCCTCAAGGACAATACCATCCTGGTCATCGAGGGAATCCATGGGCTGAACCCCAATCTGGTCCCGAACATCGACCGGAGCACCACTTTCAAGATATACATCTCGGCCCTGACACAGCTGAACCTCGATGATCATAACAGGATATCCACCACGGACAACCGGATCCTCCGCAGGATCGTGCGGGACAACCGGACGCGGAGCACCTCCGCCCAGAGGACATTGGAGATGTGGCCTTCGGTCGAGCGGGGGGAAACACAACATATATTCCCCTACCAGAACCAAGCCGACACCATGATCAATAGCGCGCTGGATTATGAGTTGGCTGTATTGAAACCGTATGCGGAACCGCTGTTGAGGACGGTGAAACCGGAGGCATATGCCGAATACCCGGTGTCCAGAAGGTTGTTGAAATTCCTGGAGAATGTCTATCCGATACCAGCGGACTTGGTGCCGAGCGACTCACTGCTCCGCGAGTTCATCGGAGGCAGTGAGTTCCACTCGGAGTGCTAGCGGGAGTCTCAGACGTTGTAGATGTGCTTGAATTCGTCGAACAGCTGGTGAACCTTGAACTGGCATTTGCCGCAGACCGTACCGAACCCGGTGATCTCGCGCAACTGCTCGATGGTCGTGGCTTCCTTGTTCTTGACCAGCTCTTCGATCCTTTGGTCCGTGATGCCCTTGCACTCGCAAATGATCTTCGCCACTTGCTTCTTGTACGGATTGTCGCGCCCCTGCTTCTCCAGGAAGTCATCGATCGCTGCACGGAGAGCCTTGTCTCCAAGGACCGAACAGTGGAACTTGTGCTGGGGCAATCCGCCAAGCCGTTCGGTGATCATCGCAGGCGTCAGCCGGTAGGCCTCCTCGATGGTCATGCCGATGGCGATCTCGGACATCATGGAGGTGCTGGCGATCGCGCTGGCGCACCCGTACGTCTGCCACTTGAGATCGATGATCCGGTCCTGTTCGACCTTGATGCCGACCTTCATCTGGTCTCCGCAAGCGAGCGAACCGACCAATCCGACACCATCGGCCTCGTATGATTCATCCTCCCAGACATTCTTCGGATGCATGAAGTGCTGCTTTACCGTATCCGTATATACCCAAACCGACGTATTGTTGCTCATCGTGTGGAAATCTCCCTGAGCCGCTTGATGATCGGCGGCATCTTCTCAATCACATAATCGATATCGGACTCGGTATTGTATCTTCCGAGGCTGAACCTGATGGAACCGTGGGCGAGCTCGACATCGAGTCCCGAGGCGAGCAACACATAGGAGGGTTCCAACGATCCTGTCGCACATGCCGAACCGGTCGAGACCGCGACTCCCTCGAAATCGAGCATCAGGAGAATCGATTCCCCTTCGGCTCCTGCGAAGGAAACGTTGAGGGTTCCCGGAAGGCAATCGGAGGCATGTCCGTTGACCACGACCTCGGGAATGTTGGCGATCAAGCCGTTCCGCAACCGCTCCCGCAATGCCCAAAGCTCTGCACGCTCTTGTTCCCCGGTATCGCAGATAAGTTGTGCTGCACGGCCCATCCCGACGATCGCAGGAGTGTTGTAGGTGCCGGCCCGCTTGCCATCCTCCTGATGACCGCCCTTGACGAACGCATCGAACGGAGCCTTCGACCGGACGTAAAGCGCCCCCACACCTTTCGGCCCGTAGAACTTGTGACCGGAGAGGCTCAGGTAATCGACACCCCACGCCTTCACATCCACATCCATTTTTCCGATTGCCTGTACGGCATCTGTGTGCATGAGCGCACCGTTCTCATGAGCAAGCTTCGTGACCTGCAGAATATCCTGGATCGTCCCGGTCTCATTGTTTGCTGCCATGATGGAGACCAGCAGGACATCATCTCCGAGAAGCTGGCGGTAACGGTCCATGTCGATCTTGCCGGTGGAGTCCACCGGTACATAGTCGATCCGATACCCGTGCTTCACCAGATAGCGACAGGTCTCAATGATCGCAGGATGCTCTATCGTGGAGGTGATCAGCCGCTTGCGGGGAGACCCGTTGTCGATGAGATCCCTCGCCAAGGCGAAGACCGCATTGTCAGACTCGGTCCCGCCACTGGTGAAGATGATCTCCCCTGCATCGGCTCCGATCATCCGTGCGACCTGGTTGCGTGCGTGCTCTATCGCGACATGGGAGTCCCTGCCGAATTCATGCATGCTGGAGGCATTGCCATACAGCTGCAAGCTTTGCTGCATCGACGAGATGACCTCAGGGGCCATCTGTGTCGTAGCATTGTTATCCAAATATACTTTTCTCATGTATCTTCTCTCTTTTCAAAACATACGGGTCACGGACCCGGACGGTCAAGCTACTCGGACAAGCAGAGAGAAGGATTGGGCTCTTCATCACCCGTATCGCCGCGATCACCGCGGGTGAACCGGACATGTCGTCTGATGGCGAATCGCAAATGCCGCGAACGTGCCCACTGGACGTAGGCACAGCTCTCCGGAAGATACGAGGCAAACATGGCTGCGAACCGTGTGACCCGGCGACACCGCGACTCACGGTCAAGCCGCTGGAGATAGATCTTGCACTGATGTGTCTTGCGATCGTAGTGCTCGCAATGCGAGTCCAGATCGTAGATCACCTGCCGTCCGACAATGACCTTCTCATGGCAACAGAGCCCGCATCGCGAGCATTTCGCTTCCCACGCCAAGGAGGCCTGTCTCATGGTCTCAGACTCCCTTCGCCATTGCCGACAGCAATGCAGCAGTCGCTGCATCCACCACGGGATGGACCACGAGCGGAGAGACGGAGATGCACCCTTCCCCGAGCAGCCGGTAATCGGTTGCCAGGTCAGAATGGCGCAACTCGGGAGGCGTTTCGGTCTTCAGCGAGAGGATCATCTCGTCACCGATCGATACACCATTCGCATCGCTGTCAGCATCACCATAGGCAAGCCCGATCTTGGTCGAGGAGGCATCATAGGAGGTGGACCTGTTGGTTGAACCACGTTCCACCAGATCGAAGTACTCCAGCTGGCCGATCTGACCGACACACCAGGAACCATTGGGTGATGGCGGTACATTGATATTGATCAGGACCTCATTGCTGCAAAGCGGAACGAATGCCTCGAGGTGGGCGGCGAGGAACGATGCGGCCTCGACGAACGGATACTTTCCACTCTGCCGATCGCATCGAGCGGAGATGGCGATCGCAGGAACTCCCCTGAGGGCTGCCTCGCTTGCTGCTCCGACCGTACCTGAGTAGAGGATGTCGGTACTGGCATTGTATCCATGGTTGATCCCGCTCACCACCACATCCGGGCGTACGGGAAGCGCTCCTCCATGCAGTCCGTAGAGGATGCAATCGGCGGGAGTGCCGCTGCAGTGATAATGTCTCGCGTCATAGCGGATGAAACGAAGCTTCCCTTTCAGGGACATGGCATGGGATTGTGCGCTCCGTTGGTCTGAAGGCGCGCATACCCATACCTCATGGCCAGCCTGGGCGAGGACCATTTCCAAGGTGGTGAGACCTTCCGCTTGATATCCATCGTCATTGGTCAACAGAATAATCATCAATGATATGAGTCGATCTTGAGGCTCCCTGCCGGTACATAGGGTTTCCACGTTGGCCTGAACCCGAAGATGTGCTCGTATTCCTCCATGCGAGCGGTATATGATGGGAGGGACTCCTGCGATAGCAATACCAAGATGGTTCCACTGGAACCGGTGGTGATCATGGTCGCCCCGAGGCAACCGTTGATCTCCATGGCGCGTTTCGTCAACCAATCGATTTCCGGACAGGTAACCTCGAACACATCGCGCAATCCCGCCTGTACCCTGCTCAGCACCTTACCATACATCACCATATCCTTTTGTGCAAGCAGACGTGCTCCTTCCTTCGCGAGGCGGCTCTCGGAGAGCACATAGATGCAAATCCGCTTCTCTTCCTCACTCAGGATTCCCGCATGTTCCTTGACCTCCTGGTCAGGAACATCCCGCACCAATCCGGCCGGAAACGCACTCTTGAGTTTCTCGAAGGCGACCTTGCTCTCCTTCCTCCTGATCGCAAGTTCCTCCCTGAGCGCATGAGGAGATATGTGGCTCTCCACGATCATCGACAGGTTCGCCTCATCGTGGACGTCATAGTGGATCCTTTCGAAGGTCAGGTGGTGTACGTCATAGAGGAGCAGTGAGTCGGGACGCGATTGCATCATGGCCAGGAACATGACGAGGCGGCAAGTCTCCCCGGCGAAGGAGGAGAGTGCCGAATAGGCGATCGCCGGACAGTCCTCAGTCTTGAGGTCGGGGTGGAACAGCGTACGGAGGGCGAGCGTGACGCCCAATGCGATGGCGGAGTTCACCATCGGCCCATCCTTCATGAGCAACTCTCCGGAGAAAGTCATGTTGAAACCACCGCAGACGAACCCCCGGCTGTTGAGGATGGAGACGACCCCCTTGATATAATTGGCCCAACGGTCTTCCCTGCGGAGCTTGATGTTCTGCAGGCTGAAACGCTTGCGGTCCTTCATCGGGGCCAAAAACAGGCGGACACTCTGGTCGGAACGGGGGGAAGCGGCCACCTCAAGGGTGACGGGAGCAGCACCACAAAGGGTATATCCCTTGCAATAATCGGCAAATTCACCCAAAAACGTATAAATTCCTGGAACTGTCACCACTACCTTGGGAGCTTCTTCATGTTCAAGTTGATGGAGTTCCGTTATCTGTTTCATAGGTTCCTTTATGAATCAATCTTAGGACATCACCCTCCATAATGCAATAAAAAACCGCTCCGTTGAACGAAGCGGCTTTCCGTATGATATCATCAGGCAAAAGCTTACTTGTCTGTAAGACCGTACTTTTTCTTGAATCGCTCCACACGACCGGTGGTGTCGACCAGCTTCTGCGTCCCGGTAAAGAACGGATGGCACGCATTGCAGATTTCAATGTTGAGGTTCTTGACGGTAGATTTCGTCTCGAACACATTGCCACAAGCGCAGGTAACCTTTGTCAATTCATACTTGGGGTGGATTCCCTCTTTCATTGCTATTCCTCCAAAATCTATGCTGCTACCCTCTGCTACGGTCATGCCTTGACAGAAGGACGACTTCATCGCGATGCTCCGATCACATGAATCCTGTGTTCATGGAGCGTAAAAACGCTTCATTATTCTTTGTTTTCTTCATTTTGTCAATGAGAAGCTCGGTCATCTCGATATCTTCCATCGGATTGATGGCATTGCGCAACGCCCAGATCTTCGCAGTTTCCTCTTGGGTAAGCAAAAGGTCCTCACGTCTTGTTCCCGACTTCTTGATATTGATGGCGGGGTACAATCTTCGTTCGGCCATCCGCCTGTCGAGGACAATTTCGTTGTTTCCTGTTCCCTTGAACTCCTCGAAGATTACCTCGTCCATCCGCGAACCGGTCTCGATCAACGCAGACGCGATGATCGTCAGGCTTCCGCCGTGTTCGATGTTACGGGCTGCTCCCAAGAACCGCTTCGGCTTGTGCAATGCATTCGAATCGACGCCACCGGAGAGAATCTTTCCCGAGGCGGGAACCGTCTGGTTGTATGCTCGTGCAAGACGGGTGATGTTATCCAAAAGAATGACGACATCCCGCTTGTGTTCCACAAGCCGCTTGGCCTTCTCGATGACCATCTCCGCGACCGAGACGTGTCTCGTCGCCTGCTCATCGAATGTGGATGCGATCACCTCACCCTTGACCGTCCGTCTCATGTCGGTCACTTCCTCCGGCCGTTCATCGATCAGCAGGACCATCAAGTAGACTTCGGGGTGATTTTCGGAGATCGCGTTGGCGATCTTCTGCATGAGGATGGTCTTTCCCGCTCTCGGAGGAGCGACGATCAGGCTTCTCTGCCCCTTTCCGATCGGACAGAACAGATTGATGATCCTGGTTGAGATATCGCTTTCCTCGGTCTCCAGATTCAACCGGGAATCGGGATACAACGGAGTCAGCGAGTCGAATGATGCACGGGCACGTGCCACCTCAGGAGGATCATGGTTGATGGACTGCACCTTGATCATTGCGAAATAGCGTTCCGCATCACGGGGAGGACGAATCTGCCCTTCCACCGTATCACCAGTCTTGAGGCTGAGCATCTTGATCTGGCTGATGGAGACATAAATATCCTCCGGTCCGCTCAGGTAGTTGTTCTGTGGGGACCGCAAGAAGCCATAACCGTCGGGAAGGACCTCAAGAGCTCCGTAAGCCATGATCACCCCACCTCTTGAAGCATGGGCTTTCAGGATCTCAACGATCAGCTCTTGTCGCTTGTAGTCAAGGATCGCATCCTCGGAGATAGAGAATTCCGAGGCTTTCTGGCGAAGTGCGGGCAAGGTCATCACCGTCAGGTCATTCACGACCATCCGGGGAAGGCTTGGGTCCTCGACATACAGCTCCACAGGGATGTCCTCGATCTGGGAAGATGCCCTCACATTCTGGCGCGGTTGGAAATTTCCTTTCTGGTGGTTCTGTTTCTGCCTTCCGTTCTGCTTGCCATTCTGCTGGTGTACGCGATTCTGTTGGGAAGGTCTGTGCTGGTTGGCATTCATGTGCACGGGCTGCTGGCTCTTTTCCTGCGTCGGTTGCGTGACAACCGTGATGGGGGTCGGTTCCGGCGTACTTGCAATGGATTCCGGAACTGCAGAAACCTCTTTTGCAGGCTCCTCAACGGCTTGGACAGCCTTGCGAGGTGGCCGCCCCCGCCTCCTCGCCGTCTGTTTTTGGGAACGATCGGCTGTCGGCTGGTCGACGATCGGCTCTGCGGGAGTCTCCACTGCAGGTTCGGCTTGCTTGATCTTCACGACCACCTGGGCAGGGCCCTCGGAGGCACGCCGCTTCACGATACGCTTCGTGGGCTTCGGATTTCCCGATCCTTCGGACTCCCGTTCAACCGGGGTCTCGAACAATTCGGGACCATGTTCGAATTCTGATGTCATTGATAATCTCCACAGAATCAAATCCACACAACTGTGAACCTAATGTTTCTCGTAGCTTGTAGCTTGTTGTATGATTACGCAGGAACTCTTTTCATTTCCGGATAGGTAAAAGGCAGTCCTGCTGGATAGTTCAAATATATTGCCAGGTTCCGACGATGTCAAGCAAGTCGGCCCCGTTTAGATGGAAACTACCGAGCAAGATGGCCGCAATGGCCGCCCTCCTGCGTACCGAGCTCCTACCGAATGATGAAATCTGCAACCGTACGGCAACCGGTTCCCGCCCTTTCACGGCATACCCGATCCATATCGTTCCCACCGGCTTGTCAGGTGTCTCGCCGCCAGGACCGGCTATTCCCGAGACTGCGATGGTCATGTCGGTCCCGGAAAGTTCCCGAAGATTGCGGGCCATCCCGACAACCGTCTGACCCGATACCGCTCCATGCGTCTTCAGTGTCGTTTCATCAACTGAGAGCAGCCGTACCTTCGCATCGTTCGCGTAGGAGACCACCGAGCCCCAGAACCATGCGGAACTTCCCTCACGGTCGGTCAGCAATTTACCGATCAACCCTCCGGTGCACGACTCGGCGCTTGCGGCGGTCAACCCTTTCTCCTCAAGCAGCCTGGTGAAGAGATCGACGACCTCGACGTCCCCGGGAACCAGAAGCCCCTTGCCCAGACGTTCGGAGATCCGCGAGGCCATCTCGGAGCGTTGATCGGAAGTGCCTCCGTTGAGGTAGAGACTGATGCGGTACTCCTGCACGCGGGTCCCCCAGAGGACCGGACCGACGGCACATTCGCTGCACAAATCCTCCAGCCGCGATTCGGGAGTCAGGAAACAGGAATATTCATTCCTTCCGATACCTTCGTGCCCTGTCAGCTGCGCTAGTTCCGGGAGAATGCGGTGATAGAACATCTCATGCATCTCCACCGGAGGTCCTGGCATCGCATAACACCGCACGTGTCGGAATTCACCCGATCCCTCTTCCACGGGAAGCTCTCCCGCGAAACCGGGAGCGGTTCCCTTGGGATTCTCGATGATCCGGAAACCTTGGGGAATCATCACCTGCCTCAGGTTCGCTCCGTAGATTCGCTCCCCGATGCGACCGTACAGATGTGCGAACGCCGCCTCGTCGCGCACCAACGGAACTCCTGCCAACTCGGCTACCACATCCCGCGTCATGTCGTCACTGGTAGGGCCGAGACCTCCGGTGAGGAGGATGATATCCGTGAGACGTACGCAATCGCGCAACAGGGGAGCGATGGTACCGTCATCCGGGACGATGGTGATGCGATTCACGTGATATCCAAGGGTGGTCAGTTCCTTGGCGATCAACTGCCCGTGCTTGTCTGCAATGATGCCGCGAGTGATCTCCGTGCCGATGATGAATACAGAGACGGTCGAATATCCATTGGCCATGTGTCAGTGCTTCCTTTTCCCTCTGAGTATGCGGAGGATTGCTCCGGTTGCAAGCAAAGCGAATGAGAGGTAGATGGCTCCGATGGCCAGGAAATCCTCATGTCGTGTGTAGATCGTATCGGGATGGTGTACGTAGACGGGAACATCATAGATCTTCCATCCCTTGGTGAACGGTTCCATGGGGTCGAGAATATGTCCGGAAGGGAGGATCAGCGCGGTAATGCCCGAGTTGGTTCCCCTGATCGTGGACTTCCTGTTCTCGATGGAACGGAAAATGGCGAGTGCAAGATGCTGCATCTCGGCGGAAACGGCACCGGACCAGCTGTCGTTGGTCATGTTCACGATGACATCGGCACCATTGCGTACGAATCGTGCCGCAAGATACCCGAACACATCCTCGAAACAGATCGGGGTGGAAAACCGTACCCCCTTGTCAGTCTCGAATACCACCGGGTCATACCCCTTCTCCCACCAGTTGTAATCGTTTGCCAGCAGCAGGTCGTACAGCCACGGCATCTCTTTCTCATAGGGGAAGTGTTCGGTGAAGGGCACCAGATGCTGCTTCCGATAGGTGTCCTTGATCTGCCCGTTCTCGAACATGATGACCGTGTTGTAGTCCTTGCGGTTCCAAGTCCCGTCCGGATTCAACGGCGGCTTGCTCTCATCATCGAGCACTCCCTCGGGATTGCCGGTGAGCAGGGGAACAGGCAAGGATTTGCCGAAGGCGACGAACTCATCCACCAAAGCGGCAGTCATCTCGTCGGTCTTGTAGGTGGTATGCCAATGGACCGACGGTACGAATGCGGTCTCAGACCAGAGGATCATGTCCGGCTTCCCCTCGAGCGATTGCAGGCTCATGGTCCGCAGATTGTTGAAATTGCGTTTGTAGGTCTCATACCCACCCTTCCATGAGTCAGCGCTGTGTTGGATGGTAGCGACCCGCCAGACCAGATCGCTTTGGGTGTTGTTCCACTGAGCCAACCTGACGAAACCGAACACGAACACCGCAACGAGGATGACACCGAAGGAAATCAGTACATTACGGTAGCTTTTCACCAGATCCATGAATGCGCTGCGCCTTCCCGCCAACTGGTCGCCTACATAGCGGCCGAGAAGGGTCTGGGGCAGGATCATGAGGAACGTGATACCCCAGATACCTGAGAATTCAGCGATCTGGATGAACGGGAGGAATTCGTATGCAGCCGAGGAGATGGTCCCGTAGGGATAGCCTGCGAACCACGTCTGGCTCATGTAAGCGTATGCAACCCAGATGATGGACTGGACGAGAAAACCGTACCGCTTGAACCATCGGTCGGCAGCCTTCAATGCAGGAAACAACATCACCATTTCCCCGCCCTTGATGATCGGGACGATCAGGATCGCAAGCGGGTGGAAAGTGGTGAGCCAGTAGTTGAAACACGTATAGAAGGTGAATCCGAACAGGAAGCCGTACAAAGGTACGGCAACCCACGAGGTGTTCCGGATGACGGCGAACAAGGGTATCAGCGCGAAAAAAGCGATCGCACCGAACCCCCTGTTGCTGAGGAAGCCCGGGAATGCAAACGAATAAACCAGTGCAGTAGCGACAAGCAGGAGGATTTCGAACCCGTAGGACCGAAAGCCCCGTTTACGATATAAATCCACAGCTACCAGAATCAGTTCTCTTCTTCGTGCTGGCGAAGTTTCCAGACAAAGTCCTTCAACTCCTTACCTGGTCTAAAAATCGCAACACCATGGGTATCGACGGCGACCAGTTCGCCCGTCTTCGGGTTGCGAGCCCGCTCACGACCCTTGCGAGTCCTGACTTCGAAGGTACCGAACCCACGGAGTTCGATTACCCTGTCTTCTTCCAGACCGCCTTTGATCTGTTCGAAGAACTCATCGATGACACTATGCACATCAGGCCTGTTCAGGCCGAGCTTCGATTGTATGTTCTCGATGATCTCGGCTTTGGTCAATTTCTTATTTGCCATGGACCTACTCCTTATAGAATATTCAACTGACCGTACGGTTACTCGGCCTTCTGCAGGGCGTTGTACTGTGCGTGCAATCTTGACTTCTTCCGAGAGACAGTATTGGCATGATAGACTCCCTTGCTTCCGGCAGTGTCGATCAGCTTGATGGCGAGATCGAACTTCTCTTTCGCAAGGTCCTGGTCTTTGACTTGAACCGCAAGTTGGAACTTCTTGACAGCAGTGCGGACCGCACTCTTGGTCTCCTTGTTCCTCATTCTCCTGGTTTCGTTCTGGCGCTCTCTTTTGGCAGCCGAGCTGGTGTTGAACACGTAATACCTCCAAAGGTTTCTCAATTATATAAGTTCAAGGGAATTAATTGTATCTCTGAACCAACGGATACACAAAATACCATACTCCGTAAAATCGGTCAATACAATAGTTTGTATCAGGTTGCAAGAAATTCGTCTAGATACGCGCGATCTATCTCCCACCGTGAGGTCTCCTCATTATGGTAAACCGCAGTGAACGGAATGACCAGATGCCTGCCTTCCGGACTGACCAGCGAAATCTTGCGCGACAATAGGTTCACTTCGGTAATTTTCATCAGTTCATGCTGTACCTTCAACCGGCTTCCCTCCTGGGGAAGCTTCCGTTTCTCCTCGGAATAAAATTCATATTCATAGGAAAGACAGCAGAGCAATCGTCCGCAAGGTCCCGAAATCTTGGTGGAATTCAGCGAAAGATTCTGTTCCTTCGCCATCTTGATGGATACGGGATTCAGCTTGTCGGTGATCGCGTGGCAACAGAAATCCCGCCCGCAGACCGCCAAGCCTCCGAGAACCCGCGACTCGTCCCGTACCCCGATCTGGCGCAACTCGATCCGGATCCGGAACACCGAGACCAGATCTTTCACCAGGTCCCTGAAATCAACCCGGTTTGCAGCGGTGAAAAAGAAGATGATCTTCGGCTCTCCGAACAGATAGTGGGCGGACACAAGTTTCATGTCGAGTCCGTGGGCCAGGACCTTCTCCCTGCAGAGAACCAGAGCCTCATTCTCCATCGCAGTCAGCTCAAGATATCGCTCATGATCGGCCTTGGTTGCCAGGCGTTCTATCCAATCGATCTCGCCACTGATCTTCACCGGTACATCGGCATTCTCCTTGGCGCCCTTGCCACAACATCCATTGCACCCGATGCCATGAGCATCATCATCCGCAACAGATCCGGATACTTCTGTCTTTGCGAGATCCTCGCTATTCCCATCGGGTTCGGCGGCTGCCACAAGCTCCTCGTCCACCGCATAGGCCTCATCGAACGATTCGCCGTGCAGACATGCTCCCTGGCACTCGGTTGAGCCCGGCTCATACCCTCCCATGGCCATCGCTGAGCCGACTATCATTCCGTAATCGGCACCGTAGCGGGAAGGGGCGATCACATGCGTACCACGTTCCAACGGCTCCTCGGAAGCACAGACCGAGAGTTCGTTCGAAGAGGGATTCTTGACCAAATATATGTATCCGAATTCGGGGCGGCGGACCGACTTCTTCTGGCTGGCATCACCGCTTCCCGCTCCATGATAATTCCTATCTTTTTTCATCAGCATCCTTATTTGCTTCTATACAAAAGCATTAAACCCTTCCGGGATTTTCCTACGCTACCACGAAGGGAGGAAATTGTCAAATGGAAATCCAACTTGACGGCAGGGTATGTTCATGGTATCTTCATCTATAACGTCGGAAAGATATATTTCTCATCAACATCAGGAAAAACCATGCAATTATTTGATACTCACGCCCATATCGGCCTGATACATGAAGACCAGATGGAGCAATTGCTCATCATACAACTCGCGAAACGGAAATCGGTCACGCACATCGTCAGCATTTGCAACAGCCTGCACGATTTCGAGCAGGTCTATGAGAACCTGAAGACCGCCACGGGAGTGTATCATGCGGTCGGAGTCTCTCCGTCCGAAGTAGCGAACCCAGGCCTGAATTGGGAACAGAAACTGCAGTCGTTCTCGCGTCTCGAACGGGTGGTCGCCATTGGAGAGATCGGCCTGGACTATTACCGGAACTTCGGTGACAAGAACTCCCAGGTGGAGCTGTTCATCCGTCAGCTTGATATCGCACGAAGCTTGCAATTGCCAGTGATCATCCACAACCGGGAAGCCGGCAGGGACATCCTCGACATCCTGAAGACGCGCCTTGGCGAGAAAGGTGGGATTTTCCATTGCTACTCCGAGGACTGGCTGTTCGCCATGGAGGCTCTCGAGCTGCCGATGTACTTCTCGTTCGCAGGGAACATCACTTACAAGAATGTCAGGCACCTGCATGAGACGATAGCGAATCTTCCTCTCGACAGGATCCTGATCGAATCGGAAAGTCCCTTCATGGTCCCCTCGAATTACAAGGGAAAACGGAATAAACCTGCGTATCTGGTCGAGACTGCACAAGCGATAGCGGATATCAAGCGACTGTCGCTCGAGGAGACCGCAGAGGCCCTTTACCAGAACAGCCTCAGGGCTTTCCACCTGCCGGAGAATGCATAGGAACCATGACAGATTCCACCAAGACTGAGTCTCTTTACCACCCCGTGAGCATCGGATCGGTGTCCATCGGGGGAAATCTGTTCCTCGCTCCCTTGGCAGGGTACACCGACAGGGCGTTCCGTTCGATCTGCATCGACCGGGGGGCCTCTTTCACCTACACTGAGATGGTCAGCGCCGAGGGACTCGCACGGAACAGCGGTAATACCGAAAGGCTCATGCACAGGGCAGAGAACGAGGATCTGCTTGGCATCCAGATCTTCATGAACGAAGCTTCGGTCGCAGAACGATGCATGCCTCTGCTCTTGGCCTACCGTCCGACGGTGATCGACATCAATTGCGGATGTCCGGTACCGAAAGTGGTCAAGACCGGTGCCGGCTCGGCACTGTTGCAGTTTCCCGAGAAGATTCACCAAATCGTGAGCACCATCAAGGGTTGCTGTGATGTTCCGGTTTCGGTCAAGATACGGCTCGGCTGGGACGCACGGTCGATCAACTACCGGGAGACCACCGACGCGGCGCTGAGTGCAAAAGCCGATATGATCACGATGCATGCACGCACCAAGTCGATGGGGTATTCGGGAACCGCTGACTGGCAAGCGTTGGCCGATCTCAAGCAGTACGTCGCATCCCGCGCTCCTCACGTACCGGTATTCGGTTCGGGAGATCTCTTCTCAGCCGAAGCAGCCCGTCGCATGCTTCTCGATACAAAGGTCGACGGCGTCATGTTCGCCCGCGGAGCGATGGGAAATCCGTTCATCTTCACAGACACCATCAGGCTCCTGACCGAGGGGGTGCAAGACAAAGCCGCTTCCACAAGAGAGCGGACGACTGCGATGCTGCGCCAGCTCCACCTCATGGGAGAGGATATCGGGGAGCGGCTCGCATGCCGGGAAATGCGCAAGCACGCGACCTCCTACCTGAAGGGTCTGCCCCACGCTTCGCAGGCCAAGCAGGAATTGGTACATGCCGCTACCTTTGCAGAGTATGAGGGTGTATGTTCACGATTGGCGGAGGAGAGCCGGACTGACCTATAATCTGTCCGGAGTTGACCTTGCCGCTCGATACATGGTAGCTTTCTGTTGTTCCGGGTCTCCCCGGAGGAAAGGAGCAGTCATGAGAGTTCTTGTATTGGGTTCCGGAGCCAAGGATCATGCGATGACATGGTTGTTCTCCCAAAGCAAGCTGATTGACGGGTTGTTCGTTGCACAAGGCAACATCGGAACCGCGGCGATCGCCGAGAACCTTCCCGACGTGGATCCATCATCTCCGGAATCGGTATACGAGGCATGCAAGAAACATGATATCAATTTCGTGTTCATCGGTACGGAAGCACCGCTGTTCACCGGAGTGATCGATTACCTGAACAACCGTGGCATCGATACGTTCGGTGCTCCCGGCAATGCGCTGAAGCTCGAGGGAGACCGGTACTTCGCCCGCACATTCACCTCTCGACACAACATCCCCACCCCTCCCTACAAGCTATTCTCTGACGAGGAATCCCTCTCCAACTACCTGCATAGACATGCCGGCGAGAACTTCGTACTGAAGAGGAATGCGATGGCTCCCAGCAGGATCATGGTGGACTCCAACGACTACGATACGCTCATGTCCTTCGGCAAGGGGATCCTCCAGACGGACAACCTGCTGGTCGAGAACCATCTCGACGGACTATCCGTGACGATCACCGTATTCACTGACAACAACGGGTATCTCATGCTCCCGCTCTGCTCCGATTATACGAAGAGTGAAGAGGGAGGGTTCGGTGCCGCGACCGGCGGAATGGGCTCGATCTGCCCCGTACCGCTTCCGAAGAACGTTCAACGGCAGATCACCGAATTGATCATCGAACCGACTCTCTACGGGATGCAGGTCGAACAGTTCGCCTACAAGGGTGTCCTTACATTCAGCGTCATTTTGACCGAGAGCGGACCGGTCCTGGTCGATTACCACGTCCGTTTCAACGACCCGGCAACCCAGGCGATCGTCCCGCTCATCAAATCGGACATCGTCGAGATTCTCAATGCGATGAAGCGTGATACCGTGAAGGATTTCCGACTTGAGCTTTCGACAAAATCGTCAGTCGCGGTTGTCGTTGCGAGCAAAGGCTATCCTGACAAGCCTGTCGTGGGTACTGTCGTCGAGCCGCTCCCCAATATCATCAGGAACAACTTGCTCGCGAACATGCCCATGGTTTTCTATGGTGCAGTGATGGAGAAGGACGGCAAGGCCGTCACGACCGGTGGGCGGAACGTCACGATCGTCGGAATAGGCAAGAACATCATAGAGGCGAACAAGCATGCCTATGCCTACATTCACAATGTGAGGTTCGACGGCGCGTGGTATCGCAGCGATATCGGGAATAAATTCTTCGAGAACTGAACCGGAAAATCGACTCAGCGTTCCGCTACGGAGCGTTGCCTCCGAAACTCATAGAGCAGAATGCCCGCGGCGACCGATACATTGAGGGAATCGATGTGTCCGGATGTCGGGATCGAGACGATGTGGTCGCATCGCTTCGCTACCAACTGGCTCATGCCGTCGCCTTCCGATCCCATGACCAGGACAGTCCGTTCGGGAAAACGGGTGGAAGAGATCGGCGAACCGCCCATATCAGCACCGTAGACCCAGAATCCATGCTTCTGCAACAGTTCGATCTCACGGACGAGATTCGTCACCGTGGCAGTCGGCACGTATTGTGCGGCACCACTGGAAATCCGGAGCACCGTCTCATTCGATTGTGCGCTGCGACGTTCCGGAACCACGACGAGGTCGGCCGAGAACTGGTCTGCGCTGCGCATGATCGCTCCGAGGTTCTGCACATCGGTGATACCATCGAGGACCAGCACCAACGCGCCCTTGTCATCGGACAAGCTGTTGAGAAAATCCTTGACGGAGAGCGTACTGTTCTTCACGGCACTCTTCTCCCGCGTCCTGGAAAGCTCGAGGAACGCGCCTCGGTGATCCGCACCCTGTGTCATGCGGTCCATCTCGACCTTTGCGATCTTCCGCACGGCGACGCCTCGGTTCACCTTTGCCAGTGACTCGAGACGTTCGTTACGTTTCTCCATATTCCTGCAGATATACAGGACGCTCCCCTGTGGAGCTTGCTTCAAGGCCTCTTCGATGGCATGGAACCCCAGGATCCTCTCACCCATTGCGTCTACCTCACTCAGTAAAGGGAATAGGTTCGGGACTTTGGTTCTCGCCCAATACCTCTGCCAGCTGGCTCATCAGCTTCTTGGCCTCGCGACTCAGTTTCTTCGGGGTCTCGACGACCAGCTTGATGTACTGATCCCCCCGTTGGTCCAAGGATGAGCGCAATTTCGGTACCCCACGGTTCCGAAGCCTCAGGACCTTTCCATTCTGGGTTCCCGCAGGTATGGCAACCTTGACCCGTACGTCATCGATCGTCATGACCTCGATATCGGCACCAAGCGCAGCTTGTGTCATCGATATCGGGATCTGGCAATACAGATCATTCCCCGATCTTTCGAAATAGGGGTGCGGCTTCACGTTCACGTAGACGAACAGATCCCCCGAGGGACCTCCGTTCGGTCCGGCGTCACCCATTCCCGACAACGATATCCGGTTGCCGGTATCGACTCCCGCGGGGATGGTGACCTTCAGTTTCTGCTGCTTCCTCATCAAGCCGGAACCATGGCATTCGCCGCAAGGATTCTCCACGATATGGCCTTCACCCTGACAGGTGGGACAGGTCGATGCGATGGAGAAGAATCCCGAGTTCCTCCTGACTTGGCCTACACCGTTGCACGTGGGACAAATCTTCTTTCCCGAACCACTTTTCACCCCCGAGCCATTACAGGTGGAACAGTGGACCTGATGGGTATACGAGACTTCAACCTTGGTACCGAATACCGCTTCCTTGAAATCGATCTCGATATCATAACGGAGACTGGAACCGACAGCAGGGCCCCTGGATCCACGGGAGGAGCGTCCGCCGCCCCCACCGAAGAAGGAATCGAATATATCCCCGAGCCCGCCACCGAACAGGTCGCTGAAATCACGGTAGACATTGGAATAATCTTGCGGGCCGCCTGCATCAACACCGGCGAACCCGTACTGATCGTATGCCTGACGTTTCTGTTCGTCACTCAAGACCTCATACGCTTCGCTTGCTTCCTTGAACCGATCCTCGGCAGCCTTGTCACCAGGATTCTTGTCCGGATGGTTGGCTATCGCAAGCTTGCGGTAGGCTTTCTTGATTTCGTCTTGGGAGGCTCCTTTCGAAACCCCCAAGACTTCGTAATAATCCCGTTTTGCCACGGTGCAACACTTCCTTCAGTTGGGTTCGATCAGTCTACGACTTCAAAATCGGCATCTTCCACACCGTCATCGGTTTTCTTTCCGTGGGATGAAGCATCCTGTGCACCGGCTGTACCCTGGTCCCCCGCAGCACCCTGTTGGGCAGAGGTCGCCTTGTACATCTCCTCGGCAAGCTTGTAAGCGGCCTGCTGAAGGGCTTCGGTCTTCGCCTTGACCTCCTCCACGCTTCCGGAGGACATCGTATCCTTCAGCTCCTGCATCGCATGCTCGATCTTCGCCTTCTCATCGGAAGAGATCTTGTCGCCATAATCCTTGAGAGACTTCTCCGTCGAGTAGAGGAGACTGTCGGCCTCGTTGCGCACCTCGATGCGCTCGCGTTCCTTCTTGTCCTCTTCAGCGTGAAGCTCAGCTTCCTTGACCATCTTCTCGATATCCTTCTCGGAGAGACCGGAAGAGGATTCTATCCTGATCTTCTGCTCCTTGCCCGTTCCGAGATCCTTCGCACTTACGTGCACGATACCGTTCGCGTCGATGTCGAAGGTAACCTCGATCTGAGGAACTCCGCGCGGGGCCGGCGGGATGCCGATGAGATCGAACTTCCCAAGTGTCCGGTTCTGGCTTGCCATCTCACGCTCACCTTGCAGCACATGGATCGACACGGCAGTCTGTCCATCAGCAGCGGTGGAGAAGATCTGGCTCTTCCGGGTAGGAATCGTGGTGTTGCGCTCGATCAGCTTGGTGGAAATCCCTCCCAAGGTTTCGATTCCGAGCGAAAGCGGCGTGACATCGAGCAAGAGCACGTCCTTCACATCGCCACCGAGGATGCCTCCCTGGATCGCAGCACCCATCGCCACGACCTCATCGGGATTGACTCCCTTGTGCGGCTCCTTCTGGAAGATTTCCTTGACAATGGCCTGGACCGCAGGAATCCTGGTCGAACCGCCTACGAGAATCACCTCGTCGATATCCTTCGCGGAGAGTCCTGCGTCCTTGAGCGCGTTCAGACACGGCTTGCGACTGCGTTCCACCAAATCCGAAACCATCTGCTCGAAACGGGCACGCGAGAGGTTCATCTGCAAGTGCTTGGGTCCGGAGGCATCCGCCGTGATGTACGGCAGGTTGATCGAGGTATCCTTGGTACTGGAAAGCTCGATCTTCGCCTTCTCGGCAGCTTCCCGGAGCCGCTGCATGGCCATCTTGTCCTTCGAGAGGTCGAGTCCGGTCTCCTGCTTGAAGCTCTCCACCAGCCAGTCGATGATCTTCTGGTCGAAATCATCACCACCGAGGTGTGTATCCCCGTTCGTGGATTTGACCTCGAACACACCGTCGCCAAGCTCGAGGATGGAGATATCGAAGGTTCCGCCACCCAAGTCATAGACGGCGATCTTCTCTTCCCTGCTCGTATCCTTGCCAAGTCCATATGCCAAAGCTGCAGCGGTCGGCTCGTTGACGATCCGCTTCACCTCAAGACCGGCGATCTTTCCTGCATCCTTGGTCGCTTGGCGCTGGGCATCGTTGAAATATGCGGGGACGGTGATGACAGCTTCGGTAACTGTCTCTCCCAAGTAATCCTCCGCGGTCTTCTTCATCTTCTGAAGGATCGCAGCGGAAATCTCCTGGGGGGAATAATCCTTGCCCCTGATGGAGACGCGGATCTCATCCGAAGGCCCTGCCATGACCCTGTAAGGAATCTTCGAGATTTCGGAAGGGACCTCACCGAACCGGCGTCCCATGAATCTCTTTATGGAATACACGGTATTCTCCGCGTTGGTCACGATCTGGTTCTTGGCCGGCTGACCGACAAGACGCTCTCCCTTCGCGGTAAAACCTACGATGGAGGGAGTGGTCCGCTGGCCCTCCGAGTTCTGGATCACGACAGCATCGCCATTCTCCATCACGGAAACACATGAATTGGTTGTACCTAAGTCAATTCCGATTATTCTACCCATGGTTCTTCTCCTTGAAACACACCATCAACATTGTATACTCAAGATTGGGATTGCCAGCGACCCTAGTCGTGCAATCAGAGAAAGCTCATTGCCGTCAGAGCGGCTTTCCAACCTTTACTTTTGCGGTTCTCAAAACCCTATCATGAAGATAATAACCCTTCTGCAATTCGGCAAGAACGGTCTCCGTATCAAAATGTTCGCCCTCTTCCATCATCATGGCCTCATGCTCATGCGGCGAGAACTCCTTGCCGATGAGATCATCCATGCGTTTCAGGCCCCAATTCCTGTCAAGCACGTCGAGCAAACGCTTCTGGATGAGCTTGACGCCATCGGCGTACGCACCGATGTCACCGGACTGTTCTCCGGCATCGATTGCACGCTCGAAATCATCGAGGATGGGGATCAGATCGTTCAGCAGGCGCTCGTTCGCAAACTGTATGGCAGCCTCTTTCTCACGAACCAACCGCTTGCGATAGTTGTCCATGTCCGCGACCTTGCGGAGGAAACTCTCCTTCTCATCCGACAATTCCTTGGCGAGCCTCTTGTTCTCTTCTTCCAACGCTTCGATACGTGCCTCCTGGGCAGTCAGTGCATCCGATGCCGATTCCTTCGCCTTCGGTTCGGTATCCGCGACGGATGATTGCTCGCGTCCCGTATCCTGGACGCGCACCTCTGCCTCCAAATCCTTGTTCATGTTCTTCTCTTTCTTGCTCATGACTTACCTGTGCGTATGTAGTTCTAAACCTGCCGAATCGTGAGGACATGCTCTCTGGTCATGATCCGCCATGTCATCCACCCCTGGCAGTCCCCACAAACATAACCATGCCGGAAAGATATCGTCAAGTGTTTCAAGGAAACAGATACAACTTGATCATGCGCGTGCACATCGTATCGCCGCTCCGATGAAATCCCTGAACAGCGGATGGGGCTTGCTCGGCCGGCTCTTGAACTCCGGATGGTATTGCACACCCACGAACCACGGATGTCCGGCAATCTCTACCGCCTCGACCAAGGAACCGTCCGGGGAAAGTCCCCCGTAACGCAAACCTGCACGTTGCAATCGTTCACGATACGCATTGTTGAACTCGTATCGATGCCTGTGCCGCTCTTCTACCGTATCGGTTCCATAAGCACTCCTGAGCAGGGAATCCTCTGCCACGTGACAGGGATAGGAACCGAGACGCATGGTCCCTCCCATCTCCACTCCTTTCTGGTCGGGCATGAGATCGACTACCGGGAAGGGAGTATCGGAATACCATTCGGAACTCGCGGCTCCGGGCAATCCAGCCACGTTCCGGGCAAATTCGACAACCGCGCACTGCATGCCGAGGCACAAGCCGAAGAACGGAATATTCCGTTCACGGGCATACCTGATGGTCCTGATCTTTCCCTCGATCCCACGAAGTCCGAATCCGCCTGGAACGACGATACCGTGTACCCCTGCAAACAGTTCGGCGAACGCTTTTTCATCCAATCCTTCAAGATGCTCCGAATCGAGCTTCACCAAGTCTATCGCATACCGATGGTGGAAACCCGCGTGATTGAGCGATTCCGTCACACTGATATAGGCATCCGAAAGATCCACATACTTGCCACAGAGCGCAATGCGGACCTTCTGTTTCGATTGCCTGCGATTTGCCGTCATAGCATGCCAAGCGTCCATGTCCCTGACACGCAGATCGAGACCGAGCCGCTGCAACACCAGTTCATCGAGATTCTCCCGTTCAAAGAGAAGCGGTACCTCATAGATCGAAGGAAGATCAGGATTGGGAATGACCGCCTCCTTGTCCACATCACAGAACATCGCGATCTTCTCTTTCATCCCCGGGGGCAATGGCCTGTCCGAACGACAGATGATGAAATCCGGATGTATGCCGATACCCCGCAACTCCTTTACGCTGTGTTGCGTGGGTTTTGTCTTCAACTCACCTGCCGCCGCGATATAGGGGACGAGGGTCACGTGCAGGTACAGGGTATCCTGTCTGCCCAAATCCCGCCGCATCTGCCGGATTGCCTCAAGGAACGGAAGACTTTCGATATCTCCCACCGTGCCGCCGATTTCAACCAAGACGATATCCGCCGCAGCAGATTCGGCCAACCCGAGCAACCTTCCCTTGATTTCATTCGTGATATGGGGGATCACCTGTACCGTACCCCCCAAGTAGGCCCCCTGCCGTTCCTTCTGGATCACTGACCAGTAGACCTTTCCCGCAGTAACACTGTTGGCCTCCCCGATCGAGATATCGAGGAACCGCTCATAGTGTCCGAGATCAAGATCGGTCTCCGCACCGTCGTCGGTCACGAAGACCTCTCCATGTTGGTAGGGGCTCATGGTTCCGGGGTCTACATTGATATAAGGATCGAATTTCAGGACAGTTACCGAATATCCCCGGCTCTTGAGCAGACAACCCAATGACGCAGCTGTTATGCCCTTGCCAAGAGAGGAGACGACGCCACCAGTCACGAATACGAATTTTGCCATGATTGCCACCCGCCTTGCATTGGATATGCACAACGATGGCAGACATATGGGAGATGCAGGCCAACCGTTGCGTCATGCACCGGTGGTCGGCTTATACAATCCTTAGATTCGCATCAGTTTGCCGATTCCTCGGTACTCATGGACTGTATCACAAGTGAAAACAATTCCTCAAGAGCGTACGCACAAGTCCTCTGGATTTTCGGAGTCAACTGTTTTCCGAATCCTCATCAAGGATGATCTCTTCCTCATCCTCTTCGGGCTCGTAATGGGCAGATTCGATCCTATGGATCTTGCGTGGCCGATCCTCTTCCCACTGGTCTTCAGAATTCTCAGTATCATCGGGTTCTTCCAGTTCGGGTTCTTCCAGCTCGGGTTCGTCCAGCTCGGGTTCTTCCAGCTCGGGTTCTTCCAGCTCGGGTTCGTCCAGCTCGGGTTCGTCCAGCTCGGGTTCGTCCAGCTCGGGTTCGTCCAGCTCGGGTTCGTCCAGCTCGGGTTCGTCCAGCTCGGGTTCGTCCAGCTCGGGTTCGTCCAGTTCGGGTTCGTCCAGTTCGGGTTCGTCCAGTTCGGGTTCGTCCAGCTCGGGTTCGTCCAGCTCGGGATCATCTGACTGTTGCACCATGGCAATACCGAAAGGATGCTCCGGCTCCACCTGAGGATCCTCTTCATGTAACTCCGGATCTACCATGCGTGCTCGCATCTCAAGTTCGCGACGTTCTTCCTCTTCGAGCATCCGTTGCCGCTCGGCAAGCGCCAGGTCAAGCTCATCTTGCAACGATCTTGACTGTTGCTCAAGTTCCACCACGTGTGCATGCTTCTCTCTCAATTGTGTTGAAGCGTCATCCATGGATTTCTCGAGCTCTTCCTTTGTGGCACTCAAACTTTCCACGGCGAGTTCAAGTTCCTTGCGGTGCTTGGACAGGTCTGCCAAGGAGCGATCGTGCAAGGCGAGAGCGCCCTGCGATTCCTTGATCCCCTCACTCAGTTCACCCAAGGTCCCTGCAGCAGTCCCGGTGAGTCTCTTCACCACTTCCTCAAGGATCTCCGTACGATTGTTCAACTCTCGCAAGAACGCCTGGACTGTCGTGATCATGGTCTGGAATGTCGCATCCGTATGGTTCAGTGAGTCGTCAAGCAAGTACTCGATTTTCGTCTTGGCCTCCGCCACCGATTCTTCGACCTGCTGTTCGATCCTGAGCCCATGTTGTTCGACTGCATGGTTCAACCGGTTTGCCAGTTGATTCAGACGCTCCTCGGATGCAGTAGTTCGGGTCATGAACTCCTCGATGGTTTGCCGTACCTGCTCTACCTTTGTCACCTCGTCCTTCACTTGTCTGGTACGCAGTTCCGCTTTCTCTGTCATCGCTCCGAGTTGCCCGAGCACCTCGTGGTAATACGTCAGGGTTTTCTGCAGCTCATCCAGATCCTCGGAATGTGTGATCAGCAGGTCTCGCTGGGCAGTGATGTGGGAAAGCAAGTCATCAAGCTCCTGACGACTTTGCGCGACACGGCTGTCGACTTCGACGACCGTCTCTTTCAGATGATCCTCCGAGCGCTTCACCTCTGCCATGTACTGAGCAACATACCGGCGCATGATATCGAGTCTTCTATTTCTACTGTCCGAACTCCGCAGGGTAAAGATGATGATCAATGTCAGCACGAACAACCCTATCGAGAGGAGAATAGGCAACATCTCCCACATGACAACCCCCTATGCAAGCAACTCTTCGATCCTTTGATGAAACTCTACGTAATCGGCACATATCGCATTCGCTTCCGGACACTCCTGATGGAGGCGAGATCGCTTCGACGGATCCTTTGCCTTCGGTGCGATCAAGCAGCTACGCATTCCGACCCTTGCCGCTCCGACCATGTCCTTCCGACAGCTGTCCCCCACATAGAGGACGTGCGCGGGATCCACTTTCAACACATCGCACACCAGATGAAACGGCGCAGGATGCGGCTTCAGGTATCCCGATTGCTCGGTACATGCCGAAAAATCGACCAAATCTTCCACGCCCAGGGCTTTGAGTTTTCCCTCTATGGGAAAATCGGACAACGCAGCCACCACGACACCACGCCTTTTGAGCTCCTCAAGGACGGTCCGCACGAGAGGAAAGGGAGTCAGGTGCGCGAATGATTTTCGCCATGAGGCATAAAACTGCCGCTCGATACGATCGCATATCCGTTCGATACACGCGTCACTTTTCCCTTCACCGGCGATCCACTCGGCCTGACGCCTTCGGAAACCCTGTTCGTTCTGGGGGACCGTGAGGACTCCCTCCTCTTTCCGTACCTCCTGGCGGAACCGCTGATACCGCAGCGCCAACGCAGGAGAGGGAAAGAAGGAGCGGACCAACTTCCAGTCGGTGACCCACTTCGGGTACAACGTCCCATCTATATCAAAACACACGACCTGTATTTTCATTACAAACGTGTCTCGGGAGAATTTCTCCTCCGCTCTTTCAGTTCCACCTCGACGGGAATCTGGGTGAATCCCAAGTCGCGGCGGATGCAGTTCTTCAGGTACTGCAGGTACCCTTGCGGGAAATCTTTCTTCCTGTTGACGAAGAAGAGGAACCTGACTGGAGGAGCACTCACCTGAGTCCCATAGTAGATCTTGAAGTGACCTTGCGTTCCCCTCGGAGGTTGATATGCCTCCGACCAGTCACGCAGGAAGTTGTTCAGCTGCGCGGTCTCGACTCGCTTGGTCAACTGTCTCCATACGGACCAGATGCAATCGAGCAACTTCTCCACGTCGAGACCATCTTTCGCGCTGATGGGGACGATAGGTGCAAACGAAAGTATGGGGAAGAGGAACCGTGCCCGGTCCTTGATCGCCTGCAATTCGTTTCCCACCCCGCTGAGGAGGTCGGTCTTGTTGAACACCAGCACGACTCCCTTGCCCCTGCGGACGATCAGTTGTGCGATCTTCTTGTCCTGTTCAACCAAGCCTGTGGTCACATCGATCATCAGAAGGACTACATCAGCATCATCGATCGTCTTGATGGCCCGGTTGACCGAGTAGTACTCCACATCCTCCTCGACCTTGCTCTTGCGCCTGATGCCAGCGGTATCGAGAATGGTATATGCGGTACCCTTGTAGGAAAATTCACCCATGATGACGTCACGGGTCGTCCCCGGAATCTCACTGACAATGGAGGTTTCCTTGCCTGTCAGCAGGTTCGTGAGGGTCGACTTTCCTGTGTTCGGCTTGCCAAGCACCGCAATCCTGACGCGATGGGTCTCCTCCGGAGCATCTTGTACCTCCTCGAGATCCAACATCTCGAGCAGCTGTTCCTCGAGCACATCGATGCCCAGCCCATGCGCTGAGGAGACACCGATGACACGCGGGTATCCGAAGCGGTGAAAGTCCCAGACCAGATCGTCACGTACCGGATCATCCACCTTGTTTACCGCGATGATCGTCTTTTCTGTGTAGGGACGGAGTGCACTGATGAGCATCTCATCCTCGGCAGTGACCTCCGTGCAATCCATCAGCAACACGATCGCATCAGCTACCTGCAAGAGGCCGAGACTCTTCTTGGTGACCAGGAAGTCCAAGCCCTCCTGGTCGAGCTTCACCCCACCACTGTCCACGAGAAGGACAGGATGGTTTCCCAAGAGCCACCTCTCAGGGATGGGATCCCGGGTAACCCCGGGAGTCGCATCCGTGATTGCGCGCCGTTTCTTGATCAAGCGATTGAAAAGCGTCGATTTGCCGACATTGGGTCGACCGATGATCGCTATGACAGGCAGTCCTGTCTCATGTAGTGACAAAGTCTCCGAATCTATCATGCATCCATTCCCTTACATATGTGTCGATGTGTATATACGAGTTCATTTCCATCACCTTGCCAACCAACTCCTTGGCCTCGGCAAGGGTAATCGAACGGATGATGTTCTTGATCTCCAGCAAACTCTGGGGACTCATGCTGAACTCGTCGATCCCCAGTCCCAACAGCAATACTGTCGAAAGAGGATCTCCGGCCATCTCACCGCACATAGCAACGGGAATGCCGGCTTGGTGTCCTTTCTCCACGATCAACCTGATCAGCCGCAGGACTCCGGGGTGGAACGGCTGGTAGAGATAGGCAATCTTGTCATTGCCGCGGTCGACCGCAATGGTATACTGGATCAGGTCATTCGTCCCGATCGAGAAGAAGTCGGTCTTCGGTGCAAGCAAATCGGCACAGAGCGCTGCAGAGGGGACCTCGATCATGGTACCCACCTCGACATCCTCATCGAACGGAATGCCGGTACTCCGACACTCATCTTTCACCTGGTCCAACACCAACAGGACGTTGTCCAACTCCTCCGGCCCGCTGATCATGGGAAACATGATCTTCAGCTTGCCGTAGGCGGAAGCACGGAGCATCGCCCGCAATTGGGTCCGGAAAATATCCTTCCTGGAGAGACAGAAACGCACGGCCCGCCACCCGAGAATCGGGTTTTCCTCACCGAGGCCCTCCATGCCCGGAATGACCTTGTCCCCACCGACATCTATGGTCCTGATGGTTACCGAGCCTGACTTGTGCATCCTCTCGATCACATCGCGGTAGGCAGTGAACTGCTCCTCTTCGGTGGCTCCTCCGGGTTTGAGAAAGAGGAACTCGGAACGGAACAGGCCGACGCCTCCGGCTCCGTGCTTCAGTACCGAATCGATTTCATCAACCGTCTCGATATTCGCCTTCAACTCCACCCGATGTCCGTCCTTGGTGACCGCTTCCAAGGCAGCGAGATCTTGCAACTCCCTCTCGTGTTCCATCCATCGGTCATAACGATTCCGCATCTTGTGTGCCGAAGCGCTGCTCGGCCTGATGGCGACCTCTCCGAGATTCCCGTCGACGATGATCTCATCGCCCGGGCTGACCTTCCCGGTGATCTTCCCGAGTCCTACGACCGTAGGAATCTGCAAGGCTCTCGCGAGAATCGCGACGTGGCTGGTCCGCCCCCCGCCATCCAAGGCAATCGCCTTGACGTTCATGTGGTCGAGCGAGAGCGCCTCGGAGGGAAGCAAGGTATCTGCGACGAGGACCACTTCCTCATTGATCGCAGCAAGGTCGGGCCTCCGCTTGCCCATCATCTGCCTGATGACCCGCCACCCGATGTCGTAGAGGTCGGCACCCCGTTCACGGAGGACCGGATCATCAGCTTTCTCCAGCGTCTCGATGAGACTTGAGAGAATGCTTTCGACAGCCCACTCGGCACAGATCGAATCGGATTCGATCCGCTTCTTCACCATGACGTTGAACTCGGGATCGGAGAGCATGAGCAAGTGGGTCTCGAGAATCTTCCGATGATCTTCTGCGGCAGATTCGTCGAGCATGTTGCCAAGCTCGCCACCGACCATACCCAAGGCATGCTGGAACCGTTCCTTCTCAGCGTTGATTTTCGCTGCGGGGATGTAGACATGAGGAATCACGAGCTTTTCATGGACATAAAGAAAAGCACGACCGATCCCGATGCCTGAGGAGGCTGCGATACCCTTCAAGATTCTCATAGATGGCTGTATCATACGGGGTTTTCAACCCTATGTAAATAGATACTCGAATTGGATATCGGTTGTGGTGTATGCTGGGATCATGAACGAGAGCTCCCGAAAAATGCCGCACCGATTGTTACTCTGGCTTTGGTTGTCGGTCATTGTCATCAGTGTGATCCTCATCGCCGTCTCCCTTCCCAGGATGAAGCAGGCGTTCATCGAATCGGGAATGGGGGAGCTGATCAGCTCCTACCGGGATTCACAAGGTTCGACAGACAGTATGTCTCGTACCATTTCCTTGGTGTTCCCCGTCCCAACTGCTGATCCGGAAACGTACCGGTACCAGGTCTTCGAGACTCCCTTCCAGGGTACGCTTTCCCGTCATGCACGGATCGAGGCACTGCTTCGCGGCCCCGACGGTGCTGCGCTGCGTGAGGGAGCGATCACCTTCATTCCCTCCGATACGCGTCTGATCGGCTTGAGCGTATCGAACAGGATCGCATTCGTGGATCTTACGAAGGAGTTCCTTGGCAAGATGTCCTTGGATCCTGAGCTTGACAGAAGGAGGACCCAATTGAAAAGGACGATCCTGTCGGATGGCAGTCTTCGAGATGTGGTCATTTTGGTGGATGGCAAAGAGTGGTGATCCTCAGAAGGCAGTCACCACGATCCCGATCCTTTGCGCGATCTCGGATACCGTCATGCCACCGTCGAAGCGGAGGAGCGCGAGGAACTCGCGGTTACCTTTCTTTCCCTGGATCGGAGACTCTTCCAATCCATACAGACCCAATCCCTCCTGCCTCAGCGACGAAATCACATCGGTCAAGATACGGTGAAGGAGATCACGGTCATCCACTACGCCTGAGAATTCATCATAGCCTTTGGGAACTTCGAACTGCGGCTTGACCAGGCTCACCAACCAGCCGTTGCGGGTGAGTGAGAGGATATGTCTGGCGGCCCCGGTGATGGACCGAAAGGAAAGGTCCGCCACCGCAGCATCGGGACGAGGATCCAATGATTCGACCAGCATGATGTTCTGCCGCTCATGCACGATCACCCGGTCATCGGTACGCAACTTGTAATCGAGTTGATTGTACCCGACATCCACGGCATGGACAGCTTTCGCTCCGTTCTGGAGTAGGCAATCGGTGAAACCTCCGGTAGAGGATCCTGCATCGAGCATGATCAAGCCGTTCACATCGAGATGCCAGGCGGCAAGTGCATGTTCGAGTTTCAGGCCGCCTCTCGAAACATATTTCGGGATATGCAGATCGACAATACTTTCACTCGGATAGACAGATCGTGCATCGGTACAGGTTTCCCCTTCGATGGAAACTTGCCGGCAATCCACGAAGGCCTTCAGCTGCTCCCTCCCATAGCCGGGATACTGTCGGGACAGCAACTCAAGCAAGCTCAGTTTCTCATGATGCGAACTCATGGCGTGGAGCCTCACACTCCGAAGCTCTCGCTGACACGAACGATGGAGAGAGCCTTACCCGTTTCCCCATCGATCGAGCAGACGACTCCCTGCAGATGCGAGGGAGCGTCGAATATTTCATTCTTCAGCGGAATTTGGGTCATCTGCCGCCTGATCGCTATCGAGGGAACCGATCCGATGACACCATCCAAAGGACCGCAGAGACCAAGATCCGTGAGGTATGCAGTCCCCTTGGGCAGGATCTTCTCATCTGCGGTCTGTACGTGGGTATGGGTTCCGACGACAGCAGAAACACGACCATCAAGGAACAATCCCATCGCCTCCTTTTCCTGGGTGAGTTCGGCATGAAAGTCGACAAGGATCAGGTTGGTCTGCTTGCGCAGCTTGTCGACAATCGACGATCCGACCTGGAACGGACAATCGATCGGGGTCATCTGGTGACGTCCCTGAAGGTTCACCACCGCGATCTTCCGTCCCGAGATCTCGACCACCACGAATCCTTGCCCGGGTACTTTCGGCGGGTAGTTCGCAGGACGCAATACACGATTGTCCTTGTGCATGAACGGGAGGATCTCCTCCCGTTGCCAGATGTGGTTTCCCGAGGTGATCACATGGACACCCAAGGAGAAGAAACTCCTGGCAAGCTCCTCGGTGAGGCCGAATCCGTCGGCAGCATTCTCTCCGTTGAGGACCACGATATCCGCACGGTGCTTCTTGATCAGCTGCGGCAATCCAATGAAAAGGGCTCTGCACCCGGGTTGTCCGATGACATCCCCGAGCAACAGAGCCGTAATATGTTTCCCTCTAGACATACAATCCTTCGCTACCGAGCGTACTCGACAACACGCATCTCCCTGATGATCGTCACCTTGATCCGACCAGGGTACCGCAACTCCGCTTCGATCCGCCCTGCAATTCCCTTGGCAATGTCCTTGGCCCCGTCATCGGTCACGCTATCATTGTTGACCAGAATGCGCAGCTCGCGTCCTGCCTGGATCGCATAAGCCTTGTCGACACCGGAGAAGCTCTCTGCAATCTGCTCCAGACTCTCGAGACGCTTGATATAATTGTCGAGCGTCTCACGACGGGCTCCCGGCCTTGCGGCTGAGATTGCATCTGCAATCTGCACGATCACCGACTCGATGCAAGAAGGTTCGATATCGTTGTGGTGGGACAGAATCGAGTTGATGACACGAGGATCCTCTCCAAGACGCTTGGCCAAATCGGCTCCCATCTCAGCGTGGTTCGCATCACCGTCCGATTCAATGCCCTTTCCGATATCATGCAGCAAGCCGCCCCTTCGGGCGATCTCACGGTCTGCGCCCACCTCGGCGGCAATCATGCCGGCGAGTATGGCGACCTCCTTCGAGTGGCTGAGCACATTCTGACCATAGCTGGTCCTGAAGTGAAGCCGTCCGAGTGCCCTGACCATCTCCTGGCTCATGTTATGGATTCCGAGATCGAAGATGACCTTCTCTCCCTCCTCCATGATGACACGGGAAATCTCCTTGGTAACTTTCGCGACCACCTCTTCGATACGCGCCGGGTGGATACGTCCGTCCTGGACCAACCGCTCGAGTGCAACCCGTGCAATCTCCTTCCTGACAGGATCGAAACAGGAAATCACGACCGCCTCGGGAGTATCATCGATGATCACATCGACACCGGTAAGGGTTTCGAGCGTCCTGATGTTCCTTCCCTCGCGACCGATGATCCGGCCCTTCATCTCATCACTCGGCAGGCTTACCGTGGTCACGGTGACCTCTGAACTCACTTCGGTGGCAAGCCGCTGGATGGACGTCACGATGATGTCCCTCGCAAGCTTGTCAGCCTTCAGCTGAGCATCCTGCTCGATCTTGTTGATGATGACCTGCGCGTCACGCTTCGCATCATTTTGCAATGTCTCGATGATCGCTTGCTTGGCCTCTTCCGAAGTCATACCAGCGACCCGTTCCAATTCCGTTATCCAGTTTTGCTCCATCTCGGAGAGTGATTTCTCACGCTGGACATTCTTTGCCTCTTTGTCTGCCAGTTGCCTCTTTTGGACATCTAGTTCCGCTTGTTTTCGTTCTAAATTCTCTTCCTTCTTCAACAGTCTCTGTTCTGTTCTCAGAAGTTCACTTCTGCGCTCTCTCGCCTCACGTTCTTGCTGCTGTTGTTCTTTCAACAACTGATCACGAGTCTCAATCAGAAGCTCCTTGCTTTTGGCTTCTGCCTCTTTTATCGCTTCCTGGCTCAACCGAACAGCTTTCTGTTCGATAGAGGTAAGCTTGAACCTCGCATACATCCAACGAATTAGCCAACCTAGAATGATACAACCAAGACAAAGAGGGATAAGCAGTAATAGATTCATAGCATTTCCCCCATTGTAGTGAAACCATAATACGGGAGGAACTGAACCAATGTCAAGGGACAGGGGAATTTTATCGAGGTCCTGTCATCAGCTCCGGACGCACCTATTCTTTCCTGAGGATAGAATAAGGCCGCCATCTCATCGATAGCGGCCTGTGGTGTTCCCCGAAAGGGATGTCAGGCGAAGACCTTACTCGGCCTTCTCCTTGGCGCTCTTGGGCGCCTCCTTCTCTTTCTTGGAATCGGACTTCTTCTTCGGCTTTTCCGTACGTACGACCAGCTCGAGGATTGCCATCTCAGCGGCATCGCCCTGTCTGTTGCCTGTCTTCAGGATGCGGGTATACCCGCCCTTGCGATCGACAAACAGGGGAGCGATATCGGTGAACAACTTGGCCAATACCGCCTCATCATTGATGTCACGGGCGATCATACGACGTGCATGGACGGAATCGACCTTCGCACGAGTGATCATTTTTTCAGCCATGCGTTGCACTTCCTTGGCTTTCGCCTTGGTCGTCTCGATGCGTTCATAGCGGAAAAGCGAGGTCACCATATTGCGCTTCAGCGCTTTCCTTTGGCCGGAACGGCGGCTCAATGCATTAAAACCAATCCTATGCTTCATTCTCTTCTTCCTTGTTCCCTGGTATTCTGATCGAGTTCTTCAGGACACTGTAATCCGTCATGCCGAGGCTCAGATTCCATTCCTTCAACTTTTCCTTGATCTCGGAGAGCGATTTCTTGCCGAAATTCCGGGTCTTCGCGATCTCTTCCTCGGTCTTCTTGGTCAAGTCCCCGATGGTCTTGATGTTGGCATTCTTCAAGCAATTGCTCGAACGGACCGTCAGCTCAAGCTCCTCGACCGATGTATTGAGCAGTTTCTTGATCCGCTCCTCTTCCTCATCGACCTCATCGCCACTGTTCACCAAGCTCTCATCGAAGTTGATGAAGATGGCAAAATGGTCCTTTGCGATCTTCGCAGCCTCAGCCAACGCATTCTCCGGGGAGATCGTTCCATCGGTGAATACATCGAGCACGAGCTTGTCGTAGTCGCTTCTCTGCCCGACACGGGTAGGCTCGATCTCGTACTTCACCCGGGTCACGGGAGAGAAGTTCGCATCTATGGGGATGGTTCCGATCTCTTCGATATACTTTTCGTTCACCTCTGCGGGCACATAGCCTCTGGAGAGATCGATCTGGAGCTCCATTTCGAGATTCGCATCATCCATTACCGTGAACAGGACCAGGTCCTTGTTCATGATCTCGACATTGTTCATCTCGAGGTTGGCTCCGGTGATGGTCCCGGGACCCTTGCACTCGATCAAGAGAACGGTACCTTCGATATCCTCAGGCATCTTGATCTTCAGTTTCTTGATGCGTGCGATGATATCGGGGATGTCCTCTACAACTCCGGGGAGCGGCTCAAACTCGCTTGAAACAAGGTGGGGGATGCCCTCCTCGTTGAAGCTGGTGAATTTCACGGCGGTAACGGCGTATCCCTGGATTGAAGAGAGCAGGATCCTCCTGAGCGTATTGCCGACGGTGGTACCGAAACCACGCTCGAACGGGTAGGCTATGAACCTCCCCGAATCGGGCTCCACCAAGCTGTGCTCGAAGGTTATTCCTTTGGGCTTCTTGAATCCTTTCAACAGGTTTTTACGTGCCATGGTTACTCCTTAACGAGAATAGAGTTCTACGACCAGCTGCTCTTTGATGTCGGCGACTTCGGCGACGTCGGAACGTCTGGGAACCGCCAGGAAGGATCCCTTCATGGTATCCGGATCAAGGGAGAGCCACGGTGAGACACCGGACTTCGAGAACTCCTTGAGGTTCTCCTTGATGATGAGCATTTTCTGGCCATGAGATCCGATGGCCACCTCATCGCCTGCCTTCAGGCGGTAGGAGGGGATATCAACTCTCTTGCCGTTGACGAACACGTGTCCGTGATTCACCAACTGGGCCGCTTGGTTGCGGCTGGTGGCGAAATGAAGGCGGAACACGACGTTGTCAAGCCTGCGCTCGAGCAACATGATGAGGTTCTCACCGGTCTTGCCGGGGATACGGGCAGCTTCGTCGAAGGTAAGCTTGAACTGCTTCTCGAGCATGCAATACATCCTCTTGAGCTTCTGCTTCTCGCGGAGCTGCATTCCGTAGTCGGTCATTTTCTTCTGTCGTGCGCGAGGATCCTTTCCAGGAGTACCGGAGTTCTTCTTCGCAATCGGGCACTTGCCAGTGTGGCAGCGCTCGCCCTTGAGGAACAGCTTCGTCTTCTCAGCGCGACAATATCTGCATTTGGGTCCTGTATATCTAGCCATGTTTACACCTACTCCTTATCAGACTCTTCTGGTCTTCCGCGGACGGCAACCATTATGGGGAATGGGAGTAACGTCCCTTATGCTCCTGACTTTCAATCCGAGCACACCCAAGGTCCTGATGGCTGACTCACGGCCGACACCGGGGCCCTTGACGAATACGTTGACTTCACGAAGGCCATAGTCCATCGCCTTCTTCGCCGCCGTCTCGGCAGCTGTCTGTGCTGCATAAGGAGTCGACTTCTTGGCTCCCCTGAAACCCAGCCCACCGGCACTTGCCCATGAAACTGCGTTCCCGGTCAGATCGGTGACTGTCACAATGGTATTGTTGAACGTCGCCTGGATGTAGACATTCCCTTCGTATACCGTCTTCTTGACTTTGCGCTTTGCCTTAGCCACTTTCAACTCTCCTTATTTCTTCTTACCGGCGACGGTCTTCTTCTTGCCCTTTCGGGTCCTTGCATTGGTCTTCGTCCTTTGGCCACGCACCGGCAGTCCCTTCCTGTGACGGAGTCCGCGGTTGCACCCGATGTCCATCAGGCGCTTGATATTGAGTGCGACCTCGGTCCTCAGACGACCTTCGACCTTGTACTCGTTCTCAATGAGCTTCCGCAGTTCATTCACATCGTCGGCGGAGAGATTATTCATCCTCTCGTCGGGATTGATGTTGCTCTTCTGGCAGATCTCGAGCGCCGAGACCCGGCCAATTCCATAAATATAAGTCAATGCAATCTTCACCGCTTTGTTCGGTAAATCAACACCTGCAATTCTCGCCATCAACTGGCCTCCTCAGTTATCTCTGTCTCTGCTTGTGCTTGGGATTCTCACATATGATGCGGACCACCCCAGCGCGTCTGATGACCTTGCACTTGTCACACATCGGTTTGACACTTGCCCGTACTTTCATTTCATGTATCTCCTATAGATTCCTTGCCTTGATCTTACCTTTGCTGGTGATCCCATCGTGATGGTGCATCTTCATGATACCTTCGATCTGGCTCATCGTATCAAGGTCGACACCGACCATGATGATCAATGAGGTTCCACCGAGAAGCATCGCCACTGAAGCCGGGAAGTTGAAGAATTTCTGTACAACCGTCGGAATCAATGCGATGAACGCAAGGAACAGGGCTCCGGGCAACACGATCCGGTTGAGCACCTTGGAAAGGTATTCTTCCAGACGTTCCGTGCGTACGCCGGGAACGGAACCTCCGTTCTCCCTGATCTGCTTGGCCATCTCGATCGGGTTCAGGCTTACTTGGGTGTAGAAAAAAGCGAAGGCAATGATCAGCAGGGTGTAGATGATCAGATAGGGGGCGCCCTGCGGGTCAAGCCAATTTGCTACCGATTGCAACCAACGTACCTCAGGCCCCAATGATGCAGCAATCTGCAAGGGGAATGAGAGCAACGCGGAAGCGAAAATTACGGGGATTACCCCGGAAGGATTGATCTTGAACGGAATGTAGGTGCTCTGCGAACCGTACATTTTCCTGCCGACCACTCTCTTCGCATACTGCACCGGGATCTTCCTCTGACCGCGTTGTTCGTAGACGACCAACGCCACGACTGCCGCGAACATGGCGAAGACTACGATCACGACGATCGGATTGAGGGTTCCGGCCTGGACACTCCTGAACAAGGTCACCAACGAATCGGGGATCCGGGCGACGATACCCGCGAAGATCAGCAGGGAAATTCCGTTGCCGACACCACGCTGGGTGATCTGGTCTCCCACCCACACGAGAAACATGGAACCCGTAGTGACGGACAGCATGGCAATCAGTGTGAAGGGAACGATTCCCAAGGTCATGACATCGGGAATGGATTTCGCGTACACGGTGACCACGTAGGACTGGATGAGGCAGACCAGGATAGTCCCGTAACGGGTATACTGCTGCATCTTCTTTCTTCCGGAAGCGTCCTCGGTCAGTTTCTTCAGGCTGGGAACGACCAACATCAACAACTGCAGGATGATCTGCGTCGAGATGTAGGGCATGATGCCGAGCATGAATACCGAGAAGTTCGAGAATGCTCCACCGGCAAAGAAGTTCAGATACTCCGTAAGTCCGATGGTACTCGAGTTGCTTTGGGAAAGGAAGTAGAGTTTCAACACCTCAGGATCTATTCCCGGGATGGGTATGAAAGCCCCTACCCGGAAAACCACGAGCATCAGGAAGGTCCAGAGGATCTTTTTCCTGAGTTCTTCGATCTTGAACATATTCACCAAGGAGTTAGACATCACGATCCTCTTCTTTATCTGATTTCGCCACCCGCGGCCTTGATCTTGTCGACCGCAGCTGCAGATATCTTGAGTCCCTCGAAGATAACCTTCTTCGTAAGCTCTCCATTGGCAAGAACCTTGGCCTGTGCATCGGCACCCTTTACAAGAGACTTGTCTTTCAGAGAATCGAGGCTCACCACCTCACCGTCCTCGAACCAAGCGGAGACAGCGTCCAAGGAGATTACCTGGAACTCCTGCTTGAAAGGATAGTTGGAGAATCCACGACGAGCGACACGCCGGAACAAAGGCATCTGACCGCCTTCGAATCCAGGACGCACGCCACCGCCGGAGCGGGCATTCTGCCCATTGTTACCACGACCACAGGTCCGTCCCTTGGAAGAGGAACCACGACCTACGATCGTTTTCTTCGTATTGGCACCATAGGGTGCGTTGATCTGTCCCATGTTACATCTCCTCGACTTTTACCAGGTGGGCGACGGCACGGACCATTCCCTTGATGGAGGGACTGGCGTCATGCTCCACGGAGCTGCCGATTTTCTTGAGGCCGAGCGCCTTGACAGTCTTCCTCTGTGCAGGAAGACTCCCGATGACACTCTTCACCAACGTTATCTTGATCTTCTTTTCATCGGCCATGGATTACCCCCACATCTCGCTCAGGGACTTGCCCCGGCTCTTTGCGAGTTCCTTGGCATCGAACAGGTGCTCAAGCGCCACGAAGGTCGCCTTGACCGTATTGATGCTGTTCTTGGAACCGAGAGACTTGCTCAGCACGTCCTTGATGCCGCAAGCATCCATGACGTGACGGACAGCACCGCCGGCAATTACTCCGGTACCGGGAACAGCTGGCCTGAGCAGTACGCTCGCACTCTTGAAATCTCCGACGATTTCGTGAGGTATGGTCGACTTGACCATGGGAACGACAATCATGTGCTCCTTGGCTTTGTCGACGGCCTTGCGGATCGCCTCGGTGACATCATTGGCCTTTCCGGAACCATATCCGATCTTGCCGTTCTGGTCTCCCACCACGACGAGGGCGGAGAATGAAAACCGCCTTCCACCCTTGACGACCTTGGAAACCCGGTTGAGCTTGACCAACTTCTCGACGAACTCGTTGTCTTTGTTTCTATCTGACCTATCCACCATATCCCCCTAGAATTTGATCCCGGCTTTTCTGGCACCGTCGGCGATGCTCTTCACAATACCATGGAAGAGGTACCCGTTGCGGTCGAACACAACGGAATCAATGTTCTTCTCAAGGAGCCGCTTTCCGATCACCTCTCCGAGCTTGGCCGCATCGGCAACCGTGTTCTTCAACTCACGGAGCTCAGCTTCCATGCTGCTCGCCGAAACGAGGGTGTGACCCGCGACATCGTCGATGACTTGCACATACATGTGTGAATTGCTTCTGAATACAGTCATCCTCGGCTTGGCCGCGGTTCCGGAGATATGCTTTCTGATATGAACCTTGCGCTTGGCTCTCTTTCTCTGCTTATCCAAAACTCTGTTCATTTGTTCATCCTACCTATTTCTTGCCGCCAGACTTGCCGACCTTGCGCCGAATGACTTCGGTGTCATACTTGATACCCTTGCCCTTGTACGGCTCAGGAGCCCTGAGGGAACGGATTTCAGCACTGACCTGGCCGACCCGCTGCTTGTTGACTCCGGATACCACGACGGTACTGGGGTTCTCGCAGACAATCTGCACATCGGAGGGAATCATGAACTCAATCTGGGTCGCAAGACCAAGGTTGAGCAAGAGGATTTTACCCTTCACTTCCGCACGATAACCGACACCGTTGATCTGGAGCTTCTTCGAGAATCCGTTCGAGACTCCGACGATCATGTTCCTTACCAGCTGGCGGTAGAGCCCGTGAAAGCTCCTCCCTTCCTTCGTGTCTTCTTTCCTGGTTACCACCACTTGATCGGCGGAAACAGCGATTTCCACTTCGGGACGGTAATTCTGAACCAGTTTCCCTTTCGGTCCCTCAACGGAAACCACCCCGTCAATTGCCTTGACGGTGACTCCCTTGGGCAATGCAATCGGTAACTTACCTATTCGAGACATAGTCCACCACCTTACCAAATTGAGCAGATCAGTTCACCACCGACCTTCTTCTCACTAGCTTTCTTACCCGTGATGATACCGGAGGATGTCGAGACAACAACCACACCGTAGCCGTTGTAGACCCTCGGCATATCGCGGTATCCAGAATACACACGCCGTCCGGGAGTGGAAATTCTATCGATACCGTGGAGAACCGGGTTCTGCTTCTCATCGTACTTCAGGAAGATACGAATTGTATTCACGCCGTCTTTGTTGACCACTTTCTTGAAATTCTTGATATATCCTTCGTTCTTCAGGATCTTGACGATCTGAAGCTTCATCTTGGATGTCGGAATCTCAACCTTCTCATGCTTAGCCATGCTAGCATTCCTGATTTTTGTCAGCATATCGGCAACAGGATCACTTATAGCCATGTTTATCTCCTACCAGCTGGATTTGGTAACGCCTGGGATCTGCCCTTCACTGGCAAGCTTCCGAAAGCAAATCCTGCACATTTCGAATTTCCGCATATAACCGCGGGGTCGTCCACAAATCTTACAGCGGTTGACCTTCCTGGTACTGAACTTCGGCGTTCTGTTCGCCTTGATGATCATTGATTTCTTTGCCATCTTGTTCTACTCCACCTTATTTGGCGAACGGCATGCCCAACTTCTTCAGCAAGGCGTACCCCTCTTCATCGGTCTTGGCCGAAGTCACGATAGCAACGTTCAAACCACTTACACGCTCGATCTTGTCATAATCGATTTCCGGGAAAATGATCTGCTCGGTAATGCCGAGCGCATAGTTTCCGTTTCCATCGAAAGCGTTGGGATTGACGCCCTTGAAGTCCTTGACCCGAGGAAGCGCAACGCCGATCAGACGCTCAAGGAAGAACCACATGTTGTCGCCGCGGAGCGTAACCACCGCACCGATCTCCTGGCCCGCACGGACCTTGAAGTTCGCGATGGACTTGCGTGCTTTCGTCTTGACGACATGCTGCCCGGTGATCTGCTCGAGTTCCTTCACAGCCGCGTCAAGAAGCTTCTTGTTGACAATGGCATCGCCGACACCAACGCTCACGGAGATTTTCTCGAGCGCAGGGATCTGCATCTTGGACTTATAGCCAAACTCAGAGAAGAGCTCGGGAGCAACCTTCTCAAGATACTTTGTTTTCAGATTAGGTACAAACTTTTCCATTAGATCACTTCCCCGGTTTTCTTAGCGAAACGAGTCTTGACTCCTTTCTCGTCAACCTTCATGCCGATCCGTGTAGTCTGACCATTCTTCAACAAGAAGGCAACATTGGAAACATGAATCGGTGCCTCGATTTCCTTGATGCCGCCCTGATCCTGCTGGGAGCGCTTTTTCATGGTCTTCTTGACCATGTTCACTCCCTGGACGACGACCCGCTGGCTCTCGTGGTCAATTTTCAGGATACGACCGGTCTTGCCCTTGTCCTTTCCTGCGAGAACCTTGACGTTGTCATTCTTCTTCAGTTTCATCTTCCAAACTCCTACAACACTTCCGGCGCAAGGGAAACGATCTTGACGAAACCGCCTTCGCGAAGTTCGCGAGCGACTGGCCCGAAGATGCGCTTACCGCGCGGGTTATTGTTGGCATCGATGACCACACACGCATTGTCATCGAACCTGATATAGGTACCGTCAGGTCGGCGGTATTCTTTTTTCGTGCGGACGATCACTGCCTTCAGCACATCACCTTTCTTGATGGCGCTGTTGGGGAGCGCGTCCTTCACAGCGACGACAATGATGTCGCCCACGCCAGCGATCATCCTATGGCTGCCGCCAAGGACCTTGATACACTGGACGCGCTTGGCACCACTATTGTCCGCTACGTTCAAATATGTCTGCATCTGTACCATGACGTTGCTCCTTGCTATTTGGCCCGTTCAACGATCTGCTCGAGGCGCCAGCACTTATCCTTGCTGATATGGCGACACTCGACCACACGGACCGTATCACCGATATGGGCGTCATTTCTCTCGTCATGCGCCTTCACCTTCTTGGTGCGGGTCACATACTTCTTGTAGAGAGGATGCAGTCTTCTAGTCGAAATCGCCACAACGATGGTTTTCTCCATCTTGTCGCTTGTCACCACTCCGGTGAACCTTTTCTTATTTGCTTCCATTGGACGCGAACCTCACTTAGTTGGATTTCGTACGTATGCCGAGTGCATACTCGTGGATGAGGGTGTTGAGCCGGGCGATCTTCCTTCTGGTGGTACGCACAGCCAACGGATTCTCCACATGTCCAAGCACTTTCGCCATTCTCAGGTTCAAGGCTTCTCTGCGAAGCTCGTCCCGCTTGGCAACCAACTCCGCATAGGTCAAATCAGCATATGAATTTTTCATAACCTACTCCACTTCCCTTCTCATGATGAACTTGGTCTTGATCGGGAGTTTGGAGGCGGCAAGCTGCAAAGCCTCCCGGGCGAGATCCTCCTGGACACCACCCATCTCGAACATGACAGCTCCGGTCTTCACAACGGCAACCCAGCCTTCCGGGCTACCCTTACCGTTTCCTTGTCTGGTCTCGGCAGGCTTCTTGGTGAACGGCATGTCGGGGAAAATCCGGATCCAGACCTTACCACCACGCTTGATGTGGCGGGTCATTGCGATACGGGCCGCCTCGATCTGCCGGTTGGTGATCCACTTGGGCTCCACGGCGATAAGACCGAACTCACCAAAGGCAAGGTAATTTCCGCGATGGGCGACACCGTCCCTCGTACCTCTCTGCTTCTTTCTGTATTTAACTCTCTTTGGACTAAGCATGATGTACTAACTCCTCGCCTCGACGGCTTCGGCCCGCTCACGTGCAGACTTGCGCACGAGCAGTCCAGCGTCATCTTTCTTCGACTTGTCAAGGATCTCGCCGTTGTATACCCACACCTTCACGCCGATGGCACCGAACGAGGTATTCGCCTGGGCGAACCCGTAATCGATGTCACTGCGAAGCGTGTGCAACGGAATCCTTCCATCTTTCAACCACTCCGATCCTGCGATCTCCTTCCCGCCGAGACGTCCGGAAACCTTGATCTTCACACCCTGTGCTCCTGCCTGCATCGCCTTGGAAATCGCCATCTTCAATGCCCTGCGGTGTGAACCGCGGTTCATGAGCTGGCGGGCGACGTTCATTGCGATCAACTGGGCGTCGGCATCCGGCTTCTTGATCTCCTTGATCTTGATCTGGACCTTCTTGTCGGTCAAACCCTGCAAGCGAGCACCAAGCTTCTCCACATTGGCTCCCTTGGAACCGATGATGATGCCGGGGCGGCTGGTGGAAATGGTCAGGGAAACCCTCTGCGGCTTACGCACGATCTCGACGTCGGAAATCTCGGCTCCCTGCACTTCGGGACAGGTGAGAAGCACCTTGCGAAGCTTCAGGTCCTCGTGCAACGTTGCTGCATATTCCCTGGGATCGACGTACCATTTGGATTTCCAAGTCTTGTTGACTCCCAAACGAAGTCCGATAGGATTTACTTTCTGGCCCATTTATTTCCCCACCTTTTCGTCAAGCACAACAGTGATGTGACACTGCCTCTTCAAGAGAATGTCGCGTCGTCCGTGAGAACGGGGCCACACACGCTTCTGGCGGGGACCATCGTCGACGAACAACTGAGACACCACGAGCTGGTCCTCATCGAGCTTCTTGTTCTGGCTCATGGCATTGGCAGCTGCGGATTGTACGACTTTCTTAATGAGCAAGGCGCCCTTCTGGGGCATTGCGTCAAGGATTGCCATAGCCTCGACATAGGGCTTTCTCCTCACCAGGTCAGCAACGGGGCGGACCTTGGAAGGGGAAGACGGCAGATACTTGGCACACGCTCTGAAACCTTTCTTTTCTTCCATATTCAACACCTACTACTTTCTCGCTTTCTTGTCAGAAGCGGTATGTCCCCGGAAAATCCGCGTAGGAGCGAATTCGCCAAGCTTGTGCCCGACCAGGTTCTCGGTAACGAAAACCGGCACCCATGTTTTACCGTTGTAGACAGAAATCGTATATCCAACCATCTCAGGAATGATCGTAGAGGTCCGGGAATACGTCTTGATCATCGGCTTTTGTCCCGACTTGTTCGATTCTGTAATCCTCTTGAAGAGCTTCTTCTCAATAAAAGGACCTTTCTTGATTGACCTAGCCACTTTCTCTACTCCTACTTCCGCTTCTTGACGATGAAACTGCCCGAAGGCTTGTTCTTCTTCCGCGTCTTGTACCCCTTCGTGGGCAAGCCCCACGGAGTGACGGGATGCCGTCCTGCAGCGGTCTTTCCTTCACCACCACCATGCGGGTGATCGACCGGGTTCATCGCGACTCCACGCACCTTCGGACGACGTCCGAGCCAGCGAGCCCGTCCGGCCTTTCCGAGGGTCACGTTCATGTGATCATCGTTGCCGAGGGACCCGAGGGTGGCGATGCACTCGCCGAACACCATTCTCATCTCACCCGAGGGAAGACGGAGGGTGACATAATCGCCCTCTTTCGCGACGATGGTCGCACCTAGACCGGCGCTTCTCACGAGCTGTCCGCCCTTGCCGAGCTGCAACTCCACATTGTGTACGGTCAAACCGAGCGGAATGTTCTTCAGCGGGAGAGCATTGCCAACCTCAAGGGGAACATCGTGGCCGCTCAGGATCTTCGCCCCCACCTTGATCCCCTTGGGGGCCAGGATGTAGCGCTTCTCTCCGTCGGCGTAGAACACCAATGCGATGTTTGCCGACCTGTTGGGATCGTACTCGATGGTCTTCACCGTGCCAGGAATGTTGAACTTGTCACGCTTGAAGTCGATGATGCGGTATGCACGTTTGTGCCCGCCTCCACGACGACGAACGCTGATCCGACCGAATGAATCCCGACCGGCATTCTTGGAGAGCTTGACGGTGAGCGACTTCTCGCTCTTGTCGGTGGTCAGCTCATCGAAGACCAGTGTGGTCTTCTGGCGAAGGCCAGGAGTATATGGTTTATATTTCTTCAGTGCCATGTGTTCCTCCTAGATTCCTTCCACTGCCTGGATGACTTCACCCTTGGCCAATGTGATGATCGCCTTCTTCCAATCCCCGGTTGTTCCAAGGATGTGACCGCCCTTGCCGCGGGTGTATTTGGGCTTTCCCTTTACAGAAATAACGTTGCACTTCACAGGAGTGACGCTGAACAGCTCCTTCACCGCCTGCATGATCTCGAACTTGTTGGCCCGAGGATCAACCTTGAACGTGTACTTCTTGGTTTCCGACTCCCGTGCCAGATTGGATTTCTCCGTCAGCACGGGCTGAATGATTACTTGATCTGCTCTCACGTTAGACCCCTTGTGTATCGCCGTAGAACTCGTTCAGATTCTTGGCAGCACTCTCGAGCATCAACACCTTTCTTCCGTACAGGAGTTCCTTCGCGGAAAGCCTGTTATAGGAAAGAACGCGGAGATGAGGGATGTTCCTGGCAGCGCGCCGCATCATCACATCGTCATCCTTCAGGATGAGAACGGTCCTCTTGTTATCCTTGACGAAATTCTGCAAGATTCCGGCCAATTCCTTGGTCTTGCCGTTTTCGATGGTAAAATCCTCGACAACCGCAAGCCTCTCTTCGAGGACGGAAAGTGAAAGCAATGATTTCATCGCCAAGCGCTTCACCTTCTTGGGAAGGGTATAGCTGTAATCACGGGGCTTCGGTCCGAAAATCGTTCCGCCGCCAACCCAGATCGGAGACTTCTTGTCTCCGGCGCGTGCATTACCGGTTCCCTTCTGCTTGTAAGGCTTCGTGTTGCTGTAGTTCACCTCGCCACGGGTCTTGGTGCAAGCGGTTCCGACACGACGATTTGCCAGCTCATTGTTCACGGCGTGGTAAATCGATCCGTCGCTCACCTCTCGATTGAAGACTTCATCGTTGAGCGTGATGGTCCGCAACTCCTCTCCTTTTATTGAAAAGACCTTTGTTTCCATTTCTCGCCTCTACTTCTTCTTCGCTTTCTGTACGATGACAACGCTCTGCGTGGGTCCGGGAATGGCTCCCTTCACCAAGAGCACCTGCATCTCTTCATCGACACGAACAACACGAAGATTCTGAACGGTCACCCGGTCCGCACCCATGCGCCCTGCCATCCTATGACCCTTGAACGTACGTGCAGGGGTGGAGGACATTGCGGTACCACCGATATCGCGGTGGAACTTGGAACCGTGGGTTGCACGACCGCCGGCGAATCCGTGGCGCTTCATACCGCCCTGGAAACCTTTTCCCTTGGAGGTTCCGACCACATCGACGAACAGCACATCCTTGAACACATCCACTCCGAGAACCTCGCCGACGGTGGTTTCCTTATCGAAATCCCTCATCTCCACGAGCGTCTTCTTCGGTGTGGTGACATCCTTGAACTGTCCGGCATACGGCTTGGTCGTCTGGTTCTTCTTCATCTCGAAGGAGCCGAGCACACATGAATTGTACCCGTTCTTCTCAACGGTACGGTTCTCGACGACCACGTTGTCCTCTATTTTTATCACTGTCACAGGAGTCAGTCGGCCATTGGCATCAAACACCTGTGTCATTCCTATTTTTTTTCCGATAAGCCCTAACATCTCTTACCTCAACTCTTACTGTTTAATCTCTACATCCACGCCAGCAGGAAGCTCAAGTTTCATGAGGGCATCCATGACTTTCGATGTAGGGTCCAGAATGTCAATCAGCCTCTTGTGGGTCCGCATCTCAAACTGTTCGCGGGATTTCTTGTTCACGTGGGGCGATCTGAGAACAGTATATTTGTTGATACGAGTCGGGAGAGGTACGGGGCCAGAGACTTTGGCACCAGCCTTCACTACTGTCTGCACGATAGCCTTAGCGCTCTGCTCAACAAGCTCAATGTCAAAACCCCTCAGCCGTACCCGAATTCTATCCTTAGCCATCATTCCTCCAAAAAACGGGTCTTGCCCGCATCATCTGCGTGCGGGCAAGACATTGGTCAAATTCACTCGACGATTTCGATGACCTGTCCGGAAGCAACGGTCTTGCCGCCTTCGCGGATAGCGAATCTCAATCCCTTGTCCATGGCGACCGGGTGGATCAACTCAACGAGGATCTCGGTGTTGTCGCCGGGAAGAACCATCTGCTTGCCCTCAGGAAGATTCACGGTTCCGGTGATGTCGGTGGTCCGGAAGTAGAACTGCGGGCGGTAACCAGCGAAGAACGGAGAGTGACGGCCACCCTCTTCCTTGCTGAGTACGTACACGGTACCCTTGAACTTGGCGTGGGGGGTGATCGACTTGGGCTTTGCGAGGACCTGTCCGCGGACAACGTCCTTCTTGTCAACACCTCTGAGCAGTGCGCCGATGTTGTCACCGGCCTGACCTTCGTCAAGCAACTTGTTGAACATCTCGACACCGGTACATACGGAGTCCTTGGTCTCCTTGATACCGACGATGGAGACGGGATCGTTCACGTGCACGACGCCGCGCTCGATTCTTCCGGTAACGACGGTACCGCGTCCGGAGATCGAGAAGATATCTTCGATGGGCATCAGGAACGGCATGTCGACAGCGCGCTCCGGAAGCGGGATGTAGGAATCCATCGCATCGAGGAGCTCCTGGATGCACTTGATCTTCTCGGGATCATCGGGGTGTTCCATGGCTTCGAAAGCCGAACCCTTGATGACGGGAGCGTTGTCGCCGTCGAACTGGTAGGAGTTCAACAGATCGCGCATCTCTTCCTCGACGAGCTCGATGAGATCGGGATCGTCAACCTGGTCGACCTTGTTGACGAAGACGATGATCGCGGGTACACCGACCTGACGGGCAAGGAGGATGTGCTCCTTGGTCTGTGCCATGGCTCCGTCGGTAGCAGCAACGACGATGATCGCACCATCCATCTGAGCGGCACCGGTGATCATGTTCTTGATGTAGTCGGCGTGTCCCGGGCAGTCGACGTGGGCATAGTGACGATTGTCACTCTGATACTCGACGTGACGGGTATTGATCGTGATTCCTCTTGCCTTCTCTTCTGGTGCGTTGTCGATCTCGTCGTACTTCATAACCTTGTCACCACTCTTGCGTCCACAATACATGGTGATCGCAGCGGTGAGGGTGGTCTTGCCATGGTCAACGTGACCGATGGTGCCTACGTTTACGTGTGGCTTCGTTCTGGCGAATTTCTCTTTAGCCATCAGTTCCTCCTTGTGACAATCCTAGTCACAAAAAATTTGTATCATGCTCCATAAAGGCAAGACGCCTTTACCTGTCATACAATGAGACAAACTGACTGATGGACAATTCAAGCGGAAGGAAGGAGGATCCAGAGGTCGACAGGTCAAATGTTGCCTACCGACATAGTACAGATTTCAAAAGTCTGCAGCCTGGAACCACCTTATCATCCATACGGAATCATCCGGACGATCGGTTTGGCTCTGACGTTGTCCGTATGGGCACATAGCACCCCTTCATACAGACACCTTTGCAAATATAGAGAGTTTGCACAGTTGTGTCAATAGCAATAAAAACTTTACGTGCAAATAGAAAAAACAACAGGACGCCGCACATGCAGCGTCCTGCCGATCATGCATGTCCTTCTTAGCGATTGTGCGAGGAGAAGGCCTTGTTCGCCTCTGCCATCCTGTGGGTATCTTCCTTCTTCTTGAAGGCGGCACCGGTATTTGCGACGGCATCGAGCAACTCCGCCGAGAGCTTCTCGCTCATCGACTTCCCGTTCCGTGCACGGGCAGCATTGATGATCCAGCGCATGGCAAGCGCTTCCCTTCGGTTGTCCTTGATCTCGACGGGGACCTGATAGGTCGCACCACCGACACGCCTGGACTTGACCTCGACGACGGGCTTGACGTTCTCAAGAGCCTTGAGGAACATCTCGAGAGGGCTCTCCCCACTCTTCTCGCCGACAACTACCAAGGCATCATAGATGATCTTGGTGCTGATGGACTTCTTGCCATCGACCATCATGCGGCGGATGAACTTCTCCACCAACACACTATTGTAGACAGCGTCTGGGAGGATCTCCCTGACCGGAGCAACTGTTCTTCTAGCCATTGTCTACCTCCATCAAGCCTTTGGCTTCTTCGCGCCGTACTTGGAGCGGCTTCTCTTCCGATCATTGACCCCGAGGGTATCCTTCGCACCACGGACGATGTGGTAACGGACACCGGGGAGGTCCTTGACTCTTCCGCCACGCATCAGGACAACGGAGTGTTCCTGAAGGTTGTGGCCGACTCCCGGAATGTAGGCAGTGACTTCAATTCCATTGGAAAGACGCACCCTGGCGACCTTTCGCAAAGCTGAGTTCGGTTTCTTCGGTGTGACGGTCATCACTCTCGTACATACGCCACGCTTCTGGGGACAGCCCTGCAGTGCAGGAGACTTGGTCTTGTTGGCCTTCGTCGTACGTCCCTTACGTATCAATTGGTTAATCGTAGGCATCTTTCGATACACTCCCTTTCTCTTCTTGACGGCTGCGTCCCACACTGTGGTCCGCCGCCGGGCGGGACGGCAAGCTACCGTCCCTTCTGTATGCTAATCTCCAAAGTCAGCATGTAAAACCCGCTTTCCATTCGGACGACGCGAACAGGATCTTTCAATCCTCATCGCCTTCATCGTCGGAGGTTTCACCTTCGGATATCATTTCCCCTAGATCGTCCGTATCGAAATCCTCGTCTTCATCGAACATTCCGAGACGGCGCGAGCCCATCAAAGATTGCACTTTCTCCCCGAGGTCGATCGGATTGTCTTCCTTCACCTTTATGTTCCGGTAACGTTTCATACCGGTACCGGCAGGAATGAGATGTCCGATGATGACGTTCTCCTTGAGACCGCGCAACACGTCTCTACTACCAGCAATTGCTGCGTTTGTCAAGACCTTGGTGGTCTCTTGGAAGGAGGCCGCGGAGATGAACGAGTCGATGCTCAACGAAGCCCTGGTGATTCCCAGGAGCATGGGCCGTGCATCGGCCGGCTGTCCGCCTTCGGCGAGGACCCGGGCATTCTCCTCATGGAAACGGTACTTGTCGACCTGCTGTCCATGGATGAAGCCGGTATCGCCGACATTGATCACCTCGACTTTCCGCAACATCTGCCGGACCACGACACCGAGGTGCTTGTCGTTGATATCCACTCCCTGGAGCCGATAGACCTCCTGGACCTCATCGAGAAGGAATGACTGCAAGGCATTCTCCCCGAGGATCTCAAGGATGTCATGCGGATCGATCGGACCCTCACTCAACTTCTCGGCTGCCTCGACATGGTCTCCGTCCCGCACGAGCATGTGCTTGCCCATCGGTACCAAGTGCTTGAACTCCCTGCCGAAATCATCTTCGATGACCACGACACGCTTGCTCTTCACTACCGAACCGAACCTGACGATTCCGGCTACCTGCGCAAGAATGGCAGGATTCTTCGGCCTTCGTGCCTCGAACAGCTCACCGACCCGAGGAAGACCTCCGGTGATGTCCTTCGTCTTCACGCTCTCCTTGAGCAGCTTGGCGAGGATGCGCCCCTTGCGGACCTTCGCACCGTTCTCCACGTTGAGATAGGAGGCTGCGGGGAGGAAGTAGGTGGCAAGCACCTCCTTGTCCTCACCAACGATGGTCAGGCGCGGTTGCAGCGTCTCGCTGATATGGTCGGTGATCTTCTTCTCGATGCTCCCGGTCTCCACGTTGATCTCTTCCTTGAGCGTGGTCCCGAGCTTGATATCGATGAATTCAACCGTTCCGTCGAACTCGGCGATGATCGGCTCGCTGAAGGGGTCGAACAGGACGACGGTGGAATTCTCCGCCACGTAATCTCCCGGCGAGACTTTCAGTTCGGATCCGTTTCGGATGTCGATCCTCTGTTCCTGGGCTACGATGAGGATCCTGTCGGAGAAGTGCCGTACGATTCCGATCTTGTCAGAGATCACGACTTTCTTCTTCGCGTCCTCATAGAGCGGAGCACCTACGAACACCCGGTCGCCATCATTGACCAGCACCTTGACGCCACTCTTCACGGGAACCTCTCCCAAGACCCGAGAGAAGAACAGGAAACCTTTCCTGGTGAACAACCGTGCACCTTCCGCGGTCTCTGTCAGCGTTCCGGTGATGCTGTTCACCACGATCGGGTGGGTGAACGCGATCCGGTTCTCCTCGGCACCGCTGGTGGCGGTTCCTCCGATGTGGAAGGTTCTCATCGTCAGCTGGGTACCAGGTTGTCCGATGGACTGGGCAGCGATGATTCCGACGGCCTCGCCGATATCCACCGGCCTATTGGTCGCGAGGTTCCGTCCGTAACACTTGCGGCAAACCCCGTGATGGGCTTCGCACGTAAGCACCGTACGGATCAGGACCGATTCGATTCCTGAGTCTTCGATCTCCTTGGCTTTCGCCGCGGTGATCTCACAGTTCACGTCCAGGATCTGCTCTCCGGTAATGGGATGCTTCACCTTCTCCAAGGTATAGCGGCCCACGATACGCTCGGTCAACGGCTCGACGATCTCGTCGCCATCCTTCATCGCCATGCGTTCGATACCGTTGATCGTTCCGCAGTCATCCTCATTGATCACCACATCCTGTGCGATGTCGACGAGACGGCGGGTCAGGTATCCGGCTTCGGCGGTCTTCAACGCAGTATCGGCAAGACCCTTGCGGGCGCCGTTGGTTGAGATGAAGAACTCGATGATCGACAATCCCTCCTTGAAGTTGGAGCGGATGGGGAACTCGATGATGTCACCCGAGGGCTTGGCCATGAGGCCGCGCATTCCACCGAGCTGACGGATCTGGGTCTTGGAACCTCTCGCCCCGGAGTCTGCCATCAGGTAGAGCGGGTTGAATCCGTTCTGACTGGTTCGCAACTCTTCCATGAGGGACGCCGAAATATCCTCGGTGGTCTTGCTCCAGATCTCGATGACCCTGTTGTAGCGCTCGTCCTGTGTGATATGGCCTTGCCGGTACTGTTCCCTGATCTCCGACTGGCTCTGGTCGGCGGCGGCAACCATCCGTACCTTCGCCTCGGGAACGATCATGTCCGAGAGTCCGATCGTCGCCCCGAAGAGCGTCGCATATTTGAAACCCACGTCCTTGATCGAATCGAGCATCTTCACGGCAACCGAGGTCTTCTGGTTCTGGATCACCTCACCGACAAGACGCTTGAGCTCCTTGTCACCGAAACAGACGTTCTGGAAAGGAATCTCAGGCGGCATCTCCGCGTTGAAGAGAATTCGTCCGGGAGTCGTCTCAAGTATGGTCCCGTTGCTGAGCTTGTACTTGATGAGGGCATTGTATGAGAGGGAACCCGCATCGATAGCGAGAATCAGCTCGGAGATGTTGTCGAAATACTTTCCGGTTCCCTTCGCACCTTTCATCTCACGGGTGAGATAGTTGATACCGAGGACCATGTCCTGCGAGGGGAAGACGATAGGCTTTCCGTTTGCAGGGTCCAGCAGGTTGTTCGCCGAAAGCATCAGCGTCCAGCATTCGATCTGTGCCGCCTGGGTAAGCGGTACGTGGACCGCCATCTGGTCTCCGTCGAAGTCGGCGTTGTATGCATGACACACGAGGGGGTGGAGCTTGATGGCCTTGCCATCCACCAGCACCGGCTCGAAAGCCTGGATGCCAAGACGGTGCAGCGTAGGAGCTCTGTTGAGGAGGACCGGGTGTTCCTTGACGACATCGTCGAGGATTGCCCAGACCTCCGGAGTCTCCTGCTCGACCAAGGTCTTCGCCTTCTTGATATTGTAGACCACGCCCTTCTGGACCAGCTTCTTCATGATGAACGGCTTGTAGAGCTCCAAAGCCATCTTCGAAGGGAGTCCGCACTGGTGCAGCCGAAGCTCCGGCCCGACGACAATGACGGAACGTCCACTGTAGTCGACCCGCTTTCCGAGCAGGTTCTGGCGGAACCGGCCCTGCTTTCCCTTCAGCATGTCGGAGAGGGATTTCAGGGGCCTGTTCGAGGCACCCTTCACCACCCGCTTCTTCTTCGAATTGTCGAAGAGGGCATCCACGGCCTCTTGCAACATCCGCTTCTCATTGCGGATGATGATATCGGGCGCGTGCAAGCTCATGAGCCTGGTGAGACGGTTGTTCCGGTTGATGACACGGCGATACAGATCATTGAGATCGCTGGTGGCAAAACGTCCGCCATCGAGCTGTACCATCGGACGAAGTTCCGGGGGAATCACGGGAATGACCGTGAGGATCATCCATTCGGGCCGGTTTCCGCTGTCACGGAAATTCTCCACGACCTCGATCCGCTTGAGCAATCGCTTGTCGGCTTTCTCGCCCTTCGCGACCATCAGTTCGCGCAACTCGGCAGAGAGGGATTCAAGGTCGAGGTTCTCGAGGAGGAGCTTGACCGCCTCGGCACCCATCATGGCCTGGAACGCCTCGCCGAACTGTTCGCGAGCCTGATAATACTCATCTTCGGTCAACAGCTGCTTGTACCGCAACTCGGTCTCGCCGGCATTGATGACCACATATTTTTCGTAGTAAAGGACCGACTGCAAGGCCGCCCTCGGGATATCGAGCAGCAGGCTCATCCTGGAGGGAACCGAACGGTAGTACCAGATATGGCTGACGGGAGAGGCAAGGTCGATATGACCCATCCGCTCACGCCTGACCTTGAAGTGCGTGACTTCAACACCGCAGCGGTCACAAATGACACCCTTGTAGCGGATGGACTTGAACTTGCCGCAGTAGCACTCCCATTCCTTGGTCGTTCCGAAAATCTTCTCGCAGAAGAGTCCGTCGCGTTCCGGACGGAGGGTCCGGTAATTGATCGTCTCCGGCTTCTTGACCTCACCGTAGGACCATGCCCGAATCTGTTCCGGGCTGGCCAGCTTTATCATGATGCTGTCGAAATCCTGAATTTCCTTCATCCGAATTCTCCTGCTTAATTGATCGAGTTCCGCTTGTTGATCAGCTCTTCGTCCCGCTCCGTAAGCGGTACCTGCCGTCCCTTGGAGTCGTAGACGGACATATCGAGCGCCAAGCCGCGAACCTCTTGGACGAGCACGTTGAACGCTTCCGGCATGCCTGCATTCGTCGCCGGCTCACCCTTCACGATGCTCTCATAGATCTTCACCCTACCGTTCATGTCATCGGACTTGATGGTAAGCAACTCCTGCAGTGTGTTTGCCGCACCGTATGCCTCCAATGCCCACACTTCCATCTCGCCCAACCTCTGCCCACCGAACTGGGCCTTTCCACCCAAGGGCTGCTGGGTAACCAGCGAGTAAGGTCCGGTCGACCTGGCGTGCATCTTGTCATCGACAAGGTGGTGCAGCTTCAGATAGTAGATGTATCCGCAGAACACCGGATTCACGAACGGAACACCGGTCCTTCCGTCAAAGAGCGTCGTCTTCGAAGTGAGCGGGAGGTTCGCCTGCTTCATCTTCGCCTCGATGTCCCCCACGGATGCGGACTGGAACACGGGAGAGGAATACCATTCGTCAAGATTGTGGGCGGCCCAACCGAGCTGGGTCTCCATCAGCTGTCCGATGTTCATTCGCGAAGGAACGCCGAGCGGGTTCAAACAGACATCCAACGGCGTGCCATCGGCCATGTAGGGCATATCCTCCTCGGGGAGGACACGGGCCACGACACCCTTGTTTCCGTGACGACCAGCCATCTTGTCACCTTGGCGCAACTTGCGCTTGGTGGCGATCAAGACCTTCACCATCTCGTCCACACCCGGGGGCAATTCATCACCCTCGCTTCTCTTCAGTCGCTGGATGTCGATCACCGTACCCTCGGTTCCGTGGGGAACCTTCAGGGAAGTATCACGGACTTCCTTTGCCTTCTCACCGAAGATCGAATTGAGCAACTTGAACTCGGGAGTCGTGTCGGACTCCGATTTCGGGGTCACCTTTCCGACCAGGATATGACCGGGCCGTACGACCGAGCCGATACGGACGATTCCGTCCTCATCCAACTGCTCAAGGTTCTTCTCGCTGGTGTTGGGGATGTCCCGGGTCAGCTTCTCAGGTCCCAGCTTCGTCTCGCGGATGTCGGTGGTGAACTCCTTGATATGGATGGAGGTATAGATATCTTCCTTGACCACCCGTTCAGAGATCAGGACCGCGTCCTCATAATTGTAGCCGTTCCAAGGAACGAAGCCCACGAGGATGTTCCGCCCCAGAGCAAGCTCACCGTTCTGCGTAGCCGGACCGTCGGCGATCACCTGGCCCGCTTCGATCTTCTGGCCAATCGAGACGATGGGTTTTTGGTTGAAACAGGTATCCTGGTTGGTCCGCTCGAATTTCTGGACGACATAGGAGTCGACCTCGCCTTCGATCTGCGGATCCTCGACCTTGATGTCGATACGTACGGAGGAGACATAGCTTACGGTACCGGAACGCTTCGCCTTGATCAGCACTCCCGAGTCGTAGGCCGTCTTCCCCTCCATGCCGGTTCCCACCAGCGGTGCTTCGGGGAACAGCAGGGGAACCGCCTGTCGCTGCATGTTCGAGCCCATCAGGGCACGGTTCGCGTCGTCGTGCTCAAGGAAGGGAATCAAGGAGGCTGCCACGCTGATGACCTGCATCGGCGAGACATCCATGTACTTCACTTCGTTGGCGGTCCTTGTCGTATAGTCGCCGCTTCGGCGTACCGGGATGTCGGTCTCGAGGAAGTTGCCGTCGGCATCGATCTTCGAGTTCGCCTGTGCGATGAAGAATTTCTCCTCATCGTTCGCATCGAGGTATCGGTAGCTGGTCGAGACCTTTCCGTCCACTACCTTGCGGTAAGGACTCTCAAGGAATCCGTGTTTGTTCACACGGGTATAGTTTGCGAGCGAGACGATCAGTCCGATGTTCGGACCTTCGGGAGTCTCGATCGGACACATGCGCCCGTAGTGTGTATAGTGGACATCGCGGACCTCGAACGAAGCTCGGTCCCGGGACAGTCCGCCCGGTCCCAACGCGTTGAGCCGCCGCTTGTGGGTAAGCTCGGCAAGCGGGTTTACCTGGTCCATGAACTGACTGAGCTGGCTGGATCCGAAGAATTCCTTGATCGCAGCGACCACAGGCTTGATCGAGACGAGATCCTGTGGCTTCACCTGGTTGCTCTCGAGATTCATCCGCTCACGTGCAATCCGTTCCATGCGTGCGAAAGCAGCGCTGAGCTGGTTCTGCAACAACTCACCTACCGACCGTACACGGCGGTTTCCAAGGTGGTCGATGTCATCCACGTTCTCCTCGCCGATATAGACCTTGATCAGGAAGCCCATGGTATTGACGATGTCCTGGGGAGTGAGCACGGTAAGCTCGGTGCTCGCATCCTCATCATCGACTTCCTCATCGGTCCCGAACTTCTTGTTGAACTTGTACCGGCCGACACTGCCCAGATCATAGCGACGACTGGAAAAGAACATGTCGGGAAGATCCTTCTCCGCCCGTTCGATGGCAATCATCTCGCCAGGCTGCAGGACCGCATAGATCGGGGAAAGGACATCTTCCTTCATCGGTTCGTCATACCCTTCCTGGGTATACTTCGCATCCTCGACCTCAAGACAATTGATGATCATGCGCGAGTGCAAGGATTCCGGATGGTCCTCATCGATGATCCGGATGGAGGTAAGTCCATCCTTCACCAGCGCCTCGATATAGGTCGGGGAAAGCTCGTCTCCGGCGCGGAGGAGCTTCTTGGCGGACTTGCCGCCCTTCGTGGAATAGATGTCGGTGTAAGCGACGGCTCCGACGAGCTCATTGTTCGCCTGGACGTCCTTCGCCAACTCCACGATCTTCGGCTTATAGAAATGGGCCACGATCTTCTCGCGGGTGTCGAGACCGATCGCACGAAGGAACAATGTTCCCAGGATGCGCTTCTTGCGGTCTATCTTCGCGAAGATCAGGTCCTTCTTCTTGTCATCGATCTCAAATTCCAGCCATGAGCCCCGATACGGGATGATCCGCGACGAGAAGACTCCCTTCTCGTTGGAGAAAATTACGCCGGGCGACCGGTGGATCTGGCTTACGACGACCCGCTCCGCTCCATTGATGATGAAGGTTCCGCGGTCGGTCATCAGGGGAATGTCCCCGAAGAAAATCTCGCGCTGACGCAACTCGCCAGTTGCCGTCAACTCAAGGCTGATGGTTGCCTTGATGGGTACGGAGAAGGTCCTGCCCTTGCGCTTGCACTCGATCTCGGAGAATTTTATGTTGTCGTAATCGATCGTGTACCCATGATAATGAAGGCACATCTCGCCGTTCTGGCTTTCGATCGGAAATGTCGATTGGAAGACCTGCTCCAAACCGAAGTTCGGATCGGGCTCCAACCCCTTTTTCTGTCGATCGATCTGCAGGAACCGCTCATAGGAGTCGAGCTGTATACCGACAAGATTCGGTAACTCGCATACTTCTTGGGTATGGGTTCCAACGAATTTTCTCGTAATTGAATTGCCTTTGGCAACCATTCTTACCCTCCGGAGGTCTGTGTTGCGGAAGAATCGGACAGGAGTCCGAGGACCCACACATCGGAATGTAGTAGACACGACCGGCCACCGGATTCGATCCGGTGGCTGGCCCCTCAGGCTGACGCCTGTTCAAACATGAAAAAAATCGAGTTATTTAACTTCAATAGTCGCGCCTGCAGCTTCAAGTTTCTCCTTGAGACTCTTTGCCTCATCCTTGGAGACGGCTTCCTTGATTGCTCCGCCAGCGGTGACGAGGTCCTTCGCTTCCTTCAGGCCGAGGCCGGTGATTGCACGGACTTCCTTGATGACGGGGATGGTCTTGCCTTCGGCGACACCCTTCAGGATGACATCGAACTCAGTCTGCTCCTCGACTTCCTCGGCTGCGGCGACAGCTGCGCCGGCAACGGCGACAGGTGCTGCGGCGGTGACACCGAACTTGGTTTCCATGGCCTTGATGAGCTCAGAGACCTCCATCACGGTCATGTTCGCGATTGCTTCCAGGATTTCTTCTCTAGTAGCCATATTATCTTCTCCTTGTGTTTTCTTACGGTAATAGCAGGTCTACGCAAACGTGAAGACTAATACCGTATTAATTTGCTTTTGCGTCGGCAACTGCCTGCAATGTCCTTGCGAGCTTCGAGAGGGGTGCCTTCATGGTACCCATCAAGGAAGCGATCAACTCGAGCCTGGTCGGAAGCTTGCTGTATGCCTCGATCTGGGCTTGGTCAAACAGCTTTCCGTCGATATAGGCTCCCTTCACTTGGAGCGGTGCGTTCTTGGCGAACTCGAAGAGAATCTTCGAAGCCGCGTTTGAAGCGTCCTCTCCCTTTGTCAATGCGACCGCCGTGGGCCCTACGAGCGTCTCCTCGGTTCCCTTGTGCGAAAGATCGTTCATCACGATCCTTGCGAAGCGGTTCTTGACCACCCTGTATGCCGATGCCTTCTCCCGCAACTGGGAACGGAGCGCCGTGATCTGCTCGACGGTCATTCCGCGGTAGTCGGTAAAGATGAATCCATCATACTGGGAGAACTCGGATGTCATCTCTTTGACAGCATCCACCTTGTATTGTGCCTTTCGGGCCTGATATTCTGCCATTTTCACAATCCTCCTAGTTCTCTCTCACGTTGACCATGACGCCGGGGCCCATGGTGGAGCTCAGCGCGATGCTCTTGAGATAATCACCCTTCGCATCACTGGGCTTCTTCCTCATGACCTCGTTCAGCACGACACGGGCGTTCTCCGCGATCTTGGTCGCATCCATGGAAACCTTGCCGATAGGAAGGTGAACCACGCCGGTCTTGTCGGAACGGAACTCGACACGTCCCTGCTTCAGTTCAGCGAGCGCTCCCTTGATATCGAAGGTGACCGTCTGGGTCTTCGGGTTGGGCATCAAGCCGCGGCGACCGAGGATGGGTCCGAGACGACCGACATCCTTCATCATGTCGGGAGTTGCAACCGCAACGTCGAAATCCATCCAACCGCCACGGATTTTCTCCACCAAGTCGACATCACCCACATAGGTGGCGCCTGCATCGAGAGCCTCTTGGGCTTTCTCGCCCTTGGCGAAGACCAACACGCGCTTCTCCGCAGAGAATTGGTGAGGAAGGACCACGGTGTCGCGGACCGACTGGCTCTTCTTCAAGGAGAGGTTCAAGGACATCTCTACGGTCTCGTCGAACTTTGCGAACGCAACTTTCTTGACGATCGTTGCTGCATCTTCGAATGTGTACTGCTGGGTGCGGTCGACCTGCTTCAACGCAGCCAAGTATTTCTTACCGTGTTTCATCGTTACGCCTCCACCTCAACGCCCATGCTCCTGGCGGTGCCGGCGATGGTCTTCTTCGCTGCCTCGATATCGTTTGCATTGAGATCGGGAAGCTTCGTCTTGGCGATTTCGGTAAGCTGGGATTGCGTCAGCTTCGCGACTTTCTGTGTGTGGGGAACACCCGAACCGCTGGCGATACCACATGCCTTCTTGATCAGGACCGCGGCGGGCGGGGTCTTGAGAATGAATGTGAACGTACGGTCCGCATATACTGTGACAACCACAGGAATGATGAGTCCAGGTTCAAAGCTCTTGGTCTTCTCATTGAACTGCTGGACAAACTGGGGTGCGCTGACACCGTGAGGCCCGAGAGCGGGTCCTACCGGGGGCGCTGGCGTGGCCTTTTGGGCCGGGCACTGCAACTTGATGATTGCAGTCACCTTCTTCTTAGCCATGATGTTTCTCCTTACGCGTAAGCACTGTTGCGTGCTCCGCGCTGGTATTGACGCCCCTTCAACGAAGAGGCTCCCACCTACCGGCATACACCGGTGGGGAGTATGTGAAAAAACGTATCAGGACGGGAAAATCAGATTTTCTCGACCTGAAGGAAATCGACTTCAACGGGAGTGGACCTGCCGAAGATGCCGACGAGCACCCGCAACTTGCCCTTCTCCAGGTTCACCTCTTCGATAGTACCGGTGAACGATTCGAACGGACCCTCGATGATCTTCACATGTTCGCCCTGGCTGAAGGACTGCTTCGGCCTGAGCACCTTTTCGGATTTGATCTCGCCGGTCTTCTGGAGGATGCCCTTCAACTCCTCGCTCGAAAGCGGGGTTGGCTTGCGCCCTTCGAGTGAACCCACGAATCCGGTGACACCCTGGATGCGCTTGATCTGGGAGCAGAAAAACTCCCACTGATACTCGGGAAGATCCATTTGAACCAAGATGTAGCTGGGAAGAATCTTTCGCTTGACGGTCTTCTTCACTCCGTCCTTGACCTCGATGACCTCTTCCGTCGGAACCTTCACGTCGGAAACGACCTCGCTGAACTGCGGATCGCTCTCCATGATCTTGCGGATGGTCTTCTCGATCTTGTTCTCATACCCTGAATAGGTATGTACCACATACCAGCCTTTTGCCATGTCCTCTCCTAGAAAATCAGATCGACACCCTGCACGAGCAGGAAATCGACCAGACCGAGGACCAAAGCAAAGATTGCCGTGGAAACAAGGACTATCTTCGTGGAAGCTACGACTTCATCACGGGTGGGCCAGACCACCTTCTTGAGCTCCATGTGGGATTCCTTGAAATATCGGATCAACTTCTTCATCAACCAACTCCTTGCACGGGAAGCGGACAGGCCAGGTAGGACTCGAACCTACAACATCTGGTTTTGGAGACCAGCGCTCTAGCCATTGGAGCTACTGGCCTGTTCACCACCCGGAACGCCCCTAAAGGCTATTTGATCTTCGTCTCGCGATGAAGGGTGTGCTTTCTCTCGAACGGACAGAACTTGTTCAGCTCAAGCTTTCCCGGAGTATTCCGGCGATTCTTCTCTGTAGTATAGTTTTTCTGCTTGCACTCGGTGCACTGCAAGGCGATTTTTTCAACCGGCCCCTTCTTCTTGTTGCTAGCCATCTTAAAACTCCTTGCCGGAAAGACCGGCGCCGCTTCTCGAAAAAAAAGCCCTCGATCGGATTTGAACCGATGACCCCCACCTTACCATGGTGGTGCTCTGCCAACTGAGCTACAAGGGCGAATCAACATGACCCCATAGGGACGAATCGACTCCGTCCCGCGGTCGAGCAGCTGTCAACGTAGCAAATCACATCTTTTTTGTCAATATCAAACGGCGAACTATCGCCAAAACCACCGGAGTGGAAGCCCCCTGTCGCCCACCAAGGTTGATTCTGTCTTGGTATTCAGTTACTATGTCGCCAGATGCGGTCTGCGCAAGGATCGCCAAAGGAGCACTATGGGAACCAAGAACCAAGATACCAGGTTCAGCCCGGCAAAGGAAGCGATCGCACTCGATTTTGCCGAACATTTGAAATATTCTCTCGATTCGGACGAATTCCATAATACCGACGTGACCCGCTACACCGCCCTCGCCCTCGCGATCCGGGATCGGATCATCCATCAATGGCACCAGTCAAGGAAGACACAACGGGGAGCCAAGGCAAAGCGTGTCTATTATCTCTCCCTTGAGTTCCTGATGGGACGTGCGATGACCAACAACGTCATCAACCTTGGGCTCGCCGATCAGGTGAAGACTGCCATGGCAAGCCTGGGATATGCATATGAGGAGCTCGTCGAGGTCGAACCCGACGCAGGGCTGGGAAACGGAGGGCTGGGCAGACTCGCCGCATGCTTCCTCGATTCGCTCGCGACACTCGACATTCCCTCCCATGGATATGGTATCCGCTACAACTATGGCATCTTCAAGCAGCAAGTGAAGAACGGATGGCAAACCGAACAACCCGACAACTGGCTCCGACACGGCAATCCCTGGGAAATCCCCAGGGAGGACATCAACGTCACCGTCGGATTCGGAGGCGAGGTGCGGGTGATCCGCGAGGGAGGGCGCGACCAATACAAATGGGTAAGCGCCGAGCAAGTCCAAGGCGTCGCCTACGACATGCCGATCGTCGGTTATGGCGGAAGGACCGTGAATACCCTCAGGCTGTGGAGTGCACGGGCAACCGAGGAGTTCAACTTCCAGGAGTTCAACGAGGGAGACTACGTCGAATCCGTCCGTTCCAAGATCCTTGCGGAGAATCTCAGCCAGGTCCTGTATCCCAACGATACCCTCTACATGGGCAAGGAACTTCGGCTCAAGCAGCAGTATTTCTTCGTCGCCTGCTCCTTGGCTGACATCATCAGGAGGTTCAAGCGGCAATCCGCACCGTGGAACAAGCTGCCGGAGTTCGCTGCCATCCAGCTGAACGACACACACCCTTCGCTCGCAATTCCCGAGCTGATGCGAATCCTGTTGGATGTGGAACAACTCGAGTGGGAACAAGCGTGGGACATCACGGTACGGACCATGGGATACACGAACCATACCCTGATGCCCGAAGCCTTGGAGAAGTGGCCGCTTCCGATGCTTGAGTCGATCCTCCCCAGGCACCTGCAGATCATTTATGAGATCAACCACCGGTTCCTCCAGCATGCGGTATCATTCTTCCCGTTGCACCCGGAGGCAATCAGCCGGCTGAGCATCGTGGAGGAGACCACACCGAAGCAGGTCCGCATGGCGAACCTCTCCATCGTGGGAAGCCACTCGACCAACGGTGTGGCTGCGCTCCATTCCAGACTGCTCACCGAGCGGATGTTCCCCGAATTTGCCATCGTCTTCCCCTCCCGTTTCAACAACAAGACCAACGGGATCACGCAGAGACGTTGGCTGCTGGACTCCAATCCGCTGCTCGCGGCGAAGATATCGGAGGCGATCGGTGATGGATGGATCACCGATTACGGAAGGATCAGGGATCTCGAACCGTTCGCAGATGATGCGTCCTTCAGGACCGACTTCCTTACCATCAAGCAGAAGGCGAAGGAACAGGCCGTCTCGTTCATCAAGCGGGATTGCCAGATCATCCTCGATCCGAACACGATGTTCGATGTCCAGGTCAAGAGAATCCATGAATACAAGAGACAGTTGCTCAATGCGCTGAACATCATCCTTCTCTACCAGAGGATCAAGGATGGCCGCATCCAGGACTTCCCGCCCACGACATTCCTCTTCGGAGGAAAGGCCGCTCCCGGGTATGTGAACGCAAAGCTGATCATCAAGCTCATCAACAACATTGCCCGCACCATCAACAACGACACTTCCATCAATGGGCTCCTCTCCGTCCACTTCCTGCCGAACTACCGGGTGACCATGGCCGAGCGGCTCATCCCGGCGACCGACCTCTCGGAGCAGATCTCGACGGCGGGTTTCGAGGCCTCGGGAACCGGCAACATGAAATTCATGTGCAACGGAGCACTGACGATCGGGACCATGGACGGCGCGACGGTGGAGATGGCGGAAGAGGTGGGACGCGAGCATATGTTCATCTTCGGCCACTCGGCCGATGAGATCGAGAGGATGCGGGCCGACTACGATCCGTATGATTGGATAGCCAGGGACCCCGAGATCAGGAAGGTGATGGAACTGTTCCTCTCAGGGTACTTCAATGTGATGGAGCCGAACATTTTCGACCCGCTTCGCAAGGCATTGCTCGACGAGGACAAGTATTTCCACTTCGCAGACCTGCGCAGCTATGCGGATGCGCATGACGAGGCGACGTTCCTGTACGCGAACAATCGTGACGCATGGGCACGAAAGGCGATCCTGAACATTGCCGCCTCTGGAAAGTTCTCCAGCGACCGCACCATCATGGAGTATGCGAACGATATCTGGAAGACTCGCCGTTGTCCGATCGATCGTGACGAGTCGGCAAGTTCGACCTTGCGCAGCGCTCGCAAGCAGTAAGGCTGAAGCCGGAATGGATGACGGGGGACAGTGAAGGCTGTTCCCCGTTTTCTTATCCGAGGAACGGCATCAGGGTACCGAGGGAAGACCCCAAGGCGCTGAAGATCGGTGCAAGGATCAACGCAGGCAGGAAGTTTCCCGTCTTGAACTGTTTCACCTGGATCAACCCGAATCCGATCATCAGCAAGAGAATGCCTCCTGCAGCCGAGAGTTCGTTCAATCCTGCCTCTCCGACCAAGGGGGAGATCCATCCGCCTGCGAGCGTGAAGAATCCTTGGTAGAGCAACACCACCGCCGCCGAGGCTATCACTCCCGGTCCGTATGCCGCCGCGAAGATGATGGCCATGCTCCCGTCCATCACCGATTTGATCAGGATCAACGTATAATCGCCCTTGGTTCCCGCGGCGATCGAACCCAAGACAGCCATCGCACCTGAGCAGAACAATACCGATGAGTTGAGGAATCCGCGCGCGAACGCTGAGGCCCCGGAAGCGTGATCGACCGTACGACCGGCCCTGGAGGTCTTTCTCTCCATCCAGTCCCCAAGCTTGAGGATACCGTTCTCGATACCGAGCAGGTATCCGATGAAACCGCCGATCACGACCGAGAACAACAGGATCAGGAAGTTGCGGGTCATAAGAGCCATCTGCACGCCGATGACCAACGTGACCAGACCCGAGGAGGCGAACACCACCTCCTTGAATTGTTCCTTGAGCCGGGAGCCGACAAGAAGTCCCAAGAGGGAACCCAACAGTATCGCGAGGCTGTTTATATACGTGGCAATCATGGCACGGAGTATAATCGGATGGCAATATTTTGGCAATCATGGTACCGTGCCCACATGGAGACCGTATTGCTCGCTGCCGGCCAGTCCGCAAGGATGGGAGAACCGAAACTCCTGTTGCCGTACCAAGGGAAGATCCTCGCACTCCACGCGCTCGAAGCGGCGCTCTCAGTCTCGGATCGGGTCATAGTGGTCACCGGATGGTACCGGGAGCAACTTGGCTTGGCGATCACAGGACTCGCGGGACTTAAGTCCGACCGCTTGGTGTTCGTGCACAATCCACATCCGGAGCGCGGCCAGTTTTCCTCGACCATTCTCGGCGTGGAGGCTCTTGGGGACTGCGATGCTTTCTGCATCTCGATGGCGGATGCGCCATTGGTCACCGGGGGACACTATCGTACGCTGCTCGACCTGTTGGGCGGACATGAGGCCGTAAGGCCGTACTGCGACGGCATACCGGGACATCCCGTGCTCTGCAGTGCGGTGCTGAGGAGCATCATCACCTCAGCACCTCTTTCGGACACGATGAGATACATACTCGCGACCAGGGACGTCCTCAGGTACGATAGCGATGATCCGGCGTGGACCACCGATATCGATACTCCCGAGGCTTACCGGAAACTCCTCAGTTCTTCTGCTGCTTCCGGACCAAATCGATCGAACCATCACCCTGACGCGTGAGCACCACCGTATCGCCCTCGATGAAATCCCTGGCGAGCAATCGCTTCGCGAGCGGATTCTCCACGAGGTTCTGGATCGCCCGCTTGATCGGGCGGGCACCGAAGTCGGGACTGTATCCCGCATCTGCCACCAGGTCGAGTTCCGCATCGGAGAATTCGAGTCCGATGTTTCGCTTCGCGAGCCTCTGGGCCAACAGGTTCAATTGCAATCCGACGATCCTCCGGATATGCTCCTTCTCCAGACGGTGGAAGACGATGATCTCGTCGATCCTGTTGATGAATTCCGGCTTGAACGCCTTCGCGATGACCTGACCGACCGCCGTTCTGGCATCCTCGAACGTACGGGCCTGCAACAGAAGTTCGCTTCCGAGATTGCTCGTCATGATGACGATGGTATTCGTGAAGTCCACGATCCTGCCCTGTCCGTCGGTGAGCCTTCCATCGTCGAGCACCTGCAGCAGGATGTTGAATACATCGGGATGTGCTTTTTCGATCTCATCGAAAAGGATGACCGAATACGGTCTCCTTCGTACCACCTCGGTCAACTGCCCCCCCTGATCGTACCCGACATACCCGGGAGGAGCTCCGATGAGCCGGCTGACCGAGAATTTCTCCATGTATTCACTCATGTCGATCCGGGTCAGGGCCTTCTCGTCGTCAAAAAGGAAGGAGGCAAGGACCTTTGCGAGTTCCGTCTTCCCGACTCCGGTCGGCCCGGCGAAGAGGAAGGAACCCAACGGCCTGCGTTCATCACCGATTCCCGTCTTGTTCCTCCTGATCGCATCACTGACAGCCCTGATCGCCTCATCCTGTCCGATGACACGCTCGGAAAGGATGTTCTCGAGACGCATGTACTTGTCCATCTCCGATGAAAGCATCTTCGCGACCGGGATTCCCGTCCAGTTCGAGACTATCCTGGCGATATCATCGTCGGAGACCTCTTCGCGCAACAGGCGCTTGCCGTCCTGTACCTTCTCGAGCGACTCGCTTTGCAAGGCAATCTCTTTCATGAGCGAGGGTATCAGTCCGTGCTTGATCTCGGCAGCACGGGCCAGACTCCCCGATCGCTCGCTCTGCACTTCCTCGTTCTTCAGTTGTTCGAGCCGGGCCTTCTTCTCCCGGATGGAGGCAATCGCCTCTTTCTCATTCGTCCACTGCAGGTGCAGGCTGTCCCGGGATGCATTCAGTTCTGCAAGCTCCGCCTTGATCTTGTCCAATCGTTTCAGTGAGTTCTTGTCAGTCTCCCGTGAAAGCGCCTGCGATTCGATGTTCAGCTGGAGGATCTTCCTCTCGATCGCATCCAATTCGATCGGTTGGCTCTCGATCTCCATCTTCAGCTGGCTCGCGGCCTCATCGACCAGATCTATCGCCTTGTCGGGAAGGAACCGGGCGGTGATGTACCGATCGGAGAGGACAGCCGCTGCGACCAGAGCCTCATCCTGTATCCGCACGCCATGGTGCACCTCATACCGCTCCTTCAATCCCCTGAGGATCGCTATGGTATCCTCCACGCTCGGTTCTTTCGTATACACAGGTTGGAACCGTCGCTCAAGGGCCTTGTCCGCCTCGATGTGCTTTCGATACTCGTCCAGGGTCGTCGCCCCCACCGCTCGCAGCTCTCCGCGGGCCAACGCGGGTTTCAGCAGGTTGGAGGCATCGGTGGAGCCCTCGGCAGCTCCCGCCCCGACCAATGTATGCAACTCATCGATGAAGAGGATGATCTGACCCTCGGAGGCTATGACTTCGTTGATCACCGCCTTCAGCCGCTCTTCGAACTCTCCCCGGAATTTCGCCCCTGCGATCAACGCACCGAGGTCCAGTGCGAGCAGGCGCTTGGAGACGAGCGACTCGGGGACATCCTTCGAGACGATCCGCTGGGCAAGGCCTTCGACGATGGCAGTCTTGCCCACACCCGGTTCGCCAATGAGGACCGGATTGTTCTTGGTCCGCCGCGAGAGGACCTGCATGACACGACGGATCTCCTCGTCCCGTCCGATCACGGGGTCGAGCTTCTGCTGGCGGGCCAGAGCGGTCATGTCCTTGCAATACTTTTCGAGGGATTGGTACCGTTCCTCCGGATTCTCATCGGTGATGCGATTGTTGCCGCGGACCAACTGCAAGGCCTTCAGTACCGCATCCTTGGTGATCCCTTGCGCTTTCAGCATGCCACAGAGCGCCGAACCGTCATCGAGCAAGGCCATCAGCACATGTTCTGCACTGGTATAGTCGTCCTTGAACGCTGACGCCTGCTTCTCGGCAGCGTACAACAGTTCCGCGAGGTTCGGCGAGAGGGAACCTTGCGTGGTCGCTCCATAGGCTTTCGGCAACCGCTCGATCATCTGCAGTGTCTTCTGGGTGATCATCTCATGGGGAACACCGAGCCGGTCGAAGAGAGGAGGAATCAAGCCTTCCTTCTGCTTCAGCAGGGCGAGCAGCAGGTGTTCGCTCTCGATCGCCGGATTCTTGTACTCATGCGCCAACGAGTCGGCCGACTGTACGGCCTCCCGAAGCTTAACCGTCATCTTGTCGAATTGCATGTATCATACCTCTTGCTGTTGCGGGTACATCCGTCTTGAATATACCCACGCAAGGCATGCATCGGCAAACGAAAGACCCTCGCAAGGAGGGTCCGGAAATCAGACGATGAACCTTCGCTCCTGCTTCGGCTTGAGAAGCTGAAGGTAATTGGAAACCAGTTCTTTCGATCCTTCGACATCGAATGCATCGAGGAATGCCAACTGGAAGCAGAAGGATTCGAGGAGAATGACGAGGTGGTGAGTGATCCGGTTCACGTCGCACTCAAGCACCTCCCCTGTCTTGATGCCAAGCCTGAGCAGGCGCTTGAACAGGATATGCAGCTTCGCAGTGCGCCGGAGGATGATGTCGGAGAAGTCGGTTCCCTCCTTCTTCAACTGCAACATCACATCCATCAAGGAGGTCAGTTCTCCCCGGTGATGCGTGGAGATCTCGATGATGTCGTCACAGATCGTAAGGATCCTCTTGATGATGCCATCGGTGGTATTCCACGCATAATCGGCATACTTGGTGAACATGCGTCCGGTCACCAATTTTACCGCATAATAGTAGATCTGTTCCTTGTCCTTGAAATACTGGTAGATAGTCGGTCGGGAAATCCCGCACTCGGTGGCGATCAGAGAAAGGTTGGAATCACGATACCCTTCCCGTGCAAATACCTTGAGCGCAGTCTGCAGTATCTTCTCCTTCCTCTCCTCGTGATCGATTTTCTTTGGCATGCTGGTATTCCCACTACTCCATTGTCAATATCTTATGTTACACTATAGCATGTTTTTGTAAAACATACCACGCAATTTGCATAGGGAGGAAGGCTTGATACTCTCAGTATTCGGCTTGCTCGGTTCGGTGGTACTCGGCCTCTCAGCCATCGCGGTCATCCGGACGCTCGCGTTGCGCAAGACCCCGGGAAAACCCGGACCGTCGCAGGACCCTCCGGTCATCGCAGACGAGATCGTCCAGGAGGCAGCTTTGCATCTCGCACAGGCTGTCGCGCTACGTACCATCGCACATGAGCGGATGGACGAAACGGATTCGGCTCCGTTCCACGTTCTTCATGCACTGCTCAGAAAATTCTATCCGAGGATGCACGGACGACTTGAGATCATCGATGCAGGTCCGAGGAACCTCCTGTTCAGGTGGAAAGGAGCGGATGAATCGCTCCTCCCCGCGCTCCTGGCGGCCCACCAAGATGTCGTTCCCGCCTCCGATGCCGATCAGTGGACATTCCCTCCGTTCTCATCCACCATCGAATCGGGTTATGTGTGGGGTCGCGGCAGTTTCGATGCGAAGGGTCAACTCATCGCCATTTGCGAGGCTGTGGAACAGTTGCTCGCTGCCGGATTCTCCCCCGAGAGGACCTGGTACATCGCCTTCGGGTGTGATGAGGAGATCCGCGGTTCCGCCGGGGCCGCGAGGATGGCCTCGCTCTTCACGGCAATGGGCATACGATTCTCCTTCGTGCTCGATGAGGGCGGCGTGGTCGCACAACGGTTCCTCTCCGCGTTGGACCGACCGATCGCCGTCGTTGGCATCGCAGAGAAAGGAGACGTGCAGCTGACCCTTTCGTGTACGAAAGCGGGAGGCCACTCTTCCAGTCCCGAAAACCCGACAGCCCTCGCACTCATCGGAAAGGCTGCGTGGCGGATAGAGTCAAGGCATACTGTCGTCCGTTTGACGGTACCCGTACGGCACATGATCCGGACCTTGGGTGTGCACGCTCCCTTCCCGCTTGCCCTCGTACTGCTGAACCTCTGGCTGACGAAACCGATCGTCATGAGGATCTTCAGCAAGAATCCTGCAATGAACGCATTGATCAGGTCCACCTGCACCGTCACGATGGCCAAAGGAAGCGAGGCACCTAATGTCGTGCCAACGGTGGCCACCGCAACGGTGAACGTGCGGATACTCCCGGGAGTCTCCGCCGAACAGATGGTGGCCAGGATCGGCAGGAGGATTGCGGACAAGCGTATCGTGGTGAAGATCGAGGAGGACTCCCGCCGTTCGGTCGCCTCTCCGATCGATTCCGCGCCGTTTGCGCATATCTGCCGTGCCATCGCGACGATCTTCCCGTCCTCGATCCCCACACCCTACCTGATGACCGGCGGTACCGACGCATTGTGGTACGAGCAACTCTCCGACTGTGTCTATAGATTCACCCCCGCCATGATGGATAGCGGTGAGCTGAAGCGGATGCACAATCGTGACGAAAGGTTTGCGATCGCGAACATGGAAAAGGCCATGCAATTCTACATGGCCTTGATCATGACCGATCGGTCCGCCTGATCAGGGAAGCTTGTCACTCATCGTCGCGACCATCACCGCCTTGATCGTGTGCATCCTGTTCTCGGCCTCGTCGAAGACTACCGAGTGGGAACTCCTGAAGACCTCATCGGTCACCTCCATCTCTTTCAGTCCGAATTTCTCGAAGACATCCTTGCCGATGCTGGTCTCAAGATCGTGGAACGAAGGCAGGCAGTGTTCGAAGATCACCGAAGGATTCTTCGCTGCCCTGATCATCTCCATCGTCACGCGGTACGGTTCGAGCTGAGCGATCCGTGCGGCCATCTTGTCCTCTTCTCCCATCGAGACCCAAACATCGGTGTAGATGATATCCGCACCCTCGACGGCCGTGAACGGATCAGTCTCGATGGATACGGTGCCACCGGACAGTCTTCTGTCCTGGGCAAGTGAGTCTATCAGATCCTTGGAAGGGAAGAGTTCCGCCGGAGTGGCGATGACGAAATCCATGCCCACCTTCGCCGCCCCGATCATCAAGGCGTTTGCCATGTTGTTCCTGCCGTCACCGACATAGACGAACTTCATCCGGTCGAACGGCTTGTCCACATGCTCCCTGGCAGTCATGAAATCTGCAAGGATCTGGGTCGGGTGGTCAACATCGGTCAGGCCGTTCCACACCGGGATGCCGGAATACTTGGCAAGGTCCTCGACCAGCTCCTGGCTGCTTCCGCGGTATTGCATGCCGTCGTAATACCGGCCGAGCACCCGGGCGGTATCCTCGATCGATTCCTTCTTTCCCATCTGGCTGTTGGTGAGGAACGTCACTTGCGCTCCTTCGTCGAACGCGGCAACTTCAAATGCGCAGCGGGTGCGTGTGGAAGGCTTGTCAAACAACAGTACGATATTCTTTCCCTCCAACAGCAGGTCCCTGGTACCTTTTTTCTTCTTGGCCTTCAGTTCGTCGGAGAGATCCAGCAGATACAGAATCTCCTCGCGTGAGAAATCCTTGAGGGTAAGAAAGCTTCTTCCGGTAAGTTTCATGTGATCGTCTCCTCCGTCTCTTCGATTCCGATGGCCGGTTCGCTTTCCACCGAAATCAGTTTCCTTTGAATCTTCTCGGTCTTGCGGTATGCCAGATCGAGATCTCCCGAGGCCAATTCCAGCCTCTTTTTCGTTTTGTCCAGCAACTCGCCGAATCGGGCGAACTCAGTCTTGATGCTCCCGAGGATCTGCCAGACCTCTCCCGATCGTTTTTGGATAGCCAGTGTCCTGAATCCCATCTGCAAGCTGTTCAGAAGGGCCGTCAATGTCGTCGGACCGGCGAGGATCACCCGGTGGGTGCGTTGCAGCTCATCCGCGAGTCCTGCGGTATTGAGCACCTCCGCATACAGTCCTTCGGAAGGGAGGAAGAGGATGGCGAAATCGGTCGTCGCGGGCGGATCGAGATACTTCGTCGAAATATCCTTCGCTTCCGCCTTCAACCGCAGGCGCAAGGCCTTGCGTGCAACCTCGCCTGCCACCTGGTCTCCCAAGGACTGTGCATCCGTCAGTCGTTCGAAATCCTCCTTGGGAAATTTCGCGTCGATCGGCAGGAGTATGCTCTGCTGGTCCTGCTGGCCTGGCAAGCGGATCGCGAACTCCACCCGGTCGGAACTTCCCTTCTTCGTGACCACGTTCTGGACATACTGTTCGGGCGAGAGTATATCGCGGAGGATCGCATGCAGCTGGAACTCGCCAAGCATGCCACGGGATTTCACGTTCGTGAGAACCCTCTTGAGATCCCCCACCCCATCGGCGAGGTTCTGCATCTCGCCGAGGCTTCTGTTGACTGTGGAGAGTTGTTCGCTTACCAGTTTGAATGATTCGCCTAGCCGTCGCTCCAGAGTCTCATGAAGTTTCTCATCTACGGTGACGCGCATCTGTTCAAGCTTCTGTTGGTTGTCGGTCCGGATCAATTCGAGCTTGGTATCGATGGCATCGCGCATCGCCGACAACTGACGTTCGGTCTTATCCCCCAACTGGGCTGTCTGATTCGCCAGCAGGTCCAAACGGTTCTGGGTAAGGTTGGCGATCGTGGTCAGGGTGTTGACCGAGCTGTCCTGGGAAAAGCGGAGCGATTCGGACAGATGCGTCTTCATTCGCTCCGCACTAGTGCGTACGGAAAATAGCGTGAGCAGGGAAATCGCTCCCATGAGCAGGATGCCGACAGCCAAGGCAATATACATGATCACCATGCAGCACCTCCTTCGGTCATCTTGATCCCCATGGGGCTTTCCCTGCGAGCGGTAGGCATCAGAATACTACCACGACCTCACCATTGGGATAGGTCTTCGCGACGTAGTCCTTTATCTTCTTGCTCTGCAACGCCTTGACCAAGGCCTTGATCGCCGGATCGTTCTCGCTGCCTTCCTTGACCGCGACCACGTTCACGTACGGAGAGTCGGCTCCTTCGACCACGAGACCGTCCTTGTTCGCTTTCAGCCCTGCAGGAATGGCATAGTTTCCATTGATCACTGCGGCATCGACATCGGAAAGTACACGCGGCAACGAAGCTGCTTCGATCTCACGGAACTTGAGTCCCTTGGGATTGTCCTTGATGTCGTACGGAGTGGCGGTGATCCCGGCTCCATCCTTCAGGGTGATCAGGTTCGCGCTCTCAAGAAGCAACAACGCACGTCCCCCGTTGGTCGGATCGTTCGGAATCGCGATCGTAGCACCTTGACCAAGCTCGGAAAGATTCTTCACCGAGCGGGAATACAGTGCGATCGGCTCGATATGGATGCCCCCGGCGTTGACCAGATGATACCCCTGCTCTTTGTTGAACGACTCGAGATAGGGAATGTGCTGGAAGAAGTTGGCATCGATCTGACCATCCTCCAACGCTTTGTTCGGCGTGACATAATCGGTGAACTCGACTACCTTCAAGGTGATGCCCTCGGCCGCAAGGTCCTCGACCACGAGGTTCAGCAATACGGCATGGGGTTCCGGAGTAGCACCTACGGTCAATGTGTTGACGCTCTCCTTCGAACCTGCTGCGAATATGGTTGTGAGTGCAACCAACGATACCAACAAGATTGTTACGATCTTTTTCATGTGATTCTCCCTTTCCTTCTTGATTCCTTGGAACCAATATACTGGATTATCATCGTCTCGCCATCATGCGAGCGCTGATTTTGTTGCCGACGACCTGTACGAGCTCCACCAGCACGAGTATCACGACCACCGACACGAACATCACGTCGGGACGGAACCGCTGGTATCCGTAGCGGATCGCCAAGTCCCCGAGACCGCCACCACCGATCGCACCGGCCATCGCCGAATACCCGATCAGGTTGATGATGGTCAAGGTGATGCCGGATACCAATGCGGGCATTGCTTCCGGTATCAGGACCTTCAGGATGATCTGCATCGTCGTGGATCCCATCGCGCGGGCGGCCTGAATGACCCCCGGATCCACCTCCTTGACCGCCGACTCGATGATGCGTGCCACGAACGGCGCAGCTGCGATCGATAGCGGGACGATCGTAGCCATGGTGCCGATGCTGGTACCGACGATGATCCTGGACAAGGGGAAGAGAAGGATCATGAGTATGATGAACGGGAAGGAGCGCAAGACATTCACGACCCTGCCCAGCACGTTGTTGAGAATCGGACGGGGGATTATGCCCCCTTGAGCCTCAGGCCCGGTCACGCACAAGAGAATGCCCAAGGGAAGGCCGAGGATCAGCGAGAAAAATGTTGAGGCGAATACCATGGCGAGGGTCTCGACCGTCGCATTCCAGACCAAGGAGAACAGGATGTTCATGCGTTCAAGCCCTCCTCTTCGACCAAGATTCCCGACAATTGCATCGCAGCCACCGCCTTGTCGACCTCATCCGGTTCTCCGATGATATCGCAGATCAGGGTACCGACATCCTCCGTACCCACGTGCTGGACACCTCCTGCACGAATGTTGAACTCCACATCATAGGTTTTCTGTATGCGGCTGAGTACCGGTTCCCCGGTCTTTTCCCCTCGGAAACGGAGCGTGTAACGCCCTCCCTCTGCGGACCAGCGGATCATGTCCTGCTTCTTTGCCTCCTCCTGTTCGACCAGGGGTGCAAGGTTTGCAAGGAAATCCTTGGTCGTCGCACAAGATGGCTTTGCAAAGACATCAACGACCTTTCCCTCCTCGACGACACTGCCGTTCTCGAGGACCGCGACATACTCGCACGCGTCCCTGACGACCTCCATCTGGTGGGTGATCATGACGACCGACAGGTGCATGCTTTTCTGCAGGTCTCCGATGAGGGTGAGTATCGAACGGGTAGTCTGCGGATCGAGTGCACTCGTTGCCTCATCGCAGAACAGGATATCGGGATCGTTGGCAAGCGCACGCGCTATGGCCACGCGCTGTTTCTGACCTCCCGAAAGGGTGCTTATGGGTGCTTTCCCCCTACCGGTAAGACCGACAAGATCGAGCAGCTCATCCACGCGCCTGGTGACCGCCTCCGGAGCAAGACCGGTGATCTCCAAAGGATAGGCGATGTTCTGTGCGGCATTGCGGGATGAAAAGAGGTTGAAGTTCTGGAAAATCATGCCGATCCTCCTCCGCTGGGCGATCAGATCGTCCTTCGCGAGGTTGTCGACACGCTTGTCCTGGTAATAGATCTCACCGGAATCGGGTCGCTCGAGGAGGCTGACGAGACGGACAAGCGTCGACTTGCCCGCTCCACTCCTTCCTATGATTCCATAGACGGTGTTGGAGGGAATATCAAGACTGATATCGTGAACGGCATGCAATGAACCGTATGCACGGTGCAGATGTTTCAACGATATGCTCATGGATACGAACCTCTCTCCCCTTCGGATTTCCCAAAATGTACCACATCATAAAAGAATAGGAGAAGTTCTGCAAGGTGAAGGAGTTGTTTTTTCCAGCAACGGACCCACGATTTGCCTGCACACGTTCGGAAATCCGAAACATGGTTCCCCTTTGATTCCGGCATCGCCGGGGATGGATGATGACCTTCGGATTCTGTTATCAACAGGGCAAACATGGTATACTCCATGCTTGGCAGGACAATTCGATCATCCTGTCAGACTCACGCTGGAATCTTGCCCGCCGGAGATTGCCAGACGCTACGAACTTGACAGGAGCTGCCCCTATGCAGAGAGTAATCGGAACACACGCACGAGCCGTTCGCGCTCCCATCATCTCCCAGGGGGATGACCTGGAGACCATCACCGTCGACTGTATTCTTGCCGCTGCAAAGCATGATGGATTTGAATTGAAAGACCGCGACATCGTTGGGGTTACCGAATCATTGCTCGCCCGGGCGCAGGGAAACTATGTGGATATCACCGAGATCGCAGAAGAGACCAAGGCGGTGTTTCCCGGCCATTTCGTCGTTCTGTTTCCGATCCTGAGCCGAAACCGCTTCTCCCATATCCTCAAGGGTCTGGCCATGAGCGGCAGACGCATCACCGTGATGCTCAGTTATCCGAGTGATGAGGTCGGCAACCATCTTATGGATCTGGACGCCATGTATGCGGCAAACCTGAATCCTCATCGGGATGTGCTTACCCGTGAAGATTTCCGAAAGCGCTTCGGTCACGACTTCAAACACCCTTTCACAGGACTCGATTATATCGACCTGTACATGGACCTGGCAGTGGGCAACAACATTGAGATCGTGCTGGCCAACGATCCTTTGACTGCGCTTGAGATTTCCAAGGATGTGCTGGTGGCAACCATCCATACCCACAAGTATCTGAAGAATCTGCTCCTTGCCCATGGGGGAGCGCGGGTCTTGGCTCTTGATGAATTGGCAACCAAACCTGGCAGGACCGGTGGGTACAACCCGGAATACGGATTGCTCGGTTCCAATTTGGCCGGGAACAGCAGGCTGAAACTGTTTCCCCGTGATGCCCAGGCTTTCTGTACCCGAGTACAGGAAGCACTGCGGAAAAAGACAGGCAAGACGATCGAAGTGTTGGTGTACGGGGATGGGGCATTCAAGGATCCTGTAGGGAAGATCTGGGAGTTGGCAGACCCGGTGGTGGCTCCAGGATTCACCAACGGCCTTCTCGGGACACCGAACGAGATCAAGATGAAGTATATTGCCGACAATGAACTCTCCGGACTTTCCCAGGATGAAGCACAGCGTCAGCTGAGACAGAAGATATCACAAAAAGATGCGAACCTGGTGGCGAGCAATGCTTCGCTGGGGACCACGCCGAGGCAGCTTACCGACCTATTGGGCACACTGTGCGACCTCATGAGCGGTAGCGGGGACAAGGGGACCCCTATCATCCACATCCAAGGCTATTTTGACAATTATGCTTCTGAGTGAAAGGCATGGCACGATATGCATGTCTCGCGGGTTTCCAGCGCATGGCCATGTCATGCATGCGTGGCTGCTGAAGACCGCCTCTGCATGAAAAGAACATAAAAAAATCCGGCGGCTACCTACTCTCCCGCGACGAACGCAGTACCATCGGCGCGAGAGGGCTTGACTTCCGTGTTCGGGATGGGAACGGGTATGGCACCTCCGCTGTGGCCACCGGACTTATATTCCGTGATGAGGCTCCCGACCAAAGTCGCGAAGCACCACAGGGAACAGGATCGACAGATCCAGCTGTAAAGAAAGAAAAAGGCCCGGCAGCTACCTACTCTCCCGCGACGAACGCAGTACCATCGGCGCGAGAGGGCTTGACTTCCGTGTTCGGGATGGGAACGGGTATGGCACCTCCGCTATGGCCACCGGGCCAGGTCTTCCGAAGCTGG
>JAHDQJ010000033.1 GCA_018433865.1 Spirochaetales bacterium | reverse complement strand
ATGTGGCCTTTCCAACGCCGCCTATATCCGTCCCGATGGTGTTCACGTCATTCCCATCACCGCGCTCAAGGATTAGGATAAGCCAATTCCATGAAAGGAGAAAAGGTTAGATTCTGATAGTCTTGAAGATGGACGGAATTGTTTTTTTCCTATCTGTAGAGCCTCTTGCAAAATAGCAAAAGTTTGGTAATTTCTCCTATCCCAAGCACTCGGGAGAGCCCTTGGGTGCACAAAATTGTCTGAAACAGGCCCAAGTCGGGCAAAATATATGGAAATGGACCTGACAATCCTCTATAATGTTATTAGCTACAAAAACATAAGGGGGAGAGCAGGTCCATGAAAAGCATAACAGAAATCCTGGGCGGTTGCCAGATGGTTTTCGGCATTTCCTACGACATCCAGGAGATTTTCGAAGGATATGTGACCAACGAGCACCGCACCTTCATCCAAATGCTGCAGGTGATCGAGGAATTTCTTCCCGCATGCGACCGCCCCGGTAGCCTGCTCGGACGCAAATCGTATGATGAGACGGCGATGATCCGTTCTTGCTTGGCCAGACACTTCTTCAATATTGCCACGGTCACCGCGCTACGCAACCGGTTGCTCAGCGATCCGTCATTGCGGCAGATCTGCGGGTTCACTGTTATCCCCAGCGAAGCTACCTTCAGCAGAAGATACACATCCTATGCCCAGAATCGACTCATGGAACAAACTCTCGGTCCATTAGTATCGTCGTATCTGGGTGGGCATATCGTGGGACACATCAGTCGTGACTCAACGGCGATCGAGGCACGCGAGAAGGCGACCAATACCAAGAAAGAAGTGAAGCCCAAGGGCAAACGTGGCAGACCGAAGAAAGGTACTGAACCGAGGGATAGGAAACAAAACGTGTTGGAGAAGCAACTTGCTCAGTCAGTTGAACAGGCAATCGGTGAACTGAACACCTTGTGTAGTTGGGGCTGCAAGCGAAACAGCCAGGGCAACAACAATTATTGGAAGGGCTACAAGCTACATCTGGATGTTACTGACAGCGGCATCCCCATCAGTGCTATCGTCACCGGTGCGAATGTCCATGACAGCCAAGCGGCTATTCCTTTGGAGCGGATGTCCAGTGAACGGGTTACCCATCTGTATTCACTGATGGATAGTGCCTATGATGCGAAACCCATCAAGGATTTCATCATCACAAGTGGCAGGATCCCCATCATCGATCCGAACAAGCGGCGCAAGCAACAACGGGTGCTGTCTCCCGCTGAAAAGCAACGGTTCAAGATACGCTCCACCGT
>JAHDQJ010000017.1 GCA_018433865.1 Spirochaetales bacterium | reverse complement strand
GGCGAGCATTTGCGCATATCGGTTGCCCCGGGTTTGACGTAGAAATCATAATCCTCAAACCGTATTTCCATCTTATGCCTCCGGACTAGAGGATAGAAGTTCTCAGATTGATTTTGAATCGTGATTTATAGTGCGCTTACATATCTACAAGGTAGATACCGAAGACCAGCAGGAACTTGCAGGCATGTTCGGTATTCAGAGTATTCCTTCCATTCTTTTCTGCCCCGTGGAAGGTCAGCCCCAGATGGCTATGGGAGCTTTGCCGAAGGCTTCCTTTGAGAGTGCCATCTCTGATGTGTTGAAAGTAACGAAATAACTAAAGAGAACTATCAACCGGACACATCAGCTTCAGCTGGTGTGCCGGAGATTGTCAGGAACGTACTCAGAGAATGAGTGATACAGATGGATCACAGTGTTTGTGTCAACTCATATCGCTTGTCCTGATTGCGTAACCTACGAAGGGGTGGGAGCAACGAAGAAGTGGGAGAGCATCGATACATTTGGAGGCAAGTTGGTAGAGAATGTTGTGCAGGCGATCAGCTGTGATCTGCTATGCCATGCCATACAGCAGTCGGAAGCCTCTGGATGCCGCATCGTGATGCACATCCATGACCAAGTGGTCATTGAAGAACCGAAAGCAATGGAGGTAGACGAAGTCGGCAGGCTCATGGGCAGGTGGCCTGATCCTGGATGCAGCGGGGTATGAGGCGGAGTTTTACATGAAGGATTGAACGTGGGATTTCAACTAGTTATCAAATGCTCGCTCGGTCAAATGTCAACCTTGGTTTTGGCTTTGGCAAGAATGGCAGACGTGATCCGTTGGACGCAAGTCAACCATCTGTGCATGACGGTTAACGGGAAGCAGTATCATGGATAATTGAACCATTCTGTACTGATTCAATCAAGGGGAGGCAGGTAATACTGCGACCTGTCCAGGGTAAGTTCATCGAATCCGCTTAAGTACAAATTCTCAGGTTTCTGTCCTATTCCTACCTTGCCCAATACCGTGTATCCTCCGTACAGGTAGTTTTCATTGGCGAAACGCACTGATGGGATATTTCCCGACGGATCGAGGATCGAAACCACGGCCAGATACTCGCCTTCGGGAAGGGAGGGAATCATGAAGGTTTTTTCGATTTCAACCGTTTCGCCCGGTAGCCAGGTGCGGATGTCGATTTCTTCCCATGTGTCATTCCATGCTAATTGGAAAGTCTTCGAATCGATGAGTGAAACTTGAACAGGCCACCGATAGTAGAATGGAGAAGCACCTGTGTTGCTTATGCTCAGGTTTACATAGAATTCTGATCGCCAGATCTGTTCAGACAGCGTTCCCTTGTTGATAACGAATGTATAGCCAAGGGCATGTTGGATTGCCGAGCCTTTTTCCCATAATTCCTGGTCGTTTTCATCAACGTACTCCAATACGGCGAGGTGATTCCAGTGGAGGTTCCGGATCAGTTGAACCAACCGGTCGCTGTGTTCCTTAACTAATGAGTTGAAGTATTCCATATCCCAGTTAGGATAGCCAAGGAACGTGGGATCGATTTCTCCCCCCCGAACAAGCGTCTTCCATGCGTCGGCGTGCTCGCTCTTATGGAGTTCGAGCGACATCATCTGCGAATCGTTAGCCCAATAGGGATCGGTTCCGATGGTACCGAAGGTATCCCAGTGGAGACCGAAGGGATAGCCGATGAAATCGCGAGGATATCGATGCATCAGCAACTTGTTTTTAAACGCGTTCTCGAATGCCTCGGCGAATTGGCGTTCATAGAGAACCGGGTGAGGTTCCTCGAAGCCCAGGTTACCGAATCCAGGGTCGTGGTGCTCTCCCCAATCACCGATGATGCCCATCTCGATATAGGCGATTCGTGGATCGTCGTCCCACGCTTCCCCGAGTTTCCTGATCAGCTCGAACATGCGTTCTTTGAAAGCCTTGCTGTAATAATCGCCGCTTTCGAGATCCTCAGGCCAATAGGTGCGATCCGGTGGCCAGGCGAGGTATACCCGTGGAATGATCTTGATATTGTAGGCGGAAAGATCCCCGATAAGTTCGTCGGTGACTTTCTTGATTTGTTCGACCGTATCGCACGCGTTGCGTTCGATCAGGTTCCATGTGATCATTGGCCTGCCTAACGTAGCCCACGGATGATTTCTGGTTGATTGCACAGACGGCCGCATTCCTTTCAATGGGTTGCGAAAAGCCTGGGTATAAGGACGGTAGGTGTAGGTAACGTGGTTCGGGACTTCAGATGACATTCCGATGATTTCCTCATCGGGTCTTTGGTAGGCAGAGGTGACTGTCAGATAGAATAATAACCTGGATACTGCTCCCAATGCATCCGTATAGGACAGAAGGATGGTATGGTCGCCTTCCTGCGTCGGAACTCCCCGGATACAGCCCTCGCCATCGACACTCAGACCATCCGGAAGCTTGCCTTCGCAGCGTACCGTTACCGGTTGTACTGCTTCTCCAAATATGGCGGGCATATAATAATAGGGCCTTCCTGTTTTTGCAGGAGGCAAAAATATCTGGGCCGATTGAAGGCGTGAGACTTCGAATGACTCCGAGACGACTAAGTTCCCCTCCTTATCGAAGACTTCGATATCGTCGATTACGATGCTGCCGGTCGACACGATGGTCCACAGTAGATCATAATCTGGATAATCGAGCAAATGATAGGTAAATTCGGTTGTTCCTGCTGTTCCGATTTGCCCGGAGAGCGCAAGCGAATCTATCCACTCATCTTGCTGCTCACCCGTTTGGGAATACATGAGTACTTCGAACGCCATATCCGTGTCTGCCGGCATCTCAACGATGCGGTAGGTGAACCGTACGGTATACGTGCCTTTTGCATCAAATCTGAGAGCTTCCGGACCGGTCCAGAGAATTTGATTATATTTCGCCTCAGGATCTGTGTTTGTCCCGACCAAAGAGGCTGAGCCTGAAATCACCAGTGAAGGATCGGTGGTAAGGCTTCCATGATCACGTATGCTGAATAACGGACCGACGCTTCCTTCAGGCGCAGGCTCGTCGGGAAGTTCAAGGCATTCGATCTGTGATTCTGGTAACGTGGTACTACAAGAAAGCAGTACAGCGAGGAAGAGCAAAACCACCAACAATAAAAGACTTCGTTTCATGGTCAACCCCCGATATGCATGCATCGGTGCATATCATGATGATTATATGTCCGGCCTGCATTGCTCGACAAGCCAAACCGGAAGAGAGGTTCCCGATACCGTCAACCGTCTGGGAAAAAGTCACCTGAGAAAGTAGTGGTTTTCAGGGGTTTTGCGAGGAGTCTTTAGTCCACGGAAGGCGATTGAAAGACAGGTTTCCGAGAGAGTGACGTCTGAAGACGGCCTTTCGGTCTTTAGGG
>JAHDQJ010000031.1 GCA_018433865.1 Spirochaetales bacterium | reverse complement strand
GGAAGTCTCTGCATGGGGAAGGGACAGAAATTCGAACCAGAAAGGCATTGACTGGCAGTTCAAAACCAGCGACGCCAGAGTCAAACTCAAGCGCCTGTACCCGGTGATTAAGGAATAGGTTTAAGTGTTACGAGCTACTAGGTTCTACAGGTCCGGCGGGCGGATGGATATTCTATGACAAGGGCAATTACGTCAACGGGTGGCGGTATCTGGAAGCGGCCTCTGTAAGCTATAACTATAGCCAAAAGGTATGGGGAGGATACGGAACGGCAGTAGGGGCAACTGGAACAGCCATAGGGACAGGAAAGAGCAATACAGAGAAAATTGTGGCAAAGTTCGGCAATGCCGAACCGTGTCAAAGCAAGACGGACTATGCAGCGAAGGTGTGCTTCGACCTGGTGGTCCCCAAGGACGGTGTGAATTATGACGATTGGTTCCTGCCGAGCAAGGACGAACTTTACTTGATGGAGCAAAATCTCAGGCTAAAATCTCTCGGTGGTTTTTCTTTTGTCTACTACTGGAGTTCCTCCGAGTATACTGACGTCGGTGCATATATCCGGGACTTCGGGGGGTCGACTCAGGTTTTCCACTATCGGGACAGCCTTTATAGTGTCAGGCCTATCCGGGCTTTCTGAAGAGCCATGCATCAATTCGATCGGGTAGCTAGCAAAGGGATGAGGCAAGGGGCGGGAAGTCCCCTGATCCTTCTCACACTTTTTTTGTACTATGTAAGAAACATTGCCTGTAGTACGAAGCTCAACATCGATATATTTAAAGGTATTTCATATTATGCTTTGTCATTATTTATGATAATTATTTCAAATTTTGAATTATCATTTGTTGCAAACATAGGTAGCTATTCATATACTCTAGCCTAGACGAGAATATCCTGCATCAAGGAGTGCCGCATGGAAAATAAAGAATTCCAATCCAATGAAATCAATACGCAAGCAGGGCTTTCATACGAACAGCCACAAATAATCGAACTTGGATCGATTACCGAACTTACATGGAACACCTCGTTTGACCTTACTACCGGTTAACCAAAAGGAATGACCCTATGGAAAGGAAAGCTTTCTTAGCAGTTCTTGCAACAACTATTACTTTGTTTGTATTGATTTTGCTTTCGTGCGACCACTCGTTATTTTCCGCCAATCGTAGCGTCCGGATTTTTGAAGTCTCGACATCCTTTCCTGGAGATTCCGAATCGCAGATGAGCAGGTCCATTAATGATGATACGGCAGTGAAGCATGTCTATGTAAAGGTGTTCAACGATGATGGAGTGCATCTTCCGGCAAATACTGGTACAGAAATTACTGAATTGGCATTCGACACTGTGAACAAAAAATGGGCAGCTACCGTTTCACTCAAAAGTCCCGCTAGCGGACTCATCTTGTTTACCCTATGGGCTGTAAATGAAAGCGGCCAACATCTCTATTCAGGAAGCGGTACTATAAACGTAGGTACCGATGGCACCAGCTTAACTATTTATGCGCACGCAGGTTATTTTTATGGCGATGAGAGTCCCGGCGGCGGGTATGTCATCTATGATAAAGGGAATTATGATGATAACTGGCGTTATATAGAAGCATCAAGACAAGATTTTTCTCATTCTTGGGCAGGAATTCCGATTGATGATTTCTATCTAGGAGTTGATGGTTCAGGTAATGTGTATGTCGAGAAGAACGTCGATTATGTATTTAATAGCGTCACGTACAAGAAAGACGAAATCGTAATGTATACCACAGAATGGTATTGGAGCATTCCAGATGTAGCCAATCCACCAGCTACCGGTGATCTGAGTGCCAACTACGGCACACTAGACCCTGTTGGTGCAGGAACGGAAAACAACAGACTTTTACGTCTGGATGCTATCGGTGGAGTCACTCCCAAAATAACAAAAGCAATCGGGAGAAAGGATAAAGACCAGCTAGTCAATAATGAGCGACGCGATATGGCAAAAACGCTGGGCGGAGGAAATGTGTATGCCAGCGACCGCACTACAGTATTGACTCACTACGAGCCTCAAGTCATTAATGGTTATGAGGATTGGTTTGTGCCTTCAAAAGATGAATTGCATCTGATGTATGACCTGAGAGCATACTTGGGACTTTCGGGAAAATATTGGAGTTCTACCGAATCATTATCCACCGACTCTCCAGCACCGAGTAAAATAATTACAGGTTCTACGTTAACTGCGCTTGCGCTCAATTCCTGGATGGAGGATTTCAGTCTGGCCAAAGATGCTTCACAGTATCATGAATTGCGTTACGTGCTTGGAAAAGTAAGACCTGTCCGCCGATTCTAGCAGAAATGACGGGTGACAAGGATAATGTGTGGATGCAGTAGAATCTGAAAGGAAACAGAATATTTCAACCTGCTTCGCTGTCGGAGCCGTTTGGCTGCGTCTAGCGATGACCGATATCGGATTGCGTTTGTTTCCTGCCCATTTTAAAAAACGATTTTCTCAACAGTCTGTGGACGAACCGCTCATGCTCGAACAAATAAAGGTTCCTCCACAGATGCAGCGCATGATAACCGATGTTTGCCGTGCCGCCGCTCATCCACTTTGGTTTAACATGAGTTGCCTGAGGCGTTCGTTGGTATTGCAGAGACTTCTGGAAAAATGTGGAATACATACTTCTATCGCGTTCGGCGTAAGAAAAGGACATACGACAACCATCAGTATGTCGCATGGCATCAAGGCTCACGCATGGCTTGTAGTAGTCTCGCCGGTACAGTATTCAGGATTGCAGCTTGATCTATCTAGTGTGAGTGAATCGTTTACAAGGCTGGATTACCATGGATGATGACAACATGGATCAGTATCGGGTACTGTTCTCGATGCTTGCAACTGCAGCAGCTCGATTCAGAGGTCTTCCGATAGATGATGCATTATTAGATTTTCATCATCCGAGCGAGCTTGACGAGAAAATGGTATACCGGCAAGCTTCCTACCATAAACTAATCCAAGATGTATATAGCCAACTCGACACTCCCCTGTGTGTATCGTTGTCCGAAAAATTGCGCAAGGCAATCGCACAAAGGAACTTGCTGGAACAATCGGCAAAGCTCATGCTGGCCGGCTATTGGCAACGAGTATCACGATCATTATCAGATAATGGTATCAACGCGCTGGTCATGAAGGGCCCTGCATCTTCGCTTCAATTCTACGGCAATGCATCGGTGCGTGGATTTACAGACTTGGATATCCTTGTCGATGCGACCGATTTGGCTACCGTCATACCGATTATCGAACAGTCGGGATACCATAACAAGGACGATTCGTTTTCGCATGCGCCAAAATGGTTTATCCAGAAGTCACACCACCTCGTATTTACTCGGGATGACAGCCCGTTTCGCATCGAAGTTCATAACCAGCTGTTCGACTGGACCCGGGATCCTGATTATGCAACGGGCAAGCTGTTTGAAAGAAAAGTCATGCTGCAATGGAACGACACGGCATTGCCTACCTTATGTGTAGCCGACCATGCACTGTTCGTGATCAGCCACGGTACGCATCACGGATGGATACTGTTGCACTGGCTGGTCGATGTTGCGGCAATTTTACGGATGGAAGACCCCTGTTTCCATAAAGAGCTAGCGAAAAAGTTGCATACGAGCAAGCTGGATCGGCAATTTGCATTAGCATGTACGCTCTGCCAGAGTGTTTTTCCCGTACGTATCCCGTCCGAATACGAACATCTGCTCAGCAACTGCCGTACGCCTTCTTCCTACCACATCGCATACTCGAAAAAACATCTGATGAGCGGCATACAATCGAAACAGACGTGGATGACGATTTTATTATTCACCTATCGGTACCAGATGCCGCTCGCTTGCTCTTTTCGCGAGAAGATGGATCTAGCCTTCAAGTTATGGAAAGTAGCTCCAAACGATGCCCAAGCACTCAAGTTGCCCGACTGGCTGATGCCTATCCATCTTTTTCTGCGCCCGTTCTTTGTCATGAAACGACGACTTTCCCGACGTATCGCGGCGAGGCGTAACGTATGAAGGCATACCCGTACCTTTTCATAATCTTGTGTATCATGCTTACGCTGAGCGGATGCCCGCAAGTCATCGAGCCTCCTGTGGTTCTGCTCCCTGCAAGAACCTCAGGTGCAATGTTGCTCAGCCATGGCGATTATGTATACTTTCTCGGAGGCATGCTCGAAGACGGAACCCTGTCTTCAAAAACCTATGTCGCATCGATCAAGGATGCTTCCGAAGGCGAATTATCGTGGGTTGAAACAACACCGATGCCTTCCGGGCGTGCCTTTGGTGTGGCACTCGCAGTTGGCAATGCGCTCTATGTCATCGGAGGAAGCAACACAACAGGTCCTGTCTCTACCATCTACTATACTTCGATATCCTCCTCAGACGGTACGTTGGGCTTTAGCGGCACACCACGGTTTTGGGAAGTTAATCCGAATCCCCTACCCAATGGACTGTCTCACATGTCGCATGTCCTTTACGACGGGCGTGTCTTCCTTATCGGAGGCAATACGCAAGACGGAGTTTCCGATTCTATTATCCACGCCAGGATCTGGCAGAAGGGAATGATCGGGATGTGGTACGAAGGTACGCAGGCTTTACCTTCGAAACGTTCTCAGACGAGCGCGGCAGTGTGGTTCGACGATACCGATACACAAAGTCCGTATCTTGTCATCGCTGGAGGTATCGACGAGAATGGAAATGTTCTTGAGAAGACTGTTGTTTTCTCAATCGGGAGATACGGGAAATTGACGGCCACTGGCGTAACCGCACCGATTCCGAAAGCACTAGCCTCCCCGATTCTCATTTCAGACGCAACGGGCCTATCTATCGCAGGAGGGCTTGACAGCAATCTCCAAACAAGTAAAACAGTTTACCGCAATAGCTCGCCTTTCGACAGTTGGACTGTGACCGCTGATGAAATTCTGGCACAAGGACCGTCGTTCGGGAGGGGAAACCGCAGCATCTGGTATCTATCGCAAGAACAGGAAGGGCCTGCGGGGATAACCTCTTGGCAACCGGAAAACTATCACCCATCGGTACCGATAATCGGCCCCGGTTCGGGTACCGTGCAGTATAATACAACCGTCACTCATAAGAGCGAGGCAGGATCTTCAATCTTGTTCAGCAAGGAAGAAGGAATCTGGAACGATATCGCATCACTTGGAAAAATTACCGAAAGTCAGACTATCAAATTCAAATCTTCATCGTCGGAGACCTTGATCGACTCACCGATTATTGTCCGAGACTACACCATCCATGCACTGGAATTTTTGGTGCATGTGTCAGGCAGTATCGCCCTTACGAATCAGACTGGTACATACGACACGTTCTATATGACCGATGACATCCGAAACGAGAGTGCTACGGGTCGAGCTATCGTGAGAGCGCAATTTCGAATATTCGAACCGACTGCTGTCGTTATCGATTGGAAAGATGCATCTTTTACCGATCCCGGTCCATATTCCGCGCGTATTGCATTCTCGCTTTATGAGGAAGATTTGTTAAGCGAAGCCATCGACGCTTTAGGCAATCCAATCGTCGACGTATCGGGAGGAACTGCACTACCGGTGGAAGCGACGCTGCAGGCAGGAACCTATTATTTCGAATTTGAAGACATAGATGACATTCCCGGAAGATCATTCGGACTATCGGTATACGCAAGGGAGTGAATGCGATGACAGGTAATGGCCCGTACCAAGCGTTTTGTTTGGAAATTACATCGGAGATACCGCTTCAGCTGCCTCTCTCCACTACCATACATGCCACAGATATTGATTATGAACGAGTGTGGGTGACCTACGGGCCGGTTTCACATGCATGCAAACATGAACACTCATTGGGCATAATTGAATACGGTAAATCCGATAATCAATCAGAAATCGTGATTCACATACCGCAGGTTGCATATCTTTCTCTGAGCAACGATAATCATGTCATTGTCGAGCCTACAGCGGGCTCGGATGAACATCTCATCGCACAGTTCATCGTTACGATAGTATTGATATTCATCCTAAAACGGAGACAACTCGTAACCCTGCACGGAAGTGCCGTGGCAAAAAATTCTCATGCGATTGTCCTCTTGGGCGAACAAGGCAGCGGGAAATCGACTACGGCAGCAGTTTTGACGACACATGGTTCTCATATGATGTGTGATGACATCGTACCGATCGGTCTTGTTCGAATCGATGAATCCATGCCAACTGTATTTCCGGGAATCCCCCGTCCCAAATTACTGCATGACACATACCAAGAACTGTTTGCGGGTTCTTGGGACGTGTCGTGCCTGTTCGATGGTATCGACAAGTATCAGGTTCCTATCGAAACAACTATCGGTTCATATCCGCTGCAGTTCGTCGGGATCCTGTGTGAAGACGCTCATTGCGATGAAGTGACGCACAGACGGCTGCAGGGGTCTGAGAAAATTTCACGCATCATGGAACATGTATCCGTGCTGAACGGAATAGAATCGACACAAGAGGTATTCATGCATGCGTTACGAATATTCCAGAATATCCCGGTATATGAAATCAGGCGGCCGAAAGGAATCTCCACGGTTGCCCAAGTGGTCTCCGTGATCGAAACCCTTTCGAATACGATTGATCTACAGGTTTCGAGAAATCTCAAAGCTCAATAGCTTGCCTTCGCTGCGATTGGGATCTGTTCCCCCATGGCTGATGGTGAAGCGAATCATATCAATATTCGCAGTTTGTTCGATGATGAGATCCGCACTTTTATGCGGAAGGTTGTTTTCCGGTTCGTCAAGAATCAAGACGTCAGGATTGCGAAGCAATGCCCGAGCAATCGAAAGCCGCTGGCGTTCGCCGCCGGAGAGCATCATGCCGCGTTCTCCGACAAACGTATCGAGTGTTTCACCCAGGCTCTTTATCTTCGTATCGATTCCTACAATTTCACACACCCGCATTATCGAATCATCATCCGGAATATCTGCTAATCCGTAGGTCAGGTTTTCACGAATCGAAGCCGAGAATAGCCAGGGGTCTTGCATGGCGACTCCGATCAGTCGCCGTAGGGACATACTATCGATGTGTTCTAACGGAATACCGTTAATCAGGATACGGCCTGCGGTCGGCTTGTAAAAACCCATCAGTAATAACGTGATCGTAGTCTTTCCACAGCCCGAAGGTCCTCGCAAGTACAGCGTATCGCCTTTCGTCGTGTGAAAAGAGAGGTGCTCGATGATGAGTGTATTCTCGTCATAGCCAAAGCAGACATCTTCGAATGTTATGTCTTTAATGACGTCGATATTTTTAGTTCCAGAATATAATGGGGCCTTTCCGTCTTCAATGATCACTGACATCCGCTTAAGCGATTCAGAGCCTTCGATCATGTGGGGAATCGAGCCGATTGCATTTCTCGCGTGACTTGAAAGCAACCCGATGGCGACATAGAAAGAAATCAAGGATCCTGTGGTAGTCGTTCCCTTGACGACAGCCACCGCTCCTGCCAAAAGAACCAAAGCTCCTCCGATGAGGATGATCTGCTCCTGCACCAGTGTCTGAAGTGCTGTAATGAAGGATGAACGCACGGTGCTGTTTTTCAGCTGATCGATCTTTTGTTCCGATCGACGGCTTTCGAAGTTCTCGGCCGTACAGCTATGGATGAGATCGTCGTGCTTTATCAAAAACGACATATGCTTGCTGAACAGGCTGAAATCCTGGTGAAGCATCCTTATCGACTGCCGGTATCTTGCACTAATCCAACGGTTGGTCACATACAGTATCGGAGCCATAGCGAGAGTGAATGCAAAGAGCAGTACATGGATGGATGCCGCCACCAACCCCAAAATTACAGTTATCAGAAGCGACGGAACGAACTGGTTGAGCAGCGATGTATAGAATCCGTCGATTCTCAAAGAATCCTGTACGATATGTGCGTGCAGTATATCGCGGTCTTTGTCACTTAGATCCCTGCGGCTTCGGTGGATGACCGAATCGGCAGCCTGCATGCGTAGAACTGCAATCTGACGTTTGACTATTCTGATCGAGACATGCTTGTGCAGAACAGCAAGCAACGCATGACTGATAAAGAGCGCACTCATGTAGAGTATCGTGTACATCACCGCTTTCGTGTCCTTATTCGGAAGGTGTTCGTCAAACAAGGATTGTACGAAAAAGGCAACGGGGTACAAAGGAATCGATTGGGCGATTGCTAATCCTATGGAAGCTGCGATGCCTTTCCATTCGGAGCACATCGCTTGTTTCATGATTGTATCGGCCACCTGCATGCTAGACCTGAGAATGTTCGATCAGCCGTTTTGACGTTAATGTCTTGATGATTCGCTCGACATCACCGGCGAGCACAGCAGGACCAACAGAAAACCGCTTGTTCATCTCTTGTACAATCTCTTCGATTGTTTTCGGAGTCTCGAGAAGCTCCCAGATTACTGAGGCTGTTTTGTTCATTCCGTAATAAAAGCCGGTTTCCGTATTGAGCAACACGGTCTCGTTGTCCACGACATTCCACATCACCTGCTTGCTTCGTTGCATATGTTGTTCCATAGAGTGAGAATATGCTTGCAGGTAACACGCTGTCAATGGAATATATGTGGTAACGTATACCAATGATAATTAACTTATGAAAAATGCCCCAGAAATCCCAACATGTTTTATGATGTAATTTTATTTCTTACGCGTGACAAGAAAAAGCTCTTCGATATGCGATGCGAGACTGTTATGGTGATTTGCTATGTGCGGGACAGTCCCTTAGGAAACGACCACACATCTGTATGGAACCTTGATTCGCTATACGTGTCAGTTTTCTGCTAAACAGAAACCGGCCGGTTGTATGATACAAAGAGGCACGTACAGACCCTGAATAATCTTCTCATAACGATACAGCCGATACGATAATTACGGATGGCTTTGGGTCGTTGATCAGAAAGCCCGTGCCGGCCTGATTCTCCAAGAGAAACTTCGATCTGTGTAACCAAAGGAACAATTAATAAAGTTGGCTCTTTTCGCGTAGAAAAGTGAATTAGATTTACAGGTCACAAAACCTCTGCTACAATTGTGGTATGACAGACAAGGAAAAAGAGCAGAAGGCTTTGGAAATATACCAGCAGCTGATCAACGACCTCGAGGATGTATC
>JAHDQJ010000008.1 GCA_018433865.1 Spirochaetales bacterium | reverse complement strand
GAGGGGACCAACAATCTCATCAAGACCATCAGGCGCAAGGCCTATGGCTTCCATGATACCCAATACTTCTTCCTGAAGATCATGGAGGCTAGCAGGAGACCAGAGGCAAGATACCGATCCCACAAGAAATTGAGTTGATCCAAAGAAAAACCCTTTCTCGGCAAAAGTATACCAAGAAAGGGTTTATGTCATGCGGCAGACTGGACTTGAACCAGCACAAGCTCTCGCCCACTAGCACCTCAAGCGGAATGCATGTAATATTTTAACATTCCGTATTGTTCTATATTGATGCTAACTCCTTACTATATCTAATAAAGATTATATCATAATATTCCTTGTTGTTCCACTATATTACTATTTTACCTTAACTTCCTGAAATTTTATTACTCAAAGTGAATAACGACTGGTCAACGCTTCCCGCTCTTAACAAAAGTCAGGACATCCTCGTAGGACTTTCCACTTTTCTCGATCGCAGTTGCCAGCTCCTTCGCCTGAAGATCTTTCTTCTCAGCATAGAGTGTTTCAAGTTCTGCAATTGCAGCATCATATCTGGCTTTCGTCTTTTCAACAGTTGTCTGAGCCTTCACAATCTTTGCATCAATAGAGGCCATTGTCTTAGTTCTTGCCATGTTTTCCACCTCCAGATTGTGCAGTTCCAGCCGTGTCGCCAAGAGTTTCACTGATGGTCACAGCTGTAGTGTGAACAGTATCACTGTCAAGCCCACATGCTTTCAGAATCGTCTTCTGAGTCTTCGTTACCGCGTGATCGAGTCGATACACCCCATCATATTGCCTTACCATCTCAATTTTGTCCAATTCCTTCAATGCAGCAGGGACAGTCATATAGTTCGGACGATTGTCCATGCGTTCCATCTCATCCTTGAGCAGCGTGTAGAATCGATTGCGGATGATGAGTGCCACGAACTCAATGAAGATCTTTGCCTCCGCCGACTGCTGTGAATATGTTCTGAGGCTCTTGTTGCCGAGGAACGTCTTGTCGCTCCTGAAGAGCTTCTCAGAAGAATCTCTGCTCCTGTACAGGTCCATGGCATCCTGGGCTGACATCTTCTCTGAGGTGACAATGGAGAAGTACCCACAGAGAGACAGCTCCTGCTCGATTACATCGGCCCGCTCTTTCCAGTGGACAAGAGCTTTGCTCTGTTCATTATAATAGAGTTCAAAGTATTGTTCGTACGTATCAGGAAGCTGCACAGGCTTCATGCGGAACTTCTCAAGCATCTTTCCCATCCGTTCCAGATCAAGTTCCAGGGAGCTTCTCTGTGCATGCTGGAGGGCTGTAGAGTGGAAGAGATGGAAATACCGGCCATGTTCATCATCGGCAAACAGCTTCGCTTTCACGGTCTTCCCGTAGATCCTGTGCCCCTTGATGAAACAGCTGCGATCGACCTCGAAACTTCCCTTGTGCTGCAGCACAAGTTCTGAGACGAGCCGTTTCTTGCCTTTGACCATGATGATGAACTCATAGCCGCAGGAATCCATATACTGGATATTCGACTTGCAGAAGTACCCGCGGTCAAGAATGAAGCCGCAGCGACGATACCCGTAGCTCTTGGCTTTCTCCAGCATATACTGCAGCTGTGAGACATCCACGATGCTGCCGGGATACGCTTCATAAAACAATGGGACCCTGTTGGTCTTGTCGTAGGCGACGGAAAAGTTGAATACGGGAAGACCTTTGCCGCTTTTCGAATGGCCGTACTCGAGCATCTCGATGTCGCCGGCCTGACAGTCCTTGTTGGTGGAATCATAGGAGATGTAGATCTTCTCCCTGTGATCCCGTTTTTCATTCCATCTGTCAAGAAACTCGACACTGCACCACTCAGGCATGGCAGACAGGAATTCGGAAACCTTTGAATCGCTGTAGACCCTCATGTCCTGGGTGAACAGGGGATGGTTATACGCATAATCGGGATAGTACTGACCGGCATTGTTCTCGCTGACAATGGAAAATGCAGCCAGATCAAGGAACAGCCCGGCATCCCGTCCGATGATATCTTCAACGAGACCAAACAGATCGTAATGCCTGATGATGTCCCTGATGACCAGCCAGGATCCGATTCTCAGGCAACAGCTCCTGGAAACGTCACGGTTGATATGTGACAGTTCGGCAGTAGGGAAGTACTTCAGGAAATTCCCATTGGGATACATCTTCCTTTCATCGTCAGGAGAAAGTTTCCCGATCACAGCCCTCTTGGGAACATTGTACTTCCTGACAGGATCATAGACGCGATCGTACTCATAGAAGATGTAGGTCGAATCCTTCTTCCTC
>JAHDQJ010000022.1 GCA_018433865.1 Spirochaetales bacterium | reverse complement strand
TATCGTGCATGGGACGCGGGTACTCCTTCGGTTTCTGTGTGGTAACAAAAACCTTAGGGTATTTCGCGTCCCTTTTCCATTACTTTCTTCTATCTAGGGTCTGTCGACTCTCTTCAATCCCACAGGTTTCTGAAGAGAGCCAAAAAAACTCCCTGCGATGCAAGGAGTCGGTTCGTTTGAGCCACACTGGATTCGAACCAGTGACCCACGCCTTAAAAGGGCGTTGCTCTACCAGCTGAGCTAGTGGCCCCCGGCGAACGTGTTGGATAGTATCAATATGTCTCCAAAGTGTCAACACGACATGATGCGCTCTCCGATGAGGAACCGGCAACAGGAGACCGACAGGCATCAGAGTCCCGAGAGGATGGCATCCATCTCCTTTCTCACCAATGAATCACACTTCTCATTCAAATCGATTCCCGCATGTCCCTTGACCCATTTCCACGAGATCGGAAGCTTGCCTGCAAGCTCATCGAGGGCGATCCAATACTCCTTGTTCTTGACAGGATCCTTGGAGGCGGTACGCCAGCCGTTGCGTTTCCAGTTATGGATCCACTGGGTGATGCCGTTCTTCACATATTGCGAATCGGTATTGATTTCTATCGAATCCACCGGTTCCTGCATCTTGAGGATGTGTCGGAGCGCTTCGATGACCGCGGTCAGCTCCATGCGGTTGTTCGTGGTCTGCCGATCTCCGCCGCTGGACGCGATCAACTCCTGACCGTCCTGAGTGATCACGAACGCCCATCCCCCGGGTCCGGGATTGCCCGAACAGCCGCCATCAGTGAATACTATAAGTTTCCTAAGCATGAGCGCATCCTAAAGTATTGATCCGCTCTGGTCAAGAAAGATCATCTCCCATCCTCGCTCCGGAACGTTCCAGGAGATCGATCACCTCCTGCGAACAATAGTTGAACCGTGCGATATCGAGAGGGAGCAGTCCGTCCCCGTCAGGTTGGTTCACATCGCATCCGGCCTTGATCAGCGCGTGGATGACCTCGGTATTCTCCAGCAGGTGACACCCGAGTGCATAGTGGAGCGCCCCCTCATGGGTGTGTGAGAGCAACCGGACATCCGCGCCCATCCCGAGCAGTGTCATGACCACTTCGTTGTTGTCGGCTGCACATGCATGCATCAGCGCGGTCATGCCGCTCTCATCGGTCAGGTCGATATCCGCCCCACCCTCCACAAGCACACGTACCAAGCGTGCGTCATCCAATGCATGCACCAAAACGGGAAAGCCCTCGGAGTCGATGGCGTTCGGATTGACCTTCAGGGCAAGCAGGCTCTCCACCATGGAAACGGGCTCGGGGTTCTCATACATCGCGACGACCAAGGCATTTTGGCGTACCGACTGTTGGGCATCCCACCAGATATCATCCGGCTCTGAAGATTCCATGCCCTCCTCCCGATCTGAAGGATAGAGATCCATCGGCATCGTGGCGTCCGGGTTCGCACCCTCATGCAAAAAGAATCGGACCAGTTCGTCATGCACATTGGAAGCGGCTGCCAGAAGGAACAACTCATCCAGTTCCTCGTCTCCCACCGGGGCCACATGTGCATACAGGAGCCTCGCGACAGCGGGATTCGCATTGTACATGACCGCTTGTTCGACCATGTCGACATCGACTGTGGCCTTCGCATCCAACAACGACCGCAAGACGGAAAGGTTCGGGTTCTCCGTGGCTGCATACCACAACGGCGGATGACCGCCTTCGTCGGTATCGTTGATGTCGCGTACCTTGGAGAAGAGCTGTTCCAGGTCGCTGGCGTCGGTAGCCTCGCAAGCCAACGCGCACAATCGTGCAAATGCATCTGAACGGTCCATCGGGCACTCCTTTCTTGTATGCCATTGTAACACCGGTTCGTGGGTTTATCCATGGATGTCCGACACAAAGTTCTTCACCGTGAGGCTTGACAGCTCACACCATCGTGCATAGGATGAAGCTACAGACGGTTCGGGTGGCATCAAGCCATCCGCCAAGAGGGAAACGGGTGAAAGTCCCGTACGGTCCCGCCACTGTAACGAGGTATGAACGGCTGCCGAAAGGCGACCACTGGAAGTTGATTCCGGGAAGGAGCCGTTATGAATTCCTCCGAGTCAGGAGACCTGCCGCCTGTGAACCTGTCGACCCATTCGGGACGGACCTACGGAGCATAGGTCGGGTGTGCAGACTCATACCCAGCACAGTGCCAAAGGAGTGTTCGGGTATGTTCAAGACAACCATCCGCATCATCAGTCTCATCGTACTTCTCGTGATTCCCATCGGCCAACTACTGGCCACAGGAGCACCGGAGCAGTCTCTCGGACCATCTGCCACGCAGCCGGTCCTCGATTCCAGGGGAGTGGAAATATCCCTTGGCGCACCACCCAGGAAGATCGTATCGCTCAGTCCCAACATCACCGAGATACTCTACGCACTGGGATTGGGAGAGACGGTCGTCGGGAGGACCGACTATTGCGATTACCCCGAACAAGTCTCCTCGGTTCCGTCCATGGGAGACCTGTTCACACCGAGCATTGAGAAGATCGTGGCATCCGAAGCCGATCTGGTCATCATCAGCAATTTGGGACAATTGCAAACCATCGAGGCCATCGAGCGGGCCGGGGTCACGGTCGCGTTCCTCGATGAGCCGGGAACGATGGAGGGGACTTTCTCCATCATCAGGAAGGTCGGCCTCCTCACCGACCGGGAGGAAGCGTCGCTCGCATTGGTCGACTCGATGAGACAGACGCTCGAGAAAGCCCGCCGGATCGTCGGCGACGGTCCCTATCCCAGTGCCTATTATGTCGCGGGATTCGGCGAATGGGGTGACTTCACCGCAACCGGAGATACGTATCTGCACGAAGTGCTTACGCTCGCCGGGACCAAGAATATTGCCGCCGATGCAGTCAACTGGAGCTACCAGCTGGAACTGTTGCTGGCAAACGACCCTGACATCATCATACTCGCCTCGATGTGGGGGACCTCTTTCGAGGAGACCAGGGATGAGTTCGTCAACCATCCTTCATACGCTTCACTGCGGGCGGTGAAAGAAGGGCGTGTCATCGGGATACAGAACAACCTGATGGAGCGACAGGGACCCAGGAGCGCCGACGCAGTCCTGCAACTCGCCGAACGTGTCAGATCGGTCGCGAGGTGACCAGATGGGTACACGACATGTGTTGCCTGTTGCGATCTCCCTGCTGGCGATCTTGCTGGTGGCGAGCGTCCTCATCGGTCTTGTCGTAGGTGCTGCGGGAATCACGGCACGACAAACGGTCTCGATCCTCCTTGCAGGGCCCAAAGCCACCTCCTTCGCAGACTTCTCTGCTGCCCAGCACCGCATCATCTGGCAGTTGCGTCTGCCCCGTGTACTCAGCGCAGCAGTCGCAGGATTGGTACTCGCGGTCGCTGGAATGGTCTACCAGGCACTGTTCCGCAACCCGATGGCAGACCCGTATGTGCTGGGCATCTCAAGCGGAGCGGCGTTCGGTGTCGCACTTGCTGCCTTCCTCGGGGTGGTCGGCGGAGCCACCGGTGTGTGGCAGGTTCCCTCGGCGGCGTTCGCAGGATCGTTCGGGACTGCACTCATCATCCTGATCCTGTCGGGCGGAGTGCGCCGATCCCCGACGACCCTGTTGCTCACCGGCATCGCATTGAACTTCCTGCTCTCTGCGCTCATGACGCTGTTCATGTACCTGAACCGGTCGCAGCTGCAGAGCATCATGCAATGGACTTTGGGAAGCTTTGCCACAGCCTCCTGGCAGAAGCTCGGCATCATGACGGTCGTCGCGATCGTCTCCCTCGGTCCCGTAGCTTTCCTGACGAGGGAGCTGGACATCCTGCTCATGGACGAGGCCTCTGCGCTCTCGTTGGGAGTCTCCGTGAGGACCGTCCGTCTTTGGCTCCTGCTTTTCTCCACGTTGGCGACGTCGGTGACCGTCGCGTTCTGTGGAATCATCGGTTTCGTAGGGCTGATGGTGCCCCACATCATGCGGATGATCGTGGGACCGAGACACCGCATGCTCATGATCTGCTCGTTGCTCGGGGGAGCCTTCATGGCCGTGGCCTCCGATACCGTGGCACGAATGGCAGTCGCTCCCTCCGAACTGCCCGTCGGGGTGATCACGGCGATCGCGGGAAGCCCGCTTTTCTTCATACTCCTGATCAACCGAAGGAGGACGAAGCAATGAGTGAGAAGACAGTCTGCACGATACGGGATCTCAACTGGTCCTACCGCAACAAGGAGCTGTTCAAGCATCTTGACGCATCCTTCCCTGCCGACAAGTTCATATCGATCATCGGTCCGAACGGATCGGGAAAGACCACCTTGCTGCGCCACCTGCTCCGGTTGCTGCCCGCCCCCCGCAACAGCATCATCCTTGCTGGCGAAGATCTGCAGGACTATTCACAGAGGGCATTGGCACGCCATGTGAGCTACGTCCCGCAGCAGAGCCGCATCGAATACGATTTCACAGTATACGAGTGTGTGGCGATGGGTCGGTATTCACACGGCACGCGGTTGTCCATGCTCGGTCCTGAGGACCATAGGATCATTTCCAGTTCGCTGGAGGCGATGGAACTGGGGCACCTGTCAGAACGGGCGGCAACCGAACTCTCGGGAGGAGAGTACCAACGCATGCTCATCGCACGGGCACTCGCCCAGCAGTCGTCGGTGATCCTCCTCGACGAACCGGTCAGCCATCTCGATGTACACAGCCAACGGGAGATACTTTCCCTGTTGAGGAACCTGGTCGACCAAGGCACGGCGACCGTACTATGCGTGTTGCATGACTTGAACGCGGTGAGCGCATACAGCGACCTGGTACTGATGATGCAATCAGGCGCCATAGTCGCCGAGGGAACAGTCAGGGAGGTTCTGACCAAGCAGCGGATCGAGGAAGTCTACCATGTGGAGGTACAGGTGCTCACCAGCGACGACGAAGGTCCCCCGGTCATCCTTCCCAGGTGGCGTTGACCTACCGTTCACCTGTCTTCTTGATGATATGGAACCCGAATTGGGTCGGAACCACCTGACTGACGGAACCGACTGACATCCTGCGCACCGCCTGCTCGAACGCCGGCACCATCGCTCCTTCTCCGAACCATCCGAGATCACCACCCTTGCTCTTGCTCGGGCACGTGGAGAAATCCCTGGCCAGTGCGGCGAAATTGGCCCCACCCTTGACCCGCTTGAGCAGTTCCTCCGCGAGCTTGCGTTCCTTCACCAATATGTGGCTTGCACGAAATTCCATATGGTCAACCCGACTCCTTTGCCGTTTCCTTCAGCATTTCCATGTAGTAACGTCCCTCGAGGGGATGCCACTCGACTTCCAACGTTTCCCTGAGGCGTTTCAGCGTATCCAAAGCCGAAGCAAGCTCCTCTTCGGTGTGGTTGTCGGCAAGAAGCATCTCCAGTTCAAGAAACCAGCCCAAGCGGGCGACATGCACCAGTTCGACCGTACAGGCGTCCTCGGTCCAAGCGGTTCCCCGTTTCTCCTTCTCCAGCAGCGGTCGGTAGCCCAATGCAAGGAAAAAGTCCCGCACCGCCTCGTATTGCCCGGCTGCGACGGAGAACTCCAGCTCGCGGTTAGACTCGACCCCTTCGCCGAGTTGTTCCTTGAATTTTTTCGTCACGATGATCTCATCACCATCGACCCGCACCCTCACCAAGTCCCCATCGTCCGCATGATACCGAAGATAGGTGTCCGCCTTGAAAAAATTCCGGGGGGGGATGTGGGCGAACAGGGTGCCGATGCGCTCGCGAACCGCGGCGACCTCGTACTCCTGTAGCCTGATCTTGCACTCGACTTCCCGTGCCAAGGCGACCTCCTTGCTTCCGAACCTGTCACTCTTTCCAAGGGAATATCATGCCCCTGAACGTTCGTTTGCCGACCTTTTCCCGCTCATCGAACAGCAGTTCCTCCCAAGGGATGTTCTTGCGACTGACTCCCGGGTGTTTCTCGAGATAATCGTACTTGAACATCAGCAGCTTGACCGCGACCTGACGGGAGAGTTGGATTCCCGCGATTCCCGGGATGATGGTGGCAAACACCACGGTCAAGACGAGGTTCACCACATGATAGATGCCGAAGAAAAGGGAGAAGCCGAGATTGTCCGCAACGATCATGAATGATTTCTTCACTGTCTTCATCGGTCCGTCGGCACGCATGTGTACGGCAAGGGGGAAAAAATACATCATGGCAAGGGTGAATGCAAGCACTATCCAGAATACGAATACTGCGACGGTGAATGCGAAGATGGAATCGTAGGAGAGGTAAAACGGTATGACGATGAGCATCATGGTTGCCGAAAGCATGCTGATGATCCAATGGATTGCCGCATGTCGCCAAATGCTTCGGAACGCGTGGAAAAAATGGGAGAAGCCGGGACGGCTGTAATCGGCGTATGCCTTCGCTTGTACGTTCACGGCTCCCACGACAGTCGAGTGCAATGCCATCGCAAGTGCGATGACCACGATGCCCCACACGCCGGAAATCGCGAAAAGTTCCAACCCTCCGTAGAAGGAGAGAATCACCACAAGATATGTCAAGTTCAACAACACCAATGAGATGAGATTGTCCCAACTGTCGAAGAATGCCTTTTTGATGAAAAATCCGATCATGAGGAGAGAGTACCCGTCTTCACAAGATTTTGCAATGGGAAGGTCGGAATTCGCCCGGTGACCTGCGGGCATGAAAAAACGCTTCCATCACCCCGTATCCGCAAGGACGTGGGAAATGAAAGCGTTCAAGTAGCGGCGAAGGGACTCGGACCCCTGACCGAACGGATATGAGCCGTTTGCTCTACCAACTGAGCTACGCCGCCGCGCGTGTCCGTAACACGACAGGCGCCACTATACCGATGAAAGAAATTACTGTCAAGACTTCTTGCGGGAGAATGTCATCGTGTCGAGAAGGAAATGATGCGCCAGATACCTGCAGCGTCCTTTTCGAGGGTGACATCGATACGCACCGAATCTCCGTGCGCTCTCTCCAGCCACAGGGGAACCGAGACCTGCGACCCACTTTCCTTGTACGATCCGGTGATGGTCCGTGCAGGGAGTGTCCGGGCAAGGAATGCATCGTATGTCTTGCTCAGTACTGAGCGGGAACCTTCGATCACATGCAGTTCATACCAATCGGCACCATAGAAACCGGAGAAAGCCAGGTGAACCGAACGTATCGCCGGATGCGGTGCGGAAACGGGATCCGTGATGGCACCGAGCACGGGGTGTGACGGCATGACCGGTTTGAACGGTTGTGCTTGCAAGGCTTCGGCGGCAGTCCCGTAGGCGGCGGCAGCAATCGGCATGCAGATGAGCAGGAGGCATGCGATCACAAGGTTTGACCTTCTCATGCTTCCATGATGGATGAGATGGGCCGGGTTGTCAAACATCATATGGACAACTCCTTTCCTATTCTGTACGATGGCGGTGATGAACCGAAATTCCATCGAATACCAGATATTCAGGCTGACCGGAGAATTCTCCCACACCGTCCGCGATCCGCTGTGGCGGGATATTCCGCTCTCCGATGGCTTCAAGGAGCTGTTCCAGTGTGAGCCCATGCAGAAACTCAGCAGGATCAAGCAATTGGGCCCTGCCCATCTGCTGTATCCCGGGGCGGTGCACACCAGGGCGGACCATAGCTTGGGTGTGTATCATGTGACCAGGCTCATCATCCTCTCGCTGCTCGGAAAGGATTGTCCGATCAGCTTCCCGCATGAGGATATCCAGGCGCTCCTCGCCGCTGCGATGTTGCACGACCTGGGACATTTCCCGTACGCCCATGCCCTGAAGGACTTGATTCCCCAAGAACATGAGGCGCTGGGAGCCGCGATGATCGCCACACACCCGCAATTGCGGACAATCATCGAACAACGACTGGAAACTTCGGTCGACACGGTGTGCCGGATCATCGATCCCAACCTCCCTGCCGACAGCAGCACCATCACCTTCTTCAGGAGCATCCTCTCCGGAACCTTGGATCCGGACAAGCTCGATTATCTCAGCAGGGACGCACTCTTCTGTGGCATTCCCTATGGCATGCAGGACGCCTCCTACATCATCAGGAACCTTGCCGTCACGGATGACGCGCTTCTTGCGATGCCACTCGAGGCCATCGGTGCGGTGGAACACCTGCTTTTTGCGAAGTACGCGATGTATCGGAACGTCTACTGGCACCACGTGACCCGCGGAGCCACCGCGATGATCAAGAAAGCGGTGACCCTCGGATTGTCCGGACACTATTTTTCTGAGGAGGATCTGTTCGATCTCGACGACGAGTCCTTTGCCGCGCTGTTTGCCCGCGCATCAGGAACCGGTGCGGGATCGCTTTTCGCCGCGGTCCGCGGAAACCGGCTGTTCAGATGCCTCGCGACAGCACCGTACTCCGATGCCGGCACATACGGACTCGGACGCCACCGGCTTCTGCTCGAACAGGCGATCTTCGACGACCTTGCGCCACGATACCCGACGCTTGGCCCGCATGAAGTCATCGTGGACATTCCAGAGGAAATCTCCTTCGAGTCCGATATCCCGATACTCAGGGAAGATGGGTCGCACGCACCGTTCAAGGAGATTGACGAACTGTTCAACGCGGATGTCGTGCGGGCATTCGTCGGAAGCCTGCGGAAGGTGCGCCTGTATCTTCCTTGGCACATCGACGGGAACCTTGCCCGCAAGTCATTGGAAGGAAACCTATCACATCATGCATGAAATGAAGCCCGACACGCATCACTGGCGCGATTTGCTCGCGGGGGACATACCTCCTTGGGTAATGCGATTCATCAAGCTGACCGGCAAGGCCATCAACACCCATCACATGATCAAGGAGCACGATTCGGTACTCCTCAGCGTATCGGGTGGAAAAGATTCGCTCGCCCTCGCCCTTGCCCTTTCGATCCGCCTGAAGTGGTTGCCCATCACCTACACGATGCGGGCACTCATGATCAACTGGATCGAACATCCGATCGATGCCGGGGCACGAGCACTGTTGATCGAATACTTCGCTGCGCTCAACATCCCCCTCACCATCCTGGATGAGCCGCAGTACCCCACGAGTTTCAAGGGCGAGTTCAACTGTTACCTCTGCTCACGCAACAGGCGTCGCCTGCTGTTCGATTATGCGGCGGCACACGATTGCAAGTTGATCGCGACTGGCCATCATCTCGATGATCTGGTGGAGACCACGTTGCTCAACCTCACCAGCCGCGCGAATTTCTCCACGATGCTCCCGGTACAGGAATTTTTCGGGGGAAAGCTCCACATCATCAGGCCGATGATCGAAGTGCATGAGCAGACGACCAGACGATTGAGCGAAGAATACCGACTGCCTGCAGTGAAACCGGTTTGTCCGCACGACCAGACGAACATCCGCAGCCGATTGAAACCCATCGTGCGGGAGCTGGTCCGGATTGACCGCGACGCCAGGGAACATATCTATAACGCACACAGGTTTTCCTATCGCATCCCGCGGGAAACAGAGGGCTGAAATCAGCTCGAAAGACTAAACACTGTTGCGGTCGAACCCGTTTTGCAGTAATGTAGACACAAGGAAAAGAAGAGGATGGCACACGTGAAAAGAGTGATGTTTGCAATAGTGGCGATGTTCATGATGCTGAGTCCGTTCCAATTGGCGTCAGCGACTCCCTCAGGGGCCTCCTACCTGCATGTGGCCGAAGGAACGGAAGGCGATTACTTCCAGTTCGATGAACGGGGTGTATTCGTTCCGCAGACCGATCCCCCTGCAGCGCTCAAAGAGGGATGGATCGTCCTCTCGGGACAGGAACCGGTCACCATCACCGGACCGTTCCTGACGATCGTGCTGCAACGCGAGTCGATCCTTACGATCGGTACGACCGTCTCAAGGAATCCTGCTTTCTACCTGGTTGCAGGTTCTGCATCATTCTTGGTGAAGCCCCCGTTCACCGGCACTTTCGAAGTATCCACCCCTGTCGGTATCTACCGCCTTGACGGACCTGGCGAATTGTTCATCTCATCCGATTATGCCGAGCTGGTATTCTCGCTGGGCGGAGAGGTGAAGGTGATGAATGCGATCACGCGTCAGGTCACCGACATTCCTCCGTTCACCTATCTGAACCTGGCCGACCCGTTCCTCAATGCGAAGCAGATTTCACGCCAGACATTCGAAACGCTCTCGATCAATCCTGAGAAGACCATCGCACGTGCACTTCCCAGCGCATCCGTGACCGACGGACTGACGTTCCAGGCACCGAAACCGATCTTCCCCGAGCAACAAGCATCAGTCGAAGTCGCACCTGTCGAGACTGTTGCACAGGTCTCCCCTCCTCCCCAAGCGACGCCACTGACGACAGAGGGAGAGAAGGAGCTGGCCGCTCAAGAAATTCCTGTGGATCAGCGGATCACTTCCGAGGGCATCACCCTCACCATCTCCGTCCCCGATGAGGTCGTCCCGGTTCCCGTTCCCGAAGCGAGTGTTGCTCCTGTCAAGGCTGTGGAAACAGTTGCCGAAGTGAAGCCGGTCGAACCTGAAACGTTCGATGTGCACATCGTCCACACGAATGACGTGTTGGGCCAGATGGACGAAAGCGGCATCGGTTTCGCACGGTTGGCTACCTTGCTCAGGTGGGGCCGGAGCCTGTCGGACAGGAATCTCCTGCTTGATGCAGGCAATACCACCAGCGGTACTCCGTTGGCTGAGGCATTCGCAGGCGAGACCGTCGCAGTGCTCCTGGATATGCTTGCATATGACGCGATCGCTCCCGGTGAAGCCGATTACGCATACGGCCTGGAGCGACTGGTCGAGGCTGCAAAGGCAGCTTCCCGGTTCTCCACCGTCAAGGTCCTTGCGGCGAATATCCTCGATGAGGCGGGCAACGCCCTGTTCGAACCGTATGGGGTGTTCGATCTCAACGGATTCGAGGTAGGCGTCATCGGCATCAGCATGCCTGGGGCAGCTGTCAAGAACATTCAATACTTCAATGACCTGATCGTCTCGCAAGCCCAAGCCCTGGTCGACGAGGTCGCTGCAAAGAGCGATTACGTCATCCTTCTCGGGAATATCGGATCGGACGGTCCGGTGGATAGCACGACCATCGCTTCTTCGATCGATGGAATCGACCTGATCATCGATGGAGTCGATGCGAACGTGGGTGAACGGGGCAAGCTCGTCGGAAAGACCCTCATTGTCAATGCGGGAGAGAGACTCTCGAGCGTCGGATTGGTGCACCTGCAGGTTACGGGAGACACGGTCTCCGATGCGGTTGCCCACAGGATCGATGTACGTGATGTGGAGGACCCGGAAACAAGTGCGCTGGCGAAAGCCTATGGTGTGACCTACGTCCCCGAGGACGCACAAGTCGCCTCCTACATCGCGATGCAGAAGGAAGAGTACCTCGCATCGTTGCGCCAGGAATCTCCTGCGGTGCTTCCTCCGGAACCGGTGGTGACCGTCGCTGCTGAGGAACCGGCCGTGTCAGTTCCTGCGGCAGTTTACGAAACGGATCCCTTGGCGATCAAGGGGCCGCAGGGAATCGTGGGTGCCGACTCCGGTGTGCCGGCTCCCGCTACCGATTGGGGTGTATCCGCAAGCTTCGACATCTCGAGGGACGGTATCAGGGGAAGCTCCCTGCCCAAGATCGGCATCTCGATCAATCCGTTCTTCCATCACAACAGTTTTGCCATCGGACTTCAGGCTTTCTTCCTGACGGACGGCAGTCTCTTCTCTCCCTCGACGTATGACGTGTTCACACTCAGGCAGGGCGGCGGAACCGCTGCGATGGTAAGCAGTGCCATGCGGTTCATCGATTACGTGAGGTTCGGACGGGAAGAAGACACTCTGTATGTCCTGGCCGATGACAAGACTCCGATCGATTTCGGCAACCGTTTGCTTGTCAATTCGCTCGCGGTGGCTTCGGGCCCGTTCGAGGAACACCTCGGCGTTCATGGCAAGGCAAAGTTCGGACGGTTTGCCCTCGAAGGCTATGCAGATGACCTGTACCTGAGCAATTGGCTGGAAGGTGATGCCCAAAGCGGAGGATTGCGGTTCTCGTTCGACGCGGGCGATGCCGTGACCCTCGGACTCTCGTCGGTACTCACCGCAGCTCCCTCTGGACAGATGGCGGCGTATCCTGCGTTTGATCTGCTGTGGAGGATCAGGAACGAACGCAGGCTCGGCCTCGATCTCCTCTTCGGAATGGCGACCCTGTTCGATATCGACGCTCCGTCGTTCGCTTCCATCGTGGACGTCAACGGATCCTCGGTTTCCACGATGTTCCCCAATTTCCTGATGGCGATCGGTGCCGATATCCGGACGCTCTCATGGAACTTCCGGTTCATCGGAGCTGCCCAGAACAGCAACGATGGTGATCAGTTGGTGTCTCTCGGAGCATTCAACGCAACCAATTGGTCAGGCCGCCGCATGCTGGACACGAACGAAGGCATCCATTTCGTCCTTGGTGCCGAAGCAGGGTATCAGGGGAACAAGCTCGGTGCGACAGGCTCCTGGCATGTACCGGTCAAGAGCGATCTTTCCGGATTGGTCCCCTTGGCGGGCAATCCGGCGATCAGTGGGGATATCCTGGCGGTCGAGGCGACCTACTCCGATGACAGTGTAGTGGCTGCCCTAGGATTCAGGCGAGTCGGTTTCCTTTCCGCATTCAGCAATCTCTTCGATTTCTCCGGCGGTTTCTCCGGATTCTTGGCCAATACGGTAACCTTCATCAAGGGAGAGGGCAATCTTGGAAATGCACAGCCCTACTTCTCCTTGCGTTACACCAAGGGTCTCTTCAGCATCGAAGGCGAATTCGGCATTGCGAAGGCAGCAACTTCGTACGTACCGCGCATCAACCTCGGCGCGACCGTCACGGTCGGCAAGAACGCCTTGGCCGAGGCGCTTGATCCTGATCTCAGCCAGACCGTGCTGTTGCGCAAGACCAAGGATGAGTCCGGCCGGCTGTCCGTCTCGGCGGACATGAGCACAGCCTTCACCAGGACAATCGTCCTCGGTGGCACGGATGAGAATCACCTGACGGTGAAGCCCGTCGTGACGATCTCTGCAGGCGATGGGTTCTCTCTTGGAATCGGTCCGAAACTTACCGTCGATCTCAGCGACACATCGTTGTATTCGCATGACGATTCACCCTTCAAGTTCGGTTCCACCTATGCAGGGACGATCGGGAAGGTCTTCGATGCCTCGACCGACCTGCTCGGCCTGATCGATCACCTGTCGATCGGCTCGGATGATGCTTCCTTCAAGGTCCGCCTCGGAGGAGACCAGGACATCGTGATGGGTCCGCTGGTGCGCAATGTCTCCACACGTACAGACAACGTCCTCGAGGACAGCATCGCTCTCACCAGCTCGCTCGATACCGATCGTCTCGACCTCGGGTTCTTCGTGAACGACCTGTCCGAAATGCAATTGGGAGGCTTCAGGATCGGAATCGCCCCGTTCAAGTCATATGGTGCCGACCTGGGACTTTCCGCTATCGGGAACATCGATATGAAGGATTCCAACAAGCGGGCGCACGTGATTCCCGGAATCGACCTGAGCCTGCCGTTGGTCTCCACCGAACGCATGAAACTTGGAGTACGCGGTGCTTTCGCTACGTTGGTGGGCTACGATACCGCCTCCTCATTCAAGCAGATGTTCTATACCTCCGGCGGATCGTTCCTCAGCAACCTGGACAATTATATCATCAATGGCGGAATGGATCTTGCGATCGGGTCGTTCGGGATGTCGGGTGATCTTGCGATGCAGGAGGGAGCACTCTCCTACGGCATGTTCAACCCCCTGTTCATCCGAGAAAGGTCTGCCTCGGTACTTCCGACGCTTGATGGTGCATGGACCGGAGCTTCGGTCGCGCGAAGCTACACTGCAGAGGGAAGCCTTAGGTGGACGAAGGAACGCCTCAGCGTGGAAGGTTCCTACCTGCTTCCGATATCCGCTTCCTTCGCGCCTGTGTTCTCCAAGGACCTGCTGAGTTTCAGCGGATCGTTGGACCTCTCCTGGTTCGACCTCTCCCTCTCCTATACGAGAAAAGGATTCGCCTCCGCTGCAAAGGCACTGCTCACCGACTCCTCCGTTGCCATCACTACCAGGGCCAAGAATTTCCTGGTGTCTTCGGACAGCGCGATCGGGGCCAAGCTCGCGGTTCGACAGGGTCCGCTCACGTTCAACGCCGAGCTTTCGAACCTGGCACTCTTTGCTCCTGTCGCCGGCTCATGGAACGCCCAATCGGTGGTGGGTGCTACTGCCAACCCAGCCTTTACGGTCGGTGTCGACATCAATCTTTTCTGATCAGGATGCCACGCGGGCAGATCATGACCGTCCCTCTGGTGAGGGACGGTTTTTGTGTGGTAGGATGAGCCATGGACATACCGAAGAGAATTCAAGTGCTCGATCCCCTGGTAGCGCAACGGATCGCCGCAGGGGAAGTGATAGACCGCCCGTCCTCGGTAGTGCGGGAGTTGCTCGACAACGCAATCGATGCAGGATCCACCGAGATCACCATCCAGATCGTCGAAGGTGGCTTGGAACGGATAACCGTGATCGACAACGGGGTCGGCATCGCCAGGGAGGACCTGCCGCTCTGTTGTCGTTCCCATGCAACGAGCAAGGTCTCCACCCTTGAGGATCTCTATGCCTTGCACACCCTCGGATTCCGGGGCGAGGCACTCTACAGCATCGCCGCAAGTGCGAAGGTCACGATAGCAAGCAAGCATGAAGAAACGCTTGCATCAACAGTGGTCGTGGACAATGGCATGGAGGGAGAGATCGTAGCCGGAGGACCCGATCGCGGTACCAGGGTTGATGTGGAACACCTGTTCGCTTCCATCCCCGCAAGAAGGCTTTTCCTCAAGCGCCCCTCCACGGAGTTCACCATGTGCAAGAACATGGTAGTGGAGAAAGCCATCGCATTTCCCGAAATCTCCTTCAGGCTTCATGACGAAAACCGGTTGCGGCTCGATCTTCCTGCAACGACTGCCAAGCAACGTTTGCTCGATGCACTGTCGCAGGACAAGCATCTTGTGCCTTCCGAGGTCACCGAGCTGTCCGACGAAGCCTCAAGATTTTCATTGCGTGCAATCGCGACGACCCCCGCGTGCTACAGGACCGACAGGTCCCACATCAAGATCTATGTGAACAGAAGACCTATAGAGGAATACGCCCTGGTACAGGCAGTCTCCTACGGTTACCAGGAGATGCTCCCCGGAGGAGCGTTCCCCTACTGTTATCTTTTCGTGGACGTCGATCCTGAATTGGTGGATTTCAACATTCATCCGGCCAAGAGGGAGGCCAAGTTGCGCAACAAGGCGGAGATCCACCACCAGGTGGTGGTGATGATACGCCAACAGATCAGCAAATCGATCCCCCGCCTCTCGCTGGCAACATCCGTGCCTTTCCAGCCGGATTTTCCCGATGCGGCACAGGTAGCCGAACCGGCACCGCATCACCGCAAAGCTGGAACCCATGGGCATACCGATTCCACGCTGCAGTCGACATACGAGCGCCCTTCCGACGACTCATGGTTCCACAGGGCGAGGGAAATCCTTGCGAAGAAGGAGCATCCATCTACCAAGGAACCGGTACAGGAGCAAGAGGAATTCGCATACATCGGGCAGGTGTTCGACCTGTTCTTGATCGTGAGAAAAGGTGAGTCGCTCTACATGATCGACCAACACGCAGCGCATGAGAGGATCCTCTATGATCGGTTGAGAAGCGAGAAATCAATACAGCGGCTCATCGTGCCGCTCTCCTTCGATGTGGAACGTTCGGTCGATGAGTTCTTGCAGGATCGGGCACCTTGGTATGCGGCGTATGGGCTCGACCTGAGACGAGTGGCGGATCTCTCATGGGAACTGGATACCATTCCCGCCTCATGGAAATCGGTCGAACGGGAAGTGGTGACGTTCATCAGCAGCCAATCGGCGGGAGACATGGATGAACTTGAAAAGCGTCTCTATGCGACCATCGCCTGCCACGCGGCGATCAAGGATGGGGATGCCGTGGATCGGACCACTGCACAGGAGTTGATCAGGAAAGTGTTCGCACTTGAGCATCCGGTCTGTCCGCACGGCAGGACTTTCGTGGTGGAGATCACGAAAGATCAGCTCTTCAGGGCAGTCGGTCGGATCATGTAAGGAACGTTCTCAGCACCAACAGGATATTCGTCTTGGCATCGAGCGTGACGGCGGTGATCATGCCCGTGCGCTCCCGGAACAGCGGGTCTTCGAATTCGGGCAGCCTGATGTATTCCTGGTCGGCGCTGCATGAGAAGAACGGAAGACCAAAGCGGTCGTACAAGGTATAGGTCCACGTCTCCGGTGAAGCGGGGATCCCGTGCAAGAACCACGTGCCGTCCTCATCCGCATCCCAAGAGAGCGGTTCGAACGCGGCGATCCTCGCCAGGTTGGCATCCAGGTGCACATCGGGACGAATGAATCCGACCTGACGGGTCAGGCGCCTGCCGTCCTTCAGGTAGAGCTCGATCTCATGAGCACCCGATTCGAGTGTGGAGTCGGGCGGAAGCAGCAAGTCGTTCTTGACGATGGACGGTACTTCCGCGACGGTAGTAGGCTTGGCGACGAACTCCCAGGAGAATGTCCCGGAAGGATCGTGCACCGAAACCTGGTATTCCTCTTCAGCGGAGAACGAAGATGAGCCTACGACCACGGCCAATCCTTCCGAGAGCGTGGAGAACCCTTCCTGGACATGGTGGGACGCAACCGCGGTGGCTTGCAGGGAGACCTGGTCGATCGAGAACTCTGTACGTGTACAAGAGCAGAGGAACAGGCACATGATGATCATGACCGGCATGAAGATCCGCGGTGCCTTCCTCCCCGTGTCCATCACATTCCCAAGGCCTCGAGCTGCATCATCACGGGATTGGCGTAAGAACGCAGGATGGTATGCCGCAAGTCTTCCGAGAGGTCCTTGTAACGGTCGAGGAATTTCTTGGTGTTCAAGCCTGCATATCGATCGGTGAACCTGGTCGGTCCTTGGAGCAGGTCGTATGCGAAGTAATTGGTATCCCACAGTTTGTAGGCGATGTGGATCTGACGGTCAATCTCGAACGCGACCTCATCGGCATTCGCATAGGTATCTGCGAGAGGTTTTCCGAATCGTATATGGACATCGCCCTTGAACCGGCGCAAGCCCCGGAGCATGTTCACCAAGTCCTCGTACCGCTTCTTCGTGTAGGTGCCGTGAAGCTTCTTGGAGACCTCTTCCCTCCCCTTGTTGATATCATTCGGGTCGTACTGATACGAAATCGCGACAGGAACGATGTGACAGGCCTTGATCAGGTCCTGGAAGGAAATTCCAGAGGATTTGAAGGAAAGATAGAGCATCTTGATGATCGCAGGATTCGTCTTGTCGATGCCATCCTTCGAACGTCCGCTGCGCTGTGCGACCCAGATCGACTTCTTCTCCTCGGTGATCAGCTCGACAAAGTATCGGGAAAGCCGCATCGACTCTTGGTACTGTTCGCGCATCGGGAGTTCCCGTTTCACGGTCACCCCCCCGTTGAGCTTGAACATGTCGGTGGTGAACTGGTTGACCAAAAGGTTGTCACCGATCGCCATCTCACAGAACGGCATGCCCGATTGCATCAATGCATAATCGAGCAAGGCACAATCGAGGACGATGTCCCGGTGGTTGCTGATGAAGAGATACGGTGTGTCGGGATCAAGGTTCTCCTGGCCGCTGAAGGTGAAGGAGGTCATCGAGTTCCTCTCGATGGTGGGCAAGAATACTCCCGCGGTGATCAACTTCTGGAAATCGTCGTACGACTTCACCTGATCGAGCAGCGGAGGTATCATCTCCTTCATTTGGTGGCTTTTCCACTTCGTCTTGATGATATTCCCGGCGTAGAGAACCTCAGCCATGTTGCTCAGGAATTTCGGATAGGCTTTGATGCGGGCAACCGCATCGAGGACATCCTGTCCCTCGTAGGGGGCGATATCCCAATACTTGGATTTATCCATGTTTCAAAACTCCACGTTCAATGACTTCATGTACTGCGCACGTTCCCACTGCGAGGGATCATCCATGCGCTTGTGGGCCATTTTCCCCCGGAAGTCCACGAAGGTTTCGGCTCCTTGGCGATCCATCCACGCGGTAAGGTCTCCCAGCATCTGGCCGATCACCTTGTGCCCCCCCTTCATCAGCGCCGAGCAGACCTGGACCGCTTTCGCGCCACTGAGGAGCATCTTCACCAGGGTCTCACCCGAGTGGATGCCGGTGGATGCACAGATATCACAGTTCAGATATGCCGAAAAAAGCGCCGTCCATTGCAACGACTGTGTATAATCGTTCGGGCTGCTGAGCACTACCGATGACTTGGTCGTCAGCTTCTCGATGTCTATGTCAGGCTGGTAGAAACGGTTGAACAGGACCAATCCGTCGACACCCATGGCATCGAAACGCTTGACCACGTTGGCGAGGGAGGTGAAATGGGATCCCATCTTCACCGAGAGGGGCAGCTTCGCTTGGTCCATGGCAGACTTCACGACAGAAAAATACTCATCCTCGATCTCCTGTGTACTGCGTTTCATGTCGGATGGGAGAATATAGTAGTTCAGCTCAAGTGCATCGGCACCCGCTTCGGAAAAACGACCGACATAGTCGAGCCAAGATCCCCTTGTCCGGCAGTTCACACTCGCGATCACCGGGATATCCATCGCTTCGGTCGCTTTCTCGACCAGAGAGAGGTAGGCATCGATATAGTAGTTGCGGGAAACCTCCTCGAGGAAATCCTGCCCATCCGCATGCACGACGAATCCTTCGGTCTCGCTGATCATCTTCGCCGCATCGTGATCGATCTGTTCTTCGAAGATGGACTTCACGACCACAGCACCGGCTCCGGCGTCCTCACACTTTTTCAGCTTGTCCACCGAAGATGTAAGTGGGCTGCTTCCCACGATGATCGGATTCTTCAATTCCAGTCCGAGATATGTCGTTGCCAAACGTTCCATTGCACTACCTCCGCTAGTCGTCATCATAGCCAATATTCGAGTGGATGTACAGTAAAACAGCCGTTTCCCCTAGCCAGGGAAACGGCCTCTCATGGAGAAACGGAAGCGTGATCAGGAGACGATGAGGTCAACCAAGGCATTCAATGTCGCTGCATAGGCAGCAACGGGGACTGCCAGCAGAAGCTTGACCGAAAGCGGTCCGCTGACCACTTCACCTGGAACTTCCAGCTTGGCGAGTTTCGCAGCCACCGCCTGCAGGAGGTTCGGTTCCAGGGAAATACCCTCGCCGACTATGCCGATCAGGACCAGCTGTTCCGAAACGGTACAGGCATCGATCTCAAGTTCCGAAGCAAGGGCGGTTTGCAGAGCCGCTGCCTCCGTGTCGTCCATCTCGGTAGGGATATAGGCGACGATCGTATCGAAAGCATCGACGACCAGGTCGCTGGCCAGGTTTCTCTTGGCAATCGCCTCATGGATGGAAGCGGTCACCTCAGGATACCGGTCGAGCATGAACTTGTCGAACGCCACCTTGCGGTAGGGTTTCTTGCCAGAGACTCCTACCAAGTGGCATGCGGACACGTCCCGGTTCGCGGTGATCATCGTACCGGGGGCAGACGGATCGTTGGTATTCCGTACATTGATGGGAATCCCGACAGTCCTGACCGGAGCGATCGCATCCTCATGGAATACGCTCGCGCCGATCGTGGCCAGCTCACGGATCTCCCGATAGGTGATGTGCGCGATAGGCCCGGCGTTCTTCGCTACACGGGGATCCGCGATATAGATGCCCGACACATCGGTCCAGTTCTCATAGACATCGGCCCCGATGGCTCTCGCTGCGATCGCTCCGCTGATATCGGAACCACCGCGGCTGAAGGTCTTGATCTTCCCGTCGGGTCCCTTGCCATAGAAGCCGGGAATGACGATCCGGCCATCGACGCTCGCCAGAGCCCTTTTGGCGATCTCGTAGGTCATCTCGTCAACCCTTCCGTCCTTCGTAAGTCTCACGATATCCTCGGCATCGATGAATGCGGCACCGAAGTGCTCTGCGATCATCAGGCCGTTGAGATACTCACCGCGGCTTCCTGCATAGTCAGCCGTCTTCTCAGAAGGCAGACGGACGAATATCGCATCGAGCTCGGCGGTCATCCTGTGTTCATCGACGTGCAGTGCGCGTGCGATCTCAAGGATTCTTCTGCGGATGATCGAGAACGGTTCGTCGATCGGCTTGCCCTTCTCCACCAACTTGTGGCAATTGAGCAGCAGGTCGGTAATCTTGGTGTCGTCCTTGTGTTCCTTCCCAGGTGCGGAGACCACCACGATCTTCCTCCTCGCGTCCGCGAAGATGATATCCTTCACTTTCATGATCTGTCGGGCGTTGGCCAGAGATGTTCCGCCGAATTTGCTTACCCAGATTTCTTTTGCTTGTGCCATACTCACCTCTCTTGCTTCCGGCCCGACAAACAGGCCACTCTCCATTATTTCACGAACAGTCTTTCAGGATACTCGATGATCTTCTCACAACCGGTCTCCGTCACCAAGAACGGCTCGCTGCACTCGAATCCATAGGTATCGAGCCAGATACCGGGCATGAAGTGGATGGTCATCCCCGGCTTCAGAACGGACTTGTCCCCGGGTCTCAGGCTTACGGTATGCTCGCCCCAGTCGGGGACGAATGCGAGACCGAACGAGTACCCGACACGGGAGGGCTTCTCCACGCCGGTACCGACCAGACAGGAGCGCCAGAGCGCCTCGACTTCTTCTGCGAGCATGCCCGGTCCGATTCCCGCAAGTGTCTTCTGCAATCCGTTCACCACGACATCCGCCACATGTTGCAGGTCCTTCGGAGGCTCTCCGATGAACACGGTCCTCGAAAGAGGAGCATGGTAGTGATGGCGCGCCGACCCCAGCTCCAGGAGGACGACATCGTTCTTCTGGTACTTGCGCTCGGCATCGAATGTCAGATGGGCTGAGCTGGTCCGCTCTGCACTTGGGATGATCGGGAAGATGGCCGGAGAATCGCCACCATAGGTCTCCGTTCCACGGATCTGCTGGGCTGAGACGAGGGCTGCGACCTCTTTCTCCCACACGCCTTGCGCAATGGAGTCGATGGCGAGTGTCATCGCCGCTTCGGTGATCTTTCCCGCTTCGCGGATATAGGCTACCTCAGCATCGCTCTTGATGGTCTTCACCCAACCGACCAGGTTCTCGGAGTCGACGATGTGCACACCGGGCAACTCACGTTGCAAGGTGAGGAGCATCTTCGCGTTGAACCAATAGCCATCCATCTCGACAGCCAAGGTGTGTCCCTTTCCCTTCATCAGGGTAGCGACAAACTCCATGGTGTGGATATAGCGCGATTGGACGTATTCATCCTTGTACCCGAAGATGTGGTCATCGGGAAGATAGGTGGTCATCCTGGCGGCATTGGAATCCTGTGCACGACCGAACCAGATCGGATTGGGATCCTTCAGGTCTATGATGATTCCTTGGTGAACGTAGAAGCTCCACCCGTCGAAACCGGTCAGATAACTCATGTGGCTGGGATCCATGACCAACAACAACTCGATCCCGCGGTGGTCCATCCGCTCCTTGACGAGGTTCAATCTTCTCTTGTATTCATCGATGGAAAAGACAAGTTTCTTCATGTTGCGTTCCTGTACTTCAGCGGGGGACGACAATCCCTGCTTTCTCGCGCTTTGCGATCTCGTATGCCATCAGGGCGATCATGGTGTCCTGGACTCCAACCCCGGTGAGGTCACAGATGGTGACCTGCTTCTTGTCCGTGCGGGCCGACTTTCCGGTCCGTATGATCTCACCGATCTCCTTGACCGGAGTCTTGTCGGTGACGAATCCCTCTTCCTTTGCACCGCGCAACTCACCGAGCCTGAAGCTTTGTGCACGCAGGTCGCAGGCGATCAGGTCGGCTTTTGCAAACACACCGCCCTTGAGTTCCTGCTTGTCTTCCGCATCGCTGCCCATCGAAGTGATATGCAAGCCGCTGTGGACCCATTCGGGTTCGAAGTACCCTTTCCTCGAGGGGGTGGTGGTCACGACGATGCCACACTCTGCCACCATCGCACCTGCGGAACCCATGCTCTTTACTTCGATGCCAAGCTTCTGCTGCATGTCCTTCACGAAAGCTTGCTTGCGCTCATCAGTGTCGATGCTGTACATCAAGAGACGCTTGTAGGGCTTGACCAACATCAAAGCTTCCATCTGGTAGCGTGCCTGGACTCCACATCCGAACACACCGACGGTATCGACTCCATCGGGAGCGAGATACTTGGCTGCGATCGCACCCGCGGCAGCGGTCCTGACCTGGGTCAAGAATCCGTTGTCGAGCAGGACAGCCTCCAGGAAGCCGGTTTCGGCACTGACGACAAGCATCTGGCCGCTCTGGCTGGGAAGTCCGATGTCGGGGTTCTGGAAAAATCCCGAGGCAATCTTGATCGCCATGCTCGGCAATCCCTTGATGAACGCACTCTTGATGTCAACCTCACCGTTTTTCTCGGGAACCGGGAGCATCATGATCGGCGGGACGGTGGCTTTTCCGGCAGCGAGTTCGGAGAATCCGAGCTCGATTTTCTCGATCACCTTCATATCCAATTGCACGAACTTGCGGAGCTCTTGCTCCGACAGTACGAGTATTCCATTGCTCATACATCAACTCCTTTTTGTATCACGGAAAGATACGTGGCCATCGAGACGTTCCTCCCCGTCAACGGCATGACCACATTGCGCCCCTTCACCTCGATCTTGCCCGAGAGCAGCGCGGCGATTCCCACTGATGCGGCCCCTTCGGCAACCAATCCATGGTTATGAAAGAGGTACTGCATGCCCTTCTCGATATCTTCCTCATCGACAAGGATATGTTCATCGACATACCGCCTCACGAGCTCCAAGGTGTAGTGGTTTTCCCGTCCGATCCCACCCAACAATGAATCGGCGAGGGTGTCCTTCTCCTCGATGTCTGCGGGGCGGCCGATCTTGAGGCTCTCCAGCATCGCTGGCGAACGGACGATCGAGATGCCCACGACCCGCACGGAAGGCTTGAGCGACTTGATCGCCATCGCCATGCCTGCGAGCAATCCTCCTCCCGAAAGGGGGACGAGCAGGGTATCGACATCGGGATTCTGCGAGAGTATCTCAAGGGAGATCGTCCCTTGTCCGGCTACCACACGGGGGTCGTCGAACGGAACGACAGGGACCAGGCCCTGCTCTTCCTTGAGTTCCCTGTAGCGGTCCTCAGCCTCGTCCTGTGAGTTCCCATGGACCACGGGAGTGCCGCCAAGTGCCTTGATGGCCTCGACCCGGTAGGCGGGAACCCGCTTTGAAAGGCAGACCACAGCCTTGACCCCCACTTGGTTGGCTACATACGAGACTGCCCTGCCGTGGTTTCCCGTCGAGAAGGTGATCACTCCGCGTGCACGTTCCTCATCGGAGAGCGAGAGGATCGTATTGGTCGCACCACGGACCTTGAATGAGCCTGTCGGCTGAAGCAGTTCAAGCTTCAAGCCGACAGATTCCGCATTCACAAGTTTCGCCACTGCGGGCGATTCGACCAGCGGAGTCTCGGATACTACCGAATAGATCTTATCGGCAGCAGCCCAGACATCCGCGATGGTCGGCAATACATGATTTGTCTTCGTCATCGTTTCACTTGTTATAGATGATATCGATCGGATACTCGTAGAACGACTCATATCCGGTCTCCGTGATATGGATGGAGGCGTCGATCTCGAAACCTACATCGTCATACCAGATGCCAGGAATCAGGTGCAGCGCCATGTTGGGCTTGATCACCGTCTTGTCTCCGGGGCGGAGACTGATGGTGTGTTCGCCCCAGTCTGGCGGATAGTTCACGCCGATCGAATAACCGAGGCGGGACTCCTTCACGACCTTCGAGTGGCTGATAGCCTCCCTCCATTTCGCTTCGATTCCCTCGGCGGTGACTCCCGGCTTGATCCACTCGAGTGTCTTGGCCAACCCTTCGATGACCACCTCTGCGGTATCCTTCATCAGCTTGGGAGGATTCTCACCCAGGAAGATGGTCCGGGCGATCGGAGCATGATAGTGCTTGTAGGCACCGCACAGCTCGAGCAGGACGGCCTCGTCCTTCTTGAAGGGCTTGTCGGACCATGTGAGGTGAGGAGTCTTGGTTGCTTCTCCAGCCATCATCAACGGGACGATCGCAGGATAGTCGCCACCGTACTGACTGGTACCGGCGTACTGGGCCTCGACGATCTTGGAAGCTGCATCGCACTCACGCACACCGGCGCGGATGTTGAGCTTCGCGGCGTCCATGACCTTCACGGCGATCTGGCCTGCGCGGCGCATCATTTCGAGCTCTGCGGGAGACTTGATCACACGGACCCAGTTGACCAGCGCGTTGCCGTTGGTGAACTTGGCATTGGGAAGGCTCTGCTGGAGCGTGACGTAGGACTGTGCGGTGAAGTAGAACTGATCCATCTCCACGGCAACGGTCTTCTTTTCCCAACCGTGTTTCTTGATAATGTCGGCAACGAACTGCATCGGATGTCTCTCGAGGGACTGCACGAAGTTGTCGGCATACTCATAGATATTCTCATTCTTCAGGAAGCTGGTGATCCGGCAGCCGTTGGCATCCATGCCACGTCCGATCCAGATCGGCTCTTCCTTGTCAAGCCCGACCAAGACGCACTGATGCACATAGAAGCTCCAACCGTCGTATCCGGTCAGATAGTTCATATTCGCCGGATGGCTGACCATCAGGACGTCTATCCCCTTTTCCTGCATCGATTTCTTGGTCTTTGCAATACGTTCCAAATACTCATCTCTTGTAAATACCGGCATGAATAACCTCCTCGCCTTACTATTACATGGATCCTGTGTATCGCTGTTTCACAACAGTGTCGTGTACATAATCGATCATGGTGATGTAGTCGAACACCGGTAGACCGGTTGCCTCCTGGACGGCGGCTCCGTAGGGAGGCAGCATGCTGCACTCCAGCAGGATCGCGCCCAAGTCGCCGTGCTTCTCACAAAGTGATAGCGAATGCTCCACCACCGTTTTCTCCACCACATCGCTGTCGAGCATCCCCTTTTCCTCGAACACGGCTTCCACGAAGTGTCGGTTGTCCTCCAACCCCGTGACGCGAAGCCGCTTCCGCAGATCCCCGGATACTCCTGCCCATCCGAACACTTCGTCACTGAGGGCCGCACTGTTCGCAGTCACGACTCCCAGGCTCTTCGAGGAACCGACGATCAGGCTCATGAACGGCAGCTGCAAGAGGCTGGAGAGGAATACCGGAATACCCAACTCATCAGCCAGTCTCTGCTGGAACACCGCCATGAAACCACAGTCGCCGGTGATCGCACGGACTCCTTCCTTCTTCAACTCCTCGGCGGCCTGCTTCACGACATCGTACATCGTGATGTCGTGCGCGAAGATCCTTTCCACCGACAAGCCCGGTACCCGTTGGAAGCGGACGGGATACCGGTATGATGTCGCGTTTGCCGTATCACCGGGAATGAACGGTGCGAAATTCTCCAAGAGGAGGATTCCGATCGCTTCCCCGTAGCTTACCTGGCTTCCTTTGACCCAATACTTCATGTAGTACCTGCCTGTACGGGCTTTCCGTCAGATTCCGGCCATATTGGGAATCCACAGCGCGATGCCGGGGATCGCAATGATGAGGATCGTAGCAAGGACCAACAGTGCGATGAAGGGACCGATCTTCCTGATGACCTCGAAGTAGGGTCGCCGGAAGATCAGCTGCGCAGTGAAGATGTCGCAACCGAACGGTGGTGTCGCCGAGCCGACTGCAGCCTGGAGTACGACCAAGGTGCCGAGCAGGACGGGATCGATTCCGGTCATGGCAACGTACGGTTGGAAGATCGGGCTGAGCACGTAGATCGCGACGATCGGATCCACGAACATACAAGCCACGAAATAGGCGATTACCACGATGATGATCAGTTGCAGCTGGGTGGGATCGGTACCGATGATCGCAGGCATCACCTGTTGGGGGATGCGAAGGAAGCTGATCATCCATGAGAATACCTGACCGGCTCCGACGAGGATGAAGACGACTCCGGTGACGATTCCGGCATCCAGGAGGACCTTGACCATCTTCTTCCACGTGAGGGTCCTGTACAATACCAGTTCGAGCACGAGTCCGTAGGCTACTCCTACGGCAGCGGCTTCGGTCGGGCTGAAAATACCACCGTAGATTCCTCCGATGACCAGGATGGGGAATCCGAGAACGGGAAACCCTTCCCTGATAGCCTTCTTGCGTTCGCCCCATGTCGCCTTCTCAAGGATCGCGATGTTCTTGATCTTGGAATAGAAAAAGACGTAGATGGAGAACAGCAGGAAAATAAGTATTCCAGGCCCGATTCCGGCGAGGAACAATCTTCCGATCGAGACTGAGTTCACGACTCCGTAGACGATGAATCCGATCGACGGAGGAATGAGCAGCGCGATATCGCTGGCGTTGATGATCAAGCCAAGCGTAAAGGAACTTGAATATCCCGCCTTCAGCAACATCGGACGCATGGTTCCGCCGATTGCCGATACGGTGGCCTGTGTGGATCCGCTCACGGCTCCGAAGAGCGTGCAGCTGGCATTCGTAGTGATGGCCAAGCCGCCGGGGATGTGTCCCACGAATACACGGATCATCTCTACCAATCTGTTCGCAGCCTTGCCGCTCGTCATGATGTTCGCGGCGAGGATGAACATCGGAACTGCGATCAGCGAGGGGGGGGAAAATCCGTTGATCAGCTGTTGGATGATGACCTGGGGATTCAGCGTAGGCAATTCCACGCGGAAATACACCAGAAGAGGAGCCAACAGTGTCACGACAAAGGGGAAGCCCAACAGAAGCATCCCGATCATTACCAATCCAACTATACCCATTATGTTGTCTCCTTCAGTTTCCAGTTCGCACCATCATCTTCAGCCAGGACCCCTTCGATCATCGTCTGCTCGTCTTCGAACTCACTCTGTTGTTCAGGGGAAAGCCACACATCCTTCTCTTGGAAGTTCTTCAGCACAGTTCGCAAGAACTGTATGCCCGAGGTGCAGAGCATGATCGGAGCGATGATGATGAAGTACCAGTACGGTGCGCCCAAGGCGGGAGTGGTCGTCTCACGGATACGAAGTTCATTCATGTAACGAAATGAATAGTAGGCAAGGACGAACATCACCAAGGCACTGATGAAGCTTACGATGATCACGATGACCTTTTCGATCTTGGCGGGCAACAGTTCGAGAATCGCCCCCATCCTGATGTGCCGTGCTTTTCGCGCAGCATAGCTCGAACCGGTGAATGTGATGAGGATGATGAACAGCTTCGATATCTCCTCTGCGAAATAGATGCTCTTGCCTATGTTCCTTGAGATCACGTTGATGATCAGCAAGATCGCCAGGAAAGCAGTACTCGTCGCAAGCACGAAAGCCTCGATGTGATCGACCCATCGCCACAGTCCTACAAAATGCTTGCGGATGGGGATGCTGCCTTGCGTATCCTTTTGTGTATTACTCATTATGATTACCTTTCATGGATGAGACGTTTGCAGTGTATTCCCGGGATTGCTCCCGGGAATACGAAACGTCACATATCAACTCATTTTGCCACGGCTTTCTTCGCAAGCTCGATATCCTTCAGCAGCGTCTGGAGGAGGTCAGCGGACCCTTCCTTGCCAACTTCGGGGAACTTGGGATAGACCGTCTCCACTGCCAGCTTGCGCAACTCGGCAATCTGGGCATCGGTGAACTCATAGAACGTCACGACAGGACGATTCTGCTTGATCTTCTTCATCAGCTCTTCGTTGTTCGCGTCAACCCAGTTGACCGAAGAGATGATCTTGTCGAGCCACCAGTTCTTGATCAGGCTCTGATACTCTGCGGGCAAGGATTCCCAGAAAGCCCTGTTGACCTGGGGAATTCCGAGGAACGGTTCTGCCCAAAGCTGCACGAAGTGGTCGGCAACTTCATAGAAGGCCATGCTGAAGTTAGCGAACATCGGCTGGCTCTGTGCATCGATCAGGCCGGTCTGCAGTGCGCTGTAGATCTCACCATACGCCATCGGAGTCGGAACCATGCCGTATGCGCGGTAGTCGCGGGTCAGCATTTCCGAACCCATGACGCGGGTCTTCAGGCCCTTGAGGTCCGCGGGTCCTGAGATGGGTTTCTTGGAGGTAAGCCACTGCCAACCTTCAAAGAAAATCCCGAGCGGAACCAGGTCGTTCTTCAGGAAGTTCTCTTCGATCTTCTTGAACGACTCACCATTGCGGACTACCCAGTCAAGCACTTCGGCAAGATTCTCATAGGGCCAGATGTAGTGCAGTGCGAGCACGTTGGCCTGGGGAACGAAGCCGCTGACCCAACCGTAGTCGGAGAAGACGAATTCCACGACGCCGAGCTGTGCGAGCTCCTGGATGTCATCGTTCTCACCAAGGGTTCCATAGGGGAACACTTCGATGTTGAACTTGCCATCGGTGGCTTCTTTCATGTAGGCCGCGAACTCCCGTGCCCATACGGTCATCGGGTCGCCTTCCGCTTCGGCGGACGGCATCTTCACGTTGTACACTTTGTCCGCTGCGGGAACGGCAGCTTCCTGCCCTCCCTGGGCGAACAGCGTCGCTGTCGGCATCAGCAATGCCAGGATCAGCGCCAAAAGGACGATGCGATTTTTCATAAAAACCTCCTGAAAAATTTTCTTATACGGTCATAACCTCATGCCGCATAATTCCACGTTGCCAAGGCGACTCTTGAGTGTCGCCATACTCGTTTCCGATCCCCCTTCCCTGCCGCTTTCCCGTTCCTCTGTCTCGAGAGGGGAACAGGTCAACGCTTCCCGGCATATCCAGGATATACCGTTTTTCCAAAGATGGAAGGATCCTCCTTGTTCTTCCGATCCGAGCATCGATACCTCCCACACCGAATGCCCGGGAACGGATCAGCTACTTTTGTGAAAAAAACCTCAATGCAGATTCAACCAGGAACCGCACTCCGATCGGCAAGGTTTCCTCATCGATCGTGAACCGAGGATTGTGGTGCGGATAATTGCTCCGTGCATCCTCGCTCGCAGTTCCTATGAATGCGAAAGAGGCCGGCACGTGCTCTCCGAACGCAGCGAAATCCTCGCAAGCCATCGAAGCGTGTGCAACGACATTCTCTTCACCGACGATTTCCTTTGCCACATCATACGAGAGTGCACTCATTTTCGGATCGTTGATCACCGCATCGTTCTCGTGGTTGAAATCGAACGTGCAGATGCATCCGTACACCGTACAGATGTCGGTGACCATCTGCTTGAACTTGTCCGTAGGATTGTCGGCATTGCCCGGTTTCGTTGCGAACTGGTACCTGATCGTCCCCTCGAGCTCGACGCTGTCGGGAATGATGTTGTTCTTCGTTCCGCCTGAGATCCGGCCGAACATCAGCGCGATCGGTTTCATCGGACTGACGAACCTGGTCTGGATCGATTGCACCTGCTGGACGACCGCGGTCGCACACACGACCGGATCGACCGCACTTTCGGGATAGCCGGTGTGACCGCCCCTTCCCTTGATGGTGACCTTGAAGACATCCATCGAAGAAGTGACTGCCCCGGCTTTCACACCGATCGTCCCGCTCGGAAGCGGAGACCAGATGTGGATTCCCATCGCTGCATCGACCTTCGGATTCTCCAAGACACCATCATCGATCATGATCTGCGCACCGGCAATCTCCTCGTTCGGCTGGAAGACGAACTTGATCGTACCGTCGAACGAATCCTTCATCTGCGAAAGTATCTTCGCAGCGGTGAGCATCATGGACATATGGGCGTCATGTCCGCACGCGTGCATCAACCCCTTGTGCTCGGAAGCAAACGGAAGACCGGTCTGCTCTTCCACGGGAAGCGCATCCATGTCGGCCCGCATGAGCAGGACCGGTCCGTCGTCCGTTCGTCCCTTCAGAAGGGCAACCACCCCGGTAGTGGAGATCTTCATAGGTTCCATCCCCAGTGCCTTCAGGTATTGCTCGATCTTCCGGGACGTCCGGAATTCCTGGAATCCCAGCTCGGGATGAGCATGGAAATCCCTCCGCAAAGCTATGAGTTCATCGTTATGTGATCTGACAGCCTCTCGGATATCCATCATTTATACCAAACCCCTCTCGATCAAGGTTTCCGCGATCTGGACGGCGTTCAACGCGGCACCCTTGCGGATGTTGTTCGAGACGCACCAGAAGTTGAGACCGTTGGCGATCGTATAGTCCTCGCGAATCCTACCGACCATCGTCAGATCCTCATCATTGCTCTCGAGCGGTGTCGGATACAGTTCCTTCGAGGGATCGTCTATCAGTTTGATGCCGGGGGCCTTTGCCAGGATGGCACGAGCCTCGTCGGCGGTGAGCTTCTTCTCCGTCTCGATGTTGATCGATTCCGAGTGACCGTACCATACGGGGACACGGACACAAGTCACAGTGACCTTGATGGAGGGATCGAGCATCTTCTTGGTCTCGTTCACCATCTTGTACTCCTCCTTGGTGTAGCCACCCTCTTGGAACACATCGATGTGGGGAATGAGGTTGAAGGCAATCTGCTTCTTGTAAGCCTTGGGTCCGGAGACCTTGCCTTCCTTGATCAGCTCCTCGGCTTCGGCATACAGTCCATCGATCGCCCGCTTGCCGGAACCGGAGACGGCCTGGTACGTGGAAACGACGACGCGCTTGATCTTCGCAGCCTCATGCAACGGCTTCAGTGCCACCAGCATCTGGGTGGTGGAGCAGTTCGGGTTCGCGATGATACCCTTGTGCCAATCGAGATCCTTGGCATTCACCTCGGGGATCACGAGCGGGCAATTGGGGTCCATGCGCCACTGGCTGCTGTTGTCGACGACGATCGCGCCTTCTTCGACAGCGATGGGTGCAAGAACCGCACTGGCATCGCCACCAGCGGAGAAAATCGCGATATCGACACCCTTGAAGGCACCTTTCTTGGCCTCCTTGGTAACCCACTGCTTGCCCTGGAACGTGACTTCCTTGCCGGCCTGGCTGGCCACATCGAGGGGAACCAACTCCTTCACGGGAAAGTTCCTCCTCTCAAGGGTGCTGATCATCTCGGTTCCGACGACGCCAAGTGCGCCGACTACCGCAACGGTATATTTCTTGTTTGCCATGTCAATCCTCCTATGACTATTCGAGCTTTCCGCTCTGCAGATCTGCGATGACGCCTTCGATGATGTCGATTCCCTTCATCAGGTACTCTTCGGAGATCACCAACGGGGGCAGCAGACGTGCTACGTTGTTGTGGTGTCCGCCGACTTCGATCATGACGCCTCTCTGGTGGGCATACTTGCGGATCTTCTTCGCCAAGGCCATGGAAGGCTTCTTGGACGCGCGGTCCTCAACCATCTCGACGGCGAGCATCAAACCGATTCCGCGCACTTCGCCGACGATGTCGTACTTCTTCTCGAATTCCTTCATCTTGGCATACGCCTTCTTGCCAAGCTCTGCGGTACGCTCGGGAATCTTGTGCTCGGTCATCCAGTCGAGCGCGGTGGCACCGGCTGCGAAAGCGACCATGTTTCCACGGAAGGTTCCGATGGTCTTTCCTGCGGGCCAGGTATTCAGCTCCTCGCGGTATGCGATCGCGGAAATGGGGAACCCGATTCCACCGAGCGCCTTGCTCATGGTGATGATATCGGGAACGATCTCGCCGTGCTCGAACGCGAACATCTTGCCGGTACGTCCGAGTCCTGCCTGGATCTCGTCACAGATCATCAGCACGCCGTGCTTCTTGGTGATCTCGCGAACCCTCTGGAGGAAGCGCTTCGAAGGAATGATCGTACCGCCCTCGCCCTGCACCGACTCAAGGATGACAGCCGCGGGAAGGGAGAAACCGGAGTGGGAGTCCTCGAGGATGCGCTCGAGATAGTCAGCCGCCTGATCCTGCACCTTCTCGGTGGGACAGCCGAACGGATTCCGGTACTCATAGGGATAAGGAATGAACTGGATGCCCGGGACGAGCTGGCCGACACCGTCGCGGTGGCTGCTGTCGGTCGTGAGGGCAAGCGAGACACCGGTCATGCCGTGGTATGCACCTTCGAATGCAATGATACCGTTCCGCTTGGTGTTGAACTTTGCAAGCTTGATGGCCTGCTCGACCGCATCTGAACCGGTGGGACCACCGAAGAACACCCTGGTGAGCTCCTTGGGAAGGACCTTGCGCAACGCCTGGACCATCTTCATGCGGGTCTCGGAAGGAATGTCCAGCGTGTGGGTGACCTTGTCGATCTGCTCATGTGCAGCCTTCAGCACTTCCGGATGACCATGACCGAGAGCCATCACGCCGGCACCACTGAACATATCAATATAGATGTTGCCGTCGACATCCTCCAGCGTAGCTCCCTTGCCCCTGGCGATTGCCATCGGCATGCCCTTCGAGTACGAGACCGCGGAGCTCTCATGCTCAGCCTGATACTTCAAGATATCTTGCGACTTCGGCCCGGGAGGCACCGCAACGATCTTGGGAGCACCCTGCAGAGACATTTCCTGGAACATCTTCTCATTATCCATACCTATTCTCCTTTGCCCAGCAACTCCGGCTTCTACCGGGAAGGGGACTTTTTGTTATAACTCATGCTTTTCGATATGTGATCCGCCATCTCCTTGAGCGGCGGAATCAATTCCTTCATCCGTTCTTCGGTCAACCGCATCGACGGTCCTGAGATCGCTATGGTGGCGATCACCTCGCCATCGCGGTTGTACAGCGGAGCGGCAACTGAGTTGAGATGGTTTCCGAACTCCAGTATCTCCGTCGCATATCCCTGCTGTGCCGACTGTCTCACCAATCGCTTGAACTCTTCCTTGTCCATGATGGTACGCGGGGTCTTCCTGATGAAGATCACGTTCTCGACGTACCGATCCAGCTCCTCATCAGAGAGGCTGGACAACAACAATTTTCCCGATGCGCACGAATTCACCGGATAGGTGTACGTGACATCGGGATTGAGCACCACCGTGTGGGAACTTTTCACCTCTTCGATTGCGATGACCATGTCGTGGTAGAGGACCGTAAGATAGATGTTCTCATTCGCGATCCGCTCCAGATCATACATCTTCGTCTTCGCTGATTCGCGCAGCTGTTCCTTTATCGGAACCGTACTGCCGAGCTGGAACAGTTTCAGGCTCAACTGATAGCCCATCCTCGACTTCTCGATGTATCCCAGGGTCATGAGCGTGTAGAGGAGCCGGTGAAGGTTCGCGCGTGTCAATCCAAGTCCCTTGCACATCGTGGGAGCTTGCACCGGTTGGTTGCTGCTGATAAACTCAAGCAAATTGAATGCCTTCATTACCGTCGTTGCCAACTGGTAGGATGTTTCATTATTTGAACACGCGTTTATTTGTTGAAACATACTTTATTATGCGGGGCACTTCCCCATCTGTCAACAAAAATCTAAAAAAACCATTATTGCTTCGTAACTCATGAATTAACTAATATATTATTGCTGATTTTGCGCTATTCCGCAATTGGATGCAAAATTTTATCCGTCAGGAAAGCCATGCATACTCATGTACATCACGAAGGAAAGGGAAACACCCGACCGGAACAGGAATCGTTCCGGTCGGGGACCATGGAAAATCCGGCTACAGGATGAAAGGAACCAGATAATTGTGCGATTGGTAGACGACGAAGGTCTCCACCTCGAGGATCTCGGGAACCTTCGCCAGTTCTTTCTTGAAGAAATCCAGCAGGCTCAGGCCCTCCTCCTCGCTGAGGATGACCTGCACGATGAGATCATACCTCCCTGTCACGACGACCGCCGAGACGACTCCCCGCAAGCGGGAGAACTCCTGGGCCTTGCGCCCGAGATCGAGTGTCTTCAGCTTGACTCCCATCATGACCACCTGGACCCCGGGGACACTCTCGGGATTGATCAACCCCGAGATCTGCAAGATCCCCTCTTCCATGAGCTTGTTCACTCGCGCACGTACAGTGTTCTCGGTGATCGAAAGCTCTTCGGCAATCGCACTGAACGGTTTCCTTCCATCGGCCAATTGCCTGATGATGGCCTTGTTGGTTTCGTCTATCTTCTTCATCACCCGCTCACTCTCTGGAATTCCTTCATGAGATCGGCAAGCGCCTGTACATCCTCGACTGGAAGTGCATTGTAAATGGATGCACGCAGGCCACCGACACTCCGGTGCCCCTTGAGCCCGAGCATCCCGGCGCTCTTTGCCTCCGCCAGGAATTTCTTCTCAAGTTCCTCGTTGGCCATCCTGAACACGATGTTCATCTTCGAACGGTATCGCGCATCGACGGGACTGCGATAGAACCCGTCGCTGGAATCGATTGCCCGATAGATGATGGAAGACTTCAGGTCGGCACGCTTCGCCATGCCCTCCGCTCCACCGTTGCGCTTGATCCACTCGAGCACGAGCTTCACTGCCCAGATGGAGAATACCGGAGGCGTATTGTAGAGACCCTCATCGTTCGCGTGGAGACTGTAATCGAGATATGCGGGAAGATTCCCGTTCTGTCGTTCGAGCATGTCCTTGCGGAGGATGACCAAGGTGGCACCTGCCGGACCGAGGTTCTTCTGTACTCCTCCGTAGATCATCGCGAACCGATCGACAGGGACCGGGCGGCTGAGCAAGTCGCTCGACATGTCTGCGATCAGCGGGACATCGCCGGTCTCAGGCCAGCCCTGCCACTCGATCCCCCCGATCGTCTCATTGGAGCAAAGATAGAGATAACTGGATCCTTCGGAAGGTTTCACCGATTTCGGATCGGGCAAGCTGGCAAAATTGTGATCGGTCCCATCGTAGTAGAGGTTGACCTTTCCGATCTTCTTCGCATCGCTGGTCGCCTTGTTCGCCCAGGTTCCGCTCTTGATGTAGTCGGCAACCGATCCCGGTTTCAGGAAGTTCATCGGGATCATCGCGAATTGCAACGTGGCACCGCCGCCAAGGAAGAACACATCGTAGTTCTCGGGGATGCCCATCAACTCCCTGAGCAACGAGAGGCATTCATGATACATGTCCTCGAACGGTTGTCCGCGATGACTCGCCTCGATCATCGAAAGGCCTGCACCCTTGTAATCGAGCAAATCGTCGTGCAACTGCTGCAGGACCTCCATCGGCATCACCGACGGTCCGGCAAAAAAGTTTTTCTTGCGGCTCATAGCGATCCTCCTTTCACCAACTCTTCGATCAATTGATACGCCTCCTCGCCGATGCGCAGCAGGTTCTCCTCGCTGTTGGCTCCGATGTGCGGGGTGAGCGTCACTCGGTCACTCTTGAGCAGTGGATAATCCTCTGCAGGAGGATCGGTGGGATAGACATCCGTCGCGTACCAGGAGACTCGTCCGTCCTGCAATGCATCGAGCATCACCTGTGGATCGATGCACCGGCCCCGACCCGTGTTGATGATGACGGGACTGCGCTTGCACGCATTGATCAGCTTCTCACAGAAGAGACAGTCCGTCTCAGGGGTAAGCGGCAAGTGCAATGAGACATAATCGGCATCCCGCACCGCATCCTCGGGTGTGGGCATCAGGGTTGCCACGGTACTTGAGGTGACATACTTGTCATAGGCGACCACCTTCATCCCGAATGCCTTCGCACGCTCGGCGACCTTCGTCGCGATGTTCCCGAGTCCCATCAATGCCAAAGTCTTGCCATACAATTCGGAACGCTTCACCGACTTGAGCCATTCTCCCCGCTTCATGCCGTTGTGGACCTCGATCAGGTGGTTCGGCACGGAAATCATGAGTGCGAATGCAAGCTCGGCAACCGCGATCGCCGATGACTTGGGAGTATTGCGGACAATGATGCCCTTGCTCTTTGCATGTTCCGCATCGATGTTGTCGATGCCCACCCCACCCCTGATGATCAACTTCAGGTTCTTGGCAGAGTCGATGTACTCCTTGGTACACTTGGTCTTGCTGCGGACGAGCACGACATCGGCTTCGCCCAATCGATTCTTGTCAGTGGTGACTTCACCGAAAGCCTCGAGCTTCTTGGGAAGCGAGGCATCGAATGCATCGGATATCAGTAGCAACATCATGATTCTCCTTTAGATGGACAATATACCTACATGATATTCTACTGATTGTGTATTTGTCAAATATGTAATGAAAAATTTATGTTAAGGTAAATTTACCCTGAAATTCTTTCCGTATACCTTGTCAATCGAGCCTGATATGCCGCGGAGCCGCCGGCGATGGGCCATGCGCACGCGCAGCGGGCAAGAGGCTGAGATCGAAGGGTGTGGTCTGGTACACGTAATAGTTCAGCCAATTGGTATACAGAAGTTGAGCATGGGAGTACCAATTCACCATCGGTCCCTTCGCAGGATCATCGTCCGTGTAATAATTGGCGGGAATTTCGATCGGCAATCCCTTCCCTACGTCCCGTCTGTACTCCTGGTCCAGCGTATCCTTGTCATATTCGGGGTGACCGAACACGAAGACCTGCCTCCCATCCTCACTCGAGACGATGTAGAGTCCGGCCTCCTCGCTGTCCGAGAGGATGTGCAGCTCTCCCACAGCCTCCACATCCGCACGCCTCACTTCCGTATGCCGGGAATGCGGAGCGAAGAACCTGTCGTCGAATCCTCTCAGCAAGGGAGTGTTGGGGACCAATACCCGGTGCTTGAACACCCCGAACTTCTTTTTGGGCAACGGCTGCTTGCCAATCCCGTAGTGGTAGTAGAGCCCCGCCTGGGCTCCCCAACAGAGAAACAGCTTTGCGAACACATGTTCATCGGCCCAGCTCATGATCTTGCACAGTTCATCCCAATATCCGACCTGTTCGAACTCCATGGTCTCCACCGGAGCCCCGGTGATGATCAGTCCGTCATACGTGGACTTGCAGACCTCGTCGAAGGTCTTGTAGAACTCCTCCAGGTACTCGGAGGATGAGTGTTTCGAGGTGTAGGTCGCGGTCCGGAGAAAATCGACCTCGATCTGCAACGGCGTATTCGAAAGTCTCCGCAGCAAGCTCGTCTCGGTACTGGTTTTCAGTGGCATGAGGTTCAAGATCAGAAGCCGAAGCGGGCGGATGTCTTGGCTCGCAGCCCGCTTCTCGGTCATCACGAAGATGTTCTCCCGTTCGAGGATGCCTCGTGCGGGCAACGCATCGGAAATCTTTACCGGCATGCAACCTCCCTCACGCTTCAAGCGCTTGCGCCAGATCGGCGATCAGGTCATCGACATGCTCGGTACCGACGGACAGTCTGATGGTACCCGGCTCGATTCCCGCGGCGAGCAGCTCCTCTCCCGAAAGTTGGCTGTGCGTAGTGCTCGCAGGGTGGATCACCAACGACTTCACATCCGCAACATTGGCAAGGAGACTGAATATCTGCAAGCGGTCTATGAAACGGGTGGCTGCTTCGGCGCCCCCGTTCACCACGAAGGTGAAGATCGAAGCACCGCCACGGGGGAAATAGCGAGCATAGAGATGATGGTCAGGATGGGTGGGCAGCGAGGGATGGTTCACCTGCTTGACCCGTGGGTGCGCACCAAGGAACCCGACGACCTTCAGTGTGTTCGAGACATGACGCTCGACCCGGAGCGAGAGGGTCTCAAGGCCCTGAAGGAAAAGGAACGCATTGAAAGGACTGAGGGCGGCTCCGTAGTCCCTGAGGAGGATGACACGAGCACGTACGATGAAGGCAAGATTTCCCGTGGCTTCGGTATAGCTGATGCCATGGTAACTCGGATCCGGATCGACGAACCTGGGAAACTTGCCCGAAGCTTTCCAATCGAAATTCCCACCATCGATGACCACTCCCCCGATGCTCGTGCCGTGACCGCCGATGAACTTCGTTGCGGAGTGGATGACGATGTCTGCTCCGTGTGCGATCGGGCGGATGAGGTAAGGTGTCGCGAAAGTATTGTCGACGATCAAGGGGATGTGGTGTGCATGCGCGATCCGTGCGATCGCCTCGATGTCGGCAAGATTGGCGTTGGGATTCCCGATGCTCTCGATGAACACCGCCTTGGTGTTGCCCTGTATCGAGCTCGTGAGCTCATCAAGGTCATCGACATCGAAGAATGTGCAAGAGATGCCGATTTGCGTGAATGTCCTGCTGAAGAGTGTGTAGGTACCGCCATAGATGGTTCGGGCGGCTACGATATGGTCGCCGACCTGTGCCAGGTTCTGGATGGCTATCGTGGTGGCTGCCTGTCCGCTCGCGGTCGCCAGCGCACCGACTCCCCCTTCGAGCGCGGCGATCCGCTTCTCGAACACATCCGTGGTGGGATTCATGATCCTCGTATAGATGTTGCCCGACTCGGAGAGGTCGAAACGCGCCGCAGCCTGGCGGCAATCGTCGAAGACGAAAGAGGTCGTGGCGTAGATGGGAACTGCACGCGCTCCGGTCGCCGGATCGGGCGATTCTTGGCCTGCGTGCAACTGGAGGGTTTCGAAATGATAATGCGTATGAATATCCATGGGAGGTTCCTTTATCGATGGGTTTCGTTCGATGCATGGCCTGACAGGCACATGAGACACACGGGAAATCGCATGCTGGCACGGACTAAGCCGTTCCTGCTTCTCTTGACTGGCATCCCGCTCATCCTGGAACCTCCTTGCTATAAAAAAAACCGCCGGCTGTACACCGACGGTCTGACGACGTCACATGTACAGAGGCGATCAATAGCTCTTCATGGAGTGCATCTTACGTACTTTCTTCATCTGCTTGCGCGCCAAGGCCTTCTTCTTCCGGTTTTCGATGGTGGAAGGCTTCTCGAAGTACTCGCGCTTTTTCCATTCCCGGATAATGCCCTCTTTCTCGACCATTCTCTTGAATTTCTTGATCGACTTCTCGAGTGGCTCATTATCGTCAACTCTTACGTAAGCTATAGTAATCACCCCCTTCCCTGACCTGGGACCAAACTCTGCACAATCTTCTCCAAATACGAGGATTTTGTCAAGTGAGCGGATGCCCTGTCACCGCAAGATCCGTTCGATGGGTGTCTTGTGCCGCTTGAGCGAGACTACGGTGAGCTGCAGCGACTCATTGTTCCTGAAATAGTTGCGGCCCATCCTGAAGACCAGGTCGACCTCATCGCCTGCATCGAATTCGCTTCCCACCGTATCTCCTGCATTCCAGTACAGGGCTGGCCACCGATATTGTCCGAACTGCAACTGCATCTTCACATGCGATGGCCCCGGGCCTTTCGAGCGGTTGAGGAATTGGACCTCCTCCACTTTCGCCCCCTGGATGAGGAACTGCAGCGGAGGATTGCCCTCCCCGTACGGTTCGAAGGTCTCCACCAGACTGATCAGTTCGGGTGTCATGTAGGTCGCCGGCAGCTCCGCATCGATCGTTACCGGCTCGTCACCTGCATCTGCCTGTGATTCCAGAAGATCGATGGCACTGGCGATACGGTCGCGCAAGGTGCCGAGATGCTTCCGTTCCATGCTGAATCCGCCTGCACAGCGGTGACCGCCGAAATCGAGGAACAGATCCTCGAAAGCCGAGAGGAACTCCATCACGTTGAAGTGCTGGGGACTGCGGACCGACCCGGTGACACGATCGGTATCCACATGTGCGATCACCATGCTCGGTGCGTTGAACTGCCGCAGCAAGCGTGACGCCATGATTCCCGTGAGGCCCCTGCTCACGGTCGGATCTTCGACCATGAGGAACTTTCCATCGAAATCATCATGGCTTGAGCGGGCCTTGGGGAGCAACCGGTCCCAAGACTCTTCGCCCTGTTTCTGCCGCTCGCGATTCAATCGCATCAACTCACCCGCGAATTCCTCGCACGCATGCAGGTCCTCGGCCAACAGCATATTCACCGCCACCTGTGGTCTCCCCAGGCGGCCTGAAGCATTGATGACGGGAGTAAGCTGCCATCCGATGTCGCTGGTGGAGAGCCTCTTGCCGACCAGGTTCTGCATGGTCAAGAGTGCGAGCAACTCCTTCCTCACCCCTTCGGACATGACGCGCATGCCGACCTTCACCAATATCCGGTTCTCGTCGGTCATGGGCATCAGGTCTCCGATGGTACCCATGGCAACCAAGTCCAACACCTGCTCATATCCGGCCGAGAGTGCCGGAACGGAACGCAGCACGAACGCATGGAACAGCGCGATGAGCACATCAAGCTCCGATGCGGTCTTCGTGTACCGGACAGCCCTGCTGATGCGCTTGAGACTGAACAGGCTCTTGCCGGCAATCTGCGGGAGCATCCGTTCGAGTTGCGGTCGCAATTCCCCGAGATGGATGTCGATATTCCGTCCGAAAGCCTGTCGCAGCAGGGTACGCTCCACATCAACGTCGAGCGCGAGTATCGGCAATCCGCAATCGAGAAACCTGAGGATCCGGCTCTGATGCAGTTCGAGGACTCCCGGAACGATCTCCTCGATGATACGGTCCTCTTCCACCAGATTCTTCAGCCGCACCGCCTCGATGATGACAGTCTCGTTCCCCGGTACGGTACTGCCGGGAACTGCGTGGAGAAGGATCATCTCCTCCCGGAAAAAATCGCTGAGGGCGAACCTGAGCGCCCAGATGCACTTGGCGACGACTCCGCAACCTGCCAGATGTGCGAAGGGATATCCGCAGCCTTCAAGCTTGGGATCGATCACCGCGACCGCCGCGGGAATCACCGAACCGGCGATGTGATGATCGGTGATGAGCACATCGATGCCAAGAGTTCGCGCGTACGCGACTTCATCAGTGTTCGATATTCCGCAGTCCACGGTGACCGCGAGCGTCACATCCTTTGATGCGATCATATCGATCACTTCCATCGACAATCCATAGGGAACATCGCCTTCGGGCAACCACCAGGAGGTCTCGATGCCCATCGCACGGAGTTCCTGCACCAACAACACCGTGCTGGTTATCCCATCCACATCCCGGTCCCCCAGGACACAGACCTTCTCCTGCTCTTCCTTTGCCTGGAGGATTCGTTCCACGAAACTTTCCATCTCATCGAAAAGGAACGGATTGTGCAGATAGGAGATATCCGATTCCAGCACGTACCTGACATCCTCAGGTTCCACCGCTTTCCTGCGAGCCAACAGCGACGCGGTGATGTAATCCACACCATACTGTTCGTTGAGCTTGCGTACCAACTCCACCGATACCGGTTCCTTCAGCCATTCCTTCATATATATTCAACCTTTTATAAATATTCATTGCAAAGCCTCCGTAAGCACGCCGCCGGTCAGACTGCGGAGTGCCGATCCGAGGATGTCGTTCACCTGGCGGACCATGTAGCGAAAGAGCCGCTCGGTAGTCGCCTCGGTCAGGTCGACCGACACGGCCGAGACCTCCTCCATGTTTCTCGTGAGTTCGAGATACTTCCTTCCGCCGGGACCGAGCGCCATCTCGAACGTCTCGGTATCGATATCTGCGCACGAACGGCAACACGGTGCGTGCAACCCCGTATGATAATACAGGATTTCTTGTGTTTCGTAAGGGTGTGCACAGACCGGACAGGAAGAGAGATCGCTCTCAAGTCCCATGATCGCGATGAAACGCAAGGCAAATTGCATGAACAGCCTGCGCGGCTCGACCTCGCGCTGGGCAAGCAACACCAGGTGCCGGGAGAGGATGCCGTAGAGTTGCTCGTGATCGCCTCCGTGCATCCGCATCGCCATCTCGGCCATTGCGTGGGCGACATACAAGCGTGCCAAGTCCTCCCGTATCCCCTCGCCTTGGAACGTGACCTCGATGTCGGTGATGGAACGGACCTTCCTTGCCTGGTTGTGGTACACGTAGAAAGTTCCGATGACAAACGGGTCGATGCCTCCTGCAAGCTTTCCCTTCCTGGCCCCATAGGCAACCGCGTCGAAAATTCCCAACGAGGGGCTGAGCATGGTTACCAAGCGGTGCAGATCTCCCCACCGCTTGTTGGTCAGGACGATAGCCTCGGTTGTCAGGTTCCTCTCCATCACCATCCCTTGCACCACAGGCGCGATGCTTGGGCCAAGAGTAGCCCCTCCCCGAAAATCTGTCAACCAAACGGATAAAAATATGCTATGATCGGGAGCATGCCGCAACATGGGAATCGCATCCGACGGTACTGTGCCCTCGTTCTGTTTCTCTCGCTCGCAAGCTTGTCCGCAGCATCGGTGCGCCTCGGGCAGATGTTCGATGATCCCAACTCTTCGGAACGGATTCTCAGCGATCGTGAGTTCCTCCGACCGCTCATGCCCTACGAACAGGAGGCGGCACGGCAGCTGAAGATCTCCTTGGTCACCATGGGCAAGGGAGATCCCCTGTACGTATGGTTCGGCCACTCCGGCATCGCGATTTCCGACACCAAGGGGGAACGGAGTGTCCTCTATGATTACGGCATATTCAGCTTTGATGATGATTTCTACCAGACCTTCGCGATCGGGAGACTGAACTATGAGGTCTGGGCAACGGCGACGGCAGCCAGGATCGCCCTCGCGACCGAGGAAAATCGCGATATATATGAGCTTGTGCTGAACCTCCCCGACTCCGCGAAGCTTGAAGTGCTCAGCGTACTGAACTACAACGTGCAGCAGGAACACCAGACCTACCTCTACCACCACTATCGCGAGAACTGCTCCACCAGGATCAGGGACATCATCGACAAGGCCGTCGGAGGGCAGCTGCATGCCTGGGCAAGCACGATCCCCATGGAGGAGAGCATCCGTCAACTGGTGGGGCGTCATACCTATGCTTCCCCATTCGTCGATTGGACGCTCAACTTCCTCCAAAGCGGAACCATTGACAAGCCCATCACCCTCTGGGAGGCGATGTTCCTCCCCGCTCTGCTTGAGGATGCATTGCGGCAATTCTCCTATGTGGATGAATACGGACAACGGGTTCCCATCGCAGGAGAGAGGATCGTCCACCATGTCGCGACAGAGGGAGCACGGGCACCTGTCCTGGATTCATGGCATCCGATGACGCTGCAAGGGATGTGCTTCGCATTGGCAGTCGGATTGTTGTGCATCCTGCTCGGTCGTTTCCAGGGAGCCCTCTACATGACCGCTCTGCGCAGGGTATTCCGTTTTCTCTACGGAATCGTGAACTTCATCTGGACCTTGTCCGCTTCGGTACTCTCTATCCTATTGATCTTCATGATGACGGGGAGCAACCATGATGTCACCTATTTCAACGAGAACATCCTGATCGTGAATCCTCTGGTCCTGGTACTGGCCGTCTTGGCGCTGGCCAGTGCTTTCGGCAATGCACGGGCATTGCGCGGATTCCGGAAGATGAACACCGCGATGACTTTCGTGATCATCGCCGTCATCCTGCTGAAACTGGTGTTCATCGATCTCATGATCCAACAGAATTGGCAGATCATCCTGACCATGCTGCCGCTGCACCTGTGCAACAGCACGATTCCGTTCGAACGGATACTGGTGCGCAAGCGGCGAGTCATCGATGATTCCGATTTCTGACAACCGGACCGGCAGGGCCGGTCCCCAGGCGTGAGGCTCAGGGAACGATCTTCGTACCCTTCCCCTCGTAGAGAGCTGCCCAGATGTTTTCGGGATTGGTGATCAGGCCCACATGCCCGGTCGTCTTCACGAAATCCATCATCGCCAAGATCTTCGGCAACATGCTTCCGGGGGCGAAATGGCCCTCGTCCACATAGGTCTGGCATTCTTTCAATCCGATGGTGTCGAGTTCTTTCTGCGATGGTTTGCCGTAGTTGAGACATACCTTCTCGACGGCGGTGGAGATGACGAACAGATCGGCCTTGAGCTCTTTCGCCATCAATGCTGCCGCGAGATCCTTGTCGATCACCGCCTCGAGACCTTCCAACGTTCCGTCGGGATGTCTGACCACGGGAATTCCGCCACCGCCGGCGGCAATCACGATGACGTTGTGGTCGACAAGCGTCTTTACCGTCCCAAGCTCAACGATGGAGATCGGCTTCGGGGAGGCGACCACGCGTCGGTAGCCCCGTCCCGCATCCTCCACCACATCCCATCCGTCGTTCAGCCGATGGTTGTCGGCATCTTCCTTGGACATGAAGGAGCCGATCGGCTTGGTCGGCTTGAGGAAGGAGGGGTCCCGGGGATCGACCTCGACCTGCGTAACCACGGTGACGACTTGCGGGGAGAGCCCTTCCTTCGCGAATTCGTTGTACAAGGCCATTTGCAACTGGTATCCGATGGCTCCCTGGGTATCGGCTACACACGAATCGAGCGGGACCGAGTGGAGTATCGACTTCGCGAATTCCGCACGTAGAAGGATGAATCCGACTTGCGGCCCGTTCCCATGCGCTATGACCACACGATGGCCGCTGCGGACCAGCCTGACGATGTGGCTGGCGGTCTTGCGTGCCGCCTCGTACTGACTCTTGACCGTCACGTGCTTGCTGTCCTCGATGAGGGAGTTCCCTCCGATCGCGATCACTATCAATTTGCTCTCTTCCATCGTCTTCTCCATTGGCTGGGCATGCGAAGCTCACCCGCTTCATCCCGCTGTTGACAGTATAGCAATGGCGCAACAAAATGCAACAGATATTCATCGGCCAAGGGGTCTCTTTACCAATTTGTGGAATTCCGCTACTGTCTTGCTCATCTGCTTCACGAGGTGATGCCATGCGTACCAAAGACCAAAAGAAACAGTTCCTGTTCGCCCTGTACCTTACTTCCATGGTACTGGTGAACACACTGGGATCGAAGATCACCACGCTCGGTTCCGTCAGGGCATCCGTAGGCATCTTCTTCATGCCGATACTGTTCCTGGTCACCGACATCATCGGTGAAGTCTTCGGCCGCAAGACCAGCAGCCAATTCGTCAACCTCTCGACCATCATGCTCGTCTTCATGTTCCTGATGATGGGCCTGTGCATCATGCTCCCTGCGAATCCTACCTGGTCGATGCAAGAATCCTACGCCGCCATATTCGGATCCAGCATGCGCATGACTGCTGCGAGTCTCATATCCTTCTTCATTGCCCAGCACGTGGACGTGCTCACCTTCAGCGCCATAAAACGGATGACCAAGGACAAGCATCTGTGGATCCGCAACAATGTGAGCACCATCATCAGCCAGTTCATCGATACCACGATCTTCATGTTCATCGCGTTCTACCACATCAATGAGCGCTATACCGTTCCTTTCCTGTTCAGTCTCATCATCCCCTATTGGGCCTTCAAGGTGGTCTTTGCCCTTCTCGATACGCCGTTGTGCTATCTCGGCGTGTGGTGGGTGCGAAAATCCGAAGTGACGGCGGACAAGGAGGTCTGACCAGGTGTCTGCAATCCTGCTGTACGGAGACTCCCTGACCGTGGGGAGGATCGGCATCGCCTTCAGGCGATACCTTCCGTTTCCCACCGAGGCTCACGGGATCGAAGGCGAGACCTGGGCGGGATCGGCAGTCCGCGCGATCGGAAAGCTCAAGCGATCGCATGGCATCGGCCGGCAGACACTCATGCTGCAGTCGGGAGCGAACGACCTCTTGATCCCCTACATGCTCGCCCACCATCCGAAGTGGGCCGAACGGGGTCGCAACCTGATCAGCAAGCACACACCGCCGATTCCCGACGATGGCCGATTCCTTCCGGTATTCAAGGAACTGATGCAGGAGCTGCTGGATGCATCCGATACCGTACGCATCATCCTGTGTGCGATCGTGCCTCTGGGCGAGGATCTCGGTTCTCCCTTGAATGAGGCGCGGCGCAAGCGTAACGAAATGATGAGAACCCACGCACGTTCGTATGAAAGGACCGTATGGTGCGATATCGCGACTCCTCTGGAACAGCGCATACGGGATGTATCGACCGGACAGAATCCCTACCTTCCCGATGATCCGATGCAACTCGACCTTGATGCGCGGCTCGTCGGTGCGGATGAGCGGAAGGCCTCCTTGCTGGCCACCGGGAGAAACCTGGCCGTCACGATCGACGGCATACATCCCAACCCCTCGGGAGCGAAGGTGATCGCCGAACATATCGTCGCAACGATTTCTTCGTAAGCAGGGGAAAACCTCCCCTGGCGAGCCTTCACGACAGCGCGAACTTTTAGTACATTGTGCGTGTGCACCCATGCGCGAATCAATGACATGTGGAGGATTATTCATGGCAGACCAGGAATTGATGCCCGTTGAGCAGACCCTGCCCCGCAACCTTTTCGTACTCCCTCTGGTAGGAAACCCGATCTTTCCCGGGCTGTTCACCCCGTTGGTGGTGGAGAGCAAGGATGACATAGAAATCGTTACCCAGGCGATGTCGCACGGTGGCGACCTCGGACTCCTTCTGGTGAAGGACGAAAACAAGACCGATTATGAGATCGACAACCTGTACCGTGTCGGGACCATTGCCAAGATCATCAAGCGGATCAAGTTGCCCGATGGCGGCATGAACATTTTCATCTCGACGCTCAAGCGGTTCCAGGTGCGCGAGTTCCACACCAGCGGCAAGTTTATCCTTGCAGAGGTTGACTACCTGAATGATATCGAGGACAACCCGACCGAGCTCAAGGCCTGGACACGTCAGCTCATCACCGAGACGAAAAAACTTTCGAAAGGCAATCCCCTCTTCACCGAGGAGATGCGGCTGAACATGGTGAACATCGACCAGGCGGGAAAGATGGCAGACTTCATCGCCTCGATCATCAATATCGATCGCAGGCAGCAACAGCGCATCCTCGAGACACTGAACGTACGCAGAAGGATGGAGCGAGTGTTGGTGTTCATCAAGAAGGAACAGCAGGTCCTCGCGATGCAGGAGCAGATCCAGAACCGCGTCAACAGCAAGCTCGAGAAGAATCAGCGGGAATATTTCCTCAGGGAGGAACTCAAGCACATCCAACAGGAGCTTGGGCTCACCAGCGATCCTCGCAGCGCCGTGTTCAACAAGATTGCCAAGCAGATCGCCGCGCTGAACTTGCAGGGTGAAGTTGCCGAGGCGGTAGGCAACGAACTGGAAAAATTCCAGTCGCTCGATCCGAACAGCCCCGATTACTCCATCACCAGGACCTACCTGGAGACGATCGCCGCACTCCCATGGCAGGATCCCAAGCCGGAGGATTTCTCCCTCGATGCGGCAAAGAAGATCCTCGAGCGCGACCACTATGGGTTGAAGGATGTGAAGGACAGGATCCTGGAATATCTTGCGGTACGCAAGAAAAAGCAAGATACCAAGGGATCGATCATCTGTCTGGTAGGCCCTCCGGGAGTCGGAAAGACGAGCGTGGGAAAATCCATCGCACGGGCCCTGAAGAAAGAGTATTACCGGTTCAGCGTCGGAGGCATGCGTGACGAGGCCGAGATCAAGGGACACCGGCGGACCTATATCGGCGCGATGCCCGGCAAGGTGATCCAAGGCCTGAAGACGGTGAAATCGAAGAATCCCGTCTTCCTGATCGACGAGATCGACAAGATGGGAATCTCATTCCAGGGAGATCCGGCTGCGGCACTCCTGGAGGTCCTCGATCCCGAGCAGAACCAGGGGTTCCGCGACTACTACCTCGACCTGCCGTTCGATATCTCGCAGGTGCTTTTCATCGTGACTGCGAATACGCTGGAGACGATTCCCAGGCCGCTGCTCGACCGGATGGAGGTGATCCACATCGCCGGCTACACGACCCAGGAAAAGCTTGCCATCGGAAAGAAATACCTCGTACCGAAGAGCCTGAAGAAACACGGTCTCGATCGGAAGGAAATCTCCTACACCACGGAAATCCTTCAGGAGATCGCCGAATCATATGCCCGTGAGGCTGGCGTGCGCAACTACGAGAAGTCGTTGGACCGCATCCACCGGAAGGCAGCCAGGGAGATCCTGGAGAGCTCACCGAAACTCCCGGTACGTATCACTCGTGAGAAGATGGTCGAGTATCTGGGCCAACCCATATTCCATGAGGACGAGATCCTCCGTGCCGATCGGCCAGGCATGGCCATCGGACTTGCGTGGACGAGCATGGGTGGTGATACACTGGTGATCGAAGCCGTCTCCTACCCCGGCAAGGGGGAACTCAAGCTTACCGGAAAGCTCGGCGAGGTGATGCAAGAGTCTGCCAGCATCGCATTGACCCACCTGAAGTCCATCGCATCGAAGCACGGCATCGAAATCTCCTGGTTCGATACCCATGCGATCCACCTGCACGTTCCCGAGGGAGCCACCCCGAAGGATGGTCCCTCAGCGGGAATCACGATGGCAAGTGCACTGTATTCGCTCGTCACCGATCGTGTGATCGCTGCGGACCTGGCGATGACAGGTGAATTGGATTTGGTCGGCAAGGTGATGCCCATCGGAGGGCTGAAGGAGAAAGTGCTTGCCGCACGGAGGAACAAGATCAAGACGATCCTGATTCCGAAGTTCAACAAGCGAGACCTGGATGAGCTGGATGCGGAGATCAAGGAGGGTATCGAGTTCCACCCCGTCTCCACGTTCGACGAGGTGCTCACCTTTGCGTTCGGTAACACCTCCGGTTCCAAGGTTTCCTAGATGATCGAACTGCTGAGTCCCGCAGGGACACTCGAGAAATTGTCCTATGCCTATGCCTACGGAGCAGATGCGGCATACATCGGGATGCACGAATTCTCCCTGCGCACCCGCGCAGGGAATATCGGGGACCGGGACATCGATGCGCTGAGGAACCTCAAGGGCAACAAGAAACTGTATGCAGCGGTCAACAGCTATCTGCACGAGGATGACCTCGGGTTGCTCGCCGAGAGGCTTGCGACTCTCGCTGCCTACCCGTTCGATGCCTTCATCGTCAGCGATCTCGGAGCCGCGGCGTTGCTGAGAAATCATTTCGGCTCGTCGCGCGCACTTCACCTGAGCACCCAGGCGAACTGTCTCAACAGCGCAGCGGTTGCTGCGTATCGTGATTTCGGATTCTCCCGGGTCATCCTGGGACGGGAGACTCCGCTCAGGGATATCAGGCGGATCAAGGATGCGGTTCCCGAGATGGAGATCGAAACCTTCGTGCATGGGGCGATGTGCATGGCATACTCGGGCAGATGCTTCCTCAGTGCGTTCATGACGGGAAGAAGCGCCAACCAAGGTGATTGTGCCCATACTTGCCGATGGACCTACCGTTTGCTCGAAAAGGAGCATGCGCTGGAAGAAGAATCCCGGCCAGGCGAATATTTCCCTGTATACGAAGGAGACGGGTACACCACCATCCTCTCGTCGAAGGACCTGTGCATGATCGATCACCTCGGCTCGCTGCGTGACGCGGGTGTCGACTCGATGAAGATCGAAGGCAGGATGAAATCACTGTACTATGTCGCCACGGTGACCAGGGCGTATCGGAAGGCCCTTGATGCATTGCAGGGAAAACCGGGGGCAGCGGATTGGAAGGAATTCCGTGACGAATTGTTCCGGGTCAGTCACCGTGAGTTTTCGACCGGGTTCTTCTTCGACTCGGAACATATTGCGAATCCTACCGAGATCAGTTACCTGAAGGATTACCTGCTGATCGGTACGGTCGGAAGTGCTGTCGCACCCGGAGTATACCGCCTCTACCTGAAGAACAAGATCGAGACAGGGGTTCCGGTGGAGTACATAGGTCCTGAAACACTCGCGATCGAGGATGCCGGATTTTCCCTCGAAGACGAAGAGGGAAACCCGGTCGCATGGGCGAATCACCACCAGTCGGTCCTCCTGAGGACCGATAAATCGGTTTCCGAGGGCTTCATCATTCGAAAAAAACTGAATTAGAGTCAAATTAACGCGATTCAGCGTGTATTTTTTGCGTTATTGGCGTGAAATTTCTTGTCAATTGCTTCAGATGTGGTAGAATTGTTCCATGAAGTAACAGGAGGCTTGCCAATGACTATTCATGAGCAGATCGTCGCTCAGTATGAAGCGTACATCGCCGAGAACCAGAAGTTCACCGAAAAAGGTATCAAAGCTTCTGCCGCACGCGCCAGAAAGGCACTCGGCGAAATCGCCAAGCTCGCAAAAGACCGCAGAAAAGAGATCCAGGAAGAAAAAAGCGAGATCTGAGTATCAGAACGCTGATGTGTATTGACGGGCCGATCCTTTGATCAGGCCCGTTTTTCCATGGTTGCCTACTCTTGCAACGTACGCAACAACGCCAGATGTTTGCGTCCTTTTTCCAGCTTTTCTTCGAATTCGGCCTGCTTGCCCTTCTCCTTATCCACCGCCTCGCTCTTCGCGTTGGCGAGGAACTGTGCGTTGGAGAGCTTTTTCAAGGTACCCTCGAGGGACTTCTCGGTTTTCACAAGATCCGACTCTATCCTCTTGAGCTCCGAGTCCACATCGATCGCGTCGCGCACGAACACGAAGGCTTCGAACCCCAAACCGGCAACCGGCACGGTCTTTCCCACCTCGCTGGCATGGTTCTCATCGATATCCAGATCCGAGGCACCGATGAACGAACTGATCAGCTCGACGTGGGACTCGATGAACTGCGTGGCTACGAAACCGCTGTCGGGCCTGAAGACCACGTGCAGTTTCCGCTCAGGCGGAATCTGCAGCTCGCTTCGCAAAGACCTGATGCCACGGACGAATTCCTGCATCGCATCGACGATTGCCTTCGCTTCGGGATACGAACGGTTCTCACTGTGGCGTGGGTAGGGTGCGTCAATCACCCTGCCGGTCGTGTTTGGCAGTTTCTGGTAGATTTCCTCGGTGATGAATGAGACGAACGGGTGCATCAACCGCATCAAGGAGGCCAGGAGGTCGAGCATCACACTCACCTGCCGATCACGCTGTGCATCATCCTTGGAAAAGAGGCTGTGTTTCGTGGCCTCGACATACCAGTCGCAGAAATCATTCCAGAACACATCATAGATCGTCTGAGCCGCATCATTGAAACGGTAGCTTTCGATCGCGGTCGCAACCTTCGCCGCCGCTTCGTTAAGCTGGTGATACATCCAGCGGTCCATCACCTGCAACGAATCCTCCTGTAATTCCACGAGTTTCCGACCTTCGAGATTCATCAGCAAAAACCGTGTGGCGTTCCACATCTTGTTCGCAAAACGGGAACCGAGCTTGAAGGACTCCATGTCGATCAGGATGTCCTGGCCTTGGGCAGCCATGTAGCAAAGGGTGAACTTCATCGCGTCGGCACCGTACTGGTCGACCACCTCGAGAGGATCTATCCCGTTGCCGAGAGACTTCGACATCTTCCTTCCCATCTTGTCACGCACGAGACCCGTGATGTAGATATCGCTGAACGGCACATCATCAAGGAACTCCAGCGAAGCCATGATCATCCTGGATACCCAGAAGAAAATGATGTCGTATCCAGTGACAAGGGTGCTGGTGGGGAAAAACCGTGCCAGGTCATCAGTATCGTCGGGCCAACCGAGCGTGCTGAACGGCCACAGCCACGAGCTGAACCAGGTGTCGAGCACATCGGTGTCTTGGTGAATATCCTTGCTCTTGCATGCCATGCATTCACTCGGATCATCCCGCTCAACCATCATGTGACCGCATGAGTCGCAGTACCAGACGGGAATCCTGTGGCCCCACCACAATTGCCTGCTGATGCACCAGTCCCTGATGTTCCCAAGCCAATGGCTGTAAGTATTCTCCCAACGTTTCGCATAGAACGAAAGCTTGCCATCCTGCCATGCGTCGAGTGCCTTCCGCGCCATCTGTTCCATCGACACGAACCATTGTTCGGACAGATACGGCTCGATGACCGTCGAGCATCGGTAGCAGTGTCCCACGTCGTGGTTGTGCTCTTTCTTCCCGATGAGGAACATACCCGCCTCAAGGTCCTTCACGACCGCTTTCCGGGCAGTCAGGACATCCATGGAGCGATAGGCTTCGGGCACATTTTCATTGAGCGTCCCGTCGGGATTCAGGATGTTCACCATTTCGAGTCCATGCCGCTTGCCGATCTCCCAGTCGTTCGGGTCGTGTGCCGGCGTGATCTTCACCATTCCGGTACCGAACTCCATGTCGACATAGGAATCGGCTATGATGGGAATCGGCTTGTTCGCCAAGGGAAGGATGACCATGGTTCCCACGAGTTCACGATACCGTTCATCCGCAGGGTTGACCGCTACCGCGACATCGCCGAACATCGTCTCCGGCCTCGTGGTCGCGACAGTGATGAATCCGCTGCCGTCTGCGTGGGGATACCGGACTTGATACAATTTGCCGGGCAGATTCTTGTACTCAACCTCGTCGTCTGCCAATGCGGTACCGCAGTGGGTGCAGTAATTGACCAGATAGTTTCCTTTGTAGATCAGGCCCCGTTCGTACAGCGAGACGAAGGACTCCCGTACTGCGCGGCTGAGGCCATCATCCATCGTGAACCGCTCATGGCTCCAGTCACAGGAACAACCGATCTTCTCCAGTTGCTTGGTGATGATGGCGTGATGCTTCTCCTTGACCTTCCAGGTTTCCTCAACGAAACGCTCCCGTCCGAGATCCTGCCTGCGCAGTCCTCTCGCTTTGAGCTGGCGTTCGACCACGTTCTGCGTGGCGATCCCTGCGTGATCGGTACCGGGGACCCAGAGTGCGGGTCTTCCGCACATCCGATGGTAGCGGATGAGCGTGTCCTGCAAGAGGTTGTTCAGCGCATGTCCCATGTGGAGGATACCCGTGACGTTCGGAGGCGGCATCACGATGGTGAATGGTTTTCCGGTAGCTTCCGATGATGGCCGGAAACATCCGTTATCTTTCCAGTCAGCGTAAATTCGATCTTCGAAATCCTTAGGGTTGTACGATTTCTCAAGCTCCACAGCTTTCATGGACTTCCTCCTGGGACGATGCGGATGCGCCTCGCATTGCGATCACCCATACTAGCAAAATCACCCTATCGTGACAACTGCGCAAAAAAACCGGACAGTTCGTCCGGCTCTTCCTACGAGGATCCTTGATGCGCTTCATTCGGCCGCCGGAGATTCCTCCGTAGGCACCATCATCGCCTCGCCGACAGGTTGGATTCCCTTCACCCGGAGCTCCACCGCATAGCCCTTCGCATCGAGATATTTCAAGATCTCCTCAAGCGGAAAGCTCTCGAGCACCTGGCTTGCCGCCAGGCCTTCGGTCGCACGGACCTGGACCAACGAACCTTCCGAGGCGGGAAGGACGCGAGGGATCAGTTCGTTCGCATCGGCTTGCTTTCCAGGCCCCAGGAGCAGTGCACCGACCAGTACGAAGACGAACGCGGCAGCGGCCGTAAGCAACATGGGGGTCTTTACCCGAAAGTCCCTGTGGAGAAACCCGACCTTGTGCCGTTTCTCCATGTAGTTCTTCTCGATGAACTGCAGCACCCGATTCTGGTGAACCGCGATGGTCTCGTCCTCAAGCCTGGAGCCCGAGACTACCGCATGCAAGGAGCGCAACTGCTCGAACCTGGTCTTGCATGCAACGCAATAGTTGAGATGCTCCTCGACCTGGGTCTTCCATGGTTCGGTCAGCTCGCCATCGAGATAGGTATTGAGAATCTGGTCATCAAGACACATGCATTTCCTCCCGGTCAAGCATCGATTCCATGATTTTCCTGGCACGATGCACCCTGACCTTCACATTGCTCTCGGAAATTCGGAGGATCCCGGCGATCTGCTTGTAGTTCAAGTCGGCATATTCCTTGAGGACCAATACCGCCTTCAGCTTCTCCGGCAATTTCTCCACAGCCTCCCGGACCAACGTCCTCGTTTCGGAATCGATCAGTGCATCCTCTCCGTTACGCATGGGAACCTTCGGAGCTTTCTTGATCTTCTCGACCATCGCCTGCTCCCTCGATTTCCGTTTCATCACATTGATCGCCAGGTTCTTCGTAACCCTGATCAGCCAGTACTTGGCTTCGTCGACCGAACGGAAATCGATGTTCTTCTCGTAGAACCGGATGAACGCTTCCTGGCAGATATCCTCGGAGACATCCATGTTGTAGGTTACGTGATACGCCACGCGCATCACCACCGGGAACACCTCCTCATATACATGCCTGAACGATTCATTTTCGCTGCTCTTTATTTCCATACACTTAACAACTCTTCTGCCTTCATGGTTACAACGTTTTGCTGACTTGCGTTGTGCCGGGAGTGTCCGTAAGCTTGTATCCGGCTTTCTCCACTATAGCACGCAACTCATCCGCCCGGTGATAATTCTTCTCCCGCTTGGCCTTGAGCCGCTCTTCCACCAGTGCAAGTATCTGGTGGGGAATAGCCGTTTCCTCCTCCTTCTCCTGTTCGGGCGAATCGAGTCCGAGACCGAGAATCCCGTCCATCCGGTACAGTGCGCCAAGCTTGTCACCCGGCTTGATCGAGTTGTCCTTCAGCAAGCTCCACAGGGTAGCGAGCCCGCGCGGTGCATTCAGGTCGTTTCCGAGATGTCCTGAGAACTCATCGACATACGACTGGGCTTCGGCACAGAGTACCGAGGAAGCTGCAGCCTGCTCCTTCAGTGCACGCACTTGGCGGACCAGGTTGCGCCGTCCGTTCCTCGCCGCATCCATCGATTCCCAGGAGAAGACGAGCTGGGAACGATAGTGTCCGCCCAAGCAGAAGAATCGGAAATCCATGGGATCGAAACCCTTCTCCTGCAACACGGAGAGTGTCAGGAACTCCCCTTTCGACTTGGAAATCTTTCCCGTCTCGTTGATCAGGAACTCTCCGTGAACCCAGTACTTGACCCACGGTTTCCCGGTCGCGGCCTCACTCTGGGCGATCTCGTTGGTGTGGTGCACGGGAATGTGGTCTATGCCACCACAGTGGATATCGAAGGATTCTCCCAGGTATTTCATGCTCATCGCAGAACATTCGATATGCCATCCGGGGTATCCGACTCCCCATGGGGAGTCCCACACCATCACCTGGTTCTCGAACTTGGATTTGGTGAACCAGAGGGCAAAATCCTTCGGATTGCGCTTGTTCTCATCGACGTCGATGCGTGCTCCCGACTTGAGTTCCTCGAGATTGAGTTTCGCCAGTTTCCCGTAGTCGGGAAACGTATCAATGCTGAAATAGACATTGCCACCAGCCACATAGGTATGCCCCTTCGCCTCGAGCCGCTTGATCAGGGCTATCATGTCCTCGATATGCTCGGTAGCCCGGCAAGCGACGTGCGGCCTGAGGATGTTAAGTGCATCGGTGTCATGGAAGAAGGCGTCGGTGTACATCCGGGCGATCTCATGGACATCGAGGCCTTTCTCTTTCGAGGACTTGACCATCTTGTCCTCACCCTCGTCTCCGTCATCGGTCAGGTGACCGACGTCCGTGACGTTCATGACGTGGGTGACGCGATACCCGGCCGCCTCGAGCGTCCGCCTCAGGATATCTTCGAACACATAGGTCTTGAGGTTCCCGATATGGGCAAAATTATATACGGTAGGTCCGCAACAATACATCCTGACGTGTCGTCTCTCCAAGGGTTCGAAAGCTTCGACCGTACGGGACATCGTGTTGTAGAGGGAAAGATTCATGGTGTTCTCCTATCATTGGCAACAGCCCAAATCGGCATTGTATGCCACTGGGAAATGGGATAGTATACCCATGTGGTTACCACAATACGGAATGCAGATGAAAAAATCAATATCGACCGATTGGTCACACGGGACGTACCGCTCGCCCCGTTGAGCACGTACGGTACAGGGGGAAGCGCCGATTTCCTTGCCTCTCCGCGGGACTTGGCACAGCTGCGCGCCGTCATCCGGTGGGCAGCCGGGAAACAGCTTCCCGTCACCGTCCTGGCCGGAGGATCGAATGTTTTGATCAGCGATGACGGGGTCGAAGGATTGGTGATCTCGACGGGCAACCTGAACGCCCACCATGTCAGGGGTTGCATATTCTGCGCACAATCGGGACTCATGCTCGATACCGCGATCAATGTGGCGATCGAACACTCGTTGAGCGGGCTCGAGCCGTTGGGAGGACTTCCGGGAAGTGTCGGTGGCGCGGTCTGGGGGAATGCCGGATCGGGAGGCTTGTGGATATCGGAGCTGATCGAATGGGTGGACTACCTCGATGAGGAGGGGGAGTTGGTACGGTTCCAAGGGATGGACAACGGGTTCTCCTACAAACGGTCCCCGTTCATGGGCAAGAATTGGATACTCTTCGAGATAGCCTTCCGTTTGACTCCGAACAAGAATACCTCCGACGCCAGACTCCGCAAGGAGCAGAGCAGGTCTTCGAGACTGGAATCGGGACAATTCGACTATCCTTCGGCAGGATGCGTGTTCAAGAACCCACGTGGCATCAGCGCTGGCAAGCTGATCGATGACGCCGGACTGAAGGGCTTTTCTGTCGGAGGCGCGGCGGTGAGCGAACATCATGCGAACTTCATCGTCAGGACTTCAGGGGAGGCCACCTCCTCCGATATCTACGAACTGAGCACGATCATCGCACATGAAGTGAAGCGCAAGTACCAGACCGATCTTGAACGGGAGATCATACTCATCGGGCGATGGAATAGGTGACCTTGCATCCGCCCTCCCCGTCGAATGCCACGTGAATCGACCCTACGGGCAACACCCACGTCCACCTGAGCGTGAGAAGTGTCTTGCCTGCCTTGTGGCTGAAAGCAATCCCATACCAAACCTTCCGGTCCATCGGGACATCGAGATCGAACGATCCGCCGCATGTGATGTCCCCGCTCCATGTCATGCATGGTTCGAGACGCAGGACAACCGGTCCGATCGAAGCTTGGCAGGACATGAACGACTCCCAGGAGGAGGTAAATTCTCCCCTTGGGGTCCACTCCACCTTTCTCGTCACTCCCATCGCCAACGTCGCGCCGGAAATTCTCGTTCTTGCCTCGAACTCATATTCCGTGACCCTTCGCTGGCTCGTACCGGCGTAGACACCCGGACGATAGAGCGCATCCCCATACCTGAGCGAGATCGTGGCGGACGGAAGAAGAAAATCGAGCGTTGCGTGACGGGAACGCATGGGAACGACCTTCCCGGTCCTGATGTGTCCGGCATACGGTGAGTTCCTCGAAACCTTCACGGTCATCCTCAATGACCGACCGGAGCATTCCAACTCTGCCAGGGAGCCGAAGGCGAATCCGTGCCATCGGTCCCACGCAAAGCGGAAGAGCGTCGATGCACCAAGATGAAATCGTCGGGAGCTTGTCCGTGTCCCTTTGGTGCATGAGACATACCCGACCGATCCATTGGTGATCGGCAGCAGGAGGTGATCGTACATCCACTTGGGCATCGGTCTCGCTCTCTGTCCGATCGCACTAGCCGCCACATGCAGCAACATGTCCTGTCCGGCCAGTTCACAGACCACGCCAGAGAAGGCTTCTCCCCCATCATCACTTCTCGGTGTCTTGAAAAACAGATGGATCGCCTGTCTTTCAGTGCGCAGGAGCGTAAGGGCGAACGCACTGTCTTGGACAGTTGTCACACTGCCCTGCAACGGGTCCCCGAACCGGCTGATGCGCTGTTGCCTTTCCATGTCAGGTTCGATCAGAGGCCGAATCCGTGTGTCATCGGTAATATCGCCGATCACCAAGGGAAGGGAGAAGAATGGTGAACCTTGCACATGGATACGGAAGTCCGATCGTGGCGAAATTGGCTTGCCCACATCGTGGAATCGGAAATCCAAGGAGGCTTCCCATTGTATGGTCAAGTACTTTTCCCACTCAAGCTGTTGGGACCAGCTGGTCCGCATATGGTGGGAACTTGCACTCACCGTTGCCTTCGCGGCCTCTCCGGAGGCCCAGGTGAATTGCCATTGCAAGGCAAGCATCAACATGATCACGATCGGAATACGACATCCCACGCTCATATCGATAAGGACGTAAAATTGACTTCTGTTGCATCGAATCCATTGATTTTTTACATCTGCCATGTCAGTATGGGTGTTGGCTGTAAGCAATACGCCAAGAAATGTTTCATAGGGACTGGTAGGAGGTCTGCATGGTTATTCTCACGCTCAATTGCGGTAGCTCGTCCGCAAAGTATCAGGTATATGACTGGAACAACAAAGCGGTACTCGCAGTAGGTGTTGTCGAACGCATAGGCTTGGATTACTCGGTGATAGAGCACAAGACCACGGGGAACGGAGAATATTCCGAGAAAGTTTCCTGTCCGACACACAAGGAGGCGATCGAGCTGATCATCAAGATGCTCCTCGATCCGTTGCATGGTGTGATCAAGGATGTGAAAGAGATCAGCGCGGTGGGCCACCGAGTCCTCCACGGTGGCGAGCTGTTCAAGCAATCGGCATTGGCTGATGATACAGTCATCGCACACCTGAAGGAACTGATCCCCCTCGGGCCGTTGCACATGCCTGCGAACATCATGGGTATCGAGGCTGCCCGCAAGGTCATGCCCGAAGTGCCCCACGCGATCGTCATGGATACCGCCTGGCACCAGACCATGCCTCCCGAAGCCTTCATGTATGCGGTTCCCTATGATTGGTATTCCACGTTCAATGTCCGTCGCTATGGCTTCCACGGTACCAGCTATGTCTATACCGCCAAGCGAGCTTCGGTCCTCCTTGGCAAGGATCCCAAGGATACGAACCTCATCATCTGCCACATCGGAAACGGTGCATCGGTCTCCGCTGTCCGCAACGGTGTCGGAGTCGACACGAGCATGGGACTCACTCCCCTCGAAGGCTTGGTGATGGGCACGCGTTCTGGTGACCTCGATCCTGCGATCCTCCCCTATGTGATGAACCGGACCGGCATGAGTGCAAAGGAGATGGATACTTCCCTCAACAAGAAAAGCGGCTTGGTCGGTATCTGCGGAATGTCTGACCGGCGCGATGTACGCGATGAGGCGGCGGCCGGGAACGAGAAGGCCAAGCTTGCGATCGCGATGGAGTGCTATCGGTTGAAAAAGTATATCGGAGCCTACGCTGCGATGCTCGGAAGAGTCGATGCGGTGGTCTACACCGCGGGTGTCGGGGAGATGGCTCCCCATATCCGTGAGGGCGCCACCAAGGGACTGGATATCTTGGGGATCAAGCTCGACCTTGAGAAGAACAGGATCGCCACCTGCCGCAATGCGGAGCTTGAGATCAGCACCGCCGATTCACCGACCAAGATCTTCGTCATCCCCACCGACGAGGAACTGGTGATGACCGAAGATGCCTATGCACTGATGAACGGAACCTACGATGTCCACATCAACTTCACCTACTCATTCCAGCACAAGGACTATGTGAACAAGGCCAGGGCAGCAGCTCTTGAGCTCGATCTCAAGAAACGTCCCGAGCTGAAGAACATACTCGCATTGCCACGTTGAGGGAAATTCGACAAGAAGACGAGGGGGTGCCTGCAGAAGGCAACCCCCTTTTTTCATCCTGTCTTTCGATATTTTTCGATCAAGTGGTCTGTGCGTACGTACCCGATTCCTCTACGAACTTGACGATCAATCCTGCGGTTCCTGCCACCCCGAGGATCGAGGAATTGACGGTAAGGTCATAGAACGCGGCGTTCCCCCAGGTTCCCGCAGCGTAATAATCATGGTACTTGCGACGCTCCTTGTCATACTTGGAGATGCGTGAAAGCGCTTCCTTGGTCTCGATATGCTCATAATCGGCGATCCTCTTGGCCCTCGCCTCCTCGGGTGCGTGTATGAACACGGAAAGATGATCGGGATGATCCTTCAGGATGTAATCGGAACAACGCCCTACGATCACGCACGGTCCGCTATCGGCAAGCTGCTTGATGATCTCATACTCGGTAAGGAAGAGCGTGTCGCTGAGCGGCATGTTGTAGACAGCGGTCGCAGCATGTCCGAGTGTCGGTATGCTCGTGGGAATGGTATAGAGGAATCGGCTGGCCGCCTTCTCATCGAGATTCTCGAGCACCTGCTTGCTCATCCCGCTCTTCTCCGCAGCCATGTTGATCAATATGCTGTCGTAGAAAGGTATGTCGAGGCGTTCGGCGACCATCCGGCCGACCTCACGTCCTCCGCTGCCGAACTGTCTGCTGATGGTGATGACCGTCTTTGTGCCCATGGCATCCTCCTACGCCATTGTAGCGCACAAGATAGACGCTGTGAAGAGGAATCGGGTTCCTTCGTTCACTCATCAAGCAGATTCGCGGAGGGAAACTTGGGCTCGCTGGTCGTGTTCAGGCCCAATTTCCTCAGTCCGTTCGAATCCCCGACCGACGGAAGATGCGTCAGATGGACTTCACAACCACGCAGCAACGGGAGCTTCTCCAATGCGTATTGGGCCGAAGGATTGATCGGTGCGGACATCGCAAGACAGATGAGGGTCTCATCGAGATCCAGGCTGACCCTCCTCCCGCTCAGGACATCCCGTTTCAGGTGCCTGATCGACTCGATGGTCTGCTTGGGGATGAGATCGATGGCTTTCGGGATTCCTGCCAAGCGCTTGGCAGCGTTGAGCACCAACGCGGATGAGGCATGCAGGATCTCAGAATTCGAGCCGGTCACCACCGTACCGTCCGGGAGTTCCATCGCCGCTGCACACACGATCCCGTCGCGGCCCTTGCCCTTCGCAACCGCTCGCTTGAGAGCTTCCTCCGCCGCACCGACGGTCGTCCGCATCGCCGTGGTGAGCCCGAGTGTCTCCATCAACAGTTTGATCCGGTTGATGGCCTCAAGGGAACCGATTCCCCGGGCATAATCGCAGGCTGAAGCGAAATACCTCCGGATGATCTCCTGGCATGCGGCCGCACGTACCACCTGGTCATCGACGATACCGAAACCACAGCGGTTCACTCCCATGTCCGTAGGCGATTTGTAGAGCGCGGATTGTTGTGTGATTTTCTCGAGGATACGCTTCAACAGGGGAAAAGCTTCCATGTCCCGTGTATAGTTCACAGCCTGTACCCCATACGCGGAGAGCTGGAAGTGATCGATCTGGTTCACATCCCCGATATCTGCGGTCGCCGCCTCATACGCCACGTTGACGGGATGGTCGATCGGAAGGTTCCAGATCGGGAAGGTCTCGAACTTCGCGTATCCGCTCTTCACCCCCCTGCGATAATCATGATAGAGCTGGGAGAGACAGGTTGCGAGCTTTCCGCTTCCCGGCCCCGGGGCGGTGACGATGACCACCGGATGTTCGGTCTCGATATAGGGGTTCGCACCATAGCCGTCGTCGCTCACGATCGCATCCACATCCGTCGGATACCCGTTCGTGGCCTTGTGCGTCACGACTTGTATGCCTCGCCTGTTGAGTCGGTTCTTGAACTGGATCGCTGAGGGTTGCCCATTGAACCGGGTGATCACCACGCGAGTCACCGCGATTCCCCAGTCGGCGAAGTCATCGATCATCTTGAACACGTCGGTGTCGTAGGTGATGCCGAAATCGCTGCGGATCTTACGGCGCTCGATGTCCTCAGCATAGATGCAGATGATGACATCGAGCTTATCCTTCAGTGTCTGGAAGACCCGCATCTTCACATTCGGATCGAACCCGGGGAGCACTCGTGACGCATGATAATCAAACAGCAGCTTCCCTCCGCACTCGAGATACAGCTTCCCGTCGCACTGTTGCATCCTCTGCAAGATCGCCTGCGTCTGCTCACGCAGATACTTCTCGTTGTCAAAACCCACGTGCATATCCTGTGTTCCTCCGGTTCGATCGACCGTTATCTGTTGAACAGTATCCTCTTCGCGAGTGAGTTGGCTTTCTCACTTCCCGAAAGTTTCTCCACGATTGCCAATGCGAACTCGATGGCACATCCCGCCGCACGGGCGGTGATCAGGTTGCCGTCGACGCAGACCCGTTCGGTACCGAACTCGAATCCTGGATAGTTGGACTCTGCTCCGGGAAAACAGACCGCCTTGTGTCCCTCGAGCATGCCGGCAGGTCCGAGTACCACCGCAGGAGCCGCGCAGATGGAACCGAGCACCGCTCCGTTGTTCGCGATCAGCAGCATCTTCTCGTTCACTTCCCACGAGGCCGCGAGGTTCTTGGACCCGAGCCCTCCTCCGGGGATGACCATCGCATCGAACTCGACGCCCACGTCCTCGATGCGCTTGTCACACTTCACGATGATATCGTGGGTACCGCGGATTTCCATCCCGTTCACACCGGCGAGGACGACTTCATAGCCTGCCCGCCTGAAGATATCCACCGGAGCGAGCGCTTCGATCTCCTCGAATCCCTCAGCCAGGGCCACCAGTATCCGAATTTCACTCATATGACTGCCTCCTATTCCTGTTTCCCATTCCTCAGGACGGCCGCGGCTTTCCGCAAGGCCTCCTCGGTTTCTTCCCATCCGATGCAGTTGTCGGTAACCGACAGTCCATAGACAAGATCCTTCGGATCGGCCGGAATGGCTTGGCAACCGGGAACCAGGTTGCTCTCGATCATGAAGCCCTTGATCTCGCTCTTTCCCCAGACGACCTGGTCGATCACCGCGCGCAATACCCGTTTCTGCCGCTTGGCATCCTTGCGGGAATTCGCATGACTGCAATCGATGATGATGGAGGGAGGGAGTGACATCTTCTCCATCAATGCTGCAGCGGCCTCGACATCCTCCTCATAATAATTGGGAGCGTGGTCTCCCCCCCGGAGGATCAGGTGTCCGCAGTCATTTCCCGTGGTCCTGTAGATCGCGGTGTTCCCACTCTTGTCGATTCCGATGAACGCGGCGCTTTGCCGGGCACTCTTGATCGCATTGACCGCCGTAGCGATCTCACCGCTGGTACTGTTCTTGAATCCGACCGCCACCGACATGCCGCTGGCCAACGTCCTGTGGGTCTGGCTCTCGGTCGTCCTTGCCCCGATGGAACACCAGGAGAGCATCTCGTCGATATACTGGGGAACGATGGGGTCGAGCATCTCGCATCCGACGGGAACGCCCATGCTCACGATATCGATCAACAGTTTCCGGGCTGTCTCGATTCCCTTCTGGATATCGTAGGAACCGTTCATCGACGGATCAAGGATCAACCCCTTCCATCCCCCGATCGTCCTCGGTTTCTCGAAGTAGGTACGCATCACCACGAACATCTTGTCCGAGACTTCCTCGGCAAGGACCTTCAGGTGCCTCGCATAATCGAGGGCGGCGTCAGGATCGTGCAGGGAACAAGGTCCCACGATCGCAAGGAGCCGATCGTCCTTTCCCTGGATGATATCGTTGACCCGCCGACGCGATGCGAGGATGCTCTGCGTGAGCTCCTCGGAAACCGGATAGCGGGCGGCCAATGCTTCCGGGCTCACCAGCGGTTCCACGCTGCTGATTCTGATATCGATATGTTTCAACATGGCGGATGGGGGCCTCCGTCCCCTGTATAACACAATGAGATGTCTTCTGCAAGGAAGGACCCTAGTTCCCTTCCGGCTCTTTCGGCTTGTCCGCGGGAACTTCCTTCTCCTGTCTTCCCCTGTTCCGTATCTGATAGAGATACCGCTTGATCTTCATCGTCGGCGTTCTCTGGAACGGTTCGTCCTGGAGCGATACATCCCGGATCCTGCTGAACGAGCTCAACTCCTTGTTCACCTCTTCCTTGAGGTGAACAAGATAAGTCGCCGCACTCTCTTTCGCATCCTGGACCGAAATCTTCAGGTTCTCTGCCATCAGCTCGAGATCAAGCTTGATCATCGCCGCGAGACCTCCTTCGTCCGAAAGCACGAGGGACTCCTGCACGTAAGGCCTGTTGTTGATCAGTGTCTCGATCAACTCAGGATAGATGTTCTCTCCGCTGGGACCGAGGATCATGGTCTTCTTCCGCCCCTTGATCGAAAGCCGGTTGCGCTCGATGATGCCGAGATCCCCTGTCTTGAACCAACCGTCAGCGGTAAATACCTCAGCAGTCAGGGAGGGATTCTCATAATAGCCTTGCATGACGTTCGGCCCCTTGGCAACGATCTCCCCGACCTTGGTCTCGGGATCGGGATCATCGATGCGCAGCTGGATTCCCTTCACCGCATATCCGACGGTCGTCGGCTTGGTCTGCTTCGGGCCGGAACCCGCCAGGAGCGGCGCGGTCTCGGTAAGTCCGTATCCGATCGCATAGGGGAACTTCGCCTCCTTCAGGAAGTTCTCGACATCCTTGTCCAATGCTGCGCCACCGACACCGAAGAACTTCAGGTGTCCCCCGAAGGTTCTCTTCAATTTCTTGCCGATGACGCTGTTGATGAATCGCCTGAACAGGGGTTTCTTGTACAGTTCGCTCAACCGCGGATTGCCTGCGATTTGCGGGACGACCGAGCTGCGGTAGATCTTCTCGATGAGCAGGGGCACGGAGAGCATGACATGCGGTCTGATCCGCTTCATCGCGGGGAGCAGGATGCTCGCGGCTGGAGTCTTTCCCAGATAATGGATCTCACATCCTGTGATGAGGGGAAGCAGGAAACCGATGGTGAATTCATAGGAGTGCGAAAGCGGAAGGATGGAAAGGAATCGCATCCCCGTCGTGATCTTGAAGAATTGACGGACACACGCCGATGCATTGCTGGTAAGATTGCGGTTGGTGAGCATCACGCCCTTCGAGGATCCGGTCGTACCGCTGGTATAGATGATGGAGACAAGGTCATCTTCCCCGGAAGTCCTTTGCGCGATGCGCTTTGCATCGGATTTCGTCCGCAACATGTCCCGTCCCGGGGCACTCTGGAATTCCCTGTTCGAGACGAGGCTCGGAAAGATCGGTTTCGGGATCTCGAACAAGTCATCCATCCGCATCACCAGGTTCGATGCATCCGAACTGAAAGGCACGCTCTTCTCAAACAGTTTGGATGAGACGACGATCGCCTTCGCGCCACTGTGCGCGAGGATGCTGGAAATCTCCTTCGCCGAGAAATCGGGGAGGATGGGGACGGCAACCGCACCGGCCGAGACCACCGCGAGGTATGCTACACCCCATGAAGGTTGACTTTCCCCGAGCAACGCGACCTTGTCTTGCGACTCGATACCCGCTTCGATGAGGTACGTGGCCATCGCATCCACTTGCTTCTTCAATTCTGCGAACGTCACCGAGCTTTCCTCGTTACCGATCAGTGCCATGGCAATCCGTTCGCCGTGTCTTTGTGCCGACCTCTCGAGAGCGTGGCGTATGGTGAACACATCCAATTCATGTCTCATGGTACAAAATCTCCCCGGGTGATACACCCGTTATACACCGCCCCATGCTCACAGATGGTGGCGTTCCCCTTCCAGGTCATGTGTTGCTCGCACGCCCTGGCCAACACTTCAGGCCGGTTGTTGACCCTGGAGAGGTGACAGAAATAGAGTAATGCTTCCGCGGGAAGCGTCGATTCATTGAGGACACCGATGGTATCGGCATTGGAAAGATGCCCTTTCTCCCCTGCGATGCGACGCTTGAGCATCCATGGGTACGGCCCTTCCTCAAGCATCTTCCGGTCATGGTTCGCTTCGATGAACAGGACGTCCGAACGTCCGATGAAGAACCGCATGCCATCGTCCACCGTACCGGTGTCGGTCAGGACGGTGAGGCACCGTCCTTCCGCTTCCAACGAGAAACCTACCGAGTGCGGACTGTCATGGCTGGTGGGAAAGGCCGTGATGACGAAATCTCCTGCCACGAATGGCCGACCGGGCTCGAATGTCCTGACCAAGTGTTCCGGCACACCAAGGGCGGTGAACTCCGGCACAGAATGCGTGACGAGGTTTCCGTGCACATGCACCGGCATTCCCGTCTTGCGTGCGAACACTCCCGCTCCCCGGTTGTGGTCAGGATGCATGTGGGTGAGGCAGAGTCCTTTGACTGTCTCGAAATCGAGTATCGCGAGGGCAGCCCTCCTGCGCAATTCCTTCAAGCTGAACCCGGCGTCCACCAACACTGACGAACGATCGGTGCTGAAGAGATAGCTGTTGCCTGATGAACCGCTTCCAAGGACTGCGAACCTGATCATCGTTGCCCCCGATGGTCCAGGATGAACTGCTCATCGAATCCCGCGACCACCTCATGTGCGTATTTCAACAACGGCGTGCGCAGCAGCTCAGGATGAGCCTGTAGTTCCTCGCGCGCATCGAAGGTCCTCCATGCGTATCCCTCTTTGCGATACCATTGGCTCGCCTCATCGATGAGAGTCGAAGCTTCCAGGGATCGGAAGACCTTCTCCCATTCGCCCTCTGAAAGTGCACGCCGGTGCAGGTCGACGAACTGATGGGGTATCGAGCGTTCCTTGCAGAAACGCAGTGCCTTCTTCGTTCCGATGCAGGATTTGGTCCCGATGATCTGCAGCACGCACACCTCCGTCTGAGCCACTATAACGGGTTGCCATGAGAACGTCCAGCAGACAAAAATCCTCTTTTTGTCACGAAAACAGGTACGGTCAGGGGCAACTTGTTCTCCAAAATGGAATTGTTACATTTTTACCGAAGTCCTGCAGTTGACACGGACATGCGAAAAGTGGAATAGTGCGCACATATACAAGGAGTCTATTCATGAACGACCGCATTTCCCAACTGTTGAAACGGACACCGGGTGCCGCTGTGGTCACTGCCGAGGGGTGGGTCCGCACCAAACGGGAGAGCAAGAACGTCTGCTTTCTTGAGATCAATGACGGGTCCTGCCTCAAAGGCCTGCAAGCTGTGGTCGATCTCGCCGATTTCACCGACGGACCGCTTCTCGCACGCATCACCACCGGAGCGGCACTCACGTGCACCGGAACGCTCGTCGCCTCTCCGGGAGAGAACCAGGAGGTGGAACTCCGGGTCGAATCGATCACGCTTCATGGAGAGGCTCCCGCAGATTCCTATCCGCTCCAGAAGAAGAGACATACCTTGGAGTATCTTCGCGAGATCGCCCACCTGAGGGCCCGCACCAATACGATGGGCGCGGTAGCACGCGTACGCCATGCCGTTTCCTATGCGGTCCACTCATACTTCAATGAGAAGGGGTTCTACTACGTGCATACCCCGATCATCAGCACCAGCGATGCAGAGGGAGCGGGAGAGCAGTTCCAGGTGACGACATTCGACCTGGATGCGATTCCGAGGACTCCCGAAGGGACCATAGACTATGCTGCGGATTTCTTCGGCAAGAAGGCCGCCCTCACGGTAAGCGGACAGCTGCAAGGAGAGACCTACGCACTTGCACTGAAGAACATCTACACCTTCGGACCGACCTTCAGGGCAGAGAATTCCAATACGAAGCGCCACCTCAGCGAATTCTGGATGATCGAGCCCGAGATGTCATTCTGCACGCTCGAGGGCAACATGACGGTCGCGGAGGAATTCCTGAAGTCCGTGTTCTCATACGTGCTCGACCATTGTGCGGATGACATGGCATTCTTCAGCCAATGGGTCGAGAAGGGAGTCGCCGATACCTTGAGGACTGTCGTGGATACCCCGTTCGCACACATGACCTATACCGATGCGGTAGCCGAACTGGTGAAGTCCAACGATACGTTCGATTTCCCCGTCCACTGGGGAAGCGACTTGCAGACCGAGCATGAGCGTTTCCTCACCGAGCAGGTCTGCAAGGGACCGGTCATCGTCACCGACTACCCGAAGGAGATCAAGGCGTTCTACATGAAGCTCAACGATGATGGCAAGACAGTCCGTGCAATGGATGTGCTGGTACCCAGGCTTGGGGAGATCATCGGGGGGAGCGAGCGGGAGAGCAGGCTCGACGTGCTCACCACGCGGATGACCGACCTCGGACTGGATCCCTCCGATTATTGGTGGTACCTTGACCTGCGGAGATTCGGAAGCGTCCCCCACGCCGGATTCGGACTCGGATTCGACCGTGCGATCCAATACATCACCGGGATGCAGAACATCAGGGACGTGATTCCGTTCCCGAGAGCGGCGAAGCAAGCCGAGTTCTAATCATCCTCGCGGGACGCAAGATGCAAGGTCGCGTACAATGCAAGCTGTTGCAGTGTACGCGCTCCTGTCTTCAGGTAGAGATTTCTCCGGTGTGAGACCACCGTGTGCTGGGAGATGCCGAGCCGGTAGGATATTTCCTTCAGCGGAGCTCCCCGTGCGACCAAGTCCAGTACCTGCAGCTCCCGCTCGGTGAGCCGACTATGTTCCTCCTGCAGGCAAGCCGATGTCGCCCAGCCGCGGGAGTGCAAGGTGGCAAGGATCCTGCCCATGCATTTTTCCAGTCCGACCGTGACGAAGAATCGTCTGGAGATCGCCTGGAACAGCGTACCGTGCTCCCCAGGCGGAGCCACTGCGATGAGCGGAAGCGTCGGACGCAAGGCGGGTCTCACCGCAGCAATCCACAGGGAGGCATCATGCAGGTCCTCCGCACAGAAAAGCAGCACCACATACAGGTCACTCGTACCGTGCAGTCGCCCCGCTCCTGCGAAACTTCCCACATGCACCGATGCAGGAGTGCCGAGGAAGGAGAGGAGCCAGAAACGGAAGGTCTCGCCGACCGGCCTCTGGGATGATAGGATCGATATCTTCGGGGTATCCACAGGATAAAGACCGGGAGGATGCGCAATTTGCTTCGTTCAAGAACGACCGAGAGCCTTGAGCATCCTCGTCAACTGCCGGTCGAGAGCATTGGAGAATGCCTGGACTTCCTTCGGTCCGAGCGGTCTCGTACGCTCGGCGAAGACTCCGTACTCGCGCAGCTCGGTCATGAGATTCCGCATGGAGAGCCGCTCACCGACATTCTCCTTGGTATAGGTACCGCCCCGATCATCGATCACCACCATGCCGAGCTGGGCAAGCCGCTTTGCGAGGGGAATGTCGCGGGTGATCGCCAAGGCCCCTTCCCTACCCAAGGTGACGAGCATGTCGTCAGCGCTGTCATCACCTTTGTGCACCACGACCATCCTGACCAACGGGAGGCCATGCATGTCCGTGGTTCCCGAGCCTTCAGCCTGGACAACATCGGGCAAAGGACGGTCGGCTGCGAAGATCGCAGGGATGTTCCTTCTCAGGATAGCCTTGAGGATGATTGTACGCAGCTGTCTGGGACAGGAATCGGCATCGACGAAGAGCAAAGCGCCGATTCCGTTCGGATTCTCGTGATCGTGCATGTTGCCAACCATACCCACCTGGGGATTCTCCGTCAATCCACCGCGATCGTGCACGTGGCTCCCTCCGCATGGGGGCTCGAGACCGAAACCGTAGCGATCCCGCTCATGCCGATGGTCCGCAGGTAACATCCCCCCATGCCTCCTTCCAAAGAGATGACATCGGGACCGATCAGCCGCACGGGTCCGCTGGTCTCGATCCGGACAGGCGCGTGTGACATCCATGCCAGGACACCCGATTCGCTGCACAGTGATAGTGCGCAACGGACCACATCATAGGTTTCCCCTTGGTGCATCGAGTCGCGATCGCATGCAATCTCGAGGTGCACCGTATCCGCAGGCCTGAACACTTGGCGTGCCACTTGCACATCACCTGTGTACCCGGTGAATTCCCAGACGCTCGGCCGATCGTCCCAGGCAAGGACGAATCGTTCGAACAGGCTCACCGCATCGGATGGGCGCAAACGATGCCGGCGCATCAACAGACCGACGCCCAGCTTGATCCGCAGCGGAAGGTCGAATCCCGATGTTGCGGCCAATCGCAGGGCTTCGCGGAGCAATGTTCTCTCACGATCGTGGAATCCTTCCAACTCATCGAGTCGCGAACCGATCAGATCATCGATCGCGATCGGAGGATGCACAAGATGTGCGAACCTCTTCCTGTCCGGTTCGAACATGCCGACCGGCTGACCGCAGTAGGAGAGCTGCACGCGATCGCAATTGGTGAAAACCCAGACCGTATCCGGCGCATGCGCCGGACGGGAGCCGATGTGCATGCATGAAGATACATGCATCACGGGATGCTCATCCTGTTGGGATTCATAGACATACGCGGCCATTTTCGGATTGCGGAACATATCTGCCACGCCATGGTGGCAGATGCCGTCTCCTCCCCCGAAATCCCTGTGGGTCTGGTAATCGGACATGCACCACCCGATCGCACCGCTGATGCGCTCATCGGCATACATCGCATCCAATACACGGGCGTGCCGCAGCGCATGCTCAGTCCGCACCATCTCGGGATCTCCCGCCCTGGCCGGATACATGTGTCCGGTATGCTCGGTCACGAGATAGGGAGCACTGCCGTTTCCGACTATCTTGCTTGGCGGTGCCAATGCAGGCCGCGTCCCATCGTGTGAGAAATCATTGTAGGTATAGACATCCTCGATCAGGTGGCTGCGGGCAAAGTTCCTCACTCCGCCGGTGGGACGTGAGGGATCGAGCCATCTTGCCAACTCATTGGTCTTCCGATAGAACTCGTCATCATCCGCCGATTCGTTGATCCGTACGCCCCACAGGATGACCGACGGGTGGTTCCGGTCCCTGATCACAAGCTCACGCAATTGCCACATCGCAGAGTCCTTCCATCGGGCGGACCGCCCGATGTGTTGCCACCCCGGCAACTCGGTCACCACGAGCAACCCCAGTTCGTCACACCGGTCGAGGAAATGGCTCGATTGGGGATAGTGGCTGGTACGCACGACCTGGACGCCCAATCGCTTCAGGAAATCGGCATCCGCCGCCTGCTGGCTCTTCGGCATCGCTTGTCCTACGTACGGATACAGCTGATGTCGGTTCAACCCACGCAGTTTCACCGCCCGACCGTTCAGAAAGAAACCGGATCTTGTGAACAGTATGTCCCTGAATCCGGTCCTCACCTCCATCTCATCGCACACGGTACCTTCATTGGTCAACGTAGCGATCACACGATGGAGGACCGGCTCCGCGATATCCCACAGGCGGACGTTCCTGAGGACAAGGTGGACCGTCATGGCTGCATCGGAAAGCTCCTGCCGGCAGGTTGCCAGGAGGTGCCCATCAGGATCCACGATCCTGAGAGCAAGGGCGAGCTGCTGCGCCCTGCAACACGATTGTGTGAAACGGCAGTCCACCGAAACCTCCCGTTCGTCTCCGATCAGGCGGGAACGTACGTACAAGTCTTCGATGGCATGACGTGGCCTGTGGACCAGCGACACCTCCCGGTAGATACCCCCCGGTACGATGAAATCGACCACGTGACCGAACGGCGGGACCTCCGGATCCTCCGTCGCATCGCAGCGAAGCGCGAGGAGAACCGTTTTTTTCCCCATCACCCGTGCAGGCAAGGGTATCTCGAACGGAGTATAGGCGCCTTCGTGGCTTCCGATGGGGATTCCGTCGCACCAAAGCGTGCATCGGGTTGCGACTCCTTCGAACCGCAAGACAAGGCTTGTCCCCTCTTCGAGTTCTCCGACCGGGATGTCCTTCCGATACCAGCCGACACCGGTGACACTCTCAATCCGGAAGTACTGCATCGGCAGCTCATGCATCGTATGGGGAATGTCCACGACTTGCCAATCATGGTCATCGAATCCGACAGCGGCAAAGCGCGTATCATCGGAACCCCGGTAACGCCAATCGAAATTCAATGAAGATCGTGTGGTCATGGATGTGAACCTCTGGCACAGTGTAGCACGCTTTTCCGCTCGGATGCACACCTTGAAACGATTCGTCCAAAACTCTATAGTTTTCATGACATAACCTATCCCTGATACTGCAAAGGAGAATATTGATGGACATATCAGCACTACAGAGGGCTCGATACGAGTATCAGCCGAAGCTTCCTGCCGTCCTCCGGGAGCCGATCGCGACGATTGTCATGGAAAAAGGCGGCGCGACCGAACCGATGACCGACAAGGAAGCCATCAAGGCACTGTTCCCCCACACATACGGACTGCCGGCAGTTTCGTTTGCCAAGGGCAGCGAGACCGGACACGCAAAGCGTATCAACGTCGGGGTGATCCTCTCCGGTGGACAGGCCCCCGGCGGCCACAATGTGATCAGCGGACTGTTCGATGCCTTGAAGCATGCCAATGCCGATTCGAAACTGATCGGTTTCCTGGGCGGCCCTTCGGGAATCCTCAATGACCAGACCCTCGAGATCACCAGCGAGATCATCGACGCCTATCGCAACACCGGTGGATTCGACATCATCGGCAGCGGCAGGACCAAGCTGGAGACCGAAGAACAGTTTGCCGTCTGTGCGAAAGTGTGCCACAGCCGAGGCATCAGCGCGCTGGTGATCATCGGCGGAGACGACTCGAACACCAACGCAGCGGTCCTTGCGGAGTATTTCCTGCGCACGAACGCCGGCATCATGGTAGTCGGTTGTCCGAAGACTATCGATGGAGACCTGAAGAACGAGTTCATCGAGATCTCATTCGGGTTCGATACCGCCACGAAGACCTATGACGAGCTCATCGGCAATATCATGCGTGATGCCAACAGCTCCAAGAAATACTGGCATTTCATCAAGCTCATGGGAAGGAGTGCAAGCCATATCGCACTCGAGTGCGCGCTTCGTACACAGCCGAACGTCTGTCTCATCAGCGAGGAGATCGAGGCGAATGCCACGAGTCTCACCGAGATCGTCGAATCCATCACCTCTGTCGTGGCGAAGCGTGCGGAAAAGGGATTGGATTACGGCATCGTCCTCATTCCCGAGGGAGTGGTCGAATTCATCCCGGAGGTGAAGTCACTCATCGCAGAGCTGAACACGCTCCTCGCCCGGGAAGCATCCCGCTACGCGAAGCTTGCCAAATGGGAGGACCAGTCCTCGTTTGTCATCGAAAGACTCAGCAGCGCGAATGCCCAGGTCTTCTCATCGCTTCCGACAGATATCCGCAAGCAGCTGCTCATGGATCGCGATCCTCATGGAAACGTCCAGGTATCCCGGATCGAAACGGAGAAGATGCTCATCCAGATGGTCGAAGCACGGCTCAGCCAAAGAAAGGCAGAAGGGACCTACAAAGGCAAGTTCAGCGCTCTGAACCACTTCTTCGGGTATGAGGGGCGCTGTGCGTTCCCCAGCAATTTCGATGCCGACTACTGCTACAGTCTCGGGTACAATGCGTACCTTTTGGTCGCTAACGGATGCAGCGGATACATCTCGTCGGTCACGAACCTCACCTCCCATGCAACCGAGTGGAAGGCCGGCGGCATTCCCATCACGATGATGATGAACATGGAGAAACGCCATGGAGAGATGAAGCCGGTGATCAAGAAAGCTTTGGTGGAACTGTCTGGCGCACCGTTCAGATACTTTGCCGAGAAGCGTGACCGATGGGCACTCGAAACCTCGTTCGTGTTCCCCGGGGCCATCCAGTATTTCGGTCCCGCGGCGGTGTGCGACAGTGTCACCAAGACACTCGAGTTGGAGAGCTCCAAGCGCTGAGATACTGTTCTTCCCCTTGCATCGGAAGGCCGTCGGATTTGTTCCGGCGGCCTTTATTTCTTGCTGCATCCGGAAAAATGCAGGAAACGTAGCTTATCCTGATAAAAATTGACAGATGCATCCCTGCATTGTAGAATTTCTAGCGTATCCCATACAAAAAGAAGAATCTGCAATGAAGAGAGCGCTCATGTTGTCCTGTGCGGTGCTGATCGCATGCACGTCGCTGTTCGCCGGTGGTGCACAAGAGGCCCCCGCGGCTTCCGCATCCGGCCTTTCGGGGAAGATCATGATCTATACATCGATGTATCCCGATGTGATCGAGATGATCGATGAAACGTTGGAAAAAGTCTTCCCGACAGTCGACATCGAATTTTTCTACGGTGGAACCGGAACGATCCAGGCGAAGGTCGCCGCGGAAATCGCCTCAGGAAAGCTCGGCTGCGACATGCTGATGGTTGCCGACCCTTCGTATTCGATCGACCTCCTTGCCCAGGGAGTGCTCGCACCGATCCAGGTCGCCTCCTCTTCCAAGCTCGGTTTCGAGTATGACAAGGATGGGTATTGGTATCCGGTCCGGATCAGCAACATGGTCCTCGCCTACAACCCGGAAAAGTACAAGAAGAGTGAGATTCCAAACTCCTTCCGTGATTTCGCCTACGACGCAAGTGTCGCAGGGGCCACCTCGATGTCCAACCCCCTCACCAGTGGCACAGCCCTCGCCACCATCAGTGCACTTCGCGACAAGTACGGTTTCGAGTACTTCGATGCACTTGGAAAGCAGAAGGTGAAGGTAGAGTCGGGTTCGGTCGCCTTGACCAAGCTGGAGACCGGCGAGTGCAAGGTGATCATGATCCTCGAGGAGTCCGTGCTCCAGAAACGAGAACTCGACGGATCTGTCATCGAGGTCATCTACCCGACAGACGGCACGATCAACGTTCCCTCCCCGATCATGTCGATCAACGACCAGTGGAGTGCGAACAAGAATCTCAACGCAGCAGAGGCCATCACCGAGTGGTTCCTCTCCACCGAAGGCCAGAAGAATATCGTGGATGCATGGATGCACTCCGTCAGGAGCGATTACCCGGATGCCCCGTATGATGCGATTCCCACAGCACGGATCCTGGATAATATCATTCCCATCCACTGGGAGCGGACAGTTGCCGACAGAGAATTGCTCAGGACAAGATTCCAAGAGGCCGTCACCTTGAAATAAGGCCGGTTTTTCCTCAGTTGACACCGGGGACGTGCCCTTTGGCGCGCAGTCCCCGGTTTCCCAGGAGTTCCTTCATGCGTTCCACACCGACACCGACCTTGAACATCGACAGGCGTACATTCGATCCGAAGTGGCTGATCATCGGATTGATCGTCGTCTTTCTCGTCATCTTCCAGGTGCTGCCCCTGTTCTACCTGGTGATCAAAGCCTTCTTCCCCAATGGACATCTTTCCCTCTCCGCGTTCAAGAGGGTCTATACCTATCCGATGAACTGGTCGGCACTGAAGTACACCGTCATCACTGCGACGGCGACCATGTTCCTCGGCATCCTTTTCGCATTTCCCCTGGCATGGTTGATCGGAAGGACGAACCTCATCGGAAGCAAGTTCTTCAGGACCCTGTTCGTCACCACGTACATGGTGCCGCCATTCGTCGGCGCGATGGCTTGGATGCGTCTGCTCAATCCGAGCGTGGGAACCTTGAACATCCTGATCATGAAACTGTTCAATCTCTCGAAAGCGCCGTTCGACATCTATACCATGGGCGGCTTGGTATGGGTATTGACCGGCTTCTATTTCCCCTATGCGTTCATCACCATCAGCCGGGCGATGGAGAAGATGGATCCGTCCCTTGAGGAAGCCTCGCGAATCTCCGGGGCGACTCCGCTGCAGACATTGGCGAAGGTGACCATGCCGATGATGCTCCCGTCGATTGTGGCCGCAGGATTGCTGGTGTTCGTGACCGCCGGTTCCTGCTACGGAATACCTTCGATCATCGGCGTCCCCGGGCAGATCCATACCGTCACCACCCGGATCATCGATTTCGTCTACATCGGCAGCCAAGAGGGGTTGACCGATGCGACGACACTCGCGGTATTCCTCATGCTGATTGCCAACATCGTCCTTTACGTATCGACATTCCCCCTTGCCAAGAAACAGTTCATCACCGTCTCAGGAAAGTCGACAAGACCGAACATGGTCGATCTCGGCCGCTGGCGGATTCCCATCTCCCTGATCGTCTCCATCTTCGCGCTCATCGTCGTGATCATACCGTTCTTCACCGTCGCGAGTACGAGTTTCACCGTGAACCTCGGCAAGCCGCTGACCGAGGCAGGCAACCTGACGCTCAGGTATTGGGAGCGGATATTCACGCGCAAGGCGATCATCAGCTCCGCAAGGAACAGCCTGCTCTCCGCATCGGCTGCCGCCACATTCGGCATGATCATCACCTGCATGATGGCCTACCTCTTGGTGAGAACGAAGGCCAAGGGACGGAAGATTCCCGATTTCCTCATCACGGTCGGCAGCGGAACCCCAAGCGTGGTCATCGCATTGGCGCTCATCATGACAATGTCCGGCAAGTTCGTCATCAACATCTACAATACGTTGACGATCATGATCATCGCCTACATGATCAAGTACATGCTCATGGGAATGCGGACTGTGGTCAGCGCACTCACGCAGATCAGCCCGTCGCTCGAGGAGGCTGCGCAGATCTCCGGGGCAGGATGGTTCAGGAGCCTGAGGGATGTCACGCTCAGGTTGATCGCACCCTCTGTGGTCGCAGGGTGGTTCTTGATCTTCATGCCCTGTTTTTATGAGCTGACAATGTCGACGCTGCTTTATTCGAACAATACCAAGACGTTGGGGTATGAGTTGTATACCTATCAGACGTATCATAGCCAACAGACCGCATCTGCCCTCGCGACAGCCATCCTCGTCATGGTCATCCTGGTGAACTGGCTGCTACACAAGCTGACGAAGGGCAAATTCTCCGTATAGGAAAGGAAACGAACCATGGCAGGAATCATCATTGAGAACGTAAGCAAATCCTTCGGAGAGACCGTCGTATTGAGCGATTTTTCCTCTGAGTTCAAGGATAGAGAGTTCGTCACCCTACTCGGACCTTCAGGTTGCGGAAAGACCACGATGCTCCGCATGATAGCCGGATTCGAGAAACCGACGGCCGGGATCATCAGGATCGGAAACCGGACGGTGAATGCCCCCGATACGTTCATCCCCCCTGAGAAACGGGATATCGGGATGGTGTTCCAATCGTATGCGGTCTGGCCCCACATGACCGTTTTTGAGAACGTGGCCTACCCTCTGCGCATCAAGCGCCAGGACAAGCAGACAGTACGCCAGAAGGTGGAACAAGTGCTTGATACGGTCCACCTCTCCCAGTACGCCCAACGGATCCCGAGCCAGCTCTCTGGAGGACAGCAACAGCGGGTCGCCCTCGCACGCGCACTCGTCGCAGAGCCGCAGCTGCTGCTGCTCGATGAGCCGCTGAGCAATCTGGATGCAAAACTTCGTGACAGCATGCGCTTCGAGATCAAGGAGATCCAGAAGAAACTGGGCATCACGGTCGTCTTCGTCACCCATGACCAGATCGAGGCGATGACGATGAGCGATCGTGTCATCGTGATAAATCGGGGGGTCATCCAACAGATGGGAACCCCATCGGAAATCTACCGACACCCGGTGAATCAGTTCGTCGCCGATTTCGTCGGGAAGATCAATTTTTTCGATGCAACGATCGAAGAGGGCCTGCTCACGATAACCGGGACGGGCCAGCAACTCGATTACCACGGTCCCCATACGGGTAATGTCGTAATCGGCATCAGGCCTGAGAATGTCCGTTTCGCATCGAGGCAGAGCGACCTTCGCGGAAAGCTTGCATCGCAATTCTATCTCGGGGATGTCAACGACTGCCGGATCGACATCGGAGGGATCCTGATGCGGGTCATCGCAGAACCTTCCACCTACGCCAAGTACCAGGAAGGAGACGAGGTATTCCTCAGGGTCGAGGATTTCTCCGTGTTCGATGATGTCGGGTTCGACGATCACAGGCGGATCCTGACCTGATCCCAATCAATACATTTTTATCGCAATCCTCGTGAAACGATGCTACAGTAATCCCAGGGGGAATGCCATGGAACTGAATAGCAAGATCTATGAAGTATTCGCGGATGAAGCCGATCGCTCCGTAATCGATGAGGTCCACCTCGGTCTCGGGTACACGGCGATCACATTGGTCGATGGACGCTGCGGAATCTGTGCCTCGCTGTGCGATCCCAAGCATGCGTTTGCAGTCAATACCGATGGAACCGATTATGAAGGAAGAGCCGCGATCCAAATGTTGCGGAACATCAAGGAGGAGAATCATCTCAAGCGGGTCATGGCAATCGCCCTGGTGAATGCGCTCAACCAGCCGTTCGCCAACGTTTTGCCCGAAGGTCCGGCCGATTTCCACAAAGAGATGGAATTGCCCGAAGGTGCGAAGATCGCGATGATCGGACACTTCACCCCCATCTTCGAGATGTTCGAGGAGAGAGGATTCGAAGTCCGTTCGCTCGATCTGGGCAAAGGAATCGGAGATCCTGAGAAATTCTATCCTTGGGCAACAACATCGGCAGATGCCCTGGTACTCACCGCTACCTGTGTCGTGAACAACACACTGGAACAGGTTCTTGCACGTTTCTCGAAACGGATCATCCCGGTAGTTCTCATGGGTCCTTCCACGATCATGAGGAAAGAGGTGTATGAGGACTTGCCGATCAACTACCTGGCCGGATCGGCCGTGATGGTGAAGAAGGATTTGCTCAAGGCCGTCCGAAACGGGCGAGGGACCTTGGATATCCACCGTCAAGCGAAAAAGGTGTTCTTGAAAGTGAAGTGATCATCAGGTCGAGAAGGATCCCAATCCGTGTCGTTGCCGATATGCATGGGCTGCGGCACGGACCTCATCCCATACGACCCTGTCCTTCGCCCCCGTTTCTTGCAACTCGGGTACGGAATAGAGTTTCTGGAGATACATCATCGCAGCTCCCTTCGCCACGATCGCCGAATCACCACAATCAATCTTCAGCACGCATCCGCGTCTGGCCAGCAGATCAAGGAATTGCGGAACCTCTTCCTGCAAGACTTGCCGCAGGGGGAGATCATTGTCGAACGGATTACCGTGTACGTACACCTGCGCAGGATCAAAGGTACTGACGACCGGCACGAGTGAAGAGAAAAGATCGCGGACAAAGAGCCTGTATGCATCACCATTGCGAGAAAAATCCTGCAATACCGCGTCCACGAGGTTGCTCTGGCATATGTGATGCGGCCGCCAACTGGTGGTAAGGAGCTCTCCCGCAGCATCATGGCTTCCCGGGTAGACCTTTCCATCCAACGAAATGCCAAGTCCCACACCTACTCCGACCCGATCCAAGGTTTGTTTTTTCTCATCATGATAATCGCCGAAGATACAGATGAAGTTCTCCCGCGGTTCTGTCTTGTTCCGGGCAAGATGGTACCAGGCGCAACAGTTGGCATCGTTCTCCGTGAGAAGCGGGAGATCGATGCGGGAACCTACCTGTGCGTCGAGATCGAAGGTCGCCCCATCAAAGAGCTCGGTATAACGGACGATGTTGCGAGCAGAATCGACCATCCCGGGAATTCCCACGCAGATGGCGAGCACCGCACGTGACAAGAGCACGATCGAAGTCCTTAGCGATTCCAATATTCCGATGATCGCCTTGCCCATGTCGGGCTCGAACACCTCACCGGATCGTTCCAACAACAGACGCCCGGTGATGTCCATCACCACGGCGATGAAGTGTGAGGGTTGCAGGTCTATGCCGACGACGCATCCGAAGTCCCCGTTCAAGCTGAGCAGGATCGGCCTCCTGCCGCCGTCATGTCCCGGATAGGCACCCACTTCGCACACGATTCCCTCCTCGAGCAGGGAACCGATGATATGCGTCACCGTCGAGCGATACAATCCGAGCTCCTCGGCAATACGCACGCGGCTGGTCTGTCCCGCCTTCTGTATGTTGCCCAGGATCATCGCGGTATTCGCATTCTTCTGGAACGCATTGTTGTGGATGCCCATCTCCACTCACCATCCTTCGCAAGGGATAGTACATCTCCCTCACACCTTTCGGTTGATTATAGTATGCGAGGATGGGAAAAAAAGTATATGTTCCTATACTTTTCAGTACAATCCGTGGAGAATACGGACGATATCTTCGGATTTCAAGGTGACGGGGCTGGTCCTTCCGGTTGCCTTCTCCCCTATTGCCGCAAGTTCAGCGGCAGTATATCCAAAGGTGCCCAAGCGAGGCAGGCCAGCAAGACGCACGAGTCTTCCGAGCCGGTCCACGACACCCTCTCCCCACAATCTCGACACCCGTTCCATCTTTTCCAGGAACACGGTGTCACGGGCAACCTCCATCATCGCCCTGTTGACAGGTTCGATGAGGTTGGCGCAGATCACGCCGTGCGGTGCGTGGTGCAGAGCTCCGAGCGGACCTGCGATGGCGTGCACGTATCCCAATCCCGCGTTGGCAAGCGCGATGCCGGAGATGTAGGCTCCATAGGCCAATTCGCTTCGTAGCGGGACGGAATCCTCGCCTTTCTCGAGAAATGCACGCAATGCATTCCCGACCCTCCCGATCGCATCAAGAGCCAACGCATCGATATAGGGGTTCGCGTTGATCGAGGTGTAGGCCTCAAGCAGCTGCGTCAATGCGTCGAGCGCACTTGCACTGCTGATCTGCCTTGGCAATCCGATCGCGAGTGTCGGGTCGATGATGACATGATCGGGGACATAGGCATCATGACGCAGGGATTTCTTGAAACCGTCCGGGCCAATCTCAGCGATCACCGCGTTCTTCGTGGCCTCGCTGCCGGTTCCGGCGGTCGTGGGAATTGCAATCAATGGGAGCCTGTGCGGCGGCGGAGCCAGGTCTCCCACACCCTCCAGATAGCGTTTCACGGAAACCGTATCGCTTCTTGGGCCGACTGCCCACAGCGGAGCCATCGCCGCTACCGCCTTCGCGGTATCGAGGGCGCTCCCTCCCCCGATGCCGACCACGACATCCGAGGCGTCGCCATGGACCGACCGGGCAATGCTATCGACCGAGGTGACCGAAGGCTCTCCGGAGACCGGATGAACGGAACAGAGGATGGAACGGGCGTGCAAGTCCCTGAGCAACTCGTCGCATCGTCGGGAGGACGAGAAGGTCCTGCTGGTAACCAGCGCGACCTTCCCGTGGTGCTGAGAAACGAGGAGTTCCCCGAGCCGGTCGAGCGTTCCCGCACCGAAGGTGAGGCTTCCCAAGGCAGACAAGGCGAATGATCCGTCCACCGCAGGTCACCTCGAGCTTACAAGCTTCGGGATGTGGATATGCCGATCCTCCGGCTTTTCGTTCTGCCGGAACATGATCACCACGTGACCGACCACGGAGACGATCTCGGCACCCACGCCCTCGGCGAGCGATTCGGCTATGGGACGGATCTCGTCCTGGAAGTCCTGGAAACGGACCTTCAGCAATTCATGCGAGGTCAGGGCCTCATCGAGTGCACGTGACACCCGGTCATCGCCCCCCTGCTTGCCGACCATGACGATCGGTTTCATCTCGTGGGCCCGTTTCCGTAAAAAATTCCGCGTTGCGCTGTTCATGCCTCGATTCTAACGATCCTTGTAGAGTTCGGCAACTACGTGGCGCTTGATCTTTTTCGTGCTGGTCATCTCCAACGGCTCGTCGGCAACGGTCAGACGGTTGATCCGCTTGTAAGGAAGCAGCTCCTTGTTCACCTTGTCTACGATTTCCTGCATGTGCGTGAGGATCTTCCCTGCGCGCTCTGCCTCCTCAGGATGCTTCTTCGTCATCTCCTCGACGAACTTGTCGGTCGGGTGGATGATCGCACGGATCGCTTCGGTCTTCATCTTCTTGTCTGAGAGATACCCCATGATGCAAATCTGGTCGATTTCATCATAGAGCTGGAAGAGGTCTTCGATCTCTTCGGGGAAGACGTTCTTTCCTCCCTCGGTGACGATCAGCGATTTCTTCCTTCCTGTCAGGTAGACATAGTTGTTCGCATCGATGTAGCCCGCATCACCGGTCCTGAGCCAACCGTCCTTGCCCAGAACCTCATCGGTCGCTTCCTGGTTCTTGTAGTATCCTTGCATGACCATCGGACCGCGAACCGCGATCTCTCCGACTCCCCGGCCATCGGGATCCAATATCTTCATCTCGGTGCGAGGAAGGATCTTTCCTACCGAGGCCTCGATATAGGCTTCGATCGGATTGAGTGTGATGATGGGACTGGTTTCAGTGAGGCCGTACCCCTGGACAAAATCGATTCCCAACTGGTTGAACAGCTTGAAGGTCGATGCCGGAAGAGGACCGCCTCCGCTGATGCATATCCGGATGTTGTCCATCGAGAGCTTGGCGAGAATGCCGTTGAACATCTTGTGTCCGGGATTGACCTTGAATACCTTCTTGATCAGGCCGCTGATGCCCATCAGGAATCGGATCAGCCCGTAGACCAGTGCGCCTTTCTCCTTGATACCGTTCATCAAGCCCTTGAGCATCTTGTTGAACAGCATGGGAACGGCAAGGAACATGGTGACCTTGCCTTTCTTCAGTTCCTTGAGAATCTGCGTGACGATCAGTTTCTTGCCGAATACGATCTCAGCTCCCTGCGATATGGCTTCGATGAAGACCGCAAGCATCGTATAGGAGTGGTGGATGGGTAACAATGCATAGAATACATCCGTGGCATAGACGGTGAGCAGGTCCTGGGCAAGATAGCAATCGGCCACGAGATTCTGGTGGGTAAGCATGACTCCCTTCGGATTCCCTGTGGTTCCGCTGGTGAAGAGGATCGCGGCGAGATCGCTCTCCGTCGCCTTTGCCAACTCATGCTTCTCCTTCGCTTTCTTGTCGAAGATATAGTCGGCATGGCCCTCTTCGAGCGATATCTTCTGCGTGAGGTTGCCCTTCGTATCGATGTCATCGATCCGCTCGGCATCCACGAAGAGGTGCTTTACCCCGGCAAAGCCCATGAGAAAGTCGATTTCCTTGTCCGTGAGCTGGTAGTCCAGAGGAACGACGGTAGCTCCGGTGTACAGGATCGCAAGATAGGCGACCGCCCACTCGGGACTGTTCTTTCCGGTCACGGCGACCTTGGAGTCGGGTCCCACGCCGGATTCGGCGAGGTATTGGGCCACCTGGAGAATCTTTTCCCTTGCCTCGCCGTATGTGAGGGTGATCTCCTTCGGAGCGAAGGCGGTGAAACATCGCCGCTCGGCATGCCGCTTGCACGTGATCTCGAACATCTCGGGAATCGTAGGCCATTCGCCCGCGAACACCGAACCTTTATATTCATTCAAAAAGTCCCAGGGGTTTCCCTTCTTTGCCGATGCCATACAGTTCCTCCCTTTCGGATACGATCCGATCCTGCCGCCAGGATAACAGTTTCATCATAAATCCTTGTCGTGGGAAACTCAAGACCTGCATTTAACAAAATGTCGCTATACGTCAATCTGTTCAGAAAAGAATGCATCATTGACCAAAGAAATCGGCTGTACTACAGTACCCGCATGCGCTTCAACGATTTTGACCACTTCTGCTCCTACATGGAGAGCTTCACCAACCTGGAACGAAGAAACAGCGGGTACACGGTACGGCTGTACAGGCTCGACCGCATGCGCGCATTGTTGCACCACATCGGAAACCCCCAAGACGAGTTCAAGTCGATCCACATCGCAGGTTCGAAGGGAAAGGGATCGACCGCCAGTTTTCTCGCAAAGGGCCTGGAGGCGGCAGGGTTCAAGACCGGCCTCTACACCTCGCCACACCTGTGTGATTACCGCGAGCGGTTCACGCTCAGCGGGACGTGGTTTACAGAGGATCAATTGGTCGGTGCAGCGAACGAACTGGTGACCAGGCTCGAAGGATTCAGTTTCGCCGACGAATGGGGAACCGCCGAACCTACCGCGTTCGAACTGTACACCGCGTTCGCGTTCCTCCTGTTCTCCCTCGCCGGATGCGATTGGGCCGTGATCGAGACCGGACTCGGAGGTCGGCTCGATGCAACGAACACCATCATGCCCGTCGCATCGGTGATCACGCCCATCGAACTTGAGCATACGGCCATCCTCGGACACACGATCACGCTCATAGCTTCGGAAAAAGCGAAGATCATCAAACCGGGAATACCCGTGTTCATCTCAAGGCAGTGTGACGAGGCCCGCAGCGTCTTCATCCAGGAGGCGCAGTCCCAGCACGCTGTGCTCACCGATCTCACCATCGAAGTGGAAAGCCTCGCCCACCGGACCACCGCGGAGGGAGAGCAGGTTCACGTCACCTGGAAGGACGGCAGCGAGACCCGGCTGCTGCTCTCCATGCGCGGTGAAGTCCAGGCCGAGAACAGTTCACTGGCACTTTTGGTCCTCAAGCGGCTCGGATTGTATGTGCCGCAGGTGACGGAGCTGGCTTTGCAGGAAGCACGTCTTCCCGGCCGGATGGAATTCATCTGCCTCGATCCTCCGATCGTCATCGACGGAGCCCACACGGTCGAGAGCCTGAGACATCTGATGAGCTCATTCATGCAGCTGTACGGAAAAAAGGGAAATACCGTCATATATGGTGCGTTGGAGGACAAGGACCATGTCCACATGACCCACCTCCTGTTGCCTGTATTCGATCGCATCATCGTATCGAAACCCGGCACATTCAAGAAAAGCGATCCCGACAGCCTGTACACTCTCTTGCAAGAGGAATCGAAGGAAATGGTGGATCCTCCGGTCATAATACTCGAGAAGGATCCGCAGAAGGCTCTGCGCATGGCACTGGAGCAGACGGAAAAAGCGAACGCGATCCTCTGTACCGGTTCGTTTTACCTCGGAGGGGAGATCGTACGCGCATATCGTGCGATGCAGGAGGCCGCATGTCCTTGAATTGGCGTGAGATCGCCCTCATAACCGCAGAACTGCCGCTGGAAGGCAGCATCATCCAACGGGTACACCAGATCGGCTTCCATGCCTTGGTGCTCGAGCTTCACCATCCCTCCGCAGGGCCATGGGAACTGTTTGCGGAGGTGGGGACGCCTGAAGCCCGTCTGCACAGGATCAGCGGTCCGGCAAGGCAGAAGAGAAAGCAGAAGACCGAGAAGTTGCAACGGTTCATCCAATTCCTGCGTGCACATGTCGAGGGAGGCAGGGTGACTGCCGTGTGGCAACCGGCACAGGATCGCATGCTGGTCCTTCGATTGGCGGTAAGGGGCAACACGCTCCATATGATCTTCCGCTTCTACAGCGGGCCCGGTGCGAACATCATCGTCTGTGATGACAGCATGGTCATCATGGAGCTGTTGTTGCGCCGTCCGGCACGGTCGGAATCGTCAGGGAACGTCCTGGTGCTGCCGGAAGCCGGCCTGCAAGCCGATGACGGACGTTTTGCCGTGCGCGAGCATCCCGAGGACGTCCCGTTCAACCGGTTCATAGAAGCTATCCACGAGAAACCGCAACAGCAGCAACCGGACCTGCGTTCCCTGCTCGAACAGAGTCACCGCGAGGAACTTCACCGGATGACCTTGGAGCTTGAGCAGGCACGCATGCGTGTGACGAAAGTCTCCGGATTCGATACCTATCGCATCTACGGAGACTTCCTTTCGGCCAACCGCCACCTGATCAAGAGCCGCAGCGAGTGGATCGGGTTGCAGGATTTCACCAACTCTGAGGAAGGGAACGTGACGATAGCGCTCGATCCTTCCCTCGATCCCGCACAGAACATAGAGTCCTACTACAGGAAATATCGCAAAGGCAAGACTGCATGGGAACATGCGGAGGCGGAAGTCGCGCAGATCGAGAGACTGATGCAGGATACGAAGACGGCACACGCCAGTCGTCTGGCAGTCGCCGAAAGCGGAACGGATGCAGAGAAACAGGCACTTGAGCGGTCCTTGCGGCCGCAGGCCGGGCCTGCCATGGCGAGTCGCGATCCGTATCGTGATGCTCCCGGATTGCGTTTCTCCTCCGGACAGTTCGTCCTGCTGGTTGGCAGGAACGCCAAGGAGAACGACGAACTGCTCAGGCGGTGGGCACGGGGGAACGACTGGTGGATGCATACGCGCGATGTCCCCGGAGGCTACGTATTCATCAAGCAGATCGCGGGAAAGACGGTCCCCCTCGAGACCCTGCTCGATGCGGCAAACCTGGCCTTGCTCTTCTCAAAGGCGAAGGATGCCGGAAAAGCCGATCTCTACTATACCCAGGTCAAACACCTCAAGCGTCCGAAGGGGGGCAAGGCAGGCTTGGTGCTTCCGACCCAAGAGAAGAACATCGCAGTGCAACTGGACGAAGGCCGCGTCCAACGGTTATTCTCAAGTCAGAGGGGACCATGAGTCACACGGGCATATCGATAACCGAGGGGCAGATGAGCGACAGGCCGGTGACGCTGATACGGATCGGCGATGCGACGGGAGAGCTGCCGCGTCACTTGATGACCGGGGAGAAGACGTGCGGATACATCGTGCGCAATGAGACGGTGGAGCCGTGGTATTGGATCAGCGTGAACGATCGCGAAGGTGCCCGTCATATCGTCGCCGATCGCATCGACATCCTCCCCTTCTCTGAGATCACGGAGTCTCTCAGGCCGCGGGCACTGGAATTGCTGCGAGCCCTTGCCCATGCGTTCCAGCTCGTCCCGCCGCGATTCATCAATGCTTCCACAGGATTCCTTGAGACCTGGAGGATATATATGTTGGTGTCAGGGGGGTTTCTCCTGCTCCCCGAACAGCTTTCCCAGATCATCCTCCATGCAGCCGACGAAGAGACCAGACACGCGTGCCACCTGGATTACCTCAAGCCTGACACGGAAGGACCGTTCGGACTCTGCCATCAATTCACCCAGTTCCTCTATGAGAGCGCGACCGGATTCGCCCCCTACGCAAGACCCGAGGTGCGTGAAGATCGCTGGCAGCACATCCCCCTCTCCCTTGGATTTTCCAGCTTGGACACGCGGACCGCAGACTGGATCGACCGCACGCTTGCCCTTGCTCCGCGGATACAGCGGGAGACCGTTTCCGCAGCATACTCCGCTGAACAGAACCTCTCGTGGTTCTTGCAAGAGACCGCTTCGCTCGCATGGGACGTGCAGGGGGAAAAGCCGGAGTTCGATCCCGCGCAACACCCACAGTTGAGCATATACGCGGAAGCATTGGAGAAGCGGGCACGCAGGAGAATCTTCTGGAGGAAACGGGGAGCATTGGTGACCACCGTATCGGTGGCAATCCTGATTGTCATCCTCTCGGTGGGGAATCTTGTCCATAAGAGCCTGCAACCGCCCTATACCGCAGGGATGAGTGCGCCACAGGTCATCGAGGAATTCTTTGTGGGAAGGAACTCACTCGACACCCAGAAGATGAGCGCCAGCCTCGTACGGTCCGTGAAGAATCCCTTCGATACCGAGGTCACGAGCCTCTTCGTCAACTCGCGGATCCGCAAAGCGTATGAAGGCATCGATGCGGTGATCCAAGCTGGACAATGGATAGACGAAGGCATGCAACCGATCCCGGAGAGTACCGTGATTTACGGGACGGTGGATCTGAAGATCGAGGAAATCGGCCAGGGAACCTACCGGGCTACCTACCGCTCTTTCTCTCCCGCTGACAGGGCGGAGGAAAGTACGGGTGTGCTCGAGCTGCAGGAGTGGAAGAATGCCACCGAATTCACGCTCACGAAGCGGCGCGAGCATTGGATGATCGAACGCATCGAGCATACGGGATCCACATTGATCACGACACACATGGTCCCGACCTATCCGCTGGAACCTCGGGGTCCTTGAGCTGACAGGTGCGATTCGACAAGCATTGACAATGTGGCCATATCATCGGGGTGGACCCAATGTACCCGTGGGAGGCTCTTGAAGAAGGTCATCTGCCGTTTCGCATAGAGTCGGCTGTTGCGGACGATCTGTCGTGCGATATCCTCGACAGTCCATTCGGGGTGCTCATGCGCAAGGAAGAACTCCTGGTATCCGATGCCCAGCATTCCTGGCCAACTGGCTTCGGCACCCATGCCGAGCAGCCGTTTCATCTCATCCTCAAGACCTGCATCGAACATTCGGGCGACGCGCCGCTCGATGCGTTGGGACAGTTCTTCCGTATCCCTGAGCAGCCCGATGATCAGCGGGTGCATGCCGTTTCGTGCTTCGGTGGGGATTGAAAAGCTTGAGAGGGGCTTGCCCGAGCTTTCGTGCACTTCCAGGGCCCGTGTGATCCGATACCCATCCGAAGGATGAATCCGGTTCGCCGAGATCGGATCGACCGATGCGAGCCAACGGTGGCACCACGGCAATCCATGCTCCTTTGCAAGGTCCGCGATCCGCTGTCTGGTTTCCGGATCGCTCGGTGGGGATGCGGGCATGCCGAAGTAAAAATGCTTGAAGTAATATGCGGTCCCACCGCAGATGATGGGAGTGTCACCAGCGTGCCTGATCAGATCGCAGGCATCATCGGCCAGCTTGACGAACTCCCCTACCGAGAACGGCTCCCATGGATCCTTGATGTCGATGAGATGATGGGGAATGCGACGCAACAAATCAGGCTCGGGTTTTGCCGAGCCTATGTCAAGAAAGCGGTAAATCTGTTTCGAATCGGCATTGACCACCTGGAAACCGGTGGAGAACAGGCGCTCGAGGAGTGCCGTCTTGCCAACACCCGTGGGGCCGAAAAGGAAAATCAGTCGTCTACTCCTTGTCGTCCGTGGAGTACTCGACCTCCTCCAGCAACACACGCTCAAGGACCATGGAAACTACCTTGCCATTGTTGTTCTCGATCTCCTGATCACCGTTCGCGGACATGACGTTGGCCAGGCTGATGGCGACGCACGTCATCTCATAGACATTGTTTTCCTTGTCGACAAGTACATCTAACGGAATGCTCAAAGTGGTTCTCCTTAGCACGATATGGTATCCATCGTAACTCTACTATCATAGAGTATTTTGCATCCTTTGCCTAGTGGGCCTTCACCCGATCGATGATCAGGCTGGCGATCTGTTCGGGAGAGAGACCTTCGGTGTCGATCACCATGTCGGCGACCGCAGGATCGGTGTTGTCGATTCCGTATATCCGCATGTAGCGGGCCGTATCATTGCGGTCGCGACTTTTGGTCTGTGCAAGCCGCTCGGAGAAACTTCCTCCCTCTCGCCTGAGTATCCTCTGTGCTCGTTCTTCATCGGTCGCGGTCAGATACACCTTGAGATCGGCCTCCTTGAGCATCCATATCGCAAGCCGGGAGCCGAGGACGCAATGCTCGTGTGCAAGAGCCATCTCGACCTGACGACGGTCGAGTTCACGGTCTATGGAGTCATCCTGCTCGGCAAGCTTGCAGAATTCCCAGAAGTCCATTTCCCGCTCCTTTGCCATGTTGCGGAAGGTGAAATTGATGAGCGCATAGCCCAGTCTCTCGGCAACCAAGGTGCTGACCGTGGTATTTCCGCAACCACTTTTACCCGATATCGCGATTCTCATGATACTCTCCGGATCATTCGATGTTCCTGACCTGCTCCCGGATATTCTCCAGGCAATCCTTCATGGCGACCACATGCTGGTTTATCTCAACCATGATGCTCTTGCTTCCGATCGTGTTGATCTCCCTGTTCATCTCCTGGGAGAGGAAATCGAGACGCTTGCCTACCGGTTCATCTGCATCGAGCATGTGTCGAAACGATCCGATGTGGGTCTTCAATCTGACGATCTCCTCATTCACCGAATATTTGGCGAGCAGGATCGCCACCTCCTGCAGGAACCTGTTCTCGTCATACCCTTTGGAACCGAGCATGTCCTCGAATCGTGCCACCAGCGTTTCCTTCAGACGCAGCTCCAGTGTTCCTGCATGGGCGATCACGCCATCCAACGCCTCCTGCAGGCCATCCGTCAGGTTCGCCAAGTCCTTTTTGGTCTCTTCCCCTTCATGAACCTTCGATTGCCTGAACTGGACGAGCGCTTCGTCAAGGACCGCGAACAGGGGTGCTTCGAACTCCTTCACATCATGTTCACGGATGGGAACGAGCACCCCTTCGGCTGCGAGATAGTCCTGGAGTTTGGGTCCTTCGGGCAATCCCGCGGCGATACGTATCTGGTCATAGGCCATTCGGTATCGTTCCACCGCGACATGGTCCACATGGAGAAGCACATCGCTGCTCAGTTGTTTGAACCTGATGCTCAATTCGACATGACCGCGACTGGCGACCTCCTTGATCCTTGCATCGATCGCCTGCTCGAACTGCGAGAGGCTGTTCGGCATGTTGTGATTGATCTCCAGATAGCGGTTGTTGTATGACTTGACCTCAACGCCCAACTGATAGGTCTCAGCGGTCCGTTCGGCATATCCATATCCTGTCATGCTCAGCATCGGCTGCTCCTCCTGCGGTCTGCGATCTTGCGGGCCAGTCCGCTGTTGTTTCCCGCTCCCATCGTAACGCAGACGTCACAGGGGTGCAACAGGTGCGCAACAACTTCGCACAAGGAGTGCTCATCCCCGAAGAACAACCCTCCGGTCCGTTCTGCGAGCAGTCGTGCCAATTCTTCGGACGCACGTTGGTCGCCATCGGAACGGGCTGAAGCGAAAACGGGACGGATGATGGGCAGGTCACTGCGGGAGAGGCTCGCCACGAATCCGTCGAAGAACATCCGGGTACGGGAGAGGGTATGGGGAAAGAAGATCGTGACGAGCCTCCTTCCTGCGAATCGCGATCGCAAATTCTCCAGTGAAGCGGCGATCTCCGTCGGATGGTGGGCATAGTCGTCGACATAGGCTATGCCATCCTCCTCAAAAAGAAGCTCCACCCTTCCCGCACACCCCGGAAACGAAGCCGATTCGGCAAGCATGGCCTGGAGGACCGCCTGTGTAGCCACCGTGTGGGCGAAGTCGTTTCCCCTGTGCTCACGCAAGAGCATGGCAGCTCCGAGCAGGCAAGCACCGACCACATCAAGGCATAGCGGAAGCGATGCGACTTTCACCTGCTGATGACCTTCGAGCGGATACAGGATGTAGGTACTCCCACAGAGAGAGTCCTCATGGGATCCGACCCTGAACATGCTATCCGGATGTACTCCGTAGGTAATCACATCGAGCATGGGACGGGTTGCGGCAACCCAACCGGCCAATTCCCTGCAGAGTTCCGAATCGATGCCGCACACTACTGGCGCCCGGTCGGGCAATCTCAGGATCAGCCGCTTGAAAGATTCCAGGACATCCCGCTCGCCGGCAAACCAGTCGGGATGATCGTGCTCTACCGTTGTCACCAGCACGCCATCAAGATCATAGTTGAGAAAGTGATCGCGGTATTCACAGGCTTCGAGCACGGCGAAGCTGTCTCCCGAAGGATTTCGGGATGTCCGTTCATGCAGGATGTGCGAGCCATAGACAGCCACGTAGGGCAAGGAGGTCTTCCTGAGGATCCAATCGAGACAACCCGATGCAGTGGTTTTCCCATGTGTTCCCGCGACTCCGAAGGTGTGCATCGACTTGCTCATCAAACCGAGGAACCGGGGATAACTGTATGTCGGTATTCCCCGCTCCTCAGCTTCGCGGAGGTGACGGTTCGTCTTCGATCCGTAGGCTGCCGAGTGGATGACCATGTCGATTCCATCGGGCAGCGGAGAAAAGAACGAATCCTCAAGAACTCGGATCCTTGCATCCGTCAAGTCTGCATCGGTGGAGAATCTCATCGGGACATCGGAACCGGTGACGCGGGCACCCGAGGCACTGAGCAATACCGCAAGACGCGACATGCCTGTACCCTTGATCCCTACAAAAAAGAGCGACTTGCCTGCGATGTCGGAGAAGAACCCCATATCCATGCTCCTGCGGCGAAAAAAAAGACTGTCCGTTGATGACAGCCTTTTTTCACGGTCAGACCGTTATTATTTCGCGTTCTTGAAAGCGGCGTTGCATTGCTTGCAGATCATCGACTTGGTTCCGTCGAGATCATGTTCGTACAACACTTTGATAGCCGATCTCTTGCAGACGGGGCATGTTCCGCGACCTTGTGACTTCTGATCCCTGATGCCGGCTCCCCTGTGTGCTTTTGCCATGAGACACTCCTTGCGCTGAAAATCGATACGGTAAGACTATAGTGATGGAAATCGAGATTGTCAAGCGTCACATCCCCCAGGTAAGCCCCACGGCCTCATTGGGAAGTGATAAAGTCCTGAGGTAATGAAAGGGACTTTGTCACTGGGGTATAGAACAGGGTTAACCGAGTGCCTCAATGTGCTATAGTGCCGCAGGAAGAACAAGACGAGGGGCCGGTTCCCATCTTTAG
>JAHDQJ010000055.1 GCA_018433865.1 Spirochaetales bacterium | reverse complement strand
GGCAGGATCCCCATCATCGATCCGAACAAGCGGCGCAAGCAACAACGGGTGCTGTCTCCCGCTGAAAAGCAACGGTTCAAGATACGCTCCACCGTCGAACGGTCAAATGCCCATCTGAAGGATTGGCTGATCCCCTCGAAGATCATGGTACGGGGACCGGACAAGGTCGCCCACTGCCTGATGACCGACGTGTTGTGTCTCGCCGCAATCAAGATACTGCAATATTGCATCCTTCCGGGCTTACAGAAGACAGCGTAGCACCATACAGACGATAGCAATTTCACCTGTCGTGGGGCAGGTGCGCCTTCTCATACTTGATCGACAGTAGATTTGGCGTGATGTTTCGCTCAAGGCAATCGATTGGGCATTTCAGCCCTCACAATCATCGTCAACAGTATCGTTACATTGATGCCGATTCATGACGACCGCTCATTTTGCAAGGGGCTCAAAGGTTAAAGATATTCCAAAAATTCTCGTCGATGCGGCTATCACTACAGGGTTTGTGATGTTGGTCATGAGTGTGGCGTCTCTCTTTGGGTGGATTATGGCTTTCGAAAACATACCGAAAACCGTTGCGAAGGGACTGATATCTGTGTTGAAGACTCCCAGCATGTTCATGGTTGGGATTGTACTACTCATGATTATCATCGGAACCTTCATCGACACATTGTCTGCTTTGATTATTCTTGGCCCGGTTCTACTCCCTGCAGCGAACTTGTTGGGAATCGATCCCCTTCATTTTGGGTTGATCCTCTGTATGTCGTTGTCGTTCGGAGTTCTAACACCACCTGTCGGAACATGTCTCTTCGTAGCTTCCGGAATTGCCGGAACCACTGTAGAAGATACGGCGCACCATGTGATTCCATTCGTGACTATTCTGTTCGGTGGTACCATTATTTTGGCACTGTTCCCTGATTTAATTTTGTGGTTACCACGTCTTACGGGATATGGAGGCTGATAGATCGGAAAGTGATGGAAAAGTTTTGTAGTTTGGCCACTTCCGACGAGTCAACTCACACTGATACACGTGTGGGTTGGCTCTCGTTTATACGTCTGAAAATTAATTTTCATGAATATCTTCTGAATTCTTCCAGCATGTATGGCATGCCACATGCATACCTGCAGGATCGGCGGATCTGTGATATCATGGGGGAAAACAGAAAGGGGCTAAACCATGAAACGTCTTTACTTCGTATGTGGTCTACTTTTGGTGTTGCTTCTGCCATTGGCTGGCAAATCAACCGCAATGATGTTGGTCGAAACAGGTCTGGATGCGACTTCTAGGACCCAGTCGATTGCAGTCGAAATCGATGGAGAAACCATCTATCTCGGGGGAATCTCCCTGCGTTCTTTGAAGCAAGTGATGAACAACCACGATTTTTCTCCACTTCCTTTGGAGGAACGGATCCGTCTGTACGACGAAGCGCATCTCGCGTTAACCTGGCCGGCATTCAAGAACCTGTTAGTGGGCTTCGGTGAAGGTTCGAAGTTGCAGGGAGACACCGCTTCCTCATTGTTCGGTATCATCACCGATTGGGCGACGTTGTCTTTGGTCAGCAGTGGTATGGGTATGCTTGTCGTAGATCTGATGTTCATCTATCCATTCAGATCGAGCTTACAAGATGAACAGTTCTTCTCGGATTCTGACCAACTGGTGACCTTGGCTTTGGATACGATGTTGGTTGGTGGCATCGCATTCGGTGTCGGTCGGATCATCCAGGCATTGTTGCCGGTGTCCTACGGTGCACGTTTCAACAGGAACCTGCGCAATACGCTTGGTTTGACGAGAAAGATGGAGGACCGCTTCTCGCTCGATATCGGACTCGTTCCCGCTACGACCATGGATCATAGTCTCCGTATGGGGGTCCAATTCGCCGCGCGGGTGGATTGGTAAAGATTCAAGGCTGGGCCAAGAATTTCGGAGCGTTGGCTACCAGGTCGGCGAGATGAGGTGGCAATTGTGCAAGCCGTTGCAGTTGCCATTCCCGTTCTTGTGCTACATCGCTTCCGATCAACTGTACGATTTTCCTCCCGTACCACGCAGGACCAAGGCAATGGTCGGCCATATGAGCCGTGGATACCGCTTGGCCTATGCAGCGGTATACCAGCTTCATCAACGGCTCCACCGTTATCTTCGCCACAGCGTGTACTGCTCTCGCAGCTTCAATTGCCTCGCCGGTCGTCGCTTTACCGGACGCCCAATCCTTTGCAGTCTCCAGGGCATGTAGTGCCGTCCCATGTAGCGGTCCGGTGGCATAGGGGAGTATATGCAGCGAACAGGCCACAGCCCAATCCATGAGTGCTCGATGATCCTCCCTCTGCAAAAGACCTCCCCGCCGTTCAGTGATGAAACGCCGATCACGCATGGTCTTGCCTCCTGTCTTTTCCATCATAGCTCAGCTAAGGATGGTAATCCAATCGGATTCGATATGCCACCTTATCGTGCACAGACGTTCGATGAATGTGTGGTCATGGCTGATACAAACCAACGCACCCTCATAGGTTGCCAACGCCTGTTCCAGTGCCATCCGGGAGGGTAGGTCCATGTGGTTGGTGGGCTCATCGAGCAAGAGAATGGAGATGGGATTTTCGAACAGCATACTCAGCAACAACTTCTTTGCTTCTCCAGGACTGGCAAGGGCTGAAGAACGTATGAGATGCAAGTCAGTTCCCAACCTGGCAAGGCTGGAGATCACCCGACCTTTGGTGGCAGAATCGAGCGAATCGAGCTTCTGCAGGCAAGTTTCACACGAGCTTCTGTCTTGTTCTTGCGGGACATATGCGACAGGAAGGTCTTGATCCGACAACTGCTCGAAAAGATGGCGCATCAAAGTCGACTTCCCACTGCCATTCAGACCGGTGACCGCTATCCGGTCCATTGGACCGATTTCCAACACACCATGGTGCAACATCCTTTCTGGACCCATTGGGAAGGAACCCTCGGGATAACGGATGAGTGTATTTCGCTTCAATGGAGCACTGGTGATGGTGATACCGTCCACAGGTCCTTGGATATCGAGTGAGCGAGCGATAACGAGCTGGTTGTGTAACGTATCGACTCTCTGTTGGTCCCGTCCGATTCGCTTCTCCAATTGGGATTTCAAACGCCCAGCTTTTCCATCCGCTCCCGAAACCCGGGCGCCGTCGATTTTTGCCTTGGCGTCGTGATCCTTTTTGGGAATATGCCGCTTTGACCGCAATCTGTCTTGGATGGATGCCTTTGAGGATCGTCGGATGAGGTCCTCCGAAAGGCGGGAAAGTTGTTGGCGTTGTGTATCCATCATCTGATATGTTGCCGTGGCGGCACGACTCGCCTCATGCAACGCGACCGATGGTTTGCAATCTAGCATACGGATATAGGGGGCATGAACGATCACCGTCTTCTCACACAGCGATTCGGCTAGTGTGCGGTCATGGCTGACTATGATTCCGATACCACGAAAGGATGCCAATGCGTTAGCTACCAATTCTACGGCAGCTGTGTCCAAATGGTTAGTTGGTTCGTCAACTGCCAGTACTTCTGGTTCTTTCCACAAAGCATGTGCCAATTGGGCCCGTTTTCGCTCTCCGTGACTCAGCGACTCCCATCTGGACAACCAATCGCGTTCAACTCGCAACGAACCGTGAAGTCGACAGGCTTCCCGATCATACGCGAAGGCGAACTCATCGTAGTTCTGTGGAGGTTCATCTGTCCGTTGCTCAAGATACCAGACCGATTCGGGTCTGGTTATCTGACCAGAGGTGGGGCGTAGCTCTCCTGTAGCGAGCTTGAGCAGTGTTGATTTTCCCGCTCCATTCGCACCGAGCACTGCTGTCCACCCCACACCGAAGGTGAGATCTATATCTTCAAACAGTGTTTGGCTTTGGTTGGGATAGTGGAAATGTATTGATGAGAATCCTATGGTTTGTATGCCCATGATGTGTCTCCCTGAGGCATGGGGTGGGCACACAACGACAAGGATCGGGAAAAACACGAGTCACCTGTCGATCGAATGCACCGAAACCCCTCTGGAATTATTCTTACGTGGGATGTCCTGTAGCGATTCGATCTTCAGTTCTTCATCGGCTCTTCGATTCTCCGTCTGGTGGGATAATGAGATGGTATCAGATTTTCATGGTAGCGTCCATCAGAGAGGTGATGCGGATGACATGGGATTTGGTTGTTTTGTGGACTTGCACAAATCGTATGAACTCGGTAATATCACAGGAAATGTTGCCAATGCAACGAAAATACTATATAGGAACCAGGAAGAAAATCCTCGTTGGCCACAAAACTAGTCGAAATTTGGCGGTTCTGCTGGGTTTTCGGGAATCGGGGTTCCAGGAAGAAATTCCAACTTATCCACATTGAGAGTAAGCTGATCAAGAAAACCCTTCTCCCCGGTGGTGCAAGGAATAGCGGAAGAGGGGAGCTCACATCCTCAGCATCGATTGCCGTTTCAGTGAGCACATGGTGTGAGAGAACATCCCCTTCATCGTCCTGACAGCTCATTCTCCTCGAGCATCGATCTGAACGATTCATCGGAGAAGATCAGGTGGTCGAGGACCTGGATGCCCAGCAGTTCGCCTGCTTTCACCAACCTTGTGGTGACCATCAGGTCATCAAGCGATGGAGTGAGAATGCCACTGGGGTGGTTGTGGGCTACGATGATCGCAGTTGCTCGTTCTCTAAGCGGAATGCTGTATACTTCCCTCTAGCCGGTGTCAGTAAGACAATAAGTACCTCTGTACAAAAGATTAAAACAGGATACACCATTAGTTTTACTGTTACAAACAAGTAAACATATGTAAAGTAATAAAATACATTAAGTCATGTATATTCGACCGATTCGACGGCATTGTTCCCACTCCGTTTCATGCTGTAATGGGTGCGCCTTCTTACCTTGTTTCCGTGCTCATCGAGCTCGATGTTTGATCTCATTTTCTTCATCTTCTGGACAAGGTCGAAGGTCTCCCTGTCGATGATCGGAGGGTGATGGTTTTCCTTATCAGACAGATGTTGACGAAAAACCCTACCAGCTATATACTGCTGACCAGTTTTGTATTTGGTCAATAAAGGAGCATATATTGTCGCAGGAAGATATAAAAAGTGCCGCACTCAAGCTGTTCAGCCAATATTCCTACGTTAAGACCACTGTTGCGGATATCGCCTCGGTAGCCGGGATCGGTAAGGGATCCATCTATTTGGTTTATAAAACGAAGGATGATATTCTCTTCTCTTTGATTGACGATTCCATACAGGAAATCAAAGGCCAATATGAACCATGGTTCTCGGATGATTCAATATCGCTCGACAGTAAGGTCGTTACCTTTTCCCGGATTATCATTGAGCAACTTTTCAAGATGCGAGACTTGATGTTCGGGTCATTTGAAAATGTTGAGGGCCGAGAAATTCAGGATATCTACAATAAGTTCCAGAATTATATTGATCTAGCCAGTGACTACCTTCTAAAGATTATTGCGGATCATGGGTTGTCCACTACCAAAGATAGGAAAGCGAATGCAAATGAATACATCCTCTCCTTATTGGGACGATTCATCATCTACATCCTTGGCCATGATTGGAATAGCCGGCAAGATATTTATCAGCTCCTGCCTACTTGGGTCTCTTCAATGTTTCATTCATTGGTTCTGGAGGATTTCGAATGAAGAAGTTTTTTCCTTGGATAATCGTCTGTATCATTGCTGCTATCACTGTTTTCTTTGCGTTCCAACTACCTAAGGCTGTGTTTGACAATGATATTTCAAACTTCATCCCGAGCGATAGCGCCGAGATGAAGGCATTTGAAGCCCAACAAGAACTCTATGGCAGTTCAGATATTTTGCTCATGGCTTTGAGGAACCCACAAGGGACGGTATTTGAGAAAGATTTTCTTTTGAAGTTGCAAGACCTTACCAAAAGGCTTGAAGCGTTGCCGCAAGCGGATACGGTCACTTCGTTGACCAATACCGACTACATCAGGGGGGAAGGGGATTCGATTGTCGTATCTCCACTGGTAGGCGATGATTTTACGGGTACTTCTGAGGAAATCAATGCACTAAAAACAGGTCTCCTCAGCTGGGACCTCTATAAAGGTTCCCTAGTCTCGGATGACTACCGATCCACGCAAATTCTGGTGAGCATCAGGGACTTTGATGATCAGGATAAGCAGGGGAAAAGTCCTCAGGTGGACAATAAACAGGTCATCTATGAGGAAATCCAAAGAATTCTCGTTGAAACAGGAATAAGCAACCAAGATGTCTATCTGGCAGGTTTTCCCGTCATGGCCGTATTGTTGAGCACGAACATGTCGAAGGATTTGATGTTTCTCATTCCTTTGGTTCTTCTGGTGCTTATCGTATTCCTGTATTTGTCTTTCAAACGGTTGGGAGGGGTAGTCCTTCCCCTCCTCACCGTGGTGATCACTTCAATCTGGACACTTGGGCTCATGGTTGTTTTGGGTATAAAACTGACTTTGATGGCTACCGTCACCCCTGTTGTCCTGGTGGCTGTCGGCTGTGCGTATGGCATCCACTTCCTCACCCATTACTACGATGAAATTTTGATTCAGAAACACCCCTTGACCAAGCCTGAACATGATGCATTGGTCTTGGGTGTCTTGCGCAACATCAGGATGCCTGTTGCCTTGGCGGGGCTCACCACCATGGCCGGATTCGGGTCATTGTCTTTGATTTCCATCACCCCAATTCGTCATTTTGGCTTATTTTCAACCTTTGGGGTATTTTCTGCCCTTGTGATAGCAATGACGTTGATTCCTGCTCTCTTGATCATCCGTGGCCCCCATGCCATAAAGGGTCCGACCGGATACAAGCCGGACAAGGATCCGTTGTCACGTTGGCTGCTTCGCCTTTTTACTCCCTTTATCCATCATCCGAAAACTACCATTGCTGTGTCGGTCCTCTTGGTGGCAGTGTCAATTTTTGGCACGACAATGCTGGTTTTTGACAGTGCCATCATTGAGTTTTTCAGGGGAGATACTGAAGTAAGCAGATCCGATGCCTTTCTCCGCAAGGAGTTCAATGGTACGAAGACATTCAATATCAATGTGAAGGGAACACAGAAAGGTGATCTGAATGATCCTCAGACACTAGCTGCGATGGAAGACCTGGCTAACTATTTGAAGTCCGAATTCCCAGAAGTCGGCAAGGTTGTCTCCTACTCGCAGTTCATCAAGAGAATAAACCAAGTGCTCAATGCAGATGAACCAGCCGAAGGTCTACGCGGAACAGTCGAGACTACCTCGGCCGATTCAACTGAAATTGAGGGATTGGGATTTGGTTTTGAAGATATCTCATCGGAAGCAGAGCCTTCAAATCCTGTGATTCCTGATGACTCCACCCCCCAATTGACTCGAGCAGCTCTGCTCGAACTGTTGAACCAAGCCTATGTCCTATCAGACAGACAGGATATCCAAGTTTCGGAACTCTTGTCCCTGATCAATCGCACGGTGAATTATGAGGGGGCCGCGTATTATGAGATTCCTATGGATCCCCAACGGTACAACCAAGCGAATCATGAGGGATTGAAGAATCTTATTGGCAATTATTTGATTTTGATAGGATCTGGAACCGAGGAATGGTCTGATGATGCGTTGGAGCCGTCCCAAGCCCGGATGTCGGTTCAACTCAATTCTACAGGAAATATAGCAACGGGGAAAATTGCCGAGGCCATACACACCTATGTGGCGGATAATTTTCCCGCTGGAGTCACCGTGGAGCTGGCTGGCTTGGCCTTTATCGAGAAGGGGTTGGTAGATTTGGTGGTATCTACCCAGATGTGGAATATTTTTGCTTCGTTGATCATGGTGTTTCTGGTTGTCTCCATTTTTTTCCGATCGCTTTGGGCCGGCTTGTTGGCAATCGTTCCCTTGTCAGTTTCCATCCTGGTCAACTTCGGTTTGATGGGCGTAAGTGGCATCAAACTTGATGTAGCGACCAGCATGGTTGCAGCAATCACCATAGGTACAGGAATCGATTATACCATTCATTTCCTGGTAGCTTTCCACCGGGGAAAAAGGATAAATGGAGACTTCCACTCGATGATGGAACGTACGATTTTGACCACTGGGAAAGCTATCATGTTCAATGCCGTTTCAGTATCCGCTGGTTTTGCAGTACTTGTTTTCAGTGCGTTCAACCCGCTCAGGAACCTTGGCCTCCTCATCGCAATCACCATGCTGACTTCCAGTTTTGTTTCACTTACCCTTCTTCCCGTATTGTTGGATCTTGTCAAACCCAAGTTCCTCGATAAGCCCATGCTCAATGAATTGCTTGGAGGCAAATAATGAAAAAATACTTTTTGATTGCTATCATCCTGATCCATACGTCTCTCCTATGGGCGTATTCGGCTGATGAGATTATGGACAGGGTAGAAGAACAGAATCGCCACAGTTCCACCCAATCCCGGATTGCAGCTACCATCGCAGAGAAAAGCGGAGTTCCTTCAGAACGGCTCATCGACCAATACTCAATAACGGAAAAAGGGCTGTCAAAAACCGTCGTGGTATTTCAAAAGCCCGCCAGCGTGAGGAATACCCGTTTTCTCATGATCGAAAACGAAGATCGCGATGATGACCGTTGGATCTTTCTCCCTGCATTGAAGAAAATACGTCGCATTGCCGCTAGTGAGGGAGACAGTTCATTTATTGGGGAGATTTCCTATGATGATATGGCTCTCGTTGGAAAGGAACGAGAAAACACCTTACTCAGGGAAGACCGGGTAAACGGCGAAGATGTGTATGTCATTGAATCAATTCCAGTTGATTCTTCGAAAAGCGAATACAGTAGGGTTGTAACCTATGTGGTCAAAGATACGTGGTTGCCGGTCAGGATTGAAATGTTCGACAGGCAGAACACGTTGCTCAAAGTGATGGAGACGCTTGAATTCAAAGAAATTCAGGGTATCTGGTCAGCAACGAAAATCCAGATGGCCAATGTGCAGAAAGGAAATGTGACCACATTGGAATTTCAAATCCTGGAATACGGCAAACCCATTCCTCCAGGAGTCTTCACCACAAAATTTCTTGAAACAGGACGGCCCTAATTATGAAAGGGAATAAAAATTGGTGGATATCGCTGATTCTTTTTACGGTGGTTCTGGCTTCCCTAGGAGCCCAGGACTTTGGTTTTGGGGATTTCGGATTTCCCGGATCCTTCTCCGATGCAGAAGATGCGTCAGCACTTTCCTTTTCAGGGGAATTCGGTTTCTCTTCACGCTTTTTCATCAACGCCGATGATCCGGAGACAGGGTTTGTAGAGACCCCCAGTTCGATCTTGCTGCGCATGGAGTCTTCCAGTCCTGCTTCCGAGTTCTCGTTCGCTCTGCGTCTTAGCCCTGAGATTGTTGCCAACAAGCCAGCTCGGATAATCGATGAGGCAACCTTACGAACCTACTGGGGTGATTCCGTTGAGCTAACCGTGGGCATGGCCAAGGTTGTGTGGGGCAAAGGGGATAGCCTTCGCATTCTTGACGTGGTGAATCCCCAGGACTACAGCGATCCTTTCAATACTGATGTTGAAGGGAGGAAAATCGCGCAGGCTTTGATCAAGGTTGACTGGCGTACCGGTATGGTGGGCAAGCTGGAAGCCGTCTATGTTCCTTTTTTCCAAGGTGATTACTTGCCTCTGGAAGGAATCTGGGCTCCGAAGGCATTCACTGATATGCGCGCTGAAATTTGGAACGGTTTCTACTCGGGTGCATATGGTACCAATCATGCTATTCTTTCAGCAGCTGGAATTACAGACCCTGCCGCTGCGACCATAGCAGCTTCCCAATCGGCAGCCCAGGCTGATGCCTTGATGGAGCAACTGCTTCTCTACCCTGATACGAAGTCGTTGGAGTGGGGACAGGGGGGGCTCCGTTACACCGATTCCTTCAAAGGCGTAGATATTGGCATGCAATACTATACGGGATTCCTGAGGACTCCTGTGATCAACGCCGATCCTGCAGTTCTTGCTGCAACACAGCATCTGGTCCTTTCTTACAACCGGTACCATCAGATTGGGGTCGATTCCGCTTTTGTCCTGGGGCCTTACAACCTTCGGGCCGAAGCAGCTTGGCATCAGACCTCTGACACGAAGGGAACGGACCCTCTTATCCGCAATCCGTTCGCAAGCATGGTATTGGGTGTCGACAGGAATTTTGGGGCTGTTTCATTGAATCTCCAGACTTTGGGAACCTGGATAACAAACCTGGATCAAGCAAACAATGTCTATGATATCGAATCAACCGCTCATGAGCTGAATGGCACGGTGATGGGCCAAATCGGATACACGATGAAAAATGGAAAGACGGAGGTCACTTTGGCTGGTGCCGCTGCAATCCCGGACCTGAACTGGATGCTAATACCCGGTTTTACCATAACCCCTGTGGATGATGTAACGCTCAGCATCAACGGGTATTTTTTCGGGGGGGATTCCAACGGGCAATTTGGGCAATATCATGCCAGGAATTTTTTAGAATTCAAGGCTGCTTACGCCTTCTAGACCGAGAGCTCTCATCCACATGTCGGAATTTTTTCAAGGGATATCCGGCTATACAGTCCTGAAGCTCATACGCCGGAGATATATGGTATTCCAAGGTAAAGAGGATTGTCATCGTCGGAGCTTTTGGCTATCTTGCTTCCTGTCGGAAGTTACAATCCGGTTTCAAGGAAAATCTCCTTGGAGGATATCGCGATGCCATACGACAGTTTCTTTATGTGGTTCCTGTACTTCAGTGCAACCGCTTTCTTAGGGTGGATGCTGGAATCTGCGATCAAAAGTTTTTCTGAGCATCGCCTGGTGAATTCGGGGTTTCTTTCTGGTCCTTTCATCCCCATCTATGGTTTTGGAGCCTTGGCTTTGGCAATCTTGTCCTCTCTGCTGTCCCAGGCTCCCCGGATGTTGTTCTGGGGGGTCATGCTTCTCGTCCCAACGATTATCGAGTATTTTGTATCCTGGTTCATGGAAAAGCTATTTGATATTCGGCTTTGGGATTACTATAAGAAGCCTCTCAATCTCCATGGACGAATTTGTATTTTATACTCACTTTTCTGGGCAATTCTGGCAATTATGACCATCAAATTTATCCAACCTTTCTTGCTCATGAAAATCAAACTGATTGACGGTGCTGTCTTGTATTATGTTGCTGGAGCCCTCTCCATGTATTACGTTCACGATACGATAGATTCAGTCCGTGCCCTTGTTTTCTATAAGACATTTGTAGCAAACCTGCACCGATTGGTAAAAAAAGGGAGCATGTTCATTCCTTCGATTGATTTGGGCACCAAGAAACTGCCTCCCGAAATCAGACGTATCCTGAAACCCCTCAAAGCCTTTCCCCAGTTGGCAAGGGAATTGAAGTCGCCCCTCAGTGCGATACCGAAGTCGATACGGACCCGACTCGAATCAATAATAGGGGGGAAATATTTTCATTAAAACAATTCGTTCTCCCGTATCCAAAGAAAAACGTCTTTTGGCAAGGGATCTCAGATTCGCAGCGATGGCACATTCCACCATAACGTCCCGGGAATACGAAATAATCCGCCACTTGAACCATCATGATTCTTCCATTGCCGACCATAGTGTTGCGGTAGCTTATTACTCCTATAAGGTTGCGATGGTACTGAAGCTTCGAAAAAGGCTCCCTGAATTGATTCGAGGGGCATTGTTGCATGATTTCTTTTTTTATGACTGGAGAATCGGGAGACCCCGGTCTGGAGGATTGCATGGATTCGACCATCCTCAAGAAGCTTTTGAGAATGCAGTGCATGTGTACGGTGATATCACCACTATTGAGTGCGACATCATTCTTCGCCACATGTGGCCACTCACACCGGTCCCGCCCCGTTATCCCGAAAGCCTGATCGTTTCCTTGGTGGATAAAGCAGTATCCCTGGGAGAATCCTGGAATACTATCAAGGCAGGCAAGGGCTTGGGGGTGTTGAAGTAGGACAAGGCGACATGGCGGTGGCCGAAAACGCATGGGCGAACGGTTTGCTAGCGGGGAGGGAGTGTATGCTGGAAACGAGTTTCTCATCATGCGGCATGGTTCGTCCTGTATAGCACGGATCGTGGGGGATGGATTGATAAAACTATAACTCTACGAGGGTCAGTTGTCAAATACTGGCTAGGCAGAAGTTTACTTCTTTTCGAAATCCTCATGATGCTTGCAAGAGTGTATCACTGGGAAATCGGATATGCATCTATCAGAAATATGGCTCATGGGGAGGTGTCGCCTTCCTTTGATTTTTCTTACCGTAACACCTTCTGGTGATTCTTGATGGCACTTCCTAAACAAAGTCCGATGAGGGCTCTCCTATTGCCACAGGTATTCATACGATAGAAAGTCTTTGCGTGAATATGACAACGGCGTGTGAGTAGTATCAAATGTCCACGTAAAAACAAAGAGGCGGAAAAGGAAAAGCGAAGACTTATGGTGATGGGAAAGATCTTCCAGAAAAGTCCCAAGACGCTTCGCCGCAAACATCAAGGGGTATCGGCAAGGCGGGCCGATCTCAACCGTTTCCGCGCAACCGCTCGAATGTACGGGATACCTTACCCCGTTGGATCTTCTTCGTGCTCGTCATCGCCATCGGCTTGTCGATGATCGTTGTTCGCGTGACCCTCTTGTAAGCCGTCAGCTTCTTGTTTACCTCGGAGACCACCTTGTCGATATCCTGGGAGATCTGTCGTGCATTGTAGCCGAGCTGCTTGTAGTGCTCTGCATCGGGGAAGATGACCGCTTCGATTCCTTCCGCGCGCGCCGACTTGTTCGCGATGTAGGCGCGCACCAGCACCTGCTCGACCTGCGGATAGGGCTGGAAGAGGTCCTCGATCTCCTCCGGATAGACATTTTTCCCACCCTCGGTGACGATGAGGTTTTTCAGACGCCCCTTCAGGTAGAGGTATCCTTCCTTGTCGAGAACCCCGAGATCGCCGGTGCGTAGATACCCGTCCTCGGTGAACAGTTGTGCGGTGTTCGCCGGATCCTTGTAGTAGCCCTTGCAGATGTTCGGTCCCTTGACTTGGACTTCTCCTACGCCGAGCAGGTCGGCATCGGCGATCCGCATGTCGACCAGGGGAAAGACCTTGCCAACCGAGGTCACCTTGAACCTACTCACCGGATTGAGCGTGAGGATCGGTGCAGTCTCGGTCAGGCCGTAACCTTGGATGAAGTCGAGGCCCAGTTGCTGATACTGCCTGAAGGTGGACGGCGAGAGCGGCCCCCCTCCGCAAATGCACAGCTTGTTGTCGACCATTCCGATCCCGTCGAGCAACTGGTGGAACCACCTTCGGCCGGGGTTTATGTGAAGGCTCTTGCGCAACCTGCCGTTTATCCACATGAGGCTCCTGATGAGCATGTAGGTGAAGATTCCCTTCTCCCGCACCTTCTTCATCAAACCGGCAAGTAGCTTGTTGTAGAGGAGGGGGATCGCCAGGAAGAGCGTCACATTTCCCACCTTCATCTCGTTGAGCACCCGGGAGACGACGATCCCTTGGCCGAATAGGAGCTCGCACCCGTGCATGATGGATTCGAGGAATACGGCAGTCATCGTGTAGGAGTGGTGCAACGGGAGCAATGCGTAGAAGATGTCCTCGCTGGTGATCGCGAGGAACTCGGGGTCTCCCGCCTGATAGACATCGCTGGTGAAGTTCGCATGGGTGAGTATGACTCCCTTCTCATGGTCAGTGGTTCCGCTGGTGTAAAGTATCGCGGCGATAGCCTCACCACCAGGAAGCTCCGAGGCTTCGATCGGAGTGCCTCCAGTGGGGATCTGCGCGAACCCGATGCCTTGCTCATCGCCATCGGCATCAAGGTAGATGATGATGTCCTGCGAGCCGGGCCAAGCTCGGCTGGAGAGTTTCTCGACCACATCGCGGTCGGCGAAGATGCCTTTTGCTTCACTGAATACGCTGAGAGCATCGACCCGTTCGGTCGGCATCTGGTTGTCGAGCGGGACGACCGTGGCTTTACAGAAGAGAATACCCAGGTAGGCGATCGCCCACTCCGGAGAGTTCTTGCCGTTGAGGATGATGCGATCGCCCTCGCCGATGCCCTTCGACAAGAGGTAGGTCGCGACATCGAGGATACGCTGGTGGACCTGTTGGTAAGTGAACGATACCTTTTCGCTTCCCTTGATGATGGTAAAGGCTTTGTTCCCGGCGTGCTTTTCCATCGTGATGAGGAACATATGGGGAATGGAAGGCCAGTCTCCCTCGAACAGTGTTCCCCGGTAGGATTCCAAGACATCCCATGCTCGTGCCATTCTGTTTTTTTCCTCCCGATTCCCTAGTAAATATTGACCATGTCGCTTTTCATATGATGCGCGATGAAGAGGGGAAAGTCAAGGAAGCGCATTGCCTCATAATTATTCTAGCCATAAAAGGAGAAATCCTCAAAATCACGATCCAGCCAAACCGGTTGCCCAGAATGTTACGGGTTCTCGTGTCGATACTTCAAATCCAGCAAATATGGATTAATTACTTAGCGATATCCTCGTTAATTCCACTAATCATTGAGAAAATGTCCTTCGTGGATCCAATCTTATCAACCAGACCCACACGCGAATGACTCCCGGTATTTGAAGAATGAATCAGAGAGCGGCCACATATGGGTGAGAGTGCTACCTTTTTCTATATCTTCCAGATTGAAACATTGGTTTGCGTTCTCTAATGAATTCCGGCATGCGCCGCAGCATGATGTGCATGTTTCTTATCCCTCCAGTCATAGAGGAAGAAGTCATGCAAAAGTGCACCTCTGGCACACGCGTCCTTGTCCAAACGGAAATCGTTTGCCATCCCACGTCCTTTTATCCGGTTATGCTGGATCGATTATGAAGTTATTAAACAGATTCTACCATATCGATTGGAATCCACTATCGAATCAATCCACTTCAGTATTTCATTATTTGTTCATCTGGTGTTCATGCCTGCTTCCAATTGGATATCATCTTTAATGCTGTGGCGATTTTTCTTCCCATAGATGGGTAGCCGATGGTATCCATTCGGTTGCGGCTCGGGCGCATTTGGCTGTGAGATCATCCACATCCTCTTTGGCGAGCGGCTGCGTCGATCGTGCACCCGAGGCTTTCACCATTTCAGCCAAGGCTCCTGTATTGTCAAGAAGCGGGCAGGGACGGAAATGGTTCTCATTGAATGGTTGGTTCTCCTTAAATTCCATGAACAAGGGTGAACGCAATGCATCCAATAGCGAGACGGATCTGATATTCGCATTCGAATAATGGATGAATGCACAGGGCTCGACGTCACCTGCCGCATTGATGTGGAGATAGCTTCTACCTCCCGCGATACACCCTTCCACATATTGTCCATCATTCCAGAAATCCATAAGGAATACCGGTTTCCTTGAACGCATCTCGCGTACCCAATGAGCCATATAGAATCGCTGGTCCGCTCGGGCGATCAAGTCAGGATCCGCATTCTTGCCAAGAGGGATATAGGTAAAATACCATCCGAACATACATCCTTGTCCGATAAGGAAGACACGTTTTGCCGCAATAAGCTTTTTTCGGCTATCTTCAGTCTTTATGAAAGTCAACAGGAGATCGATAACTTTCGGTATATTTTCTTCGGGATTGCTTCCATATACTGCAAGGCAAGTTTGAGTGCGCTGTTACTGATTCCATGTGTGATCTGGTTCATGTCTATTCCCCCTCATAGTGAAAACCTACTATGGTCTGAGTTTACATTCAGCCTATATTTGACGTGATAACAACCCTTGACCTTCGATCTTCTTTCGGGAGGTCTACCAATCTCCCCAATGTCGCGATACAATCCTCGATCGACGTAGTGTCACCGAATAGTGGCTGTAGGATTTGGCTCTGTAGGAATGTAAACAGCATCTTGGCGGTCGACGACAAGTAAGATGATTTGTTTTCCAGGCTCTCGAACAGTTCCCTGACTGCACATATCAATGATTTGATGGAATCTTCGAGGTATTCCGTAAGTTGTAGGTTCTGGCGTTTTAGGCAGATTAAAAATTCCAAGAGGACTGCGGAATCCTCCTGGTGTTCCATCACACCGATGATAATCATCAAAATCTTATGCAATTTAAGTGATGTAGAGAGGTTGTTATCCTGGACAATTGAAAACACCCGCACTGCAATTGTATCCACCACATGTTCCACCGTCTCCTTGAAGACCGCTTCCTTATTGGGGAAATACTGATACAATCCAGTCCTGCTCAAGCCGCATACCTGCGCAATCTCATGATAATTGGTGGAATAGAAACCCTGTTGAGCGAATACGGCAAGAGCTTTCTCGATTATAAAAATACGACGATCTACATGATTGACAATCTTTGGCATCTGATATTCACCTGCTTTCCTCTTTCAATTTTCAATTGAGTCATGGGCAACCCATTACTTTGGGATCTATTCTGACGCATGTGTCAATAATAAGTCGACAATAGTGCATCGTCAATACTCTTTCAGCAGGAACGAAGGTTTCTGGACTTGTGGTTTGGATCAGGCCGGTATCATTGTACATCAATCATTGGATTCATGGAGGCCCAAGTCCTCGATATACTCCAGCATGGTCTTGAGACGATCGGCCTTGGACTTCATGCTCCAAAGCAGTTGTTGCGTATCAGTCAGGATGTGAGTGCGTGACAATGGTATGGCATCAATATCTTCCTGTATATGAGTCAATGACAGGATTATATCATCCATATATTTTTGCCAATCACTCCGCATATATTGGATACCTCCATGAATCCCGAATCCCAAAAAGCTCTGACGATACAGTTTCTTTTTCCCAATGCCGGAGAAGATACCATAAGTGCGGCATCCTCCACCTGCCATTTAAGGCCCATGCCATTTGCCGGAGTCCCGGATTACTGCGAGAGGGAATTTTACGAAAGGCTACTTTCACCCCATTTCAATCAATTTCTCTCTGGATATTAATATTGACACTACTGTCAAAAATAATGCATTTATCGGGAACTGTCAACAATTCATTGCCAAATGCTTACATCTTGAAAAGTTATTCATTCCTAAACAAGGAGATTGCACAAATGATACACATCACCGAGCGAACGGTTAAGTGGCATGCTTCCAAGGTTTACGAAAAGTTGCAAGTGACATCTAGGATGGAAGCCGTTACTGAAGCTCGAAAGATGGGGATCTTGTAGTAAGAAAGCTCATGTTGTCCCCTTCTGGATGGGATTGCCAAATGATCCTCGGAAATCGTTGATACAGAGTACTTCTGACATGTTCGGGCAAGACTATCCAAACAACCGTGGCCAAATTTCATTAAAAAACAATCCGATTACCTTTTCTCAACGAAGTTAGAAGTAAACAGAAACAATAATATTTCTTGCGATAATCTTAGGTCTACCCATTCCCCCCCCCCCCAGCATCGAGCGGAACAATCCGTCGCTGAAGATAAGATGGTCCGGTAACCCTGCTGCCGAGGATTTCGCCTGCTTGGATAATGTATCCGTGGGCTCTTAACCGGAAATTTTTAGATTTGAATCTCCATCCCATTCATGAACGTGAACCGGATATCTTCTTTCCCATGCACCTCGGCATGATCGGCAAGCGAGTGCCAGAGATGCTCGGAGAATTCGGTCACCACCTCTTCCTGCTTTCTTAAACTCTTGAGGAACAGCTCGGTCCTGGTCTTGCGATACCGGCGATCCTGAATCGCATGCCTCATCCCTGAGATATGGGTTTCAACCTCGTGGTAACGATCCGATAACCTCTCATAGCGTTTCCGATACACCTCCTGGTCCATGGCGGTCGAGGCATTTTCCGCCGTGAGCTGATCCACGAGAGCGATCACCTCCAATCGTTCCGCCTCGAGGTTTCTTAGCTTCGCCTTATCCTCCGAAGTATCGAAGACCCTGTCCTTGATCGCCTCGAAGCTCCTGATGATCCTGTCCTTGTCACTCATCAGCATGTTCACTGCCCTGACAAACGAATCCTTCAACTCGGTCTCGGTCAGGGTGGGGGAAGCGCACTTGTGGTACCGGTCGACATATTTCTCATTGCACTGCCAGATCACCTTGCGGTATCGATCCTTGGAATGCCATACCTTGGGCCCGTAGGTACCACCGCAGTGGCCACACCGGATCCGACCGGAAAAGATGTGAGCCCCCTTTGTCACCTCCACATGCTCCTTGCGATGCGCAATCTCCTTCTGCACCAGGTCGAACACCTCGGATTTGATGATCGCCTCATGGTTGTCCTGGACATAATACTGGGGAACCTCCCCGGAGTTCAGCACCGGCTTCTTGGTAAGGAAGTCAGCGATGTAATACTTCTGCAACAATGCATCGCCCTTGTACTTCACATTGGTGAGCACCTGCTGGATGGTGGAGGAATGCCATACACTCTTGCCGGTCACGGTGGTGTGCCCTTCGCTTTCCAGGCGCTTTGCGATCCCGTGGAACGTCAGGCCTTGTAGGTACAAAGAAAAGATGTACCTCACCAGCTTCGCCTGTTCGGCATTCACCACCAGGTTGCCCTCAGTCCCTTTGTCGTATCCAAGGAATCGGGTGTAACACACGGAGACCTGTCCATCGGCAAAACGCTTGCGCAGACCCCATTTGACATTCTCCGAGAGGGAGCGCGATTCCTCCTGGGCGAGCGAGCTCATGATCGTTATCAAGAGTTCCCCCTTGCTGTCAAAGGTTTTTATTGATTCCTTCTCGAAATAGACCTCCACCTTGTGTTCCTTGAGCTTGCGGATGGTCTGCAGGCTGTCCACGGTGTTGCGTGCGAAGCGGCTGACGCTCTTGGTGACAATCAGGTCGATCTTGCCCGCGAGCGCATCGGCGATCATGCGCTTGAAGCCTTCGCGCCTGTTGGTGCTGGTGCCGCTGATGCCTTCGTCGGTGTAGATGCCGACGAATTCCCACTCGGCGTTCGCCTTGATCATGGTGGTGTAGTAATCCACCTGGGCCTCGTACGATGCGTACTGGTCCTCGCTGTCGGTGGATACGCGGGCATAGCCTGCGACCCGGCGCTTGGGTGTGAAGTGGTTGGTCTGTTGACCTGTCGACAGGTCCCGGGTCGCCGGGATTACGCGCACTTCTCTCATGATAGTACCTCGCTGTTGATATGTTGCTGTGCCACTGCACGCCGATGAGCCCAGATATCACGCTTGGCGGTGTTCTTCCAGGGTGTGGTGAGGACCTCTTTGGTCGTGAGATGGAACTCCAGGGTGCCTGCAAACGCTATGATATGATCGACATGGTTGTCGATCCATGCCTCCTCGAATGGGTCACAATCAGAGGTTCCGATGATCGGACCAAGAAGTGAGCAGCATACCTGCCGCAGGGTATAGACCGGCAAGCTCTTGGCGGGGCAGGACTTAGCGCCGTGTTTGCGCTTACGGGAACACTGGTAGTGGCCTTGCTGGAACTGCGTCAGTTCTCCGCTCCAGGTATTCGGGGTATAGGTGAACGTGCTGCCACAATGGCCGCAGGCGATCTTGCCGGTGAAGCAGGTGGCACGACGCCACCTGGCCGCACCCGCTTGGCGCCGGCGTTCGCGTTCGGCTTCAACCTTTTCGTGCAATTCTTCGTCGATGATCACCGGATGGGTTCCCTGCACCTCGAACCGCGGAAGCACTCCTGTGTTCATCTTCTTCCGGTGGGTGATATGGTCTTCCACGTAGGTACGCTGCAGGACGCTGAACCCACGGTATTTCTCCTGATCGAGGATCCGCAGTATCGAGGACTTTCCGAAGGGCTGTCCCCTGCGGTTGAAGATTCCCCGCTTGACCAAGGCATCGGAGATCTCGGTGAGCGTCATGCCGTCGGCGAAGGAGCGGTACATGAACCGCACCGCCTCGGCCTCCTCCCCGATGATCTCGAAATGGTCCTCGACCCATCGGTAGCCGTAGATGGCGTAGGCGAGGAAGCGTCCTTGGGAGAATCGCTTGCGGATGCCCCACTTGACGTTCTCGCTGATCGATAGGCTCTCCTCTTGCGCGTACGAGGCAAGGATCGAAAGCATGAGCTCCCCGTCGGGCGAGAGGGAATCGAGGTTCTCCCGTTCAAAGCGTACTGAGATGTTGCGCTCCCTCAGGTGCCTGACAGTCTTGAGCAGGTCGACGGTGTTGCGGGCGAAGCGACTGATGGACTTGGTGAGGATGATGTCAACCATCCCCTTCTCACAATCGGCGATGAGGCGTTGGAACTCGATGCGGTTCCTGGTCGCGGTACCCGAGATCCCCGCATCCGCATACACCCCCGCGTACTCCCATGAGGGATTTGTCTGGATGTGCGCGCTGTAGTGGCTGACCTGGGCTGCCAGGGAGTGCATCAACTCATCCGAGTCGACCGAGACGCGGGCATAGGCGGCCACCCGCATCCTCGATGGCTTGGACGCGACGGGCCGTTCGAGCTTGATGACCTTGGGGTTTCGGGATGTGACTTGCTCTGAATGACCTGTCATCGCACCCAAAGCGTCGCGGTTGCCAAGGATCGCATCCCGATCATGCTGGTCACATCGTGCGTGTTGCATCGAGATCCTCCTGGATGTGTTGGTTCGGTGTATGTGTTTCTCCATCCCCGGTTCCGCCAGGGATGGCGAACAGGCTGCCGAGGGGAGGGTCGTAGGCTTCGACCAGCAGACTTCGGACTTTGGACAATTCATCGTCGTTCAGCAATCCCGATCGGCGCATGCCTTCGGCGAGGGAGAGCGCACCTTGGTAGTCGAGCTCCGAAGGGAACAGCTCATTGTCCATCGACTGCCTCCCCGTAGTAGCGGCCGCTGATGTAGCACTCGTGGCTGCAGTACTTGCGGTTTGGGTTGCCATAGGCGGAGAACTCTTTCTTGCAGGTGGGGCAGGTGAAGTGGTAAAGGTACTTGGATGAGCGGTCCACCAGGTACAGGTGGGAGTTCCAGAAGTTCTGGCTGCAGGTCTTGGAACAGAATATCTTCTTCTTGCGCCCAGGAATCTGCACGACCGCTTTTCCGCACTGCTTGCATAGGTTGTCGGGCAGCGGGGTGGGCGGGGGCATGATCCCTTTCCTGGTCGCCCGCACGCAGTAGGTCTTCACCGTGCCCTCGTTCAGCGAGAGCGCGCTCGCGATGTGCTTGTACGTGCAGCCGAAGCGGCGCATCTCGTGGATCCGGTCCTTCTGGATGTCAGTCATCTGTTGCCTCCTCTGGGGATGTGTCAATCGTCTTTGGCATATGGAGTTATGTAATCTTATACCTCGAAATGAATTGTATCGTATCAATCGCTCATGTTGCTCCGATAGTCAACCGGCTTCGGCCAACAATGTGCCGATCGGCGGGCGATACTTTGCAAGCAGGAGCCCCTTGGCTTTGTGAGCCTCTCCGACGGTCAGGAGCCCCCGTCGCAGCAAACCTTCGGCGATGGCCAGGCTGACCTGGTATCCCAATTCCCTGGCGAACAGATCGTCGTCCAGCGGAGGGTTTTCAGCGACGCTCCCGTGATGTTCTGGAATATGCATCCTGTGGATTTGGTCCTTCTCGGTTTTGGTCATCGGGTCCTCCATACTTATTGCCGGAAAACCGTACCCTCGATGCACAAAGCTCTCCTCATCCTTGGTGGAATCGGAGCAGATAGCGTCTTGGGTAGGTGATCCCGCTTGAAGGCTTCTAGGTGCCTCGATACCTTCCGGATGCGAGATGGGATTTGACCGATAGAAATTTGAAGAGATTGTGTTGACCGAGCCGTGGTACCCTTTTGATAGCCTTCGCATCTCTTAATTGAGAATGGGAGGGGTTCGTGTTAACGTAAAAAAATCTTTTCGTATTGGATTGCCAGTAAGGTCTAGCCATGCGAATGAGACTGAATGAAGAATGGAATTTTGAGAGGGGACTAGAGATATTTTTGATCTTGAGGACATCGTGGTGTTCTACTCTGGTACAAAGGAAAGAAGAGGAATTATCCGCTAATTGTTATGTGGCTCATACGCGCCCAATATGACAACAACATGTTATAGGAAGAGTTTGATGGGTAAAGTATTTAAAGCAATGCAGCGCAAGCAGTATCTTGAGGTTGATGTAAGGACCGTGGATAGTTCTGTTGAGATCATGGATGAATTTGACAGAGTGAACGACGGTCACTATTTCTACGAATCGTTGCTTTTGAAAAATGCATTATTTACGAGAATATTTGACCAAAAATATTCCATCTCTTTTTATATAGCAAAATCCAGAACTGAGGATTATCCGGTTTTAGAGCAGGGGACGCCAGCAAGTACGACATTCAGTGAGTTGCGTCAGCTTACAAAAGTTCTGCAAGAGATGTCGGGTACTGACCCAACTCAAGTTCCTCCGAAGTCCGTATATTATCCTGTGTTAAGAACCATCAGATATCATTCACGCCAGGGTACTGTCGAAATCAACAGGAAGCTTCCCATGAAAGCTCCACTAATATTTCGTGCGCAAAATAGCTATAATCTGACAGGGTATGGGGATGAGTGGTTCTGGGGCTATCGGATCAAGGAGGGCACAAGATACGGAGAAACGAACAATTACTATGTGACCCACATCGAGGTTCGTCCGCGTTAGGAGCTTTCCGAAATAACCAACTAGAGGAACTATCAACCAAGAACACTTTTCTCTGGTCAATCCTCGAAACCCGTGGTAATGTTCATCCATGGTTGTCTTCCGCAAACAAGATGACTCCTCCTAGTTCTCCTCACATTTGAGGAGGACTTTTTCATGAAAAACGCAATCTCTGTGCCCAGGCAACAAGGGTGGAGGATCTTCCACGCCACCCATGCCGTCGCCCGGTTCCTGTGTGAGGATGTGCATCTGATCGGCCGGGTCATGAGAGCCCACGGCCGCGTGTGGGTCAGGATAGATCTTGTGTACCTGGTCGGGGATCCTGATTTCGAATCTATGCCACTCGAATACATGTTCTTGGACGACGGACTTCTGCTGATGGAGCCAAAGGGGTGGTGGCGCGGCCATAATCAGGAAACGTGCTACCCGCTCCTCTGGGTTCCCAAGTTGGAAGGCCATATGACACCGCTGTTGGAGGAATGCCTCCTGTACATCCATACGGAAACACACGGGGAAAATGAGCATGCGTTCTACTATAACGAAGTGGTGGATTTGCGCATCAGCGAGCTGCATTTCCTTGAGAGTTGCGTGGTGCGGCATGCGGCTCCCATCGAGCACCTGCCCGAACGGCTCCAATTGGAATCCTTTGATGACGAACGGTGCAAGGCATTGGCGATCGGGTTCTCGAAGGATGGCTACAAAGGATGCCTGGACCTGACATGGATGAGCCTGACCGTGATGGATCCGACGTGGAGGTACAGTCATCATCCGGATCTCGTGCGTGAGCCACGGCTGGCAAGGTTCTCGATGGTGGATTTCATCGTGATACCTGGCTTGGATCAGCCGATGCCGAAGGCAACTGCCTCGGAAAGCCGGGATTGCCTGATGTCTATCTATGGGTATGCCCCGGTCATGGATATCATCACGCCGTTGTGCTGGAAGGCGAACGAGGGGTGGGATACGCATTCCTGGGAGCCGGAAGTCCGCAAGGCCGGGTGGCACAAGCTGATCGAGTTCTGGCATGGGATGAAGGTCCATGACAGTTGGGAGAGCTTCTTCGAGAAGATGTGCAAGCCCCGATATCCGTATCACGCGATCGACGATTCCTGGCTCTGGTTCTTCAACAGCAATGCATGTTCGGATGTGCACGTGAGGCAGGGAAAGGAATGGCAAGTAATCCTGCCGTCACTCAAATACTTCTTCGACTGGCTCGACGAAGCGGTAGGGATCCATGGAGGCGCGTCATGTTACTACCTGGAATGACATGGTCCAACGAAGAATACGTGAGCCATTTCGACGATAATATGTTCTGGAGCGTCGAGTCGGCAGAGGCCTTGGATGGACAGGCCATGGCGATCGACATCGTCGGTCGCAGCAGATACGGCAAGACGCTCATCCTCCAGGACGGAACGTGGGATCCTGGGCATGTCCCCCGGCTCCGGTTGTACCGGATCCGTCCGGGTTCGGAACGCATGCCCGATGCGAGCAGGACGACCGTCGAGTTCGTCCGCTGGTGTCTGGACGAAGAGCGACGGTTTGGGGTCCCGGTGCTGCTGTCCTGGGCTGTCGAGCGGGAGCATGAGTTCGATCCTGACGACTGTTGGCAAGCGACAGTCTACCAGGGGACGGCCATGCTGCTCAGGGTAAAGGACCGTGAACAAATGACGATGCTCGATGCCATTGCCCGCGCGTTCAATGAAGGACGGAGATCATCCTGGTACGAGCTGCCCGAGAAAGTGCAATGGTATTATGCTGACGCCGATTTTTTCTACGCATCGGACCTGTATAACCATGCCGGGGATACGTGGTACGGAGATCTTGCGGATCGATTGGTCCGCATGCATCGGAAAATCTGGGATGTCACTCCTGTGTTGGTGCGATCCTTCGGGCAACGGTATGAACCGGCACTGCTCAACCTGTCGACCCGGGAAGGCTTTCGCATCGCACATCATGGGGTAAGGGTGGTGATGACATACAACGCTCTCTTTCCTGAAACGCACACCATTTGTTCAAATAAGGATCCGGCTCCCGATGAGCGAAAGCCGGAGAGCGTCCATAGGGTCAGGGCTTGGCACATCCCGAAGGAACGCGAGCTGGTGATGGATGTCCTCATAGAGACCGCCACCGGGGAATTCAGGGATGATGCGTGGTATCGGCTTGATCTCCAGGACCTGCTCGAGCGCTGCAACAAGAGGGAAACTGCGGAGGTCCTGTTGCGGGCGGTCACCAAGGACGCCCCGGCCGAGATAAGGGAGATCAACAAATACGGGGGGATCATCAGGGATTTGTCAGATCGGTACTGGTCATGGAAGATATTCTCCACCCCTTTGATAACCCGAGCTGGCACTCTCATGTTTCTCAACGGATGTGTCTTGATCCCATACTGGCTCGTCAAGATCGGCACAAAACTCGAGGATGATGGGTAAAGGATATCATGAGGGAAGGGATCCTGTACCCTTCTTGGTGTGCAATTTCCAACGGATTCCCAAAGGGACCACTGAAAATGCGTTCGTTTTGCTTGAGATCGGACTACTCTCAAGGCATGAGAAAAGCCCCGGACTGTAGCGGACCACATAACCGGGGAGGATCGTTTTCATTGATGAGGGGTGGGTGGTTATATCCGTTCGAACCGTTCTTTCCAACCTTGAGATAGCTGCTGTATCACCGCGCGAAGCAATCAAGTCCGCCCGTACTTATCCTGGAGGTATCCGATCGTGGCGCGCATGAGCCGCTCGAGCGCTCCCAAGTCGATGTCCGACAGGCGCTTCACATAGATGCAGGCCTTTCCCATCGTGAACTTGCCCAAGGCGTCGAGCAGATGTTGCTGCTCGGGATTCCCCGTGTACACATAGAGTGAGATCGCCGCCTTGCGTGGGGAGAACCCCACCAGGAACCAATCGCCCTCCTGCTTGCTGCGTTCCGATTTGTAATGGTAGCTGCCGAAGCCGATGATCGAAGGACCCCACATCCTGGGCGGCTGCCCGGTCACCCTCTCCATCAGCTTCACCAGCTCGAGGCTGTCCGCGCGCTTCTGATCGGAATCCGCGAAGGTATCGATGAATTCGAATACATTGCCGTTTTGTTGCCTGGTCCTCAATTCCGCCATATGGATATGTCCTTTCTTCGCGGACCTTGGCACCCGACCAGCCTCTTCAGGTATGGCACAGGCAGCATCGGGTCGCATGCTGATCCACTCACATGATCTACCTCCCCATAGGGTCGGGTCAACTCTTTTCTTTCTCTTGTGCATGCGTCCACCAACTGATACAGTTCGCCGATGTCACGCATGGATTTTATTGCGTGCGGGAATCAGGTTCCATCTTGGGTAATGCAACAGCTTGTGACAGATCGAATATGACGACCTGCTGCCTTGGGAAAATCTCACCGGGAACTCGGTATGACTTTGTCATATCCCAGCCCATCTTGTCGGCCAGGAGCTGACAAAAGCGTTTGCTGTGGATTCTCATGCTGGTATCCTTGGTGTCAGTAAACAAATTATGTGGAACCTTGAAGGAAGTCAGCTCTTTCTTGTCATGTGATTCCATCGCCATGAGAAGATCATCCGGATTCATCAAGAAACGTACATGCCCGGGACAGCCGATGCGTCTCACCGCATCAGTGAAGACACGGAAGGTATGGTGGGCAAGATAGAATGACATGTGGGTTTTTTCACTCATCTTCTCTCACCGCAACCAATCCGTCAAACGGCTTGGCATCATTGAAATCAAAAAGGAGTCCCACCTTCCGTTCGCAACGCACCAAGCGGCCATCGGTCTTGTATCGGTATCTGATGTTCAAATCCCATTGTGCATATAGTTGTCTTGTCAATCCGGGACATCGGAACCTGGGAACATATGTGTCTTTCAGCTGTCGTTCCCAGACAATCGCGTTTTCATCCGTTGAGGCCGATGGCATGATGAGGATGGTTTTCTTATCAGCATTTACCAGGATTTGGATTGCGGCGCAGTTGTTCAGGGCTGCATGGGCTTCCTTCGAGAATGCCACCTCGTTCTTATAGACCGTCATCACCGGACTGCGTTCATTCTTGAACAGTTGTCCCTGGACGACCTGGAAACCCTCAAGCGTGATGTTCTGTATCAATGTCTCATTCTTGATCATGACTTCCTCCTCAGGACCGAGTTGTGATATAACCATCGGCCAAATCAATTTTATAAGTCTCCTCATGATCTTCGACCGGTACGCCGAAGTAATTCCTCCAATCTTCAGGAAGATAAGCCCTGCTTTTCTTTGATTTCCCGATCTGGCAGAATAGTTCGAAATCAGAAAGCCTGAAGAGATAGAGCACCTCGCCATTCGATACGGCCGGTTTGCCCAGCATCTTGTACCGATAATGGCTATCCCACTGCATGAGATCAAAGAGCCTGGCTGCAAAGAGCTTGCAGATCATGTCCCTGTTCTTCATTTCCTTATCCCCGCCTCCGCTTGACCAACGGAGCGAGTCCGGAGCGTCGGGCTCGCAAGGCCTGATGATAAGCCGTTTCTGATCAGGATGGATCAGCAGCTGGATATGTGTGGCACCCGGGAACCTTCTGAGACAGGCCATGTTGAACTTGATCTTATCTCCCCAGACCGTAATCGCCGGCTCCCTCGAATGGGCAAAAAGTTCGGCTTTCGTGACCTGGAAGCCTGCCAGATCCACCATTTCCTGTTCTTCCATTTCATCTGGTGACGTGATCCCCTGGAAAAGAGGGCCCGGATCTTCATTCATTATTGACTCCCGCCTTTATCTTATGCATTTCAGCCATGAGTTCTTTCTCGGTCATGATGACTGGCTGGACAGGCTTGTAGGCGGCGACGCCTTTTGCCTGGGTATTCCAACTTGAACCCGAGCGTATATAATAAAAACTGTTCTGGATGCAGAAATCGTAGAAATCCTCCCCGAATGAATCATTCCATTCCTCGGGGCAAAGGAGGACCCTTCTTCGTTTCCCCTCCTCAGTTTCACAGTCGACATACGTGGCGGATATCGCCTTCGAGATGTCAAACAAGATTATCTCCTCGTGGTCCTGGCACAACCACGTTCCCCTGATGTGATACTGGTAATCGGGGTTCCATTCCAAAATCTTATAGAGCGCGTTTGAGAAGTATGGCGTGTTGATGCTTTTCATCTGGATTGGCTTATCTGAATCCACCCGCCACCGTATGCTATGGATGTCATGTTCCGAACAAGGGCGGATGGCGACCTTGCGTTCAGCTGGATGTATCAACAGCTGTATGTACGACACCCCCGCGAACTTGCGGACGCAGACGGTGTTGAAGCTGAGCCTGCTCTCGGTGACCGTGATGCAAGGGCACTCCTGCCGAGCGGTAAGGAAATGCCCCCGGACGACTTGGAAACCCGCAAGATTGAACCGGCAGAGGCGATCCTTTCTGATCTGTTGGCTTTTTGCCTGTTGCTCAACGCTGTTGGATGCCTCGAAATATACATTCGGATTGTCATTCATCCACTTGTGATTCACCGGGACATATCCGCGGAACATGCCGGCATCGATGACATGGGCGGCAGAATATCCATGGATCCCTTTCTCTAGGTTTGACAAGAGCAACTGGGCCGCTTCGAATTGACCGACCGTGATGATCGCCTCATGCCTGTCCGGATACAGGCATTGTTCCCTCTCATTGTTGTTATTGTTCCGTTTCGTATGCCCGAACACATCAGCGGTGAACGTCTTCCAGGTCAGGACCTTGCCGCAGTACCGTTCGTTGCCAAGGATGTATCTGATCGATGACAAGTTCCAGCTGCTTTTACCCGTCTTGGTCGGCACCTGCATCTCGTTTAGCATTTCGACGATGCTCTCCATCGGGTACTCGGCTGTGAATGCGTTGAAAATGAATCTCACGATCCTTGCTTCCGATTCGACTATGACAAGCGGCGCATCCTTCACATACCTACCGATTGCATCCCTCTCCCGGGCATATCCAAGCAGTTCAGGCATCAGCAACCTGCCGTTTCGGAAACGTTCCTTGAGCGACCAGTTCATGCTCTCGCTTTTCTTCTCGGATTCACCCTGGGCAACGGTGGAAAGAATCGCAAGTTTCAGCTCGGAGTCCTCCGAGAGGGTAAAGAGATTGTCAGTCTCGAAGAACACTCCCACCGGGGGTATCTGGGCTTTCAGCTTCCTGACGATGGTGATGCAGTCGACGAGGTTCCTTGCGAACCTTGAGACCGACTTGGTGAGGATGAGATCGTATTCCCCTCTCGTGCATGCGTCTATCATCTCATTGAATTCTTTCCTTTTTTTCACGGAAGTGCCGGATATGCCTTCATCGGCAAAAATCTTCAGCAGGTGCCAATTGGGATGGGATTGCGCAAGTCTTTCATAATGAAGTTTCTGCAATTCGAAAGAGGACTGCTGCATCTCTCCATCCGTGGATACACGGCAATAGGCGCATGCTCTGTAGGCCCTGTTCGCTGAATTTATGTCATCCTTCTCCCTGGCAGGGATGATCTTCAACGGAGTTCCGTTACCCGCAGGATTATTAATAAGTTGCCTGTCATTCATCTCTATGGCCGCTCCTGGTTGCAGGGAGTTCCCAGAACCATTGCCCGGCTCGCTTGCTGGATTGGACTCCCAGAATCTTTTTCGAGATGAGCAACGTCCTGCGGCTGATGCCCCTTTTTTCAAACAGCCCGATGACATCGCATGCCTTCATGGGGGCCTCCCCGAGCAAGAACCTGAGAACCTCTATCCCTGCTTCCTGCTTGCTCATGACCATGTCCCCAGCTTCAGGCGAATCGATATCCTCTGGTCTTTCTTCGCTTTCATGGTCAATCCAAGCAAGACCTTGGGGGAGTATCCTGAAATATACATCGGCTCCTTTCGTCGAGAGATTGTTCTTGATCTGGCGGACACGCTTGATATCGGGTCGGGCATCAAGATGATCCACTTGCAGCACGCTTCGCGCTGCCGCAACGACATCGATGCTGCCCAAACCCCTGTACAATCCCTTCGATCCCTCATTCTTGTTGAGATGCCCCACGAGGACTATCGCACAGCCATAGGCGCTCGCCCAAAGGCTCAGGCGATGCAGGAGCCTTCTCATGCCACCGACGTAGGACAGGTCCGCGTCACCAAGATAGGCTTGGATGGGATCTATCACCACAAGCTTCGCCTTGAACTCGGAGATCGCAAACACGAGTTTTTCGTCATCCAGGGAAAAGCACCCCGAATCTTCGTTGATGAAGGCGATCCTGTTGCAGTCCGCATGCTCGGCAAGAAGACGCGGCTTGATGGTGTCCGCCGCTCCGTCCTCAGAGCATTGGTAGATGACATTCAAGGCTTGCGAGCATCGTGAACCATCCGGCAAGGTGCCTCCGCTTGAGATTGCCGCGGCAATGTTGAGCATCAGGGAGGATTTCCCTTCACCCGGATCGCCTTGTATCGTGGTGATTTTCCCATAGGCTATGAAGGGCTTCCATAGCCAGGACACGGAGTTGGCATTGATGTCGCTATACCGCATCAGGACATCCTTTGATTCAGCGGGCAACAGGGACCTCCCTTTTATAGATGGATCAAAAAAAGCTTATGACATTTCCGCGAAATGCTCCACAAACCGCAGGTTTGCAGTGCAGTTGGAATGCAAACTGGCAGTTTGCGGAACCATGCAAGGGTGCACCGTATGGGTCTCCCCATTCCATTGCATTCTTGCATTCTTGAAGATCAAGGACACATTCCTTGCCCATGTCTTGGTACTGAGATTACCATTGCGACACCTTGCGGATTCTCAAGTGATACAAGGAGGTGTGTTGTGAGTGGAATCGACTATGCAAGTATCGGCAAAAGAATAAGATTTTACAGGCTGCAACTGGATTTATCCCAAGAGGAATTCGCCTCCCGAATCCCAGTGAGCAGAACCTACCTCAGTTATCTGGAAACGGGGACAAGACGGTTGGGCCTTGAGACTTTGGTTCGTATTGCGAATGTACTCAGGGTGTCCAGCGAAGTGTTGCTGGAAGACAGCTTGGAGGAGACCGCTGAGTCGGGCAACACTCTCCTGCTGAAATCTCTATTGGACTGCAACCCTCAAGAAACAGCCATAGTCATGAGATCCATGAACGAATTGATAAAGATCCTGAAGGACTATTCCATCAAATAGTCTTGCAGCCTATGTTGTAGCGATATCGATAGCATGAATAATCACAAGCCGTACCGATTGCTCCGTGAGTATCGTTGAATGTTTTTCAAGGGAAACATGAAGTTCTTCGTCCCGGTTTTGATTTGGCTTCTGTCCAGGCATGAGAAACTCTCCGATTTTTGGATGATCGCATGATCGGGGAATGTTATATCAACTGACTCCTTGCTTGCGTAAGGATTTCAATGTGTTCGCCATTGGATTCAGATTGAGGTGATTTTGAAATCATTGAATCCGAAAAGCATTTGTTCCAGCTCTTTCCCATATTCAAGTTACGTTTCAACAACCACAATTATCCTTATTCCCTCAACTTGAACGACAGAAAATCATCACCGTTGCTAGAATCGAGCTCCTCACTTGATTTGCATTAACGAAATCAGCCTAAATATATATATATTCCGCTTTTATCCGATCCTTCCCGTGCAATGATCTTATTGTCTTTCAACTCTCTCATTGCTCTTTGTACAGACCTGATTGAAAGCGATGATCGCTCGGCTATCTGTTTCTGTGTCAAGGTTCCATCATTCCTGATCATCTGTAGGACACGTATTGCATTTTCTGAAAGGTGCATTTCAACATCGTTTACACCGCCACTTACACCGCCACTTACACCGCCACTTACACCGCCAGCTGCTTGTTCATCAAGGATTCTAACTGCTTCCTCGTTGTAAGGGAAACGTACTGAGATGAAGTGTTCTGAGATATCGAAAATGTCCTTGGAGTAGGCTTTCAAAATCTTCTTCATTCCCGATCCGAGCTGCTCACACAAGTCCATATCCGAAAATATTCTCATGAGCTCCCTGTTCCGAGGATGTGATCGTCCTTTGAAAAATTCGTCCTCAGTCAGGCCAATCGGAAGTCCACCGGTGGAAGTAATTTCAATTCGGTCGTCATAGATCTCGAATACAGGATATGAACCATTGATGTAGTCATTGTGGATTATTGCATTGAGAACCGCTTCACGCATGGCATCCTTATCAATAAGTCGGAATTCTCTTCTGGCAGCATCTCCCCCAACTCTTACCACTGTGGTATTGACGACTTCCAGTTTATCGAGAACCTGATAAGCTGATTTAATCAGACATCCCCGACCAAATTCATTGCGCTCCAAGATATCAAGTTTTTGTGTTCCCCTGAATCTGGCTACTTTCACCGAGTTGCCATTGTTGTCCGCCATGAGATAGGCAGCATAATTATAACGATCATCTTCGGTATAAAGACCAAGATTTCTCAGAAAGAATTCGCTACTGGCATCAAACCCTTTTTCAGCGTAATAGATTCTCAACTGAGTGAATGTGAGGTCTGATTCGGGGAAACAACATTTGTTAGCGTATGCGCAACCCGATGCGAACTCAATTCAGCTATCAGTTTGTGAGTCATTGGAGAAGATTGCGAACCAATCCGGGTATAACAACCTTTTACGCTCATCCCGTACTTTTTCAAATAGTAGGGCTTTTCCAAACCTTGTGCGATGATGATGCGGATATACGAATTGCCATCGTCCTGTTTTACTTCGACGTTGAAAAGGCCCAATGTCGCGGGCAGTATATTATTCTTGATTCGGTCTATGATCGCGAGGGACAACCGATCTGGATCTTGTACACCCTTGATAACTCCATCATCGTTCACGCCGATGAACAGTTCTCCTCCCAAAGAATTCAAGAAGGCTACAACTTCTTTTTCGAAATCGTCTGAAAGTTCTCTTTTGTATTCTACTGTCAAGCCTTCCATGCGGGATTGTCCTCACAATGCAATTTTCCCCAGTATACCATGCATCATTGAGGTTGTCGCAGGAATGTGGGTAATTACAATTCAATGGAACTATGGAACGATACCCGTTACTCCACAAACCTCTCCAATTCCCCGATGAACGCATATGGGCCCGCAGTTATTCCTTAGATGCTCCAATTGTAACAACTGTATCCTGAAGGATTTCAACCATCGATACTTGGTCGATTTAAATACTTTCAATAATAAAACGAATTACAATATCAATGTTGACAAGAATGACATCATGCTCGGGGACCAGATGTAAAAACTATGGGATGTTGATCAGAGTCGCCACAATTCTTGTGATCTCCATCCAGTCCATTTCATCCATCATTCTTCCTCCAACACGTCCACGACGTCCACCAGGTCCAGATATTGTTTCACAAAAGGATAGAGGACCGCCAACTGCGCTGTCGTGGTGGTGGGTATCCCCTCCGTGAAGATATCGGAAGCGCGAAACATAGCCACCCAACGATAGAGACAGGAATCGACGATCCCAGGTATCGGTCCTCCGAAGGTTGGCAGCGAAGTTGCTTCTTGAAAACTCTCTGTTGCTTTTTTCGATTCCCTGCTGGGAAACGCAGCAAACTCAAACGATGTCATCACCGACCCATCCCCTCCCTGTGAACCGAAGGAAACCTTGGCGATCGCACAGTAGGTATCGGTGAATCTATCACTCAGTCGTGAAGAATCGATCCGGAGTAATCCGCTCGTCGATTTCTTCCTCAAGCTTCACGTACAGGGACTTCCTTCTATCCAGCTTCAACGAGTAGCCGAGCAGCAGCCCCTCACGTTCCCACTTCTGCCTTGCACTCTCCACGACTGGATCGGAGGATACCCGGTAGGAGGGATGGTACACATCACCGGTGGATTTGACCATGCACAGGCCGACCTGAGGTGTGTACAGCACATCCTTGTTGATGAGATAGTCTCCCAGGAGATTCCCATTCTTGTCATAGGAGTAGATGGAGCTGCCGTCCAAGTCTCTTGTCAGGTTGATCGCGTGGAATGTGTAATCCTCTTTCAGCACGATCTCCATGTAGGGACTGGTATGGATATAGAGCTTGCCAAGGTCGTACACGTCTTCGGCGATGTAGTTGAGTTGCGCGATGGTGACAAACGGCTTGTCGACGAACTCACTGAAGTGGGGATCGGCATCCGTGATGATCGCGGGGATCGCGCACCTGAAAGTACCGAGCGTCGTCTTGATCGCGTCCTTGTCGATCCTTGCCAGCAATGCTTGAACCATGTCTTCCTCCTATGTAAGCGATATCGCGGACTTCACGCTGACCATCCGCTTGATGGTGGCCGGGGTGATGAGCTGTCCCCGCATCCCGGTGGTGGTGAGCCAGTCCTGGGTGAGCGAGTAAGAGGATGGTGCGGTGGCAACCATGAAATCATAGGCCTTGTCCTCGCTTCTCCCGTGGATGAGCCTGCCTTTCGCGGTGGTATCGTATTGCGTGTCAGCTCCGATGTTGTAGACATATATGCCTGCCGCCGCTTTCGCCACCTCGCCCTGGGTCCTTTGGGCCTTGAACGCGAACAGGTATGAGTCGTCACCGTTGTATTCGGCATGGAGGGTTCCCCCCAACGGATTCTGGTCGCACCGGACGCGGAAGATCACGTTCGAATTCTGCTGGATGTTGTAGCTGTAGATGTTGATCCAGCTTTGGGAAGAGATCGAATACCTCCAGAACTCAAGGGACATGTACGGGTTCTTCTGGTAGATGTCGGAAGGGGAGGTCGTCCATCCCTTGAAGTAGATCGAGTTGGCGAACGCGTAGGTCCAGATGTTTCCCGCCGAGGCTGTCACATAATATGCCACGCCGCTCCCTATGTTTGTCCTGTTGATCAGATCCCCGGTTGTTGCCATCAGTTGAACCTCGCTCCATAGACGGTGGTGGCGTTGACGGTATCCGCCGAGACCTCGCTGAACCCGGTGATGGTTCCGGCACCGACGATGTTCCTGATCCTCCTCGAGGTGCTGCCGAGGTCCGTGCCTCCCGCGGTGGCGGCTGAGGTGGCATCGACCAGGGGCAGCAACGTCCTTATGTTCAACACGCCCGAGCTTGCCACCAGGTACGTATTGCCGGAACTGTCGGTGATCACCAGGCCGTGCATGGCCCCTTGCGTGAACGTCCACGTGTCCCCCGGCACATGCCCGTTCACGCCCAGGAAGGTGATGGAGATATCGTAGCCCTGCAGCGCATGGTTCACCCCGTACTCGATGCAGACATGCTCATGCCACGATCCGCTGTCCTCCCTCCAGCGGAAGGTGTCATTGGGGATCGACCTGAACAGCCTCGGCACACTGTACGAGCCCTCCCAGGCGATGAAACAGAACTCGCCTTGCGCTCCGAGGTGTCCGCACTTGGCTGAGTTCGTGGTCGAGCCCGGAAGAAGGTTCCATGTGTCGCCGTCGTCCGACCATGCGGTCCGCCCCGCGACATCGACGGAGAACGCCCTGCCCGCCTGATTCACCTCGAGCACACGGGCGTCGTCATACAGCGTATGGGGGGTGGGGTCGGAGGAGGCCGCAGTCCAGGTGAGACCGTCGGGGGAACGCCTGTGGTAATGCCTGGCACCGGTGGCGAGGAACAATCCCGACGGCAACGCACGAATTACCGAGAGATTGGAACTGGAAATATTGCCGGCGTTTACCGTCCAACTCTTTCCGTCGGCCGAATAGCGGAAGTCCCCGTCCGTGGAGGCGACGAAGCGGTAGGGGTGCATCGAGGCGGACGAGGCGATGGCTATGGACAACACCCTCCCCCCGGCTTGGATCGCGCCGTGCCCATGCGTCCAGGTGACGCCGCCGTCGAGGGAGTGGAACATGCGCATCGCGTTGGTGCCGATCACGATGATGTTCGGGGTCGGCGCGGACGAGGGGGCGGAACAGATCGCGGTGACCGCCTCGCCATGATCGAAGCCGTAGGTGCCCAGGTCCACGTAATGCCAGGCCGAGCCGTCGTCGGTGTACACGAGGTTCCTCACTCCGCCGACCAGCACCCGGTCGGGATATGCCGACCCTCCGTGGCAGCGTTCCACCGCATGGTAATACAAGCCCGAGAGGGATTGCGAGCCGCCTCCGGCGACCTTTGTCGCGGACATCACGTTCACATAGCCGCCCATGCTGTCGTCAACCACGTGGACGCCCGAGTCGTTCGATGCCGAGAAGATCCGCTTTCCGCCCGGGTGTCGTGCGAGCCCGGTAATCGTCATGCCGGATGTCTCCGAGGGAAACAGCAGGGGGCTGAAGTTCTCGGCACGGTCCTCCGTGCCGTCGATCTCCACGGTGAAGTTTCCCGATACGGCACCCTCGGAGGCGATCATCATGTCGTTCGGCCCGGTTCCCGAGAAGGCGACGCCCCCGAGGATCCCCGACTGGTCCCTGATGCCGACGCGGGCCGAATCGGGTGCATCGGTGCCGGTGCGCAACGTGCCGGTGAGCTGCGCATTCATTGCCCTGAGCAGTCCCGAGGCGCCAAGCCAGAATCCCGCACCGTCGGCCGGAGGGACCAGTTGTCCGCTCTCCGAGTAGGAATACCCTGCGTAGATCGCCTTCCTTACCTCCAGGAAGTTTCCCATGAACTTGTTCGCGAACAGGTTCCACACGGCGAGGCTCTCGAACACCTGCGTCACGCCGAGGGCCTGTGCCCACGCTTGGATATCCTGCCACCCCTCGTTCGCAAGGACATCCATGAAGCGCGCCTTCGCGAACACCCGCGGGTCGACCGGCTGCATCGCGTGGACATCGATCAAGACGGATCCCTCCTTGCGGAACCTGCCCAGGATGTACTCGGGTTCGCCGATCGGAGCCGAACTCTCATAATCCTTCCATTCCAGCGCGCTCCCGTTCGGAGCCATCCTGGCGAACCTGACGCTTGAGCCGGTCCACACCACATAGCCCTGGCCTGCGTTCCGGAGGGTCTCAGCATAAGCGGGGACTGTTATCCTTGCGATCCCCACATGGATGTAGCCCTGGCTCGCACTCAGCGTGCCGTCCTCGGCATAGCCTTTCACATGGAGCGTCGTGCCGTCGGCATGGATGCCCAGCTGCCCCGGATTGCCCGGAGGGCCTTGCGGTCCTTGGGCGCCGGTGTCTCCCTTCGCCCCCGGGGACCCGGTATTCCCTTTCGAGCCGGTGACCCGGATCGCCGCACTCCAAGCGGATGCCGTGCCATCCGCATGTTTCGTACGTTCTTGCTTCCAGACGTAGTATCCGACCTGGGGAGCCGGGACGGCCGGTCCCCAGCCAGTCGTCGGGGCGGTGGTCTCCGAGGTGTTCGCGGCGTACTGCGCCTCGGCCACATCCCCGTCGCGCACTTCCGCTATGCTGATCTGTCCGATGCCGATTGCCATTCGATCCTCCCTAGCTCACCGTGCAGATGAACGTCGATTTCACGTCCACGTCCGCCGTTCCCACCGAGACGGTCTTGCCCGTCTTGGAGGCTGTCGCATCGGCGAAGTTGCGCGCCGTGCCGTCCTTGTTCAACACACTCCACGTGTAGGTGTAGCCGGTTCCCGCCTCATCGATCTCGGCGCCGTTCTGGAACAGCTTGGCCTTTAGCGTGGATGTACCCACCCCGTTCTTGAACACCTCGCCCCCGGTGGACTCGATCACCACCTGGATGGGATCGTTGAAGTCCAGCACCGTCACCGGATCGCTGGTGTAGGTGTCGCCCACCACCGTGTCGCTGACCTTCACCCGGAACTGCTGCAGGCTCGCCACCATGGAGCCTGTGACCGTGTAGGTCGCGCCGGTAGCCCCGCCGATGGCCGTCCAGGTGCCGGCGACCAGCTTCTCCCATGCGTAGGTGAGGTTGGTGGTGTCCTTGGCCGCCCCCCGGTACAGGTGTGCGGCGAGGGTGATCGAGGCGGGCTGGCCGTTCTTGAAGGCGAAGCCCGGGTCGGCGGAGACTTCGGCGATGGCAATGTTGTTGCCCTCGGTGACCTTCTGGATCGTCACCGAGTTCTTGTAGGTGAGGTCCAGGGCGGTGGCCGGGTCGCGGTAGACGATCGTGCAGATGTACTCGACGCTGAAGACGGTGGCGGAGAAGGGCTGGGAGGCAACCGTGAGCGCCTTGGGGAACGACGCCCCCGTCGCCTCGCCCGCGCTGAGGTTGTTCTCCCCCGTCTGGTTGTTCGCCTTGCGCTTCCAGGTGACCGACTGTACGTTCGTGCCGGCCACCATGATGTCGGTCCCGCTGCCCGCGAGGAACAGGCTCGGGGTGAGGACCAGGGGGGCGGATGCGAAGTTGGGAGTATACAACTCGTTGTTCCCGTCGTAGCGCACATTCCTGGTGTGGTTGCTCGAGATGAAGCCGGTGAGGGTCACCGCATCGTTGAAATCCATGATCGTGATCTGTCCGATCGATACTGCCATGTTCAGATCCTCCTGAGCAGCGTGCAGAAGAAGTTGGTCCTGCCCGCCACGTCGTCTTCGGTGATGGCCAGCGTCCTGCCTCCGACGGAGTAGTGAGCGCTGTTCCATATCTCATCCGCGTGCGCGTCCGCGCTGGTGCGGCTCCAGCGGAAATCGGCGTCGGTGAACGAATCGGTGACCTCCACGCCTCCCTTGAACACCCGGGCGCGCATGGTGGATGCGAAGGGTCCGGTGGTACGGAAGGTGGTGCCCCCCTCGCTGATGACCTGCACGAGGTACGCATCCTCCCCGGCAGGCCCCGCGGGACCGACGGTGTCGTTCTTCCTCCGGATGAGCACCTGGAGGTACGCGGGGGCCCCCAGGTCGAAGGCCGAGATGCCCACCGCCTGGTAGGCGATCACTGCACTCTCGTCGGTGAAGGTGCGCGCGGTGACCAGCACCGCGACATCCAGGTGGCTGAAGGCATCGTCATTGATGCGCACCAGGGAGCCGCAGGGAAGGTCGACGGAGGAGAAGAAGGTGTAGAGGCTTCCCGCATGGCGGTGGTACTGGCCCAAGAGGTTCGCATGCGCCTGGGCGATGCTTCGTTCGTGCACGAACGAGAGTTCCTCGGAGAGCACATTGTCCGAGCTTTCGGCAGCGAGCTGGGCATCGGCGGTCCTCACCACGTTCACGTCGCGCTCGAAGATGATGTCGGCATACGCATCGAATCTTGTGATGTGGTAGGCGAGCGTGCCGCTGTTGTGCGCCGCCACCTCGAGGTACGGGCCCCCGGCCGCGGCGATGCTCGCGGTGACCGAGCCGCTCTCGGCGGTGAATTCCATCCGTACATTCGAGACGGCGATGATCCTGCTCGATCCCACCATGTCGATCTCGCTGGCGGCATTGCAGGCTTCGATGAGGGCTGGAGTGCGGAAGCTGTCCGCCCGGGCCTCGGTCCACTCTCCTTCGGTAAATATTTCATTACCGTCGAAGTGGGATCCGCCTTCCAGCTTCAGGTAGCAATACGGATGCCCGTCGCCTCGTCCGTTCGTGTTGCGGTACACCAGGTAGTTGCTTGCCGTGCCCAGGCGGGTGAACGAGACGCGCGCGCTCCTGTACTGGCGGATCTTCTTGCCCAGGGTGATCGCCTTGCCTCCCACCACGACCAGGGAGTCCTTGTCGAGGGTGGGCAGGGCTTCGGTGGAGGCGCAGTCCACCTTGAACAGCCTCAGCTGTCCCAGCGCATCGAAGTGGTACACATGGCCCAGCTCGTAGACCAATTGGTCCAGCAGCTCGCGGCAGGTCACCGATCCATCCACGCTCCGGGTGACCGGCGGGGTAAGAAATATGCACGCCGGTGATACGGTGATGCCCGCCCTCGCACAGATCGCCTCGATCGCCTCGCCTGCCGGGCAATGGAAGAGGTGGCGGCCGCTTTCGACGAAGGCCTTGCCCAACAGGCGTGTGCCTACGTCCTCGATGGTGATCGCCAGCGCCTGCGTGCCGCTGTCGGTGAGCGTCCAGCTGTAGCTGGTGGACAGGTAGCCGGTGAACAAGGTCCCGCCACCATCGGCGAGGCCGGCCTTCACATCACCTTCGGTGGAGATGATGTCCTCGATCGCAGGGCAGCTTCTTTCCAACAACAGGTCCACCTGGTTCGATGCGCTTTTGAGGCCGGAGAGCAATTGCTGATGGAAGGTGACCGAGCGGCGCACGATGTGCTCATCCCCGATGGCCTGCACCGATGGGTGAGCCGCCTCGAGGTCGCCTGCGAGGAAGGTGAGGGTGAGAGAGGGATTCTGCATGCTGGCCATCTAGGTCACCCCGTAGTAGTCCTTATGCAAAGCTTCGAATAAGGATTATTATTCTGTGTGAAATGTTATGCAAAGAAGATGGACATAATGTTCTTCATTCAAAGAAGAAACCATGTCCACAACTTTGCATAGCATTC
>JAHDQJ010000039.1 GCA_018433865.1 Spirochaetales bacterium | reverse complement strand
CCCAAGCGGGCGATCATCGGCAAGGTCAGCGAAGAGGATGCCTCGCTGATGTATCCCAATGAGAACTACCAGATCCACTTTCCCGCTGCGGTTCTCCCTGAGGAAAGATCGGAAGCCTACAGGAGCTGTTGCCTGAGGATCGGGGCCTATCTGGTCATCGACAAGGTTGCCCGGGAGTATGGCCTCCCTGCGATGCTCGGGAAACACCTCGGAAAGGACGGCGGCCTGCTTCTCGATCTTGCGTGCTACTCCATCATCAGCGAGGACAATGCGGCGCAATGCTACCCTGACTTCGCTTTCTCCCATCCGCTGTTCTCCCACAACATGAGGATCTACAGCGATTCGAAGGTCTCAAGGCTTCTTGGCTCCATCACAAAAGACACTACCATCGGCTTTCTGGACAGCTGGAATGCCAGGCGGGACCGAAGGCAGCGCCTGTACATCTCCTATGACTCGACCAACAAGAACTGCCAGGCGGGGGACGTCGACATCGTGGAGTTCGGCAAGGCCAAGGACGACAAGGGGCTCCCCATCTTCAATCTCGCCCTTGCCTTCGACAAGACCAACCAGGTCCCCCTGTTCTACGAGGAGTATCCGGGATCCATCAACGATGTTTCCCAGTTCAGCTTTCTCGTGGACAAAGTGGTCGAGTACGGGTACAGGAGCATGGGCTTCATCCTGGACAGGGGGTACTTCAGCAAGGACAACATCCGGTACATGGATGAGAACGGCTACAGCTTCATCATCATGGTCAAGGGCATGAAGGATCTCGTGTCGGCCCTGGTCGCCGGCAGGATGCACACCTTCGAGACCTCCCGTGAATGTGCCATCCGCTCCTACAGGGCCTACGGGACCACGGCCAGGGCCCGGTTGTATGCCGATGACACGAAGGACCGCTATTTCCACATCTACTACAGCAGCGGGCGCCAGGCAGCCGAGCGTGAGCAGCTGGAACAGAGAATCGACGGCTACAAGAAGCTTCTCAGGCGTGTCGAGGGACAGGTGATCTCCTTCAGCAGGAACATCACCCATTACTTCGACATCTACTACGGCAAGGAAGAT
>JAHDQJ010000042.1 GCA_018433865.1 Spirochaetales bacterium | reverse complement strand
TTCGAGAGTAGCTCCCGTACCACCATCATCGGAGACTATGCGAAGAACCACAATTGAAACTCTAGGAATAGCAAGAAAATAGAGCGTAAAACTTTGCATAACATTTCACACAGAATAATAGTCCAGCCGCTCGAACTCGCCCCGGATCATCCGGGCGAAGGCGCGCATGCCGTCGCTGCCCACCACCGGAGAGTTCTGGTAGATGTTGATGGTCACCTGCGTCGCTCCCTGGTAGCCCGCGCTACCCACCGCGGTGGCGGTGGAGACCGCGTCGGTAGCCACGCTTCCCTGGCTGGCGATCGCGTCGATGTTGGCCAGGCGGTCGGCGAGGCCGCTGAAGGCGTCGCTGGAAAAGGATCCGGGACTGGATGCATAGCTCTTTTGCCTGAATGGGTGCACCAGGTTGTAGGCTGCGGTGGCGATGACGGACCCGAGGTACTGCACCCAGCTTCCGAGCCACGACAAGAGGTCCGCGACATACTCCAACGGACTCATGAGGATCGTGAACGCCTTGGCCACCAAGAGCAGGATGGGGGAGAAGGCCATCATGATGCCGCTGATGACCTGGAAGACCGGTGCAAGGCTTTGGAGTACTGGGGAGAGAACCGCCATGAGGATGTTTCCCACCAAGGCGAAGGCTGTGTGCAGCACATCCAAGACCGGCAGAAACAGGCTCGCCAAGGTGGTCCCGATCCAGGTGAACACATCCACCAGCGGCTGGAACACCGCGCTGAGGGCCGGCTCCATCACCGAGACGAACCCCTGGAGGATGGTGAGCAGGATGCCCAGGGGAGAGAGGGTGTTGAAGATGATGTCGATGATCGGCTGCAGCGTGGCGATGATAGAGGTCACCCCTCCCAGCATCTCGGTGGCCACCATGCCCATAAGGCCTCCGCTTACGTCCCCGAACAGGCCGGTGAACACACTGGTCAATCCGTCGGAGAGCATCGAGGCGATCTGGGAGCCCATGCGGGTGCCGGTCTGCTTGGTGTTCGCGGCCGTCTCTGCCGTGGAGGCTGCCGTGCCCTCGCCACTGGAGGCGATCTGGCTGAGAAGCTTGGACTGGTTGGCCGCATCGGCCTTCTGGGCGATCGCCTCGAGGTCAGGTGCGACAATCTCATCGAGTGCAGTCTTGAAATCAAGACCGATGTCACCGTACAGGGTGTTCACCATGTCGGCACTATTGAGAGCGACCGTCTGGGCGGTATCGATTGCATCGGTGAGCGCATCACGCAACAGCGGTCCCAGATTCTCGAAGCTCCGGTCGGCCTGCCGCTTGTAGAAGTTTGCCTCGTCCTTGCTCTCGGAGGCCCCCACATCCAAGGTGGCAAGCTTGTCCCCCAGGCCGAAGAGCTTTCCCACCCAGGTGCCCTGGATCTTGTCCCCCGCCTTGTTGACCGCGTTCTGGAATGCCCCCAGGATCGCGCTCTCGATGTTCAGCGCGATGTAGGTGACCCAGCTGATGATGCCCACCACCGCGTTGCCCAGCAGCTTGGGGATGCTTTCGAACACCGCCTTGAGCATGGCGCTGATGACGATGCCGATATTCCGGGCGGTGGTGGTGATGATGAGCTTGAGCGAATCCCACTCGAAGGTGCGCTTGAGCATTTCCCACACGGTCGAGAGCGTCAGCTTGAAAGCCGAGGGGAGGTTCTTCATCACCGCCCCCACATAGTTGATGATGTTCGTGAGGTTTGTCTTGATGCCGCTGAAGGCTGCATCGAGATTGCCCAACCACGGACCGAAGTTGTAATCGATGATGCCGCCCACCTGCTGCTTGATATCGCCCCAGGTGTTCTTCATGTTCACCAGGTGCTGGGCGGTATCCCCATCGGCCATCATCGCCGAGTATTCACCGAGCTTGTCGATGACCACGTCGATGGCCGCACCTTGCTCGAGCTCCTCCTTGGTGACATTGCCCAGGTCGATACCCAGCCGTTTGAGCTGGGTGGTGGTACCCGTGTAGGTATTGAGCAGCGTGGTCATCGAGGAGTTCAAATCCCGCCCGGTCACGTTGGACAGGTACACCGCAGCCTCGCTGATGCGTTCGATCTCATCCGCGCTCTTGCCCAGCGCGGCCAGCTGGGCGACCATGGATTCGATGTCGTCCTTGCCTGAGAGCGTCTGGCTGCTCAGCCGCTCGACCACGGCAGTAACCTTCTCATACGAGGTGCTGTCGCCCAGAGCAAGTGCGAGCTGCTTGTAGGCACGGTCCGCGGCGGAGAACTCGGAGAATGTGGACGAAACCGCGCTGCCCAGGGCTTTCACCGAGGCGATGATCGCGGTGACCGAGAGGGCCGTCTTGAGCGCCCCGCCCAGCTTGTCGGCGGCACCCTTGAGGCTTCCCAGGTCGGCTGCGGCTGATTTGACCGCCCCTCCGATGTCGTTCTGGCCCTTGATGATGACTTTCGCCTGTGCTGCCATGCCCGTGTTCCCCTTTTGCATTGAAAAAGGCGCCCCGTGGACGCCCCGTGTTCAGTGTTTCTGTGTCAGTTTCTTCGCCTGCTCATGCAGATGGCGCCGGTAGTTGAGCTGAATGAGCTTGAGGATCTGCATGCTCATGTACGGCTGGTCCATGAGGCTGCCGGAGAACGGCAGGTGCCTGAAGTCCCCGCTCTCAGAGTCGCAGCAGGGCAGGTACAGGTCGGTTATGTAGAAGAGCCAACGGCCGTACTCGCGGTAGAGCTCGGCGCTGCGTCGTCCGTTGAAGACTTCTGCGCAGAGGGACGCGATCTGCCTCCGCTCGCGTCCGAGTGGGAAAAAAAAGCGGCATGGGTGTATTCGTTGACGACCTTCACCGTCAGATCCAGCGACTCGAACACCAGTGAGGCAACTTCGCGGTTGTCCATCTTGCGCTTGGCATCCGCATCCTCGTAGAAGTTGTGGTCGACCAGGATCGAGGGAAGCAGGTCGCGCAGCAGGGTGAGCGTCTCGTTTTCTCCCTTTTCCGATGCTTCCTTCAACTTGAGCATCTCGAGGGTGGGCAGCTCCTTGAGCACAATGTATGCCTCATCATCCGCCTTGAGTCCCACCAGTGTTCCCACTTCGATGCGTACCTTCTGTATGCACGCGTCATAATGTCTTGTCTTGATGAACATGGCTGTTATCCTCCGTAGGGTGTCGAGATCTTGTCGGTGATCACGATGGAGATGGGCTCTTCGGTGCCCACACTGAGTGCCTCGCCCGCGACGGTAGAGCTGAGTATGCCCGTTCCCCCGACATTCGCATCCACCTCGCTGATCGCCACATGCGAGAGGGTGATGGTGATGCTGTGCCCTGCACCAGGGGATGAGAAGGTCAGCTGGACAGAAGCGTTCTCCTCGCTGGTGAGGTATGAACTCTTGAGCGTTTCCACCTCGGCGCTGTAGGGGATCTCGAAGTTGATGGTCACAGCTCTCTTTCCATGTTGCGGTTGTCCTGCATACAGGCCTGAGGCATAGGTTCTTGGCGCGCTCTCCAGCGCATTGTCGATCTTCAGCGATGCGCTGGTGATGTCGTACGTGCTTCCGTTGACCGTGAAGGTCGCGTTGGTGCACCGGTACGAGGGGATGCTGAAGGCTTTCAGTGCCGCATCGAGCGTTCCCGTCTCCTCGGTTGTTCCCTTGAGGTCGATGCTGCCTTTCACATAGTCGCCGGCCGCGCAATCCAGGCTGAGGGCGCTTATGGTGCAGCCCGCGTAGCGCTTGATCGCCGCCTTGCGGTCGATAGTGAAGGTGAGGCTGGGAAGTGCCTCATGCACATCGCACAGGGCGATGGTGTGGGTGTACGCATCCGTTTCTCCCACCTGGGTGCAGGTGTCTTCTCCCCCCAAGGCGGCGTGCAGGATGAGACCCGCCGATTCGGGCCGGAGGATGAAGCTCACCGAGCCCTCCACCGTCACCGCCAGCAGGTCCCGGTTCGTTGCGGTCTTGCTTCCCAGCAGCGAGCCCTCGTCGCCTTTCTCGACGGCCACCTTGATGCTTTCGCTGGTCAGGTCGACCAGAGTCGTGGGACTGGCAGCCTGGGCGAAGGAGCTTTCCTTGCCTGCCTGCAGCCGCGATCCCGTTCCCGTGTAGAATGCCATGTGCGTTACCTCTCTTGTGTTCAGAATTCCTTGGACCACTGCAAGTCGATGCTTGCCTCGATGGCCGTGATGGTCGCCGAAGCGGTGACGGCAGGGTAGTAGTCCATGTCGGTGATGCGCGCGTCCTCGATGAAGCCCCCCAGCGTGGGATCGCCCCGGACCAGGAGGTACAGCGCGCTGTACAGGGCGAAGGTGCGCCTGACCAGGATCGCGTTGGGCGCTCCCTTGCAGAGGATGAACACGGTGGCCCGCATGGTTACCAGGTCGCTATGCATCCCCAGCGGCTCGAGGTTCCCGTAATCGGGTTGGATGTAGAGCATCGTGGGGCGCCGCATGGCATCCACATCGGGAAAATCGATTTCCACGTTTGTTTCGTCGAACTGCTTCAAAGCGATTTCCGCCTCACCTTCCATCAGTGCAACCAGCGAGGTTGCGATCACGGCCTTCAGGCGCTCGAGCACCTGCATCTCGGTTGTCATCGTGTGCCCTCCTTTTCGATGCGCGCCACCTCCCGCTGCACCAGCTGATCGAGTTTCGTCTTGAAGGCCGTCGTGCTCAGGTACTTCTTCACCGGAGCGGCTACGAAGTCGCGCTCGGGAAGCTTCGCCGAGTGCACCCGCACCCACTTGCCGTCCTTTTGGAAGGTCAGCCAGCCTCCATCCTTGGCAGTGATCCTAGCTCCCTTGGCCAGGGCGTAGCCGTAGAATACCTTGGTCTTATCCGATGAGGCCTTCGCCTCGACGATTACCGCCTTGCCGCTTCGGATCACGCGGCGGCTGATGCTCTTGTACAGTGCACCGGTGCCTTTGGCCAGGCCGTGGGATTTGTACGCCTTGCGCACCTGGCTCCGGGCAGCCGTGCCGATACCGCCCAGGATCCTTTTCATCGCCTTGTCCCGCTTCGCCCCCAGACCCTCGAGGTAGGCGAGTGCTTCGTCGAGCTCGGCCTGGACCGATACACTTTCGGTGCTGTACCGTTTCCGTCTCTCAAACATATCAGAACCCCAGGATACGCAAGCTGTCCAGCGGCTGCAGGTACTTGCGGTAGTTGCTGTAGTTGACGAACGTGCGGCTGTTGTCCGCGAAGCTCTTGCCCGTCAGGCCGATGTTGCCCCCGGTCTCGCTGAGCATGAGCGTGGCAATACGCAGGATCGAGACCACGATCACCGAAGGCATCTCCTGTGTGTCCCATCCCGCGGTGTAGCTCACCACGATATTGTCCTCGCCGACGGGGAACTTGGTGGCGTGGTCCACAAAACGGATATGGTCGTCGCATGCGGCCACCAGGGACGTGTCCACATCGGCCGTTCCTACGGTGAGCGCCTGGACAGCAGTGATGTTGCGACAGGGTAGGTACAGGCGCCTGGATCCGGTCCCCGAGCACACGATATCGGTATGTTCCTGCTGCTTCGGATCGAAGCCCAGGTACGAGCTCACGATATCCTCGGCAGTACAGAGGAAGGCGCCCTTGAGCTCTGCGGCCTCGGGAGCGTCCTCGTAGTTGCCGCTGTAGGTGTCGAACATGGCGATGCTGGCGATCATGCGCTTCCTCCCTCATCAAGGTGACGGACACCCCGGCACACTCCGGGATGCCCTTTGGAAAAAATTCCTTATGCTTCGCTTACGGTCACCGTGCACGCCTCGGTCGCGGCATCGGCGAAGGCCTTGGTGGCTCCCGCGGTGGCCTCGCTGACGACGCAGTAGTAGTACGCGGTTCCCGCGCTCGACGTGGGCGCGGTGTACGTGGCCTGAGTCGCTTCGCTGATGAGTGTTCCTCCGGTGTTGGTTGCTCCCGTATTCGAGTACCATTGGTAGGCCAAGGCCCTGCCGTCCGAGGCTTGGGCCTGGACCGAAAGGACGACCGTCTCGCCCACGAGGGCGGCCGCCTCGGTTTCCAGGATGGCCACGTTCAGTGTCGGCACCGTCGGCTCGACGAGGCCCGCGGCCTTGAGGCTGTCGATCAGGACGTTCAGGTCCTTGACCGCGTTCGCCGCGGTGGAGGCCCCCGATGCCGGAATGTACGGTATCGGGCACGGGCGCTCGTCGGTGATGATGCAGTCGGCAGCGAGGATGACCTCGCCGCCGATCCTTCAGCGACTCGACGATGGTGCGTTCGAACTCGTCGGGCACGAGGTAGCCGCCCTCGGTGTCGGTGCCCACCTGCAGCGCGTTCTTCACCTCGAACTCGTTGCCCTGGCGCCTCATGTGGTTCCAGAATGCCGAGCGGTACTCCTGCGATGCCCGTCCCGCCTTCATCTGGGCCTTCGGGGCGTTCTCGGGACGGCTGGTGATGGGAGATCCCACGTGTGCGTTCAGCTCCCGCTCGAACGCCTCGATGCGCTCCTGCCGCTCGATCTCGCGGCCCAGGTCCACGATCTCCTTTTCCATCCGCTCGTACGTCGCGGTATCCTCGGCGCCCAGGATGCCCTTGTCGTTGCGTTTCGCATCGAGGAATGCCTTCGCCTGTTCCCAGGCCTTCGCGCGCTGGGCGCGCATGTCGTTGATCTTTCCCATGTGTTCTCTCCTAGTGGGGTTTGATGAGATTCAGCCGTGTCTCGAGTTCGTCGAGGACGGCTGTGCCTGCTTCAGGTGGCGCCTGGTCCGTCGTGTGCGCATGCGTTGTGGTGATCTTGTTCAGAAGCGAGAGCTGCGAGGTGCGCATCGAGAACGCGTACGATGCCTCAGACGAGGTTTTCTTCGCATCCTCGAGGATCGCGTCGGCGAAGCCCAGCTCGATGGCCTTCCTCGCATTCATCCACGTCTCGTTGTCCATCAGGTGGCTGATCTTCGCGCGGGTGAGGGTCGTCTTGATCTCGTAGGCGTTGATGATGCTTTCCTTGACCTCCTCCAGCATGCCGATGGCCTTCTGCATGTCCTCGTGGTTGCCGTAGGCTCCGGTCATGGGATTGTGGATCATCATGAGCGCGGTGGGCGCCATGAGCACCCTCGTGCCCGCCATCGCGATCATCGAGGCCGCGCTCGCGGCGATCCCGTCGATCTTCACGGTGATTGCTCCCGGATAATCCATGAGCATCGCGTAGATGCGACTCGCTGCGATGCAGTCCCCTCCGGGGCTGTTGATCCAGATGGTCACCTCGCCGCTGTCGGTGAACAGCTCATCGCGGAACTGCTCGGGGGTGACATCATCATCGAACCAGCTCTCCTCGGCGATCGTGCCCGAAAGCTCAAGGATTCTCGCTCTGCCTTCGTCTTCGCCCTGGTTTTTCCATTGCCAGAACTTCCTGTTCTTCATTACTCTCCTCCTGGGATGTGTCCGTTGACTTGTCTGCGAATGCCCCGGCCCGCGAAAGGGGGAGCATGTTTCCGTTGATGAGGTAGAGGTTCCCCCCGTCCCCGTCGGTAATGAGATCCATGTCCTCCAGTGTTCGGATATCGTTGGCGCTCATCCATCCGTTCTGGCGTGCGGTGGCATACCCGCCCATGCGGCTCTGGTAGTCGCCACGCAGCAGTCCCTCGACATTGAAGCGGAAGAAATGCGTCTGCTTCTCATCGGAAGCCAACAGTGCACGCGAAAGTGCCTGCTCCCAGCGGATGACCCACGGGTCGAGGGTGTATTTGACGAACTCCAGCGACTGCTGCTCGATGTTGCTGAACGAGGACTTCTCCAGGTCCCCCACCATGTGCGGAGGGACGCGGAAGATGCGTGCGATCTCGTTGATCTGGAACTTGCGCGTCTGCAGGAACTGAGCCTGCTCGGGCGAGATCGAGATGGGGGTGTATTTCATTCCCTCCTCGAGCACCGCGACCTTGTGCGAGTTGGACGAGCCGCCGAACTGGCCCTGCCAGGTATCGCGCAATCTCGTGGGGTCCTTCACCGTTCCCGGATGCTCCAGCACCCCGCTTGGGGCAGCCCCGTTGGCGAAAAACTTCGCCCCGTACTCCTCGCAGGCAATCGCCATACCGATGGCATTCTTTGCCATAGCAATCGGCGAGTAGCCCACCAATCCATCGAAGCCGAGTCCCGGTATGTGCAGCACCTCTGAGGCGTCCAGAACCACCGAGTTTCCCTGCATGGTGGGAGCGTCCTCGGCG
>JAHDQJ010000025.1 GCA_018433865.1 Spirochaetales bacterium | reverse complement strand
GCGAGCATTTGCGCATATCGGTTGCCCCGGGTTTGACGTAGAAATCATAATCCTCAAACCGTATTTCCATCTTATGCCTCCGGACTAGAGGATAGAAGTTCTCAGATTGATTTTGAATCGTGATTTATAGTGCGCTTACAACCGATCTCCGATTTGTCCTGTTGGTCTCTTTATAAAGCGATTGAAGACTCGCTTCTGCAGGTCCTGAGAATCCAATCTCTCAAACAGGATGTTCTCGGAGTGTTGTACTTAGAGTTGTCGATGCCACTGCTTCTTATGCTAAGTCCCTGGGCTTGCTTACCATTGGACTTGGACCCAATATGGTTTTGAAGGATGGGTCTGAGACGGTAAAGATCAAAGGCTATGATGTGATTCCTCTTGATCGGCCCAACGCCGGACCCTTCCCGATTAAACTTGATGCATCAGATAGCTTGAGTGACATCCCCGTCGGAGTTCATGACTATCTGGCAATTCATCTGGATGTACTGGTCAGGATCTGACGAAATCGTCCGTCTTGGAAAAGGAGGCTGCGATTCTTCATTGCAGCCTCCTTTGATTGCACGGTTTGCATTGATCAGCTGAGAAGCTTCATGTATGCGGTAAGTTGTTCGTCATCCTTCGCACCGGCGAGGACTTTGCCCGCAAGCACCTTGCCGAGCTGCACTCCCTCTTGGTCGAAACTGTTGATATTCCACGCGAAGCCTTGGAACATGACCTTGTTCTCATAATGGGCGAGCAATGCTCCGAGCGCTTCGGGGGTAAGCATCTCTCCGAAGATCACGCTGGAACACCGATTCCCCGGGAATCTCTTGTTCGGCGACTCGTGTTCTTTCCCAAGGGCGAACGCGACGATCTGCGCGATCAGGTTTGCCAGCAGCTTGGTCTGGCTGGTCGATCCCTCCGTCTCGATGTCCTTGCCCCTTTGCGAATTCTTGAACCCGATGAATTGCAGCGGGACGATGTCGGTTCCTTGGTGAAGCAACTGGTAGAAGGAGTGCTGGCCATTGGTTCCCGGCTCACCGAAGATGATCGGTCCGGTGGCATACCCGATCGGCTTGCCATCCCTGTTGACCTGCTTCCCGTTGCTTTCCATGTCAAGTTGCTGCAAGTGGGCAGGAAAGCGCGAGAGCGCTTGCGAGTAGGGGAGGATCGCGGTGAACGGCATTCCCAGCACATTGCGCAGGTAGACACCGATCAGTGCATCCAGCATCGCCGCGTTCTTGGTGACCTGCGGTTCGAGCGCGGCCAAGTCGGCTTGGTGGGCCCCATCGAGGAATCGCTTGAATGCGGAGGGACCGAACGCGAGGGAAAGGACCACCGCTCCGACCGCGCTGGTCGAGGAATATCTTCCGCCGATGTAATCGTCGATATAGAAGGCCTCGAGGAAGTCTGAAGAGTTTGCGAGAGGACTTGTCTTGCTGGTGACGGCTACCATATGTCTCGAGGGATCGAACCCCTCGATCTCTGCGGCATGCATCGCCTTGCGCACCAACTCATAGTTCGTAAGTGTTTCCTGGGTGGTCCCGCTCTTGGTCACCAGGATGAAGAGTGTTGTCTCGAAGTCGAGTCCCTCGAACACGTCGTCCGCATCATCGGGATCCACGTTGGAGATGAATCGTGCCTCCATGTGGTCAATCTTGGCACCGGCCGCCCACCCTTTCAGGGCAAGATACAGCGCACGTGGTCCGAGATCACTTCCCCCGATTCCGATTTGCACGACGGTCGAGAACGGTTTCCCGGTCGATCCGACAAGCTGTCCGAACCGGACATCCTTCGCGAACTTCGCTATCCGCGCCGACTGCTCCTGGTAGAACGCCCCCTTCTCTTCGCCATCCGCGAAGACGGTGGTGTCCTCTCCAAGCACCCTGCCGCGTGTCAGATGGTGTAGCACGAGACGTTTCTCTCCGGTGTTCATGGTCTCGCCGGCAAGGAGTGCCTGATACTTTTCGACCAGCTCCATGTCATCAGCCAACTTTTGGAAAAGCTCCAGGTGGGTCGCGTCGATGGGCATCGCAGCCCAGTTGTAGGCAAGACCTCCGCCGACGCAAATGGTCGATCCTGCTATGCGCTGGTGATCGAGGACTTCGTGCAGGTCGACCGGTTTGGTCTTTGCAAGGGTTGCAAAATGGGGTGATTCGGAAAGATTCTTGAACTGCATGGATTGACTCCTCTCCTGGTATGATGGGTATCCACAGTGTAATGCAGGAGTCGTGTGCAGGCAATATGAATCAGGTTCAGGTATCGATCTCGGGGATTCTCATCTTGAAGCTTTCCAGCAAGTCTTCCTTGGTCATTCCCTCCCTGAGGATGACGAAGATCGTGTCATCCCCCGCAAGCGTCCCGAGAATTTCGGGAAGTCCGAGGATATCGAGCGCCAGCGCTACGCTGTTTGCATGGCCGCTTCTTGTCTTGATGACACCGAAATTGTGGCTGAACTCGATGGAGAGCACTCCGCGGCGAACGTCCTGGATATAACTTTTTTCCGATTCCGAGATGAGATCGTTCTCCGGAAGCGCATAATAATACCCCGACCAACCGTCCGAGATCTTGCCGACCTTCAGCATCTTCAGGTCTCTCGAGAGGGTAGCCTGGGTTACGGTGAATCCCTCCTTGGCAAGCAGTTCCAGAAGCATGTCCTGGTTGTCGATCCTATTGTTCTTGATCAGCTCCTTGACCACTGACAATCTGTTATGTCGTTCCTTCATGCACATCTCCAATCAGTATAAATATTCTCATTTCCTTGTATGAATATACATGAGTATCGTTGACAATACAAGCTGAATCTCTGGACGAATCCATGACATGGTTATATGATTGGCATAGCCGCATGAGGTTGGTGCGGAACTTGATTTCTCGGGAGGTTTTACATGGCCTGGATAATCGTTGGTGCGGTAGTGGTGGTGATTCTCCTTTATGGAGTCGCAACATACAACAAGCTGGTTCGCCTGAGGAACCAGAGCGAGGAGTCTGCCGCGGCGATCGATGCACACCTGAAGAAACGGTATGACCTGGTCCCCAATCTTGTGGAGACCGTGAAAGGATACGCAAAACACGAGAGCCAGACCCTCACCGCGGTGATCGAGGCTCGCAACAAGGCGATGAGTGCCACGACGCTCACGGAGAAGAACGAGGCGTCGAATGCGTTCTCCTCTACGTTGAAGAGTCTTTTTGCATTGAGTGAAAGTTATCCCGACCTGAAGGCGAACCAAGGCTTCCTCGATTTGCAGTCCCAGTTGCAGAAGATCGAGGAGGAGCTGTTGCATGCCCGCAAGTACTACAATGCGGTGATCAACGATATCAATACCATGGTACAGACCATCCCGAGTTCGATTGTTGCCAGCATCGCCCACTTTGCCAAGCTGCCCTATCTCACCATTGCTGATGAAGAACGTTCCCAGGTGAACGTACGGTTCTAGGCATGACCAGGTATCGTGTCGCACGCATCGTTTGTCTCTTGTTGTTCTTCTCGATGTCCCTCTGGGCGGCTTCGGGGTATGATATCGTCCGGATGCACAGTGACCTGCGGATAACGGAACAAGGCGTCTATGAAGTGGACGAACGGATCGTGATGGATTTTCACACCCCACTTCATGGGTTCTATCGGGTGCTTCCTGTCGACTACCGTTTCGAGGACGGTCTGCGTGATCGGGTGAAAGTCCGTGTCTCCGCGGTGAAGGCCAGCGACACTTTCTCCGTCATGCGTGAAGGTTCCTATGTGACCATCCGGGTCGGGGATGCCGACCGGACCGTAACGGGAATGCAAGAATATGCCATATCCTATCGCTATGATATCGGAGAGGACCCCTATGCAGAGTATGATGAGTTCTACTTCAATATCGTGGGAGAGGATTGGCAGGTCCCAATCGGTGCATTTTCATTCTCCATCACGTTTCCCTCTCCCGTGAGCGCAGATCGCATCCATTTCACCCGCGGAGTCTGGGGCACGACGAGTGCCGAGGGCGTCTCGTGGAACCTGTCAGCGGATGGTACCGTCCTTACGGGCAATTCCACCACGTTGGATCCGGGAGAGGCTGTCACGGTACGTGTGGAGATGCCACAGGGCTATTTCCTGCCTCGTACCGATTGGCAGGCGATCTACAAGATTCCGTTCCTGCTCGTCTTGTTGGCCCTGGTCATTCTCGCCTGGCTCTCGTGGAACCGCTATGGTCGGGACAAGGACCTCATCATCGTTCCCCGTTTCTCACCTCCGGAGGGCATGAGCCCGCTCGATGTCGGGTATATCATCGACGAATCGTTAGATCCGAAGGATGTGACGGCGATGATCTTCTATTGGGCGGACAAGGGCTGCCTTACGATCGTCGAGGATGGCAAGAAGTTTTCATTCATCAAGGGAAACGATCCGAAGGGAGCGACCAAGCATGAGATGCAGATGTTCAATGATTTCTTCTCGAGCGGTTCGAAGGGCGTGGTGGGAGCCAAGGACTTGGAAGGCAAGTTTTTCGTCTCCTACCAGAAGCTCAGGAAGACGATTGATCACCACTATCGGGGAGAACGGGCGCTGGCGAGCGTGAAATCGAGAAACAAGGCTGCATTGACCGCACTCATGCTGATCGTTCCTGCGATAGCGTATGCACTCATCACCACAGGCAACCATGTCGGTCCCGAGACTTTCGTACTGTTCGCCGTGGCGTTGTTCGTCTCCATTTCGTTCTTGGTCCTCTTCCACGTGATGATGCGTGCATGGCACATCAGCAAAGCGGGCAAGCGGCTGTTTTGGTTCGCTCTCTTCGTGTTTGTGTTCGCATTCGGCGGTTTGCTCCTGTTCTTCTGCGGCTTCATGGCCGATTCCCCCGTGGAAGACATCCTGTACGCAGTCCCGCTACACTTGTTCTCGAGCGTCCCGCTCGCATTGTTCGCCATCATCACCATCCAGCGAAGCGAGTTCGGCCGGCGGAAGCTCGAGGAAATCCTCGGATTCAGGGATTTCATCGAGAAGGTCGAGATGGATCAGCTGAAACGGATGATTGAAGAAGATCCTGCGTTCTATTATCATGTGCTGTCGTTCGCCATAGTATTGGGACTGGAGAAGAAGTGGGCGAATAAATTCTCCTCGATCACACTTGAGCCTCCCTCATGGTATATGGGCAACCATACTGTGTGGAATGCCATGGTGCTCAGTTCCATGTTGAACAGGTGCAACACCGCGCTTCTCTCGTCGGTGGTCACTACGCCGAAGTCGAGCCCCGGATCTCGTTTCGGCGGTTCGTCGTTCGGTGGCGGCGGATTCTCCGGAGGAGGGTTCGGTGGTGGTGGAGGCGGCGCCTGGTGAGATCGTTCTCACGCGGGTAGCCAGGATCGTCCGGAGGGAGCCGGTTCTCGTGCTCTCGTTGGCCCTGGCTATCCTCTCGATGTTCTTGAATCCCCCTTCAAGACAGTACTTGGCCTATATGGATTTCAAGGTGCTCGGGTGTCTGTTCGCCTTGATGGCGGTGGTTTCCGCCTTCCGTTCGATCGGCATGTTCGAACGTCTGTCCATTCGTCTGCTCTCCCGGGTGAAGACGACACGCCAAGTCAGTGCGCTTCTGGTCGGACTGGCATTCTTCTCGTCGATGCTGATCACCAATGACGTGGCACTCATCACCTTCGTTCCGTTCACATTGGTGGTGTTCGGCATGCTGAAGGATCCCCGACCGATCATCATCACCATCGTGTTGCAGACGGTGGCGGCGAATGTCGGAAGCTCGCTGACCCCGATGGGGAATCCGCAGAACCTCTACCTCTTCTCATTCTATGGCATGGACGCTCATGACTTCTTCGTGACCATGGTTCCGTTGGTCGGAGTGGGCGGAATCGTCCTGTTGCTCATGCTCTCTGTCATCGGAGGCAGGAATCAGGCCATCGTTGGACCCGGCCAAGAGGATGTTCCACCATTGGACAAGCGGAAGGTTGCACGGTACTTCCTCCTGTTTGTCTTCTCGGTCCTTGCGGTCTTCGATGTGGTTCCTTGGTATCTGGTGGTGCCGGTGGTTGCAGTGACCGTGGGAAGGGAGCAACTGCGTACGGTTGACTATGGCTTGCTCCTCACCTTCGTCGGTTTCTTCATATTCGTGGGAAACCTCGGAGATCTTCCGGCGGTACGGAGCTTGATCGAGCGGATGCTTTCGGGGAGGGTGTTCCTGGTCTCCCTCTTTGCCAGCCAATTTCTCAGCAACGTCCCGGCCGCGTTGCTGCTCTCCCATTTTACCGACGAAAGCGCACAATTGCTGCTCGGGGTGAATGCAGGGGGGTGCGGGACACTCATCGCCTCCCTCGCCTCCGTGATATCATTCAAGTTCTTCGCGGCGCATGATGCCAAGGCTTCATGGCGCTACCTTTGGGTTTTCACGAAGGTCAACATTTTGTTCGTGTTGGTGTTCGTCGGCACGTGGCTGATCGGCTGAGCAGGCATGGAAAAGCCGTCCTCTTTCGGGGACGGCTTCACCGGATTTGCTTCGAATCAGTCTCGGTAGCTTCTGGTCGGGCGGGGCTTGGCAATCGCTTCGTTCACACGAAGGTTGCGTCCCCCGAACTCTTTGCCGTCAAGCTGGGAAATCGCAGCATCTGCAGCTGAATCCTCATCCATCTCGACAAACCCGAACCCCTTGGGGCGGTGGGTTTCACGATCGATGATGATGTTCGCGCTCAATACGGTGCCGTACTGTGCGAACAGTTCCCGAAGCTCCTCTTCGGTAGTGGCGTAACTCATGTTGCCGACATAGATTTTCTTTGCCATAAAGCATCCTTCACAGGTCCTGAGCCTGTTCTACTAAAATTGCTTCATTCGGCGGCATGCTTGAGTCAATTTAATCGGTCATTTGGAATACGATGAAGACGACTCGAGGAAACTAGATTAAAAGAACCAGCTGCAACTCAAAAACGAAAGCATGACAAACATATCATGAGTGGTAATCTCTGTCAATATCTTGAAAAACGACACATTTTGACCTATATTTTGGAAATGAATAGTCTTGGACTGCTTTTCTCCTTCGCCTTCATCGCAGTGGTGATTGGTTCGGGATTTCTCCTCTCCCGCTCACAGAAGTACTCCTCGGAGTCGGTACGCAAATTCATCCACATCGGCGTCTCCAACTGGTGGTTCATCCTCATCGCGTTCTTCGACTCATTGGCTTATGCGGTGATCGGTCCGATCCTTTTCATCATCGCCAATGCAATCGCTGTCTCGACGGGACTTGCCAATGTGCTGGGGATCAAGGACAAGGTGCGCAATCTGGGACTGGTCTACTTCCCCATCTCCCTTTTGATCCTGGTGCTTGCCGGGTTCTCGCAGACTGTTCCCATGTGGGCTTGTGGCATGGGCGCGATGGCGATGGGATACGGCGACGGGATGGCGGCCCTGTTGGGAAAGCGATATGGGAAACGGAAGATCAGGGGAGGAAAGACCCTCGAGGGGACACTGGTGATGTTCGTGGTCATGATCCTCGTGATCACCGTGTTTTCCTTATATTATGGGATAGACTCGCTCTGGAGTGTCACGTGGTGGATCTTCCTGTTCCTCATAGCGGCTGTGGCAGCATTGCTCGAAGCCTATACTCCTTACGGACTGGATAACCTCACCGTACCGGTCGGTACGGCCCTGCTCGCCTATTGGGGTTTGGGTATCCTATGAGCGAAGGAATCCGGCTCTATCTGATGCCCTTGCTGGTGAATCTGGTGCTCGCGCTCATCACCCTGTCTTTGCGGTGGCTTACCCTCTCCGGAGCTGTCTGTGCCCTCCTGATCGGATTCATCTCGTTCCGTTATGCCGGTTTCGGAGGCTGGGTCATCCTCATGCTGTTCTTCGTGACCGCGAACATCCTCGGGAAAGTGAGCCGATCCATCATCGGATCTATGGTCGAAGGCATCCAGAAGAAGGGATGGACGAGGGATTGGGCCCAGGTTCTTGCGAACGGAGGATTGGCCGGAGCGGCTGCGCTCTATTACGGTCTCGGGGGAGGGACCTTGGCCCTGGTCATGTATGGCTCTGCCGTGGCCGCATGCACGGCCGATACCTGGGCAGGGGAGGCAGGAATCCTCAGCAAGAGGCCTCCGCTATCCATCAGGACCTTCCGGCCCGTTCCTCCGGGCATGTCAGGTGGCGTGACGTGGCTCGGGACTGCAAGCAGTCTGCTCGGATCGTTGATGATCGCTCTCGCCTGGTACGCCACATTTGCCGATTACTCCGATCCCTCATGGGTGTTCCTTGCCTCGATCGTAGCGGTGGCCGGAGCGGTCGGTTCTGTTGCGGACAGTTTCTTCGGAGCGACGATCCAAGGCCATTATCATGATCCGGAACGCAACCAGGTGACCGAACATGAGGTCCGGAATGGAAGGAAGCTGCCCCTTTGCCGGGGTATCCGTTGGATCGACAATGATGTCGTCAATTTCCTGAGCAACATGGTTGCAGTGCTCGTGGGTTCCGGTCTCAGCCTCATCGTACGCTGATTGTGGGAGAAGCATCCATGAAAAAAATCATCCTGATTCCCGATTCGTTCAAGGGTACCATGAGCAGCATGCGCGTGTGTACGATCATGGAAGAAGCGATCCGAGCACACTATCCCGAGGCAGAGATCATCTCGGTTCCGGTAGCGGACGGGGGGGAGGGCAGTGTCGAAGCATTTCTCTCCGCGGTAGGTGGAAAACGGATATCGATCGAGGTCTCAGGCCCATATTTCAACAAGATGGAGACATGTTACGGCATCATCGATGATACGACTGCGGTGATCGAGATGGCTTGCTGTGCGGGATTGCCTCTGGTAGGAGACCACAAGGATCCGGGAAAGACGACCACCTTCGGGGTAGGAGAGATGATCCTTGATGCCGTCAAGCGAGGATGCAGACGTATCATTGTCGGCCTGGGGGGGAGTGCCACGAACGACGGGGGAGTCGGGGCTGCCGCTGCAGTGGGAGTACGATTCCTCGACCGGTCGGGAAACTCCTTCGTTCCGACGGGGAACTGCCTTTCGGATATCGCTTCGATAGACATGAGCGGCCGTTCTCCTGCGCTTGCAGACATCGAGATCATTGCGATGTGCGATGTGGACAATCCGCTGACGGGGACCTCCGGAGCTGCTGCGGTATTCGGTCCGCAAAAAGGTGCGGACATCAGGATGGTGCAGTTCCTCGATGGTCAGTTGCGAGATCTCGGGGAGTTGGTCAAGAAGGATCTGTCCAAGGATGTGGCCACACTTCCCGGAGCAGGAGCCGCCGGCGGAATGGGCGCAGGAATGCTCGCCTTCTTCGATGCCACGCTCACCAAAGGGATCGAGGTTGTCCTCGACCTGGTTCGGTTCGACGACCTGTTGGAAGGCTGTGACCTGGTGTTCACGGGCGAAGGTTCACTCGATTCACAGAGCCTGCGGGGAAAGGTTGTCATCGGAGTCGCACGGAGGACCAAGAAGCGGCAGATACCGTTGGTAGCTGTCGTCGGAGACATCGGGCCATCGGTCGAGTCTGCCTATGACGAGGGTGTCAGCGCGATCTTCAGTATCAATCGCGTTGCCAAGGACTTCACCCAGGTCATCGCCCGGGCACCCGAGGATCTGGCATTGACCATGGACAATCTCATGCGTTTCCTGAGACGGATGGGCTTTTGCGAACAACGCCACGAAACCCGCTCTTGATCGCCGAGTGTGGACAGGAGGCGATGCAATCGCCGCATCGGATGCATGCGCTGCTGTTCGGTTTTTCGAATACCGGGATGTCGAGCTTGCACACTCTCTGGCAGATGCCGCACAAGGTACATGCTTCATGGTCGATCTCAAAGCGATACAGCGCTATGGGATTGAACAGACCGTAGATCGCACCGAGCGGGCAGATGTACCGGCAGAAGGGGCGGTAGATGACCAGCGAGGCGACCACGGTGATGGCAAGCAGGAGGTTCTTCCAGGCAAACAGCCAACCGGCCACGCTTCTCAGCCCTTCGTTTCCTGCGAGCAGGAGCAACCCCGACAAGGTTCCCGATGGGCAGACCCATGTACAGAACCATGGGCTCCCCTGTCCGATGAAGTCGACCGCGAACATCGGCAGGAGGATGACGAACAACACCAGCACAAGGTATCGTGCGAGGGAGAGATAGCGCTCTCCGGGAAGTCTGCGCAACCGCTTGATCCGTCTCGGCAGCTTGATCTTGTGCAACAAGTCCTGCAACCAACCGAAGGGGCAGAGCCAACCGCATGCGAACCGCCCGAACCCCGCACCGACTGCGACCAAAAATCCTCCTACATACCAAGAGAAGTAAGTGTCCCGTGATCCCAGGACCGCCTGCAACGAACCGATCGGACAGGAGCCCAATGCTCCGGGACATGCATAGCAGTTCAGGCCCGGGACGCAGAACGCCTTGGAGTCTCCTTGATAGATCTTCCCTTCCAGAAATCCCTTGACGTAGGCGTTGGATATGATCGAGGTGAACAGTTGGACCAGATTCCTTCTCCGGTCATGTGCACGGAAGCTTCCGCTAGCCAAGGCCGATACACTCCAGACAGATCATCGTCGCCTTCTTCAGTACGGTGAACTGCTCACCGCGGATCAATCCGATGGCAATCAGGCAGCCTCCGGCGATGAGGAAGATGAGGGATATCAGTCGAGAAGAGCCAATGTGGAATCGATCACGCTTTTCCATGCTGCTTTGTTCTTCGCTCCATAATACGTTTTTCCCACGATCTTGCCTGTGCTGTCAACGAAAAACGTCTCCGGGACCACCTGGACGTACTTCAACCGGAGCTCATGCAGGTCTTGCGATGGCAACAGATGTACATAATCGGCTCCGGTTTTTTCGATGATGGCGTTTGCGGTACCGAGGTTGTTCATGAAAACCTGCTGGTTGGAGTGGTATACATCGGTGACGATTCCCAAGATCTGCACACCCTTCGAGGCGTACTCATCACTCAATGCAGCCAAATCGGGCATCTCCTGCAAGCAGGGGGGGCAAAAGGTCGCCCAGACGTTGACCAATGTGAGCCGGTAGGGAGAGAATATTTCCTGGGTCACCTCATTCCCTTCGAGATCGAGCGTCCAGAACGCATCGAGATCGGCTGCTCCGATCACGCTCATGGCCAACACGAGGAGCAGCAGCACTGCCCCGATCATTTTTCCATAATGTGTTTTCATGTGGTACCTCATACTGATATATCGGTAGAAGATACCATGAACGGGACCGCCCGGCAACTCTATGCGGCTGCGCTCTCCATGTTCTTGGCCGTCTTGCGTTCCGACACATACAGACCGCCCAGTACGAGCAGGCAGCCGAGGATTGCCATCAGGGTTACCTGTTCGGCAAGCACCACCGCAGCGGTGAAGAGGGAGACCAAGGGCGTCAGGTAGATATATGCGCTGGTCTTGAATACTCCCAGGACTTGTACTGCATGGTTCCAGCTGACGAAACATGTGGCACTCGCCCCGAGGCCGAGGAAGAGCAACAAGAGGATGTTCCTTGCGGAGAAGGAGGATGCTTGGACGGAGAAGTCGCTCAGGAGGGCGACAGGAAGCATGAACACGATGCCATAGAAGAAAATTTTCTTCGTGTAGGTGGTCACCGCGTAACGCGTGGTATCGATCTTCTTGAGAATGATCGAATAGATCGCCCATCCCACGGTCGAGGCAAGTGCAAGCAAATCGCCTGTGAGTGACAGTTTGAGCGTGACCGTTCCGTTGAACATGACGAGGGCTGCCCCTACGGTCGCGATGACGAAGCCGATGACGAGGGAGAACTTGATCGGTTCCTCCCTGAGGAAGAAAAGAGCCAGCAGAGCCGTGGTGAGCGGTGCCATGGAGACGAGGATCCCGACATTCGATGCATAGGTGAGTGTCAGTGCGAAGTTCTCCAGCAGGTAGTACATGACGACCCCGGTCAACCCCGCGCCTGCGAACAGGAGTTCCTGCTTCGCCTCGAAGCGCTTCGCTGTCGTGCGCTTGCCTGAGACGATGTCGAATATGACCAGCCCGAGATATCCCATGACGAACCGGATCACGAGGATCTCGATCGGAGAGAAGTCGTCGAGGAGGATCTTGGTCGCGATGAATGTGGTCCCCCAGACCAATATGGTTCCGAAGGCCACGCCGTGTGCAATCGAACTGCGTCGTTCCATGCGGAGAATGTGCCACGGAAGTGTAAAAATGTACAGCTGGGCATGGTTGGGATTGTCTAACGAATCGAAAAATCCTTCGGTGGGATTCTGTACATCCGGTTCTCCCGTCACTTCCGGACTGTCGTCTTCATGCCGACATGTTCATGGACATGTCCCCCATGATCGCATGAGGTGTTTCTTGAATTATAACCATTGTATGTTATTATATGGGAGAAAGGTGGTGCAACAGCATGGAGCGGGCATGGGTGATCAAGAATGCAAGGATAATCACTCCCTACAGGATGATCGATGGCGATATCCATATCGAAAGCGGAATCATCACACGGGTGGAACCTCTTGGGAGTACTGTCGGACAACACGAGAGTGAGCTCGATGTCAGGCACAGCTATGTAGCACCAGGTTTAATCGATTTGCATGTGCATGGAGCAGGGGGTGCCGATTTCATGGACGGCACCGTGGATGCGTATGAGAAAGCTGCGCGAATGCACTTGGAACATGGGACAACAAGCATGATGCCGACAACGTTATCGGGATCGATCGAAGATACCCGCCGTTCCATCGAAGCTTATTTGCAAGTCAAGCATAGCCCGGGCATGCCCAACTTCATCGGGTTGCATCTTGAGGGACCCTATTTTGCACAGGAACAGCGCGGAGCACAGGATCCGAGATACATTCGTGATCCGGATCCGAATGAGTACCTCCCGCTACTTGATCAATTTCCTGATATCAAGCGTTGGTCGCTCGCTCCTGAGTTGCCGGGTGCATTGGAGATGGGACGCGAACTTGTCAAACGAGGCGTAATAGCCTCGATGGCACACACGAACACAGATTATGAGACGATACTCAAGGCGATGGAACAAGGATTCAGCCTGCTTACACATATGTATTCGGGCATGTCGGGAGTCTTTCGAAAACATGCCTATCGGCACGCGGGTGTGATCGAGGCCGGTTATCTGATTGATGATCTTCCGGTTGAGGTGATTGCTGACGGAAAGCATCTGCCGGTATCGTTGCTACGCTTGATACACAAAGTGAAAGGAACCGCAAACATGTGCCTTGTCTCTGATTCGCTTCGCGCCACAGGATTGGGAGAAGGCGAGTTCCTTTTGGGTGCTAACGAGACAGGACAGCGGGTCATCGTCGAAGATGGGGTGGCGAAGCTTCCCGATCGTAGTGCGTTCGCGGGAAGCATCGCGACAGGAGAGCGGTTGGTCAGGACCATGCACATGGATGTCGGTCTCCCATTGACCGATGCTGTTCGGATGATGACGGTGAATCCGGCGAAGATCGCAGGTCTTTCGACAAGAAAAGGGAAGATTGCTTGCGGGTTCGATGCCGACATTGTTGTATTCAGTCCTAATTTCGTTGTAGAACATGTAATGGTCGCAGGAAGTTATATCATTCGGAGCTAGAGAGGATTCCCCATCACCCATGCTTTCACTATTGCATACCATTCATGACCAGACGTCTCACCGCATCAAGGATACTGAAAAAGCACTGATCTACCAGCAGATATGCCTGGATCCGGGTATTACCAGGAAAAGAATCGTCACCGATCTCAAATTGCGTCCAACCACAGTTTCCAACATGGTCGCCGAGCTTATCGACCAGGGGATGGTCTATGAAGGTGAGCTGCAGAGCAATGGGAGGAAAGGGCGCCCGGAGATACGGCTCTACATGAATCCCGATTATCTGGTGGGAGTCGCGGTCTATATCGTCTCCAAGCAGTTGAAAGCGGTGTTGCTGAATCTCAAGGGTGACATCCTGGCAGAAAATTCGATCAACGTTTCCCTGCAGATGGGTAATGATGATCTGATGCGTTTGTTGGTGGAGCTGATCATCCCCCTGAAGGAAAAAACCCCGGAGAGTTCGAAGTTCATCGGGGTAGGTTTGTCTTTTTTCGGTAACTTCAACAAGATTCGCCAGGAACTGATATTCTCCATGCGTTGGCCCAATATCAAGAACTTCTCATTCGGAAAGCTCGGTGAGCGACTCAACTCCGAGGTCTTGGTATCCACGAGCCTTGAGGCCAAGCTGAACCACCTGTTGATGTATGAGAACGAGTATCAAGAGGGAGGAACGCTCCTCTACCACTGGGGCTATGGCATCGGAGCCACCTATGCGATGAACGGCGTGATACTCGAATCAACTCCCGGTTACATCATGGAAGCGGGTCACGTTGCCGTGGATTTGCACAATGAGACGGTATGCCGATGCGGAGGCATCGGATGCCTGGAGACGGAAGCTGCATTATGGGCTCTGCTTCCCGAGCTCTCCAAAGCCTACCCGGGTGTTCCGGAAAACGAAAATGACTTCAGGCCTTTCTACCTTGAGCATCATCTTGGTGAGAGCGAGATCATCCGCAAGGCAGCGAAAGCCCTTGCCCAAAGTCTTGCGACTCTCTACCAGATTCTCCACCCGGAACGGATCATCCTCCTCAGCCCCTTCCTTATGGATGAAGGGATTTATGCATATGTTAAGGAGCAGTTTTACCGTCGGACTTCACCGTATACGCATGATGACGTGACTTTCCTCCTCCTGCAACCGGAATTCCGGGGTGAAATCTATGGAAGTACTGCAAGCCTCTTCAAGAACCGATTGCAGAAAGAGCTTACTGTCCAGGATTGAACATACGGTCTGCAAGATGGATGGCATACATTCCGTGTCATTCGGGATCCCATGCATAGGGAGCCAAAAAGGACGATAGGGCCGAAGACCCGATCGGAACCATGACGTTGCCAGTGGTACACCTGTGCGGGAGATCCTGAATCACGCTACTTCCCATACCCCTGTCGTATCTTTCCCGTTTGTTCTGCAGATGCGGTTTGATCCCGCCATGCAGATGGTGCGTCGTGCAAATTCTCATGATGTGTCAGACCTTCGGTAATTTCAACGACCCAAGAGATTTTCCTTGACGGCACCATATTCGGGGGGTATATAATAACACGTAACATTATTAAATGTTGCATAGCAGACAACACACCATAAAAGGAGGAGTGTATGGCACGGAAATTGTGTCTCGTCATGTTCGCCCTGTTGCTCGTGGCAAGCATGGCATTCGCAGGCGGAGCTGCAGAAACCGGAGGGAAGGAAACCCTTTCGATTTGGTGCGGATATCCGGAGATGGAAGCGTTTTACAAGTATGCGGCCGCTGAGTATCAGAAGACCCATCCCAATGTAGAATTCAACATCGTGACCCACCCGTTGCGGGAGTTCGAGCAGAAACTCTCCGCTACGATCCCCTCGAACACGGTCGCTGACATCATTGACGTATCTGTGTACGCCAACCAGAAGTTCATAGAGGCCGGTTTCATGCCCAAGATGCCTGCCAATGTGGACCAATTCGTAAAGGCTCCGGGCAGATACAGCGACTTCGCGCTGAAGAACAACATGTACAAGGGTGATGTCTATGGTGTGCCGTTCTTCCAGGGACGCACTTCGCTATTCTACAACACCGAGATGTTCGCCGAAGCCGGACTTTCCGGTCCTCCGAAGACCATGAGCGAAATGTATGAGTATGCGAAGAAGCTTGCCAAGTACGATGCAGCCGGCAATCTGACTCGTGCAGGTCACAGCCTGAGGATTTCGGGACAAGGTTCCGGAGTAGCTGAGAAGTGGTGGTTCGTCCTCTATCCGATGGGTGGAACAATCATCTCCGAAGGCAAGACTCCCGGTACCTATCACGCCGGTTACAACAATGATGCAGGTCGGAATGCCCTCAAGTTCTACGTCGACGCAGTGCACAAGGACAATTGGGACGATCATAAGATCAAGCATGATGCCGAAGCTTTCCAGCTCGGACAGGCTGCCATGTTCTTCAGGGAATCCTGGGTTATCGGTGATACCGCCGCAAAGGCGCCGAATCTGAAGTATGACACGGCCCTCGTTCCCTCCGATGCACGTTGGGGACGCATCACGAACATCCAGAACCTCTATGTCACCAAGGCTGCGAAGAATCCCGACTTGGCATGGGACTTTGTACTGTTCATGGTCAATGACGCGAATCAGCAGTGGATGCTCGACAATGTCGGTTGGCTCCCTGCCCGCGCGGATGTCAAGCTTGATGAGATCATCGCACGCAAACCCCAGTTCAAGGCATTCATTGCTTCCGAGCCCGGGTATGAAGAGTTCGGATACATCCCGATCGGTCCATTCGATGAGCTCATGACTCGTCTTGCAGAGCGTCTGGTCACCGCATTCCTCGATTCCTCGCTCGTGGACAATCCTGCCGGAATCGCGAAGGTCATCTCCGATGCAGCTGCCGAGACGAACCAAATCCTGCAACGCTACAACATGTTCGGTGAATAAGGAAGTTTGATCCCAACTGTATTGAATTCGCATGTAAGATATATCGGGGGGCATGAGCTCCCCGATATATCGAAAACTTGGAAGGTACCCAACCATGAAACGTATATCCACCGAATCGTCTCCTGGGCGAAAGAAGCTGAGCGAGACAGAATTCAAGAAGAGAGTGTTCGCCTACACGGCGATTCTTCCTGTGATCCTGATCTTCGGCTTCGTCAGGATAGTTCCGATTTTCCAGAACTTCCTCTACAGTTTCTTTCAGTCGACTATCGGGAATCCTCTCCAGCAGTTCATCGGTTTCACAAACTTCAAGGATCTGTTTGCGGACGATCTGTTTGTCCTCTCGTTGCGTAACACTACCTACTTTGCCGTATTCGTGACTCTTTTCAGTGTTGCATTTGCGGTCCTGTTGGCAGCGTTGCTCTCCACACGTTCCAAGGCAAGCGCTCTCTATGAGACCATATACTTCTTGCCGGTCATCACGCCGATGGTCCCGGTGGCGGTAGTCTGGAAATGGATTTATGATCCGACGTATGGGTTGCTCAACTATGTACTCTCTTGGGTCGGCATCGAGCCTATCGGATGGTTGGTGTTTCCGAATACCGCGATGGTTGCGATCATCATCATGAGCGTATGGAAGATCGTCGGGTACAACATGATCATCTTTTTGGTCGGAATGCGTGACATTCCCGAATCCTACATTGAAGCAGCCAGGATCGACGGTGCGAGTACGATGCAAGTATTCTGGCGGATCATCATGCCATTGCTGAGGCCGATCATGCTCTTCGTCCTGGTCATTTCCACGATCAATTCATACAACGTGTTCACACAGGTATTCATCATGACCAGCGGGCCTCAAGGAGCTCCGGGCAATGCAGTGCGGACCATCGTGTTCGATATCTATGAAAATGCCTTCCGTTACTTCCGTACCGGTTATGCCGCTGCGGAGGCGGTGGTTCTCTTTTTGATCATTCTCGCGCTCACCCTGCTGCAATTCGGCATTTCCGGAAACAAAGAGCGAAGAGATAAACGAAGATTGCTTCGCAAAGGAGGCTTGGTATGAAAAATTACTCAGGGAAACCGTTGGTCATACTCAAGCACCTGTCACTGCTATTGGGAGCTTCCATCATGGTCCTGCCCTTCATCTGGATGCTTTCCACCTCATTGAAGCCGCCTCACGAGGTCTTGAGTTGGCCACCTCAGCTCATTCCGAATACGGTGACCATCCAGAACTATGTGACGGTATTCGCAACAGCTCCGTTCGCCCGGTTCTTCGTGAATAGCGTTTTGATGGCCTCTCTCTCCACAGTGGCGATTCTCATCACCAGCTCGGTGGCGGGCTATGTCTTTGCGAAGTTCAATTTTCCGTTGAAAAGCTTTCTGTTCATCCTTACATTGTCGACTGCGATGGTTCCCCTTGAAGTCTATATGATTCCTTTGTACATGAGCATGGTGAAGATGGGATGGGTGAATAAATTCATAGGATTGATAGCTCCTTACCTTATCATGAGCTATGGAATATTTTTCATGCGCCAGAACATCATGGCCTCGATTCCCGATGAACTGCTCGATGCCGCTCGCATCGACGGAGCCTCTGAGTGGAGGATTTTCCTGTCTGTGGTATTCCCGATGCTCGGAGGACCTATCGGAGCGATTTCGATCTTCGCATTCCAGCAGACATGGGCTGCGTTCATCTGGCCTTTGATCATCACCAGCAGCCGGGAGTTGTGGACGATGGAACTCGGACTCGGGATGTTCCAATACCGGTTTACCGTCGACCTCGGACCTATCAACGCCGGTTCCATGCTCTCGATCATTCCTGTGCTCATCATGTTCCTGTTGATGCGCAAGAAGATTATCCAGGGAATCACATTGACGGGTATGAAGGGGTAGTATCGTGTGTACGGTTGACTGGTCGGTTAGTTATGGTTTTTCACCCCGCCAATGCGTGGATGCTTCGCGTGAGCGGGTTGAGAACCTACTTTCAGGATCAGGGATCGATTGTGCGCTGATGCACAACCTCGAAGGATTGTGGTACGACCCGCTCAGTGGAAACGATGCGTTGCTTGCTGATTTCCGTTCCTCCCCGCATATCCCTGTCTGTACCGTGAACCCATTGGAAGGGGAGCAGCGTTGCATGCAGGTCCTCGAGAAGGCTTGGGTAACAGGAGCCCGAATCTGGCGTCTCTATCCCCAGGAGCAGGCATGGAGTATCTCTCACCCGGTTTCCAAGATGATTTGCGGGTGGTTGTACGAGCATGATTGTTGCCTGTTGATAGATGCTCCTGTCGCTGACATCGATCGGGTGCTTGACATGACCGAAGATGCCATGGCAGTGATCGCAAGTTTGCACTTCTATGACAGTGCGGATTGGTCGGTCAGGTTCCGTCAATCTTCATCCCTGTATATCACTACCCGACTTCTGCATGGTCCGGGTACCATTGAATACGTCTATCCATGGTTCAAGCATCACTTGGTGTTTGCATCCGGAGCACCATTCGGAGCAATCAAATCGTCCATGAATTTGCTTGATGATCTGAAATATCCCGAAGCGAAGGAACAGGTGCTCACGGGGAATTCGGTACGTCTGTTGGGGAGGATTTTCCATGACCGTTGACGTGCATGCACATCTTGGACACTGGTCTTTCCCCATAGCAGACTTGAGTGCGAGTGATTTGGTTTCCCAGATGGATCGTTGGAAGATCGACAAGACCATCATTTCCAGCAGTCGGGCTGTCCGGTACGATTTCATTACGGGTAACAAGGAACTCGCCATGGTTCTGCATGCGGAGGAACGCCTGTTTGGTTACATAACCGTGAACTTGCATTACCCAGAGGAGTCTCTTGCACAGATCAGGACCTACGGGACCGACAACCCGGAAGGGAGAGCACGGCGGTTCGTGGGTGTGAAGATCCACCCGATGATACAGCAAAAACGTTTCGATACGAATGCAGGATTCCGTATTGCAGAAGCTGCATTCATGGCTGACCTTCCCATATTGATTCACACCTATGGTTCGGAACGGGAGACGCCGTTGCAAGTCCTCCCGGTACTGCGGAGATTTCCCAATCTCAAGATCATCCTCGCACACGCCGGTGGTTTCGATTGGTATCTTGCGAATGAGATTGCCAATGCGGGATCACATGTGTATGCAGAGATTTGTTCCAGTTGTACGACGGGAGACAAGTTGCTGCAGTTGATCGGAACTTTCGGAGATGATCGAGTGCTCTTCGGTACCGACACCACGCTGTTCCATCCAGGGTATGCGTTGGGGATGGTAGAGGAAGCGATACCTGATGCATCCTCAAGATCCCGCTTGATGGGAGATAATGCGCAAGAACTTTTCAGATTGCCGTAATCGGACAAGGATACACCATGCACACAGACGCCGCACATGAAACCGTACTTTCCCACTTGCATACCATGAGAGAGATCATCGTCGATACGATGCTCCTGATGCTCAAGCGACGCACATTGCGACCTGATTACCGTTGGATCGACCTGAAACTCGATGCCTTGACAGGGACCGATCATTTTTCCATACCCGGAATCCGGGACAAGGATCATGTATACAGTTGGATCCAAGGTCGTGGCTTGGAGGCGATTGCGACACACGTACACTGGTTCTCCCAATTCTCCGGTTATCCCGCAATCGACACGGATGCCTTGATAGGCTTGGGCCATGATGTCGCACAGAACCTGGAACAGGCAAGGACGGTTTCGGGAGGACACTTGCGCTTCCTGATCGAATCGAAAACGGATAGTGGTCGGGATTCTGATGTCCGCTATACGATGAGCGACCTTTTCTGTGCAAGAGGACTGTATGCGTTCCATCACTACCATGGAAGCAAGGTCCAAAAGAGTGCGGCGAAGGAATATCTGAAGCAGGTCATCGATGCGATCCTTTCTGGAAATTTCCATAACGACCAGATCAGCTTCAATGAATCGCAATATAAACCGTATGCCGACGGCCGTACCAGCTATGCGGGGCAGATGCTCGCGCTTGGAGCCGTAAGCCTGCTGATGCGACTGGAACGGGACAGCGATGCCCCGGCTCTCGGTCGTAGCTTGGTCGAATCGGTCCTTGCAAAGCATGTGAATGTCGGTCGCCGTTGGATCTCTGTTGATGAAGATACGTTGTTGGAGTGGATAGATCCCGATGGGAAGCCCTCCCGGGACGAGAATGGTCGCATTTTGCTCGATCCTGGTCATGCTTTGGAGTTTGTCGGACTTGCTGGCCAGATGTTGCGGTTCATGTACAGCTCTTATCCGGAAGAGGCGATAGACAGCCAATGGATGGAAAAGACCAAGCTTCTGCTGATGAGGCTGCTCAAGGTGAATCTCGCCTATGGATATCGTGAGCCGGGGGGTATTGCCAAGGGCGTCGATGCAGAGAACAGGGAGGCGATCCATGATACGATGCCTTGGTGGTCCCTGCCCGAGACTTTGCGTGCCATCGCACTGGTCGAGGAACTGAACGGTTGTGCGCGATGGTCCGAGTGGGGATTGAAGTGGTTCGATACCTGCATGCAATCATTCTCACGAAATTTCCGTGTTCCGTCCGCTTGCCAGATTCCTATCCAGACAATCGACGCCAATGGTCGCCCCATAGCTGTCATCCCGGCAACTCCTGATTTGGATCCCGGATATCATACCGGACTCTCCTTGATAGACTGCTACGATGTGCTTGCGAAAAAAAGCCCGCTTGCCATGGATGCCATTGAGGTCGATATCACTCCGCAAGTAGGGACCCGCCTTTCTGGACACGCGGCCCGGAACATGCCGTCAGAAGCGGTGCTCGACAACTTGTATGCACGCATCTCATTGTTGGAGTCTCCGTATTGCAGATGCGCATTGGTAGTGGCTGACCTCTTGGAGCTCTCGATCGGGACGGTTGAGGAAATACGGGAGGCTTTGGCATCTCCTCTTGGCGTGGAGACCTCCCACATCATCGTGAGCACCACTCATACCCATACAGCACCTCCGGTCATTGATCTCGGAGTCTTGGAAGCTGACCGCGAGTATATGGAACATGTGAAGTGCATGTTGATCGAAGCTGCGCGCAGGGTCGGCCCCCGATTGTCTCCCGTTACTCTCGATACCGTCACGTTCGAGGTACCTGTCGGGATCAACAGACGAAACCGCGATCCGAAAACGCAAAAGATCCAGATGCGTCCGAATCCCGCTGGTAGCCGGGATGATGAGGTGGTTGCATCGATTTTCCGGGATATGGCAGGGAATATCCGCAGCGTATGGATCCAGACGGCGGTGCATCCTACCACCTTGGCTGTTTCCGTGGCAGCGGTCTCTGCCGATTATCCGGGGAGTATCGCACGGCATCTCAAGCGTGAGTTTGGTTCACACGTGGTCGTGGTTCCCTTGACCGGTGCGTGTGGCGATGTCCGACCGGCTTTGCTCGGACCGGACGGTTCGTCGTTCAGGGAAGGCACGATCGAAGATGTCGAACACATGGGTGCCGAGATTGCCGACAGATTATTCGATTCGCTGCAGGAAAAGGCAGTCCGGCGTGGTGAAACGGAAAATCACATGTGTTTCGTTCGGCGTACCATTTCCTGCCGATTCGGATCCATACCGTCCAGAGAAGAGTTGATTGCCTTACAGAAGGACAATGCAGAACAGTTGGCGCGTGCACAGAAAGAAGCGGAAGATTTGGAACCGTTCGTACGGTTGCATGATAACCCGGTATGGGAAGTCGAGGCACAACGCCACTGGATCGATAGGTTGCTCCGACTTTCACAGATTCCTGAATCGGTAGAGGCAGAGCTCTCCGTGCTCTCCATCGGGAATGCGGTGACGCTGTGCATGGTTCCCGGGGAATTGTTCTCAGACCCGGGAAAGCGGATCAAGGCGCTTTTTGCCCGTACCCCGGTCATGCTGGTGGGGTATGCGAACGGATCGCTCGGTTACCTGCCAGGAGAAGATGCGTGCGATGAAGGGGGCTATGAGGTAGCTGTGGCATACAAGTACTACGGCCTGCCCGGACCGTTCGACTCCTCCTTGGAACAACTCATATGGGAAGGCTTCTCCTCGATGGCCAAGGAGGTTCAACATGATTGATCCGCGCAACACAATTTCGGAACCACAGAGATCATCGATGGAACTGGCAAAACCGTTTGATGTGTTTGTCATCGCCACGGTGGATACGCTGGGGTATCTGTGCGGTATTCCGATGTATGATCTCTACCGCGATCCTGACGCGTGCATCACCGCATTCACGGAAGGCCGGGATCGTCTTGAATCATTGATCGGAGACGATGTTCCCTTGATTGTTCCCTATACCACACCAGTGATCAAATACGGACATCTCAACACACTGGGGATTCCGTTGATTTTTCCCAAGACTGGTCAAGTTGCCCTGGACATGCAACCGATGGGACTGGCCAAGGCAGTGGCTCTTTTGGAAAGCGTACAAGGAGATGACACCTTCTCCAGTGAGCTTACCAAGAGACAGAAACAGTACTTGGCCATCATGCGCAAGAGGTTCGCGGGCAAGCGGGTCCATTGGGGTTGGCAGTGGGAAGGTCCGTTGACCACGCTCTGGGCCTTGTCCGGGATGGAAAGCATGTACGCCGTCTATGACGATCCCGATCTGTTCAAGCATTGCATGCACCTGGTGACCCGCAGCATTGTCGAGTACACGAAATTCTATTGCACGGTCGATGGGGGCGATGTGCTCGACCCCTTCCCTGATCATGGGCGCTTGTGCGACGATATCGCAGCGATGTATGCACCCCATATGTGGCCTGAGATGGTCCTGCCGTTCTGGGAGGAATTTTATCGTGCTCCGATTCCTGCAAGGAAACTGCACTGTGAAGATATGAGACCGGCTCACCTGCCATATCTTGCCAGCTTGGGAATCACCGATTTCGACCCGGGGATTTCACCCAAACTCAACCCAGCGATCATCGGTGCACATGAGTGGTTGCCGTTCTGCTGGCGACTTGGCAGCTTCCACTACCAGGACATGTCGATGCGATCGATCGAGGATTTCATCTTTTCCGCCGCATCCTGTGGGGCTTCTTACGTATTCACGGTGATGGAGCCGATCATGTGCAATGAGGAGACGATAGCAAAGGTCAGACAATTGCATGCAAGCGGACGTGAAGTGGAGCGGCAAATTTCCGGGGGAGCTTCCCGTGCCGATCTCGAAAAATCGGTCATGGGTGGAGATGCCTCAGGGTATTGGGAACGATGGAACGGGTATCGCAAGGTCTGACGGTGATCTTGCAACCATTGATGTCCCATACTGCTTGCGGTAATGGCGCGGTGATGTGGCAAGTTTCTGTTTGAATACCCGGTTGAAGTGGGGAATCGTAGTGAATCCGCTGGCCACGGCAATATCCGAGATTTTGCTGTCTGTCTCGATCAGCATGCGGCATGCATGGTTCAACCGTTTCTCCTGTACGTATTCGAGGAAGGTTCTTCCGGTCAAGTGTTTGAACAGATAGCAGAAGTAGGACTTCGAGAGATAGGCTTGCTCCGCGACCAGATCGACTCCGATTTGCTGCCGGAAGTGCTCATCGATATAGGCAAGGGCCCTTCCGATTGCCCGAGAGTGCTCGGCATGCAAGCCATCCTCACCGTCCATGAAGACTTCTCGTGTGTAGAGCCTTCCCAAGCGGACCAGCAGGCGGAGGATACATGCCTTGATTGCCAGGAGGAACCCCTGCCTCTGTTGCATGTATTCTTCGGTAATTTCCCGTAACGCCTCCACGATCTCTTGGCGGTCACGGACGGGAATGTTCAGCCGGGGCTTGACCTCCTTCTCGCTGACGAGAAACGGTTCGATGTAGGCAAAATCGAAGAATCCTTCCATCTGATCCATCGGTTGCAGGTTGCCCCAGAGAAATTCGGGGTTGAACTCAAGTTCGGTTATCGTGAAGGGTGTATCCTCGATCGGTTTGAGACCATGTGGTACAAGCGGAGGGATGACAAACGCATCCCCCGCGGTAATGACGAATTGTGATCGGTTGATCTGATGGACGATGCTGCCGGTGACGACATAGTTTATCTGGATCATCTGATGTGCGTGCATCCCCTTGGTCACCTGTTCCGAACCATAGGTCCTGATGTACACCGGAAGGTCGTTGTTCTTGTTGTCCCGCATGGTGAACAGCGGAATGGATTCTTGCAACATCCTCCTGGCTCCTAGAGCATCGCTATGCTTCTTCCGCTCAATCGTGCCAATTCCTTGGAAAGGTCGTTCGAGCGCATGTACGCGAGGACCTCCTCAATATGCTCGGATACCTTGTGATACGCGGTGATGTATTGGTGTATCAGCTCATCACATTCCGTCTCAAAACGGGGTGCCGCGAGGAACGTGGTACGTGCGGTCATCTCAGTTCTCGGTAACGGCGTGACAACCTTTGGATCGCTCGCGATGCAATCACCGTAAGGGCCTCCTTCCAAGAAAAGAGGGGCCTTGTGCAATCGTCCGTATCCACAGTACCCGCATGCAACTCCTTCCGCGTGCAATGCCTTGAGGAATGCATAGGTCTCCGTTGGATTTCCCGTGGACGGCATGTAGCGGAAATAGTGGTAACTGAAGACTCGGTGAGCACCATCAAGCTCACGTTGGGGGCGGACGAACGGAATGTCTGCTATTCCTTGCTCAAAGCTGAGAGCGTTCCTTCGTCGCAATTCGCTCCGTGCATCCAATTCGTCCAGCTGTGCATCCGCGAGTGCGACTGCGAACGGGTGGATACGGAATTTCTGCCCCATGCCTGTCAACATGTACCTGTGGTACGGAGAGTCTGTGGGGAGGGTAGGAATCAGTTCATAATGGCCCAGGGCCGCAGCCCGTTCATAACAAGTCCTGTCGTTGGTGACCAATATGCCGCCCTCACCGGCCGGAAGGGTCTTCGACCCCTGAAAGCTGAAACAGCCGACATCACCGATCGATCCTACCATCCGGCCCTTGTAGGAGGCTCCATGCGCATGTGAGCAATCCTCGATCACTGCCAGACCATGGCGCTTTGCGATCTCCATGATCGGATCCATGTCACACGGATTTCCCCAGACATGGACAACCATGATCGCCTTCGTCCTTGCAGAAACATGGCGTTCGATATCCATCGGATCGATGCAATGCGTATCGGGATCCACTTCGCAGAATACCGGAACCCCGTGCTGAGCGATGATCGGAGTGACACTTGCCCAGAACGTGTAGGAGGGGACGATCACCTCATCACCGGGAGCCACTCCGACGGCGAATACCGCGCTCTCCAATGCAGAGGTTCCGTTGTTCGTGCACAGTCCATAGTCGGTCCCCACATAATCAGCGAACCGTCTTGCGAATCGTGCGACGATCGGGGATTGTGAAATCTCTCCCTTCTCCATGAGTTCATTCACTACCCGCTTGCCCTTCTCGGAGACGACGGGAAGGGTAGCCGCTTTCAGGTAATCGATCGAGATGGTCTTCTGACCACCGAGCAACGCCAATCTGGACATCTGAAGCTCCTAATCGTGCAACATGCGTGCACTGTCTGGATCGAGGTAGAGGACTGGTTGTCCCCAGGTTCTCATCACGGTAGCGGGACAAGCGGTGCTGATCGGGCTGTTCAGCGTATCATGGACAGCCTTTGTCTTCGACGATGCGGGGACCACACAAAAGTGATATGTGGCACTTGCGAGCGTCGGGATCGTCAGGGTCAACGCATGTGTCGGTACTTCGGAGAGTTGAGGAAAACACTTGTCATGTACCTGCTGGAGGCGGCATGTCTCTTCAAGCTCTACAACCTTGACTGCCAATGGATCGTTGAAATCGGCGACCGAAGGGTCGTTGAACGCAATATGTCCGTTCTCCCCGATCCCCATGCACACGATATCGATCGGATGGGTGGCCAACAATCGGCTATAGCGTCTGGCTTCCTCATCGGGATCCTTCGTATCACCCTTGATCAGATGAACCTCCTTGAAAGGAACCCGATCGAAGATGGCGTTTTTCAAGAAGCTCCCGAATGACCGGGGCGAGTCGGTGGACAAGCCCGTGTACTCATCCATATGGAAGGCAGCGATCCGGCGAAAATCAATGCGTGCATCGTTCGCCATGGCTCTCAGGAATTCATTTTGGGACGGAGCCGCAGCATACACCACGTTAAGAGTATCTTTGGTCTTCAGCAACCGTTCGACTGCCAAGGCAAAATCTTTCGCCGCGGCTATCCCCATTTCACTGCGGTTGTTGAAGACCCGTACAGTCAATCTTTCTTTCTTCCACTCTTTCACACGCCACTCCTTTGCATGAGGTACTCGCATGTTCATGTTCAGTGGACATAGTATGCCAATACCTCTTTCCCTTTGTCAAGAAAAGAGATGCATTCTCTTTGAAAAGCGTATGTTTGGATAAGATGACCCAAAGAATCAGAAGATTTGCAAAGTTTATCACACTGAGATTCATGAGCACCGCATCGAGAACGACTGTCACGGTCGACCCTAGGGTCTGCAAGGCGTTCGCTGAACAGTCCCGGAACAATGGGAGTGCCACCTTGTCCCGGCAACATCCGGGAAGTGTCGTGCAAACCATGCATCAAGATTTTACTGTGGTACACTTTACGCATGTGTGAATCCCCGTACCATGATTCGCAAGGAGTCCTTGGTACACCATTGAGAAATTTTTACAATTTGCTGTTGCTGTTCCCGTTTTTTATTTGTATGTTACATATCGGTGAGGGGAATGGTATGTCCCCGGATCACCCGGGCCTGGTCTCAGGCTGAATATGAAAAAAGAATTACACATACAAGTGAGGGGTACACTATGGCAAAACAGCTGCAGTTCAATGAAGAAGCCCGCAGGGCTCTGGTAGTCGGTGTCGAGAAGCTTTCCAGGGCGGTCAAGGTGACGTTGGGGCCCAAGGGCCGGAACGTACTGATCGACAAGAAGTTCGGTGCGCCGACGGTAACCAAGGACGGTGTCTCGGTTGCACGGGAGATCGAGCTCGAGGATCCGTTCGAGAACATGGGAGCACAGTTGCTCAAGGAAGTCGCCACGAAGACCAACGATGTCGCGGGTGATGGTACCACCACCGCTACCGTGCTTGCCTATTCCATTACCAAGGAAGGGATGAAGAGCGTGGCTGCCGGCGTCAATCCGATGGGTATCCGCCGTGGTATCGACAAGGCTGTCGAGGACACGATCAAGGAACTCAAGCGCCAGGCGAAGATGATCAAGGACAAGGAAGAGCTTGCCCAGGTTGCGACGATCAGCGCGAACAATGATCGCGAGATCGGCGATGAGATCGCCAACGCGATGGAGAAGGTCGGAAAGGATGGAGTCATCACCGTTGAGGAGTCCAAGACCATCGAGACGACTACCGACTTTGTCGAAGGCATGCAGTTCGACCGCGGATATCTCTCTCCCTACTTCGCAACCAATCGCGATACCATGGTCTCCATCCTCGAGGATCCCTACATCCTCATCTATGACAAGAAGATCTCCAACATGAAGGACCTGCTCCCGGTGCTCGAGAAAGTGGCACAGGCAGGCAAGCCGATCCTCATCATTGCAGAAGATGTCGATGGCGAGGCCCTCGCCACCCTGATCGTGAACACGATTCGCGGCACACTGACCGCGGTGGCCGTGAAGGCTCCCGGTTTCGGTGACAGGCGCAAGGCAATGCTCGAGGACATCGCAATCCTCACCGGTGGTCAGGTGATTTCCGAAGAGATCGGTCTCAAGCTTGAGAACACCGACCTTACCCAGCTCGGCCGTGCGAAGACCGTGAAGGTGGAGAAGGACAACACTACGGTCATCAACGGTGCTGGCAAACAGTCTGACATCAAGGACCGCATCAGCCAGATCAAGGTGCAGATCCAGGACACTTCCAGCGACTATGATCGTGAGAAGCTCCAGGAACGTCTGGCCAAGCTCGCTGGCGGTGTCGCGGTGATCAATGTCGGTGCGGCCACCGAGGTCGAGCTCAAGGAGAAGAAGCACCGGGTAGAGGATGCCTTGTCCGCAACCCGCGCAGCGATCGAAGAAGGTGTCATCGCCGGAGGCGGTGTCGCATTGATCCAGGCTGTCAAGGCGTTGGAGGCCAAGAACCTCACCGGATTGGATGAGGAAGAGGTCATCGGCTACAAGATCGTCCGCAGGGCTCTCGAGGAGCCGATCCGGCAGATCGCCGAGAACGCCGGACTTGACGGATCCATTATCGCCGAGAAGGCAAAGCACGAGAAGGCCGACGTCGGATTCGACGCTGCCAAGATGGTGTGGGTGAACATGTTCGAGGCCGGCATCACCGACCCTGCGAAGGTCACCAGGAGCGCACTGCAGAATGCTGCATCCATCGCTGCGTTGATCCTCACGACCGAATGTTCGATCACCGACCTGCCTTCCAAGGAGCCTGCACCTGCAGCCGGTGGCGGCATGGGTGGCATGGGCGGCATGGGCGGCATGATGTAAGACATCGGCTCCACTACGCTTCATCCGGGTGGATTCCAGGCGTCCTGGGATCCACCTTTTTGTTGTCTGGTCGAAGTATACGGTAGCCGGACAGTCCCTTCCGGGCCCCCGATATCAAACTTGACTACTGTTGGCTTAACATGGTACGTTAAGCGGTACGTAAAAATTCCATGCCCGATAGTGAGGTTAAAATAGTATGAATGCATTGCTGACGACCTTGGGAACCCAGGGTGCCGCTGCAGGTTCGGCAGGTTCGACCGGATCGATGACCACCACGTTCATCACCTTCGGTCTCATCATCCTGATTTTCTATTTCTTGATCATCAGGCCGCAAAAAAAGCGGGACAAGGAGACCAAGAACATGCTCTCCTCGATGAAGAAGGGCGACAAGATCGTATCCATCGGTGGAATCCGCGGAACCATCGTCACCGTGAAGGAGACGACCGTGGTGGTGAAGGTTGATGACAACACCAGGATCGAATTCTCGAAGAACGCCATCGCACAGATCCTTGACAGGAAGGCAGAGGGTAATGGCGCTGCAAAGACAGAGAAAGCCGAGACCGTCGAGGCTCCTGCGAAGAAGAAGGGTGCGAAAAGTGCCCAGAAAGAGCCTGTCGAGGATGCCGTGGTCGTCGAAGAGACCCCCGCAGCTTCCGATGATGGCGACCAACCGAACGAGACCAAGTAGAGACATCGATATCATACGGAGAGCATCATGAAAAAACGAGGGCGATTGTTCATCGTTCTTCTGGTTGCGGTGATATGTGGAATTTTCCTTTATCCGACCGTAAAGTGGTACGGGTTCGTACCCCAGGAGACAAAAGATCTTGCGACAGGCTCAAAGCTCCAGATCAGGGAGTATGCGCTGGGTCAGGCGACCAGGGACTTGCGTGAACTCAAGTCGTTGATCGCTTCGGATCCCCAGGGTTCCCTTCCCGATCAGTACGGGTTCTTGATTCCGGTAGCCAAGGAAAACTATAAATCCATGAAACGGGACGTTCCCCGTTCTTGGAACGTGGAATCGGTTTTCAGGGGTTTCTACAACGAACAGGGGCTGTTCGATGCATTGGAAAGTCATTACAGGACAGCTTTGCTTGAGCTGAAGACCCTGAGCGGCAAGGTCCTGCAACTGGGACTCGACCTTCGTGGTGGCATGAGCATCCTTCTCGAGGCTGATGTCGCGGCCTACGAGGCCAAGACCGGCACCAATCTCTCCGGTGCGGATATCACTGCCTTGTTGCAGGAAGATATCGCGATCCTCAACGAACGGATCGACCAGTTCGGTGTCACCGAACCCGATATCCGCATCCAGGGCACCGACCAGATCCTGATCGAAATTCCCGGTGCGGCCGATCCCGAACGGGTGAATTCATTCCTCCGCGGTAAAGGTTCGTTGACCTTCCAGATTGTCGACCAGGAATTGACCGCGCAGTTGAACACCTATTTCACCGAGAACCCTGGCGAGGCATTCACCGATGCGGGACAAATCAAGCGTCCCGACTTCCTGCCCGCGGGCAAGGTTGCCACTGCATATTATGTGAACGATGCGTACGGATTGGATGAGCTTTCCAGTTTCGTCGTGTTGAACGAGGAGATCGGTCTTGACGGTATCCATATCGCCAACGCCGTGACCGGCAGTGATCCCATCACGGGACAACCCACGGTCAATTTCGAACTCGATACGACTGGTGGCGAGATTTTCTACAAGCTCACTTCCACCAATACGAACGAACTGATGGCAGTGGTGCAGGACGGAAAGGTCAAGGCGATGGCAACCATCACCGAGCCGATCCGCAACAGTGTCCAGATCAAGGGCTTCGGTCTTGATGAGGCGCGTGATCTCTCCATCGTCCTGAAGACAGCGGCGCTTCCGATCGAGCTCATCGTCGTGGGACAGCAAGGTGTCGGCGCCTCCTTGGGCGAAGATACCGTCCGTGCAGGTCTCGTGGCGATTCTCATCGGCCTCGGACTTGTGTTCTTCTTCATGGTGGTGATCTACAAGGGCAGCGGACTCATTGCAGATGTAGCCTTGCTCTTCAACCTGATCATCCTGCTTTCGGTACTCTCTGCATTCAACCTCACCCTCACGCTCACCAGCATCGCCGGTTTGGTGCTCACCGTCGGCATGGCGGTGGACGCGAACGTTATCATCCTTGAACGTATCAAGGAGGAACTGGCAGCAGGAAAGAGTGATGCCGCTTCGGTGAAGGCGGGATTCGCCAAGGCGTTCTGGACGATCATGGACGCCAACGTCACCACGATCATTGCAGCCCTTGTGCTCTCGCAGCTCGGATCGGGTTCGATCAAAGGATTCGCGAACACCCTCGCAGTAGGTATCGCCAGCTCGATGTTCAACGCGCTGTTCGTGGTGAAACTGATGTATGATGCATCCCTCTCCGGGAAGAATCCTCGGCTGAGCGTTAGCTGGAGGAGGAAGTAACAATGGCTAAGAAAATTTACCCCATCACCAAGTACCGCTTCATCGCAGTTGCCGTTTCGGTCCTCCTCTTGTTGGCCGGAATTGTGTCCTACATTGCATTCGGTGGTTTCAATCTCGGCATCGACTTCCAAAGCGGTTTTGCACAGCGCGTGCAGATTGCACCTCCCGCTCTCTCGGTGACCTATACCGGATCCGATTCGGTGACGATCAACGTTGTCGGCGGAACGGTGTCCCTGATCACCAGGGATGCATCGGGTGCCAACTATACGGATTTCGATCCCGTGACATACCCCACCGCAGGAGACTTGGCACAAGCAATCAGCTCCACGGTCTCCGGTGTAGTCGCGACCGCACTCGATCCCTCGCTCTCGTCAGCCGACCTGATCACCGGATTCGGATTGCCCGCCTCGTTGTCGGTGACACCGTTCATCCTCAACAGCGCCAATCCTGCGACAGCCTCCTATGTCACCATCGATGAGATGCGTGAAGCCTTGGGGAATGATGCCCAGGTCCAAGTGGTCGGAGAAGCGTACAGGCAAGTCTTCCAGTTGCGTCTCGCAAACGATGAAAACCTCTCCGAGGAGGCGATTTCCACCTCCGTGTCGAGCTCGCTGAAGACTCGGTTCGGCGAGGATTCGGTCGTGATCCTTCAATCCGACTTCGTCGGTCCGAAGTATTCTTCGAACCTCGTCAGCGGATCCATCCTCATCGTAGTGGTGGCGATCGTTCTGATCCTGCTCTACATCTGGTTCCGATTCAAGCTTGCGTATGCGCTTGCTGCGATCATCACCTTGGTGCATGATACGTTCGTCCTGATCGGTTTCATCGTACTGTTCCGCTTGGAGGTTTCGACGACCACGATCGCCGCGATCCTCACGATCATCGGGTATTCGCTGAACAACGTGATCGTCATTTTCGACCGTGTCAGGGAGAACAAGCCCCTGCTCAAGGACCTTTCCTTGCTGCAATTGATCGATACCAGTGTATCACAGTCGCTCACCAGGACATTGTTCTCCTCGCTGACGACCGTGCTTGCGATCCTTCCGCTTGCGATTCTCGCCTCGGGAGCCATCCAGCTGTTCGCGATCGAGATGGTGTTCGGCATTGTCATCGGGGCCTACTCCTGTAACTTCCTGGCTCCGGCTTTGTTGCACTGGATTACCGGCAAGAAGAGGGTAGGACACACAGGTCACACTCCCGTCATTGAGGAAAAAGAGCCTGTCGTCGTTTCAAGGGAACCTGTCGCCGATGACGAGATTCCCACTGCCGTACGCAAGCTGAAAGGCAAGCGCCAGCAGAAAAAATAGCGATGGGACGTTGATTGAGTCGTATGCCTGGCCGCCTCGTGGGAAACCTGCGTTGGCGGCCATTTTGTCTGGAGGGAAAGCGTGGTAATCGAACGATCGCACATCATGGGATACTGCAACGGAGTCTCTCATGTCATCGAAATGGCCAAGGACTGCCTTCTTCTCGCGAAGGAGCAAAATCTTCCGGCCTATTCGATCGGTTGGTTCATCCACAATCCCACGGTCGTGAAACGGTTCCAGGATGCGGGCATGAGGCATATCGATGCCCCCGAGGACGGACCTGCGGGAATTGCCTTGATTCGCGCCCACGGAATCGCCGATCCGCTCAGGGACAGGTTCGAGAAAGCGGGATTCGTACTCATTGACGGCACATGCGGAACGGTCGCCTATTCACAACGGATGATCCGGAATGCCGATCCGTCCGTACACGTGGTCATCATCGGATTGCACGGACATAGCGAGGTCACGGCGCTCTCCAATGTATGGGATGAACATCAACAGGTAATTGCGGTCCACGTTGTCGAGACAACCGAGGATGTGGACAATCTGCCCGATTTCAATTCGGACAAGATACTTCTCATGGTGCAGACAACCTTCCCGCAACTGCAATACGAGGAACTGAGGAAGCACATGCAAGCACGCTTCGTCGAACGGTTGCAGATGGGGAACAGACTCTGCCCCACCACCTTCAGGCGTCATGAGGCAATCCTGAATCTTTGCAAGATCGTCGATGCCGTGATTGTCATCGGGGGGAAAATGAGCGCCAATACGACCTCATTGGTCCACTTGGTCGCTGACAAGGGCTTGCCGGTCTGGCATGTGGAGTCGGCCTCACAACTTCCCCCGCAGATATTTTCCTTCCCACGGGTTGGGGTGACTGCCGGCACTTCCACGCCGCCAGAGGATATCGAAGCGGTGATAGCCGCATTGGAAGAAGGAGCAACGTGATGGGTACGAGCGAGAGATTCGTCTCTTCCGAGGACATGTTGGAGAGGTTGCGTAACAAGAGTGCGTTCATCTGCGATATGGATGGTGTGATTTATCATGGGAACCGACTTCTTCCGGGAGTCCTTGACTTCGTGAAATGGATGCAACGTGAAGGGAAGCGTTATCTTTTCCTCACCAACTCCAGCGAACGTTCTCCGATGGAACTGAAGCTGAAGATGCGTCGCCTTGGCATGGAGATCGACGCAGACCATTTCTATACATCGGCACTGGCGACCGCCGGATTCCTCGCCTCGCAGGTTCCCCACGGTACTGCCTACGTTATCGGTGAGGCGGGTCTCATCAACGCCCTCTATGAGGCGGGTTACTCGATGAATGACATCAATCCGGACTATGTGGTGGTCGGTGAGTCCAAGACGTACAATTATGAGACCGTCATCCGTGCGGTGAACCTCGTGCGAAACGGAGCCCGCTTGATCGGCACGAACCCTGACATGACCGGACCGAGCGAGGAGGGAATCGTTCCCGCGACCGGCTCTCTCATACTTCCCATCGCGAGCACCGCCAATGTGAAGCCGTATTTCATCGGGAAGCCCAATCCCGTCATGATGCGTCAGGCTCTCATGCGGTTGCAAAGCAAGCGGGAAGATACGGCGATCATCGGGGATCGCATGGATACCGACATCGTGAGCGGTATCGAGAGCGGCATCGATACCGTGCTGGTTCTGTCGGGGGTCTCCGATGTGGATACGCCGAAGAACTTTGCCTACAGGCCGAACCTTGTGCTCGATTCAGTCGGGACCTTGGTTCCGGACAATGCATGACAAACCAGGAGGAGCGGATGATTTCAATACCGACAATCAAGCGATTTCCATCGTATCTCAGGCTGTTGCGGCAGTACCGTGAAGAAGGGGAGCTGTGGGTTTCTGCCACTCGGTTGGCTACGGAGCTCGGCCTGACTCCGATACAAGTCCGGAAGGACATGGCAGGAACAGGTGTGGAAGGGCGACCGAAGGTGGGATTCGAGATTGATGCATTGATCGCTGCCATCGTCGAGAACTTGGGGTGGGACAATGCGACTGACGCCGTGCTTATCGGAGCCGGTCATCTCGGTGTCGCGCTCTCCCGTTATGAAGGGTTCGCAAGCTACGGATTGAAGATCGTCGCGGTGTTCGATCGTGATACGGCGAAATACGGACGACCGATCGGGAAGACGATCGTCTATCCCATGGAGGAGTTGAAAGCGTACGTCGCAGATCATGCGATCAATATCGCGGTGATCACCGTACCCGCCGAATCTGCCCAGGAGGTTGCCGACATCCTGGTGGAAGCGGGAATCAAGGCGATCTGGAACTTTGCCCCGAAGGATCTGCGTCTCCCCTCCGACATCGTGTTGCAAAGAACCGATCTCGCAACGAGCTTCGCGGTGTTGTCCGCTAAATGCAGGCGCTTGTTCGACCATTGCGGGAATCAATTTCCAGAAACGCATCATAATGTGACATGAATCACATGTAATGAATAATTAATGGTTAAAATATGAGGTTTTTGCCCCAGTATTCTTAGTATGATGTTATTGCTGTTTCTTTAATTGACATCTTTTCGATAATTTTGTATCCTTTGGCCATGAATACCGTGGTTGTTGAAATTTGCATGGGCAGCTCCTGCTTCGCACGAGGAAACGCCAAGGCTCTTGGCTATCTTGAATCCTATGTCGAGCGTCACGATCTGGCTGATGTTGTCGAATTGACCGGACACCTCTGTCTCGGAACCTGTTCCCAGGGTCCGAACATGCGGATCGACGGCGTATTGCATACATCGGTCCGTCCTGACCAAGCCGTCCTCCTCCTTGAGAACGCGTTGGCGGCTCGAAAGGGATCGATCCATGGGTAACGGCAACCCGAAACTCTATCCCATCTACACTGAACTCACCGAATGTAGGGATTGCTACAAGTGTGTCCGGGCATGTCCGGTCAAGTCGATCCAGGTCGACCAAGGCAGGGCCACGGTCGTCCGCGATCGCTGCATCTCATGTGGCAAGTGCGTCGACACCTGTCCCTCCCACGCGAAGAAGATTCGTGACGATGTATACTTGGCCAAGCAGTTGCTGAAAACCCACAAACGTGTGATCGTCTCTCTCGCACCTTCGTATGCAAGCGAATTCTCGGAGACTCCCGAAGCGGTGCTGGTTGCCTTGCGCAGGCTTGGATTCTCCGATATCTCGGAAACCGCTATCGGAGCAAGCCTGGTCTCCGCAGCAATCGACGAACATATCAGGAGGACGGGAAGTTGCGATTGGATTTCCACCGCCTGTCCTTCGGTGGTCGAGCTTGTCCATCGCTATCACCCGCACTTGATAGGACGTCTCAGTCCGATTCCCTCCCCCCTGCAATGCCACGCGGCGTATCTCAGGCACCTCTATGGTAAAGATATCGGCATAGTCTTCGTGGGACCGTGCATCGCGAAGAAAGTGGAGGCGGATCACAGTCCCGGGTACCCGGACATCGCCCTTACGTTCAGGGAACTGCGTGCGTGGTTCGATGAGGAGCATCTGGACCTCACCTTGCTGCAACAGGAGGGGATCACCGAAGAATCGGTCGGCTCCATGATTCCCGCGGAAGCCGGGGAGAGCACCTTGTATCCGGTGGAGGGTGGCATGGTCGCGACCTTCGCGGTCGGCAAGGACGTGTTCCAGGACAAGGCGGTCTCCGTATCCGGCGTTGCCCATGTCATCGAGACGTTGGAAGACTTGAGGGCGAATCCGAAGGATGCGCATGCCCCATTCTTGGAATTGCTCAACTGCGAAGGCGGTTGCATCAACGGCCCGGGGAAATCGCGATTCCGTTCTTCTGCGGTCAGCAAGGGACAAGCGATCAGATTCACCAGAACCAGGATCGTACGTGAACGACCCGTCTTTGTTCCCGATGCAAGCTATGTGTCGGAGCTGTTGGACAAGGGCTATGGGATCCTGGAAGGGAGCTCACAATCGGGTGGATTCCTGCTCGGACCGGCACCCCTTGCCAAATTCACTGAGCAAGAGATCGCAAAAGCACTTTCTGAGTTGGGAAAGATCGGCCCGGGGGATGAGTTGAACTGCGGCGGTTGCGGGTACAACTCATGCCGGGACATGGCGATCGCCTATCTCGACGGGATGGCGGAACCCGAGATGTGTGTCACCAGGATGCGCAAGCTTGCGCAGAGCAAGATCGATGTGCTGCTCCGAACCTTGCCGATGGGTGTCGTCATCGTCGACAGGCATCTGGATATCGTGGATTGCAACATTGCCTTCCTCAAGCTGTTCGCCGGCATCGATGACGAATTGGGTTCGGATGCCGTTGACAAAGTCCCCGGATTGCCGCTGCAGCGGTTCGTCCCCTTTCACGGGGAATTTGCCCAACAGTTCGACACCAGTGGTACGAACGGACAGTACCGGCTCCACTTCAAGGGGAAATTCCTCAAGGTCATCTTCTTCACGATAGAACATCATCGGCTCGTCGGCGCGATGTTCCAGGATATCACGACACCTACCGTGAGGAGGGAGACCGTGGTGAAGAAAGCCGATGCAGTCATCAGGAAAAGCTTGGAGACGGTCCAGCAGATCGCGAGCCTGCTCGGTGAGAATGCCGCGGAGACAGAAATCACCCTCAACTCCCTCATCGACGCGTTCCAGGTTCCGCTCGGAGATGGTCCGGACGGATTCTTCATCGATACAGACCAGAGAGGCTCGGTGTGAACGGAATCTTCATCGATGTCGATTACAGCCAGACCTACAAGGCGGGACAGAGGATCGGCGGAGATGTCTTCCTCCAATCGAAAGAGGAAAAGGGCAATCGGGTAGTGTGCACCCTCTCCGACGGATTGGGCAGCGGCGTGAAGGCCAATGTGCTTGCCAACCTCACCGCCCATATGGCGCACAAGCTCTCGTTCGGTCCCATGCACCTCACCAATTCGGCGAAGATCATCATGAATACGCTTCCCGTATGCAACGAGCGGAAGATCAGCTACTCGACATTCACCATCGCCGATGTGCGTAGCTTGGAGGAGAAGGGCATCGCGGTGCAGCTGGTGGAGTACGACAATCCTCCCTCGATGCGTTTCTCCCGTGACCTGCCGGTCCCTTTCGAGGTGAATTCCATCGATCTCAAGCGCGAGGGAGCGTTCAAGGAGGAGACGATCAGGCAGTCCTCATTCACGATGCAGGAGGGGGACCGGCTGATCATGTGCACGGACGGGGTGATGCAATCGGGAATGGGCAAGACATTCCCTCTCGGTTGGCGCCAATCAGGGGTGTCCTCGTTCATCTCCGAGCTGATCGGCCGACACCCCGAGATTTCTTCGCGCGAATTGGCGGCGGCGATCACCAGGAAGGCGTACGCATTGGATGGTTACGCAGCGAAGGATGACATCACCTGCGCGGTGCTCTATGTCAGGAGGCCACGGAGGACCTTGGTCGTGACCGGCCCTCCGTTCACGAAGGAGCGCGATGACTTGCTCGGACGTAAGATCCGTGAGTTCGACGGAAGGAAAATCGTCTCGGGCGGCACGACCGCGCAGATCGTGTCCCGTCTGTTCGGTGCGAAAGTCTCGGTCGATCTCTCCTGCTGGTCCCGTGACGTTCCTCCGGCGTCGAAGATGGAAGGGATGGACTTGGTCACGGAGGGGATGTTGACCTTGAGCAAGGTGGCCACCGCATTGGAACAGAAGATTCCGTTGCATAACATGCCCAACGATGCGGTCAGGCGCTTCGTCTCGATCCTCCTCGATAGCGACCAAGTATCGTTCATCGTGGGAACCAAGATAAATGAAGCCCACCAGGACCCGAGCATTCCGGTGGAGATAGGCATCAGGCGGACGATCATCAGCCGGATCCGGCGGGCGCTTGAGCAACACTATTTGAAAGAAACGATCCTGGAGTACATCTAGGAGACCGAGAAGGAGCACGTATGGCACAGAGGAAGATTGCGGTGAAGATTTGTGTGGGGACGGCGTGTTTCGTCCAAGGAGGTGCCGACCTTCTGCTGTATGAGGATTTTCTCGAACCCTCCCTGTTGGAACGGTGCGTGATAGAGGGAACCGGGTGTCTCGGAGGATGCAAAGTCCAGGATGCGAAAAGCGGTGCTCCTTTCGTGGAGGTCGATGGGAATGTGCATGCGAATGTCACGGTCGATCGGCTGCGGCAGTTGATCAAGGAGGCGATAGATGCTTGAGCGCAACAATCAATATGCCTTGATGAAACGGAAGATCGACACCGAGGTGCTCAAGGCGTTTTTCGCAGGAACGCTCGAGAAGCGGGTCGACTCATTGCCGATAGACATCATTCCCCGTGACAGGGATCCCAACCGCTGTTGCGTCTACAAGGAACGTGCGATGGTCCGTTACAGGATCATGGCATTGCTCGGCTTTGACATCGAGAAAGATGATGACGAATACAAGCCGCTCGCCGACTATGTGTCAGAAGCCTTGCATGCAGAGCCGAAACCGTTGCCGACACTGACTACCATCGCTGTGGGATGCAGCGGGTGTCCCGATGAACAGTATCGGATCACAGACTCCTGCAGGGGTTGCTTTGCCAGGCCGTGCCTCGCCAACTGCCCCAAGGATGCGATCGCATTCATCAACGGACGAGCACATATCGTCGAAGAACGGTGCATCAAGTGCGGCAAGTGCCTTGAAGTCTGTCCGTTCCATGCGGTCATACACGTCCCGGTTCCTTGCGAGGCGTCTTGTCCCGTCGGGGCTGTGCACAAGAATGCAGACGGATTCGTGGAGATTGATCATGACACATGCATCGATTGCGGACACTGTGCGCAATCGTGCCCGTTCGGTGCGATCGTCGAACGAAGTTCCTTGCTCCACCTGGCGAACCTGCTGAAGGAGGGACGCGAAGCAGTCGCGATGATCGCTCCTGCGATCGAGGGCCAGTTTCCCGGTTCTCTCGCACAAATCATGGCGGGAATCAAGGCATTGGGCTTCGCTGATGTGGTCGAAGTGGCAGAAGGTGCCCACGTTACGGCGGAACATGAAGCAGAAGAGGTCGCCGCTCGGATCGCAGCGGAACAGGGTTTCATGACCACCAGCTGCTGTCCTGCATACATGAACTTGGTTGACAAGCATGTACCTGCTCTCTCGGGCCGTCGTTCCGGCGCCCTCTCACCGATGGCATACACGGCAGAGATGTGCAGGAAGCGGAATCCGGATGCTGCGTTGGTATTTATCGGTCCATGTCTCGCGAAAAAGGTGGAAGCGGTACGGATCGAAGAGATCGAGACGGTCATCACGTTCTCCGAGTTGGCTGTCCTTCTCGTGGCCCGTGGCATCGATATCAAGGAGATTTCCCCGCATGAGCTGCCCGATGCCGCGCTCTATGCCGATTGTCGTGAGTTTGCAGTCTCACAGGGAGTTGCCCATGCGGTCCAGCGCAGGACGAACAGGCCTGTCCAGGTCATGAACATCGATGGAGTGGACAAGAAGACCGTCCGTCTGATGCGTACGTGGGAGAAGCGTCCGCCTGAGGCAGATCTGGTCGAAGTGATGTGCTGCGAGGGAGGATGTCTCTCCGGTCCGGGAGTCCTGGTGAACCCGAAGATCGCGATGCGCTTGCGTCAGGGGACCGAAGTTGGTAAAGTCGGAGCCAGACCCATAGGAGACAAGAAACGTGCATGAACCTGTGTGTATGACGGGAAAGGTCGCGGACCCCATGGAAATCCTCGCACAACTCGAGGCGCTGGTACAACCGTCAGGTCCCACGATGCTCTACCGGATATCGTCGCTTGCCAATGCCGCGGCATTGCTGGGAAGGTATCTCGAACGGGTGAACTGGGTCGGATTCTATCTTGTCGACGAACAGCTGAGGCAGTTGGTCCTGGGTCCCTTCTGGGGTGCACCCGCATGCACGGTCATTCCCTTCGGCAAGGGGGTGTGCGGAACGGCATGGTCCGGGCGCGAGACCATGACAGTTCCCGATGTGCACGCCTTCGCCGGTCATATCGCATGTGATGCGGCAAGCAGGAGCGAAGTGGTCGTTCCGCTGGTCTCTGGTGGTACGGTTGTGGGGGTCCTGGATGTCGACAGTCCGATTCTTGACCGGTTCGCTCCGTACGATGTGCACTTCTTGGAAAAGGCGGCTGAGATTGTCAGCCGAGTCCTGCCGTTCACTTGACATCATTTCGTTTCATTCACATTATTATGCCAATGGCGTCGACGAAGACGAGTAATCGGGTCTGTCTGTCCGTGAGAGGATGTCCCTCCGTGTACAACGGTCGGGTGTGAGGCATCCGTCAGCTTCCGATGAAAACCACTTCCGAGCCGCAGGTCGAACGGTATTTCCAGTAGGCCTGCCGCAGTCCCTGCGCAATGGGAGAGAATGAGTGCTCGTGATGGCGTGATAGAGTCGTCGCGGGAAGTAAGGTGGAACCGCGGAAACATGGACCTCCATGTTCTCGTCCTTACCGAAGCCCACAGCCAAGCTGTGGGTGCGGCAGGATGAGGGCATGGGGGTTTTTGATATTCTGAACGAAGAGTGCCCATTGGCACGAAGGAGCATACATGTCAGGGAAAGAACAGATGGACGAGAAACTGTCCAGAGTCCGCCATTCGATGTCACACGTGATGGCAGAAGCGGTGTTGCAGATGTTTCCAAACGCACAGATCGCCATCGGACCGGCGATCGAGAACGGTTTTTACTACGATTTCGATCTCCCCCGAGCCCTGACGAACGAGGACCTCGATGAGATTTCCCAGCGGATGAAGCAGATCATCAAGGATGACAAGGAGTTCAAGCGGATCGTGGTATCGCGTGACGAGGCCAAGCGCCTGTTCTCCGATCAGGTCTACAAACAGGAGTTGATCGATGCGATTCCTGCGGATGAGGAGGTCTCGCTTTATAACCAAGGGGGATTCACCGATCTCTGCCGAGGTCCCCACGTCAAGTCCACCAAGGAACTCAATCCCGAATCTTTCAAGCTGCTCAACACTGCGGGAGCATACTGGAGGGGCAAGGAAACCAATCCGATGCTCACCCGGATCTACGCTACCGCGTGGACCAATCCGAAGGATCTCAGGCTCTACTTGCAGAAGCTCGAAGAGATCGAGAAGCGGGACCACCGCAAGCTCGGCAAGGAGTTGGACCTGTTCAGCTTCCATGAGGAAGCCGGTCCCGGATTGGTCTACTGGCATCCCCGTGGTGCGAGGATCCGGATGGCGATCGAAAACTTCTGGAAAGAGCAACACTACGCCAACGGCTATGAGATGGTCTACACTCCCCACGTCGGCAAAGCTTGGCTGTGGGAGACTTCGGGTCACCTGGGTTTCTACAAGGAGAGCATGTACAGCTCGATGGAGATGGACAAGGCGGACTACTATGCGAAGCCGATGAACTGTCCCTTCCATATCATGATCTATCGCAACTCGAAGCACTCCTACCGTGAACTTCCCTTCCGCTGGGCTGAGCTGGGCACGGTCTACCGTTATGAGAAGGCCGGGGCATTGCATGGATTGATGCGGGTGCGCGGGTTCACCCAGGATGATGCACACATCTTCTGTACTCCCGAGCAGATGGATTCCGAAATCCGCGAAGTGCTCAGGTTCTCCCTCTTCATGCTCCGCTCATTCGGGTTCGAGCAGATCGGAGCCTACCTCTCGACCAGGCCCGAGAAGAGTGTAGGTGAGCAGGAACGTTGGGACGCCGCGACCGAATCACTTCGCAAGGCCATCGAAGCGGAGGGTCTCGAATATGGTATCGACGAGGGCGGCGGTGCATTCTACGGACCGAAGATCGATCTGAAGATCAAGGATGCCTTGGGCCGGGAGTGGCAACTTTCGACCATCCAGTTCGATTTCAACGAGCCCGAGAGATTCAACATGACTTTCGTAGACTCGGACGGCGTGGAGAAGCGTCCCTATATGATCCATCGGGCACTCCTTGGCTCCATCGAACGGTTCTTCGGCGTCCTGCTCGAACACTTCGCAGGTTCGTTCCCCTTGTGGCTCTCCCCGGAACAGGTCTGTGTCATTCCCGTCTCCGATGTGTTCACCGAATATGGTCGCGAGGTCCTGGCGGCGCTGAAGGCACAGGGAATCAGGGCGTACCTTGATGACAGTGACGACCGCATGAACGCAAAGATCCGCAATGCACAGAAGATGAAGGTGCCACACATGCTGGTGCTCGGGGACAAGGAAATGCAAGCTCGTGCGATTTCCGTGCGGTATCGTGACGGAAAGCAGGAGAATGGCTTGCCTTTGGATTCCTATCTGGCTTCCCTGCATGAGAAGATCGCTGCGAAGCAGATGCTCTGACGGGCAATTACGGAGAACGTGATGACACGAGAACGCGCCTTGGCCACTCTTGAGGCAATCGATCGGGAAATGGTGCTTCTGTCCCACATCAGCGGAGTGTTGGTGTGGGATCAGGAGGCAGTACCACCGGCAGGAGTTGATGAACGAGCCGCACAGCTCGGATTGCTCGACCGGAAGATGCATGAGTTGACTGCATCGGATGAGATGGGAGAGCTCCTCACGATTTTGGGAGCCTCGGAACATCAAGAGGAGGGAGATCCTTCCCTTGACGACCGCAGCCGAGGAATCATCCGTTGGTATTACCGCACGCACGACAGGTCGCGGAAACTGGATGCTGGGTTTGTCCAACGATTTTCGGAGACGACTGGCAAGGCCCACCAAGTGTGGGCAGAAGCGCGTAGCACCAATGATTTTTCCCTGTACGAACCGGTTCTTTCCCAAATCATCGATTTGGTGAGGCAAAAGGCCGATGCCTATGGATATGCGAAAGATCCCTACGACCCGTTGCTCGATGTGTTCGAACCGGGGACGAGTACCGCCGAGGTGGAGAGCCTGTTCTCGGTGATGCGCACCGACCTGCAGGAGATACTCGCCGGTTGTGCCGACACAGGTCCCGTCGATGATACGTTCCTGTACGGGACCTACGCGCAGGACAAGCAAGCCTCCTTCGCAAACGAAGTGCTCGATGCCATGGGCTTCGATCGGAATCGTGGCAACGTGGGCATCTCCACCCACCCGTTCACCATCAGCTTGGGTGCGCATGATATCAGGATCACCACACGCTACACCGAACCGAGCGTGGTCAGTCCTCTCTTTTCCTCCATACACGAAGCGGGACATGCGCTGTATGAATTGGGTGCCTCGAACAAGACGACACACCTTACCTGTCTTGCCAACGGGGCATCCTTTGCCTTTCACGAAAGCCAAAGCCGCTTGTGGGAGAACATGATCGGACGAAGCAGGGCCTTCTGGTCCCATTTCTTCCCTCGATTCAAGGAGTATTTCCCCATCCAGACCGAATACGTGGATCTGGATCGGTTCATGCGAGCGATCAACCGGGTTCGGCCTTCGAACATCCGTGTCGATGCGGATGAAGTAACCTACGGATTGCACATCATCCTTCGTTTCGAGCTTGAGCGGAAGTTGCTCAGTGGCTCGCTTGCCGTACGGGATCTTCCCGATGCGTGGAACGAGAAGATGGAGAGCTTGCTCGGCATCACGCCCGAAAGCGATCGTGTCGGAGTCCTCCAGGATGTGCACTGGTCGATGGGAGAGCTCGGCTACTTCCCGACCTACGCATTGGGCAACCTCTATGGTGCCCAGATCCTTGATGCGATGCACCGGGACCTGGATGTCGAAAGCGTGGTCGCATCCGGTGACTTCCATCCGGTCAGGAACTGGCTCGATGAAAAGATACTCCGTTTCGGGGCCATGTATCGTCCGAAGGAGCTGCTTGAGCGGGTGACCGGAGCACCGTTGGATGCCACCCATTTCCGCCGGTATCTTGAGAATAAATATCTAGGGAGCAATTGAGATGAACCTACCTAACAAACTGACTGTCTCCAGGCTGGTCATGGCGCCGCTGTTTTTCATTGCATTCTTCCTGCCCGTGTGGTTCGGTGAATCATTCGATGTGCTCTCGGCAGTGCTGCTGTTGCTGCTCTACCTCCTTACGGAACTCTCGGATCTCCTGGACGGTATCATCGCAAGGAAATATCATCTGGTGACCGATCTCGGGAAAGTCATGGATCCGTTCGCCGATACATTCAGCAGACTTACCTATTTCGTCTGCCTTTCGGCGGTGGGCGTGATGCCCGTATGGTCGTTCGTCATCATCATGTGGCGTGAGTTCTCGATCGTCTTCTTGCGGATGCTCATGATGGGCAAGGGGAAAGCGGTAGCCGCGAACATCTGGGGAAAATCGAAAGCGGTCCTCTACGCGGTCTCGGGACTGCTGGGCATCGCCTATGTGGCCATGGACAGGATCGCATCCCAAACAGGATGGAAGGGGTGGGCCGATCCATTGCTCCTGGTGATTTTCGCTCTTGCTGCGGCTGCTTCGGTGGCCTCGTTCGGAACCTATGTGAAGGCGATCATCAAGGACGGATCGCTCTCCCATTTGAGCCGCTAAACCGTAAAATGGTCAAAAAACAATAAATTCGAGGATTTTGCAAAAACCCCCTAGACGAGAATCGGGAAAATGGGTAGTATCCGTCTCGTTGCTCAGGCAGATCGCCTGGCGGTCCTTGAAAGATTGCCGACGGTCCTACCGAATGACTGGTGAAAATCAAGAAATAGTGTAGATTCAGTATTGACACTTTGATTTGAAATCTGTTATAACGGTCGAGCGCTCCAAGGAAACCTTCTTGGAATGCGAGCCTGAACTGAAAGATTTTTGACAGAGATATGAGAGAAGAGAAGGAAGGATATGTGCGATGACGATTGCCTCTCGGGGCCGTTGGTCAGAGCACGGACAACGAAAGTTGTCAGGAAGTGTAAGGGCTTCCAAGTCAATTCACGAACGAAAGTGAAAGCTAACGTTTGGGGTCGCAGCTGGAGAGCTGCGGCCGCGAGATGACAGGGGAAGGCTTGACGTGAAAGTAGATCCGGCGCTCGTCGCCGGAATGAAATGACGGAG
>JAHDQJ010000014.1 GCA_018433865.1 Spirochaetales bacterium | reverse complement strand
GAGGGGACCAACAATCTCATCAAGACCATCAGGCGCAAGGCCTATGGCTTCCATGATACCCAATACTTCTTCCTGAAGATCATGGAGGCTAGCAGGAGACCAGAGGCAAGATACCGATCCCACAAGAAATTGAGTTGATCCGTTTTTTTGTGTGTCAGGGTTGAAGCGGCTGGCAATGCGGACAGAAGTGGGTCGACCTCTGTGCGACGATTGTGCGCTCGATCGGTGAGGAGCATCGGGGACATTGCCTTCCGGTCCTCCCGAATACCGACAAGCTGTTGCCGTGTGATCCCATCGAGCCGTCGGATTTGAAATTGCTCTCTCCGTCACCGAGACTTGTTCCTCGGTGTGCGATGCCTGCCGAGAGTACTTGGCGTATGGCCGACAGCAACCGTGCTGATTCCACCGCCGAGAGTGTGCACGCGATTCGGCACGGGTGCAATCGTGCGATGAAAAGGCTTTCGTCAGCGTAGATGTTCCCGATTCCCGCGATGAAGTGCTGGTCCAGGAGCAACGCTTTCACGCGTCCTCTTCTGGTGAGGAGCATGTGGTGGAATGCAACTGCATCCAGATCTTCGGACAGCGGTTCCGGACCAAGACGGCCCAGGAAATGTCCGGGTTCATCGGTGAGAATCATCCTTCCGAACTTCCTGGGATCGTGGAAACGAAGCGAGAGGGCATCGAATCGGATGATGACCCGATCATGATCATCCGGTGTGTCCGGATTGTCCATGAGGACAAGCGAACCTGACATCCTGAGGTGAATGAGGAGCGTCGACCCGTCATCGATGCCCAGGACGAGGAACTTGCCTCTCCTGCTGACCGTGAGGAACTTCCTGCCCACCAGTCTCTTTCGGAACGTATCGGCATCCATCATGCCGATCGTGCGTTCCCACAGCACATCGACAGCGACGATCAGGGATCCGATGATCGCGCTGTCACGAAGATCGGTGCATACGGTCTCGACTTCAGGCAGCTCAGGCATCTCTTTCCCTCCGTGTTCCGATCGTGCCACAGGACGGTACAAAAAATCCAGTCGTTTGTGATTGCACCTTCAGCGCTTATCTGCTTTGATGGAGTGAACGGGAGGCGTCTGATGGAGGATCGGTTCGTAGAGACTGCGCTGCGATTGCAGCAGAACGGTCATAACTGTGCACAAGCGGCGGTGTGTGCGTTTGCACCCCTGCTTCCATGCGAAGAGCGCACGCTGTTCATGCTCGCGGAGGGATTCGGTAGCGGATTCGGCGGATGCGAAGGCACATGCGGGGCGCTCAGCGGAGCGGTGATGGCGATATCGTCTCTACGCAGCAAAGGAGATCCGATGCAGGTGACCAAACGAGAGACGTATGTCCTGACGAAGCGCCTGTACGATCGGTTCGTCGAGAAGGCGCACAGCAGCGTGTGCAAGGATCTCAGGGGCTTGGAGAGCGGCATCGAGCTGCATTCCTGTCCCGATTGTGTAGCCAATGCGGTGCGCATCGCGTATGGAATCATGAAGGAGGAGAACCTGATATGAAAAATTTTGTCTACCACGCCCCGACCAAAGTGATCTTCGGTACCGATGCGGAGCGTCAGGTCGGACCGGTGTTGCATGAAGCGGGATACCGGCGCGCTCTGGTCATCTACGGAGGCGGCAGCGTGCTCAGAAGTGGACTGCTTGGCAAGGTGACCGCCAGCCTCGACGCAGCGAGCATCACGTACGTCACTCTCGGAGGAGTGGAGCCGAACCCGAAGATCGGCTTTGTCCGCGATGCGATCGTCCTCGCGAAGAAGGAACATGTCGAGCTGATCATCGCGGTCGGCGGGGGAAGTGTGATCGACAGCGCGAAAGGCATCGGGCTCGGGCTTGCCCACGATCTCGATCCCTGGGATATGATCGAACGGGGGATCCTGCCTACGAAGCGGACTCCGTTGGCAGCAGTCTTGTCAATTTCCTCGGCAGGAAGTGAGATGAGCTATTCCCATGTCCTCACCAATCCGGAAAAGAAACTGAAGAGACCGCTCAACAGCGATCTGTTGCGACCCGATTTCTCATTCGAGAACCCCCTGTATACCTATTCGGTGAGTCCCTACCAAACCGCGTGCGGAATCGTCGACACCATGATGCACACCCTCGAGCGATATTTCACCAGTGACACCGATACCGATCTCACCGACCGTATCGCCGAGGCGCTCCTCGTCGCGGTGAAGAACGCGGGAAAGAAAGTCATGGAAGATCCCGAAGATTATGAAAGCCGGGCCACCCTGATGTGGGCTTCGTCGCTCTCGCACAACGGAATCACCGGATGCGGAAAAGTATCCACGTTCCCCGCACACAAGATCGAGCACGACATCTCGGGCTTGCATGATGAGGTGTCGCATGGAGCAGGCCTTGCGGTCATCTTTCCCGCTTGGGCACGCTATGTCATGCATCACGACATCCGGAAGTTCGCGCAGATCGCAACGCGGGTCTGGGGTATCGAGATGGATCATGACCGGCCTGAGTGGACGGCACGGAAGGGTATCGAGGCGATGCTCGAATTCTTCAAGAGCCTCGGCATGCCGGTGACCATGCAGGAACTGGGGATCGATCCCTCCGAGTATCGCACATTGGCCGACATGAGCACCGGCGGCAACACGAAACCTCTTCCCTCATACGTGCCGCTCGGGAGCGACGAGATCGTGGAGATTTTCAAGCTGGCGACTCCTTGATCCGAGAGATCCGGCGGTTTTATATCAGGGGATGTGGGTTTTTCGGGGAGATTTCCGAAAGACCCACTTGACGATTTCTCCCTGTCATGGTACAAGACTATGCGTTTTTCGTGTCTCCATCGTCTAGTGGTTAGGACATCGGGTTTTCATCCCGACAACGGGGGTTCAATTCCCCCTGGAGATGTTACCGTTCCTCAGAGCAGGAACGGTTTCTTTTTCTCCTGTTGTCGTTGCCGAAAATGGATTCATCGGGTAGACTGTATTCCCGAAGCGGCTCCTCAGGCGAGCCTCCTCTATGACAGGGAGATGCACCATGAACAAAGTGATTCTGCACGCGACGGATCTGGACGGTTACCTCACGGAATCGGACAAGCTCAGCCTCGACAAGGCGCAACTGATGTACGAAGAGGCGATCGATCTCTTCAAGAAGATCGATGGCGGGGATGCGGACGGGATCCGAAAGGCAAAGAGCGCGCTTACGCCCGTGTTCGAGCGAGTCGGACGGTATTTGAAGGAGGTCGTGGCGAAAGAGCAGGGCATCCATGTCTACTCATTCGAGACGCCACAGGTGCAGCACGGTGCCGCAAGCCGGCTCATCGCGAAGCTCCGCGATCCGAGAACCAGCCAGTCGGAATTTCTGTACTATGTGCAGCGTGCCTATGAGCTGTTGTTCGCCCACGTGTATGGGGACAAGGTCTTGCCGAGGAAACGGAGCATCGTGACGCAGACCCCCGTGACATTCCCGGTGCGCAACTATGCCATCCACAAGATCCCCAACGTAGACGAACTGATCAAGAACTCCGTCATGTGCGTCATGCTCCGTGGCGCGTTGCTGCCTTCGATGATCATCAGCAAGGAAATCCAGGAATACAGCAGTGACGGGTATGTGACGCCGTTCGCACTCTTCAGGATCAAGCGAGATGATACGAAGGTGGAGCGTAACATGGATTATCTGCTTGACCTTGACCGCTCGTTCTTCGACATCTCCCAACTGGAAGGCAAGGACCTGATCTTCGCCGATCCGATGAATGCGACGGGAGGCTCGCTGGTGACCATCGTCAAGTACCTCCAGTCGCAAGGGGTGAAGCCCAAGTCGATCCGCTTCATCACCGTCATCTCCGCACTGAAAGGTGCGCTCAGGGTGGTCCGTGCGATCGAAGGAGCTGAGGTCTATACCTTGTGGATGGATCCTGTGCTCAACGAGAAGGCCTACATCCTTCCCGGACTGGGGGATGCGGGAGACCGCCTGAACGGAAAGGACACGGAGGACAATCCCCGGAACATGCTCCAGCTGATGGCTGATTACGGAACGACCATCACCGATCTCTACAGGGATCAGGTGCGGGAGATCGAGGCGACAGTCCTCGGCCGGAACGGGAGCTGAAAGACAATCATGCTCCCCAAAGGCGAAAGACCTGCGTTTGCATCTCTGTCTGTGGTTGCGTTGATTCTCGTTTTCTGCCTTCAGGTCATGGGATGTACTACATTGGGAACGCAGCGGCTCGAGCGATATCTTGCACAGGGCAACGCACTGATGGGTGCGGGGGACCATGAAGGGGCGATCGAGCTGTATCGATCTGTCTTGCAGGCACACCCACAACAACGGAAGATCCGCTATAATCTCGCGCTGGCGTTTGTCCAGGCGGGAAATCCGGATGCGGCGTTGGAGGAATTGTCCCGCTTGGATGCACAGGCGGATCACCGGAACGTGACATACCTCACCGCAATCGGAGGGGTAGCCGCAGCATCAGGAAAGGGAGGCCGTGCAATCGAGGCGTGGAAACGGGTGCTGGAATTGGATCCGTTGGACGTGAAGGTTAGGGAGCTTCTGGTTGACGAACTTGCACGCCAACAAGCATTTTCGGAGGCCTATCGCTATGCGGCGGAGGCTTTCCGTCTCGGTCAGTTCTCCAAGGAACTGTTCGCGAAACTGGCTGAGCTTGAGGTGCGTTCGGGTTCCGGAGACGGAAATTCCTGGAAATTGTTGGAAGAAAACCATACGTGACGGGCGGTGATCGCCGCCCGTCCTGACCTGGGTCAGCGACCGATCGCTTCGAGCATCTGTGCAAGGACCGATTCGGGAGCTCCCTTCGCATCGATATTCCTCAGCAAGCCCTTCTTCTCATAGTACTCGATCAACGGAGCCGTCTGGCGGTCATACACTTCCAGGCGATTGAGGATCGCCTCTTCCTTGTCATCTTCACGCTGGATGAGCGGCTCATTCGTCTCATCATCTATTCCCTCGACCTTCGGGGGATTGTAGATGATATGGTATATCCTGCCGGTGCTCTTGCACATGCGACGTCCGGAGAGCCTCTTCACGATCTCTTCGCGACCGAGTTCGAAGTTCACCACATGGTCTATAAACTTCATCTCTGCCAGAGAGTCCGCCTGGGCGATCGTTCGCGGGAATCCGTCGAGGATGAACCCATTGTCCGTATCCTTGAGGAGGAAACGTTCCCTCACCATCGCGACCGTGACGCTGTCAGGGACCAGCTCTCCTGATGCGAGGATCGACTTCACCTGCTTTCCCAGCTCAGTTTCATTCTTGATCGCAGCCCGGAAAAGGTCTCCGGTAGAGATGTGGGGGATGTCCAACCGTTCCTTTGCGAGAGCCGCGATGGTTCCCTTGCCTGCTCCCGGAGGGCCAAGAAAGACTAGATTCATGATTACTACCTCTCCTATATGGTAAATTGTTGGTAAAATGGTATCAGATAGAGGTGCTTTTGTCGCCCCTGTTCACTCTTTTGCAAGATTTTTTGCAAACCCCCTAGACGAGAATCTAGAAAATGGGTAGTATCCAGCTCGGCTCTGGCGGAAAGGTGAGACGGGAAGTGTCCCGGATGAACCGATCCAAGACTGGCACCGAAAAAAATAGTGAAAATTGCTATTGACACTAGTTTTCGGATACTGTATCTTAGTCGAGCACGCTAACGAAAGGTGCTTGGCCAAGAGCCAATATCGCGGTCTCCGGAAGGAGATGCGACAACCTGATTTATGACATTGATAAGCGAAGGAAAGAGAGAAGTTATTGCAAGCAATTGCAAGCTGTAAGGTGTGAATCTTATAGAGGTGCAAGGGCTTCCAAGTCAATTCACGAACGAAAGTGAAAGCTAACGTTTGGGGTCGCAGCTGGAGAGCTGCGGCCGCGAGATGACAGGGGAAGGCTTGACGTGAAAGTAGATCCGGCGCTCGTCGCCGGAATGAAATGACGGAG
>JAHDQJ010000002.1 GCA_018433865.1 Spirochaetales bacterium | reverse complement strand
GACCCTAGCCTTAGCCCGCTCCACGTGCTCCTGCTTTTCTACCCTTGAATACTTCATCGCTTGCTTCTCCGTGATTGATGCTTGAAGTCAGTCTATCGACGGAGTTGTCGGTTTCAAATTGGGATTTATAGCCCGCTTACGATCGGTTTGAGCTCCACCTTCCATTTCTACGATCCAGACATTTCGGATTTGCAGTTCGATGCATCGTCCTTAGTCAGAATGTATGGTATTCAGTTCGGTTTCCACACTCATGGCAACAATGTTCCAGATTTGGTGTTCAGAGACATGTCGATCAGTAGGTGGTACGGCAGGTCAGTATCCGACAGCAATACGGGATTGCAGAGCAAAGACAGCTTGATCGGAATCAGTGTTCTCGGACGATATCATGGTATAGATATCATCGGCGGCCTTTTTGGAGCAGGTATGCGCGACTTGGAGACCGCATTCGACAGCACTGGCCGCTTCCAGGAGACCCTACTACAAGCCGCGGGCCTCCAGATTCTTGCACTGAACCAAACAAAACCCCCTGGGGAAAAGGAGGTTAAACCCAGGGGGAACAAAAAGGAGGTTATGAAAAGTCAATTGAACGGAGTCCATTGAATCGGAAGGAATCATCCGTTCGTTTTTCCTTTCGATGGAAATTTACCGAGAAACAAAAAAAGAATCAAGAGCTTTCAAAAAGTTTTCACAAAAAACAAAAAGAGTCTTTTCGACACATGTCAAGAAAAAAATTATTCATCACAACACGGTCCTGTGCAATAAAACCAATTTAATATGTTTTTTATCACCTTAAATTGGTTTAGCTGTCACATCATATAATTTCTGTCATGTTACCGGAAAAAGTCATCGACACCACTGTCGAAATCCTTCGGCATCAGGTACCGCTCACGCACGATTCTTCATCGATGCCGGCTGCCGTGTGTTTTCAAGCACGTCCCGCCATAAGCTGCCCTCGGTATTCACGTGATTGCGTTCCGAGACCGCGACCTTGATCGGAATATGGACGAACTTGTTGTTCACCAATGAGATCAATGCCTGGGTCTTTCCTGCCATTGCTGCGTGTACCGCGTGGGCGCCAAGCCGTGAGCAGTAGATCGAATCATTCGGATTGGCAGGTGCACTCCTGATGATGTAGGAAGGATCGATGTACTTCAGACTCATCTCGATCCCCTCTTTCTTGAAGAACTCCTTGATCTTGTCCCTCAGGAACATCCCGACATCGGTGAACTTCACATTTCCCGAGGCATCCCGCTCACCTGTCTGCTTGACCAGATCCTGTCCTGCACCCTCAGCCACGAGTATCACCGCGTGACCACGATCGATTATCCGTCTCTTCAGGTGCGCAAGCAATCCGTTCGGTCCGTCGAGATCGAACGGATTTTCAGGGATGAGGCAGAAATTCACGTCGCTCATCGCCAATGCGGTATGTGCTGCGATGAAACCCGATTCACGCCCCATCACCTTCACCAGCCCGATGCCATTCACCGACGCCTTGGCCTCGGTGTGCGCACCGCGGACCGATGGAACCGCGTGAGTCACGGCGGTATCGAATCCGAATGAGATCTGGATGAACGACAAATCGTTGTCTATCGTCTTCGGCACTCCGATCACCGAGATCTTGAGACCCCTTTTCTTGATCTCCTCTCCGATCTCGTAGGCACCTCGCAATGTTCCGTCTCCACCGATGGTGATCAGTATGTTGATATTCAGTCGCTCCAGCGAATCGACGATCTCCTCGACCTTGTCGCCACCACCGCGGGAACTGCCGAGTATCGTACCGCCCTTCTCCTGGATTTCATCCACCACATCCGGATCCAGCGTCAGCAACGGATACGGGGAATTTTCCAGCAACCCTCGATAGCCGAATCGGATGCCGGAGATCCTACGGACTCCATACCGATACCAAAAACAGCGGACAACTGCCCTGATCACGTTGTTCAGGCCGGGACAGATGCCACCGCAGGTCGCGATCGCCACGTGGACGTGGGCCGGGTTGAAGTAGATCTTCTCCCTGGGTCCCGCCAGTTCGACCGTGTCATGGGACTCTGGAACTTCTTCTCCCTTCTCATTGATCAATGCATCGATACCGAAGTAGATGCGCCGGGAATCCAGCACATAGTCAGCCAATCCATCATCCTCGCTCGTGGACATCTTTATCGGAGAGAGGATCTTCGCCTTACCAAGGTTGGGAATCGTGAAATCGTACTTTTTCCTGCTCACTTCAAACTGCATCTGTTCACTCCTTCATGTGATGGTCGGCATATCGTGCGACCAGTGCATCGAATTCCTGCGAAAAATTCTCAAACGGTTCGACCAGCATTTGCTTTGCGTCAGATTGGAACGTATCATACAAATCCATGAACAATTTTCCGAATTCGGTGATCGAGGAGCCTTCATGACTGGCTCCGCCCTTGCGGCGGTCCATCACCGGGACACCTACCTGCTGCTCCAACGTCCGTATCATGCCATAGGCCTTCGAATAGGAGATGCCGAGCAAAGCCGCCGCGGAACGTAATGAACCGGTCCTCTCCACCTGCCTGAGCAGCCAGAGTACCCCGATTCCCATGAATTTCTCCCCTTCGGCATTCACCAGATACAGTTTGGTCTTCATGTCCATAACTCACCTGCCGCTTGGTAGAGGGAATCGATCAACGGTTCCAGCGTTTCGGGATCGACGCCCGAGTAGGCGATACGCAAGAGATGTCCCTCAAGCGCTACCGTCCCGATCCCGCGTTCCAAAAGATATCTCCTGAGCTGCTCGGGGTCGCCTGAGCAGGCGAACGCACAGAAATACCCCGAGTTGCATGGATAGGGACGAAGCGAATCGGTCCCGACCCACTTGGAAAGCGCTTGCCGGACGATGGCGAATCGTCTGGCCATCTCGCGAACCACACGATCCGTATCCTCGCGATACCGTGCATCCTGCATGACAGCGGTCAAGAGGGATTGGCTCGGACGTGCACAACTGGAAACAGAAGAACGGATTACTCCCATGGTCTTCTGAACCATGGCATGTGCGCACTCCTTCGTCAAGCCTCTCACTCCATAGGTGATGAATCCAATCCGGAATCCCCACACCAGCGACTCCTTGGTCGCTGCATCGCACTTGATGGCCAATATCCGCTCATGCGCTGCACAAAGCAGGGAAAAGAGGGAGACCGCAGAGGCACTATCATCATGGAACAACCCGAAATATGCATCATCGACGATCACCACGAGACGCTTGCCATGCTCGGCAATCCTCACGAGCACGCGTACGAGTTCGGCCATCATGGCCTCGCTCGGGGTAAAACCGGTCGGATTGTTCGGGAAATTCAGCAGAAGGACAATCTTTTCCTGCTCGATTTCCCAAAGGGTACGTTCCAGGCTTGTCCAGGAAAAGAGAAGATTCCCGTCGAAGAGTCCGGGACCGGATACCCTCGCACCGTGTTCCACCGAGAAAATCAGATGGTAATTGTCCCAGCATGGCGAGGGGATTACCACGGCGTCACCTGCGTCGACGAACAGATCGGCGGCGATCGCGATGGCGTGGGTCAGTCCTGCACACACCACCGGTTCAGTAATGGAAGCATTCGCAAGAGAGGGATTCTTCCTGATCATCTCACGCAACCACAGCGAACGAAGCTGCGGATCTCCGGCAGTAGGTGCATAAGAAACCAGTTGATCGGAGGAGACCGGCATGCCGGACTTTCCGAACAGACGGTGCGTCATGTGCCTGGAGTGTTCCAAGGCCACCCCCGCGGTAGCGTTCGCCAACGTGGCCGCAGTTGCTGCCTCCTGGCTCTGTGCGACGATTCCTTTGGGAAAGTATGCCCGTTTTCCGTAGGATGAGAGCATGCCGGATATCTCGGATGATCGGAGCATATCGTTCAATCGTGCGGCATCGGGATCAATCGGTACCATCAGGACCTCCTTCGAGCATCGCGATGAAATCCGTTTCATCCACGATCTTCGTTCCGAACGAAGCTGCCTGCTGCAGCTTCGATCCTGCACCGGAACCGGCAAGGAGGTGGGTAGTCTTCCGTGTCACGCTCCCCGTGGTTCTCCCTCCCCGAGCCTCGATCTCCTGCAATGCAAGGGATCTGGGTGCAAAGTGTTCGAAACTCCCGGTCACACACCACACTTGATCGACAAAGATTTGGGGCAGAATCTGCTCATCTTCCGCTTTCTCCGCCCTCATGTGCAGACCCAGTAGTCCGAGACGCTCGATCATCTGCCGATGGGCAGGTCGGGAGAGGTACTCGAACAGGGATTCGACAGTTCTCTGCCCGAATCCTTTGATCGCCAACAGAGGCTCCATGTCTTGGGAGTCCACGAGTGCGAGCAATTGTTCCATGCTACGAATTCCTGCCTTGAGCAGAAGGTCCACCGCCTTCTTGCCGAAATCGGGAATACCGAGCGCAACGAGGAGCGAGGCGTAGGGACGATCCTTGCTCTTGGATACAGCCTGTCCGAGAGAGCCGGCTTTCTTGGTGCCGAAACCCGGTTCACCGACCAACCCATCGTAGTCCACCTCATATATGTCAGGAATGTCACGTACGAGATTTCGTCCGACCAGGAAGGCAACCGTCTCGGGGCCGAATCCTTCGATATCCATCTGTTCCCGTCCGACGAAGAACGCGATCCTCCCGAGGACCTGGTCAGGACAATCGTCGTTCGGACAGAACGAGTGTGCCCCTTGTATGACGAGCGAAGTCCCGCATGAAGGACAATCCGAGGGTAGCGTCCATGTGGTATGTCCTTCCTCATTTTTCTCCACCACACGTTCGATCGCGGGAATCACATCACCTCGCTTGGAGATGGCGACCGTATCCCCGATAGCCAGTTCGAGCATGTTGATATAATCTTGATTATGCAATGTCACATTCGAGACCATCGAATTGCCCACCTTGACTGTTTTCACCCTTCCCACGGGAGTGATGCGACCAGTCCTTCCGACTTGCACATCGATTCCCAAGAGGGTCGTTTGTGCTTCAGGGGCATCGAACTTGAATGCTACCGCCCACCTCGGATGATGACCGGTGTATCCGAGCAATTCACGGACAGCCAATTCGTTCACCTTGATCACCAATCCGTCGATTTCATGTGCCAAGGTGCCACGACGCTCCATCTGTCGCGCTACATGTCCGGGAAGGTCCTCGTAGGTCCCGGTCCTGACCGACGCGAGATGCGAAACGGCGGCCTCCGCTGCGGCGTGCAGCTCGTCTTCGGCGAATACGCCGAGGGATGGATTGACCATGAATCCAAGGTCCTTGAGCATGTGCAAGATCCCGACGTGACTGTCCGGGGATCTTTCCGATTGCAGATAGGCTTCGTACACGAACATCCGCAGGGGAAACTTTGCCGTTTCTGAGCTCTTGAGGCGCCGAAGGGCTCCGGCGGCAAGATTGCGAGGATTCGCGTAGGGAGTTTCCATCTCCTTGTTGAGGCTCTCGAAATCCTGTGTCGTGAGGAACACCTCACCGCGAACCGCCACATCCAAAGGCTTGGGAAGACGCAAGGGGATGGATTGGATTGTCTTCGCATTCGCGGTGACATCATTGCCGACCGATCCGTTTCCCCGGGTGACCGCTCTCGCCAGCAGTCCCTTCTCATAATAGAGCACCAACGAAACACCATCAATCTTTTCCTCAACGGTGAACGAAAGGTGTGTCTCGCCCCGTTCCCGGGTCCTTTTCATCCATTGCAATACCGCATCGGTGGTGTAGGCTTTGTCGAGACTCAATACCGGAATGGTATGCCGGACCTCCGGGAATCCTACTCCCAGATCGCTTCCGACCCGCTGTGAGGGAGAGTCGGGAAGCCGGAGGTCCGGATACTGGGACTCGAGGAAAAGAAGACTGTCGACAAGGCGGTCGTACTCCAAGTCGCTGATTTCTGGCATCGCTTCCACATAGTAGAGATGCTGGTGCCTTCGCAAGACCTCGGAAAGTCGTGCGATTTCCTGTTTCGCCTGTTCAATGTCTCCCATACCTGAGCTCCTCTTCCATGGTACTCCCAGTATACCGGCTTTCCTCGGTTTTGCCATTGCGGACAGAGGGGGAAAATGCTATTTTTGCCGTATAGGACGGTAGCGGGGATTACATGCCAGACAAATCGGTTAAGATAGCGAACGACTCTCCCATGATCCATGGCATCGTCATCAGGGCCAACATCGACTCGGGGACCCTCGTGGGCGTGACGCTTCCGAAACAGGACAAGCGATTCTTCATCCTCGGTCCCGAAGATGTAGCGGGACCCAATTCGGTCGAAGTCCATACCGAGAATTTTCCCCTGTTCGCAGGATCCGAGATCAACTACAAGGGACAACCGATCGTTGCCCTGTTCGGCCCCGATGCAGAAACGGTGGAGGTAAAATCACGGGAGATCGAGATCGATTTCGAGCTCACCACCGAAGTACAACCGTTCCACCCCAAGCACGAACACTCCCCGATCAAGTACCACTGGGGTCTTATGGACCAAGGTTTCGCGCAAGCTGCTACCGTACTCGAAAGGACCTACACCGACCGGAGGGTCTGGACCCGAGAGGATACGATGTTCCAGGTCACCACATGGATTGATGATGGACAGCTCAAGGTGAAAGTCCCGACACAATGGCCATTCCACGTAAGGGATACGGTCGCATCCATATGCGCAAGGACGAAAAAGAGTGTCACGGTGTACCCCATGGCGCACTTTTCCACGAAGGATGAGAAAATCCTGCAGCCGTCCATCCTCGCAGCGATCGCAGCCCTCGCCACGGTGAAGAGCAACAGCCCGGTGATGCTTTCCTCCAGGTTCCCCACCTACAAGAGTCCCATCATCATCATGCGGAAGACCGCGTTGGACGCCCAAGGGAAACCGATCGCAGAGGAGGTTGATGCACAAATCGACCAAGGTGCTTTTCCCCTGTTCACAGGCGAGCTGTTCAAGCAGGTCCTTGCGGGATTGATCCCCTTGTACCCGTTGGAGGCATTTTCCGCGCAGGTCAGGATTGTCGAATCACACTCTCCCCCATCACACTTCTTCGGTGATCTCGGGTATAGTTCCGCCTTGTTCTCCTCTGAGGCACACGCTTCGGCCATAGCTCGCCAGTTGCAGGTGAACCCATCCAACTGGAGGATGAAGCACTACGGTGAGACCAAGGAACGGGCGAAGATCCTCGAGACCCCGCCGGTCCCGCGGCTGCGCGACCTGATCGGCGCCACCTGCACGGTCTCCGATTTCGCCCGCCATTACGCTGCGTATGAGTTGCAACGCAGAGGCAAGCGGCCCTTCTCCGCGTTCCTGAACTATACCCGGGGAATAGGGATCGCGTGTGGCGCAGGCATCAGCGGATTCAGCACGAACAGCCCGTACCACAGTTCCTCCAAGATCAGCGTGACCCTTGATGCGAACGACCAGGTGCTCGTCAACAGCAGTTTCTATCCAAGCAGGAAAATCACCACGCTTTGGCGATCCGTCATCTCGAAGGAGCTCTCGGTTGACCAACAATCGGTCCGCTTCATCGACAACGACACCTCGAAGATGATCGACACGGGACCTGAGGTCCTCTCGCTGGACATCGAACGATCGGTCATGATGATCGGCGAATGTTGCAAGGCAATCAAGGCGAAGAGATTCCAGGAACCGTTGCCTATCAGCGAGACGGTCAGCGCCAAGAGCATCGTATCGAAAGAACAGGCTTTGTTCAGCAGCAAGAACTGGGGATGCATCATCCTCGAGCTTGAAGTGAACACCATCACGCTCGTAGTGGAGATCCGTCGGGTCTGGGGGCGATTCACGTTCAACAATCCGCCTGAGATCGATCGCTTGCGCTTGAAATTCAGGCACATCATCAACGAGAGTCTCAACGAGTGCAATATCATGCCGATACATCGGGAGGGAGCTCCTCCGATCATGGATATCGAGGTGGACTCCTTCGGTGATGAGGCTTACCAGACATCCGCGACCTCGGCACTTCGGGCGATGGTGCTGGCGGCTGCTTCCGCCGCGCTCTCCCAAGCGCTGAACCGTGATGTCAGCGCCATGCCGATCACCAGCGAGGACATCATTTCCTACATCCGGAGGGAAGAATGAAGATTGAATGCACCATCGATGGGAAGCATCTTTTGTTGACGGTGAATTCGAACAAGCCGCTCAACTTGATTCTCGCCGATGAACTGGAGACTCCGTTGCTGACCATCCGGTGCCGTGACGGCAGTTGTGGCAATTGTGTGGTCCTGCTCAACGACGAGGCGGTACTCTCCTGCCTGATTCCCGCGTTCAGGCTGAAGGGAGCCCGGGTGCTGACGTTCGAAGGGTATCAGAAGACCCGCTTCTGGCATGATCTGGAGCGGGCCTATGAGGATACCGGAAGCCATCCATGTCCTCACTGCTATGCGTCGAAGACACTCATCTTCGAATCGCTGCTCCAGATGATCGTCAAGTCCGAATCGGGTGCAAGTCGCGACGAGGAACCGGACGAGGAGACGATCGTCAGGGAAATCGGGCTGAACAAGTGTCCCTGCCTCGATGCCCATGAGATGCTAGACATTTTCAAGGCAGCTGCTACGTATCGGAGGAGAAGACGTGTACGAAGGTATTAGGTCTCCCGCAGTCCATATGCCCAAGACCATGAGCGATCTGGTCTCCGCCTCCACAAGGTTTCCCAATGCGACATTCTGGGCGGGCGGGACATTCATCATGAGCAGGCATGATTATTACCCCACACGGGACAGCAATGACATCATCAGCCTCAATGAGGTTCCTGAGCTCAAGAGGATCAACAGGACCGACCGCTACCTTGAGATCGGTGCCACCGTCAGCTTCGAACAGCTTCTTACCGTTGGCAAGCAAGTCCTCCCGGGACTTCTCCAGATGACCTTGGAACGCTCTGCAACGAAGATCGTGCGCAAGCAGATCACCGTCGGAGGAGCCATTTGTACTCCGCAGATCAGGCTCGCCCTGCCCGGAACGCTGAGCGCACTGCAGGCGGAGGTTGAGGTGAAGAGCTGCATGGGGCCGAAGACGGAAACCCGATGGCTCGAGATTAATCGTCTCTACGACAAGAAGGGAGCATTCCTCTTGAAGAAGAACGACTTGGTGACGAGGATCCGGTTGGGATTCGAACGTGAGGATTTCTCCTGCCACATAGCGGCAGGTGATCCGATGACCAATCCCGGTGAGACCGTCATGCTCTCCTTCGCCTGCTTTCACAACCAGTCGGTGGTGGATCGGTTCCGCATGTGCATCACGTTCCCCACATCCATGTTCCTCATCCCGCATGAAGTGGACATGATGATGCACGGTACGATGTTGCCACTCACGACGCAACAGATCGAACGTGTCGTCCGGTCGATCATGGAGGAAGTGCTCAGCTCGAGTGACCATGAGATCCCTCCGATCCAAGTCGAGCGGTCACGACGTTTCATCGAATCGGCATTGCATGAGCTGAACGCACAGAGCCTCTCGGAGAGATAGACTACGAATTCATCTCTCCTTGTGCTACAATGGGCCCCACCAAGGAGCCGCTCGCATGTCTGAATTCGTCCACCTGCACAACCACACCGATTTCTCCCTCCTCGACGGAGCCGCACCGATCCATCGCTACGTGGAGAAGGCCAGGCAGCTTGGCATGCATCACCTCGCCATCACGGACCATGGAAACATGTTCGGTGCCCTGAAATTCTATCTAGCCTGCAAATCACAAGACATCAACCCGATCGTAGGGTGTGAATTCTATGTAAACCCTGAATCCCATACTGCGAAATCCCCTACGATGAGCGGTAGCAGGTACTACCACTTGGTACTTCTCGCCATGAATGAGCAAGGGTACCGGAACCTGATGCTGCTCAATTCGATATCCTACACCGAAGGGTACTATTACAAACCGAGGATCAGCGATCGGCTTCTCGAGCAGCATAATGCCGGCTTGATCTGCCTTTCCGCGTGCCTGGCAGGCGAGATCCCCCAGCTGCTGAATGAGGGAAATTACAAGGGAGCCCGGGACCGGGCCCGCTACTATGCCTCGCTCTTCGACGACGAACGGTACTATCTTGAGTTGCAGGATCACGGATTGGCGGAACAGAAGCGTGTGAACCCGTTGATCGTGAAGCTGGCTCGAGAGCTGGACCTTCCGTTGGTGGCCACCAACGACATCCATTACATCGAGGATTCGGACGCGAATGCCCAGGATATCGTCCTCTGCATCGGCACCAACAAGAAGAAGGCGGACCAGGACAGGATGCGGTTCGAGTCCGAAGAGTTCTACATGAAAAGTCCCCGGGAGATGGAAGAACTTTTCGATTGGATTCCCGAAGCCATAGCGAATACGGTGAAGATCGCAGAACGGTGCAACCTGAGCATCAGCCAACCCGGTCCATTGCTTCCGGACTACAGGATTCCGCCCGAGTTCACCTCTCCCGACCAGTACATGCGCCACATCGCACAGGAAGGCCTTGCGAAACGGTACCCCAAGGTCACCGGGGAGTTGCAGCAACGGCTGGACTATGAGCTCGATGTCATCATCAACATGGGATTCACCGGGTACTTTCTCATCGTCTGGGACTTCATCTTCTGGGCAAAACGACATGGGATTCCCGTGGGTCCCGGCAGAGGCTCCGGAGCGGGATCCCTGGTGGCCTATGCGATGACCATCACCGACATAGATCCGATCAAGTACAACCTGATCTTCGAACGGTTCCTCAATCCCGAACGGGTCTCCATGCCGGACTTCGACATCGACTTCTGCTATGAACGTCGGCAGGAGGTGATCGATTATGTGACGGAGAAGTATGGTACCGACCGAGTGGCACAGATCGCCACGTTCGGAACGCTCAAGGTCAAAGCAGTGATCAAGGATGTCGCGAGGGTGCTCGACATACCGTTCGCGGAGGCGACCCGGATCGTGGGGCTCATCCCCGACACACTTCCCGACGATGAGACTACTGGAAAACCACGTAAGCTCACCGTGCAGGGAGCGATCGACTTCACCCCCGAGTTACAGGAACTCGAGCAACGCGGAGGCATCTATGCCGAGCTGTTCGACGTGGCTCGCCGGCTTGAGGGGTTCAACCGCCATACCTCCACACACGCCGCGGGCGTGGTCATCGGCAAGAGCGTGCTCACCGATTACGTTCCGCTCTACAGGGACCCGAAGACAGGGGCGATCTCCACGCAGTACACGATGGACATGCTCGAGGACTGCGGCTTGGTGAAGATGGACTTCCTCGGACTGAAGACCCTCACATTGATCAAGCACACCGAGGATCTCATCCGCAAACGGATTCCCGATTTTTCTGTCGAGAACGTGGACGAGGAGGACGGACCGACTTTCGAGATGCTCGGCAGAGGAGACAGCGCAGGCATATTCCAGTTCGAGAGCGCGGGCATGCAGAGGGTCCTGAAGGATGCAAAGCCCAGTTCCATCGAAGACCTGGTCGCATTGAACGCCCTCTACAGGCCCGGACCCATGGCCTACATCCCGAAATTCATCGACTCCAAGAACGGTCGCAAGGCGATCGAGTACTTCCACCCCGACCTCGAGCCTCCTTTGAAAACCACCTACGGAGTCATCGTATACCAAGAGCAGGTCATGGAGGTCGCCCGGATCATCGGCGGGTACTCCTTGGGAAGCGCAGACCTGCTTCGCCGTGCGATGGGCAAGAAGAAACCCGAGGTCATGGAGAAGGAGAAAAAGAACTTCATTGCGGGAGCACGGAACAAAGGATACTCCAAAGAGGTGGCCGAAGGTATTTTTGACATGCTCCTTCCCTTTGCAGGCTATGGTTTCAACAAATCCCACGCCGCCGCTTACTCTGTGGTCGCCTACCGCACGGCCTACCTGAAGGCCAATTTCCCCGCGGAATTCATGGCAGCGAATCTGACCAATGAGATGAACAGCCCCGACAAGTTCGCCCAATACCTGATTGAGACCAAAGGGATGGGAATCGAGATCGCTCCTCCCTCCATCAATCATTCGGACAGACAGTTCACGGTAGTGGACGGGAAGATCGTCTATGGGTTGCAGGGAATAAAACATGTCGGAGAAGCTGCGGTGGAGAGCATCCTCAAGGAACGGGAGGAGAATGGTCCGTACACCGGGTTCCTCGACTTCCTCTACAGAAGCGAACCGAAGGCGTTGAATTCGAAGCTGCTCGAGTCATTGATTCAGTCGGGAGCATTCGACGGCTTGGGAGACAACAGACCGACACTGATGGCCAACATGGAAAGTGCGGTAAAACACGCTCAGAAGCGTCGCGAGAGCGAGGCGTTCGGACAAGCATCGCTCTTCGATGCAGACGAGGAAGCGGCGATGGAGACTTTCGAGATGGAGATACTCGAAGACTCATCGCTCCTCGAGAAACTGGAGATTGAGAAGGAGTTGCTGGGATTCTATGTGAGCGGACACCCGATGGACATGTATCGGGACATCTGGAAGCGGACGGTCACGATCGATCTCGGACAGCTTGAGAGACTCCCGCTCGGCAGACCTGTGAACTTGGTGGCGATGGTTACCGGACTCAGGGAGATCACCACGAAAGGGGGAGCGGGAGACCGCATGGCATTCTTGCAACTCACCGATTTCAACGGCACGATCGAGGCGGTTGCGTTCCCGAAACTGTGGAAGGAATGCGACGAACGGGTAAAGGCCGATGGCATCTACGGCTTCAAGGGAAAGTTCGAGACCCGCCAGGACAAACTCTCATTCCTTCTGGAGGATGTCGTTGATCCGGAAAGCCTCGAACCTGAGGCCATCAGGGAGGCTCACGTCGTGCTGGTGAAGGACTTCTGCACGCAAACTGCCTTGCGGGCGATCCTGGACACCTGCATCACCTATCGAGGAAACTGTTCCTTGCTCATTCATCTGATAGGCCATCGCAATGAAGTTGAAGAATCCTCCGAGGCAATCGAGAGCACGCAAGAGGAAACGGTCATCAAGGCGGGGAGGGAATTCAGCGTAGGATATGATGAGGATTTCATGGGAGCGTTGCGCGAGCAACAGGCTGTCTCCGATATCTGGTTCAATTGACGGGAGGGAAACGGTGAGGGAACTTGCACGATTTCTTACGGTGTTGCTTTCGATCTACAACATGCTCATCATCATCAGGATCATCCTGCAATGGATGAATCCGATGAGGACGCAAGGAGGTACGTCGGGATTCTCCGATATCCTGGCGAAGGTGGTCGATCCCTATCTCGGGCTTTTCAAGGGACTCACCTTCCTGCGAAGGGGCATGCTCGACTTCACTCCCTTGGCAGCACTCATGGTCATCAGCATCCTGCAGAGGATACTGCAGTCGTTCGGCTATTCGGGAGAATTCTCCGTCGGGTATGTCCTGGCAACGATCCTGCAGTCGCTCTGGTGGTCGATCGGCTCATTGGTCTTGGGATTGTTCGCAGTCATGCTCGGTCTCAGGCTCTTCTTCTCCTACCGGCGTTCATTGAATTCCATCCAATACATCTCCATGCTCGACTCGTGGCTGCGAAAACCGCTTGATTTGCTTCACCGGACGTTCTTCACGGGGCGGGAAGTCTCCGATCGGCTTCTCCTCTGGACAGCGTTGTCGCTCACGGTCGCACTCTACATCCTCTGCTCACTGGCGGTGAGCTTCCTGGTCAGGACCTTGGCCAATCTCCCCTTCTAGGGAGGGTCGATGTGTATATCAGGCAACTGCAGGAGCCGATAGAGCGCCTGAGGGGTGTGGGCAAACAGCTAGCGGAAAGTTATCACAACCTCGGTGTCAATTCCACAGGAGATCTCCTGTTGCTTGCTCCCCGTACCTACGAGGACCGTTCCAAGCTGGTTCCCCTCGGCAAGCTTGGAGACGGAGAGTACGCGAATACCGTGGTCGAGGTACTTTCCCACAGTTACTTCGGAGGAAAGGGGAAGCGGACGCTCAAGGTAACCATCAAGGATATCAGCGACGAAGGAGACGGGAAAGCTGCCCTGCTCTGCTTCGGTCGGAATTTTCTCGAGCGGGTCTTGCGCATCGGATCGCAATTCTATCTCTACGGAGTGTTCCAGAGGAACTTCCATGAGCTGCAAAGCAGTCAGTTCGAGATGCTGCCGTTGAAACCGGACGGATCGATGCCAGGGGATTTCGGAAAACTGCTTCCGATTTATCCGCTGTCCGGATCGCTCTCACAACGGATCGTCCGGAGGGATGTTTCAGCGGTGCTCGCGTCTCACCTGGCGACATTCTCCGAGGAACTTCCCCCCCGCATGATCGAACGATACGGATTGCTTTCGATGAACGATGCCGTGAGGGCCCTCCACCAACCGACTTCCCTGGAGGAGGCGAGAGGTGCGACAAGAAGTTTCGCATTCATCGAACTCTTCTACCTCCTGCTGATGAACCGGCGGAAGAATTCGTCCCCGACAGTGCAGGGAAGAGCGCATGCATGCAAGCTGTCTGTACTGCAGCGGCGATTCATCGCATCCCTGCCGTTCTCCCTCACCGAGGATCAGGAAACCGTACTCAGGGAAATATGCACCGACCTCGATGATGAGATCAGCATGAACCGACTTCTTCAGGGTGATGTGGGTTCCGGAAAGACCCTAATCGCATGGTTGTCTGCGTTGCACGTGATCCAATCGGGGGGTCAGGTTGCGTTCATGGCCCCTACGGAACTGCTCGCGAGACAACATGCGGAACAGGCAGCCTCGTGGCTCGGACCACTCGGAGTCCGCTTGGCATTCCTCACCGGTTCCGTCACCGGCAAGAGCAGGAAGCTGCTGCTCGAGGCTCTTGGTGAAGGCCGCATCGATATCATCATAGGAACCCACGCGCTGTTCTCGCCGGAAGTCACCTTTTCTGCCCTCAAGTATATCATCATCGACGAGCAACATAGATTCGGTGTGGTGCAGAGGGTCTCCCTGTTGGAAAAAGGCCGTGCTCCCGATGTATTGATGATGACTGCGACTCCCATACCCAGGACTTTGGCGCTGACGGTGTTCGGAGACCTGAACATCTCCACGATCAGGAGCATGCCGGCAGGCAGGCTTCCGGTCATCACCTACCTGGTATCGAACGAGAGCCGACAGCGGATGTATGCGGCGGTCGGCGTGGAGTTCTCACGCGATCACCAAGCCTATTTTGTCTACCCCCGTATCGATGACCAAGGCGAATCCTCCCTTCGTGACGTGGAATCGATGTTCAAGCTCCTCACCACCAGCATGTATCCGGGAATTCCGGCTGCCTTGATACACAGCCGACTTCCGGAGGAGGAGAAGGTGGACATCCTCACCAAGTTCAGGAAACGGGAGCTGAAATTCCTCGTCTCCACCAGTGTCGTCGAGGTAGGCATCGACATACCGAATGCCACCTGCATGGTGATCGAACACGCCGAACGGTTCGGATTGTCGGCGCTCCACCAATTGCGGGGCCGTGTTGGGCGAAGCGACTTGCAATCCTACTGTTTCCTCGTGTATGAATCGCAATTGGGCGAGGATGCAAAGAAACGGCTCATGGTCATGAAGGAATCGAACGACGGCTTCCATATCGCCGAGCAGGATCTGCTGATCCGTGGCCCTGGCGAGGTGGCGGGTACCCGGCAATCGGGATTCCTCAAGCTTCGGTTCGCGAGCCTGACGGAGGATATCGGACAGATCGAATCGATTCGCAACGAGATCGATATGATCCTCGCCTCCGATCCCGGTCTTGTCGATCTCGGGAACGCGGTGATCCGTGATGTCCTCATCAATGCACCGCCGTTCGACGAAACGGCCATGGAGAGCTGACTCCATTGCAATTTATCCTTCTTATTCGTATGGTGATGCCATGAGAATCACCGGAGGACGTTATCGCGGCAGGATCATCACCTGCCCGCCTGGGGAAATCCGCCCCGCCATGGACAGGATGCGGGAGTCATTGTTCTCCATCCTTTCCGACATTGCCGATCTTTCTTTCCTCGACCTGTTCTCCGGAAGCGGTCTGGTGGGCATTGAAGCCGCCTCCCGGGGGGCCCAACCCGTTCACTTGGTCGAGCTCGATGTACAGAAACGAACCACCATCCTGAAGAACATCAGTTTCGTAGAGACCGAGATCAAGCTGTTCTCTTCGAACGTCCTCAGGTTCCTGCCACAGGCAAAACGCCAATACGACATCGTCTACGCTGATCCTCCGTTTCCGATGAAACGGAAAACAGAGATCGCAGAGCTGGTGGAAGCGCACCACGTGCTGGTTCCCCGGGGATTGTTCATCATCCACTATCCTGCCGAGGAACAATCGCTCTGGCCGGAAAGGATAGGATCGCTCACTTTCACGGATGAGAGGAAATACGGACGCTCGCTCGTCCGATTCTACCGACAGGAGGCCGACGAACGTGCAACTTGAGAACGGAAGGTACCGCGACTCCGTCGCCCTGAACAGCCACGAGGTAGACTCGAACAACTCGGCCCATGCTTCATGCTACTTCCAGGTGATGCAGGAAGCCGCCGGGTCGCACGCATACCACTTGGGAGTCAGCATCCCGCAGCTCATGCAGGTGCACAAGACGTGGGTGGTGACCAGGACACGGATGACCATCCTCCGCCACGCAAGCTGGCCGGGTACGATCACCGTGGAGACATGGCCGCAAGAACCGTGGAAACTGTATTATCCCCGAGTGTGCAGGGCATGGGACGCACAGGACAACCTGCTCTTCGAATCGCTCTCCCAGTGGGTGATCATGGATCTTGCCACACAACGTCCGGTCAAACCCCAGCAGACTCCCGACCTGTTCGGCGGTACCGCGGTCGCCCAGGTGGTCGACCCCGACCTCGGACGACGGGTCTCGTTCGACCAAGAGGCTTATGCAAGACTGCTGACCCATGAGCCTCGGATCCGGTATGAGGATTGTGACCTGAACATGCATGTGAACAACGTCGTCTACCTGCAGTGGATGCTCGATTCCCTGCCGTTCGACTTCCGCGACTCCCACCTCGTTCGGGAAGTGGACATCTCGTACCTCGCACAGACCTTCCGTGAGGACAGGGTCATGGTCACAACCGGCCTCGAAAGACCGCAGAGCCTCACGGAGAGGGAACCTGTGCTCTTCCATGAGATCAGCCGTCACGCATCTGACGGAAACATGGTCACGGTATGTGTCGCGAGAACACGTTGGCGCAACAGGGCTCAATAGTGAGGGGGCTTCCGTGAAGGAATGTCCCCGCCCGCTTCGGCCAGCTCAGCCAGACGGGCCTCGAGCCTGTCCTTGTTCGCCTGCAGCAGCTCGATATCCCTTCCTTGTGTGATCACCAGCTCATTCAGCGTGAGTACCATATCCTCGAGGTATGCCATCTTCGTTTCCAATAGGGTCATCCGATCATCCATGCCGTATTCTAGCAATCCGTGTCGGACGATTGCAACAGGATAATGCTTGTGTTGACCACGATACATGGTATACTGAACTGTCTTGTTGCATTTTGGTGCAAAATATTCGTGGAAGGTGATGTCATGAAAGGTGAACGTGTTGCGCAACTTGATCTGTTGCTGCACTCCCATCCTGAGGGATTGAGGAGATCCGAGATTGCCAGGAGGCTGGGAGTACACCGTTCCACCATCAGCCGTTATATCGATGAATTGAAACAGTACATAGACATCTATGAAGAGAACAACCTGATCAAGATACGTCCGAGGGAGGGGGATGACAACATCTCCCTCAGCGTCTATGAATCCTTGGCGTTCAACCTCTCCGCCGAGATACTCTCCACAAACACCGAGTTCCAGAATCCCCACTTGGCGTCGGGATTGCGGAAGATCGCAATGAACATGCGTTCCTATGCTCCCAAGATATCGGACAATATCATCGGCCTCGCCGAGTCGATCGATCGTGAAGTGCACAAGAAACGGGAAACCACCGGGAAATTCAATTCAGTCCTCGAAGTCCTGATCGACAGTTGGGTATCGGGCAAGATGGTGCGGATCCAGCATCGTTCCGGCATCGAGGAGGTGGAAACGGAGTTCGCCCCCTACTTCATCGGATTCAGGGAAGAAGAGGAGGGAAGGAATCCCATCAGCGTCACGGGAAGGTTGCGACACACATCGGCCATCACGACGATCGACATCAGCTCGATCACTTCCGCGATCATCTTGGACGAGACCTACACGATTCCGGACAACCTCAAGCCGTTCCACAAGCCTCAGGCGGAAGAGCTCTACGACAGCATCGATTTCATCCCCTTGGTCTTGAAGATCAAGGAGCGGTCGGCGCTCAACTCATTCCGACAGGTGAACCACAGCACACCCCGGTTCGAAACCAATCCGCTCGGACAGACCATCTGCAGGATGGAAGCCGAGAATTCCATCGAGCTGTACCTTCGCATCATCCAGTGCGGAGATGCGGTCGAGATACTCGAACCGCAGTCGTTCAGAAAAAAATTCAAGCAATTGTTGAAGAAGATATTGACGATTTATGAGCCATTGGTGGCAAATTAGATCGATTCCTGTTTTCCGTTGCATTTTTTGCAATCACACAGTATCCTGTGAACAAGATTCCAAATGGAGGAACAGCATGAAAAAGTATGTATGTGATTTGTGTGGGTATATCTATGATCCCGCAGAAGGTGATCCGGACAATGGCGTCCAGCCGGGAACCGCGTTCGAAGCGCTTCCGGAAGATTGGGTGTGCCCTCTCTGTGGTGCAGCCAAGTCCGATTTCTCACCTGAAGACTAAGACATCTGCCGATCTGTCCAGGACCGTCATCGTACGGTCCCTTTTTTTGGAGATAACCATGAAACCTATCATTCCTTCGATCCTGGCCTTTCTTGCCATCAGCTTGGCGGGGTGTACCTCCGTATCCATCACCGAACAATCGATTTCACCGGTACCGGCGGAAAAGAGTACAGCTCCCATTGCGATCACCGGGTATTGGGAAGGAGAGCTGGACATCGGCCAATCGATACCGATTGTCATCGGATTCACGTTCGGGCAACCCGACCAAGAGGGAATCCTTCCCGCAGCGTTGCATATCCCGCAACAGGGACTCAAGGAGATGAAGATCTCCGCATCGGTCGAAGAACTCTCCTTGCACATCACGATGGATGCGCTGATGGCCTCCTACGAAGGAACATATGATGACGAGAGCGGGATTATCGAAGGGACATTCACCCAAATGGGACAATCGCTTCCACTCATGCTGAGGCGGGCACAAGCCTCGGTACAACGCAAGATGCAGGAGCCCGTACCTCCCTATCCCTACATTTCGGAGGATCTGCGATTCCCTCAGCTCGCAGAAGGATTCTCCTTGGCCGGAACGATCACCCGACCCGAGGGGAGCGGTCCATTCCCGGCAGTGGTCCTGGTCAGCGGTTCGGGATCACAGGATCGTGATGAGACGCTGTTCGGCCACAAGCCGTTTTTGCTCCTCGCAGATACCCTGACCCGTGCAGGCATCGTCGTGCTGCGATACGACGACAGGGGCTTTGCCCAGTCTGAGGGGGATGCAAGCCTGGCGACAACCTTCGATCTGGCCGTTGACACCGAATCCGCCGTGGCTTATCTGAAGACACTTCCCTATGTCGATCAAGCTTCCATCGGGATCATCGGGCACAGCGAGGGAGCCATCATAGCTCCCATCGTAGCCCACAGGAACAAGGATATCGCATTCGTGGTCCTCATGGCCGGTTCCGGAGTAGATGGAATAGCGACACTCGAGGACCAGACGGCTGCGATCCTGAGGGCGCAACAAGCTCCCGAGAACTATATCGAGCAGACGGTAGCTGCAAACCTCGCCATCTATGCAGTGGTGATCGATGAACAAAAAAGCTTGGAACAGAGAAAAGAAGAGGTCGCACACATCCTCGCCTCCATGGGATTGCCCTCGGCACAGGTGGAGGCACAGCTAGGAACGCTCTTCTCACCTTGGTACAGGACCTTCCTTGTGCTCGATCCCTCCCGGTATCTTGGTGGGTTGAGCATCCCCGTGATGATCCTCAATGGTACGAAAGATACCCAAGTCTCGGCCGATCTTCAAGTATCCGCAATCGAAAAGGCTTTGAGCGAGGGGGGAAACCTGCGGTTCACCACCAAGATCTATGACGGGCTGAACCATCTGTTCCAACCGGCGATCACCGGTGCCGTGGAAGAGTATGGCGTCATCGAGGTCACCATGGATCCTCAGGTCCTTGCAGATATCGCATGGTGGGTAACGGAAGGAAGGCTTCAGCTCTGACGGACCGATTCCTTGTCCACTGCGGAACGCAATCGCTCATCCTCGGTAACGATGATGGGCGATTCCTTTATGAAGAGCACCGCGAGCAATGCGGCGAACAGGAATGCGACGCTGATGATCAGCACATGTTCGAGAAAGCGTCCACCCTGCAGGTTCATGAACATCAGGATGATGATTCCCATGAAGTGTCCGTTCATCAGCAGCACTCCTTGCGAAGAGGCTTCCTTCACCGGGTAGCTCAACTCCGAGGCGTACTGGAACCCCAAGGGGATGGCACTCTGGAAGAAAAATCCCAACAACGCCGCTGCGACGAACCCGATCACCACCGGTGGAATCGCCGTATCGTGCAGAAGGGGAATCGATGAGAACATCAAGACGCCGAGGAAAATGCCAGCCATGCAGATGATGAAGAACAGCTTCCGCTTGCGCAGGAAATCGGAAAGGAACGGAATCACCAAAGATCCGAGCATCCCTCCTCCGAGGAGAATCAGTCCTACGACTCCGTTTGAGTTGCGGATGCCCATGAACGCGGTGATGCTGTCGATCTTTGCGATGAACACATTGAACAGACCCCAGACAAGGCCGAACACCGCGATGAAACCTCCCATGTGTTTCTTGTGCAACAACAGCTTGAACGAGGCGACGAATCCCTCCATCTCGAACGGTTCGAGCGATGAGGGTGTCGGAGGTTTTTCCTTGAAGAGGAAGAGGACCGCGATGGCGCTTATCGCATTGCCGAGCCCCAACCAGAAGAGAAGTGTGGGGATCCCTGCGCCATAATCGACGGAAGCGGGATCGGTGGCCACCAACTGGGGACTGACGATCATGACAAGCAGGAGCCCCAAGTACTGTGCGAGAGAAACCAAGCCGATCGCGAATCCCCGTTCCCGCAGTGGGAACCATCGGGCGGTCACGAGCGTCACGTTGTTCATGATGATGGCGTGTGCGATGGAGAGTCCCACCTGCGCGATCGTCACGATCCAGAAGGAGCGGGCACCGAATCCCTTGATGAGACTGAACATCGCAAGGAAGATCGCCCCACTACGCAACGTCCACTTGAGGCCGATCCTGTCGATGATGTAGGAGATCGGTATGCTCACGAACACGAAGATGACGAGGTGGATGAGCGTGAGCAGGTCGGGGCCGATCAAGGAGTCGGCAGGAATCTGGGATGCGTAGAAGCTCCCCGCCGCGCGTGAGATGGGAGCCAATGCCAACCACTGCATTCCGGATGCCATTGCGACTGCCATGAGTGCGATAAGGACGATCCAACGATACGAATACACACGGACACTTTTCATAGCAACCTTCCGCCTTGTATAGTATACGAATGGAACAATCGAGTACAGTATTGGCACATCAGCCTATATATTCAATAAGGAGCAACACATGAACCCCATCATCGACCAACTGCTGGAACGTCGTACGCACAGAGCATTCACACCCGATCCGATCATGAAAGAGCACGAGGAGCTGATCAAGAAGGCAACCTTGCGGGCTCCGACCGCAGGGAACATGATGTTCTACTCCGTGATCGAGGTATCCGATCCGGCAAAGAAAGAGCTGCTGGCACGCCTATGCGACAACCAGGGCATGATCGCAAGCGCTCCTCTGGTGTGGCTCTTCCTGTCCGACGTGCGCAAGTGGGTCAACTACTATCATGAGGGTTCTTCGGTGAGCAAGGGAGAGGCACAGGGAATCGCCTGGCGAAAGCCTGGTGCAGGAGACCTGTTGCTTGCCATGAGCGATGCCATCATCGCAGCACAGTCGGCAGTGATTGCAGCCGATTCGTTGGGTATCGGATCCTGCTATATCGGAGACATCCTCGAACAACACGAGCAGATTGTCGAGCTGTTCGGATTGCCGCAATATGTTGCAGTCGCCACCCTGGTGATCTTCGGGTATCCGAAGAATCCGGAGCCGCTTGCATTCCCCGCGATCCGTTGTCCCGAAGCATCCATCTTCATGGAAAACCGATACGAAGAACCGCATCTCGCCCAATTGCACGCGGCTTTCGGAGCTCAGGAGGAACGGCTGAGACAACAAAACCGCCTTCCGTTCGACAATACGGGCACGATTGCGGACTACTACTATTTCCGCAAGCATACCAGTGACTTCATGGAAGAGATGAACAGATCCTCGAAACTGCTGGTCGACGGGTGGCTCCGCTGAAACTGACGTGTGAAAAAAAATGGAGGACACCATCCGATAAAGAGCCGCCCGTTGCAGGGCGGCTCTTGGAATCTTACGATCGTGCAGGTTACATGACCTCTCCGACATTCTTGTAGAATGCCATGCGGCGCTTCGCATCGGCTTCCGCCCTCGCGAACAGCTCCTCTGCCTGGTCGGGGTTCGTCTTGTAGAGGGAAGAGTATCTTCTCTCGCTCTTGATGAACTCCTGGTAGTCTCCGGTCGGTGCCTTGGTGTCCCAAGAGAACCGCTTGCCCTCCTCGAGGCTCGGATTGTAGCGGAACAACGGCCAGTAGCCGACTTCGACTGCAAGCTTCTCCTCAACCTGGCTCTTCATCATGTTGATGCCGTGGTTGATACAGGGAGCGTAGCAGAAGACGATCGAGGGACCGTCGAATGCTGCCGCTTCCTGGAGAGCCTTCTGGGCGTGGAGCCTATTGGCACCCATGGAGATTGAGGCGACGTACACATGTCCGTAGCTCATCATCATGAAGCCCATGTTCTTCTTGCCCATCTGCTTTCCGGCATTGGCAAACTTCGCGACTGCTGCAATCGGGGTTGCCTTCGAAGCCTGTCCACCGGTATTGGAGTACACTTCCGTATCCAAGACCAGGATGTTCACGTTCTTGCCGGAGGCGACGACGTGGTCGACACCACCGAATCCGATATCATAAGCCCAGCCGTCACCACCGAAGATCCAGACATATTTCTCACTGAGATAATCCTTCAATTCGACGATCTTCTTCAACGCGGCGACAGCTTCCTCGTTCTTGGCTGCCTTCACAGCCGCATCGAGCACTGCCTGTGTCTCATTCTGTGCGGTGATGGAAGCCTCGGACATGTCATTCCACAGCTCGAGGTTCTTCGCGAGGCCCTGCGCCAATGCATCGGTGGTTCCGATGGCGAGCAGCTTCTCGATATTGCTCTTCAACTGTCTGCGGTTCGAATCCACGGCGAGTCGCATGCCCAAGCCATACTCTGCGTTGTCCTCGAAGAGCGAGTTGCCCCATGCGGGTCCGCGACCGTCCCTGCGCTGTGCGTAGGGGGTTGTCGGGAAGGTTCCACCATAGATCGAGGAACAGCCGGTGGCGTTGGCTACGATCATCCGCTCTCCGCAAATCTGCGAGACAAGCTTGACGTAGGGAGTCTCACCACAACCGGCACACGCACCGGAGAACTCGAACAAGGGCTTCTTGAACTGCATGCCTTTTATGGTATCCACTGAGATCCCGTCGATCACATCATCCGGAAGAGCATCGAAGAACTCGGAGTTCTTGGTCTCGCCGGCATCGCGTTCGGTCTGGATCGGGCTGAATTGCAGCGACTTCTGCTTGGAAGGACAGGTCTCGATACAGACACCGCATCCTTGGCAATCCTCGGGATACACTTGGATCTTGAACCGCAGTTCGCGATCGTTCTTCGTGCTGGACTTGAGGGTGACGAATCCTTCGGGAGCATTGGCCAGGTCCTTCGGATCGATCTGCTTGGCGCGGATCGCAGCGTGAGGACAGGACTGTACGCACTGGTTGCACTGGATGCAGTTCTCGCTGATCCAGTGGGGAATGAAGGGAGCCACGCCACGCTTCTCAAGACGGGCGGTGTTGGTCGGCAGCGTTCCGTCGAAAGACATCTTCGACACGGGAATGTCGTTGCCCTGGAGGTGCATGATCGGTTCGATGATTTCCTTCGCAAATGCGTCGGCATTCTCTCCGATCAGCTTCTTCGGCTCATAGGCATTTCCGACCTTCGCAGGAATCTTCACGATCTCGAGAGCATCGGAAGCCCCGTCGACGGCGGCCCAGTTCATCTTGACGATGTCCTCACCCTTCCTGCCGAAAGTCTTCTTGATGGCATTCTTGATCAGTGCGATGGCCTCTTCCTCGGGGAAGATACCGGAAATCTTGAAGAATGCAGCCTGCATGACCGTGTTGATCCTAGTTCCCAGGCCGACCTTCTCGGCAATCTTGAGCGCGTCGATGTTGTAGAAGCGGATCTTCTTGTCTATGATCTGCTGCTGCTCCTTGGCGGTCAGGTGCTCAAACACCTCTTCGGAGGGGATCTGGGAGTTCAACAGGAATACACCACCCTCCTTCAAGGGAGCGAGCATGTCATAACGCCCGATGTAAGCGGGGTTATGGCAGGCGACGAAGTCTGCGCTGTCGATGAGCCACGGCATGTTGACGGAACTCTTTCCAAACCGGAGGTGGCTGATCGTGATACCGCCCGACTTCTTGGAGTCATAGGAGAAATAGGCCTGGGCGTTCATGTCGGTGTTTCCGCCGATGATCTTGATGGAGTCCTTGTTGGCTCCGACCGTTCCGTCCGAACCGAGACCCCAGAACATGCAGGAAACGACACCCTTCGGGGTCACGTCGATCTTCTGGTTCACGGGGATGCTCAGGTTGGTCACATCGTCATTGATGCCGACGGTGAAGTTGTGCCAGTTGCCCGCGTTCATGTGGTCGAAGACGGCCTTCGCGTGGGAGGGTGTGAAATCCTTGCTGGAAAGTCCGTAGCGTCCACCGATCACGGAAATGCCACCACGACCCATCTGAGAAAGCGCGGTCACCACATCGAGGTAGAGCGGTTCACCGATCGAACCGGGCTCCTTGGTCCTGTCGAGGACAGCGATCTTCTTGACCGACTGCGGAATCGCAGCAACGAAATCCTTCGCGGAGAAGGGCCGGTAGAGACGGATCTTGAGCACTCCGACCTTCTCACCCTTCTTGTTCAGGTAGTCGGCGACCCACTCGAACGTGTCGAGGGCACTTCCCATGGCAATGACGATACGATCGGCATCGGGAGCTCCGACATAGTCGAACAGGTGGTACTGGCGACCGGTGACGGCGGCAACCTTGTCCATGTACTCCTGTACGATGGAGGGAACCGCGTCATAGTACTTGTTCACGGTCTCGCGACCCTGGAAATAGACGTCCTCGTTCTGGGCGGCGACTTTGAGCATCGGCTTCTCGGGGCGCTGTGCGCGGGACCGGAAACGCTCGATGTATTTGCTCTCCACGAGAGATTTCATCTCATCGTAGCTGATCTCATCGACCTTCTGGACCTCGTGGGAAGTCCTGAATCCGTCGAAGAAGGAGAGGAAGGGAACCTGCGACTTGAGTGTCGCGAGGTGGGCGACCAGGGCAAGGTCCATGGTCTCCTGGATACTCGTGGCCGCGGTCATGGCGAAACCGGTGTTCCGGCAGGACATGACGTCGGAGTGGTCTCCGAAGATCGAGAGGGACTGGGCGGCAAGGGAGCGGGCGGAAACATGGAACACGGTCGGAATCATCTCTCCGGCGATCTTGTGCATGTTCGGAATCATCAGCAGCAATCCCTGGCTGGCGGTGAAGGTGGTGGTCAGCGCTCCGGCTGCAAGCGAACCGTGGACAGCGCCCGCGGCACCTGCTTCCGACTGCATCTCCATGATGTCCACTTTCTCACCGAACAGATTGACCCTTCCGGTACTTGCCCAGGAATCGGCATACTCGCCCATCGGTGATGAGGGCGTGATGGGATAAATCGCGGCGACGTCGCTGAACGCATACGCTATGTGCGCGGCAGCGGTATTGCCGTCGATAGTAACCATGTTCTTGTTACCCATATTGACACTCCATTGATAATGTATTTACCTGTGGACCGAACCCGGCCACAACCATTGGCACACAATAATACCCTGCATATTGTACAGGGAGACTCTTATATGACTATACAGCAATCGGTAGCCGATTGCAACCTTTAGCATCTCACGCAATGGGCTTCCACGTAAGGTTTCCGTTGCGACAGAATCACCTTCCGGATCGCAAAACAAGCACCCTGAGCCTGACGAAAAGTGCGGAAGCGAACGCGGCGATGAGGATCATGACGAGCCATAACAGAGCATAGCCGGAGCGGGATAGGATCAATCCCCCCGCGTACGGTCCGACAATCGATCCGAATCCTGTCGTGACACTGACGATCGAGTTGAACCTGCCTCTGTGGGATGCGGGGGCATGCTGGTTCACGAAGACATTCCCGTTCGTTGCCAGCAGGATCTCTCCTATCGTCCAGACGAAGGTCGAGACGAGGAATATGGGAAGACTCGTTACCACCGCATAGGAACCGAACCCGATGACGTAGAAGAGACATCCGATCGCCATGTTGATCGAACGGGAGATCCTGAGTGTCGAACGTGTTACCACCGCAGTCATGAGCAGTACGGTCACGGCATTCACCGACATGAGCCACCCATATCCTTCGGTTCCCTGTTTCGTACCGAACAGCGCATGCATCTGCAGTGGCAATGCGAACGAGTGTTGCACATAGATGAAGTTGTAGAGGGTGAACGCAAAGACATAGAGCAACAGCATGCGATTGCCCAGGAAGAGGTGAAGGACCGAGGTGTGCCTGCGATTGTCGGGGTACAGGAGTTTCGTCTCTTCCGACTTCGCTGACAACAGGAAACCCAAAAGAGCCGAAGAGATGAGCAAGGTTCCCGCCGATACCACGAACAAAAGCGGAAGGTTCCTCGCAAACAGGAAGGAGGCGACCAACGGTCCGACGGCGACCCCGATGTTGGACCCGAGGTAGAGAAGGGAGTATGCCCGCGCACGTTCCATCTCGCCGTGAGAGAAATCGGCGACCAATGCATTGCTGATCGGCCATGTCGCTCCCCTGAAGGGAGAAGAGAGGAGAATCAGGTAGGCGACCGCCAGCGGTGCGGTCCCGATGAGGATGCTGCTTGCGAGATAGAACACGGCGACGGTGAGCTGGCAGGCAACCATGACATGCTTGCGAGGATAGCGGTCGGCGAGGAATCCTCCCGCCAGCTGCCCGAGGCTCGAAGCCAGGATCGTGAAAGTCGAGAACAGCCCGGCACGATGCTCCTCCATCCCGATCGAGACAGTGAGGATGAGCACGAGCAACATCTGGACGAAATCACCGAACCGGTTGACGATCCGGGCGACAAAGAGGATATGGATGTTCCTGTCCAGTGAACGGTATGAACCTCCCGCCGCATGACGGGAGGTCCTGGATTCCGATTCCATGGGTCTCAAACCTGTTTCATCAACATTCGCTGTGTCCGCAGGAGAAACACTTCTTGCATCCCTCGATGCTCACGAAGGTGACATTCCCGCACACCGGGCAGATGTCCGGAGTGATGCTGTTGGCAACTTCCGCAGCCAACCCGAGATCATACTGTTTCGCAGCAAGGTCCTCATCTTCCTCGTCGGGAAGCTGCGGGTATCCGGTACCTCCCTGCTCGATTCCGATATGTTCCTCCAGAACCTGGGCGACCGCATCGGGAAGGCTCATCACACGATTCTTTCCGAATCCCATCGGGCGGCCGCTTCCGATGCCGCGCAACTGGGCGATGACCGATTGTGCTCGCTGTCTCGGTGTCAACGGACTCGGCATGCGAAGGATGAGACTGATCAGGCGGCCAAGACCCTCGGCATCCGCGGAGACATCGGAACCGACTTTCGCCACATTGATGAAGACCTCGAACGGTTCACCGTAGGGCCCTCCGTCGGAATTGACCGTGATGTATGCGGTTCCGATCGGGGTTGCCTTCCTGTAGGTGGTTCCGTGAAGGATCGTCGACCTGATCCTGGACTTCGGCTCCTCGGCGACAGGTCGCGGGGCGCTCTGTGCCTTCTCGACCTCCTTGTCCTTGTCCTTCGCGATCAGAACTTGGGTATCGCGGGAACCGTCACGATAGGTCGTGCCCCCCTTGCAGCCCAAGTCATAGAGCAGCTCATAGAGCTTCCCCGTCTGCTCCACCGTATAATCCGCAGGAGTGTTTCCCGTCTTGGAGATGCTGGAGTCGACCCAACGCTGTATCGCGGCCTGTACGCGGACATGCCCTTCGGGAGGAAGATCCATCGCGGAGACGAAGAACGACGGTTTCTGCTTGCCGGGATTGGCCTTCACCCATTCGTCATATACGGCGACACGCTCGATGTTCGATCCCATCCTGCCGACCCGCTCCCATTCCCAGAAATAGTAGGGCTCTATGCCGGTGCTGGTACCCACCATGGTACCGGTCGTGCCGGTAGGAGCTTGGGTCAGGAGGGTGACATTCCGAACTCCCTGCTTGGCGATCAAAGTCCTCACATCTTCGGGCATCTGCAACATGAATCCGCTCTGAAGGAATTTCTCGGCATCGAAGAGTGGGAACGACCCCTTCTCCTTTGCAAGGTCGGCACTCTCGCGATACGCCTCCACGCAGATGAACTTGTAGAGCTTGTCGATGAAATCGATCGAATCATCGCTACCGTAGGCGAGTTCTAGCTTGATCAACATGTCCGCCAGACCCATCGTCCCCAGACCGATCCTCCGCTCGGACTGCTGCCGATCACGGTTCTCATCATAGAAATAGGGGGTATCGTCGATCACATCGTCAAGGAACCTGACAGCGCCCCTGACGGTACGACTCAAATCATCCCAAAGCACTTTCTTCTTCTCGACGAACCTGGAGAGGTTGATCGAACCGAGGTTGCATACGCCCCAAGCAGGCAATCCTTGCTCTCCACACGGGTTGGTGCACTGGATCGTGCTGTAGTACCAGGAGTTGGACATCTTGTTGTACCGGTCCATGAAAAAGACTCCCGGTTCCGCCGATGCCCATGCGCTTTCGATGATCGCCTTCCAGATATCCTTGGCCTTGACGGTTTGGTACGGAAGTACTTTCTTGCCAAGGGATTTCCATCGGTTGAGATCACCGTCCCAGACCTCGTTGTACTCGGGATCCGAGGTATCGGGGAAGCAGGTGGTCCACTCCTTGTCCGAGCGGACAGCCTCCATGAAATCATCGGTGATGCCGACGCTGATATTGGCATTGACGATCTTGTCCATCTCCCGCTTGCTGTTGATGAAGTCGAGGATGTCGGGGTGCCAGCAGTTCAGGATCAGCATGAGGGCTCCCCTGCGGGAACCGCCTTGTTCGATCAATCCGGTCACGAAACTGAAGAGGGCTCCCCAGGAGACCGAACCGCTGGAACGGCCGTTCACCCCTTTGACGTAGGCGTGACGGGGCCGCAAGGAGGAGAGGTTCATGCCGACACCGCCTCCGCGGGACATGATCTCGGTCATCTGCCCGAGACTGGTGATGATCCCTCCCCTGCTGTCCTTCGGCGAAGGAATGACATAGCAGTTGAAGTATGTGAGATTCTGGTCGGTACCGGCACCGGTGAGGATACGTCCTCCGGGAACGAACTTCCAATCCTCGAGCAACCAGGAGAACTCCTTCTCCCAGTGCTTGCGAATCTCATCGTTCTCTTGGACGGCGATTCCCCTGGCAACGCGGGCGAGCATTTCGGAAGGATCGGTCTCGATCGGCTTGTCGACGTTCTCCCGGGTCGATTTCACTTCGGAACCATCCTCGAGCAAAACGGTCACCGCATCGCCGACGATGGTCCTGATGGTTCCGATCTCCCGCTGGCCCGTCTGCGGATTGCTCACCGCGACAACCAGGTCTCCGACTTTCAGTGTATCTTTCTTCCCATCTTTCAGGGCATATCTATCCAAGAAGATCTTACGCCCCAATGGTGTCAACGTATTCTTGATCGTGGCCACTCTTCATTACCCCCAACGTGATTTCACCCGCTTTCGCGGGCGTTTCAAACCATAGCACATTCATGTGGGGATAGCAAGGTCAAAATACGACAGATAGCGTATATCGATACTACGTCACACTATATATAGCGTATATATATAGGTTTTATGGCACTCCCATATGACAGCGAGATCACCCGAAACGAGTCATATCTTGACACAGTGCATACAATAGACCGAGCAGTTGCCGATAGTCATGCAATGAGACCAGGCAGTTGTGGCTATGGGCATACCGTACGGGGATCCCCGTCACGATCGTCGGTATGCCACGATCTGCGAGCGCCAGGACCATGGCATCCGTGCCTCCGCCTTTCCTCACTGCCTCTTGCACGACTATCGAGTGCTTGCGTCCTACACTCCTCGCCAAGCTGAGCAGTCCGGGGTGTCCGATATGTGTGGGATCGAAGATCCTCAGGTGCGCTCCTTTTCCGATGCAAGTCTGCGGACGTGCAGGACCTCCCGGCACGTCATCGGCCGGAGCTCCCTCGACCACGATCGCGGCGTCGGCCTTGATCCGGTTGGCCACGACCTTCGCTCCACGGGTACCGACCTCCTCCTGTACCGTGAAGGAGAGGATGACGGTAGGGCCGACAGGATCCTTCGCAAGACGACGGCCAAGCTCGACGAGAGCGGCAACTCCGATACGGTCGTCGAACGCCTTGGACATGATGATTCCGCTGTGTGCATCGTAATGGAACCGGGTCACCGGAAGGATGAGCGAACCCAGCGCTATGCCGAACCTGTCGCTGACCTCCTGTGCGCTTGCCGCTCCGATGTCGATGAACAGCTCTTCCATCTCCGGGACCTGTGCGGGAGCTCCCTTCTTGAGGAAGTGAGGGGAGATCTGCCCGATGATGCCGGGAACAGGAACGTTGTCCTTGCCCATGATCTCCACGGGTGAGGAGGGCAGTGTCAGGGTGTTCCATCCTCCGATCGAGGTGAAGCGGATGAATCCATCATCGGTGATCTCAGAGACCATGAAGCCGATCTCGTCCTGGTGTGCGGCGAGCACTACCGTCGGCCCATCCGTATCGGTACCTACGACCTCACAGAGGATGTTGCCGATCGGATCGGTCGTCACGCGACCGATTCCACCGAGTTCCTCACGGATGATGGCACCGAGTGCCCCTTCGTATCCGCTGGGACCTGCTGCCAAGGTAAGCCGTTCGATCAATGCACGTGTAGTTTCCATTGCCCGAGTATAGAAGAAGACCGTTCCCTATACAAGAGAACGGTCTTGATACATAACCTACCCTTTTGCAAGGATGTGGAAAACTGAATCAGTACCCCTGTTCGATCATGGCATCGGCGACTTTCTTGAAGCCGGCAATATTCGCGCCCTTCACGTAGTTGATGTACCCATCGGCACCCTTGCCCTGAGCGACACAGGCTGCGTGGATGTTCTTCATGATGCTGTGGAGCTTCTCGTCAACCTCAGCTGCCGACCAGCTCATCTTCATGGAGTTCTGGGTCATTTCCAATCCGGAAGCCGCGACGCCGCCGGCATTGGCAGCCTTTCCGGGTCCGAACGGAATCTTCTTGGAGATCAGATAGGTGACGGCGTCGGCCTTGCAACCCATGTTGGAGGTCTCGACCACATATTTCACACCGTTGGCTACCAAGGTCTTCGCATCCTCGAGCGAGAGCTCATTCTGGATTGCGCAGGGGAACGCCATGTCCACGGGAACTTCCCAGGGCTTCTTGCCGGCGACGAACTTCGCACCGAACTTCGCAGCATAGGGAGCCACCACATCATTGTTGGAGGTGCGGAGCTGGTTCATGAAGTCCCACTTCTCCTTGGTACCGACACCCTCCTCGTCGAGGATATAGCCATCGGGACCGCTGATGGTGACGACTTTTGCACCGAGTTCCGTTGCTTTCATGACAGCACCCCATGCGACGTTGCCGAAACCGGAAACGGAGATCCGCTTTCCTTCCATCGTGTCGCCGTGGGCTTTCACCATCTCGTTCGCAAAGTACATGGTACCGAAACCGGTGGCTTCGGGACGGATCAGCGAACCACCCCAGTTCCTTCCCTTGCCGGTCAGGACTCCCGTGTTCTCATCGCGAAGGCGCTTGTACTGTCCATACATATACCCGATCTCACGTGCGCCGACACCGATATCACCGGCGGGGACGTCGGTCTCGGGACCGATATACTTCTGAAGCTCGGTCATGAAGGAGCGGCAGAAGCGGAGGATCTCATTGTTCGACTTTCCGCGGGTGTTGAAATCGGAACCACCCTTTCCGCCGCCCATCGGGAGCGTGGTGAGGCTGTTCTTGAAGGTTTGCTCGAAACCAAGGAACTTCAGGGTTCCCAAGGTCACGCTCGGGTGGAAGCGGAGTCCGCCCTTGTAAGGCCCGATCGCGTTGTTGAACTGTACGCGATATCCGCGGTTCACCTGTACGTCGCCGTTGTCATCTTCCCACTCGACCTTGAATGAGAACACACGGTCGGGCTCGGTGATCCTCTCCAGGATCTTGCCATTCACATATGCCGGATTGTCATTGACGACGTCGATGATCGACTCGATGACTTCGGCTGCCGCCTGGATGAATTCAGGTTCGCCAGGATTGCGGCGCTCGAGATCAGCCATGAAATCTGTCAAATTATACATTGGAAATCCTCCCTCTTCTTTGGCACTTCCGGGACATGGGAAAACATAGCTCCGAACCGTGCACATAGAGTGTACTGCCCTTATCAACACATGTCAACAAAATAATCACCGATTTCATGAATTATATTCTAGATTTTTTCCGGATACAGTAGATTGTTCAAGAAACATTTATCATATGATAAAACAGTGAAGGAAAAATTCCATTATATGAACATCGGGCACGGGCACGACTTTCCCCCCTTTCCTCTAGGTAACGGGATAAAACCGTGCTACGATTTGTCACCATGAGAAAATTGATGACCGCAAGCGATCCCTTCGGTGAACTGATGCCCCGCCATATCTACAAGGTGGTGTTGCTCTGCAGCGAATATGATCAGTTTCTGATCGAGGAAGACGGCCGTGTGGAGGAAGAGCTTTTCCGGGAGTACACACAACTCGGACTGAGCAACCCGCCGAAGATCACCTACGCACGCAACATCGATGAGGTACTGCACCTGCTGCAGACAAACAAATTCGATTTGGTGGTGACGATGCTTGAGCTCGGATCGGTGAGCGTCATCGACCTGACCCGTGTGATCAAGGACCGATACCCGGGAATCCCGATCGTCGCACTCTCGCCCTCTCCTGCCCACAGGATCAGCGAGGATCTGAGGAACAGGCATGTGGCGGCAGTCGACTATCTCTACTATTGGCAGGGAAACGCCAATATATTCCTCGCCATGGTCAAGCTCCTTGAGGACAAGATGAATGCGCTTCATGATGCGAATGCCGCGGCACAGGTCCCGGTCATCATCCTCGTGGAGAATTCCATCAGGTTCTACTCCTCCTACCTGCCGATCCTCTATACCTCCCTTATCCAGCAAACCCGCATGAGCATGAGCGAAGGACTCAATCCTTGGGCAACCGCGTTGCGAATGCGTGGACGGGCGAAGGTCCTGTTGGCCCAGAACTATGAGGAGGCGATCGAACTCTACGATACCTTCAGGAACAACCTGCTCGGCATCATCACCGATATCTCTTTCGACCGCGAGGGAGTGGTGGACCATGAGGCAGGCATCCGCTTTTGCCGCCACGTGCGGACAAACCACGCCGACCTTCCCATCCTCCTGCAGTCGACCAAGGACGATTATTCGCAGGTGGCGTGTGATGAGCACGCCTCGTTCATCTGGAAGCTCAGCCCATCGCTCCTGAACGATCTCAGGCAATACGTATTCGAGAACTACGGATTCGGGCCGTTCGTCTTCAAGGACGAGCATACCGGAGCGGAGGTTGCGCGGGCCGAGAACCTGCGTGAGATGCAGCACGTGCTGCCATCCGTTCCGCTGGGGTGCTTCATCAGGCATACGGAACGCAACGATTTCTCCCGCTGGCTCAAGGCAAGGAGCCTCTATGTGCTGGCGAACCTCTTCCGCCCCTATTCGGTGAAGGATTTCACGAGTCCCGAGGAGATGCGTGACCACATGGTGGAGATGATCAAGGAGTTCCGGCTGAATCGCGGGAAGGGAGTGATCGCACAGTTCAACCGCAACAGTTTCGACGAGCTCTCTTTCTTCAGCCGCATCGGGTCGGGGTCCCTCGGGGGAAAGGGGCGCGGTCTCGCATTCATAGATTACAAGTTGCGCCAGAGCGATATCATCGACAAATACCAGGAAATGTATCTCTCGATTCCGAGGACCGTGGTGATTGCCACCGACCTCTTCACCCAATTCATGGAGGAGAACGACCTGCATGACGTCGTTGCCTCATCGTTGCCGGATGAGACGCTGCGCAGGGTATTCCTCTCGAAGAAACTGCCGAAGGAGCTGATGCTCGATCTCGAAGTGATCATCAAGACCATCAAGGCTCCCCTCGCGGTCCGTTCCTCAAGCATGCTTGAGGATTCGCACTACCAACCGTTCGCAGGTGTCTATGAGACATGCATGCTCCCGAATACCGGAAATACGGAAGAGCGGGTTCACGCCTTGGCAAGCGCGATCATCTGTGTCTACGCCTCCACCTTCTACAACAAGAGCAAAGAGTACCTGAGGGCCACCAACCATATGGTCGAGGAGGAGCGGATGGCCGTGATCATCCAGCAGATCATCGGCAGCGGTCATGGAGATTACTGGTATCCCAACTTCGCGGGTGTCGCCCGCTCGCTCAACTTCTATCCCGTGGGAACAGAGAAGGCGGAGGATGGGGTCGGCATGCTCTGCTTCGGTTTCGGCAAGACGGTGGTCGACAATGGCATGGCGTTCCGGTTCTCCCCGACCTATCCGAAACGAAATCTCCAATACCTCGGGGGAATGGAGTCAAGCTCGCAGACCGAATTCTACGGACTCGACATGACCAAGCCCTATACTCCCGAAGGGAATCCCGAGAACCTCGTACCGCTTCCGCTGACCGAGGCAGAGAAGTATCCGGAAGCCCTCAAGCACATTGCAAGCACGTTCGATTCCTCCAGGGGTGTGCTGGTCGACCAGCTGAGCGCGGAGGGAAAAAAAGTCATCACCTTCAACAGCATCCTCAAGTACAACAGCTTCCCGATCGCGGCGATCGTCAAGGATCTGCTCCGCTTCGGCGAGCAATCGATGAATACGCCGATCGAGATAGAATTCGCGTGCAACCTGAACAGACCCAAGTGGAAAAAGCCCGAGTTCAGCCTCCTCCAGATCAGACCGATCGTCTCAGGAGCGGAGTCCGAGGTCTTGCAAGTGACCAAGGGTGAGCTGGAACGTGCACTGATCGTCTCCCACCATGTGATGGGCAACGGTCACAATGAGCGGCTGACCGATGTCGTCCATATCAAGGCGGAGAGCTTCAATCCCGCGAGAACCGCGGAGATGGTGATGGAGCTCTACATGATCAACTCGAGATTCGGTGATGAGCACAGGGAATTCATCCTGGTGGTCGCGGGACGATTGGGATCGAGCGACCCGTGGCTCGGCATCCCTGTCGCATGGTCCCAGATATCCCATGCTGCGGTGATCGTGGAGACCAGCCTTCCCGGATTCCAGGTCGAACCGAGCCAGGGGACCCATTTCTTCCAGAACATCACCTCGCTCGGAACCATCTATCTGACGGTAAATCCTGCATACAAGGATGGGAAACTCGATTTCGAACGGCTCGGATCCTATGCCACGATCGATGAGACTCCTCACTTCCGGCACATACGCGCTGAACAACCGTTCATCGTGAAGGCCGACGGGCGCAGCAGGATCGGCGTGGTCACCACAGGCAAGTCAACTGTCAGTTAAGCTCCAGGAAGGCTCCCCTTCACGGGATGCAACCGAACTGAGGTAGTCCCACACGGTATCCCGCGGGGGAGGAGCGATCACAGTCAGGCGTTGCTTCTTCACCGGGTGCAAGAAGCTGATGCTTCTCGCATGGAGGTGGATGCCCCCGTCCTCGTTCGATCGTTGCGCACCGTACTTCAGGTCTCCCTTGATGTGCGACCCCATCGCGGCGAGTTGCGCCCTGATCTGGTGATGTCGTCCGGTGAGCAGTCCGACCTCCAGAAGATAGAAGGACTTCGATGCTGCTGCCACATGGTAGGTCATGCGGGCCTCTTGGCTGTTTTTCCGCTCGTGCGATGTCGCGACAGACTTGTTCTTCACCGTGTCGCGGGTGAGGTAGTGGACCACCAGCCCCTCGTCTCCGGCGGGCAAGCGGTCGACAACGGCCCAATAGGTCTTCTGCACGTCTTCCTGGTTCCTGAAGAGCGCGTTCATCCGGACCAAGGCCTTCTCCGTCTTCGCATAGACCACGATGCCGCTGGTCGGGCGATCGATCCGGTGCGGTATGCCGAGGAAGATGTTTCCCTGTTTTCCATAGGTGACACGCAGATAGTCCTGCACGGTATCGGCCAACGTCGCATCCCCGGTCTTGTCGGCCTGCACCAACTCGCCGGGCATCTTGTTTATGATGATCAGGTGATTGTCCTCGAACAGTATCCGTAAAGCCAACTTATGCATCGGGCTCTTCCTCCTCGGGCGTATCATCAAACGGATCGATATCCTTGAAGAGCGAAGGCTCTTCCGTATCGGGAAGCTTCGGGTCGGCTTCATGCTTGATCCGGATCGTCTGGGCTTCCTTGGTCGTGAGCCTGACACCGTTGGCTTTCACGCCCTTCACCAGAAAGCGGGAGAAATAGGTGCGGTCCTCAAGGTTCTTGTATCCCTTTCCCTTCTTGAAGACGATCGTAAGGCGTGCATCGTCAAGAACCGAGAGGGTGAACAGCTTGTAGTTCCCGGTCGGCAGCAATTCATAGGTACGGTTGAGGATATACTGGGTGATCTTGCACCGCTTGATGAAAAGATACTTGAGGGATTTCTCCTGATAGATGATCGTGAAGACCAACTTCTCCAACAGGTCCTTCTCCGCGATCACGCAGTAGCGCATCCCCTTTCCGACGAAAAGCTTCTCAGGCGCATCGGTGACGAAGTAGTTCCCCTCTTTCTGGATGACGAGTATCCTGTCGAACGGGGAGACCATGAATTGTGTCGTGCCGTTTTTCAGCTCGTACCCGAGATAGCCGTTCGTCCCGTCGTACTTCAACGCGAGATCGCGGTTCGCAACCTCCCGCACATCGATTTTCTTGAAGGAACCGATGACCGTCTTGCGCAATTTCATCGACGGACTCGCGAGTTTCCTCAGTTCGTCGAGGTACCCGAGCGCATAATCCACGAGATGGGAAAGATGCCACTCGATCTCCTTGATCCGCGCATTGATCTCCTCGATCTCCGAGCGGTTCTTCTCGATGTCGAACAGGCTGATCCTTCGGATGGGAATCTTGAGCAACCGTTCGACGTCCTCAGCGGTCACCGGTCTCGCGATCTGTTGTTCGAATGGCTTGAAACCACTGATGACGGCCTTTTCGACCTCCTCCTGCGTCCTCTTCTGCTCGATCCGCTTGTAGATGCGCTCCTCTACGAAAATCCTCTCGAGCGTCCGTGCGTGCAATCGGTCCAGAAGATGGCCCTTCTCGACGGTCAGCTCCCGTTGGAGAACCTGGACCAGGAAATCGGCATGGAATCGGATCATCTCGCTGACCGTCATGACCCGTGGCACTCCGTCGTGGATCACCAACGGGTTCACGGAGATGGATTGTTCGCACGCGGTATAGGCATACAGCGCATCGACAATCTCATCCGAGTATGTGTTCCGGGCGAGGACGATCTCTATGTTCACCTGGTCCGTGGTGAAGTCGTTGATGCTGGATATCTTCAGTTTTCCCTTCTTGGCCGCGTCCTCGACAGACTTGATCATCTTCTCGGTGGTGACACCGAATGGCAGTTCCTCGATGATGATCCGCTTGGGGTCCTTCGTGTTGAGTCTTGCACGGACCAGGACCTTTCCCGTGCCGTCGGCGTAAGCGGAAACATCCATCAGCCCGCCGGTGATGAAATCGGGAAAAAGCTCGAACGCTTCATGCCGCAAGACCGCTCCGATCGCATCGATCACCTCGAACAGGTTGTGGGGGAGGATCTTCGTCGACATGCCGACGGCAATTCCCTCGGCTCCCTGCACCAGAACGATGGGAAGCTTCGCGGGGAAAGACACCGGTTCCTTGTTCCGGCCGTCATAGGATTCGATGAACTCGGTAAGCTCGGGATTGTAGAGGACCTTTTTCGCGAAGGGAAGGATGCGGCACTCGATGTATCGCGGTGCGGCAGCAGGGTCTCCGGTCATCACGTTGCCGAAGTTACCTTGCCGGTCGATGAACAGGTCCATGTTGGCAAGGTTCACCAACGCATCCCCGATCGAGGCGTCGCCGTGCGGATGGTACTTCATGCAGTGGCCCACCACGTTCGCGACCTTGTGGAACTTCCCGTCATCCATCTCGAAGAGGGAGTGGAGGATCCTCCGCTGGACCGGTTTCAACCCGTCGATGATATCGGGGATCGCCCGATCCTTGATCACGTAGGAGGCATACTCCAAGAAGTTTACCTTGAATACCGATTCTGCGTGTGCCATCAGATGAGGTTCTCCATGATGAATTCCCTTCGTTCGGGAGTATTGTCTCCCATATAGAATTTCATCGTCAGGTGCATTTCCCTTGAGGAGGCGATCGAAACGGGAATCAGGCGCATCTCCTCTCCGATGAACTGCCGGAACTCGGACGGGTTGATCTCTCCGAGACCCTTGAACCGGGTGATCTCGGCACCGCGGATGCGTGAGACCGCCTCATCCCGCTGAATCTCGTTATAACAGTAGGTGGTCTCCTGCTTGTTCCGCACCCTGAACAGAGGAGTCTCAAGGATGAACAGGCGACCAGCGAGGACGAGATCTTCGAAATAGGTGAGGAAGTAGGTCATCAGGAGGTTTCGTATATGGAAGCCATCGGTATCGGCATCGGTCGCGATGATGACCTTTCCGTACCGCAAACCATCGATACCGTTCTCAAGTCCGAGCGCTATCATCAGGTTGTAAAGCTCCTCGTTCTTGTAGATGTCGGTCCGCTTCTTGTCGAACACGTTCAGGACCTTTCCCCTGAGGCTGAAGATGGCCTGGGTGTAGACATCACGGACACCGACCATGGACCCGGAGGCCGAATCGCCTTCGGTGAGAAAGATCATGCTGCGCTCACCCTTCTCTCCGCTCTGGTTGAGATGGTACTTGCAGTCCTTCAGTTTCGGGATGTTCAGCGATACTTTCTTCGCTGCCTCCCGTGCAGCCCCTTTCACGGCTGCCAGTTCCTTGCGCAATTTCTCGTTGTTGGCAATCTTCTCGGAGAGCTTGTTCGCCGCCTCGGAATTCTTCATCAAGAAGTCGATGATCGCTTCCTTGACCTCTTGGGTGATCCAGGCACGGACCTCGGTGTTACCGAGCTTGTTCTTGGTTTGGCTCTCGAAGACCGGATCCTGGAGCTTGATCGAGATCGCTCCGGTAAGCCCGTCGCGGACATCGGGAGCGGTATAGGATTTCTTGTAGAACTCGTTGATCCCCTTGAGGATCCCCTCCTTGAATGCCCAAAGGTGCGTTCCCCCGTCGCTCGTATGCTGTCCGTTCACATAGGAGAAATAATTCTCACCGTAGTTCTGGGTATGTGTGAAGGCGAACTCGAGCCGTTCCGACTTATGGTGGATCGTGACATACAGCCCCTCGGTACCTACTTGCTTGTCCAGAAGATCGAGCAATCCATGCTTGCTGGTGAATATCTTGCGGTTGTAATCGATCGAAAGTCCCGTATTGAGATAGGCATAGTTCCACAACCGCTCTTCGATGAATTCCTCGCGGAACTCGTACTCACCGAAAATCACAGGATCATGGTCAGGAATGAACTCGATCAGCGTGCCGTTCGGTTCCGCGCTCTTGCCCTCTTGTTCTCCGATGAGCTCACCCTTCGCAAAACGGGCCTCGAAGAAACGCCCTTCCCGATACGATACGACGCGGAAGGAGGAAGAGAGTGCGTTGACTGCCTTCGTGCCGACTCCGTTCAGCCCGACTGAGAATTGGAACACCTCGTTGTTGAACTTGCCTCCCGTATTGATGATCGACACGCAATCGATCACCTTTCCCAGGGGAATTCCCCGTCCGAAGTCCCGCACCGACACCTTGTCCGCATCGACCTTGATGACGATCCGTGCCCCATAGTCCATGATGAACTCGTCGACGCTGTTGTCTATGACCTCCTTCAGCAGTACATAGATGCCATCCTCGAAGTGCGAGCCGTCACCAAGACGTCCGATATACATCCCTGGACGCAATCTGATGTGTTCAAGAGCACTTAGGGTCTGGATCTTGCTCTCGTCATAGGCCGCCGGGCCTGCTGCGGATTTCTTCTTTGCCATAGGATTTCAGTATATACGCTTTATCCTGTATTGCAAAGTATGCGCCTCATGTGCCGAGGGCCTCACCTTTCGGCAGAAGAGAGGAGGCCAAGCAGTATCCGGACGAAATCCTCGGGATGGCTCTCCATCGGCAGGTGCCCTGCACCCTCGATGATGTGCAGGCGCAGGTGTTGCAGTTCCTCGGTGATGGCCCTGACACTCCTGAGCGGAACGAACGTATCTTCCGAACCCCAGATCGCATCCACCTGCATGGACAGGCTCCCCAGCTGTCCGAGAGGCAACGAACGGCTTGTCCTGACCATCGCGACCAAGGAACGGGCAGTGCCCCCTGCACGCAACGGCTGCAGATAGGAGGCAACCTCATCCTCCGTAGGGTCCCGTCCATAGGCCTTTGCAAGGATGGCGGAGAACCGTTTTTCGGTGATGAGCGACCGTTCGAGAAAGATGCTGAGCCATCGTGCGTACGGAGGAAACCGGAGGACCGCGGCAGACAGGCTCCCGCGATCCTCAAGCGCACCTGCGACAAGCACGACCGAACGGGTCGATCCGGGTCGTTGGCAAGCCATTGCCACGGCAGTTCCCCCACCCATGCTGTGCCCGAGGATGATCCACGGATCGGTTCCCGCCGTGCGCTCCAGTTCATCAAGCAATTGCCACACGAGTACAGCCCTGTGCATCTGCGAATGATCGAACCCTTCAGGCCTCCCGCTATAGCCGAAACCCGGCAAGTCGACAGCTACCACCAGGTACCCTGCATCGACGAGAGGCCCGATGACCGTATCGAACGAGGAGGTCGACCCCCCAAGGCCATGGATGAGGAGGATCTTCCCCCGACTCGCCTCGGCAACGCCGAGACGGTAGTGGACCATGACCCCTTCGACCTCGGTCACATGCGAGTCAGGATAGGGGAGAACACGGACGAAGGGATCCTCCTTCGAGACCGAGATGGCATACGGCAACAGGCAGGAGGAGAAAAGAATCATACAGATGATGGGTGCAAAGGACATTATCTTTCTATTCAAGCCTATTTTCCTTGGTCAGGAGGGAATTGATCCGATCGACATAGCGATCGATATCGAACTTGCGCCTCAGGCCGTTCGCATTCATGTACCGGATGTTTCCGAAGATCGGGCGCTCCGCCCACGGTCGATCGTGTTTGCCGAAACACCACGCGACTCCCGCGTATCCGTTGGGATCCCTTCCGTCCAGCTGATACCTGTTGTTCAGCAGCAACGCCCACTCAAAAGCGATTCTCGGCGTAGGACTCCACTCAAGGATCTTCTTTCCCCAGTACATGCGCATGTACCCATGCATCGTTCCCAGACGGGTCAACTCCAGTTGCGCGGCATTCCAATAGGGATCATGTGTCCGGGCGTTCAGCAACCGGTCGAACGGATAGAGATCCTGACGCGTGTCCGTGGAGTGCTGTTCAAGAGAACGGATCGCCCAGGCGGGAAGCCCGTCATACTGGTCATGCATCGGATTGTAGCGTACGAAGTTGATGGCAAGCTCCCTCCGTACGACAAGCTCCTCGAGGAACACGGGAACATCGGGAACATCGCATGCCGCTACCTCACGGTAGATCATAGACGGAGATATCATCCCGAAATGAAGATAGGGACTCAGGTTCGAGACATACGGTTGCACCGGATCGTTGTGACGGTCAGCATAGCCGTCGAGACGGTGTGCGATGAAGTCCTGCAATCGGCGGACAGCCTCGCCCTCGCCTCCGTGTATCCAACTCACGCACGGGATCGTGTCGTCGATCCCCATCGTGTCCATCAAGGCCTGGGGATCGTCGAGTGCATCCTCATTCCCTTCAGGACCCATTTCGGATGAGACCACGGCGGGATCAGCTTCTTCAGTCGGTGTGGCGAACCATGAGATCATCGGTTCGATCTTCCGACGCAGCGTTGCCGCGGAGTATTCTTCCTTCACCGAGGCAGTGGCCACGGGAACCACCACATTGCCCTCCACCTCAAGGCACAGGCATTCCGCTGAGCGTGCGACATCCTCGCGCCAGGATCTCTCGAGCGTTCCATACGCACCGTCGACGATCACGAGCGCCGCGTCAGGCAAGAGCGGAAGCACCGTTCCGACCGGTCCGTCACAACCGAGGAGAAACCGCACCCCACGATCATGCAACCGATCGCGAACCTCCCTCAGCCCCTCCAACATGAAAAGGTAGTGACGCCTTCCCGCATGGGGGAATCTTGCAGTGAGTCCGAACACCACCACCAAAGGTTTTCCCAGGGAGTTCGCCATCTCGAGTGCGTGCAGGAAAGCGGGATTCTCTCCCACGCGCTGCGAAGCTTGCATCCAGTAGAGCACATACTTGCGACCGGACATGATATCCTTGCCATTGAGTACATGGATGCGGCTTTGGTCGACCATAGGAAACCTCCTTGGGCAGATACTCCTGAAGCATACCATGTGTGCAAAGCTTGTGCATACAGCGAACACTCGAGAGGGTACTTTTCAAGTGATGGTGATTATGTCGTTCTCATGCCTTGCATTATGACCGGCATATCCTGTATAGTGAACACCCATGGAAGATCCTTTGCCAAGTACAGACAAAGCGGAGCCTGAGAGTACAGGCCCCACGCATGAACGCATGGCCGGGAGGTTTGCATGAGCCTCCATATCGGCGCCATCGTCGTCCTATTGATCCTTTCGGCATTCTTCAGTGCCTCGGAAACCGCATTCACCAGCCTCTCATTCCTCCAGATACGCATGCTGGAGACCAGTCGCAAACGGTCATGCAAGACCGCTGCGGCACTGGCGAACAAGCCCGATGTGCTGCTCACGACGATTCTCATCGGAAACAATATCGTGAACATCACCGCAAGCGCGCTTACCACCACCTTGGCGATTTCCATCGGGGGGAATGCAGCGGTCGGAATCGGTACGGGAGTCCTGACCTTTCTGATTCTCATCTTCGGTGAGATCACGCCGAAGCATCTTGCCATCTCCTTCAACACCACGATCGCGTGTTTTGCAGCCTATCCGATCAAGACGATGATCTTTCTGCTCTATCCCGTGATCGCAGTGGTCCGGTGGCTCAGCTCACTGATCACACGGCTGTTCGCGCACAAAAAGAGCGGAACCCTCTCGCTTGAAGGATTGATGCATGTGGTCGATGTCGCGGAAGACGAAGGGATCGTGGATGAGTATGAGACCGGCTTGGTACAGCGGGTCCTCCATTTCAGCGAAGCACCGGTGAAATCGATCATGACGCACAGGACAGAGGTCTTCAGCCTCCCCGATACGATGGCGCTCAAGGAGGCGTTCCCCGCGATCGTCGCCAGCGGCTATTCCAGGATTCCCGTCTACCACGAGAGTCCCGAGGATATCGTGGGAATCCTGCTCGTCAGGGATGCCTTGGCGGCTCAGGTCGATGGAAGGCAGGATGAGATGCTCGAAAGCTTTCTCCACACTCCGATGTTCGTACCCGAGACACGGAAGCTGGACGACATGCTGTTCCAGTTCCAACGGGAGAAGCTGCAGATCGCGGTGGTCCTCGACGAATACGGAGGATTGTCCGGAATCGTCTCGATGGAAGATATCGTCGAACAGCTGTTCGGCGAAATCTATGACGAACACGAGACCGGAGAAATGCTGCGCATCAAGTCGGAGGAACCTGGCGTCTTCATGATCAAGGCCGATACCACGATGCAGCAGATCAAGGATGAGCTTGAGCTCGATCTCGAACGGAGCGACCTCTCCTGCACCTTGGCCGCCTTCCTCATCGAACGTCTCGGGACCATCCCCACCGTAGGGGAGACGGTCTCCTACCCGTTCGGTACGTTCATCATCGCCTCGATGAAGGGAAAGAGGATCGAATCGGTGCGGTTGCACCTCACGATAGAGGAAGAAGAGGCCTGAGAGGAGCTTCCATTGACACCCTTCGGAGAGGGCGCTATGATGCGCGCATGAGCAACTATCCATTCGACGAAATAGAAAAAAAATGGCAGGCATACTGGGAAGAGCACAAGACTTTTGCCGTAACCGAGGACCCCTCTGTTCCCAAGGACAAACGCAAGTATGTGCTGGACATGTTCCCCTATCCATCGGGTGCGGGACTGCATGTAGGGCATCCCGAAGGATATACGGCTACTGACATCTATTGTCGTTTCCTCAGGATGAATGGATACAATGTGTTGCATCCGATGGGGTTCGATTCCTTCGGCTTGCCCGCGGAGAACTACGCGATCAAGACGGGAACCCACCCCCGGGCGACCACAGAGAAGAACATCGACAATTTCCGCAAGCAGATCAAGCGTCTCGGGTTCTCCTACGATTGGTCAAGGGAAGTTTCCACCCACACGGAGCAGTACTACCGGTGGACCCAATGGATTTTCCTCCAGCTTTACAAAAGGGGCCTTGCCTACGAGTCCGAGACACCGATCAACTGGTGTCCCAACTGTCTCACCGGACTGTCCAACGAGGAGGTCAAGGAGGGCAAGTGCGAACGGTGCGGAACCCATGTCACCCGCAAGAACATCCGGCAGTGGATACTCCGCATCACCGCGTATGCGGATCGGCTGCTCGAGGACCTCGGGACTCTCGATTGGTCCGATTCGATCAAGGCGATGCAGAGCAACTGGATCGGCAAGAGTGAAGGCGCGAGCGTCCTTTTCAAGCTTGAGAACCTTGAAGAATCCCTTGAAGTGTATACGACGAGGAGCGACACGCTGTTCGGAGCCACCTATATGGTGGTGTCTCCGGAGCATCCGCTGGTGAAGAAAATCACGACACCTGAGCAGAGGAATGCCGTCGAAGCTTACATCGGGGAGGCGGCGCACAAATCGGATCTCGAGCGGACCGACCTGGCCAAGGACAAGACCGGCGTGTTCAGCGGATCCTATGCGATCAACCCGGTGAACGGAGAGAGGATTCCGGTGTGGATCGCCGACTACGTGCTGATTTCCTACGGGACGGGAGCGATCATGGCTGTTCCCGCACACGATACCCGGGACTGGGAGTTTGCCAAGAAGTTCAATCTCCCGATCGTCGAAGTGCTCAAGAGCGAAGTCGATGTCCAACAACAGGCGTGGACCGAGGATGGAATCCACGTGAACTCCGGATTCCTCGACGGTTTGAACAAGAGCGACGCGATCGAGGCCATGAACAGTTTCCTCGAGAGTCGCCAGATAGGAAAGAGAACGGTCAACTACAAGCTTCGGGACTGGATATTCAGCCGCCAGCGGTACTGGGGAGAACCGATCCCCTTGGTCCATTGTCCCTCCTGCGGTACCGTTCCCGTCCCCGAGGACCAACTTCCGCTCACCTTGCCAGAGGTTGAGAGCTATGCACCCTCAGGAACCGGGGAAAGTCCGCTGGTGACCATCCCCGAGTGGGTCGACACCAGCTGCCCGGTGTGCGGCGGGAAGGCGAAACGGGAGACCAACACGATGCCCCAGTGGGCAGGTTCCTGCTGGTATTATCTCAGGTACCTCGATCCGGACAACGATTGCGAACTCGCATCCAAGGAAGCGATCGAATACTGGATGCCCGTGGACCTCTATGTCGGCGGAGCCGAGCATGCGGTCCTGCACCTTCTCTATGCGCGGTTCTGGCACAAGGTCCTCTACGACTTGGGAATCGTGAACACGGTGGAACCGTTCCAGCGTCTGGTGAACCAAGGAATGATCACCTCCTTCGCATTCCAGAGAGCCGACAAGACACTCGTCGCGACCGATGAAGTGGAGGAAGCTGCTCCCGACACCTTCATCGAGAAAGCGACGGGAGAACGTCTTGAGCGGGTGATCGCGAAGATGTCGAAGAGCCTCAAGAATGTCATCAACCCCGATGAGATCATCGCGGAGTATGGTGCGGATGCGATGCGGACCTACGAAATGTTCATGGGTCCGTTGCAGGTCTCCAAGCCATGGGCTACGACGGGACTCTCGGGTGTCTACCGCTTTCTCGACCGTATCTGGCGCTTGACCGAGCAAAATCTCTCCGATGCAGAACCTTCGGAGGAGTTGCTGAAGACCTTGCACAAGACCATCAAGAAGGTCACCAAGGATACGGGGAATCTCGACTTCAATACGGCGATCAGCCAGATGATGATCCTGGTGAATGAACTGTACAAGACAGATGGGCTTCCCCGTGCGATCTGGGAGCCGTTCATTCTCCTGCTTGCACCCTATGTCCCGCACCTCGCCGAAGAATTGTGGGAATTGGCAGGGCATGCTCCTTCTGTCTCGACCCAACCGTGGCCAGCCTATCGGGAGGAGCTGACGATCGATGATGAGATCGAGCTCGTCGTCCAGGTGAACGGCAAGGTCCGGGCCAAGCTGAACGTCCGCAAGGGAACTGACAAGGAACAGCTGCTGGACATGTCGATGGCACAAGAGCGGATCCAAGAATGGATCGCAGGAAAGACCATCATCAAGACGATCGTGGTTCCGGACAAATTGGTGAACATCGTCATCAAGGGATAGCATGATGCAACTCCGGCTTCAGCTGAGGCCGGAGTCTTCTTTCAATGCCGGATCTTCGCAAGTCCGCCGAGGCTCGTCTCCCGATACAGCGAGGGGAGCGCCTGACCGGTCTCCATCATCACATCCACGACCATGTCGAACGAGACCTTGTGGTGTCCGTCCGAGAGCAAGGCGTAACTGGCATGGTCTAGGGCCCGCATCGCTCCGAGAGCGTTCCGCTCGATGCAAGGTATCTGCACAAGGCCCATCATGGGATCGCAGGTAAGTCCGAGATGGTGTTCCAGGCCCATCTCCGCCGCATACTCGATCTGGTGGATCGATCCGCCGAGCAATTGTGCCACCGCACCGGAGGCCATCGCGCATGCGACTCCGACCTCCCCCTGGCATCCGACTTCCGCTCCGCTGATCGATCCGTTCGTCTTCACCAGGTTCCCGATCAGTCCCGCGGTAAGCAATGCCCTGAGAATCTTGATCTTGGGCAACTTGTATTGGTTTCGCATGTAGTAGAGAACACCCGGCAATACACCACAGGAACCGCAGGTAGGTGCGGTGACGATCTTTCCCCCTCCCGCATTCTCTTCCGCTACCGCAAGCGCGTAACTCAGCGCGCGGGTGGGTGTGCCGACCGGACCAGACATGTCTTTCGCCTGTGCAAAGAATTGCGTGGCCTTCCTAGGAAGTTTCAGGCCTCCGGGGAGCACCCCTTCGGCTTCCAGGCCTCGCTCGATCGCCGCGACCATCACGGTCCAGATCTCCTCGGTGAAGTCGAAGATCCCCGGCCCCTCGTACTTGACCACCAGCTCCCACAGCTGGATCCCCTCCTTGCGACAATAGGCAAGGATATGGCTCATCTTCGTCAGGTATTTGGGATAGACCGCCTTGTGTGCACTCGCAAGCTCACCCTCTTCGATGATCTTTCCGCCACCGACGCTGTAATACGTCTTCTGCGCGATCGTGGTTCCCGCATCATCATACGAGCGGAGGGCGAGGGCATTCGGATGAAAACTCTTGTACTCTTCGGGAAACCAGTGGACCACCAGTTCCTTGCCCGCATCGCCGAAGACCTGCCGAAGCGTAGAATCGGTCAAGTGCCCCTTTCCTGTCGCCGCGAGGCTCCCGAAGAGGTCGGCCTCGAAGTGGACGGAGTCGGGGTACTCGGAGAGAAATCGCTGGGCGGCATACCGTGGACCCATGGTATGGCTGCTCGAGGGGCCATAGCCTATCCTGTACAGTTCTTTGATCGATTCCATGCCGCTACTCTACCGATTTCCCTCCCCTATGGGAAGTCATCGGCACTCCTGATGAGATCATGATATGCAGGATCGGAAATTGCCAGAAGGGGATCGAGCGGCGCGATATACCAGAAAGGAGCTTCCGTCTCGTCATCGGGAACCAAGACCCGCAACTCCATTCGGCCTTGCAGGTTCACGAAACGGATCATACCGGGAGGAAGGGAATCGAGCGTGACAGTGTCCTTCCCATAGAGGGTGAACGAACGGATCATCGGTGATTCGCTGACCCACGATCCCTCGGGAATGTCTCTCAGTTCGACGGTGCGTGTCTCGATGGACTGTATCGAGGATTCCCCCAATGTTCCGTTCACGATTGATGCTGCGACTCGATTCCAATCGATGCAGAGCATCCGTTCGTCCGCTTGGCGTACTGCATCGCTGAGCCGATCGAAATCTATATGCGAGACTACAGCAGGCCACTGTTTGGCCACCTGCAGCAACATGTTGCCAAGTGGACCTTCCAAGGAAGTAAGGAGGATCGGACCCTCCGAGGTGCCCGTGGTCATGCCTCCCCCGACAGGGAATCCGGTGCCCAAAGGATACGCTGCGAAGATCACGGTGCGGGAACGAGGGACTGCCAACCGTATGTCGTGCACACCGATCGGAATATTGTTCATCTCCAACCCTGAGGTCCCGGTATGGACCAAGGTATACCAGAACTGCCTGCCCGAAGCTCGCTCCCACGGGTGCGAGGACTCCAGACGGACATCCACGAAGTACGATGGTTCGCACCCAGAGAAGAAAAGAAGGCATGCAAGCGCGAGCAGGAGGTTTCTTCGCATGGAGGAACTACCCGTGCGCGTCGAAAATCACTTCTGGCCGAGCTGTTTCAAAAGCTCCAGATACTGTGTCCTCAGCTGACGGAAGAGGGCCTTCGCCGAGGTACTCTTGTAATCGGCATAGGTCCAGGGGAAATCCTGGAAATCGTGGTGGGCATAGAGAAGCGTGACCTCTCCGTAGATTCCTGATCCCAAGGGAATGCGATGACTGCGGTTCTTCGTGGTCGCGAGTATCAGGTTCTCGGCAGAAAGGATCCCCGGATCGAGGTTGAGCGTCCGCTTCCCCTTCTCGGCGAATTCCTGCTCGATCCCATTGGTCGCAAGTTTGCATCTGACCAGATCGGTCGGATCCATCAAACGTTCGAACACGATGAAGAACCGATCGGGTCGTTTGCCCATCTCACGATCGTAGTAGTCGGTATAGAGGAACGGAACGGGATCGGTGATCAGCTCGATCGGTCCGAACAGCTCCTCCATCCTCTGCACAAGAGGCCGATGAAGGTCTGACCGGACAGAAAGGACGCCGAGGATCAGTCGTACCGGCTTGAAATCCCGAGCCTCTCCCACACCCCGCCTACCTTCGGTCTCCGTGGAACGTCCCGAGTATCCTGAAGGAGGCGCACGTTGCGACGAGTGCCTCGGTGGCCTTCGCGAACGTTTCCTCTCCGATCATCTCGGATTCGATGAAGAAAGCATACTCCCACGGTTTCCCGGGAATCGGTCGCGATTCCAGTTTCTTCATGTTCAACCCGTATTCGGAGAGAATCTGCAAGACCTCGAACAATGATCCCGGACGATCCTTCACGGAAAAGACCATCGCGACCCGATCGACCGGCATCGCACTGCGGAAGACATGAGCATGTTCCTCGCGGCAGATGACATAGAAGCGGGTGAAGTTGCTGCTGTCGGTCTCGATTCCGTCCCGAAGGATCTCCATGCCATGCACTTTCGCCGCGACCGCACTGGCGATCGCTGCACATGAGGGATCTCCGAGTTTCGCGACATAGGCTACGGCTCCCGCCGTATCGAAGAAGGGCAACGCCTCCGCATGACGCAACTCCCCGGTCAGGAAATCGGTGCACTGTGCGAGACCCTGTGGATGGCTGTAGACCTTCTTGATCGCGGAAATCGAGCTCCCGGGCAAACCGATCAGGTTGTGGAGGATGCGGATCTGCTTCTCCCCGACCACCGTCAGGTCGGGATAGCTGTTCAGCAGGTCAAGCGTCTCATTGATCGTGCCACCGAGGGTGTTCTCGACCGGGAGCACCCCATACCTCGCGTCTCCTTTCTGCACTGCCTCGAACGCGTCGGCGAAGGTCCTGCACGGCAGGGTATCGGCCTGTTCGTCGAAGACCATCGCGATGGCTTGTTCGCTGTAGGCTCCCCGTTCTCCCTGGAACGCGATCTTCAACGTGGTTGCAGAGGGGATCAATGACTTCTGGTCGGTCCAGATTTCCACCTCAGCCCGTGCACGGGGGATCCGTTCCAAGGATTTTCCCACCACGGGACAGAGCGCCTGGATATCACGCATGAGCTTGTCGAACTGCTGGGGATAGAGCGATTGCGGCCCGTCCGAAAAGGCTTTCTCGGGATTGTTGTGAACCTCGACGATCAGACCGCTCGCTCCTGCGGCTACGATGGAGAGGGACATGGGAGCGACCATGTCACGCAAGCCGGTCGCGTGGCTCGGGTCCGCGATCACCGGGAGGTGGGTCAACTTCTGGACCACGGGGATCGCACTGATGTCGAGCGTATTGCGTGTCGCTTGCTCGTAGGTCCTGATCCCGCGCTCGCAGAGGATGACCTGATCGGTCCCGCTCGCCATCAGATACTCTGCGGCCATGAGCCACTCTTCGATCGTTGCCGCGAGGCCCCGCTTCAAAAGAACGGGGAGACCTGTACGGCCGACTTCCTTCAGCAACTCGAAGTTCTGCATGTTGCGTGCACCGATCTGGAACATATCGATGTAGTTGAGCATCATGTCGACATCACGGGGACTGACGACCTCGGTGGTGACCGGCATGTCGAAGGCATCTCCCGCCTCACGCAGATACCGCAATCCTTCCTCCCCGAGACCTTGGAAGGCATAGGGACTCGTACGGGGCTTGAAAGCTCCTCCGCGAAGGATCACCGCACCCGATTCGCGGACCTGCCGGGCAATCTCCATGATCTGGTCCCTGCTCTCGACCGCGCACGGCCCGGCGATCACGACGATACGCTGTCCGCCGATCTTCACCTTGCCGACCTGGACGACCGTGTCGGCCTTCTTCAACTCCCGGGAGGCAAGCTTGTACGGCTTCGAGATCGGGATGACATTCGCCACCCCGTCAAGCACCGCGACTTCCCGGATATCGATACGGTTGGTTCCGACCGCACCGAGCACGGTCTCTTCCTGACCGACGATCTCCTTGACCTTGAAACCGCGACTCTTGAGGAAGTCCTTCACCGCACTTTTCTGTGCATCGTTGATCTGTTGTTTTAATATGATGATCATGGTAGGAGAAAGCTAAAGCTTTTGCATGCGCCTGTCAAGTTGCGCCAATCAAACCAGTTGTCTGTGTCGCTCCTTCCCGTTAGGATGGTCCGTGGAGGCTCGGGATGGAGATTGATTGGGACACGTTGTTCGAAGACATGGCGGAAGCGGTCCGCAGGGAGGGAAAGACCCTCCCTTCGGTATCGACGATCGCAGGGGAGCGGCAAGATCCGTTCAGCGTGCTTGTCTCGACCATCATCAGCCTCAGGACGAAGGATGCGGTGACCATCGCCTCCTCACGTCGATTGCTCGATCTTGCGCGGGATCCGCGTGCCATGCTCGCACTCTCGGCCGAAGAGGTGGAGCGTGCGATCTATCCTGCAGGGTTCTATCGGGTGAAGGCTGCGAATATCCTCGGGATCTCCAGGATTCTGCTCGAACGGCATGGGGGGAAGGTTCCCTCAGACCGCAATCTTCTGTTGCAACTGCCAGGAGTGGGAATCAAGACTGCGAACTTGACACTGAACCTCGGATTCGGTATCGATGCGATCTGTGTCGACACCCATGTGCATCGCATCGCGAATCGGATGGGTTGGATTGCCACGAAGACCCCCGAAGCGTCGGAGACTGCGCTCCAGACAGTCATGCCACGACGGTTCTGGATCCCGCTCAACGAGCTGTTGGTCTCCTATGGACAGTGCATCTGCACGCCTATCTCCCCCTTCTGCTCACGCTGTCCGGTGATCGATCGCTGCGAGCGCAGAGCGGTGGGGAAGTCGCGCTAGGAGCGGCTCGGGTAGGTCGCCTGCACGACTTCTGCAATCGGTTCGGGCCTTCCCTGGGTATAGAAGTGGACTCCCGGAACCTTCGCCGCGAGCAAGTGCGAAACTTGTTCGATACAGAAATCGACCCCTGCTTTCCTGATGTCAGCAGTTGCGGTACACTTTGTCATGCGTTCGACCAGAGAGACCGGAAGATCGACATGGAAGGTCTGGGGCAGCAGGTCCAGGTCACTCTTTCTCTGTATCGGCTTGATCCCCGGGATGATCGGCACTCCGATTCCTGCACTCCTGCACCGATCGACGAATTCGAAGTAACGGTCGTTGATGAAGAACATCTGCGTGACGATGTAGTGCGCACCCGCATCCACCTTGCGCTTGAGCATCGCGATGTCGTGCTCCAGGTTCGGTGCCTCCGCATGCTTCTCAGGGTATCCGGCGACACCCACGCAGAACGAAGCAGGTACTGGCTCACGTAACGTAGGATCCAAGTACTCCCCTTTGTTGATGGCCGCAATCTGGCCAACCATCCCGTCCGTATGCTCGTATCCGCCTTTTGCAGCCACGAACCGTCGTTCTCCATGTGGAGGATCACCTCGCAGCGCAAGCACATTCTCGATACCAAGGAAGTTCAGTTCGACCAATTGGTCCTCCAGTTGCTCCTTGGTCTGTCCTCCGCAGATCAGGTGGGGAACCACAGGGATGCCGTAGCGGTATTGGATCGCTGCCGCAAGTCCGATGGTCCCGGGCCGCTTCCTCGTGGTCTTCCGCTCGACCAGACCATCGGGACGCTCGACATAGATGGTTTCCATCTGATGGTTCGTGATGTTGATGTAAGCGGGATGGAGAGGAAGCAATGTCTCGATGGTCCGGTTGATCGCATCGATGGTATGCCCCTTCAAGGGAGGAAGCAGCTCGAAGGTGAACAACGGGCCCTTTGCATTCACGATGATGTCGGTTACTTTCATGATTCCTTCTCCTTGTCTGCAACGGATTCCAAAACGAAGAGCGTCCGTTCGAGGTCCTGCATGGATACACCCCGCCATCTGGCATAGTCGTCCAGTTGGTCTTCCTCAGCAGCTCCCATCGGAAAGTAGGAGCATCCTTCCCCTGCGAAATAGAAACCGCACACGGAAGAGACGGGATCCATCGCGAACCCTTCCGTCAACCGGACGCCGACTTGCTGTGTAGCATCGAGGACGTCGAAGATCGTCTGTTTCTGCTGGTGATCGGCAACCGAGGGATAGCCGACGGCGGGACGGATCGACGGGACATCACCGAGATGCCACCATGTTGATTCCAAGAGGGACTGGAGGTGCTGGCTCATTGCCTCGGTGATGCGGTCGGACACCGATTGCAGCAGTAGCGAATGATAGATATCTCCCTCCTGCTTGAACTGTGCGATCCGACGCTTGATGCCCTCGCCCGTAGTAGCGACGAACATGCCGATCGTGTCCGATTGGCCACGGCATATGTAGTCGCCCAAGGATCGGCAGGTCCCATCCGGTCCGGGGATTTGGGAACGTAGGAAACGGAGGTCCACGCTCCCGGCGTGAACATCCTTGATCCTCACCACGCCCCGCTCCAATCCTTCGGCTTCGAACAGGCCGATCATCGCGCGCATCGAGGACTCGAACCATCCGATGGTCGCGGGACGGCCGAGAAACTCCTTTGCATCGCTGATGAGCTTGCGCCCTTCCTCGGAATCCGCGGGAACGTTCCATGCGTTGCAGAGCATCCTCCAGTTGATCGTTCCGAGCAGGTCAGCCAGCTTGAGACTGTCGATCACATGGATCCCCGGGTCCCGCGGTTTCGGAGCCGGCCGTACTTTTACGAACCGGTTCTCCTCAGCCTTTGCATAGGAGACCGATAGAGGATCCTTTGGACCCCCTCTCGCTCCCTCGCGCCTGGCACGGTACCTTTGGGCAATCTTGCCGGAGAAAGCTTCCCGTTCGCGCCCAAGGAGGGAAAGTGCCACGAACACGGCATCGGAGGCGTCCGTGGAGTGAAAGACATGCCCGGGATACAGCGGATCGAGCTTGAGTGCGGTGTGTTCCTCGCTCGTGGTCGCACCACCGATCATGATGGGGATATCGAGTCCCTGCTCCTTGCAGAGGCGGCAGAGGTTGCCCATCTCGGTGAGCGACGGTGTGATGAGACCGCTCAAGGCTATGAGGTGAGCCTTCCTCTCTCTCGCAGCATCGAGAATCTGCTGGGGCGGCACCATGACCCCGAGGTCAACGACCTCGATATTGTTGCATTGCATGACCAACGATACGATGTTCTTCCCGATATCATGGACATCGCCCTTGACCGTGGCAAGCACGACTGTTCCCACGCCGGATCCTCCCGTGGCGGGACTCTGCTCCAATCGCGGTTGCAGGATGTCGACCGCCCGCTTCATCACCCGTGCTGAGCGGACGACCTGGGGAAGGAAGAGCTTTCCCTCGCCGAACAGCTTTCCCACCTGGGCCATTCCCTCCATCAAGGGGCCTTCGATGATCGAGACCGCCGGTTGCACAGACAGTTCGGCCAGATCCTTTTCCAGGAAGGAGTCCTCGCCGAGGAGGACGGATTGGGAAAGCCGTCGTCCGGGCTCCCAGGCACGCCACTGTGTATCGGTCTTCTTTTCGGTCCTTGCGGGAGCGGAAAGCTCGAGTGGCTGCATCGCCAGTGCGATCAACGCCTCCCTGTCGGCTGTGGGATCATCCCCCTCAGCAAGGAGGACTCGCTCGATGCAGGTAGCGACCTCAGGAGGGATCGTGCGGGGATCAACCAGCGAAGAGGGGTTTACGATTGCCATATCAAGGCCTGAATCTACGGCATACTCCAAGAAAAGTGCGTGTATGGCCTCTCTGAGACTATTGTTTCCACGGAAGGAAAAGGAGAGGTTGCTCACTCCTCCGCTGATGGATACACCGGGCAGATGCTGGGTGATCCATGCGACAGAGCGCAGGAAATCGGCTGCATACCGATCATGCTCATCAATCCCTGTCGCGATCGCGAGGATGTTCGGATCGAAAATGATCGAAGAGGGCGGACAGATGTTTCCGTCAACCAACAGATGATAGGCTCGTCGGGCAATGCCTATCTTCCGCTCGAACGTATCGGCCTGCCCCTGTTCGTCGAAGAGCATGACGACCATGGCGGCGCCCATCCGCACGATATGACGCGCCTTCTCAAGGAACGCTTGGGGACCTTCCTTGAGGCTGATGGAATTGACTATCGCCCGTCCCTGAAGCTCGTACAGCGCGGCGGTGATCACCGACCAATCGGAAGAATCGATCATGAAGGGAACCTTCGCGATCGCAGGGTCTGCCGATGCAAGGCGGAGGAATTTCACCATCGCCTCCCTCGCATCGATCAGCGGATCGTCCATGCAGATGTCGATGACATGGGCCCCCTCGTCGATCTGCGCACGGGCGATCGCGAGTGCCTGCCCATAGGAGTTCTCCCTGATCAGGCGGGCGAACTTCCTCGATCCAGCCACGTTGGTCCGCTCGCCGATCGTGATCAGCTTTCCTGCCGGAACCGGAGCGAGACTCTCCAAGCCGCTGAGCCGAAGGATCGGAAACAGTTCCGGTTTTGAACGGGGAGTTCCGTTCGCAGCTGCGTGCGCGAGTGCCGCGATATGTGCAGGAGTCGTCCCGCAACACCCTCCGACGATATTCAGCAATCCGCCTTCCATCAGTGGGGTCATGAGATCTGCCAATTGCGCCGGGGTTTGGGTATAGACTCCGTCACGATCGGGAAAACCCGCATTGGGGTGGGCGCTGGTCAGGAACGGACTGTGTCTCGCAAGGGTTTCGATGAGGGGGATCATCTCCTGTGGACCGGTGGAACAGTTCAAGCCGAGGGAGAATAGCTTGTAGGGAGAGAGTGTGTCGATGAACGCTTCGAGAGTCTGTCCGGAAAGGGTCCTGCCGCTCTTGTCGCTGAATGTCGCGGAGACCATGAGGGGAATTTCTGTGTTTCGCTCTTCACACACGATGGACGCAGCCAGGAGCGCTGCTTTCGCCACGAGGGTATCGAAGACGGTCTCGACGAGGATCAGGTCGACTCCGCCGTCGAGCAACGCTTCGATCTGCTCACGATATATTGCAACGAAGTCGTCGAACGCCACCTCCCGATAGGACGGATCGTCGACGGAGGGGGAGATGGAGGCGCTCTTTCCCGTCGGACCGAGCACTCCTGCGATGAACACAGGCCGACCATTGCCCTCCTGGGCAAAGCTTTCGATCGCAGCACGTGCAATCTCGACCGCCGCGAGATTGATATCGTACACATACTCTTCAAGACCGTACCCGGCGAGCGAGAAACGATTCGCGCCGAACGTGTTCGTTTCGATGATATCTGCCCCACATCGCACATAGGAGAGGTGGATGCCGTGGATCAGGTCGCCCCTGGTCAGATTGAGGATTTCATGGCAGCCGGGAACGGGCGGGAGGTCGGCGAACTGCAGGTCCGCATCATCCACACCAAGGGATTGGATCATGGTCCCCATCGCACCGTCGAGGACCAAAATCCTGGACGAAGCGAGCTCGGCGACCGAATCGGAATTTCTCATCAACGCATCCTCCCCAAGGATCCAGGATTTGGGGAAGTGTATCAGTTAGGAATTGGATGCTCAAGTGTCAATACCGGAATCAGATGGTATGACGGGACCTCGTACGGATGGGCATCAAGCAAGGCCTTGATCACCCGGGCCGCATTGAACTCATCGACTACTGTCTCAATCCGGTATTCTTCTACCACCTCAAGGTTCCCTTGTGTCCCCACAAATGGATCGGATCCCTCGGCCGGGATGAACTGACCGGTCCCCAATACCTGCCAGCAACACTGCTCGTACTTGTCCATTCTCCCCGCTCCTGCAGCGAACACAGCCTTCTTAACCTGTTCGGAATGGGTCGCCGGCACATGGAACACCAGCATATACATGGAAGCCTCCTGATCGCTTGCCCGTATCGCAAGAACATCCTATGATGCTGTCATGATACGACTCATGGTCTTCCTTGGCAACAAAGGAATAGAGTACGAGCGGACCAGGCACAACAGCGCCTGGTTGTTTTTCCATCACATCTCGCCGGAACTCGGACCGATATCGTGGCAGGAAAAGTTCCACGGAACCTGGGGCAAGGCATCATTCGCCTCCCAGCAGATGATGGTCCTCAAACCGTCGACGTATATGAACGAGAGTGGAAAGAGCGTCGGAGCGATGAGTCGGTTCTTCTCGCTCGATCCGAAGCAAATCCTGGTAGTCCACGATGACCTGGAACTGCCGTTCCTCGTAACCAGGCTGCAACTCGGCGGAGGGCTGGGAGGGCACAACGGATTGCGATCGATCAAGGAACATGTAGGGAGCACGGACTTTTATCGGTTGCGGATCGGAATCGGACGCCCTGTGCGCCAGACGGTCTCCTCGTATGTCCTCTCTCGCTTCTCCGTTGAGGAAGAACCATCCCTTTCCTTGGCATTCGATGCTGCAAAACGGTTGCTCGGCGATTGGATGGGAGAAGGATGTCCTGACCGATCCTTGCCAAGAAGCATCACTGTCGGCCAAAACAGGTAATACAGGGATTCTTGTTGACGGTTGCAAAGCCTGTGGGTGATACTGAGACAGAGCTTTCCATACGACTCACAGGATACATCCATAGGGGGCTTGCAATGGGATCAAGGGATTTTCGGATTGCGCTGAAGACCAGACAGGAGATCGATTATCAAGAACCGCTGTTCGCGGTCGAGCACAATCTGGAGGTGATGTACACCCAAGCGAAAGAGCTTGCCCACCTCTTCAACAAGCGTCAGCTTGCACTGAATACCGAACAATTCCTCTCTGCCGCCAAGATCAATGCGTCAGGGATGTTGCACTTGCTCTACCAAGCGATCGTCTCGCAGTATCTGGTTGAGCAGGACCATGATTTCTTCACGCGGCTGACTCCGCAGATCACCAAGAACCACTCATGCCAGGAGGTCCTGGTATTCTTTGCACGGGAGTTTCCCTCGCCATTGCTGAACAAGCAGCAACCGACAGCCCCGTATCTCATGGAGGAGACGACCAGGGGATTCTTCGTCCACCAGGTCATGACGGAGAACCCCGCGCTATTGAAGGCAATCCGGCCGTTGGTGAAACCGGAAGGAGTCCGCTTTCCTCCGGCTTCCGTCGCCCTCTCTGCGCTGATGGGAGGATATACGAAGTCTGCACCCGGCATAGGACAGCACGATGATGATCTGTTCTCATTCCTCACGGCTCCTGCCAAGGCCCATCCCGATTCTCTGACCGACCAGATAACGTTCATCCTCAGGCAGTGGGGAGATTTGCTTCCTCCATGGCTTCGCGTACACCTGTTGCGGGCGATAGACTATGTGAAGGAGGAGGACAAGCCTCGTTTCCCCGGCGGCGGACCTGGTCCGATATCGGTTCCCGACTATGCGAAGAAAGAGCTTGAGTACGAAGCCTACAGTCCTGATCGCAACTGGATGCCGAACGTGATCATGCTCGCGAAAAGCACGCTTGTGTGGCTTGACCAGCTCTCCAAATCCTACGGGTATCCGATCGAGACGCTCGATCGGATACCCGATCGCGAGCTCGACATCATCGCGGAACGGGGCTTCACCGGATTGTGGCTGATCGGACTGTGGGAACGCAGCCCGGCCAGCAAGCGGATCAAGAATCTCTGCGGCAACCCGGAAGCCGAAGCCTCGGCATACTCGTTGAAAGGATATGACATTGCCTTGTCGATCGGGGGGTGGCCTGCGCTCGCAGATCTCGACCGACGGTGCAAGGCACGAGGGGTACGGCTCGCAAGCGACATGGTACCGAACCACACGGGGCTAGACAGCGATTGGGTACTCCATCATCCCGAATATTTCATCAGGACCTTCCATGCCCCCTTTCCTGCGTATTCTTTCACGGGAGAAGACCTCTCTCCCGATCCTCGGGTCGAGATCAAGATCGAGGACCATTATTTCGATCGTACCGATGCGGCGGTCACGTTCAGGAGGGTTGACCGGCAGACTCATGAGACCTCTTACATCTTCCACGGCAATGATGGGACATCGATGCCCTGGAATGATACCGCACAGCTTGACTTCCTCAATCCGGAGACCCGAGAGGCTGTGATCCAACAGATTCTCCATGTCGCGAGGAACTTCCATATCATTCGCTTCGATGCCGCGATGACCTTGGCGAAGCGACACATCCAACGCCTCTGGTTCCCACAGCCGGGAAACGGCGGAGACATACCCGGAAGGGCTGGACTCGGCATGACCGACGCGGAATTCTCAGAACGGATGCCACTCGAATTCTGGAGGGAGGTGGTTGACCGGGTAGCCACGGAGGTACCCGACACGCTGCTTCTCGCCGAAGCGTTCTGGATGATGGAGGGATTCTTCGTCAGGACCTTGGGCATGCATCGCGTGTACAACAGTGCATTCATGAACATGCTGAAGAACCAAGAGAACCAGAAGTACCGCGAAACCATCAAGAACACGCTCGCATTCGATCCGGAAATCCTGAAACGCTTCGTCAATTTCATGAACAACCCGGACGAGGAGACTGCGATCGAACAGTTCGGAGACGGGGACAAGTACTTTGGCATCTGTACCCTGCTGAGCACGATGCCCGGACTCCCCATGTTCGGTCACGGACAGATCGAAGGATTCCGAGAGAAGTACGGCATGGAATATCGCAAGGCATATTGGAACGAGTATCCGAATGAACATCTGGTCGGGGAACACTACCGAAGGATATTCCCGCTGCTGAAGATGCGCTATGCATTCAGCGGTGTCGACAATTTCGAGCTTTTCGATGTGACGGACAACAACGCCGTGGCGGATTCGGTGTTTGCCTATGTGAACGGAACTGATGAGAAGCGGGCCATGGTCTTCTACAACAACCGATATGAGAGTGCTCAGGGCCGCGTCTTCCACAGCGTACCGAAAATGACCAGGACGCCCGACGGCAACAGGATCACCAGGACCGTTTCGCTTGGAGAGAGTCTCGGACTCACCATAGGTGGCCGGCGATTCATGCTCTGCGAAAGTTTTCCCGAGCGATTGACCTACATCATCCCCTCCATCAGCATCTTCGACGAGGGCTATTGGGTATCGTTGTCAGGCTATGAGACGAAGGTGTTGCTGAACATCAGGGAGGTCGAGGATCATGACGGAGTGTATGAGACCCTCTACCAGCAGCTCGGAGGGAATGGAACTGATTCCCTCGAACGCGACATCGCCGCGATCCGGTTGCTCCCCGTCCACAAGGCATTGGAGAACTTCAGTTCCCACGCGATGATGGAGATGATGCAATCGATCGTAAGTTCCCAGAAAACCGCGAGCAAGGGAATCAGGAAATATGTTTTGCTGGCGGGAGAATCCTATGCACGCCTGGCAACGCTCTATGAGGGCTTGCCGCGGACTACACTCGCCTACCTGCCACCGTTGAGACACGAAGTGCAACCGAGGGATCTCCTCCGGCAGATCCAGAACCTCATCGAATGTTTTTCCTCCGATGGACCGTACCGGATGATCTCGGTCGGAGGCACGATCATGGATGAGCTGCCCGTACTTCTCCAACTTGCTTTCCTCATGAAAATATTCATCAACGGAGACACCGATATCGATGAAGCGGCGCAGACGATCGGAAGCCTGATGCCGAACCGGCTCTTCGCTGCATATCGGGCACAATTCACTACCGATGATGCGCTTTTCTCCGAATCGTTGCGCAAGGCGGCATTCCTCACTGTCCTCAGCAAGGAAGTCGCGAAGGAGTTGCAGAAGGAACAACCTGATGGCAAGGCTTGCTTGGAACGGCTCTTCGGATCGGAAGAGTTCAGGAGGGCCGTGGGGTGCAACTCCTATCGTCAGGAACTCTGGTACCGCAAGGAGTGGTTCCAGGAGAGTGTATTCCTGCTTGCACTCGGGACGTGCATGCAAGAGTGCGCGCACAAGGAGGCGGTACATCAATTGCTTGCCTCTTGGTTGAGAGCGGACCTCGCCTCGGAGTATAAAGTAAGGAAGCTGATCGAGCATGTGAATTGACTTATGGATGACGATGGGATACTGTTTCTCCTATGAAGACGTGGAGCACCTATCCGGCGGCGATCATACTTGGGTTCTCGGCACACTTGCTTCTTGGTGGGTGGGCCCCTTATGAGACAGTCATTGATCTCGTCGTCCCATTCACACGGCAGCTGGGAGTATTCATCCTGTTCCCTGTCATTTTCGTGCTGTTCACCGCAGCAACAGCCTCGCTGAGACGGTACAAGGATACAGCGATCGTTTTCTCCTCCACCATCCTGTGGGGACTCCTGACGACGTTGTTCCTCAGCTTCCTCGGCATGGGATTGGCCATGGCGACTCCCTCTGGCTTTACCGAGCTTCCTGCCACGGCCGCAGGGCCGGCGATGCAATTCTTCGATCTCTCTTCGCTTGGGTCCCTCTTCATCAATGAAAACGCATTCATGCAATTCACCCTCTCCACGACGACACTGTTGCCCATCATGGTCGTCGCATTGCTTACCGGAATCGCGCTCCGACCCGATCGGGAGGGCATCAGGCCTGCATACGTCATGGTCAACTCACTTTCCGAAGCGATGTTGCGGTTGGCCCGGATCTTCACGGTGATCGGAGCGGCGTTGCTGCTGTTCATCAGCGCAGATTTCTTCAGGACCTTCTCCCTTGCAGAATTGCTCCCTTGGTCCTCTTGGTACCTGCTGGGACTGCTTATCGCGATTGTCGGCGCCATCGGTATCCTGTTGCCCCTGCTCTACGCGATCACCACATTGTTCCGGGGGGGTAATCCGTACCGGATCCTCCTCGGCATCTTCCCCGCTCTTTTCAGCTGTGCTTTTTCGGGCAGCATCCTGTTCGGGACGACACCATTGCTGGCGCTCTCGCAGCAGAACAACGGGGTGCGCAAGCGAACCGCAGGAATCGGAATCCCACTGCTGACCATCATCGGTAGAGGTGGCAGCGCATTGATCGCCACATTCACGATCATCAAGGTCATCACGTTCATCGGATCCTCCGTGCCCTCGGTGCAGACCATGATTTTCATCGCGCTGTTCTCTGCCCTCTTCTCCTTCTCTGCATCATTCTCAGCAGGAATCGAGGTCCCCTTCATATTCGTGATGGTATTGCAAGGAATCCAAGCCTCTTCCGTGGCGCAAGCGGCAGGCGGACTCTGGGTGCTCCTTCCGCTCATCAGGTTCTCTTCACTCATCATCGATGCCGCGGTCATAGGATTCGGCGGCGCATTCTCCTCCAGGACGGTCTCTCCCGATGACAGGGTTCCCCTCGAAGAGCTGATGTAGGTACCATGAAGAAAGGTCCATATCTGAAGATTGCCTATATCGCGGTCCACGGAATCCTTTCCGTGATACTCCTCTATTTCTCCATCATGGTCCTGCTTCGGCAGATGATCCCGAACATCCTCCAGGCAAGAACGGCTGAGGGCTCGGAAACCGCACGATTCCTCGTCCCGATGATGTTCCACATCCTGTTCACCTTCGTGGGCATGATCCCGTCGCTCAGGTTGCCCGATACCTCCAGGAACGAAATTGAGAGGAACCTCCTCCCCCTTACATTCTTCAGCTTCACCGTGATGGACATCTCGATCGTCGCCTCCTATGTATCGATGAGAGGACAAGGAAGCATGGATTTCTCCTTCATCGGAAGATTGCATCTGTTCGCAATGCTTTTCGGCATGACGCTATTGCTTCTGATGGGACTGTTTCACATCGGGATCAATACCGGCAAACTGTGGCAATTCACCTTGCTGACCGCTGCAGGAGCGCTTCTGATCGCATCGTCGGTACCGCTCTCGGTGGCCCTGTACCCGAAGGATCCTTCGCTGTGGTACGCAGACAGACAATTTCTCATCCTCCCTTGGGCGTTGGGAATCCTCTCCTCATTCACCCACCTTTCGCTGTACATCAGGGAGAGGACGCAACACAATCTGTTCAGGACCATCAGTTTCACATGCATCAGCGTGGGAAACCTACTCTTCATCGGACGTTCCGGGACGTTCTCCGTGTGGGTGGGCATCCTGCTGCTTGCCGCAGGAATCGTGATGGGAATTCCTCGCGACGGATTCTCCCAGCTCGAGTAACCCATAAAAAAAGTACCCGGGGAAATCCGGGTACCGCAAGGGGAGCGATCGTCCTCAGAGCATCGTCACGATGCTTGGATCATAGTCCTCGGGAGGCTCGAATCCCATCAGGTTCATGCACGTTGCCGCAATGGAGCTGATTCCCAGGTCAGCACGCAATTCCTTGTCGTATTCGCCATCATAGAGGGGATCAACCAGGATGAAAGGAACAGGATTCAGTGAGTGGGCAGTCTTCGCCTTCGGAGTCCCGTCGGCCCGCTTCTTCACCGAACCGTCCTTTGCATGCTCGTACATGTCATCGGCGTTGCCATGGTCTGCGGTCAGGATGAGGATGCCGCCAGCAGCCTCCACCGCCTCCTTGAGCCGCGCAAGCTGCAAATCCATCGCCTCCATCGAACAAATGACCGCCTGGTAGATTCCGGTATGTCCCACCATGTCCCCGTTGGGATAATTGAGCTTGATGAAATCATACTTGCCGCTCTTCACCGCCTTGATCACATGATCGGTAATCTCGGCACACTTCATCCACGGACGCTGTTCGAACGGGACCTTGTCGGAGGGGACCTCCACATAGGTCTCCAAGCCTTCATCGAACTTCCCGGTCCTGTTGCCGTTGAAAAAGTAGGTCACATGCCCAAACTTCTGTGTCTCGCTGATGGAATACTGACGGACCTTGCTTGCGACCAGGTATTCGGCCATCGTCCTGTCGATCGAGGGAGGAGAGACGAGATACTGGCGGGGCACATGCAAGTCTCCGTCATACTCCATCATGCCCGCATACTCCACCTTCGGATGCCTCTTCCTGTCGAATTCATCCAGCTTATCGGCCTCGAACGCCTTGGTGATCTCCAATGCACGGTCTCCCCGGAAGTTGAAAAGGATCACACTGTCGCCATCCTCGATCGTTCCCACCGGCTTCCCTTGGTCCGCGATCACGAACGGAGGCAAATCCTGGTCGATCGCCTTGGTTTCCCTCCTCAGCGTCTCGATCGCCTCGTGAGCAGAGGAGAACAGCCTCCCTTCACCGAGCACGTGTGTTTCCCAACCCTTGCGCACCATGTCCCAATCGGCATTGTACCTATCCATCGTGATGACCATCCGTCCACCACCGCTTGCGATACGGACGTCGAACGAATCGGATCGCAAGGAGGCAAGGAATTCCTCGAACGGATCGAAATATTCCAGGGCGCTCAACTCTCCGACATCACGACCGTCGAGCAGTGCATGGATTCTCACTCGCGCCACATTGTCCTGCTTTGCCCGCTCGATCATCCGCTTGAGGGTATCGATGTGGGAGTGGACGTTTCCATCGGAGAGCAGCCCGATGAAGTGGAGTGTACCGTTGCTGTCCCGTACATTCGCCATCAGTTTCTTCCAAGTCTCACCCTCGAAGACCTCTGCGCGTGCGATGGAGGCGGCAACCAGCTTCGCTCCTTGAGAGAACACACGACCGCAACCGATCGCGTTGTGACCAACCTCGCTGTTTCCCATGTCATCATCGGATGGCAACCCGACAGCGGTCCCGTGAGCCTTCAGCCTTGTCCACGAAGCACGTGCATACAGCGAATCGAGCGCCGCGGTCTTCGCTTCCGCAACCGCATCGCCCTCCTTGTAGGCACCGAACCCCACGCCATCCATGATGGCCAACACAAGCGGCCCCGTTCTCTTTATCTTGTCATGTCTCTTCAATGGTGCGACCATATAATCTCCTTGGCCGGTGCGCCAAGCACCGGATGTTTCACATGATGAGCCCGATCAGAGGGGCAATGTTGCCGCTCTCAGCCACGCTGCATCTTCTTCTTCCAGATACTCTCTCAACTCGGAATATACCCAACCGTGGTAGGCATCGACCATCTGCCGTTCCGATTCGGTCAGCAGCGTCTTGTCGATCAGCCTTCTCTCGAACGGGCAGAGGGTGAGGACATCGAACGCGAGGAAGGTCCCGAACTCCGTCTTGGCCGCATGCTGCGCGACGATCAGGTTCTCGATGCGGACCCCGTGACTGCCTTCGCGATAGATGCCCGGTTCGTCGGAGATGATCATTCCCTCTTCGATCGCGACGACGACAGGTTTTGGGGAGATGTTCTGCGGACCTTCGTGGACGTTCAGGCAGAACCCGATCCCGTGTCCGGTACCGTGTCCGTAATTGAACCCGGACTGCCAGAGAAACTGTCGAGCCAGGACATCCAGCTGGTATCCGCACGTTCCTGCGGGGAACCGTTGGGAAGCCAAGGCGAGGTTGCCCTTCAGCACCAGCGTGTAGTCGGTGATCATCTGACGCGAGGGTTCTCCGAACGCAAGGGTTCTCGTGATATCAGTCGTTCCCGTCCTGTACTGTCCACCACTGTCCAGCACGAGAAGACTGTCTCCGACCAGCGCCACATCGGAATCCTCGTTCGCGCTGTAGTGTGCCAATGCTCCGTGCGGGCCGAACCCTGCGATCGGGGAGAATGAGGGGCCCAGGTACTCGCGGCTCTCACTCCTGAACGACTCAAGTTTCGCTGCGATGCTCAACTCGGTATAGTTCTCTGCGGACCTTGACAGGTGCGCAAGCAGCTTCACCATCGCGATTCCATCCAGAAGATGGGCCCTGCGCATTCCTTCGATCTCCACCGGAGATTTCCTGGCTTTCAGCGTCGTCGTGATGTCTCGACCTTCCACCGTCGCCAAGGATGCCGGCAAGGAGGCTTTTGTCCGTATGGTGGTCTTCTCGGGAGAAATGTAGAGGACATCGTCATCATGGAACAACGTGAGCAGGCCGACGTGGAATTCCTGGTAGGGACGGATCGTGACGATCCCTTCCAACGCATTGCTCACCTCAGGGGCAAAACGATGGGAGTCTGAGAAAAGTATCGCCTGGTTCGGCCCGATGACGAGGTACGAGAGAAAGACGGGGTTGAACGCGACGTCGTTGCCACGCAGGTTGAGAGCCCATGCGATATCATCCAACGAGGAGACGATCGTATGGGTACACCCTACCGTACGCAACATCTCGCGGATTCTCATCAGCTTGCCTTGCACATGCTCTCCCGCGACCGTGCTGTCCATCACCGTCACGCGGCCTTCAGGGACTGCAGGTCGGTCGGTCCATGCGACGTCGAACCAATCGGGAGTGTCCACGAGAGCGATACCCTTCGGAACGAGAGCCGATTCCAACATCCGGCTTGCCGAAACGGTCATGCAGGATCCGTCGATTCCCACCTTGGATTCGGGAGCAAGGGTATTCACCAGATACTGCACGTGATCCGGGACTCCCGGGCTATCCAGCTTCATCAGCGTGAAAGGCGATCCTTCGATCTGTTGGGCTCCTTGGATGTAGTATCGGGAATCGACCCACAGCAGGGCGCTCTCGCTCGTCACGACGATGGTTCCCGCCGATCCGGTAAAGCCGGACAACCAGGCACGGGTCCTCCACCGGGGAGCAACATACTCACTAGCGTGGGGATCGCTTCCATTCACTATCCAGGCATCGATGCCCGTAGAACGCATGAGGCTCCGGATCTTCTCCAACTTCCGTGCAATATCATCCATGACGCCGTCCTCCGCTTCTTCTGGCTTGTGCTGCGATCTTCTTTTTCTTCAGCTTGGAACCGATGATCAGGAACAGCACCCCTGCGATTACCATCGCCAAGCTGAGCAACTGTCCCATCGAGATGTTCAACGGGGAGAGAAAGAGTGCCGTCGGCTCGCTCATTGCTCCCGCTTCGATGATGAACCCCAAGTTGGCATCAGGCTCGCGGAAGTATTCGATGACATACCGTACCGAACCATATCCGATCAGATACCAACTCAACACATATCCGGGAAATTTCTTTCTGTGCCGGATGAAGAACCAGAGGAAAACCCAGAGCAGCACGCCTTCGAAGAGAGCTTCGTAGAGCTGGCTCGGATGCCTCGGAAGGTTCACCGCCGCAAGCGAGGTGTAGTCCATCCCGATCTTCCGTGCAATCTCACGCACCCACTCGTAGTTCGTGGAGAAGGAAGGAGCATCGGGGAAAACCATCGCCCATGAGGCAGTGGAGACCCGCCCCCACAACTCTCCGTTGATGAAGTTGCCGAGGCGACCGAACGTATAGCCGAGGGGAATCCCCGCCACCAAGGTATCGGCGATATCCAAGAACCGCTTGCGGTAGCGGCGGGCGAACAACATGCAACCTGCCACGGCTCCGACCAATCCCCCGTGATAGCTCATTCCCGGCAATCCTACGAACCTGCCGTTCGAGAATGGCCAGAATATCAGGTGGGGATGGGTCCAATAATACCAAGAACCATCATAGAAGAGGGTGGAGAACAGACGTGCTCCCAAGATCAAGCCCGCGATGGTATGGAGGAAGAGCGAATAGGTCTCATCGTCCGAACAGGTGATGAGTCCCTCCTTCCTTTGACGCTTGAAGAGGAGGTAGGTGATGGCGAACGCCACCAGATACATCATGCTGTACCATCGTATGGGAAGTCCTGGGATTACATACGGGGAAATCCATGTCGGATACTGAACATAGTATGGCATGGCGGAAGTGTACGCTGAGAAATCATGATGGTCAACCACGCAGTTGTGGCCGATTCGGCGCATGTGGTAGTATATTGGACATATGAAAAAGATCATCACCATCATACTGCTGGTTGTCTTGTCCGTATTCATCAGCCAAGCCGCTGCAGCAACCGGGATTGATGAGAAATTGATTCCCGCATTCTTCACCGGCACACCGGCTTCCTCCTCCCGCTCGTTCAGCCAGGACGAGATAACCGTGAACATGCAAAGACTGGAACTTCTCTACCGTTTGGTGGAGAGGGATTTCCTGTTCGACATTGACCACAAGGCCGTATACGAGAGCATGGCGAAAGCCCTCTTCACCGGACTTGGGGATGAGTATTCCGCCTATATCGTCAGCCAGGAGGCCTCCGATTTCAGCGAGGAGACCTCCGGGACCTATGGAGGTATCGGCGCATATATCTCGAAGAACTATCTTGAGTATCGCGATTTCAGCAAGCCCGAGACCTACATGGTCAACATCACCAGCGTGTTCCCCGGCTCTCCCGCCGAAACTGCCGGGTTGCGATCCGGGGACATGATCAGCCACATCGACGGCAATGCCGTTGACGAGTGGGAGGCTACCGAGGCATCGCGCGCACTGAAGGGAGCGCCGAACACTCCGGTGGTACTCACGATCCTTCGTGGAAACACTACCTTCGAAGTGACGGTCATCAGGAAGATCGTCAGTGTGCCCACCGTCTCCAAGGACAGGTTGCCGAACAACGTTGCGTATGTGCGCATCACCCAGTTCACCAACTCGACCGCGGACCAGGTGCGCAAGGAATTGCAGCAGTTCGCGAAGGAAGGCTTTTCGGCGTTGATCCTCGATCTTCGTGACAATCCGGGAGGAATCGTCGACACGACGCTGAACATTGCCGACATGTTCCTCTCCGACAAGACGATCGTCAGTGTGAACAGCAAGAACTCGACCAACAACAGGACCTATGTCTCCTCCTCCAGCACGCTCGTACCCCAAGATGTTCCCGTGGTGGTGCTCGTGAACAAGGGTTCCGCATCCAGCTCGGAAATTCTTTCCGGCGCATTGAAGGACAACGACCGTGCGACCTTGATCGGAACCACTACGTTCGGCAAGGGATTGATCCAGGTGGTCTCTCCGTTCGGGGACGGATACTATACATTGACAACCAGCCAATACAGGACGCCCGATGGGAATGACATCCACAAGACAGGAATTCCCGTAGACATCGAGATCGAGGACCTCCAGATCGGCGAGGAACAGATGGACCTCTACATGGAGTTCGTAAACAGCGGTGTCGTCACCGATTTCGTGGCAGAGCACCCCGAGTACTCCCAAGAGAACATGGATCTGTTCATCCGTACCGTCGTCGGGGAGAATCCTCCGCTTGAAGAGGATGTCTATCGTCTGCTTTTGCGGAGAGAGTATTTGAGCGAGATGCCCTATGACGACAGGCCGGTCGCCGACCCTGAGTACGACCGTGTCCTCAAGAGAGCCTTGGAATTCCTGGAGACGGGCAACTGATGCGGGTGTACGTACTTCCCGACTCTTTCGGCGGAAACGGAGACCTGGTGTTGAGGGGAAAGGATGCCCACTACCTGACGAAGGTCCTGCGCATGAAGGAAGGTTCGCTCTTCGCAGGAAGGGATAAGTCGGGAAGGTTCTGGGATCTGAAGCTCACTGTAGTAGGGAAAGGCACGTGCACATTGTGCTGTACCGAAGCGCAATCGGATCCCGTCTCGACTTCTGATGCCCTGCCTTCCTACCGTGGTCCGTTTCCTCCGATCCATCTCTACCAAGGTCTTTGCAAGGGAAAGAAAATGGAGCAGATCGTGCGCCAGGCAACCGAACTGGGTGTCACCCGTATCATCCCCTTCTCCAGCAGATCCAGCGTGATCGACCTCACGGGGAAGGAGGAGGATCGGAGACAACGGCTCGTGCTCATCGCCAAGGAAGCTCTCCAGCAGAGCGGCTCTCCGGTGATGACTGAAATCGCCTGGCCGATCGATCTCTCCGAAATTCCCGGTGAGTGGGGAGATCGGGGAACCGCGATGCTCCTCCACCAAGTCCCGAAGGAAAAAGAAGAATCGCTTCCTTCGATCTTGAGAGCGCACAGGATTGCACGGGATGGTGCTCCTGTCGCCTTGGTGGTGGGACCGGAGGGGGGCTTCTCCGACGAGGAAGCATCGCTTCTCACCGCACACGGATTCCATCCGGTGATGCTCAAGACCAATATCTTGCGCGCAGAAACGGCAGCAATCGTCGCCACAGCCATCGTGCAGCACCTGCTCATCGAAGAAGTGTGACATTTCCGAGACATTCCAAAACTGCCGATCCTCCGGTATCATGGAGGTGATACCTCATTGTACCAGCATGTGAACCCGAGGAGGATCAGGTGTCTCTCTTTCTCATAACAAAGGATGTCAAGCTGCGATCTGCCCTGAACAGGCAATTTGGAATGGGTTGCCATTGGGTCGGCACATCGGAGCGATTTACGGAACTGAAACGGAAGGCCGAGGATGACAACTGCCCGGTGATCCTGATGGATGAGGATTTCTGTGAGCACAATCCCCTTGTCCTCATCGAAGGTTTGCTTGCATTGAAAATCCCAGGGACAAAAATCTTGCTGACCGGCAGGTTGGCCACATCGAAACACCATCCGTTTCTCATCCACAACAGCTTCGGAATCCTTCGCAAGCCGTTCTCGGCGGACCAGTTGATCGAGGGCCTTATCACGAACGGAAAAGAAGCATCCCTTGCGGGGCACCTGAACGAATGCCAACTCGAGCAGCTTCGGCGTACCCTCCGGATCGATAGGTTTTCATCCGAATTGGTAGGAGCTTCCCGGCAGATGGTACTGGTGCGAAACATCATCGCGAAGATCGGCTCCTCATTCCGTGCGGTACATATCAACGGTGAGACGGGGACAGGAAAGGAGGTGGTCGCGTCCCTGCTCAGGCGTGAGGCCTCGCAATCGGGTCCGTTCGTGATCGTGAACTGCTCGTCCATCCCCGGGACTCTTGCCGATACGTATCTCTTCGGTAATGAGCGGGGGGCTTACACGGATGCGAAGCAAGCCCATGAGGGAGTCGTGAAGTCTGCGGACGGAGGTCTCCTGTTCCTCGATGAGATCGAGGATCTTGCAAAGGAGGTGCAGGGGAAATTGCTGCGACTGCTCGAGACCAAGAAGTTCCGTCCCCTGGGAAGCGACCGTGTGCTCTGTTCCGATTTCAAGCTGATCACCGCCTCGAACGTCCCCTTGGCACAGTTGTGCAAGAAGGGATCCTTGTGGTTCGACCTCTACAACCGGCTCAACAGACTGGTGATCAACCTCCCGCCGCTCCGGGAGCACAAGACCGACATACCGCTCTTGATCGGACACCATCTCGCTTCGATCGGAGAGCGGCGGAGACCCGACAGGGACACGATGGGCAAGATCATGGCATACCACTGGCCGGGGAATGTTCGCGAACTTTTCAAGGAACTCGACCTTCTTTCAGTTTTTGCCCCCACGGAAGCAAAGAGCCTCTCATGCAGGGAAATACTTACCGAATCGGCTCTTTCACGCAAGGACAGTTACCAGGATTATGGGTTTGTGTCACAGCACGATGTTATATCGCAATTGTGATGTACATCCCTGTGGATAACTTGTGGATGAATGCCTACGGGAAGCGGCTATTCCTTCTATATGAAAGATAATGGTTCTTATATGGGTATGTTATAAAACCGACCCACTAGGTAGGTAACCAATTCATTTATATGGAATAAATTGACACGATTACTGCAAAGTGTTCCCACGGGTGCGGGAACAGGGCATGGAAGCAAGGGGACAGAAGGTTTGCAGAGCACTTGGGAAAAGGTTGTGGATAACCTGTTGAATAGTGTGGTAATGATTGTGGGATTCATTCCGGAAACAGAGAGGAAATCCTTGAAAAACATATGGTTAGGGCAAACGCTGGATCTTCGCGCCCAACGCCACAAGCTTCTCGCACAACCGCTCATAACCCCGTTCGATCTGGTAGATATTCTGGATCGTCGAGGTTCCTTCCGCGCTGAGCGCTGCGATGACCAGGGCCATGCCCGCCCGTACATCGGGACTTGAGACCTCAGCCGGCCGTAGCCGGGCAGGACCGTTCACGATCGCCCGATGCGGGTCACAGAGGATGATGTCCGCTCCCATCCTGATCAGCCAATCGATGAAGAACATCCGCGACTCGTACATCTTCTCATGGATGAGGATCGAACCTTTCATCTGTGTCGCGGCGACGGTGATGATGCTCAACAGGTCGGCAGGGAATCCCGGCCACGGCGCGTCATCGATCTTGTGTGTCTGACCGCTGACCGTCTTCCTGATCACCCGGCTCTGTTTTTTCGGAATCAACAGCGTGGAGGGTCCGGTCACCTGCCACCCCACCCCGATGCGCCCGAAACCCTTGGAGATCATGCTCAGGTGCCTTGGATCCACACCCTCAAGGACAATCTCTCCCTTGGTCGCCGCGGCAAGGCCGATGAAAGAACCGACCTCCATATAATCGGGACCGATTCGGTAGTCGGTCCCAAAAAGGCGTCCGACCCCCTCTATGGTCAGCAGGTTGGAGCCGATGCCCGCGATCCGCGCGCCCATCGAGACCAGCATCAGGCAGAGGTCCTGTACGTGAGGCTCGCTCGCAGCGTTGCTGATGGTTGTCGTCCCTTCTGCAAGGACCGCTGCCATGATCACATTCTCCGTACCGGTGACCGAGGCTTCATCGAGAAAGACCGCGTTCCCGATCAATCGCTGCGCCTTGATATCGAGGTAGCCGTCGCTGCTGATCCGGCAGGAGCTTCCGAGCGATTCCAACGCCAAGAAATGGGTGTCGAGCCTCCTGAATCCGATGACATCCCCTCCTGGAGGAGGTAGCTGCACGGAACCAACCCGTGCGACGAGCGGGCCAGCGAGCAGGATGGAGGCGCGGATGGCATCCACCAAGTGTGGAGGGAGCAGGTCGTTCTTGCGCTGGGAAATACCTGAGGAGACAATCCTCAGGCTGTTCGAATCGATCCACGTCGCCTCGGAACCAAGGAAGCGCAACAGATCGAGCATGACCGAGACATCCTCGATCATGGGGACGTTGTGAAGAATCACCGGATCATCGGTGAGCAGACTCGCGGCGATACAGGGAAGCGCGGCATTCTTGTTGCCGCTGATCGTGATGTGTCCCTCGAGCGGTCTTGCACCGTCCACTATATAGGAGCCCATGTCCCCATGGTACAGGGGAATGTCCCAATTTACAATCCAGTTGAAGCAACGGGGAAAGACGGGTAACATAGGTGCATGGAAGAGAAGCGCCCAAAGGTCCACGGTATCGGCAATCCGCTGATCGACATCATCGTGCAGGTCACCGAGCACGACCTCGATGTCCTGGGAATCCACAAGGGAGCGATGCACCTGATCGATGAGCACAGGAGGAAACAGCTTCTCGGGCACATCAAGGGGAAACCCGCCTCATTCTCTTGCGGAGGATCGTGTCCGAATACCATCATAACCCTCGCCGGCTTGGGAGTGGATGCAACCCTCGCGGGAAAGGTCGGTGAGGATGAATACGGGCACATCTATCGGAAACGTCTGAGCGAGCTTGGCGTGCACGACGAACTGGTCACCTGTTCCGAACCGACAGGGTCCTCCATCATCCTGATCACGCCCGACTCCGAAAGGACCATGAACACCTATCTCGGGGCGAACCGCATGTACGGAAGCGAGGATGTCATCGAGCAATCCATACGGAACGCCGACTACTTCCACTTCACAGGATATATGTGGGATACCCCTGCACAGAAATCCTCGGTGAAGCTTGCGCTCGAGATAGCCAAGTCCACGGGAGTACAGGTCACCTTCGATATCGCGGATCCGTTCGCAGTGGGAAGGAACAGGGATGAGTTCTTGCGATTGGTGTCGGACCACGCCGATGTCGTGTTCGCCAACAGCGAAGAAGCCCGGATACTGTTCGAGAATTACGATGCGTACGAGTGCTGCAAATCGATGGGAAAGCTCTGCGAGACTGCGATCGTGAAGAACGGAAAGTTGGGTTCGTTCATCTCTCACCAAGGGACGGTGATGAAGATTCCGGTCCAAGGACCGGTGACGCCGACCGACACCACGGGTGCGGGAGACATCTATGCAGCGGGGTTCATCTACGGACTGTGCAAAGGTCTTGCGGTCGCAGAGGCGGGATACGCAGCCTCCTACCTTGCAGGGATGATCATCCGACAGAGGGGGGCTCAGTTCTCGAAGGAGAAGGCGATGGAGGTCCGTTCACATCTGGAACGGACATTCATCCTAGCATAGGGAGGGTTTCGGAAGCACCTGCTCCCAAGGGACTCCCGATTTCCCGAAATGTCCATAGTTCATGTGGGCACGATAGATGGGCCTGAGCAGGTTGAGCTGCTCGATGATGCCCGCGGGAGAGAGATCGAACTCACGCATGACCAGACTCTCAAGATCCTGATCCCCGACAGTCCCGGTCCCGAACGTGTCGACCAGGATGGAGACCGGCTCCGGGACTCCGATCGCATAGGAGAACTGTACCTCGCATCGGCTGCACAAGCCCCATGCCACCAGGTTCTTGGCCACGAACCGTGCCATATAGGCTGCCGAGCGGTCGACTTTCGAAGGATCCTTGCCGCTGAATGCTCCGCCTCCGTGACGACCCATGCCTCCGTAGGTATCGACGATGATCTTCCTTCCGGTCAATCCGGTATCGCCGGTAGGTCCTCCGATGACGAATCGGCCGGTCGGATTTATATGGTACTTGGTTCGCTCCGAAAGCAGTCCCGATGCACCGAGTGAGGGTTGGATCACCTGTTCCCTGATGTAGGTCTCAAGCTCTTCCCTGGAGACGTGCTCGTCGTGCTGGTGCGATACGACCACAGTGTCGATTCCGATCGGCTTTCCCGCTTCGTATGCGACGGTCACCTGCGCTTTCGCATCAGGTCTCAACCAGGTGACATCATGACTTTTGCGCAAGAATGCCGCACGTTGGAGGATACGATGGCTGAACATGACAGGAGCGGGCATCAACTCCGGGGTTTCGGTACAAGCGTACCCGAACATCATCCCCTGGTCTCCCGCACCTTGCATGCCGAATGCACTGCTGGAGGCATCGACGCCCATCGCGATATCCGAGGATTGCTGGTGGAGGAACTGCAGGACGTTCAGTGTTTTGTAATCGAATCCGGTACCTTCGTACACATATCCGATCTCCTTGACCACCTCCCGAACGAGAAGCTCGATATCTATCTTCGCACCCGTGGTGATCTCTCCGCTGACCACGACCGTATCGGTGGTGGCGAGCGTCTCGCACGCGACACGCGACAAGGCATCCTGGGCAAGACACGTATCAAGGACCGCATCCGAGATCTGGTCGCATACCTTGTCCGGGTGTCCTTCGCTTACCGATTCACTGGTGAACAGCTGCCTGCCATGTCTCAACATACACTCACTCCAACCTTAATGTTCCTTGCGCAAGGGAGGCAGATCCTCATCGATCGTGATGCGGACCTGCTTGAAGAGGCCCTCTCCCTCGCTCTTGGTGGTGACGCCCTCGATTCCGTTCAGGGCGGTATGGATCAATCTGCGTTCGAACGGGTTCATCGGCTCGAGCAATTTCGAACGCCCGCTCCTCTTCACCTGCTCTGCTGCCCGATAGGCAAGCTTCACCAGCTGCTCCTCATGCCGCATCCGATAATTCTCACTGTCTATGATGACCTTCACGGAAGGGTTCAACTGACCCGCATAGACGTTCACGATCAACTGGATCGCATCGAGGTTCTTGCCCTTCTTCCCAATGATGATGGAGGAGTGATCCGAGACCACATCCAGCGCAAGCTTGCCCTCTTTCCGATGGGTGATCTTCACGAATCCCGGATACCCCATCTTGTCGAGCAGGACCGTCAGGAAATCGATGACCTGTTGCTCATACTCATCGAGACCCTCCTGGGCAACGCTCGATTCGCTCTCTTGCAGGTCGTCGGCAAGATAGACCCGGATCCGGACGTTGCTCTTCTTGAACAACCCTCTCTTGCCGGCATCCACGATCTCTATATCCAATTCGTCCTGTTCGAGCTGGAGCTCAGTCATCGCCATCGCGATGGCCTCCTGTTCCGTCTTTCCTTCGAATTCTCTTACCATTATCAATTTCTCCTGGAGGATGCTTATTTCTTCTTTCCTTTCAGCGGGGTGAAGACCACAGCTGCTGCAGCTTGCTTCTCTTGTTTCCGCTTCCGACGCTTGTTGACGAAAATCTGCTGTCCGATCGATATGAAGTTCATGACCATCCAGTAGAGGAGCAATCCGGAGGGAGCGTTGTAGAGGATGAAGAAGAACATGATGGGCATTCCATACATCATGAATTTTCCGGTCATGCCGCTCTGCTGCGTACCGGCTTGGCTGATCTTGAACGAGAAGATCATCGAAGCTCCGTAGAGAATCGGCAACAGCCTGATGTCACTTCCGATCAACGGCAGCGATACGGGAGCGAAGTGAAGGATCGACTCGGGCAGCGAAAGGTCCTCGATCCAGCCGGGGATGAACATGGCTCCCCGCAACTCAAAGTGCTTGTTCAACAATCCGTAGAGTGCAATGAAGATCGGGAACTGGAACAGCATCGGCAAGCATCCGCCGAGAGGATTGATCTTCTCGCGCTTGTAGAGTTCTCCCATCTCCTGGTTCAGTTTGGTGGGATTGTCCTTGTAGCGGGCCTTCAGTTCCTCCATCTGCGGTCCGAGCGCCTGCATCTTCGAAGTCGATTCCATGCTCTTCTTGCTGAATGGCTGGAGCACGACCTTGATCAGGATCGTAAGGAGGATGATGGCGACTCCGTAGTTGGGAATGAGCCCGTAGAAGAACTGGAGCAACCATTTGAGGATAGCCTCCAGCCACCCGAGCCACGAACTGCTGTCGAGTGCCTTCTCAAGGTGCAAGTCGGAGAGTCCGAACCCATTCTGGCTGGCCTCGTTGTAGATTGCCATGTGATGTTTCAGCTGGGGTCCGATGTAGAACCGGAATACATCCTTTCCGCTTGAGGTCTTGTATGCAGGGCGTGAGAAATAGATTCTCGATTCGAGGGGAATCGCATCGGACTTCGCCTCGGCAAGACGTACGGTGTAGCGCGTGGCATCGGGAATTCCTATGATCGAGAAGTACTTGCTTGCGATCGCCGTCCATGTGATGTAGTCGCTGGTCTCATAGATACCGTCGCGGAGCTTGGGGGTACTCTTCTTCCCGTTCGACTCGACATAGAACTTGCGATAGGTATAGTTGCCATCGGGAGTCTCATGGAAGGAGGGACCGAGCTGCGGTTCGAACGCGAGGGTGTACGCGAACCCGTTGTAGTTGAGGGGAACCGCCTTGTTCTGGGAGTTCTTGAACTCGACGGAAATCTCGAACAGATAGTCTTCCGGCGCGAACCGGTAGGTCTTCACCAAGGTGAACTGCTCGTCGGTCGGATTGCCGTCCTCGCCGATCGCCGCGAATACTTGGGAGAACTCAACTGCATTGGAAAGGATGCGGTAATTGAATGTGGCGTTGATCGGATTCTCCACGTCGTTGCCTGCGTAGAGGGAGAATGCCGCGGGATAGGAACCATCATTGAAGATCAGTTCGACAGGAGATCCCTTGTCGAGGTGTTGCTTCAGGCGGAGGCTGGATACTCCGGCTCCCACAGGATCAAACTCCACGATGAACATGTCAGTCTCAAAGGTGAACCGTTGTGTCGTACCCGCAGGACCTACCTGGGTGAAAGAACCCGGAACTCCACTGTCCCAAGCCTGCGAAGGCTTTGCCAAGGCAACGGGAGCTCCTGCGGCAAGCTGACCATCCGTATCTGCGGACTGCAGGGCAACAGGATCCTGTTGCGTCGGAGCAACCGGTTCCGGGGCGAAAAACGTAGTCTGGATGGTCAAACCCACAGATATTACGATTACGGAGAGTACGATTGCGAGGATGGTGTTTCTATCCATATCCACTCCTGATTGTGTAACGGCGAAGAGGTGTGAACAGGAAAGGAATATGGAACTAGTCGTTCAGATAGACTTTTGCCTGGGAAAACAAATCGGTCAACTGCTTCCTCTGTGTTTCATGATCCAAAACCTTCCCTGGATACACCACGAATGCAAAATCGAAGCCAGGCCGAAAACTCGGCTTTTCATTTCTCCAGATTTCCTTGATCTGCCGCCTTATGCGGTTTCTCTCGACGGAATTGCCGTAGTGCCTGACAGGAATGACGACGATCCTGTCCACACTGCGGCCGTTAGGTGCGACCATGAGTCGCACCCCTGGGCAGGAGAATTTCTTACCTTTGCGGAATATCGCATCGATTTCTGGCTTCTTTTTTACAATTTCTTGCTTAGTAAGGCTTTTTCTCATCGCAGACGGTAAGCTTCTTCCTGCCCTTTGCCCTTCTTCTGGCAAGGACAAGACGCCCACCCTTTGTTGCCATGCGCGCACGGAAACCGAATTTTCTATTTCTCTTGGTCCTGCTGGGTTGGTACGTTCTCTTCATGGGGAAATCTCCAAATATGTATCGCTTTACGCGGATTTTATCTGTTTTGCGGGAATACTCTCCCGAAGGGGCAGTATATAGGTCACACCGAGTGCATGTCAAGCCAAGCATCACAAGAAAGGTCAGGACATTTGGTCCGTATCGAAAGAAAATCCATCATCCGGCGGCATCCGATGCAGAATGACCGAAAAATACGATCGGCATGTTTTCCTGCAATCGATGCTAATCTTTCCGTACCCGAACCTGGATTTGTGAAATACCCAACTCCGGGAATTGGCGGGCGATCCTTCCTATGATCTGCTTCTTCCGCATGTGGATCATCGAGGACCACGTGGGGTGGTCCGATTCGATGATCAGCACCTTCCCCCGGATATCCAGGATTTTCGCGTGCACGGCGATGTCGGGACCGACAATCTCCATCCATTCGCGATGTACTGTCGCGAGGGGTCCCTGCTCATCAATATTGAGACGGGAGAGAAGCATGTCCAACAGTTCCTTGGTCGATTTCTCTTTCATGGTACTTGGAATGTGCCATCCTCAACCGCATAGGTCAATCCATCCTGTCCCGAGACCTTGGAAAAATAGGTTTCTTCGGGAAGGAATGTGAAGAATGCCTGGCTGTAGCCTTCGAGAAGCGAGAGGAACAAGCCTCGTTTCCGGATATCCAGCTCAAGAAGGACATCATCCACCAGGAGGATTGGTTCCTTGCCCGTATTCTTGCGATAGGAGTGGACCTGGGCGATCCTGAATATCAGGGACGCCAGTCTCATCTGCCCTGTCGATCCGCTCGAGGCGAAGTTGGCAGTATCCTGCATCACGATGAATTGGTCCCGGTGTATGCCGCTTGCAGTGGTCTGCATGCGCAAGTCCCGCTCGAGTGTCCTGGAGAGCTTGTCCCTGGCCTCTTCCTCGGTGGTACAGTCGCCCCAGGATGGCTTGTAGGCTATGTACATCCTCTCATCTGTCTGGGATACCGCTTGATACAACTTGACGAACAATTCATTGAACTTCACGACCTCTTCGGCCCTCCGCTTCTGGATAGCCATGCCAAGCTTCGCAAGCTGCACATCGTAGACAGGAATCAACGAGGCATAGCCGTCCTTGATCGCTGCGTTCCGCTGTCTGAGCACACTGCGATATCTTCTCAGGTCATCGAAGAACAGGGGATCATACATCGACATCGTCTGGTCGAAGAATTTGCGCTTGCTCTCGGGAGTCCCGCGGATGAACTCGATATCATCATGTGAGAAGACAATGCAGGGAACATTGTAGATCAGGTCCCTTCTGTCCCGAATTTCCTTGCCATCGATCCGTATCTCCCGCTTTCCCTCACCGAATCGGAACAGTATCTGCTGGTTGGTACCATCATCCAAGGCGACGATCGCTGACAGAGAGAATTCACGTTTCCCATGTCTGCACATGTCCTTTGCATTGCTGGCACGAAATGAAGAACCGTAACACAGGACGTAGAGTGCCTCGAGGAAATTGGTCTTGCCCTGTCCATTGTTGCCGACCAACACCACATGTTCGGCATCGGTCGGGACCATCGAATCTGCCAGATTCCTGAAATAGTGGAACCCGAGCGAACGGAATCGCATCAGTCTATCTGCATGGGCATGATGATGTGGAAGTAATCCTTTTCAGGATCGGGCTTCACGGTCACCGCCTTGTTCGATTCGGTGAAACAGATGGCGCAACTATCTCCCTCCATCACACGGAGCGGACTGACCAGGTAGGAATAGTTCATCGCAAGCCTGCACGGATCTCCGGCATAGTCGCACCGGATGATTTCCTTCGCCTGACCAAAGTCGCTCTCCTCCGAGCTGATCGTGATGCCGCCTGCTTCGATATCGAGATACATCCTCTTTGCCTTGTTCTCCACCAACAGCGAAACGCGCTTCAATGCTTCGTTCATCTCCGCTATCGAAAGCTTGCATGTATTGCTCTGGGATGCGGGAATGACTCGCCTGTAATTGGGGAACTGCCCTTTGATAAGGGTGGAGTACATGAATTGGCTGCCAAACTTCGCAAAGATGACCGATTCACTTACCGACAGGAATATCTGTCCCTCCCCGGTACCCGCCTTCTTCAGCAACGTGAGGAATTTCGCAGGGATGATCACCGGGGTGAACGAAGGAACCGCTTGGTCGAGTTTTCGCTTGATGTAGGAGAGCCGTCTTCCGTCGGTAGCCACCATCACCAATCCATCCGATTCCTGTTCCAAGTAGACTCCGTTCATGAAATATCTGGTCTCATCATCACTGATGGCGAAGATGGTCTGATCGATCATGTCGAACAGGTCTTTCTGGGACAGGGCGAAGTACTCATGTTTCGCTGCATCCTCGAGTGCAGGATATTTGTCAGCGGCGATGGTACGCAACTCGAAGTCGATCGATTTCTTCTCAGGGTGGATGAAGAGCTTGTCACCCAGTTCCTCGAAGATGATGTTCTCGTCGGGAAGCGTACGGAGGATACCGAGGAATTTGTCGCAGAAGACCGTGGTGGAACCCTCTTCGATCGTCTCTACGGGAATCGTGGAGCTGAAGCCGACTTTCTGGTCGGTAGCCTTGATGACCAACGTGTTCCCATAGGTTTCCAACAAGACGTTCGAGACGATGGAAAGGGTGTTTCTCTGGCTGGTGAAATCAAGGGCAAGAACGATCTCCCTGAGCAATGTATTTTTCTGGCAGGCAAACTTCATCTGATCACTCCTATTGGTTCATATACATTCAGCAGTCGTAGTAATAGTATCATGTATACTGTGGAAAACGACAATAATTCTTTTGCAGTACGCTTCATAAAAATCTTGATCCTGTGGATGGAACAACCTGTTTGTCCACTATCCTTCCACACTCATCCACAGGCAAAAAAACTTATCCACACCCGTCAACAAGTTTTCCCGAACTTATCCCCGACTTGTCTCATCACTTTTCGCGCTTGAAATTCTGTGCCTGGCGGATAAGATTCTGGATCGAATTGCTCACCGCGATATCGCTCTGGATCATCCCCTCTACCCTCTGTACCGAGTGCATCACCGTGGTGTGATCTCTCCCGCCGAATTCGTAGCCGATCTCGGTGGTGGAATAATCGGTGATGGTCCTTGCGATATACATGGCGATCTGCCGGGGAAGAACGACCGATTTGGTCCTCTTCTTTCCCTTGATCTCGTACGGCGATATGTTGAAGTAGTCGGCGACCACCCTGATGATGGAATCGATCGACATGGATTGGTCCTTGGACATCGAGTAGGTGCTTTTCAACTGCTCACGGGCGATGTCGAGGGTGATTTCCTTGTTGAGAAGATTGCTGTAGGCAATCAGCTTCGTGAGGCTTGCCTCGAGGTCCCTGACATTGGTATTCACGCTCCTGCCGATATACTCGAGCACCTCTGAGGAGATGTGGCAGGCTTTTCCGTCACATTTTCGCCTGAGGATCGCCAACCGGGTCTCAAAGTCGGGTGGTTGCAGATCGACATTGATGCCCCTGGTAAAGCGATTCTTCAGTCTGTCGGCAATATCCTGCAACTCATTGATCGGGCGGTCGCACGTGAAGACCAACTGCTTGCTTGCCTCGAACAGGTTGTTGAATACATGGAACATCTCTTCCTGGGTCGAGGCCTTTTTCTGGAGAAAGTGGATGTCGTCTATGAGCAAGACATCGGCCTTGCGATACTTGTTCCTGAATTGAGGGGTCTTTTCCTCTCCGATGGCCTGGATGAACTCATTGGTGAACATTTCAGCGGTCACGTAGACGACCTGGAGCTCCGGAGTGTTCTCCTGGATATAGTTTCCGATCGATTGTATCAGGTGGGTCTTGCCCAATCCTACACCTCCGTAGATGAGGCACGGGTTATAGCTGACCCCGGGATTCTTTGCAATCGCCATGCTTACGTTGTAGGCGAACGCACTGTTGTCGCCAACGACGAAGGAGTCGAACTGGTAGCCGGAGTTGATGTTCGGATCCTTCGGTTTCTCTTGGGGTTTCGGCATCTGGGCAGCACTGTGATGTGCTCTTGCCGGTTTATCCAGTGTGTGGTCCTTCGTGCCTTCCGTAGGGTGTGCAGACGCCTGGGCAACCTTCTTCACGACGATATCGACGACGACCGGCTCACCGGTCAACTCGTTGAGCATCGTCTGGATCGTCGGCTTGTATTGGGTCATCACATAGTCCCGGATGAAGAGGGACGGAACGGCCAGGACCAGCTTGTGATCCTCCGATCCGGCATAGGAAATCCGGTTCAACCAGGTGATGAACTCCTGTTCCGAAATCGAGGATTGCATGCGTGAGACGACCTCGTCCCAGAAGGGATTGTAGTTCCACTTTTCTTGCGGCATACATGCTATCTTATCTCAGCCAAGGGTGATTGGCAAGTGTCCGTGAAAAAGGGAACGGGGATCTCGGGAAATAATTGATAAACCATTATATTGAAAAGAGATGATATTCAATCAAATTCGGTGTGAACCCTTTACATAAACGATGAAAAATGGTACTATATCAGGTGATTTCATTTTTATATCTTATAAGGACATAGTAATATGGTTGAAAGCGTTTTCGAGGGAGTGCCTGCAGACACTGCGGTTCATCATGACACTGCGCATGGAAGAGCCGGGGCACGGTCATACACTGCAAACAACATACAAGTGCTCAAGGGGCTCGAGGCAGTCAGGAAGCGGCCGGGAATGTACATAGGATCCACTGGTCCCGACGGCCTTCACCACCTGGTCTATGAGGTGGTTGACAACAGCATCGATGAGGCCATGGCAGGGTACTGCGACATCATCTCGGTCACGATCGAGAAGGATAATATCATCCGCGTGGAAGACAACGGGCGTGGAATCCCCGTCGAGCTCCACCCGGTGGAGAAGATCAGCTCTCTCGAGGTCGTCCTCACGCAGCTTCATGCCGGCGGAAAGTTCGACAACGACACTTACAAGGTCTCGGGAGGATTGCACGGAGTCGGCGTCTCGGTCGTCAACGCTCTTTCCGAGTGGCTTGAAGTGACCGTGCATCGCGATCCTTCAATCCACTATCAACGTTACAGAAGGGGCATCCCGGACAAACCGGTCGAAATCATCGGAGAGACCGACAAGACCGGTACGGTAGTCCGGTTCAAGGCCGACACCACGATCCTGGAGACCGATCAGTACAGCTATGGCGTCCTGACGGAACGGTTCAGGGAGCTGGCATTCCTGAACAAGGGGATCGTGATCTCGATCGCCGATGAGCGTGGGGAGACCCTCCGTCAGCAGACATTCCACTTCGAAGGGGGGATCAAGTCCTTCATCCAGCACCTGAACAGTTCGAAGCGGGCTGTCCACGAGGAGCCCATCTACTTCGACGGCCAGAAGGATGATGTGAAGGTGGAGATTGCCCTGCAGTACAACGACCGTTACGACGAGGTGCTCTTCACATTCGTGAACAACATCAACACCCGCGAGGGAGGCACGCACCTCGCCGGTTTCAGGAGCGGTCTGACGCGTGTCATGAACGAACAGCTGAAGAAATCGAAGCTTGCCAAGAAGTTCGACGACTCGTTGACCGGCGACGACCTGAAGGAGGGCATGACCGCGGTGGTTTCCGTCAAGATTCCCGACCCCCAGTTCGAAGGCCAGACGAAGATGAAGCTTGGCAATCCCCGGGTACAAGGCATCGTCGCCTCCATGGTCTATGAGAAGTTCAACGACTTCTTCGACGAGTATCCTGCGGTCATCGAGGCGATCCTCGACAAAGCGATTCTCGCCGCGAAGGCCCGTTTTGCCGCTCGGGATGCACGCATGCGCATCCGCAAGAGCAGCGAGGGTGCCGGGCTTCCCGGAAAGCTTGCGGACTGTTCCGAAAAGGATCCCGCGAAGTGCGAGATCTTCATCGTCGAGGGCGACTCGGCAGGAGGAAGTGCCAAGCAGGGACGCGATCGTTCCACGCAGGCCATCCTCCCGCTTTGGGGAAAGATGCTCAATGTGGAGAAAGCGCGGGAAGAGAAGGTGCTCGGGAACGACAAGCTCCAGCCCGTCATCGCCTCTCTCGGTGCAGGACTGGGAGCACACTTCGAAACCGACAAGGTCAGATACCACAAGGTGATCATCATGGCTGATGCCGATGTCGACGGATCACATATCAGGACCTTGCTCCTCACCTTCTTCTTCCGATACATGCGACCGCTGATCGAAGCGGGATACGTGTACTTCGCCATGCCGCCCCTGTACAAGATCACCATCGGCAAGAAGACCTACTATGCGTACGACGAGGATGCACGGAAGCGGATCCTCGAGGAGAACGCGAAGGAAGGTGATGTCAGCAAGATTCCCATCCAGCGGTACAAGGGTCTCGGAGAGATGAATCCCGATCAGCTGTGGGAAACCACGATGAATCCCGATACGCGGAGCCTGACACAGGTGACGCTGGAGGATGCAGTCGAGGCTGACGAGATTTTCACCATGTTGATGGGTGAGGAAGTCGAACCCAGGAAGAACTTCATCGAAGAGAACGCAATGTACGTTTCGAACCTGGATGTATAAGGTCGGTTGATGAGTATGATGGAAGAACAAACAGGAAAGATATTTCGGGCAAACATCGGGGATGAGATGAAGACCTCATACCTCAATTATGCCATGTCGGTCATAGTGAGCAGGGCCCTGCCTGATGTCAGGGACGGATTGAAGCCGGTCCACCGGAGAATCCTCTACGGCATGTTCGAGATGGGACTGAAGTACAACACCTCGTTCAAGAAGGCTGCAAGGATCGTCGGAGACGTCCTCGGCAAGTACCACCCGCATGGAGACGGCTCCGTCTACGATGCCCTGGTCCGCTTGGCACAGGACTTCTCCCTCCGGTATCCGGTAGTGCACCCGCAGGGAAACTTCGGATCGATCGACGGTGATCCGGCAGCCGCCATGCGGTATACCGAGGCGAAGATGAGTCGTCTCGGCGAGGAGATGCTGAACGACATCCAGAAGGAGACAGTCGATTTCGGTCCGAACTACGACGACTCGCTTCAGGAACCTCAGGTGCTTCCCGCGGCTTTCCCGTTCCTTTTGGTCAACGGGAGCAGCGGTATTGCCGTCGGCATGGCAACCAATATGGCACCCCACAACCTCACGGAAGTCTGCAACGGAATTGCCGCCTATATCGATGACCCGGAAATCTCGTTGCTGCAGCTCATGGAGTATATCAAGGGGCCCGATTTCCCAACCTCAGGCATCATCTGCGGCAGAAGCGGCGTCCTCCAGGCATTCGAGACGGGAAAGGGCAAGGTTGTCGTACGGGGGCGCTATGAGATCGAGGAGGGCGATGGAGGAAAAGACCAGATCATCTTCACCGAGTTGCCCTACCAGGTGAACAAAGCCGAGCTGGTGAAACGTATCGCCGAACTGAAGAAGACCGTGATCACGGGAATCAGCGAGGTCAGGGATGAGTCGGACCGCGACGGAATCCGATTGGTGGTCGAGCTGAAGAAGGGAGCAGTGGCACGGGTGGTGGTGAACCTCCTGTTCCTCCACACCCCCCTGCAGACCAATTTCAATATCAACAATCTGGCTCTGGTCAACGGACGGCCACAGCAGTTGGGCTTGATCGACATGATCAAGCATTATGTGGATCACCGCCAAGTCGTCGTCGAGCGCAGGACGCGCTTCGACCTGCGCAAGGCTGAGGAACGGGCGCATGTCCTGCTCGGGCTGAAGATCGGTCTTGAGAACATCGATGAAGTCATCAAGATCATCAAGGAAGCGCAGGACAACACTGAGGCGCAGGACCGGCTGAAATCCCGTTTCGGGCTCTCCGACATCCAGGCTCAAGCTATCATAGATATGAAATTGGGCCGCTTGAGTCACCTTGAGACGGAAAAAATCCTTGGAGAATTGGCAGAACTTAATGCTAAAATTATTTACTATAAAGATTTATTATCAGATCCGGTGAAAATCTTACAGGTCGTCAAGACGGAGTTGCTCGAAGTGGCAACCAAGTATGGAGACAGAAGACGGACCGAGATCACCAACGAGGAACTTGGAGGCATGAATATCGAGGACTTCATCAAGGAAGAGGATGTAGTCGTCGTGATCTCCAACAAGGGGTTCGTCAAGCGGGTCCCGACCGAAGAGTATCGGAGCCAGGGCCGTGGCGGACGAGGGGTGCGGGGTGCGACACTCCGTGAGGAAGATTTCATTGAACACCTCTTCGTCGCTTCCACACACGATTATGTGATGGTGGTGACGAACGCAGGAAAGGCCTACTGGCTCAAGGTGCATGAATTGCCTGTCGGTTCGAAAACCAGCAAAGGTGAGAGCATCAAGAAGCTGCTTCCGTTGCAAGATGGTGAGGAAATCACCTCGATCATCAACTTCAAGGAGTTTGATGAGAACCTGTATCTCTTTATGGTAACAAAGTTTGGCGTAGCAAAACAGGTAAATCTCTCGCTCTTCAGGAATGCCAAGACACGAGGCATCACCGCAATATTCCTTGATGAGGAAGATGTCTTGGTGAACTGCGAGCTGGTCAACGAAGATGATGATTGCATGATCATCACCAGAAAGGGAAAAGCTTTGCGGTTCATCGGATCGGATGTCCGATCCATGGGAAGAGCTTCCCGCGGTGTCCGTGGTATCAGGTTGATCGATGATGATGAAGTGGCTGGGCTGCTGAAGGTCGATGACGACAAGAGAATCCTCATCATCACGGAGAACGGACAAGGCAAGCAAATCCATTTCGATGAGTTCAGACCCCATGGTCGTGGTACGATGGGTCAGAAAATCTACACGTTCCGAGACAAGACCGGCTACATAGTCAGTACGTTGGCTGTTGACGATGACGATGATGTGGTTTGCATCACCAGCTTGGGACAGTCGATCAGGATTCCCGTCAGGGACATCTCGATCCAGAAGGCCTACGCCTCCGGTGTCTGCATCACCAAGCTCAAGGAAGGAGATACCATCGTGGCCATTGCTAAGACAGAGGCCGACAGGAACGGAGAGGATGAGAATTCTGAGGGTGAACAAGAGACCGAAGAATAAGAATCCCCGGCAGAAAAGAGAAGCCACCCCAGATCGGGGTGGCTATTTGTTTCACGTGAAACAATGATCTTCTGCCTCACGCTTACCACCGGACAGTGCCGATGTTTCACGTGAAACATCGCGATCAATTTTCAGAGATAATATTGATGTTGGGGTCTACGACGCTTCTGATATACCGTTCGACACCATTCTTCAATGTCATCTGGGACATGGGACATCCGGCACAAGAACCGACAAGACGAACGATCACATCATTTCCATTCATGCTCACGAATTCGATGTCTCCACCGTCATTCTGCAGATCGGGACGAATATTCTCGATCGCAGCTTTAACTTTATCAATCATTTGATTGGCCTCCTCACACTAGCTTTGACCAAGATACCCTAGAGGGAATTGATGGTCAATACCCGAAGTATCGGGTGACATATCGGACGTGTTTATGTATAGTGTATCCATGGCAGCAAAAAAAATAATCTTTTCAAACCAGAAGGGTGGCGTAGGCAAGACAACTACCGCTGTTAATCTTGGTGCATACCTGGCACAGAAAGGCCATCAGGTACTTCTCGTGGATCTAGACTCACAAGGCAATATGTCCAGTGCCGTTTCCGCGGATCAAAGAAAGCCCGGAAGTTACGATGTCATCGTCGGCAAATGTACTCCACAGGATGCGTATCAGGAAACACCGGTGAAAAACCTCTTTGCGATTGCAGGTGGCATAGATCTCGCAGGCCTCAGTGTCGAGTTGGTGAATGAGCTTGCCCGCGAATTTTTCCTGAAGAATGCCTTGGCTCCCATAGAGAAAGAATGGGATTTCATCCTGATCGATTGTCCCCCTTCCCTCGGACTGGTGACCATCAATGCGATGTGTTGGGCAAAGTATGTGATCATTCCCATGCAGTGTGAATATTTTGCCATGGAGGGATTGAATCTTTTGATGAGGACCATCGGCAATGTGAAGAAGCAGCTTAATCCTAGGCTGGAGATTCTCGGAATCCTCTTCACGATGTATACGACGAGGACCCGTCTGGCCAACGATGTGGTGGATGATGTGACTTCATATTTCGCGGACAAGGTCTTTGAGACAAAGATCCCGCGTAACGTCAGGCTCTCTGAAGCACCGTCTCACGGATTGCCCATCAACCTGTATGATGCTTCCAGCAGCGGAGCCCTGGGGTATGAAAGCCTTGCAGAGGAGGTGATTGCCCGTGTCTAGCATAAGCAAGAAACATGGTTTGGGGAAAGGGATCAGTTCTTTGATGGATGATTATTCCTTCGAAGCTGCTTTCAAGCATAGTGAAGGAAATGGAACCGGAGCATTCGAAGGCGGGAACTTGTTGTTGCTCGATATCAATCGGGTCCATCCCAACCCTCATCAACCTCGTAAGCAATTCGATCAGGAAACCCTCGATGAACTGGCCGAGTCGATCAAGACCCAAGGAATCCTTCAGCCTCTCTTGGTGGAAAAAATCAATGACCAGGAGTATGCGATCATCGCCGGTGAGCGCAGATATCGTGCCGCACTCTCCATCGGACTTGAAAAAGTTCCGGTGATCGTGAAAAAATTCACCGACATGCAGCGGCTCGAGGTCTCCCTCATCGAGAATATCCAGCGAGAGAATCTCAATCCCATCGAGGAAGCCAAAGCGTATCTGTTTCTCCTCGAGCAAGCCGAGATTCGGCAGGAAGAGCTTGCCGAAAGGGTAGGGAAAAAGCGCTCCACCATCGCTAACAGCATCAGGTTGCTCCAACTGCCCAAGGAGATGCAAGAGTCGTTGCTTCGCGGTGATTACACTGCGGGGCATGCACGGGCTATCCTTTCGGTTGTCAACCCTGCGGACCAGCAGTATCTTTACCAAAAGATCCTTGATGAAGAGCTGTCGGTGAGAAAGGCAGAGAAACTTGCAGGAGAGTTGAACAAGGGCAAGCGTGCGATCGGCGGAAAGCAACAGCACGCATACCGGGAACGACCTATCGACCTGATGGTCCTGGAACAGAAGTTTCTCGAAGCTTGCGGCACGAAGGTCCAACTGAAAGGAACACTCAACAAGGGGAAGCTTGAGATCACCTATCATTCCATGGAGGATCTCGAACGTATCTACCGATTGCTTGCACAAGAAGAATCTATAGAATTATAAATTTATATATTGAAAGGAAATAAAATGGCAGATACATTACAAGACGGTCTCTATGCACAGATAGCCACGAATCGTGGCGATATCCTTGTCTCACTTGCATATCGGGAGACACCCATGACGGTTTCCAACTTCGTAGGTCTCGCGGAAGGGGTGTTGAACCTGAAAGAACCGGGAACTCCGTACTACGATGGGCTGAAGTTCCACCGTGTCATCAACGATTTCATGATCCAGACAGGCTGTCCTCAAGGAACGGGTACCGGCGGACCAGGGTATACGTTCCCTGATGAATTCGTCGATGACCTTCGTCATGAAGGCCCTGGAGTGCTTTCGATGGCCAACGCAGGCCCGGGAACGAACGGGAGCCAATTTTTCATCACCCATGTGGCGACTCCGTGGCTTGATGGCAAGCACAGTGTCTTCGGCAAGGTCGTCAACGGTCAACAGATCGTCGATTCCATCGAGCAGGGGGACGTGATCGACAGTGTGAAGATCCTTCGCGTAGGAGAGGAAGCTGAGCAATTCATCGTAACCAAGGAGAGCTTTGCGAATGAAGTGGTGATTGCGCAGGACAAGGAGAATGCCAAGCTGGAGAAACTGCAGAAGGCGTTGGACCAGGAATTGGCGAATCGCTGGCCGAATGCGGTGAAGACCGAATCCGGATTGCGTTATGTCGTTACCAAGGAAGGAAAAGGAACAAAATCACCTCGAGTGGGGACTACCGTGACCGTACATTACACGGGGACACTGCTCGATGGAAAGATGTTCGACAGCTCGGTGCGTCGTGGAGAACCTGCCCAGTTCGCGATCGGTCAAGTGATCGAGGGATGGAACGAAGCCCTCGTGACCATGACGAAAGGTGAGAAACGGACCCTCATCATTCCTCCCGAGCTCGGATACGGAAAGCAAGGGTATCCCGGAGTGATTCCTCCGAATTCCTACCTGGTGTTCGACGTGGAACTGATCGACTTCAAGGGAGCATGATGAAAGAGCTCACTACCCGATATGTCTGTTCCCAGTGTGGCCGCATCGAGGTGAAATGGCTCGGCCGTTGCCCCGATTGCGGCTCGTGGAACTCGTTCACCGAAGAGGTGGTCAAGAAACAGGGAAAGTCGGGTAAGAAGCAATTAGTAAGTGATACTAACAAAAACCAAACTGTTGCCTTGTCAGAAATTGAGATTGGTGAAGATTTCCGTTACAGTTCAGGAATTTCTGAATTCGATCGAGTGCTCGGAGGCGGTATCATGCGTGGGGGAACGGTTCTGCTCGGCGGTGAGCCGGGTATCGGCAAGTCCACGCTCATGCTGCAGTTGCTTGGATCGATCAAGAATCGCAGCGTGCTCTATGTATCGGGAGAGGAGTCTCCCGGACAAGTCCGCTCACGGGCACAGAGGATCGGCGTGCCGCTCGATTCGGTCTCCCTCTTCAATGATACCAGGCTCGAGCCGCTGCAGGAGATACTTTCGCGTGACCGCTACGATGTCGTGGTCGTGGATTCCTTGCAGACCCTTTCCAGTGAGGAACTCCCTTCCGCCGCGGGGTCGGTGAATCAACTGAGACTTTGTACCATGGAGCTGGTGGATGCGGCGAAAAAGGCGGGAAGTGCCCTGTTTTTCATAGGCCATATCACGAAGGAAGGGCAGATCGCAGGGCCGAAGGCGATCGAGCATATTGTCGATACCGTACTCTATTTCGAACAAGCAGGATCGGGAGTCCGGATCGTGCGTGCCGTGAAGAATCGGTTCGGAAGCGTGGATGAGATCGGTATCTTCCTCATGACGGAGAAAGGCCTTGTCTCCGTTCCCGATCCCGCAGGATTCTTTCTCAGCGAAAGGACCGAAGGTTCGCTGCCAGCCGGAATCTCGTTCACGGCGGTCGTGGAAGGGTCCAGGACCTTCATGGTGGAGATCCAGGCCCTCGTGATACCGGCGAAGAGCGGGTACTCGCGAGTCTACTCGGAGCGGATCGATACCGCTCGTGTGACCCGTGTGGCCGCGGTCCTTGAACGGCATGCGGGACTGACCCTGTCGGACAAGGATATCTACGTGAATGTCGCGGGGGGAATCAAGCTCAGCGAAGTATCGATCGAGCTTCCGCTTGCCCTTGCCATCCACTCCGCAGCAACCTCCCGCCCGCTTCCCGCGACCTTGGTGAGCATGGGCGAACTGAGCCTTGCAGGTGAAGTTCGACCAGTCAGCTATGGGGAGAAGCGGGTGAAGGGGGCCATCGACATGGGCTTCTCAACGATCCTCGCACCTTCGTCCATGCCGCTGGAGCATCATGCGTCGATGTTGCGGTGCGAACGGATCGATGAGGCCGTCGGAAAGCTGGAAAAGCTCCCACGCACAATTGGTAAGCATCCCTAACAAATAGTAAAGCCTTCAATTCCTCTCAATTTCAAGGGTCTCGGAAGTATCCTGCCAGTATCGGCATCGATGTTCACCCCGTGTTTCCCTTTTCCCGATGCTCTTGCAGGGCATTCGATGGGAATGCGTTCCTATGTATCCGGGGAGCCTTGTCCGATTGATGCCGGAAAGCGATACCCACGGGAGAACGGCAATTAGTAAGGAATCCTTACCAATTGCGAAACAAGCCTTTCGGTGGTGGACAAGAGCTTCGTGAAGGCCTAGCCGAGCTTGCTGATCAAGAGGGGGAAGGCGATGAACGTACCGATCGAGGCAAAGATGCTGGTGGTCATGAAGATCATCAGCGCATGGATGATCCTGTTTGAGAACCATCCCTTGAAGCGTGAGATATCCTCGGAGACCTGCTCGAAATCCTTGACCCGCGGTTTTCTCATGGAGGCCTCGAGCATGCCGGCGACCATGCCTACTCCCAAGGTGGGACTGAGGGCGGTCACCGGAGCGGCGAGCATCGAGAGGATGATCGTCACCGGATGGGCAAGCGAAAGTATGGCGGCGAGTCCGGTCAGGGAGGAGTTCAACAGGAACCAGTACAGGAACATCTCAAGCCCTTGGTTCCATCCGCTGCGGATGAACCCGGCAGCGATGATGCCGATGATGGCGATCACGACAGCCCATGAGAGAATCTTTCCGACCTGCGACGGGGGAGGGACCGTTGTGATCTTTTCCGTGTCGGTCGAGACCTCCTGCCTGTCAAGCCGCTCCATGTGGGCGACCAGACCCGGAGCGTGGCCTGCACCGACCACTGCGACGATCCGCTCTCCTTGGGCCGCATAGATCTTGGAGGCGAGGAACTGGTCCCGCTCATCGATGAGCACCCGCTTGATCGTGGGCAGCTCCTTGGCCATCTCATCGAGCATGGACTGCAGGACGTTGGTCTCCTTGAGTTTTTCCAGTTCCTCGTTGCTGATCTTCTCGTCGCTGAATACCGCACTCAGCAAACTCGAGATGAGCTTGATCTTGTTCCATCCGTTCGAGAGTCTCCACGCACGCTTGAAAGTGACCTGGATTTCCCGGTCACAGAGCGAGAGGGGAATGTTCCTCTCCGTGGCGAGGGTTGCCGCACGCATGATCTCATCACCCGGGGACACACCCATCTGCTCTCCCAATTTCTTCTGGTAGGAGGAGAGGGCCATGTTGGCGAGCATGAGGAACCCCTTGTTTTCCTTGAGGATGGTCTTGATGTTCAGGTTCTCCCAGTTCTGTTTCTCAGTCCGGGAACGGTACCTGCCCTCGTCAAGCTCGACACAGATCCGGTCGGGGCCGATTTCATCGATCGCCCGTGCAACCTCATCCACGCTGTCCTGCGACACGTGTGCCGTCCCGATAAGGGTAATTTCCTTTCCGTCGGCACATATGAGCCGCTGCATGGTATCGCTGATCCGTTCGACTGTCACCATCATCCTCCGCGTCCATACAAATATAGCTATGATGCGGCAAAGGTACAAGGACTTGCTTGAGCAAGAGAGGAGCTTTGCGCTAGTCTGTAGGCATGCAGACGGTGTGGTATCTCGTACAGTTGTTCCTCAGTCTCGGCCTCGGTGCGCTCTTTGCTTTCCTTGCCGGCAAACAGCGTTGGCATCTTCCTACCGCACGCGCATTGGATGCAGTCCTCTATGCGCTTCTCTTTCTCATGGGAGTGAACACCGCGAAGATCCCCGATATCAAGGAGCGGATCATGCGGATGGGACTCGATGCCCTGTTGGCTACCGTGTTGGTGGTCATCGGGTGCATCATCACCGCAAGCCTGTTGGGGTTGTTGGTCAGGAAAAAGGTGAATCCCTCGGAACGGGTCAGGCAACGGATCACCTGGGAGCGGTTGAAGACTCCCCTGTTGATGATCCTGATCGTGGTGGCAGGAATCGTCGCGGCCATCACCACCGGATTGTTCGATTGGTTCGAAGGATCCATGATCACCTACATCCTCTACCTGCTTCTCTTTCTCGTCGGCATGCAGATGGTACAGCATGAGGTGGATCTCGTCCCCCTGCTGAAGTCTCCGATGATGCTGTTGCTTCCGATCTCCACGGTCCTCGGAACATACTTGGGAGCGTTGGCTTTCCCGCTCGTCAGTTCCTACACGCTGACCGAATCGTTGACACTGGTATCGGGGTTCGGATGGTACTCGCTTTCGGGGGTGCTGATCAGCAGCTTGGGAGATCCTCAGCTCGGGGCAGTCTCCTTCCTCAGCAACCTGTTCAGGGAATCGTTCTCGTTTTTGCTCATCCCGTTGCTGGCGACCGTATCGCACGCCTCATTCTCTTCCATCAGCATCGCCGGGGCGACCAGCATGGATGTCACTCTCCCGCTGTTGAAGAAGAGCTTGGGAGATTCGGTGGTTCCGCTCGCAATCTCCCACGGCGTGATCATGACGCTGTTCGCTCCGTTCCTCATTCCGCTGTGGTATCTATAGGGGCGATGCATTGGATCGCGATCTCGAACTGCTTTTCCTTGTAGAGCCTGAGGAACATCCGTCTCGTTGTCCCTTTCCGATAATCGGGCGTCATGGCAAAACGGTTCAGCAAGGGGATGAGCGCGGCCCCGTTTGCAGGAGCGAAGGCTAGCTGCAAGAAGAGGTGCGATCCTGCTTCGATCGAGAGGATGTGAGGCTCGGTTTCGGATGGCAAGCGGTAGGCAGCCCCGGTGCACGAGAGGAGACAGAGCTCATCGGTCAGCTCGGATTCGATGACCAAGATTCCCTCGCTTCCTACCGGACACCTGTCGAGCGTCTTTGTCATGCGATCGAACATCATATCGCACTGCGGTACATGCTCCACTGCACGATGATATGTGATACGCTGTTGGAGATGCAGTTTCATGGGGGTGTTCATGCGTGACAGTGTAGTGAATACAGCAGGGAAAGTACAGTATGAGGTTGTCCGCAGGCCGAAGAGGAAGCGCATCGCCATCCGTATCACCGATGATGCGCAGGTGGTGGTGAGCGCTCCGAAGAGAACTCCCGCGGTTGTGATCGAACGGTTTGTGCAAAGCAAGACCGACTGGATCGATGCAAAGCTGGCTTTGGTCAGGTCCCTCCCGCAACCATTGGAAGCTCATACCTATGCGGATGGAGATACATTCCTGCTGCTTGGAAACATCATCGGGTTGCGGGTGCAGCGAGTCCGTGGCATTGAAGCCCACTGTACGCTCGAAGACCAGCTGTTGCATGTCCATGTAAGTCCCCGTGCGAAAGAAGTCACGATCAAAAAGTCCATACATGCATGGTATGCTGCCTACGGAGAGCAACTGTACCGGGCACTGGTGGAACGGTGGGTGCTGGAACTCGCCCTTCCGTTCATCCCCCAAGTGGGAATGGCACCGTACCGGAGACGGATGGGCAGTTGCTCCAAGGATGGAAGGTTGATGTTCGCCGTCCGTTCGCTTACCCTGCCGATGCGCCTGATCGAGTATCTTGCACTCCATGAGGTCGCTCATCTGGTCCACTTTGATCATGGATCCTCATTCAAGCGATTCCTGCATGCCCACATGGAAGATTGGCGACAGCGGGAACGGGAGATGGCTCGGTTGCGGATCAGAAGCTCCGGATTGTGAACGAGGCTCGGAAGTCCGAGCGGCAGAATCTACCAATCAGGGTCCTTTTGTGGTATAAGGGAATGGATTGGGCGACAAGGAGGAGACATGAAACCGGATATGTTGGTTCCCGGTATCCATCGGGTGTATGCAAGGATCGGAGACAGGGATCTGTTCGAGGGGATCTGGCCGATTCCGCACGGCGTGCTGTTGAACTCATATGTGGTGCAGGGTTCTGCGAAGACTGCATTCATCGACCTGGTGAAGGATTGGGAGGGGGCGGTCGGCTCGGTCAAGGAGCAGATGGCGAGTCTCGGTCTCTCGTTCAAGGACATCGATTATCTGGTGCTGAACCACATGGAACCCGATCATACGGGATCTTTGGCCCAACTGTGCGAGGAGAACCCGCAGATGCAGATTCTCTGTACCAAGAAGGCGGTTCCTTTGGTGAAGGCTTTCTACGGCATCGAAAAGAACGTACGGGCAGTGGCTTCCAAGGAGAGTGTCGATCTCGGGGGGAAGACACTTGTGTTCGAGGAGACTCCGAATATCCATTGGCCTGAGACGATGATGACCTATGTCCCCGAGGACAAGGTGCTCTTCTCCTGCGACGCGTTCGGTTCCTACGGACAGTATGCACACTGCTTCGATGATGAGCTGACGCAAGAGGAGTGGGACCTGCTGATCCCAGAGACCGAACGCTACTATGCGAATATCGTCTCCTCGTTCAGTCAGTTCGTGCAGCGGGGAATCCAAAAACTCGCGGGAGTCGAGATCAAGATGATCGCTCCCAGCCACGGAGTGGTCTGGAGGAAGGATCCCGCGAAGGTCATCGACCTCTATCTCAAGTTGGCCCGGTACATGAACGGTCCGGCGGAGAAGGAGATTACCTTCGTGTACAGCAGCATGTACGGCAATACTGCGGCGCTGGTGCCGATCATCAAGCAAGCGCTCGAGGAGGAACACCTGACGGTCCGTCTCCATGAGGTTCCGAAGGATCACGCCTCGTTCGTCCTCTCCTCTGCGTGGCGGTCCAGCGGATTGGTGATCGGGATGCCCACCTACGAATATCGCATGTTCCCTCCGATGTACCACATCCTCGACGTGCTCGAGCGAAGTCATGTGAACAACCGGAAGGTGATGCGGTTCGGTTCCTATGGATGGTCGGGTGGTGCGCAGAAGCAGTTCGATCCTTTCGTAGAGGCCTTGAAGTGGGATTGCCTGGGTGTGATCGAGTACCAAGGAGCTCCGACCGAGGAGGACAAACGCAAGGCTGTTGCCGTCGCGAAGGCGCTCGCCAAGAGCGTAAAGGAGTGGTCAGACTCCTGAATGTGATGAGAGCCCGTGAATCCACGGGCTCTCATGATTCTCAGGCTATCGTAGGACAGAGGGCCCTGAGGAACTTCGCAATCTTCTCGGTGGAGGAGATCGAGACGCGTTCCTTCGTCGAGTGTACCCCGTGCAACGTGGGTCCGAGCGACACCGAGTCCATCCCTTCCACCAGTGAGTTGATGATGCCGCACTCCAGCCCCGCGTGGATTGCGGTGATCTTCGCTTTCCCCCCCATGTGGGTCTCCCAAGCCTCGGCACAGAATCCTGCGAGGGGCGATGAGGGATCCGGAGTCCAGGACGGGTACGGATTCTCCATCTTGCACTTCGCCCCTGCCGTCTCGAATGCCAGGACTGCCTTTCTTGCCACCATGTCCCGCGAAGTGATGACGGATGAGCGATGGCTCGTGACGATGTTGAACGACGAGTCGGTCGTCCTGATCGAAGCGAGATTGCTTGAAGTTTCCACCATGCCCGCGATCGTCTGGCTCATCCTCTCCACACCATGCGGAGCGAGAAGCAACGCATTGATGACCGAGAGGCTCTGGTGTACGGTGCACGCATCGGTTGCCTGGATCCGGGAGGGATTGCAGGAAAGGCGCAATCCGCTCTCTGCGTGTGCGTACTCCTTCTTCAGCACCAGCTCGGTTGCAGCGGCTATCTCCATGATTCGACCAAGCTTTGCGGGACGGATCGCAACGACGGCCTTGCATACGCTCGGGATTACATTTCTCTTCGTTCCTCCGTTGATCGATACGAGGCGCAGTTCCATCTCGTCTGCTGCAGCGCGCAGGAAACGAGCCAAGCTGACGATGGAGTTTGCCCTCTGGAGGTGGATGTCTCCGCCCGAGTGTCCGCCGTGAAGTCCGTCGACTGTCGCTTCGCAGAGGATTTCCCCGTTTTGCAATGGAGTCCTCTCGAGCGGAATGCTGGCGTTGGTCTCGACACCGCCGGCACACCCGATGTAGAAGACTCCCTCCTCCTCGCTGTCGAGATTGAGCATCTTCCTGCTGTCGATCTTCGAGGCATCGAGCCCGAACGCGCCTTCGAGTCCCGTCTCCTCGGATACGGTGATGATCGCTTCGATCGGCCCGTGTTGTGCCGTCTCGTCGGTGAGGAGATCGAGCATCAGGGCGATGGCTATGCCATTGTCAGCTCCGAGTGTCGTTCCTTTCGCTTTCAGCCAATCTCCCTCACGTACCAAGGTGAGGGGATCGGTTGCGAAGTCGTGATCCACCCCCTCATCCTTCACGCATACCATGTCCATGTGTCCCTGAAGCGCGAGCGAGGGAACGTGTTCCATCCCCTTGGTCGCAGGAGCCTTGATGATCAGGTTGCCGACCGTGTCGACGTGATAGGCAAACCCATGCTGCTTCGCAAAGTTCACCAGATAGGTGCGGACCTGCTTCTCGTTGCCCGACTCGCGGGGAATCCTGGAGAGATCCAAGAAGAAGTTCCAAAGACGTTCGGGAGCCAGGCCTTCGATTGCCTGGCGCGAAGGATCGGACGATGCCATGGGTACCTCCTGCATGCTCATGAAAAATTGTCTCGTATCATTCTACCACGAATGAACAGTCCCTTGACGGCAAATTCCTCATCGAATACCACGATATTCGCCAGATACCCTGGGGTCAGCCGACCCATCATCGACAAGTCGTAGATCCGTGCCGGGTTTGCCGTTGCCATCTGGATCGCCGATTCGATGGGAACCTCCCATTCGACCAGGTTCCTGACCCCTTGCAACATCGTCAGGGACGATCCCATCATCGTATCCGGATCGTCGGCCTTGTGGAATGCACCGTCCTCGGAGAGGATCGCGATCTCGTGGTTTGCAATCAATGTCCCGTCGCTCTGCATCGTCGGTCGGAGGGAGTCGGTCACCAAGACCACATTCCTCGCCTCCTTCTCCTTCAAGAGCAGCTTCACCAGCTCAGGGTGCACATGTACCCCATCGGCGATCACCTCGCACTGCATGTCCTGCTCGATGAGGATGGCTCCGACGGTTCCGGGATTCCGGTGATGCAACCGGCTCATCGCATTGAAAAAATGTGTGGAATGCAAAATGCCTACCTGCATGCCTTCGATGATGTTCTCATAGGTGGCGTTCGTATGCCCAGCAAGCAAAACAATGCCCTTCTTGATGGCATTGAGTGCCAATTCACGCATGCCTTTCAGTTCAGGGGCTACCGTCATGCAGACGATATGGCCTTTCCCCGCTGCGATGATGGTGTCGAACAACGCGATGTCGACCGGTTTGGCCCCCTCGGGATTTTGTGCACCCAATCTTTGGGGTGAGATGAACGGACCCTCTACATGGATACCGAGGATCTGCGCTCCCTGTTCATCCCCGATCGCCTCTGTGATCGCATTGATGGAGGCGAGCATCCGTTCTGTCGAGTCGGTATAGACGGTGGGAAAGAATCCGGTCACACCGAAATCGGCGAGCCGTTCCGACATGCCGAGGATCGATTTCGGATCCGCGTCTTCCGTTCCGTATCCACCGATGCCGTGCAGATGTGTGTCGATGAAACCTGGGGTGATGTAGGCACCGTTGACGTTGATGACCTGTGTTCCTTGCGGGAATCGCTTCTGGCTGAAGCGTTTCATGTTGAAGATGTCCCCGATATTCCCCTCGGCGTCGATGTAGAGGCCGCAATCATGCAGCTTGGCCGACCCCGTGATGATGGTTCCGTTTGTCAGGACGGTACTTGCCATGTGTCCCTCCTAAAGGGAAATATATGGCCGGATGCGGGCTGCGGTCAAGCAATCGCGCCTGCTGTCGGTCCGGTGGCATCCTCTGTCAGTCTGTTTATCCATTTTCCGCTTCTGATTCTCATCATCCCGATGACGAACTTGAAAGCCTCCTCAAGCCCGATGAAAAGGTAGAGGATGTGGATCGGCATGCCGAACACCAAGGCTCCGAGGAAAGCCGCGGGTACGCCGATGAACCATACCCCTGCAAGTTCCGCGAACATGGAGAATCGGGTATCCCCGCCTGAACGGAGCACTCCCACGACCAAAACCATGTTGAACGCCTTGATCGGAATCATGATCCCCAAGGTTCCGAGAGACAGGGTGGTCATGAGCGCGACGGTATCGCTGAGGTTGAACGGGATCGGCAACCACGGGGAAAGGAGGGCCAGCAAGGCCCCCAGTATGGCCCCGGTGAAGAAGCCGATGGCAAGCAACCTCCTGGCATAGAGCCTGGCCAGGTCCATCCTGTTCTCTCCGATCCGGTTTCCGATCATGATCGCACTGGCATTGCTGATTCCCATGAGCACCACGAAGAACAGGTTCTGGATCGACTCGCTCACATTCACCGAGGCGATCACCTCGATGCCCATCCGGGAATAGGCGATCTTGTAAGTCGTCATGCCCAAGGACCAGAACATCTCGTTGAGGATCACCGGAAGACAGGTGATGAGATAACGTTTCACCAGGACCCGGTTGAACGAGACAAGATGCCTGATGGGAGCTGCGACGGGGCTCTTCCTCACGTAGACGAAAAGCAGCAGGAGTCCGACCTCGACAGCCCTGCTGATCACGGTAGCCAGGGCGGCGCCGCGGACCTCCATCCGGGGGAATCCGAACTTGCCGAGGATCAGCAGGTAATTCAACACCACATTGAGGCTCATGGCAAGCAGAGAGATATAGAGGGGAGTCCGTGCATCACCTGTGCTGCGCAGGGCGGTCGAATAGATCATCACCACCGCGGTGAAGACATAGGAAACCGCTACCACGGAAAGGTATTCGGTTCCGCGCCGTACCACGGTCGGGTCATCGGTGAAGATGCGCATGATGGTACTGGGAACGGTGAGGGAGAGGATCGAACTGGCAATCGCTCCGACAAGGCTGATCACCAGCGCGATGCCCATGACCCTGTGCATCGAGGTGCGGTCCTGTGCTCCCCAGTATTGTGCGACGAATATGGCGGCTCCGCTGCTCACGCCGAAAAAGAAGAGGGTGATCAAAAAGAACATCTGGTTTGCCAGGCCGACAGCCGCGAGTGCATCCTCTCCCACGACACCGATCATGATCGTATCGATGAAGGAGACCGAGGAAGCGAGGAGATTCTGGAGCATGATCGGAAGCGCGAGGAACACAAGACGGGAAAGGAACTCCTGCTTGGCTCCTGGCAACTCTGCTGTGGGCGATGGTTTCATGATCGAGCTGTACCACGTTTGCCGGTTCGTGGCAACCTGTCGGCCGATGGCCTGAGCAATAGAGGAAGCAGATCCTTCCTTCCCGTACGCAGCAGAGCCTCCCGGACCAACGGGGCATGTTCCGGTTTGTGGTAGTGCAAGAGCGCGCGTTGCATGTGGCGCTCCCTTCCCTTCGGGACATGGACCGCAGCGAATCCCATGCCTGGCCGCGGATCGAGTCCGGTGAAGTACATGCACGTGGCCACGGTTCCGGGTGTCGGGTAGAACTCCTGTACCTGCTCGGGGATGAACTTGCTCCTGAACAGATATTCGGCCAGGGCGACTGCAGCCTCGAGTGTCGTTCCCGGGTGGGCGGCGATGAAGTACGGTATGCAGTACTGTTCCTTGCCCGCCCTTCCGGAGGCCTCGAGGAAGTCGTCGATGAATTGCTCGTAGAGCTCTACCTTCGGTTTTCCCATCGCATGCAGGGCCGTCGGATCCATGTGCTCGGGAGCGACCCTGAGCTGGCCGCTCGTATGTCGCGAAGCCAATCGATCAAGGAACCTGGCCCGGCTCTCCGCGGTTCCGGTTGCCATAAGATAATCATAGCGGATGCCGGAACGGATGAAGACTTTCTTCACTTTCGGCATTCGCTCTATCGCCTCAAGCCGCTCGATATATGCGGGGTGCGAATCACGCAGCTTTGCGCAGGGCTCAGGCCAAAGACAGAGTTTCCTCTGGCAAGGACCGACGCTCCTCTGTCGCTCGCAAGCAGTGTCCTGAAAGTTTGCGGTCGGCCCCCCGACATCATGAATGTAGCCCTTGAAGTTAGCCAAAGAGGTGATTTCTTTGGTCTCATGTTGCAATGAGGCTATCGAACGATTGGTGATCATGCGTCCTTGGTGACTGGTGATCGCACAGAACGAACAGGATCCGAAGCACCCGCGGTTGCTCGTGATGCTGAACTGGACCTCAGCAAGGGCGGGGATTCCTCCCGACTGGTCATAGGAGGGGTGCCACCTTCTGGCATAGGGAAGTTCCTGTACTGCATCGAACTCCTCTTGGGTAAGCGGTCGCATGGGTGGATTGACGAGTATCGTCCGGTCTGCACTTCTTTGTGCGAGCACGGCCCGTTCGAAGGGGTTCTCATGGAGCAGCTGCTGTTGCACCGAGGAGGCATAGGCCTGCAGGCTCTGTGGTGTGGGGGTATTGCTTTTCCGGTCACGGTCCGAGACCTCCTCGAAGGAGGGCAGCCAGATGGGTTCCCATCCCTCGCGAGTCGCGAGGAGCTTCCCTTCATCTTTCGAGGAGATGTTGATGGCAGTTCCCGGGATGTCCGTGATCTCACCGATGGGGGTGCCTTTTCGCAACCGAGAGAGGATCTCGAGGGTCTGCAGCTCACCCATTCCGTAGACGAGCAGGTCTGCCTTTGCGTCCAAAAGGATGCTCCTGCGCACCTTGTCACTCCAGAAATCGTACTGTGCAAATCGTCTCAGCGAGGCTTCGAGTCCTCCGATGATGATCGGAGTCTCCTTGCCGAACGCCTGGCGGGCTCTCGCGGTATAGCTGATGAGCGCCCTGTCGGGGCGCTTGCCTCCGATGCCTCCCGGGGAGTAGGGATCATCGTTCCTCACCTTGTTGTTTGCCGTATAGCGGCTGACCATCGAGTCGATGTTCCCCGAGGAGACCATGCAGCAGAGCCGGGGCAAGCCGAAGACGAGGAAGTCGTCGGTCCGGTCCCAACGCGGCTGTGCGACGATGCCGACACGAAACCCATGCGACTCCATGAGACGCCCGAGCAGCGCAGGGCCGAAGGATGGATGGTCAACATAGGCGTCTCCCGATACGAAGACGATGTCTACGGCGTCCCATCCTCTCTGCTCCATTTCGGAGCGTCCAAGTGGGAGAAACGGTCTCTCTCCATTCATGCAAAGTACTATATTGGATTGAAAACTGAGTGTAAATAGGATATCATACGCGCTTGAATGCCATTCCACCCTAAGGAACCGCCCATGCCCCAGCTTGCGCAGAGTAATGAAGTCTTCATAGTGTTGAATCCGAACGCGGCGAAAGGGAGGGCCCTCTCCCAACGTGATGCGATAGAACGATACTTCTCGGAACGCCGGATAGCGTGCCGGATGGTGCTGACCGAGCGCCCGTTCGATGCGATCGAGCTCGCACGGGAGGCAGTTCTTGCCGGATCACGGACCATCATCGCCGCCGGCGGAGACGGTACGGTCAATGAGGTGGTCGACGGAGTGGTCAGGGCCTCAAGGCAACTGGGACTTTCGTTCGAGGACTCTCCCGTGGTAGGGTTGATTCCCATCGGAAGAGGCAATGACTTCGCCTGGTTCGCGAAGGTTCCCAAGGACGTTGGTGAGGCCTGCTCATTGATCGCGGGCGGCAAATGGGATGCGATTGATTACGGAGAGCTGTTCGGCGGCCGTTTCCCCGAAGGCCGGTGTTTCGTGAACGGCGTCGGCATCGGATTCGAGCCATTGGTGAATTTCGTCGCCTCAGAGTTCAAGCGGGTGAGCGGAATGCTGAGCTATCTGTTGGGATTTCTCAAGATCATGATCCACTACCCGAAACCGGTCAGTGTCCGCATCCGTACGGATCAGGAAGAAATCACGATCGATACCCAGCAGATATCCATTTGCAACGGACGGAGGATGGGCTCGACCTTCATCATGGGACCGCAGGCGGAGCTGGATGACGGATTGCTCGATGTCGTGTATGCGAACAAGCCGATCAAGGGGTCGCAGATCCTGCGTTACGCGGTGCGTTTCTTTTCCGGCAGCCAGCTGAAGACCGAACGGTTCTCGATGTTCAGGACGACCGAAGTCAGCGTGACTGCCCAAGAGGATTCCCTGGTGTGCCATACGGACGGAGAGGCCGTTTCCCGCGGGTGCGGATCGATCAAGGTGAAGCTTTTCCCCGGACAATTGAAATTCATCCGAAAAAGTTAGTCATTAATTTGACTAATGCGACTTGTCGGTGTATTGTTTACAGTGCGTGTTTTTGTATTTTTCCCGATTGAGCCTACGAGGAGTTTGTGTTGATCAAGGATATGGTACCGTCGGTACACTTTTATGACCAGGACTTCGTCGACATGTACGACAGGACTTGGGTATGGATAGACGAATATTGGACCCAGGGGACAAAGGATAACGGCTTTTCAGGCGGTTATCTCAGCTACCCTGGGCAAAAAACTTTCAATCAGCTCCATTCTTGCATGGCAGCGCTGTTCCTCGTATATAGCAATCAGAACTATTCCCCGTTCCCGATGCTCGACTTTTTTTACGAAAAACAGGAGGAGTCGGGTGCGATTCGCAGCGATTACTCGGTTGAGGACGGATCGACGGTGCTTACGCCGGACAATCCTGAGGGTGTCTGTCCTCCGATCTTCGCGTATGTCGAGCACGGATTCTACCACAAGATCGGCAACAAGAAGCGGTTGAAGGAGATCGTGCCCGTACTCGAGCGTCACTTCGATTGGCTGAAAGAGCATTTCCTCAGGGAGAATGGGTTGTATTCCGTTCCTCTGTCGGCTTGCATGAGCGGAAACGTTCCGAGGGAGCCGATGTATTATCCTGTCGACTTCAACGCACAGCTTGCGGTCAATGCACTGTATCTGTCAGCGATCGGCGATATCCTGAATGACAAGGAGCTGAGCTTCCGATACAAGCGGCTCTATTTCTCGTTGAAGACCAGGATCAACTCCCTCATGTGGGATCCCGAGGATCGCTTCTACTATGATCTCGATATCAAGGAGAAGCAGGTCAAGCGCAAGCATGTCGGTGCCTATTGGACCTTGCTCGCCGAAATCCCGAACGAAGAACGTGCGGACGGCTTCATCGGCCACCTTTCCGATCCCGAAATGTTCGGTACCGAGAACCCGTTCCCGACGATTCCCGTTTCGTCCCCCGATTTTTCGGAGAAAGGTGACGGATACCGGGGCGGTGTCATTCCGTTCAACACCTATATGGTGGTGAAGGGCCTTGAGCAGTACGGCAGGTTCGAGTTCGCGCGCGAGTGTGCGATCCGGCATCTCTACTTCATTCTCGACACGCTCCATCCCGATGGGGAGGAGACCGGTGATATCTGGGAAGCGTACCTGCCGATGAAGGAAGGACCTTCGCAAGCCGGAGACCTTCCCGATTTCCCGAGAAGACGATTCCTCCCCATGGTCGGCGTGATCACCATCACACTGATGATCGAGGATATCATCGGGCTGGTCATCTCGCTTCCCAGGAAGACGGTCGACTGGACGATGACGACGATGGAGGCGATGGGTATCGAGGGGCTCTCCTTGAAGCGGAACATGATCACGATCCTCAGCAACAAGCAGCCGAGAGGTTGGGAGATCAGGCTCGAGTCGGAGAAGCTCTACTACTTCACGATCGAGATACTCGCTGACAAGAAGAAGAAAACACTTCCGATTCCTTCGGGCAAATGCTCGATGCTGATCGACAAACTGTAGGAACTCACATGGGTTGGATAGGAAAACTGATCGGAGGTGCGATGGGTCTTGCAATCGGCGGACCCTTGGGCATGATTGCAGGAATCGCCTTTGGAAACCTCTTCGACAGGGCAGGCCAATTCTCCACGAACCAAGAGGGTCCTGACCCGTTTGTACAGGGTTCGCGGCTTTCGACTGAGCAACAGTCCCAGATGGTCTTCTTCGTGGGGGCCTTCTCCATGCTTGCAAGGATGGCCACCGCAGATGGGCGGATGGTTCCCGAGGAGCAGCAGAAGGTTGAGGAGTTCATCCAACGTGACCTGAAACTCGATCCCCAGGGCAGGCAAGCCGCCCTGCGCGTGTTCCATGCCGCATTGACCGGTGGTGGAACGTTCGAGCAGTTCGCAACCCAGTTTTACCAGAATTTCGCACACGAGCCGGCGTTGCTCGAACTCATGATCGACATCCTCATACGCGTAGCTATCGCCGACGGTAGTGTGAACGAGGCGGAGGAACGGCTGGTCTCGAGCGCTGCACGGATCTTCAGGATCTCCGATCCCCTGTTGGCTTCCATCAAGCAGCGGTACGGATCCATGGTCGTCAGCTCGGCGAAAGCCTATGCGGTACTGGGGTTGCAGAAGGATGCGACAGTCGAGGAGATCAAGAAGGCCTACCGCAAGCTGAGCATCGAGTTCCACCCCGACACCGTCGCTTCGAAAGGACTTCCCGAAGAGTTCACTACCTTTGCGACCGAGAAATTTCGCTCGATCCAAGAGGCATACGACACCATTCGCAAGGAACGGAACATCGTCTGACGGTCTCAGTCGGCGAAGTCTACCCGTCCCCTGAGTGACCGTGCCAATGTAAGTCTGTCCGCATACTCAAGATCCCCGCCGATAGGAAGGCCCGATGCGAGTCGAGAGATCGTCAGTTTCTTTCCTTTCAGCAAGTGCCTCAGGTACATCGCCGTCGTATCACCCTCTTCGGTAGGGTTCGTGGCAATGATCACCTCATGAAACGATTCCTTCTCGATCCTCTGCAACAACCGGGCGAAATCGAGCTTGTCGGGACCGATCCCCTCTAGCGGGGAGAGTGCTCCACCAAGGACATGGAAGAGCCCGTCGTAGGCTCCGCTCGCTGCGATCGTCACCACATCCTGTGGCTGTTCGACCACGCACAACACACTCCGGTCACGGTTGGGATCGGCACAGACGGGACAGGGATCGGTCTCGGTGAAGCTGCCGCAGATGGGGCAGGGGAACACGAGATCCTGTATGGATGCGATCAATTCTGCCAGTTGCTTGTTGTACTGCGGGTCGCTCTTGATCAGGTGGTATGCCAGGCGGGAGGCGCTCTTCGGCCCGATGCCAGGCAAGCGGGTGAGCTGCTTTGCCAGTTGTTCCAGGCTGGTCATACGTGCATGCCGCCTGTCAGTGACATCGCTTCCGATTTCAAGCGTTCCTGCACGTCCTTGACCGCCGCGTTGAATGCGGATGCGACCAGGACCTCAAGGGTGCTGACATCGGAGGGATCGACGATCTCCTGTGCGATATGGATGGATTGGACCTCCATCTTCCCATTCACGGTCACCTCGACCATCCCCGCGCCGGCACTTCCGCTCGCGCGCATGTGCTCCAGCTTCGATTGCATCTGTTGCATCTGGGCCTGTATGTTCTGCATGTTCTTCATCAAGTCGAACGGGTTCATCTTTCCTCCGGTCATGGTGATTGCAGCACCTCGCCCCTGAACATCGAGGCGATGGATTGTGCCAGCTCGTCAGTCGAACGTTTCTCTGCCTTCGGTTCCTTCTCCGCCTCTTGGATCCGCTCGAAGCTCATGGGGCCGTCGTACCCGGTGTGGCGTGCCACCAGATTGCGAAGCCGCTCGCCGTTCTGCTTGGCGGTATCCATCGCATACTTCGAGGCGAAGATGAAGTGCACCCCCGTGCTGTCTTGCGTCACGTCGATCACCTGGCTGAGTACGATTCCCACCGGGTCCCGCTCCGCGGCGAGTTGTTGGATCAGCTCGGGAAGCAGGTCCTTCGTGATCTCCTTTCCCGGCGGCGCGATCACGGGCGGGCGCTCCGGTACGATCTTAGGCGCTACCACAGCCGGCTTCTCTTCAATGATATCCTGTTCTACGGGTACAGGAGGGGAAACAGGCTTCTCAGGAGCTTTTTGCGGTATCGTCTTGGTGGCTTGGATCGGGATGTTCCGGATAGTCGGGGTGATGTCGCCGCTGAGCAGCTGTTCCTTGAGCTGTTCCATCTTCCGTACCAAGGTAACGGAGGAGGCCATGTATCGCAGGCCTGTCAGCTTGCTGATCGCCAGCTCGAGCTCAAACCTGGGGCTGAGGGAAAACCTGATGTCGCGATAGAGTCGCAAGAAGAGCTCCAGGGCAGCCTCGAGCTGTTCGTCGGTATAGGCTTCCCGGATCTCCTGCGGGATCTGGGACGCCTGGATGCCGAGCGTCGACTCCTGCACTATGCCACGGTTGATCAGCAGGAGGTTGCGCATGTACTGCGCGAGGTCCTTGATGCACTGTTCGACCGAGATGCCCGAGTCGAGCAATGTCCCAAGCGCCTGCAATGCCTGTTCAGGTTGTTCGTGTGCCACCGATCCGATGATCGCGGAGATCTTGTCCAAGCCCGCGAGACCGAGTTTCATCTCGATCTGCTCCATCGTGATGTTCCCGCTGCTGAAAGAGACGACCTGGTCGAAGAGCGTGTATGCGTCGCGCATGGAACCGGTAGACTCCTTCGCGATCCAGAAGAGCGCCTCATCCTCGGCAGGTATTCCCATTTCCCGGGCGGTGTCGGCGAGGACTGTCTTGATCGTATCGAGCGGAATCAGCTGGAAGTGGAACTGTTGGCAGCGACTCCGGATGGTCGCGGGAACTTTCTGGGTCTCTGTCGTGGCAAAGATGAAGATGACATACTCCGGCGGTTCCTCGATGGTCTTCAACAGTGCATTGAAGGCACTGGTGGAAAGCATGTGCACTTCATCGATGATATAGATCTTGTACCGGCAGGTGGTGGGAGGGAAGAGGACCTCGTCCTTGATGACACGGATGTCGTTCACCGAGGTGTTGCTCGCACCGTCGATCTCGATCACATCGGTACAATTGCCCGCGGTGATCTCCCGGCAATTCGAACAGACTCCGCACGGATAGGGCGTAGGCCCCTGTTCGCAGTTGAGCGCTTTCGCGAGTATCCGGGCGGAGGAGGTCTTTCCAACGCCACGCGGACCGCTGAAGAGGTATGCATGTGCGGTTCTTCCCTGTTCGATCGCGTTCTTGATCGTCGAGACCACGAACTGCTGACCGACCAGGTTGTCGAAGAGTTGGGGACGTTTCCGTGTAGCAGTCACTTCATATGCCATTGCCGCTCCAGTGTCCGATCGGGATAGGTTGACTATACCACGGGCCTGCCGACATGAAAAACCCCCCTGGCTCCGATACATCGCCTGTGGCTCATCGTTCAATCGCTTACCGCTGCTACCTTCCGGTCCTGACGGGGTTGGGCGAAGAGCGATAGCACAGAATCTACCATCAACACCAAGGGGGAACATTACGGAGAGAGAGGGATTCGAACCCTCGGAGCCCGGTTAGAGCTCACACCCCTTCCAAGGGTGCACCTTCGACCACTCGGACATCTCTCCAAGGTCAATGCAAAAAAAAACAAATCGGAGAGAGAGGGATTCGAACCCTCGGTACCGTCAGACGGTACAACGGATTTCGAGTCCGTCTCCTTCGACCACTCGGACATCTCTCCAGGCGGGTATTCGCCGTATGTAGCCAAGAGGATTCGAACCTCCGACCTCCAGATCCGCAATCTGATGCTCTATCCAGCTGAGCTATGGCTACAAAAAAATACGCGTGTCAAAAAACCAAAAAAACGGAGAGGGGGGGATTCGAACCCCCGGTACCGTTACCAGTACAACTCCTTAGCAGGGAGCCCGATTCGGCCACTCTCGCACCTCTCCAGGGAGCTACCGACAGGTAGACTGAGCACCTGATCGGAAAAATTCTCTAGCGGAGAGAGAGGGATTCGAACCCCCGGAGACTTGCGCCTCAACGGTTTTCAAGACCGCCTCCTTCGACCGCTCGGACATCTCTCCAATCAGGATTTCCACTATACTGATGGCCTCCCTCTTTGTCAAGTAAACCGGCAAATGGAGAAAAGCGCCTCTCTGGAGGAAACTTGACATGATCAATCGCTATGCCCATGATGATGGGGAGGTGTCCCATGAGCAAGATACGGATGGAAAAACTGCAAGGTGCACGAATGGCAAAGCAGGCACTGCAGATGGTGTCTGAGTTGGTGGAACGGCACGGTAGCCGGCTCACCGGTAGCGAGTCCTGCAAGAAGACAGCACAGGAACTGCAAGAAGCATTGGAGAGTCATTGCGACCGGGTCGCCACCGAGAGTTTCGACGTACATCCCGATGCGTTCCTCGGTTGGATCAGGATCCTCGTGATCCTGTATCCGATCAGCCTGTTTTTCTCGTGGATTTCCCTCCCGGTCATCTCACTTCTGCTCATGAGTGCCGGAGCGGCGATCATGACGGCGGAGTTCTTCCTCTATCGTGAGACCATCGATCGCCTGTATCCGAAGGTGGAAGGAGTGAATGTCTTCGGCGTGGTGGAACCGGCAGGAGCTGTAAAGCGGACGGTAGTGTTCAGCGGTCATCATGACAGTGCCCGTATCTTCAACTTCTATACGGAAAAACCCCATCTGTATCTGATGCGCGTAGGCTCCGGCTTGGGCTCCTATGTGGCATTGATGTTTCTCAGCCTCGTGCAGACGATCACCTCCATCATCGGCGGTGCTCCGTTCACGGTACAACTTCCTTCCGTAGGCTACATCGTGATCCTGACCCTGTTGACCGTCGCGGTTCCGATGGTATGGAAGCTGTGGAACTTCGCATCGAAAGAGGGGACTCCGGGAGCAGGTGACAACCTGATCTCATCGGCGATGGCCGTCCAGATCGCCCGGTATTTCAGGAACAACAGCGAACAGGGGATTCCGCTGCAGCACACGCGGGTCGTGCTCGCCTCGTTCGACGCCGAGGAAGCAGGCTTGCGAGGTGCACGCGAGTTCTACAGGAGACACGCTGGGGATGAGACGGTGTTGCAGGGCAAGGTGTGGAACTTCAACGTCGATTGCCCATATCAGGCGAAGGACATGTTCTTCCTCACGAGCGATATCAATGGAAGCATCAAGCTCTCCCAGGAGATGGCGACCAAGTGTGTCGGAATCGCGAAATCCATGGGATACCAAGCCTTCAGCCAACCCATCGCATTCCTGACCGGCGGGACCGATGCTGCCGAAGCCGCGCGTGCGGGTCATGAAGCGGTGAGCCTCATGGCAATGCCGTGGGACAACCGGCAACGATCGAATGTATACCATACCCCCGATGACCTTCCTGAGGCGATCGACCCGATGGCAGTCGAGCAAACCCTTTCGATAGCGATCCGATTCATCGAACAGGTGGATGCACTTTCCGACGAATCCTAGAGCATCTCGATGCGTGCCCGTGCACTGCTCAAGTCGGTGATGCGCGAGACCAGTTGGCTCGAGGCGCTCTTGGGAACGGTGGCGCAAACGGTGACCTCGGTCGCAAAATCCTCGGTTGAGGTGCCCTCTGCCTCGATGATCAGCTTTTTCACCTGTTCGTAGATATCATATCCCATGGTGATCCTGATATCTATTTTTTCTATGAGTTCTTCTGTTTTCAAGCCATCAATCGCAATCTTCGTCGCATCTCCATACGCCTTGACCAATCCTCCGGTCCCCAGCAGCGTGCCACCGAAATACCGTACGACCATCACCAGTACGTTGGTGATCCCGCTCCCTTTGAGTACCTCGAGGACCGGTCTTCCTGCGGTGTTCTTGGGCTCATGGTCATCGCTCAAGCTGAACTGCGTTCCCTGTTCTCCAAGTACTGCGGCGTGCACCACATGGTTCGCCTGGGGATGCGCCGCACGGGTCGCGGCAATCCTCGCTTTCACCGTCTCGGAGTCTGCGGCGAACTCTGCGATCGCGATGAACCGTGATCTCTTCACTTCCAGTTCGGTGCTGTAGGGAGCGATCGGTATTCTCATGCCCGTATCCTAGCACGCTTACCAACGATGGAAAAAGGGGTTGTCCTCATGCTCTTCGATGCAACGGCCGAACGATCGTGCGATCTCGGTCAACTCGTCGAACACCGGAGAGTCCACGTGGCTTTCGACAGACAAGAGAACACGTTCCAGCTGTTCTTTTGTCCGTGCGCCGGTGAGTACGATGTCGGCGCCCTGTGCGAGGACCCACAGGAATGCGAGCGTGGCCATGTCCGTTTTTGATTGCGAGGCCAGCACCCCGAGTGCCTCAAGCAGGTCGAGGAACGCGTGGTGGCAAGGTTCCGAGAAGGGGAAGAGCGATCTTCTCCGATCTCCTTCTGCCAGGTCGGCCGCACTTCGGTATCGTCCCGACAACAGTCCGAGGGCCAAGGGACTGTAGGCTACCGTCTTGATCTTCCGTACCGCGCACAGCGGGGAAAGCCTCTCGAGGCTCTTCATCCAGAGGAGTGAGAGGGGAAACTGGCAGTACCCGATCTCGGTCACCTCCGACGCCGACTGCAGGAGGGCGGGAGTGAAATTGCTGACTCCAATCGAACCGACGATCCCACGCCTGCGCAGTGTTTCCATCTGCTCGAGATAGGGGCGGCAATCACGCTTCGAGTCGGGCCAGTGGATATAGAGGATGTCGATACGGTCGGTACACAGGCGTCTGAGGGAGACGGAAACGGTAGGAGCTACTTCCGCTGGATCGGAAGGAAGGAACATCTTGGTCGCAATCGTATAGTCCGACCTGTGAAGCTCGTTCCTGAAACGGCGCAACTGCTGTCCGAGCAATTGCTCGGACATTCCCTTCCCGTACCCCTGTGCGGTGTCGAAATGCCTGATGCCCCCCCGGATGGCAGCGTGGAGGGTCCTCACGGAGTCCTCACGTCTTTGGTCGTGCCAATAATCGGCTCCGAATGCCCAGCATCCCAATCCGAGTGCACAACGGGAGCTCACGTTTCGTCGGACTCTTCCGTGACCTGGTGGCTCAGCATCTTCTCGCCTTCGAAGACGAACCTTCCACTGAACCGTTTTCCTTCGAGAGCTATGGGGAGCCAGAGCTTGTCATCTTCCCACATCCGATCGTAGGGAAGGTCCTTGACCTCGCACCAGAAGGGACGGGCCTCATCGGTTTCCGTCAAGGTTCCGGAATGCTCATGCGCGAAGAACACGTGTCCGCGCATCGCCAGGCCGTCGGTGAATTGGAACTCCAGCTTACCCATGTAGGTGACCGAAGGAACGCTGATGCCGGTCTCCTCGGCGATTTCCCGCATCGCCGCCTCGCTGGCCGTCTCCGCCTCCTCCAAGTGTCCGCCGGGAGCGTTCACCAAACCCTTGCCCAAGCCTGTCTTCTTGTCAATCAGAAGGACGCGGTCCTTGTCGAACAGATAGCACAGGACCGCCGTCTCCGTCGGTTCCCAGCTGTCCCAATCGATATCATCGACATTCCGTGCATCAGTTGGTTGCGCAACGGTCTCCCCGACGATCTTCTCGGCCTCTTTCGGTGCGGCCTGCTCGGGATGTTCCTTTGCCCAGCAGGAGTCGCAGAGATTGTCATCGTGGTTGATGATCGCGGTCACGGCAAGCTTCGCGCTGCATTGCACGCAAGTTCCCCTGAACAGGAGAATACGCTTCCTGAACGGGATGCCGATGGCAAGTGCCAACGCCAGGGCGGGGATCGCAAGCCAATGCGGCCATCCCCGGCTGAGGATGATGACGATGAAAACCTGCCAGACCATCGCGAGGCTTGCGATGATCAGCGTGGCAGTCCGTTTGCGATAGCTGCGGGCGCCACCTTTCCGTTGGTACATGTTCACTACGAGGATGGCAATCAGGAACCAGAGGTATTTGTCAGCGATTGTTTCGAGTATCATGGTGTTGACAGTACCGTGCACTTTCGGAAAAATCAAGGTCGCCCACAGGATGGCCTGTGCGTGAGAGTTCAGTTGCGAAGTCCCGACGAATGGGATACTCTACAGAGGCCATCGAAACAAGAAGGAGATTCCTATGTTCAAACCCGAGGAACTTGCCGGTTATATCGATCACACGCTCTTGGCCAGCAATGCCACCGAAGACAAGATCAGGCAGTTGTGCGACGAAGCGGTGCGCCACAATTTCGCATCCGTCTGCGTGAACAGTTGCTGGACGGCTTTGTGCGGTACGCTGCTCGCGGGTGCCCAAGTGAAGGTCTGTACGGTCGTCGGTTTTCCGCTTGGTGCGATGAAGAGCGAAAGCAAGGCTTTCGAAGCGGCCGCAGCCGTCGGTGACGGTGCGCAGGAGATCGACATGGTGCTGAATATCGGGTGGTTGAAAGCAGGCAAGTCGGACGCGGTCGAGCAAGACATCCGGATGGTGAAAGAGGCCTGTGCCGGCAATCTGCTGAAGGTAATCATCGAGACCTGTCTCCTTTCCGATGAGGAAAAGCGGGAGGCGTGCCGCCTCGCGGTGCAAGCCGGAGCGGATTTCGTCAAGACCTCGACAGGATTCTCGACCGGAGGGGCAACCGAGCAGGATGTGGCACTCATGCGGGCTACGGTCGGAGATTCGGTAGGAGTGAAAGCTTCCGGAGGAATCCGCAGCTACGAGACCGCAGTGGCGATGATCTCATCGGGAGCGACACGCCTCGGGACAAGCAGTGGGATTGCGATCGTGCAGGGAGCGACATCCCATGCCGCGTACTGAGAAGCAGGACACCTTGCCCGACGACTTTCTCAAGAGCCTCGGCTTCCCCTCGATCACGGTCCACCAGACCTTCACTCACTTTGATTTCACGTTGCCGGGGCGACGCGTGCTCGTCATCGGTCCGATGGGTTCCGGCAAAACCGAGTTTTCCGCCAGGGTGTGGAGGGACGCGGCAATCGCACAGAAGAAAAGCGATGTCATCCGCCGCATGACGAGCACCGACGGAGTGGACAGGAGGAAGGTATTCTTCGTCCGCAGCGAGATCGACGGCGAGCGTTTCCGCGAATACCCGGTCGATGCGCTGGCCTACCGCAACGGATACATCCGGTGCGGGGAGAATATCGCACGCATCAGGGACTCCTTCGGTCTCGAACAAGTGCTCGCCGACCATCCCGATGTCGGTACCTTCATCATCGACGAGGCTTCGTTCTTCGACGAACGGATTGCCTATGTGGTGCGCAACCATAGCCTGGAACGGGGGATCCTCTTCATCTTTCCGACCTTGATCCTCAATTTCCGCCGGGACATCTTCAATTCCACCGCGCGGCTCATGCTCGACATCGCCACCGATGTCATTCCCCTGACTGCCTATTGCGAGCATCCCGACTGCATGAAAGATGCTTTCTATACCTATCGGTATTACACGGTTGACGGTCAGGAATGTCCCGCGCTCTACTTCGATCCGCTGATCATCGTCGGAGGGGATACCCAGAAGGAGGATCCGCTCAGCCCGAACTATTGTTCCCGCTGCGACGAACACCACTATCTGCCGGCGAAGGAGTACACCTTCTTCCACCTCAAGCCGCTCGGAGAACGTGCCTCGCGCTCAGATATCGGGCCGTTGCGCGAGGAGATGCGGGCACTCAAGCATGACGTGAGCTCTTCCGAGCTGTACCGGCACATGGCGAGACGATACGGGGAAAGACCCGACGCACGCATCTACATGAATGCGCTCAAGAGCGGATGCTTGGCAGAGAAGGCGCTCATATACCTCTTCTGCGAGCAGAACCTTCTTGCGGAGGACCTGCTGGTGCGATTGGTCTATGACTTGGAACTGGACAGGAACTACATGACGAAGGTCCTCAGCGACAACCTGCGACCCGTCTCGTTCGACCAACCTCTGCTCACCGCATTGGACTGATGGTCGGAATAATCCAAAAACTGTCCGATTTCCCCTCTTGCGAAGCATCTTCGGGCATTTCACACTGGGATCATGGGAGTTCGTCTGCCGCTTCGATCATTGCACCAGGGTCGCCATGCGCTTGAGCGCTCCGAGCGTGAGCGCAGCCGTATCCATCTGGGTGTTTTCCAACAGGATGTCGATCCCCCCCTTGCGTTCACTGATGATCGAGAGCAGCGCAGGCACATCCATGTGCCCGGTCAACGCGGGCAGCGCGGCGGACTTGATCCCCTCGTGGTAGGTGAAGTCCTTGAGATGCACCGCGGCGATCTTCTCGCCGATGGCATCGAATGCCTCGAGGAAGATGCTGCGTTGCTGATTTCCATCAGGACCTTCCGGTCCGAACGGACTGGCGGAGGGAAGCAGGTTCACCGGATCATGGATCACCCGGAGATTGGGCGAATCGATCCTGGCAAGCAGGCGTGCCATCGAAGCGACAGAGCCGATCACATGCGTGTCGGCCACCGGTTCGATCCCCACGAGAGCTCCGAATTTCTCCGCGGTCCTGACCAGACGTTCGACGGATCGGGTCAGGCGGTCGAAGGTCTTCTCGCTTGCGGTCTCCGGATGGAACGATCCGTCCGGGTTGCACGAACCCGTCTCGGTTCCCACCAGGCGGCATCCGAAATCGGCACAGAAGACCAGATGTTCCTCGAACCGTGCGAGCGCACGATCCAACAGCTGGTCATCGGGATGTACGGGATTGATGTAGCAACCCAGCACTGCGATGTCGATGTCGTGGGACTCGAGGACCTTCCGGATCCTGCGTGCGTATCCGGGACTCAACTGCCCGGCATCCGGATATGCATCAAGTGCTTTCGTCAAGGCAAGCTGGATCGTCACCGGCGCGAAGACGTGCAGCGTGCGTGCGAGGCGCTCGATCGGCATGCGGCCGAAATCATGGGCACGAAAACCGAATTGCATCATGAGCAAAGTATAGGGGGACGGCATCGGATCTGTAAAGGAGGCTTCGGAGATGGTGGGTTGCACGCTTGAACAGTTCGGCGGAAACGCCGGCGTGGGAAACGACAACAGCGAAGCGTTCCTCCGTGCGCTCGATCATCTGCGGCAGCATGGAGGAGGAACGCTCACAGTAACCGCGGGGGTGTGGGAAACCGGTCTGATCACCATTCCCTCACATGGCACGCTCATGATTGAGAAAAGGCAACGATAGCCTTCATCGATGAATTCGAACGGTACAGACCGGTGTGGACGCGCTGGGAGGGTGTCGAATACCATGCGATGCAACCGTGTATCCAAGCGCGGGACGCACACCATGTATCGATCGCAGGAGAGGGCACCATCGATGGACGGGGACAGAGATGGTGGGAATACCGCAATCGCATCCGCTCCGAAAAGCAAGGTGGTCCGTATACACCGATCGAGCGTGCGCTGCGTGCGCTCGCCGAATTGAAGACCGTCGTGGATCGTGAGGACCGTCTCCATCTTGTCGACACCTGTTCGGTGGCAGGGTTGGGAGGGAAGCCGTACCGCGACGGTTCTTTCTCCTACTATGTCTCCTCGGCTGTCGCCACCGATGATTTCAAGGGTGTAGGACCCTTCATCCTTGCACTGGCGGAGTTGTACCGGCTTGATGCCCTGATCTGACGAATCTCGGACAATGTGGGAGTCTCCAAGGGATTAATCTTGCCAATTCAATGGGGATGGGCTAAGCTTATCAAGACCGAAATACTATTTTTTGGTAAGGAGACAATCACATGAAGAAAGCTCTGTATGTAGGGTTGATGGTATTGGCAATCGCCCTTGTCATGGTTTCTTGTGGAAAGAAGGAGTCCGCGACGGCAACAACGCCTGCAGCCACACCCGCGCAAGTCGTCACGCAGCCTGCCCCGGCAGCTCCTGCGGCGAAACCGGCTGCGAAGCTGAAGGTCGGCATGATTACCGATGCAGGAACCATCGATGACAAGTCGTTCAACCAAGGGACTTGGGAAGGCATCCTGAAGGCTCAGAACGAGGGCATCGTCGATGCCAAGTATCTCAAGCCCTCCGGAACGACAGAGGCCGATTACCTGAAGGAGATCGGAAACCTCTACGACGCCGGGTACAGGTTCATCATCACCCCCGGATACAAGTTCGAGACCTCCATCTATGAGGCACAGGACAAGTATCCTTCCGCCAAGTTCGTCATCCTCGATGGGGAGCCGCACACTGCAGACTACGCGACATTCAGGACCGAGAAGAACGTCGTCGCCGTGTTCTGGGCAGAGCATGAGTCTGGTTTCCTTGCCGGAATCGCCGCTGCGTTGCAGATGAAGACGGGCAATTTCGGGTTCATCGGCGGCATGGAGATTCCTGCGGTCCAGAAGTTCAATTGGGGCTGGCAGCAGGGCGTCAAGTATGCCAACGAGAATCTCGGAACCAACATCACCATGCTGGCGGAGAATTATCTTTACCAGGGTTCCTTCGACAACGTGGCAGCAGGCCAGCAGATCGCAGCCTCCATGTTTGACAAGGGTGTCAACGTGATCTTCGCCGCAGCCGGCGGAGTCGGTGTCGGTGCGATCAACGAGGCGAAGGCCCGTGTGACCGCAGGAAAGGATGTCTGGATCGTCGGAGTCGACGTGGACCAGTATCCTGATGGCATGCTCCCTACTGGCAAGTCGGTCATCCTCACCAGCGCCATGAAGTATCTTGACCGTGCCTCATACGACATGATCAAGCACGAGCTGGCGGGAACCTTCCCCGGCGGACAGAAACTCAACCTCGATGCGACCAACGATGGCATCGGTATCCCCGTACAGAACCCCAACCTTTCTGCCGACGTGATGGCGAAGGTCCAGGAGCTCTATGGAAAGTTGAAGAACGGCGAAGTGAAGGTTGCCGATACCCAGCTTCCCGGACTGTTCAAGTAAGCGGGGACGAAAGGTCCTCCACGATGTACAAGGGCCGCCTCCGGGCGGCTCTTGTCAAATTCGGCTGATTCGATGCACGGTCCGGACCGTGCCCTCAAGGAGGCTTCTGCCCAATGAGTCACGTCATAGAGATGTTGCATATCCGCAAGGAATTCCCCGGCATCGTTGCGAACGATGATATCACGTTGCAGGTGGAGAAGGGCGAGATCCACGCCATTCTCGGGGAAAACGGTGCAGGGAAATCGACCCTGATGAGCATCCTGTTCGGCCTGTATCATGCCGACCGGGGAGTCATCAAGGTACGGGGCGAGGAGGTTCGCATAAACTCCCCCAATGATGCTACCGACTTGGGAATCGGTATGGTCCACCAGCACTTCCAGCTTGTCCAGACGTTCACCGTGACCGAGAACATCATTCTCGGCAAGGAGGGGTCGTTCGTACTCGACCGCAAGTCCGCGGCCAAGCGGATCAAGGCCCTCAGCGAACAATACGGGCTGAGCATCAACCCCGATTCGGTGATCGAAAGCATCACTGTCGGGATGCAACAGCGCGTCGAGATCCTCAAGATGCTCTATCGGGATGCGGAGATACTCATTTTCGACGAACCGACGGCAGTCCTCACCCCCCAGGAGATCGATGAGCTGATGCAGATCATGCGTAACATGGTCAAGGAGGGCAAGTCGGTCATCCTCATCACCCACAAGCTCGATGAGATCAAGGCGGTTGCCGACCGTTGTACCATCATCAGGCGGGGCAAGATGGTCGGGGTGGTCGATGTCGCCTCGACGAGCCAGGCGAAAATGGCTGCGATGATGGTGGGACGCCCGGTCAACTTCAAGGTTGCCAAGCAGGATATGCAAGCGGGCAAACCTGTTCTCGAGGTACAATCGCTCAGGGTGCTGAACAACAAGAAAGTGCCTGCGGTCAAGGATTTTACCCTCGCGGTCCGTGCAGGCGAGATCGTAGGAATCGCGGGAGTCGACGGCAACGGACAGTCCGAATTGGTCGAGGCCATCACGGGATTGCGTCCTGCCGTATCGGGAGCCGTCCTGCTCAACGGGAAGGCAATCACCCATGCCTCGATCCGAGAGCGGAACGAGGCGGGGATCGGACACATTCCCGAGGACCGGCAAAAGCGCGGTTTGGTGATGAGCGCTCCGCTCGGTTCGAACATGGTGATCAAGGAGTACTACCGCCCGCCATTCAGCAAGAACGGAATCTTGAAACAGCCTGTCATCGACAAGCATGCACAGGATATCTGCGATGCGTTCGATGTCCGTTCCGGCGAGGGCATCCTCTCGCTTGCCGGAAAGCTTTCGGGAGGAAACCAACAGAAGGCGATCGTAGGAAGGGAGATGGCGCTTGAGCCGGACCTGATCATCGCCGTGCAACCGACACGGGGGCTCGACGTCGGAGCGATCGAATATATCCACAAGCGATTGGTAGAGCACCGGGACAAGGGCAAGGCGGTGCTCTTGGTCTCTTTCGAACTTGATGAGATCTTCAACCTCTCCGACCGCATCGCGGTCATGAACAGTGGTGAGCTTATCGATGTCGTCGAGACCAAGAAGACGAACGAGGAAGAGGTCGGACTCATGATGGCCGGTGTGAAAACCAAGGAGGCCGCCCGATGAGAGTGAAAAGCAATGCCTTCCTGATCGCCGTTTCCGCGGTGATCCTCGGACTGATCGCGGGCGGGATCCTGATGCTTGCGATCGGAAGCAACCCGTTCGAGGGATTCTTCTACCTTTTCCGCGGCGGACTGATGAACATGGAGCGTGTGGGGAACACGATCGCCACGGCGATCACCTTGATGCTGGTCGGGCTCTCGGTCGCCTTCGCGTTCAAGACCGGTTTGTTCAATATCGGGGCGGCCGGACAGATGCTGGTCGGAGGACTCTGTGCGACACTGGTCGCCCATTATGTGTTCCTTCCCCGGCCGTTCTACCTGTTGGTCATCATCCTCTGCGCTTTCGCCGGAGGAGCGCTCTGGGGTGTGATTCCCGGATTGCTCAAGGCACGGTTCAATGTACACGAGGTCGTCGCGACCATCATGATGAACTGGATCGCCTACTGGTCCGTTTACTATTTCGTTCCTGCATATCTCAAGGGACCTTCCCTGGAGACGGAATCGAAATCCATCGCGATCGAGCAGACGCTCCGATCTCCGTGGTTGACGAAGATCTTCGGAGGCGGCTATATCAACCTTGGTATCTTTTTCGCCATAGCCGCGGTATTCATCATCAAGTATGTGCTGGACAAGACCACCTTGGGCTTTGAACTGAAGGCAGTCGGTTCCAACAGGTTCTGTGCCGAGTATGCCGGAATCCGGGTGAACCGGAACGTGATCATCTCGATGATGATCGCCGGAGGGCTCGCAGGCTTGGCCGGGATGACCTTCTATACCGGGTATTCCCGGAATATCCAGATCGGGGTGATGCCCTCCATGGGGTTCGACGGTATCGCGGTCGCCCTGCTCGGTGCGAGCAACCCGATCGGTGTCCTTCTCTCGGCGCTCTTCTTCGGAATGTTGCAATCGGGCAAGGGCTTCATGAATGCGATGACCGATGTTCCTCCCGAGATCGCCGATACGATCATCGCGACGATCATCTACTTCACCGCGACGAGTGTTCTCTTCAGCCGCTTCTGGGATTCATTGGGCAAGCGGAAGAAAAAACGCCTCGATGCGAAACGGGAAGCGAGTGCAAAGGAGGCTGGCAATGCGTAATGGAGAACAGAAGCAAAACAAGTTCGCCAGCCCCTTGGCAATGCTCATCTACGTGGTGCTTGCCCTCGTGGTGCTCGCCCTCTTTTCGACCAGCCATCTGATACGTCTGATCATGCCCTATGCGATCGCCTACACGATTCCCATGCTCATGACCGCCCTCGGCGGATTGTACAGTGAGCGCAGCGGCGTGACGAACCTCGGACTCGAAGGACTGATGCTCGTCGGCTATTTCGCCTGTGCGCTGACGATCCGCCTGACCGAACAGACGCTTCTCACCGCGGCGTTGCCGCTCGGACTTCTGATGGGCGTGCTCGCGGGAGCACTCTTTTCGCTCCTGCACGCCTTCGCCTCGATCAATCTCAAGGCAGACCAGGTGATCAGCGGAACGGCGATCAACATGCTCGCAAGTGCATTGACCGTCTACCTTGCACGAACGATCGCAGGAAGCGGAAACGTCCGGATCATGCTCGGCATCGTCCGGCAGGACGTTCCCCTCCTCTCGAGCATCCCGGGCTTGGGAACGTTGTTCTTCACCCAATCCTACTGGAGCACGTGGGTGGCCTTGGCCGTGTGGGGAGCGTCGTGGTTCCTCCTGTACAAGACTTCGTTCGGGCTTCGTCTCAGGGCGTGCGGAGAGCACCCCTCGGCTGTCGCCAGTGCGGGAGTGAATGTGTACCGGATGCGCTATTTCGGCGTCACCATGTCGGGAGCGCTGGCCGGGTTGGGCGGATCGATCATCCTGATCACCTACTCGGGAGAGTTCAACGGAACGGTCGCGGGACTCGGATTCCTCTCGATCGCAGCCTTGATCTTCGGACAGTGGAAACCTCTGGGCATCTTGGGGGCGACCTTCTTCTTCGGTACCGCGACGACCATCGCGAACGTATCGCAGGTCATTCCCCAGTTCGGCGTGATCCCTCCGGTGATCTTCAAGGTATTCCCCTATGTGGTGACCCTCTTGGCCTTGGTCGCCTTCTCGAAGCGTTCGGCTGCTCCGAAGGCAGCCGGAGAACCGTTCTGATCCGTGAAAGGAGGAGAGAACATGGATGGTGTGATGGCTCGGCTGCGTGAGGCGGCCTCGTATGTGGAATCGAAGATAGGGAAGGAGGTTCCCGCGATCGGCATGATCCTCGGTTCGGGGCTTGGGGACCTTGCCAACGAACTGACCGATGCGATCGCCGTACCCTATCGGCAGATACCCCACTTTCCCGTCTCCACCGTACCGGGACATGCAGGACGGCTGGTCGCGGGAACCTTGGCAGGCAAACGTGTCCTGGTCATGCAGGGGCGCTTCCATTACTATGAAGGCTACTCTATGGATACCGTGGTGTTCCCCGTGCAGATGATGCGTGTGATGGGCATCACGAACCTGCTGGTCACCAACGCCGCCGGATGTGTGAACACCGCGTGGCAACCTGGCGATCTCATGCTGATCTGCGACCATATCAAATTGATCGCAGACAACCCCATGCGAGGTGCGAACATCGAAGAGTTGGGCGAGCGATTCTTCGACATGAGCACCGCGTATCCTGAGCGACTCCGTGCAATGGCACGCAAGGAGGCTTCCCGGCTTGGTATGACACTCAGGGAAGGGGTCTACCAGCTTTTCACCGGACCTTCGTTCGAGACTCCCGCGGAGGTACGCTTCGCACGCGCTTGCGGAGCCGATGCGGTGGGGATGTCCACCGTACCGGAGGTCATCGCCGCCCGCCACGCGGGAATGGAGGTCCTCGGGATATCCTGCCTGACCAACATGGCCGCCGGGATACTCGATCAGCCGTTGAACCATCATGAGGTGCTGGAGACGGGAGAGCGGGTGAAATCCTCCTTCTCTGCGCTCGTGAAGGCGATCACCGCAGCTTGGCCGGCATGACGGGTGCAGAAGTGATCCGCCAGCTCTCCCTCGAGCCTCTCGAGGGAGAGGGAGGATATTTCAGGAGGATTTTCGTCGAGGAGGCCATGGTGGAAACCGGATCCCTCGGGAATTTCACCGAGGAACGCTTGCCCTTGACGAGCGTCATCTACTACCTGATGACCGAGCAAAGTTTCTCCGCCTTGCACTATCTGGCGGGGAACGAGGTCTGGACGTGGATTGCGGGGGACTTGGTCACGCAGGTGGTGGCAGATGCCGACCGATCCGTCCGTCAGTACACCCTCGGGTTCGCTGAGGGTGCCCAGCCGGTATCCGTGGTGCCGGGAGGTTCGTGGCAGGCATCACGGCTGGCACGACCGATACGGCATGGGTATGCATTGTGCAGTACGGTGATGAGTCCTGCGTTCGATGCACAGGATTTCATCTTGGCCGATCGCCTGTTCCTGCGTGGATTAGACTCCCCTGCGGCAGCGCTTCTCGAACCGTTTCTTGCGTCTCAAGCGGAAGGAGCCTCCCGATGATCGATTTCGGATTGCGTGGCAAGGTAGCCTTGGTCACCGGAGCCTCTGGAAACCTGGGCGGAGCGATCGCGAGTGCGCTGGCGATGCAAGGGGCCTCTGTCGGGCTCTTCTACGGCTCGGAACATTCCCGGGCACGCACCGAATCGCTCGCTCGACGCCTTGCCTGCCTCGATGGGGTTAGGGCACTAGCTGTTCTCGCCGACGTACGAAGCGAAGCGTCGGTACATGATGCCATCGAACTCTCGGTGTCACAACTCGGAGAACCAGATATCCTGGTGAACAACGCAGGCATCTTCAGCGTCTCTTCACAGGAGGACCTGACCGAGGAGGCGTGGGATGCGGTGATGGATACGAATATCAAGGGGGTGTGGCGGATGTGCCGGTTGGCACTGGTGCATCTGATGCAGGTACGCGGCACGATCGTGAACATCTGCAGCATCAATGCATTCCGGCCAGGATTCGGGGGCACTGCCCACTATGATGCCTCGAAGGGAGCGCTGGTTTCCTATACCCGGTCCTTGGCATCCGAACTCGCACCGTTCGGCATCAGGGTGAACGGCGTGGCTCCCGGCCTCATCGATGCACCCTCTTTGCATGAGCATACCCCCGACCTGGTGAGCCGTTATCGCTCGCGAGCCGCGCTCGGGCGCCTTGTCACGACGGAGGAGATCGCCTCGATCGTCTGTTTCTTGGCCTCAGGGGCCTCCAGCGCCATGACTGGCGAGATCATGACCGCGGACTGCGGGTATGGCATGAGGTGACGATGAAGATCCTCTGCATCGCGGATGAGCAGGACCAACTGGTCTATTCCGCCAACATCGCCGAACGATACTCGGATGTCGAGCTTGTGATCAGCGCAGGGGACCTGCCGATGCGCTATTATGAATTCATCGTGTCATCGCTGAACAAGCCGTTCTACTTCGTGTTCGGTAACCACCATGTCGAGGATCTTCACCGGTACCGGAAAAGCTCGGCGATCGACGATTCCTTTTCCATGAAATTCGACCGTGGTCGCCTGCTCTTCGGCATCGGAGGAGAGTGCCTCGAGGGAAGGGTTGTGCGTGACAAGGCCACCGGACTGTTGCTAGCGGGATTGGGCGGTTCGATGCGCTACAATTCGGGGGAGCACCAGTATACCGAATTCGAGATGTTCCTGCGCATCCTCGGCCTCGTGCCGAAACTGTCCTGGAACCGACTTCGCTACGGTCGCTGGCTCGATATCTTGGTGGCACATGCGCCGCCTAGGGGAATCGGGGACGGCGAGGACCGTTGCCATACCGGCTTCAAGGCATTCCTCTGGTTCATGCGGACCTTCAAGCCACGGTACCTGGTCCATGGCCATGTACACTTGATCGACATGAATGCACCGAGGATCTCCCGATACCGGGAGACCGAGGTGATCAATGTATTCAGCAGCCATGTGCTGCAAGATTCCTGAGGAAGATATGAGTATTTCCCAATTCACCAGCAGGGAAGATTTCGCGAGGGCCCGGTCCAAGGGACGCATGCAACAGCTGCTCTCCACATTGCAGTGGAAGAACAACGAACTGCTCTCGTTCTATGAGGTGACCAAGCTGATCAAGCCGAAGCTCGAGACGTATCGCGGGCTCATGGCGATCCCGCTGGAAAAGGTGATCGGAAGCGAGGGGCGGTACCACGATTTCACATTGGCGTTCTTCCCTCGCAAGGAGATGCTGCGTTCCCGCTGGCAGAGCATAGACGAAGCACATCTGCACCAAGTGATCCTTCCCCCGATCAGCGTCTACAAATTGGGGGACAGCTACTTCGTGCGTGATGGGAACCATCGGGTCTCCGTCGCAAAAGCACAGGGTGTCGAGTTCATCGACGCCGAGGTGGTCGAGCTCGACAGCGAGATTCCGCTCGAACCCGGAATGACCAGGATGCAGCTGGTGAAGCGCGTCGTCTCCTATGAGCGGCAACGTTTCTTGGATGAGTATCAACTCGATCGGTTCATGGACATGGATTTGGTCAAGTTCTCTTCTCCCGGCATGTATCCCGAGATTGTCAACCATATCCAAGTGCACAAGTACTTCATCAACCAGGACAGGAAGGACGAGATTCCGTTCGATGATGCCGCGCGTTCCTGGTATATGCATGTATTCCTCCCGATCGTCATGCAAATCAGGGAGGATCGGCTGCTCAGGACCTTCCCGGGAAAGACGTACGGGGACCTCTACCTGTGGATCGTACGCCACTGGGATTTCCTGAAACAGGGAGTCGAGCAGGACGTGACGATAGAGAAGGCCTCCAAGGATTTCAAGATCCGGTTCGGCAAAGGGTGGTTCAAGCGGTGGCGGGAGTGGATGGCGCAGCGTTTCAGCCGTTCATGAGCCTCAGATTCCTACAAACGAGAAGGTGATCGTGTCCTTGTAGTCTCCGGCAAGATAACTGTCGTCCGATGGTGTGATGAACTGGATGCCTCCGGAAAGCTCGTTGTAATTGCCGTTGTACTTCACCAGGTCTCGGGCGGTTCCGTTCACCACGGTCTCGGCTGGCAACAGTCCCTGACCATCATAGTCGAACTTCATCTGGTATGGGATATAGGCATCAGCCTCCAAGTGTTTCAGACGCATCTGCGAACCCGTTCCGTTGCTGCTGGTGATGGTGATGCTGACGATGTTCGTCCCGGTATAGGTGAAGACATAGCTCAATGGGGGAGAAGGTTGTCCCAAGGTGAGCACGACATTGTTGTCAGGATCAGCCCCGTTGATGATGAAACTGCTGTTCGAGGGTATACTGGTATTCAGATAGAGATAATCGGTGGAAAGCAGCGTCTCCGCGTAGAGTCCCGATACTCCGAAAAGGAGGATCATGATGATCAGAATGACCGCGAGGCGACCGGATGTCTGTGCTTTGCTTCCGTGCATAAACCTGTTCATGCCCTCATGATACGCATGTGGTTTACTTGTGTCAATAGTTACCGAACACAATAAAATTCAGGAAAATGATTTTCATTTTCTGCTATGCTATACATAGTTTATTATGATACAAAAATATACAAAGATTGTATGGGTGACGTGTCAGGTAATGAAAGAGTACGCTGAATTTGCAATTCATGGGGCATCTCACAGCTTCTTCGCCAAATTTTCTGTTCTTGTGTCAAAAGATAGAGGTTTTTGGAGGTTCTTACAGGGAAGCAGACAAAGTAGGTATCCTTTCGGAGAAAAATGTGGCATTATGTATTTGTCATAGGAGAATATGCAAGTATGATCACATCATTCAGCTCAGAGACGAAATCGGCACAGATTGCACGTCAGATAGAGGAGATGATCCTCAATAAAACATATCAGGCGGGAGAGCCGCTGCCTTCGCAGCAGGATCTCGCCGTAGAGTTCAATGCGAGTTCCCGTTCGATCCGCGAGGCGTTCAAGCAGCTCGAGGCGAAGGGACTGGTGGAGATAAGCCAAGGAAAGCGGGCGATGGTCAAGTCGAACAACCTCGAGCAGTTCGTCGCCTCCCTCTCTTCGACCCTCATCAGCAACCATACCACCGACAAGAAGCTCCTGCTCGATCTGATGCAAGTGCGGACCACGGTGGAAGTCTCGGCGACAAGGGAGCTCTCGAGAAGCGAACAGCGCAGCATGCTCGTCAGGTCGCTGGACAATCTGACCACGAAGATGGAGTTGCTGCTCCCGAGGTTGCAAGCGGGGGAGCCGGAGGCGATGAGCCAGTGGAACGGCCACGACTTCAACTTCCACAAGACCCTGATCGATTCGAACGACAATGTGATACTCACCGCCATCTACGAGAATCTTTCCCCACTGCTCTACTCGAGCATGGACCAGATATCCAACACGTACGGCGAGCTGGAGAAAAGTACCCGTGAGCACCGGTACCTGGTCGAGGCGCTCGAGCAAGGCCAGACAGACCTTGCGGTAGCACTCGCTCTCGTGCACCTGACCGCCATACGCGGCAAGCTCGAGGCGACGGTAGTCTGAGTCTCTCCCGCAAACGGGTCCGTGATGACGCTTGGAAGCAATTCCAAGCGTCATTCGTATTGTATGGGGATTGTCTTATTTGTATGAAGTGATGTCATACTTATTCCATACTCATGTCATCAGATAATTCGTTATTAGTGGCACTTGCCAAAAGAACTTGAATGTAGTACACTATTTTAGTAAGATATCGTTTTTACTTATGACAACACCAAAATGTATTCTGTCATAAGTTATCAAAATCAGGAGGTCCAGGAAGTTGGACACCATCGAAAGGATTCCCCAACACAAACTGCCCGGCCGCACGAAATCGGCACGGATTGCAAATTATCTGGAAGACCTGATCCTCTCAAAACAATTGAGTGCGGGGGAGCTGTTGCCCTCGCAGCAGGAGCTTGCACAGAAGTTCGATGCGAGTTCCCGGTCGATCCGGGAGGCATTCAAGCAGCTTGAGGCCAAGGGTCTGCTCACGGTAAGCCAGGGCAGGCGTGCCTGTGTGAAGTGCAACAATCTTGATCAGTTCGTCGAGTCTCTCACCGATTCGATCCTTCGTGGCGGAAGCAGCGATACCAAGCTGATGCTCGACCTCGTGCAGGTCCGTACCAGCGTCGAAGTCTCCGCTGCCCGCGATTTCTCGCGCAACCCTCGCAGGAAGGAGATCGTCAAGGACCTCCGTGTCACCTCCGATCGGATGGAGAAGGCGCTGCGGGGTATCCAGGCACGTGAGTCGAAAGCGATCGAAGAATTCCGCGTCAGCGAAGGCGAGTTCCACAAGGTCCTCGTCCGTTCCAATGACAACATCATACTCGATGCGATCTACGAGAACCTCTCCCCCCTGCTCGACGAGAGCCTGGCCTACTCCGCGATGAGCTACGAGGAGTATGAGAAGAAGGTCCGTGAGTACCAGTACATTGCTGAGGCGTTGCAAAATGGCCAGACCGATCTCGCGGTCGCCTTGGTGCTGGTGAACCTCACCGATCTGAAGAAGAAGATCTCCGCCCACGCAGAGAAAACGAGCAAGTTCGCCCTCGCCTGAGTACACTCTGCGCTTGCAAGAAGCCTCCGCCTTCCGTATGCTGGACTGACGGAGGCTTTCTCATGTGTGGACAACCGATCATCAGCTTGCAGAACATCACCGTCCGCCGAGCCGGAAGAGTCACCCTCGATGCGGTCAGCCTGGACATTCGCGCGGGAGAGCATGTGGCGATCATCGGTGCCAACGGAGCGGGGAAGTCGACGCTGGTCCAGGTGATGAGCGAGGAGGTCCACCCCCTGTGGTCCCCCGATAGTCACCGGATCCTCTTCGGCAGCTCCCGATGGCAGGTCCTGGAGCTGCGCAAGCGGATGGGAATCGTTTCCGCTGCGTTGCAATATCTCTGTACGACCAGCTATCCTGCACGCCATATCGTCCTCTCCGGGTATTTCAGCAGCATCGGCCTCGATTTCCACCATCAGGTCACCGAGGCGATGGAAGAGGCTGCCGGCAAGTGCCTTCTGCAGCAAGGGGTGCTGCATCTCGCCGAGAAGCCGATGCGATCGCTCTCCTCCGGTGAGGCTCGGCGAGTCCTCCTTGCCAGGGCGACGGTTCACGACCCGCAGGTGATGCTCCTGGACGAAGCAGTCTCGAATCTCGACCTTCCCGCGAAGAAGAGCTACCGTGAATCGCTCGAGCGGTTCGCGCATGAGGGGCGTACGATCATCCTGGTGACGCACGATCTTTCGGAGATCATCGGTGAGATCGGGCGGGTCGTGGTGTTGAAGCAAGGGAGGATCATCGCGGACGGACCGAAGCGTGATGTCCTCTCGGAAGAGCTACTCAGCGAGGCCTACGGCACCCGGATTTTCCTCTCCGAGCGGGAAGGACGATTTAACGCTTGGTGTTGAGCACTCCAGATTGTATATTGGATACAAGAAGGCGATTCGTCGCCAAGAGGAGGGTGCCATGGATCGGTGTTCCATCATAGTCCACAGCGTGAACGGAAACAGTTACATCATCGCGACATTCCTGCAGGAGCTTCTTGTTGAGCGGGGGGTAGATGCCAGGCTCTATCGGGTAGAAGATGCCGATTTGCATATCTGGGCGAACAAGTCGGATGCTGCCAATGACTTCTATGAAGAGATACAGGCTCTGCCGGTGGCGAATGAGTCGACCCTGCTCAAGAGCGGAATGGTGATCCTCGGGTGCCCCACGACGTTCGGAAACGTCTCGGCGGAGATGAAGGCGTTCATGGATTCTACGTATGAGCTGGCAATGAACAGGAGTCTCGAGGGACGGTACTTCGCGTGCTTCACCAGCTGCGACAACAGTATCGCGGAAGGTGCGTTCTGCATCGACTCGTTGGTCCACTATGCACAGACCATGGGACTGATCCACATCCCGCTCGGCATGCACGGCAATCTCGCGCGGGCTAACCAGCCGGTGAGCGGAATCGTCCACCTCGCGGGCAAGGACAGTACGATCAGGCCTTCCCAGGAGCTCGGGGATGTCCTGGCAGCCTATGTTGATACGCTCGCTTCTTATGTGAAGACCGAGTGATGTAAGAAGTTTCGTACTATGTCAGGACCCGGTGCAAGCCGGGTCCTCTTCTTCTCCGGATTGACAAAGGTTTGACATAAGCTGGCAGTTTCCAACCCCTGAAAGTAGCATGTATAAAGCATAATTCGTCCAACTTAGGACAATAATCAGACAGAACAGACATAAAATGTCACAAGATGAAAAGAATTATAAATGAGTAACTCAATATATAATAATAAAATAAAAATTTCTTAAAAATTTTTTGAAATTTTCTACAAATTTTTTTGTTTATCTATTGACATAAGTTTGGAGTAATAGTAGTGTATGACCATCCACCGGGAAGGTGGTTGAAACAGAAAACGAAAAAGACATGATAGTCAGGAAGGAGAATAAAATGAAAAAGGCTTTAGCAATCTTGTTGGTGCTTCTCGTGGCCGGTGTGGCGTTTGGTGCGAATGATGCATCTACGAATTTATATTTACAGACTGCAGTTGGTGACCAGTTTGGTGTGGTTATCACTACCCCATCTGCCGATCCAACCAATAAGTTGGAGTTCGCTGAGCTTACTCCTGTTGGAACATCCGGATCCCCGATTGTTTTTACTGACACTGCTCTTTCGAAATCTTTGGAAGTTCATCTGATGACAAACAAGAATAGTGCATATACGGTTACTGTCTTGGCTAATCCTATGATTGCATCGGGAGTAACTACTAAAATTGGATACACTGTTACTCCGTTGGGAGGTTCTACTTTTTCGGTTCTGAGTTCATCTTCTGATGTACCGATAACTCTTAATAGTATTGTGGCTACGGCAGGTCTGCGTTTCAGCTCGAAAGAGTTTACCATTGCGATGTCGAAAGCTGATTGGGATCTGGCGGAATCAGGGACCTATTCAACTACTTGGACTGTTAACTTAGCTACAAATTAAATAAAAGACAAAATTATTGATGTCGTGAGTTTTATATTACTCATGGCATCAATTTTTTTTGGCCAGCAGGCATTGGAAAAGATGCTGCCTGGGGATGGCTTTTAAGATAAAGTGTTTGCATTAAGAGTATGATGTCAGAATATTTGTTATATTAAAGAATTTTGAATAAAGTTCATTATTTAATCTTGGTATGCAAGAGATAGCGTTTTGGAGGTGTAGATTTCGACTGTTGCTAGATGTCCGTTGAATGATTACACTTATCCAATAAACTTGAGAGGATGGAGGGACGGATGAGAAAGATGCTGCCTATCATACTGATTTTTTGCATACTTTCGTCATCACTTGTGGCCGATACCATAGATTCTACATCCTTGACCCTCAGTGGAGTTGTTGCATCGAAATCTCTCTTTGACCTTTCAGGGAGCTTCGATATATTACCCAACGCAGTTCGCCTTGATGAAGGAGATATCCTTCTTTCTGCAGGAGGGATTGGTATTGAAGTTGGGCAGTGGTCTGTCTCATCAAACAGTTCTTCCGCTTTGGTCCTCCGGCTCCAACATCCTGCAGCCTATGCGACTGTCGATGGTGGCGAAATCGTGGGAACCTTCAATGCGACGGTGAATGATCAGCCGGTCAGGATTCCCTACCGTATCAATAACGGCAACGGTTGGGTCTATGATGGCGATGTGTTCGCGACTTTGGTGCGCAATGGCGGAACCTACAAGCCCGAGCAGAACAACGGACCGGTTTACCTCCAGCGGATCGATGCCAATACCTATCCTCCCTTTGACGCCTATCAGACGACCGTCCAGCTGATTCTCGAAGCCCTCTGACATCCTCTCGCCAGTCGTACCACGCTTCTCATGCACTTATGCAGGGCTCTCCTGTAGCTTTTGTCATATGAGGAGACGTGATGCAGCAATCATACCAGCTCGATATATCAGTATGGTGGGAGTATGAACTCCCCAATTCTATTCAGATGTCACATGATTGAGAGTGTTTGGAAATATATAAATGTATGTTATATAAAGAAAAGAAATAAAATATTTGAAAATCTGAAAAAATGCATGAAAATAATACATCATCTATTGACATAAGTGCTAACTGGTACTAGATTATACATACAGCTTCGGCTGAGAGAGGTATATGTATGAAGAAAGTACTTATTGTTTTGGTTGCTATTTCCATAATTGCCAGCGCATCCCTGTTTGCCCTGGATACCGGCACCTTGACCGTGAACGGATATATCTTGGCACCGGAGCTTTCCCATGTATTCACTGTTACCGAAGTAACACCCGCTGTTAACATCAACTTGAAGGACGATGTGAACGTACATAGCGGCGGAAATGGTGTGAAGGTCGGTTCCTGGACACTCGTGACGAACAATCACGTGGGTACCGAGTCCTATACCCTTGAATATGTATTTGGGCCACTCACGAGTGCGACCACCAGTCAGTCTCTTGCCTATCAGGTTGTGGAGATGAATGGTACCACTCCCACTTTTCTTTCTACAGGAGGAGAAACCACGTATGATCCAGCCTCTGGCAATACCAGTTTGACTCGTGATGTGCGTGTCAAGCTTACCGCAGACGCTACGACTGCTGTGGCTACTGCCGACCCTGCAAGCGACTTCACTTCGACCATCACTATCAATCTTACTTCCGGGTCCTGATTCCTTTCGTTATACATGAGATCAAGCACCCTACGGGGTGCTTTCTCATATCGGGTGCCGCATGTGGAGACATGACATGAAAAAGAGCTTGCTTCTCACATTCCTCACCATGTTCATCTTCTCCTCCCTGGTTGTTGCGGATCCACCGGCGGAGACCGGTACCATCGTATTCACCGGGTTCATCGAAAGCCGGCCCTATTTCTCCGTCGCTCCTTTGAATGACGGTTCGGTGGACCTGCTTTCCGAGACGATGCAGCCGGGCAATCCCGGTGTCGATATCGGGACATGGACACTCCGGGTGGACAATCCTCCGATCGAGGCCACCACGTTCAAGGTATCCTATGTGTTCGAACCGCTTCGCAGTACCCTCGATACGATAGATGACGAAATTGCCTTCGAGCTGCTCGAGCGGCCGGAGGAGGGCGATGACGATCCGGTCATCCGTGTGAGCGACTCTTTCGTGAACATCACAGTCGGTGCGGGAAGTGCGCTTTCAGCGGTCACGAAGATATTTGCAGCGCGTCTTACCGATGCCGGATACTCAGCCGCCTTGGTCGCCGCGGCGACCGATACCTATCGATCCGATATTCTTGTATCGCTTTCTGTTGAATAAAAAAAGCACGCGAAAACTTCGAAAAAAAAAGCTTTTCAACTGAATGAAACCATGCAATAATCAAATCTGTGGTTGCTCTCGGGCAGTGCGGAAGCTGCTCAGGGATGCATGGAGATAAGGTCGCTCCTTATGCTCTGAAGGAGGTGCCGCTTTCCCCCAAAAGGGAAGCGGTTTTTTTATACCCTCTGATGTTTCAGCTGGTCCAGCAACGTTCTCTTGAAGACAAATTCATCCAGAGCCATCGCAGCGGTCCCCAGGATGCCCGCCCTTTCACCCAGACTGGTACGCTGGATGGTCGTGCGTTCGCGGATCACGGGAGGAGCGGCCCTTTGGAAAGTTTCACGCAGCGCGGTGAAATAGCGGTCGGGCAGGGCGGCTATCCCCCCGCCGATGATGATCCGCTGCGGCATGAGGATCGCAGAGGCGGAGACCAAGGCCAATCCCATCGATTCGGCTGCATGCAAGAGGTCGGAATCGGCAGAACTGTCGTTCTCGGCGAGTGTGCACAGCTGCTTCACCGAGGTGATCTGCGGAAAATTCTCCACCAAGGCCCACCCTGCAGCCAACGTCTCCAGGCACCCGATCGCTCCACAGCGGCAGGTTCCCGACCTCGCGACGGGAATGTGGCCGAACTGACAGTCATGGCTGAGGATCTTCCCCTCTGCGAGATAGGCGGCTCCGATATGCTCACCCCAATTCACATAGAAATAGGTGGTCTCTGCGTTGATATCCGCGAACCATCGTTCCCCGAGGATCATGGACTTCACATTGTTCTCGACGATCAAGGGAAACTTCAGGTGCTTGGAGAGGGCGAAGGCCAAGGGTACAGATTCCCATTCCCAATCGCCCTGTCGGAGGATCGTCCCGGTGGCTGGTTCCACCTCCCCGCTGATCGATATGGCCATCCCGCTGACGAGTGCGGGATCCTTCATCCTGGAGAGGAACTTTTGTGTCTGGAGGATGATCGTGGCAGCCATCTGCTCAGGTGAGGGTTTCCTTGCCGTCGGAAAGCGCTCGAACCGGAGCATCTCCCCTGCGAGATTGATCAGGGCCACCGAGGTGTTTCTCGTCCCGATGTCGAGGACCAGCACCATCTTGGCATCCTTGTTGAGCTCGAGCGATACCGGGCGTCTTCCCGCAGCGGTGGCACGTGTGCCCGTCTCCATGATCATCCCTTCGGCAAGGAGCAGGTCGACGATCTCACTGGTGCTGACCTTGTTCAACCCCAGCGTCCTCGCCACGTCGGCACGGGAAAGATCCTCGTGCATGGCGATGAGGTTGAGCGTCCTGAGCCTGTTGATCTGCCGCGCCGCGGTCGGTTGCGAGAAGTGCATGCCCAAGCATAGCCCAGAATGGCCTGAATGTTAATCAAAACGTTGCCGACAGGCAGATTTTTGACTATGTTATCTCTGGTACAACCACGATTCGGAGGAACCCATGGAACAAAAGAAATTCAAGACAGAGGTGTCTGAGCTCTTGCACCTCATTATCCACTCGCTCTACTCCCATAAGGAAATCTTTTTGCGGGAACTGATCAGCAACGCATCCGATGCGCTGGACAAGCTGAAGTACCTGACCTTGGTCGATCCCGCGTTCAAGGAGCTGCAGTTCTCCCCGCGCATCGACATCTCGTTCACCGACGAGGAACACGGGAAGACCTTGGTGATCAGCGACAACGGCATCGGGATGAGCCATGACGATCTCGCCGATGACCTGGGAACGATAGCCCGTTCCGGGACCAAGAACTTCCTGAAGAACCTCACCGAAGACCAGAAGAAGGATTCAAACCTCATCGGACAGTTCGGTGTCGGCTTCTACAGCAGCTTCATGGTTGCCGAGAAGGTCGAGGTCGTCAGCAGGAAAGCCGGTTCGGAAGAGGCGTGGAAATGGTCCTCGAACGGCAAGGGCACGTTCACCCTCGAAGAAGCCGAGCGCGAGAGCCAGGGGACGACCATTACGCTGTCTCTCAACGAGGAAGGGCATGAGTATGCCAGCCGTTGGACGCTCGATCGTCTGGTGAAGCGTTATTCCGACCACATCGCGTTCCCCATCTTCATCTCCTATGACGAAGAGGAGTATGATGACAAGGGGAAGAAGAAGGGGCAGAAGACCCACAAGGTCGAACAGATCAACAGCGCGGCTGCCCTGTGGAGACGTTCCAAGAACGAGCTGACCGCCGAGGATTATCATGAGTTCTACAAGAACACCTCCTTCGATACGGAAGATCCCCTCTTGTATATCCACACCCAGGCTGAAGGGGCGAACAACTACACCACACTCTTCTATATCCCCTCGAAAGCTCCCTATGACCTCTATCATGCCGACTACAAGCCGGGCGTGAAACTCTATGTGAAGCGGGTCTACATCACCGATGACGAGAAGGAATTGCTTCCCACCTACCTGCGGTTCATCCGCGGTGTCATCGACAGCGAGGACCTGCCGCTGAACGTGAGCAGGGAAATCCTCCAGCAGAACCGGATCATGGGGAATATCCGGACAGCATCGGTGAAGAAGATCCTCGGAGAGCTGAAGAAAGTCGCCGAGCAGAATCCCGAGCTGTATGGAAAGATCGTCGATCAGTTCAACCGTCCGCTCAAGGAGGGCCTCTACAGCGATTATGCGAACCGCGAGAACTTGCTCGAGCTGGTAAGGTTCAAAAGTTCCGAGGTGGAAGGCTACACCAGCCTTGCATCCTACGTCGAGCGGATGAAAGAGGACCAGAAGCATGTTTACTATCTCGCAGGCGGGAATGAGGAGACCATCCGTCGTTCGCCCCTGTTGGAAGGGTACAAGAAAAAAGGCATCGAGGTCCTGCTCATGACCGATGATATCGACGATATCGTCGTTCCCTCCATCGGAACCTACCAGGAGAAGACGCTCCAGGCCATCAACAAGGCGGGAGCCGTCGATGAACTGGACAAGGATGAGAGCAAGAAGAAAAAGAAAGAGGGCAAGGATGTCATCAAGAAGATCAAGAAAGCGCTCGGCGAACGTGTGAAGGACGTGGTCGTCTCCTCTCGCCTGGTAGATGCCCCTGCGGTCGTCGTCGTGGATGACAATGACATGACGGTGCAGATGCAGCAGATACTCAAGTCGATGGGACAGAGCGACATGCCCGAAAGCACCCCGATCCTCGAGATCAATCTCGACAGCCCGGTCGTGAGGAAGATCGCCGACTCCGAGGACGAAGCCTTCGTTGCCGACCTCTCGCAAGTCCTGCTCGACCAAGCCCTGATCAACGAAGGGGTGATGCTGAAGAATCCCGCGGACTTTGTGAAGCGGCTCACCTCGCTGCTGTCCCGCTGATGTGAGGCACCAAGACGTGGGAACCCGGAAGGTCCCCACGCTCATATGAATGATGAGAAGAGGCACGATCGCCCGTGTTGACGATCGTGCCGATTTTTTTCCGTAAGGACCACATGGCATGCATGTGCGTGAGGACATCGTACGGTTGAATCGACAGGGTATTCCCCGTATGATGGATACATAAGACACATTACAATGATTCCGTAGGAGGAAGATATGGAAACACAGGCACAGGCCCGCTCATTCATGGACTCGATCCGACTTTGGTTCAGCGAAGAAGCGTTGCACTTGCTCTTCAGCATCATCGGGATCGTACTGATACTGGTTGTCGGGAAGATCTTGATAGTCGTGCTCAAGAAGATTCTCGCGAAGGCATTCTCCAGGAGCAAGAAGATCAACGAATTGATGGCCAAGTTTCTCCTGAAGGTCGTATCTGTAGTCTGCTGGATCTTCGTCTTCCTGGTCGTACTCTCGCATCTCGGTGTCGATCTCGCTCCGATCATCGCCGGATTGGGTATCACCGGTTTCATCCTCGGGTTTGCATTCCAGGAGACCTTGGGCAATCTGCTCGCCGGAGTCATGATCGTCCTCAACGCTCCGTTCCGTGTCGGTGACTATGTGGAAGTCGGTTCGATGAACGGTACGATCCGTGACATGGACATGATGAGCGTGACACTGTCGACGCCCGACAACAAGCGGGTGATCATGGCGAACAAGCTCATCTGGGGCCAGGCGATCATCAACTACAGTTATACTGAGACCCGTCGTGTCGAGATGGGAGTCTCCATCGCCTACGACAGCGATGTGAACAAGGCGAAGCAGCTCATCTGGGATATCCTCAACAGCTATACCGAAATATTGCCCGAACCCGCACCGGTCGTCGCGGTGAGCAAGCTCAACGACTCTTCGGTCGACCTGGTCGTCAGGCCGTGGACGAAGCCTGCCGACTATTGGGCGGTCTACTTCCGCTTCCAGCAGGAAATATTGGAGAGGTTCAGGGCCGAGGGAATCGAAATCCCCTTCCCCCAGAGGGATGTCCATCTTGTCGCACAGAACAAGGTTTGATCATCATGCCTCCTGCGAAGCGAGCCGGTCCAACCCGACGAGGAATATCTCGAAGGAGTCGGATCGGCTTGCCTTCGGTTTGAAGGGTTTCGCCTTCACGAACAGCTGACGCATCCTCTTGAGCAACTCGACCTCTCCTCCGCCTTGGAATATCTTGATCACCAGATTCCCATGTACTTTCAGGTGTTCCTCAGCAAGCATCAGCACATGCTCTGCGAGCCATTCGCTGCGGGAGGTATCGACCGAACGGTTTCCTGTGGTCATCGGAGCCGCATCACTGATGATCGTATCATAGGGACCGTGGGATACAAGCTTCTCCCTGATCTCCTTGCTGAACGCATCCCCCGTGTAGCTGATCACGGTAGGAGGAACCGGATTCAGCCCGAGCGGATTGAGATCCACGGCGACGATCGTCCCGTTGCCCTTGATCAGCTCCCGATGGGTGTAGAGGGTCCAGCTTCCCGGGGCAGCTCCTACGTCGAGTACCGTATCACCGCTCTTGATGATCCGATGTCCCTGCTGGATCTCCTCAAGCTTATAGACGGAACGGGCTGGATAGCCCTCCTTTCGTGCCTTCAATGTGTAGAAATCGGCTGTATCTCGTCTGCTCTTTGCCATGGCCCGATACTACCATGAAAAACAGCTTGCGATAACCGTGGAGATGCGCATGTCTTGGGAAAAAAGGAGGAGACCAGCGGGAGGGTTATTGGGGTGGGGAGAGAATTCCGCTGGTCTCCAAGGAAAATCACACTAAAGGAGGTATGAAAAAACTGTTGCTCTGTACACATTGATATGCAATCTCCGTGCCAACTTTCGAAAAACAACGAAAAACCTTGAAAATCGCTTGTTTTCGAGAATTTTGTCATGTTTCTCTCAGCAAATTCGGGCAAATCGAGTGAAGCGTTGCACTCATGCGGTGTGAAAAATCATCACACCCGGACAGGCTCGCGCAACAGTTGCACAATTGACGATTTCTTCTCCGACAGCTATGTTTCAGCTATGGCATACACATTTTTGAACCGAAAGTTCCGCTACTCATACAGCAACGTGGCGCTCAAGCTGATCATCGTGAACGTGATCGTATTCATGCTTACGATGGCAGTCCCGCGAGCCTATGCATACCTCGCGATGGTTCCCCAATACATCATCTACCGTTCATGGTATTGGCAGGTGTTCACCTATATGTTCGTCCACGCCGACTTCTCCCATATCCTCTTCAACATGCTCGGACTGTTCATGTTCGGCATGCCGGTCGAGCGGAGGATCGGCAGCAGGGAGTTCCTGCTCTTCTACCTGCTGACCGGAACGCTCAGCGGCATTTTCTCGTTGGTTTCCTATCTTGCGACAGGAACGAACGTGATCCTCGTGGGCGCATCGGGAGCGATCTACGCGGTGCTGTTCGCCTTTGCCGTGTTCTATCCCTATGCACGTATCTTCGTCTTCGGGATCCTTCCCATCCGTGCTCCCCTGCTCATCGGAATCTATACGGCGATAGAGGTGTTCAACCAGGTCTTCGGCAGCACGCGCGGGGTAGCGCACCTGACCCACCTGGCAGGATTCGGTTTCTCGTACCTCTATTTCATCCTTCGTTTGAAGATCAATCCCCTGGACGAGTGGCGACGATACCGCTAGTCGGTAAGGCCCCACTCACGCCTGATCTCAGCGTAGCCTCGCTTGATCACATCGAAGATGATCCTGATCTTCTCGTCGTGGTGGATGAATGCCGATTTCATGGCATTCACCGTCACTTTCTCCAGATCACGCAAGGTCAATCCATAGTGGGCAACCGCGATCTCCATCTCTTTCGACAATGTGGTGTCGCTCATCAGGCGGTTGTCGACGCTCAGGAATACCCTGAAGTTGTTCCGGAAGAAGGTATGGAACGGGTGGGTTGCGAAATCCTGCGCCGCTCCGGTTCCCACGTTGCTGCTCAGGCACATTTCGATCGGAATCCTGCGGTCTTGGATGAAGTGGGCCAGAGAGCCCATCTTCTCGATCTTCGTCCCGTTGATCGTCATGTCGTCGATCAAGCGGGTACCGTGTCCGATCCTGTGGGATCCGCAGACCTGTATCGCCTGCCAGATCGACTCGAGTCCGAACCCCTCGCCCGCGTGGATCGTGATATTGAAGTTTTGGTTCCTGATGTACTGGAACGCCTCGAGATGTCTTTTCGGCGGGTGTCCGCTCTCATCACCGGCGAGATCGAATCCGACGACCCCGTGGGAACGATAGGCCACCGCGAGCTTGGCAACCTCAGTGGATATGGTGATTTCCTGGTTCCTGAGCGCACAGAGGATGACTCCGTAGGAGATGCCGGTTCTTCGCTTTCCCTCGTCCATCCCCGCAAGGACCGCTATGAGCGCTTCCTCCATGCTCAGTCCTTTCGCAGTGTGCAATACCGGGGCGAAACGGATCTCCGCGTAGACCACGTGATCCGTCGCAAGGTCCTCGAGTGCCTCTATGGCGACACGCTTGAGCGCCTCGGCCGTCTGCATGACCGCGACGGTCACATCGAAGGTCTCAAGATACAGCGGGAGGCTTTTTTGCACGCATCCCCGTGCAAACCACCTCGCAAGCTCGGTCTCATCATGGCTGGGAAGCGGAATTCCCATTTCGTCAGCGAGCTCGATGATCGTCCTGGGCCGCAATCCTCCGTCGAGATGGTCATGCAACTCAACTTTCGGAATCCGCTTGATAAGTTCTCTCGTAATCATACCAGCATAGTACTATGCTCGTTCGTCATCGGCAACAAATTTGCATGGCCGGTGAATCTTCCTCTTTACTATTGGCCGGAATTTGAGGATATTTAAACTGATTCTGAAAAGAACCGAGGAGGTAGGCATGAATCAAGAGAAGCTCCAGGAGAGACTGCTGACTGCAGCTGACAGCGCAAAGGACGCGGGTGAAGTGATCCGATTGCTGCAACAGGGGGCCGACGTGCATGGAACCGATTCCTTCGGTCTGACCCCCCTGATGCGCGCAGCGCTCTTCAATTCCAGCGCGAATGTGATCAAGGCGCTCGTCGATGCGGGGGCGGATGTGTTCGAACGTGAACCACAGTACAAGTCAACCGCATTGCAGTTGGCTGCGAACCACAATCCGAGTCCCGATATCATCGATGCCCTCGTCGAGGCCGGTTCCGATGTCCATGACGTGAACTATCTCGGTGAGAATGCATTGATCATGGCGGTGAACAGCGGAAATGAGACTAAGGTGATCAGCGCGCTGATCCGCGCGGGCAGTGACGTGAACGCACGTGACTACCAGGATCGCTCAGCGCTCGATTATGCCCGCATGTCGCGACGCCGCTATGTGGTGAAGATCCTCAAGGCAGCGGGGGCCCGCTGAGCAACACAGTCTCCTCTGAGCATACAGGTACGGCCGACTATCCGGATGACGGAAGGTCGGCCGCATTGTTTTCGGACCGTGAGGTCAGGCCAGTTCCCTGTGGGATATCCTCGCACTGATCTCCTTGTGCAATGAGGTGACCAATTCCTTGACCTGGGAACCCAGCGAGGCGAGAGGAAGCGCATTCGTCTCCTGGAGATTGCTTCGCAGCTTCACTTCGACCGAACCCTCTTTCAGCGATCGGTTTCCCAAGGTGATGCGGATGGGGATGCCGATCAAGTCCGCATCGGCGAACTTGACTCCCGCCGACTCTTTCCGGTCGTCGTAGAGTACTTCGATCCCTTCTGCCTGCAACTCTTCATAGATGCCGTCCGCGATCTCCTGGTCCTTTACCAGGGAGACGAGATGCACCTGGTAGGGTGCGCTCGTGATCGGCAGCTTCAAGCCGCTCTCATCGTTGTAGTGTTCGGCCAGGCAGGCGAGCAATCTTCCGACACCGATGCCGTAGCTTCCCATGATCACCGGCTTGCGCGTACCGTCCTCGTCCTGGAAGAAACAACCCATGCTCTCGGAGTATCTCGTCCCGAGCTGGAAGATGTTGCCGACTTCGATTCCCTTGCTCTGCTCGAGGGCCGTCTGGCACTGGGGACATGCATGGCCGGCAGCTGCGGAGGCGATATCTGCGACGGTCCCCGTATAGTCTCTGCCGAAATTGGTGTTGATCAGGTGATAATCGACCTTGTTTGCTCCTGCTACGAGGTTGTTGGACTTCGCCACGGAGTCGTCCACGATCACGAGTACCGACGGATCGCACCCGATCGGACTGCCGAATCCCGGTTCCATTCCCGCCAATCTGATCTCATCGACGTGTGCAGGCCTCAGGGCGTTCGCCTTGGCAACGTTCTGCAGTTTGTTCTCCTCGATCTCCATGTCACCCCGTACTACCCCGAGGATGAGGCGTTGTCGCTCCTCACCGGTGGTGCTGTCGACGAAGGTTCCCATCATGAAGAGCGCCTTCGCGGTCTTGCGCTTCGGAATACCGAGGAAGTTCGCCAGGTCCTCGATGGTGGGACACGCAGGGGTATGGACCGCTTCCGTCTTCAGCAGCTCTTCGGGATAGCTGGTCTTGGTGAACGTGGCTACCTGTCTGTTCGCCGTGTAGCCGCATGCGGGGCAGGTGATGATCGTATCCTCGCCGATGGAGGAGAGGTACATGTACTCGTGGGCGACCTTCCCGCCCATCATTCCCGAGTCGCTTCCCACCGCGATCGTCGGAAGCGCGCAGCGGTCGAATATCCTGAAGTAGGCGCTGTAGTGGGCACGGTACTGCTTCTCCAATCCCGCGAGATCACGGTCGAAGCTGTAGGAGTCCTTCATCGTGAACTCTCGTACCCTGATCAGGCCGGCACGGGGCCTTGGATCGTCACGCCACTTGGTCTGCAGTTGGTAGACCAGCTGGGGAAGGCGTTTGTAGGAGTCGAGCTCGAAGCGGGCGATGTCGGTGACACATTCCTCATGCGTCATCGCCAGCACCATGTCCCTTCCGACCCGGTCCTGGAACCGTCCCATCTCCTTGTCGATGCTGTAGTAGCGACCGGTTTCCTTCCAGATGTCCGCAGGATTCACCACGGGCATCTGCAACTCCTGGCCTCCGATGCCGTCCATCTCCTCGCGGATGATCCGCTCGATCTTGCGCACCGAGCGCAATCCGAGGGGAAGCAAGCTGAATATGCCGGCTCCGAGTTGTTGGATGAAACCTGCGCGGAGCAAGAAACCGTATCCAGCGCTCTCGGCTCCGCTGGGGGCCTCCCGGAGGGTCCGGGAAAAGACGTTCGACATTCTCATGAGGAAACTCCTTATCGGCGGCGTGCCGCCTCGGGGCATTGTACCAGAATGGCCTGTGGTTGCTCAACGGTATGCACTTCTCTTTCGCCCTGAAAACAGGTACAGTGAGCAGGGAGGATTTCATGGACATCGAACGTTTTGCACCACAACGGGCGCAAGTCGCCGCGATGATGACGAGACTCTACCAGTGTCGTCTCACCACCACCAGCGGGGGAAACATCAGCCTCAGGCTCTCGGAGGATCTGTTCTGCATCACTCCGTCGAAGCTGGACAAGGCGAACTTGACGGGGGACCTGATCGCGGTGGTGACATTCTCCGGGGAGAACCTGACCCCGCACCTGCCTTTGAGCATCGAGAGCGAAATGCACAGGAAGGCCCTGTCGAACCGTCTTGATATCTCGGCGGTGGTCCATGCCCATCCCTCCTATGCCTCCGCGTTCACCGCGATGAAGCGGGCGATCAACACCAAGCTTCTCGCCGAATCCTGGTTTCTCCTGGAGCAGCCTGCGTTCGCTTCCTATGAGCGGATGGGTACGGTCGCGCTTGCCGAAGCAGTCGCCGCATCACTTGCGAAATCCAATGTGGTCTTGATGGAGAACCATGGGGTCCTCACTGTCGGCAAGACACTGATCGAGGCGTTCGACCTGATCGAGGTACTTGAGAACAGTGCGATGATGACCTTCGTCACCGAGCTGCTCGCTGCAACGGGCAAAGGGTGGCAGACCAGTGCTCTCGATGAAGCACGGTGTGATGAACTGATGCGCATGAAGCATGGCGGGTGAGATCCCATGAAGTACGAACTGGAGACCATCCCCGTGTGGGAGGCGATCAGAAAGGATCGCGAGTGCTTCCTCTGTGAATTGATGAAAGAAGCGGAGGAGCATGCAATCTCCTACTTTCTCGGCAGTTCGGTGATGCATCCCGAGACCAGGATAGCCGTGAACCGCAGGGGATTCTGCTTTCACCACTGGAACCTCTTGGCTGCAGCGGGCAAAAGCCAATCCCTCGCTCTCATCTCCCACACCTATCTGGGAGAGACTTTGGGCGTCCTGGAGAAGAAGATCGGAAAGGTCGCTGCATCAAAAGCGGGGAGAAAGGTTTCAGCGAGCCTGAAAGAACTGGTGGAGACGATGCAGGAACGGGAATCGGGATGCCTGGCTTGTGAGAAGATGGCTTCACGGCTCGACCGCTACGCATTCACTACAGTCCGGTTGTGGGAAGAGGATCCCGATTTCCGGCAAGCCCTTGCTGAGAGCAAGGGTGTGTGCCTGCACCATCTTGAGCCTCTGCTCGCAATGGCCGAAAGCGCGTTGGATGCCGAAGCCTTGCAAGCCTTCGGCACCGAATTGACTACCTTGGTCCTGCAGAATCTGAAGCGGCTTGAGGATGATCTGTGGTGGATGACCCAGAAATACAAGGCTGAGCACATCGATTCACCGTGGAATGGGTGCGAGGATGCCCACAAGCGCCTGGTGCGCAAGCTTATCGGGGAGGGGAGGATCCTCTGCCGTTCTTGATGCCCAGCTTCAGCTGTCGTCCGTCGGCATGCACGTCCCCGATCTGCCGCCTCTTGAGCAGTTGGCAGTGTTTCTCTTCCCTGAGGAAGTGATAATAGTCTATCGAGGTCTCATCCGCACGATAGATCAGCATATAGTCCTTCTGCGGGAGAAATGCCATCGCAAGCGTCAGTTCGCAGTTTCCCTTCACCTTCAGTTCGTGCAGGCCCAGCAGCTCCGACTCTGTCAGATAGCCTTCCCTGCATACGATGGCCATGAGCCGATGGGGCTCCTGCGCACCGCGGTCGTGGACCACGATGTCCGCGACCAGCGACTGCGGGTCCTCGAGCAGGCTGGCTCCCATGTCGACGACATAACGTTGTCGTTGCGCGAGGCTGAACGTCCCGAAGAGTCCCTCCTGCAGGTGTGTGGCGATGCGGTGGCAGATTGCGACCCTGTTCCGCCTCCATCCGAAGAGCGCACCATCATGTTCGACCAGGCGCGAGACGGCCAGGATATAGGTCTCAAAGAGGCGGATCATGCCGTATCGCTCATGTTCAAGGAAATTCATTGTGCCTATTGTACCATAACGGGACGTCGATGCAACAATTAGTACGTTGCAATATCTTCGTCCCGTTTCCCCATGCTCCGGATATTTTCCCTCTCTGAGGTGATCAGGCGAACGTAGTGGTCCACCGCATCGTGGCAACCTTGCTCAGCGTCTGGAAAATCGAGCAGTAGCGGGTGGCGATCTCAAAGGCCTTGTTGAACTTGCCCTGGTCAGTTACGCCCTTGGCAGTCACCGTGATGTCGCAGGTCTCCAAGGTAGCTACCTTCTCATCCCGTTTCACGCCGTTCACATCCAGGTCGACTCCCGTATACTCGAGTTGCATCTTCTGTGCGATCGATACGAATGTGCTGAACAGACAGTAGGAGAGTGCTCCGAGGAGCAATTCATAGGGAGCGAATTCGTGCGCTTGTTCTCCCAGCCCGAGCGTTGCCCCCGAGTCGGTGATCAACTTGCCATCCTCCATGCCGAATTGTGCGAGTGTATGGATCTTCTTGGCCATGTGTGCTCCTTCCTTACGGATCAGTATGCATCAAAGGTACTCAATTGTCCGATCGACGTAAAGGGATTGCCGCCTGCCATGGAAACCCCTGCGATCGCTGCGGTGGACCAGGCTGCCTGCAGGTTGTAGCCGCCGGTATCGCCGTCGATGTCGAGCAGCTCCCCCGCGAACCAAAGTCCCTCGGTCATCCGCGAGGCCATGGTCCTCGGGTCCACTTCGTCGAGGCATACCCCGCCTGCACTGACCATCGCCTGTGCTTCCTTGTCCTTGAGCGAGACGGTGAAGCGATGGCACGCGAGAAGGCGTGCGATCGAGGCGAGGGTTTTCTTTCCTGTCTGTGCGGCTTTGTTCGATCCGTCGGCCGAGGCTTCTGCAAGGATGAATTGGGTCAGCTTCATGGGCAATCCGAGCTCATGGATTATCGTGGACAGTTGGGCGCTCCCGCGTGCGTTGCATCCGCGTACGAGTTCACCGGTGATCTCCTGCACCGTTGCCGGTTTTCCGTCGTGTTTTGGCAACCAGCAGATTTCGATCACGTCCCCGGTGGTGAGGTAGCGGCTGTGGTTGAGGATCAAGGGACCGGAAAGCCCGTCATGTGTGATCAGGAGCGCCCCGTTGGCCACCCGACGCTTGCCATCACGGTCCGTGTGGACCAATGCGACCGATTCGAGTGAGATGCCGCTGCAACTTCCGATCGCGCTGTCGGGCACGCTCACCGCGGTCAACGCAGGATGTGGGGCATTGATGGCATGGCCCAGTTGGGATGCGAGGCGATACCCATCCCCGGTGGATCCTGTTTTCGGGTAGGTCATGCCTCCGGTGGCGAGCAACACCCGGTCGGCTGCAAAGGTGCGTTCCGATGCATCACAGAAGAAGCGGCCGTCCCTCTTCTCCATCGTCAGGATACGACTTCCGGTGACGATCCTGACATTCGCCCCAAGACATGAGCGGACAAGCACGTCGCGCACATCGGAGGCTTTCAATGATGCAGGAAATATCTTGCCATCCTCCCGGACGGCGAGCGGAAGTCCGAGCTTTCGGAACAGACGGACCGTGTGCTCGGGATCAAGGGCATGCATCGCGTGGACGAGGAAGCGGCCATGCTCCCCGTAGTGGGTGAGCATCTGCTCGGCAGGGTCTTCACGGGTAAGGTTGCATTGGCCGCTGCCGGTCGCGAGGAGTTTTCTCCCGCACCGGTCATTTCTCTCGTACAGGGTGACGCTTCCCTCAGTGAGCACGCGTGCGGCACACCATGCGGCGAACAGGCCCGCAGGCCCTCCGCCGATGATCGCCAGGTGTGGCAAGCTCACCCCTTCTGCTCAGGCTGCTTGATGATCAGGTGAAGCTCATCGAGCTGGTTCTGATCGACGTAGGAGGGAGCGTCGTCCATCGGAGAGACCGCTGCGGTGTTCTTCGGGAAGGCGATGACCTCCTTGATCGAACTCTGGCCCGCCATGATCATCACCATCCGGTCGATACCCGGTGCGATTCCGCCGTGCGGCGGCGGTCCATAACGGAATGCGTTGAGGAGGAACCCGAACCGGACCTCCGATTCTTCGTCGGGGATGTTGCAGATCCTGAAGATCCTCTTCTGCAGCTCGATGTCGTGGATCCTGATCGAACCGGAAGCAACCTCATAGCCGTTGAGGACCAAGTCGTAGAGGTCTCCCTTCACGCTGCCCGGATCGGACTCGAGCGTATCGAGGTACTGCGCCTGGGGCATGCTGAACATGTGGTGTGCAGCCTCCCAGTGTCCGCGGTCCTCGTTGAACTCGAAGAGGGGGAAGTCTATGATCCAGCAGAATGCGAAGTCCTTGGGATCGAAGAGCTTCAGGTCCCTCGCAAGCTTGATGCGCACCGCACCGAGCGAGTTGCAGGTCTTCTTCCACTGGTCGGCGACAAAGAGGATCATGTCTCCCTCGTTCGCCTCCATCCGGTCGATGAGCGCGCGTTCCTGGCCGACGAAGAACTTCGATACGCCACCTTCGAGGGTGTGGTTGCTACCGATCTTCATCCACGCCAACCCCTTGGCTCCGTAGACCTTCGCGGCATCCTCGAGCTCGGTGATGTACTTGCGGGTGAACGCGACCGTATCGGATGCGGGAGCCCGCAGGGCCTTCACGCATCCGCCGGCCTCAAGGACTGCCTTGAAGGTTCCGAAGGTACTCTCTTTGGCCAGGTCGTCGACATCCGTCAACGGCAGGCCATAGCGCAGGTCGGGCTTGTCCACACCGTAGGTGTTCATTGCATCATGCCAGCTGAGGCGGGTGAAATGCTCGGGGAGCTTGACGTCCATCGTCCGTTCGAACACATAGCCGAACAGCTGCTCCATGAGCAACAGCACATCATCGCGCTTCACGAAGCTCATCTCAAGGTCGAGTTGGGTGAATTCGAGCTGACGGTCCCCGCGGGCATCCTCGTCACGGTAGCAGCGGGCTATCTGGAAATACTTGTCGAATCCGCTGACCATGAGGATCTGCTTGAGCAACTGGGGGCTCTGCGGCAAGGCATAGAACTTGCCGGGATAGATGCGCGAGGGGACCAGGAAGTCCCGCGCTCCCTCGGGTGTCGAGCGGATCAATGTCGGCGTCTCGATCTCATAGAATCCACGGCCACAAAGGTAGTCGCGGATAGCCTTGACGAAATCGTGGCGAAGCTTGATCCTCTTCTGCATGCCGTTCGAACGCAAGTCGAGGTAGCGGTAGCGAAGCCTGGTGTCTTCCTTCGCATCCGATTCCTCGTCGATCAGGAAGGGAACGGGGTCACACGTGCTGAGGATCTGCAGGGAAGTGACCTCGACCTCAATCTCCCCGGTCGCCATCTCCGCATTCACCATCGAAGCGGGACGTGCATGGACGATTCCCTCCACTGCGATGCAAAATTCGACACGCAACTTCTCGGCGGTCCTGACCACTTCCTCCGGTGCCTGCTCACCGACGACCACCTGTGTGATGCCGTAGCGATCGCGCAAATTGATGAAGTGGATGCCGCCGTGGTTCCTGTCCCGGTGTACCCATCCGTTGAGGACGACGAGCCTGCCGTCGTCCGCCTTCCGTAGCTCTCCGCATGTCACGGTTCTCTGCTTGTATTCCATGCGCGAAATATAGCATTTCACGTCACCTGTTTCAATTGGAGAGCGCAGGGAGAACCAAGCTTGACGTATGCCTGTGCGTAGGGGATGATAGGGGTGAGGAGGTGTTGCGCATGAAAGTCGAGACGATGCCACAGGTGATCAGCGCCAGCCGTCGTACCGACATCCCCAACCATTATGCCAATTGGTTTCTCCAGCGCCTTGAAGAGGGGTATGTGCTGGTGCGGAACGTACGCGATTTCCACCAGGTAAGGAGGGTCGACCTCACTCCCCAGCAGGTCGCGTGCATCGTGTTCTGGACAAAGAATCCGACTCCGATGATGGAGAATCTCGATCGGCTCTCCTCCTACCGCTACCTGTTCCAGTTCACCATCAATCCGTATGGGACCGATCTCGAGCCGCGCATCCCGCCGATGGGGGAGATGACCGATTGTTTCAGGAGGTTGGCGGACAAGATCGGAAACGATCGCATCGTATGGCGATACGATCCTGTCCTGATCAACAAGAGTTACCCCTTGGGATATCATATCGAGAGCTTCGCCTATATCGCGAGGAAGCTCGACGGGTATGTGAAACGGTGTACGTTCAGTTTCCTCGACCGGTACCGACACCATGAGGATCAGTTGCAACAGCTTGAGGTCGAGCAGTTGTCGGAGTACACCATCAATACGCTCGCACGCAGTTTCTCCCTGCACGCGACGGCGCATGGGATGCAACTGTTCACCTGTGCGGAACCCTATGATTTCTCACGATTCGGCATCTCCCACGGTGCGTGTATCGATGCGGATGAGATCGAGAGGATCAGCGGACTTTCGCTGGTCCAGAGGAGGGCCAAGAACCAACGGCCGCACTGCCTCTGTGCTCCCAGCATCGACATCGGGATGTACAACACCTGCCTCAATCTCTGTACCTACTGCTATGCGAACCACTCCGAGAAGAAGGTCCATGCGAACTATGCGCAGGCGAGGACCTCGAGCCCCCTGCAAATCGGTACGTTGGGAAAGAACGATACGATCTCTGATGTCACCGTCAGTCCTGCGGAGCCTCAGCTCTCCCTGTTCTGAGAGGACTCCCCGGGGATCCATCGATCCCGCCGAGCCGGTTCTCATTCGCTACCGCGAGCATCAGCTTGATGCGGTTCTCCTGGTTCACGCGCGTGGCCCCCGGGTCATAGTCTATCGGTACGATGTTCACCGAATCGTCCATCTCCTTCAATCTCCTGATCATCCCCTTTCCCACGATATGGTTCGGGAGACATCCGAAGGGCTGCACACAGATGATGTTCCGGTATCCGAGCTGGGCCAGGTCCCGCATCTCCGCGGTGAGGAGCCACCCCTCGCCCATCTTGCACCCGAGGCTGATCACCTCCTCAGCGGTCTTCACCGTGTGGGTGAAGGGTACCGGGGCGGTGAAGCGATCGACGCGCTTGACCGCATCGATCATGATCCGCTCAAGACCGAGGACATGGCGCATGATCGTACCCATCAGCAACTTCCTCCGTCGGGTCCCGCCGTAGAGACGGATGTCCTCCAGCTGGTTCTGCAATCCGTAGAGGAGGAATCCGAGGATGCCCGGGATCATGACTTCGCATGACTGTGAGGCGAGAAAGTCCTCGAGGTGGTTGTTCCCGAGCGGAGCATATTTCATGTAGATCTCTCCGACGATCCCGACCTTGACCACAGGTCGGTCGTAGTCGGTCTCGATCGCGGCGAACTCCCGGACCATCCGATTGAGGTCCTCTGCCATCTCGCGCTTACGGTAGCCTCTTCCCCTGCGGTATTGATCGCTGAGCCGGTCGATCCACGTGTCGACGAGAGAGCTCGTCTCACCGTGATGGACCTCATAGGGAGAGACCTGGTTCTTCAGGAGCATGAGGGTATCTCCGCAGAGCAACGCCGCGATTCCCTTGCGGAGCATCCTGGTCGTGATGCGGAATCCGCTGTTGCGGTTCATTCCCTTCAGGTTCAAGGAGACGATCGGGATATCGGCATACCCTGCCTTGTCCAATGCCTTCCGAAGCAGGTGGATGTAGTTGCTCGCACGACATCCTCCGCCCGTTTGCGTGATCGCGAGGGCTGTCCGCTTCAGATCATACGCACCGCTGTCCAGTGCATCGATCATCTGACCGATCACCAGGAGGGCGGGGTAGCAGGTATCGTTGTGGACGTAGGTCAGTCCCTTGCGGATGATCTGCGGCCCTTCGTTCTCCAGAAGCTTCACCGTATAGCCTTCATCCTTGAGTACATTGACCAGGATGCGGAACTGGATGGTAGCCATCGAAGGAGCCAGGATGGTATGGGTCTTCCGCATCTCGCGGGTAAACAGCGGTTCAATCGGCGTCATGGTGTTGTTCCTGTTGTTCGATTGCCGAAAGGAGACTGCGGAATCGGATCCGCACTGCTCCGAGATTGGTGATCTCGTCAATCTTGATCTGCGTGTACATCTTCCCTGATCGTTCAAGGATGTCACGTGTCTCGTCGGAGGTGATCGCATCGAGTCCGCACCCGAAGGAGACCAGCTGTACCAGATGCATGTCCGGTTGGTCGCCGATCGCTTTCGCTGCCGCATAGAGCCTGCTGTGGTAGGTCCACTGGTTCAATACATGGACGGGGAACTTCCCGATCCGGTCGGAGATGGCATCCTCGCTGATGAGTGCGACGCCGAAATTGCCCAACAGCTTGTCGATACCGTGGGCGACCTCGGGATCGACATGGTAGGGACGTCCGGCAAGGACGATGATCCGCTTGCCCTCGATCCTGGCGGTATCGATGATGCGCCGACCCTCCTCGCGGACCGAGGCGAGGTAGGCGTGGTGAGCATGGTATGCGGCATCCACGGCCGCTTTCATCCGCTTGCGGCTGATCGGGCCGAGATAGGGACGCAGGTTTTCCGCCAACTTTGCCCCCAGGTCATCTTTTCTATGGAGGCCGACATGGCACTTGATGAAGTTGACGTGTGCGATGTCCTCCATGTTGGCAGCGATGACCTCAGGGTAGTAGGCCACGACCGGGCAATTGAAGTGGTTGTCTCCCAACTTCTCGTCAAGGTTGTACGTCATGCACGGGTAGAAGATCGTACGTGCACCCCAATCCAACAGTTGCTGGATATGCCCGTGTACGAGTTTCGCAGGGAAGCACACCGTATCGCTGGGGATGGTGGCTTGTCCGAGGAGGTAGAGCTGGCGGTTGGATGGCGGAGAGATGACCACCCGCTTCCCGAGCGATTCGAAGAAGGCTTTCCAGAAGAAGATGAGCTCGAACATGTTCAGCGCGAGCGGAATGGCTATGGCATCCTCCGGGATCGGTCCGTCGGCCCATATTCCCAACCGGTCGATCTCGTGCATCTTCCACGCGTAGAGGTTCAGCTGGTCATCGGTCGACTTGTTGGTAACCGGTCTCTCGCACCGGTTGCCGCTCATGTAGCGCTTCCCATTGGAGAAGGTATTGATCGTGAGCCGGCACGCGTTGGTGCACAGGTGGCAGGTGGCCACCTTCACCGTGTGGGTGAATGCTGCGAGTCCGTCAGCGTCGATGAGCGTGCTCTTATGCGGATCCTGTTTCCTGGAGAACAAGGCTGCTCCGTAGGCACCCATCAGTCCCGCGATTGTCGGGCGTACCACCTGGATGCCGAGTTCTTGTTCGAATGCACGCAACACCGCGTCGTTGTGGAATGTTCCTCCCTGTACGACGATTTTCTTTCCAAGGTTCTCCGGACCGGTAGTCCTGATCACCTTGTACAGGGCATTCTTCACCACGCTGATCGAGAGCCCTGCGCTGATATCTTCCACAGAGGCTCCTTCCTTCTGTGCCTGCTTCACCGATGAGTTCATGAATACGGTACAACGGGAACCGAGATCGACCGGATGTCTTGCGAAGAGACCCAGCTTCGCGAATTTCTCGACCGGGTAGCCCAAGGCCTGTGCGAACGTCTGCAGGAAGGAACCGCATCCCGAGGAGCATGCTTCGTTGAGGAAGATGTTGTCGATCGCACCATTGTGGATCTCGAAGCATTTGATGTCCTGTCCTCCGATATCGATGACGAATTGTACATCCTTCATGAAGTGCCGGGCAGCCGTGAAGTGGGCGATCGTCTCGACCAGGCCATCCGTGACTCCGAATGCGTTGCGGATGATGTCCTCGCCGTAGCCGGTCACCGAGCTCCCTGCGATCTTCATTCCCGGGTGTTCACGGTAGAGGCGTTCGAGGATGCTCCGTACGATCGGCACAGGATTGCCGCTGTTGCTCTGGTAGGTGGAGTCGACGATGATTCCTTCCCGATCGATGAGGACGGTCTTGACCGTAGTCGAACCTGCATCGATGCCAAGATAGTACGGCCTGCCGTCCGTGACCACGGAACCGGTGGGTACGGTCGCACGCCCATGGCGTTCGCAAAATTCTCGGTACGCAGGTTCGTCGGCGAACAACGGGGGTATGGAGACCACGGGGATGATGCTCGTCGGTTGGCGCAACTTGGCGACAGCCTCGGAAAGATCCGTGACGGTGGTCGCACAGTATGCCGCTCCCAAGGCGACGTAGAAGAGCGAGTGTTCAGGACAGAGGCCTGTGGTTTGCAGGCTCTCGTCGAATGCCTTGCGCAACTGGCTCATGAACGTAAGCGGTCCGCCGAGATAGACGACCTTTCCCTTTATGGGACGGCCCTGTGCAAGCCCCGCGATCGTCTGGTTCACCACCGCATGGAAGATACTTGCGGAGATGTCGCTCTTGCGAGCCCCTTGGTTCAGCAGCGGCTGTATATCAGACTTCGCGAACACGCCGCACCTGGATGCGACCGTGTAGATTTTCTGTGCATCGGCGGCCTGCCTGTCCATCTCATCGGCAGAAATTTGCAGAAGTGAGGCCATCTGGTCGATGAATGCTCCGGTTCCGCCTGCACAGGAGCCGTTCATCCTCACTTCCATCCCATGGGAAAGGAAGAGTATCTTCGCATCCTCTCCACCGAGTTCGATGATCACGTCGGTATCGGGTATGAGCCGCCGGGAGGCAATGCGTGTGGCGTAGACTTCCTGGATGAAGGGAAGGGAGCACCGGTCGGCCATGCCCATGCCTGCAGAGCCGCTGATCATCAGCTTGGCGCTTTGGCCTTTGAGGACCTCGCTCCTGATGTGTTCGAGCAAACGGGCTGATTGGCTGGTGATCTGGGAGAGATGTCGCTCGTATTGGGAGAACACGATGTGTCCTTGGTCGTCGAGGACCACACACTTGATCGTCGTCGAGCCGATATCCAAACCGACAGTCACCCCGACCCCTCCCTTCCATTGGGCAAGAGTTTAACCTGTAATGCAGGAATTTGCTAGTCGGAAGAGGGAATGTCTCCAACCTCGGAGTGTTCGAACTGCGCACTGTACAGGTCGGTGTAGAAACCTCCCTTCGCGAGCAATTGTTCGTGCGTACCCTGTTCGATGATGTCACCGTGGTGCATCACCACTATGAGATCGGCGTTCCTGATGGTCGAAAGCCGGTGGGCGATGATGAAGCTGGTCCTTCGTGCCATCAGATGATCCATCGCCTCCTGGATGAGCACCTCGGTACGCGTATCGACACTGCTGGTCGCCTCGTCGAGGATGAGGATGCTCGGATCGGCAAGGATTGCCCGTGCGATCGTGATCAGCTGACGTTGTCCTTGCGAAATGTTCGAGGATTCCTCGTTGACCACCATCCGGTACCCATCGGGCAGTGTATGGATGAAGTGATCGATCCTTGCGGCCTTTGCTGCCTCCTCCACTTCGTCATCGGTGGCGCTGAGGTTTCCGTACCGGATATTCTCACGGATCGTCCCGTTGAAGAGCCAGGCATCCTGGAGTACCATGCCGAAAAGCGAACGCAGGTTTTTCCGTGAGAGGGATGCGATATCGTGGCCATCGATGCGTATCATTCCTCCCTGCAGGTCATAAAAACGCATCAGGAGCTTGACCATGGTGGTCTTGCCTGCTCCCGTGGGACCTACGATCGCTACCTTCATCCCCGACTTCACCTCGGCGGTGAAACCGCCGATCACCGTGTGCTCGGCGTCGTATCCGAAACGGACGTTGGAGAAACTGACGTCACCCCGCACCACGTGCGGCAGCACGTGAGCGCCTTCGTCCGACTCCTCCTCTCCATCGAGGAACTCGAACACCCGTTCTGCTGCGGCGACGGTCGATTGCAGGAGGTTCGTCACCTGGGCCACCTGTGCGATCGGGTGGGTGAAGTTGCGCATGTATTGGATGAATGCCTGGATATCGCCGATCGAGATCGCGCCGCGGATCGCGAGCGCTCCTCCGAGAAGCGCGATGAGGACGTATCCGACATCCCCGATTCCTTGCATCACCGGCATCATCAGCGATGAAAGGAACTGGCTTTTCCACGCAGACTCGTACAGTGTTGCATTCGTCTCTTCGAATCGGCCGATGACTTGCTGTTCCGCACCGAAAGCCTTCACGACCGCATGTCCTGAATAGATCTCCTCGACCTGACCATTGAGCTCCCCCAAGGTCTTCTGCTGTTGCACGAAGTATTTCTGTGATGCGGCGACGATCCGGGAGATGACCAGGACGGAGAGGGGAAGGATCACCAGCGTCACCAAGGTCATCATCCAGCTGATGCTGAGCATCATGATCAGCACGCCTCCCATGGTGACCATCGAGACGAGCACCTGCACCAGGCCTTGGCTGAGGTTCTGTCCCAGCGTGTCGATGTCATTGGTGACGCGGCTGAGGATGTCTCCGTGCGTCGTCTTGTCGAAACTGCTCAGATGCATGCGATGGATCTTGTCGGTGACCTCCTTCCTCAGTGCTTTCGAGATATGCTGCGTCACGGTGCTCATGATGAATCCTTGGCCGAACATCGCCAGCGAACTCGCCACGTAGAGCAGCGCGAGTGAGGAAAGTATGCTTCCGACTCGGGAGAAATCGATGCCGTCTCGGCCTTCGAGGCTGCTCGTCAGTCCGCTGAAGATGGTTGTGGTCGCACTTCCGAGGATCTTCGGGCCTATGATGGAGAACAACGTTCCCGCCAGCGCAAGGAGCAGCACGGCGACGATCGCCGCGGCATGGGAACGCAACCTTCCCATCAAGCGGCGTGCAGTGCCCTTGAAGTCCTTTGCCTTCTGTACGGGACCATGCCGTCCGGGATGTCGCATCGGCATCACCGACAGGGGTCGTGTCTGTCTCGGTTCACTGTGTGCCATATGCTTCGATCTCCTGTGGTGACAGTTGCGAGGAGGCTATCTGTCGATATACCGGACAGTGTTCCATGAGGTATCGATGACTCCCGCTGCCCACCAGTCTGCCCTCGTCGAGCACGAGGATTTGGTCTGCATGCAGGATGCTGCTGATCCGCTGTGCGACGATGAGGACCGTGGATCCGCCCAGGTGGTCCCGAAGATTCTGGCGGACCTGTCGCTCGGTACGGTAATCAAGTGCGGAGAAGCTGTCGTCGAAGAGGAGGATCGGTGGGGAACCGACGATCGCGCGTGCGATGCAAAGCCGTTGCCGTTGCCCTCCCGAGACGTTCGTCCCTCCCTGTGAGACAGGCGCGTCGTACCCTTCGTTCCTCTCGCCGATGAAGGTGCCCGCCATGGCCAGGTCGGCCGACTGTGCAACTGCCGCTTCATCGATGTCGCTTTTGCCGAATGCGATGTTGGAACGGATCGTTCCACTGAACAGGAGTGCACGCTGGGGAACATACCCGATCTTGCTTCTCAGGGACGAGAGTTCGGCTTCCCTGATATCCACGCCGTCGATCGTGATGGACCCCGATGCGATGTCGTGGAACCGAAGCAGCAGGCTCAGCAATGTCGACTTCCCGCTGCCGGTGCTTCCCACGATCGCGGTGACGCTCCCCGGCTCGGCAGAGAACGAGATATCGCTGAGGGCCTGTGCCTCGGCTTTCGGATACGAGAAGCTGACCCGGTCGAAGACGATCCTTCCCTGAAGAGGATCGGGGAGGGCTATCGGCATGTCGGATTGCGTGATCGTGAAAGGAGTGTCGAGTACCTCCTTGATCCTGGTGGCACTTACGGCGGCTCTGGGGAGCATGATGGTGAGCATGCTGATCATGAGGAAGCTCATGATGATCAGCATTGCGTATTGGATGAACGCCATCATGTCTCCCACCTGCATCGTTCCTTGGGCAATGTGTTGTCCTCCCTTGGACACGATCAGGATGGTCGTCAGGTTCATGATCAGCATCATGGCGGGCATCATCGCGCTCATGGCGCGGTTCACGAACAGGCTGGTGGCGGTCAGCTCATCATTCGCCTTGGCAAACCGTTGCCGCTCATGGTCCTGGGTGTTGAAGGCCCTGATGACCTGCAGTCCGTTGAGGGTCTCCCGCACGATCCGGTTGATCGAGTCGACCAGAATCTGCAACCGCTTGAAACGGGGCATCGCGAGGACGAACATCGTCATCACCACCGTAAGTACGGCAAGTATGCCCACACCGATCGTCCAGGACATGCTGCTGTTGGTTTGCAACACCCGAAAGAGACCGCCGAGTGCCATCAGCGGAGCGAAAACCACTACCCGCAGGATCATCACGAAAGACTGTTGTATCTGTTGGATATCATTGGTGCTCCTGGTGACCAAGCTTGCCGTGGAGAACCGTTCGATCTCCTCTTGGTTGCTCGATACCGTCTTCGCGAACAGCGCCGAACGAAGGTCTTTGCCCAGAGCCGCGGCGATACGGCTGGCGAAGAGGGAGACAAGCATCGAAGCGACCATCCCGAGTGCACTGATGAGCAGCATCATCAAGCCGGTGCGGATGATGTAGCGTTGCCGTATCGTCCCCATCGGCATGCCCAGTCTCTCGTACTCGGTGCTGATGAGCGAGAGTGCAGCTTGTCTGCGGAGGCTCTGGTTCGCCTCGCTCGCCAACGCGCCCATGCTGAGCGTGGCAAGCAGATCGCTCATCATCGTCTCGTCCACCCGAGCATCATCGGTGAGTACATAGGCAGAGATCGCATGCGTGTCGGGCTCGAACCGATAGGAGGCTTCGAGGATGGAGCGTGTGCTCTCATCGGCGATCGATGAGAGCGCCTTGAACGTAGCTTCGCCCAAAGCGGAGGGAACCGTATGCTCAAGTCCTCCCTGCTGGATGCCTATGTTTACGATCCGCGAGGTGTAGAGGGGGAGGGTGAGATCGGAGACGACCTTCCCGATGAGCAGCAGTACGACGAGGAGGATGAATGGTGCCGATTTCCTGGCGTATCTCAGAACCACGGACATGCGCAGTCCTCCCCTTCGGTTGCCTTTGCCAGGTTGTCGCGGATGCAAAGTGCCAGTGCTTCGAAACACGCGCGTTCCTGTTCGTCCAATGCGTCGAAAGTTTCCCGCTCGATCCGTGTAAACCGAAGTCGCGCGTTCTCAAGCAGTCGCGAACCTTTTTCCGTACGAAAGACCCTCCGGATCCGCCGATCCTCCGAATCAGCTCTCCTGCCCACCAGTCCGTTCTTCATCATCCTCCTGATCATCACCGTGAGCGTGGAGGGTTTCACCATCAGGCGGGAGGCGATCTCAGCTTGGCTGGGCACATCATTTTCATCGAGCATGGCGAGCAGGTGGTACTGTGGAGGGTGCAATTGCATGTCTGAGAGCAGTGAGTGAGCACGCAAGAGCCGTAGGCGCGATATCTGGGTCAGTACCGGAATCCGGGTACACGGAGGGGAAGTGTCTTCCATGAAGTCCTCGATTGGTCAGCTATCCTATGCATACAGAATTCCCCGGACAGGGTCAAGGGAAATAAGAAAGCTGCCGGTCGGCGGCAGCTTTCGGGGAATACCGGGAAGGATGTCCTAGCGGGTGATACGGATCGAACCGCTTGTGGTGCCCACTTCCATCGAGTCGGTACCGGAACCGACGGTATGGCGCTGGGTCCGTTTGTCACTCGAAGCGGTATGCTCGCTTGCGAAGTCCGCACTGGTCGAACCGCTGATGCTGCTGGTGGTGACGACCCCTGCGAACCGGGCGGGGAGTGCCACCTGGATTGCTCCCGAGACGCTGCCGAGCTTGAATGAGTTTCCCTCGGTCCTGCCGATCCTGATGGAACCGGAGACGGTCTCGACCAGCGCCTTGCCATTACCGGTCTCGGTTATCGAGTCGACCTGGATGGCTCCCGAGACACTGGAGAGATCAAGCTCGCCAGCTTCGACGAGATGCCCCCTGATCGCTCCCGATACCGTCTCCACGGATGCTTCGCGTGTAGTGCGTATCGTATCGAAATTGATTGCACCGGAGACTGACTTGAGATACACCGAACGTCCTGAGACCGGTTCTTTGACCTGCAGCGCACCCGAAACCGTCGAGACCGAGAGCACGGAGCCTTCCCATCGCCGGGGAATGGAGACGGTCAGCCGTGCATCGAGGAAAGAGCGCAATCCGATGAAGACACCCCGCTTCTTTTTCACCTCGACGAACACGTCGCCTCCATCTTTCCGTACGGTAAGCCGGTAGCGGTCCTTGCCCGGTCCGGAGAGATCCACCAGCACGTCCTGGCTGTCGGAGTGCCGTTCGATGGTGACCTGGGGAGCATCGCTTCTGACGATGATCTCGCCATCGTCAGACGGCCTCAGGGTTTCCTGGTATGTTTGCCCCGTCGCTCCGAGGACTGCGCACGCAGCGATCAGGAGCAACAGGCTGATTCCCATCCTCTTCATCATTTGTGATCCTCATGGAAGCGCTGGTCCCAATCGCGTTCCTTGTCGAAGATCTCTTCCTCCATCCCCTGGACTTTCCTCTTCAGGTTCTCGAAGGTCTCTCGCAGGTCTTCCCTGGTCCTCGTGTGGCCTTTGCTCCGGTCGTTTTCCCTCTCTTCCGATTCCTCGTAGGAGGTTCCGTACCCTGGCTCCAAGGGGAGAAACAGGGCTACCAGTGCGTAGATGATGATACCGGGAAAAATGCCGGTGACGATGATCGATACCGCGACGATCGCACGGAGTATGTCGACCGGCAGGTCCCTCCAGTCGGCAATGCCCTGGCATACACCGAACAGTTTTCCCCTCCGTGATCGGTAGAGTTTTTTGGTTGCCATATACATCCTTCTTATTCCTTATGATGGTTTCTGTTGCGGAGAATGATCTCAAGATTCTCTATCCGCTTCACCATATCCATGATTCCATCTTCCAATTCCCTGTCGCTCTGCCTCAGATCCTGTTCCTTCTGGTCGCGGACTCCCCGCTTGCGGTCCTTCGCCTTGATGCCGGTCTTGATGACCCAGGCGGCGAAGAGAAACGGTGCGGCGATGGCAACGACAGCGATCAACGTATCCCCATTCATGATCAGTATTCCCCCGAGAGCTTACGTGCTCAGCTCTTCTTCTGCTTGCGCAGTTGCTCAAGCTCAGCTTCGATATCATCAAGTGCTTCGAGATCGGCGAACCTCGACTCGAGGTCGGGCTTCGGACGATTCATCCCAGTAGCGGCTTCCATGCGGTCGACCTGCTGCTCCATGTGTTCGAAACGGGAGAAGGTCTGCGCATCGGAGGCTTTCCTGATCGTCTCGTTCGCAGCTTGCTCCTCGCGAGCCCTCGCGGCCCGTTCCACGATCGACTGATGTTTCTGGCGGAGGTTGGCCAACTTGTCTTCCAGCTTGCCGATATCCTCCTTGCTCTTCCTGATCATCTCCTCATAGCGTTGCGAATCCTCGGTGAGACGATCCAGATCATCGACCGCCTTGCGCTTTTCCACAAGCGCTTCCCTGGCCAGGTCCTCATGCCCCTTCTCGAGCGCGAGTTCGGCACGATTCATCCACCGGGCGGCCTTGTTGGCCAACTCTTCGCGGTTGCGATCCAGCTTGGTCTTCGATGCAATCTTCGCAGCGCAGGAGGACTTGAGCTCGATCAACGTATCTTCCATCTCCTGCATCATGAGCTTGATCATCTTCTCAGGGTCTTCCGCCTTGTCCAGCAACGCATTGATGTTGGCGTTCACTATGTCCATGAAACGTGAGAAAACTCCCATAATCCACTCCTTCGTATGTCCGATGTCGACGCATCCCCATACTCTCTGCTCCTTACCAAGCAGAAACCGTGCCAACATCGCAAGGAAACTCCAATGACACTATGAAACATTCTTAAGTCAGTTGCAAGATGGATTTGCATGGTCTCGTCATGAAGATGTCCTATGAGAGGGAAGCATAAGGCTTGGTCATATTGACCATCCTGTGGTAAAATACACCTATGAGTGAAGATCGGACAGGATACGCGCAGGCGCCGCTCGGAGAGTCGGAGGCATTCCTCAACTTCCAGCAGGCGCTGAGCAGGGCGGCCACGGTGAACAGGAGCGTCCTGGTGGTCGGGGAGCGGGGGAGCGGGAAGGAGATCGCTGCGACGAGATTGCACTTTCTCAGCCCCCGGTGGCAGCACAATCTCGTGACGGTGAATTGCGCGGCACTTCCTCCGTCGCTCATCGAGACCGAGCTGTTCGGGTATGAGGCGGGAGCGTTCACCGGAGCCACGAAGACGAGGAAGGGGCGCTTCGAGGAGGCCGAGGGAGGAACCCTCTTCCTCGATGAGATCGGCTTGATTCCCCTGGAGGTCCAGGAGAAGATCCTGCGCGTGGTCGAGTATGGGACGTTCGAGCGGGTAGGTTCCTCGAAGACCCATGAGAGCGATGTGCGGATCATCGGAGCCACCAATGCCGATCTTCCCACGCTCTGTGCAGAGGGAAAGTTCAAGGAGGACCTGCTCGACCGCCTCTCCTTCGAAGTGCTCTTCCTTCCTCCGTTGCGGGAGCGGGGGGAGGACATCCTCCTGCTCGCCGAATATTTTGCGGCGAAGATGGCGATGGAGTGCGGGAGGACCGACATTCCTGTCCTGAGCGAACGTGTCAGGGAACAGTTGTGCGTCTACCCATGGCCGGGTAACGTGCGGGAGCTGAAGAATGTGGTGGAACGTGCGGTCTATCGTGCGGCGGGAAAACAGATCGATTCGATCCAGTTCAATCCGTTCGAGAATCCCTTCAAGCCGATCGATGAGTCGCCGCAGCAACCATCGAAGGCAGACTTTTCCCATGAGTTTCCATTGGAAAGCTATGATGAGGCCAAGCGGGAGCTCGATATCCGGTTCCTGAGACGGTCGCTTGGGGTTGCACAGGGAAACCAGAAGGAGGCGGCCAAGGCGATGGGTCTCACCTACGATCAGTTCAGGGGCCTCTATCGCAAGTACAAGGATGTCCTGGAGGGATAAGGAAAGGACCGCCGGGGAGGCGGTCCTGTACCATGCGTCAGCGGGACGCGGGTTTCATGATCAATGCTGCAGCGAGGTAGAGTGCCCCGACGGGCCAGAACCCTGTTGCGATGAAGGCGATGATCGTCGCGACGCGCAACGGCCACGCCGGGATTGCCAACCAATCTGCGAATCCCTGGCACACTCCGAGCAAAATTCCGTTGCGGGATCTGCGCAGGGGCCTGCGAGGTTCGGCATCAAACCATCCGTCATCATATCCTTTGCGGTATTCGCTTTTCATATACTGTCTGTACCGCTCTTCGTACCGTGAATCCATTGCGTCAACCTTCCTTCTTCTTGCTCTTGGCGGCCTTCATCTTGCTCAGTTCCGCCTCGATCTCAGCGTCCGTCTCCATCTGGGCGAACTGCTTCTCGGTCGTGTGCGCGGCTCCCGAGAACCCGGCCATCTCCGCGTCGGCTTCCATCCGTTCGATCTTCTCCTCGAGCTCTGCGAATTTCCTGCAGGTCGCCACGGCATCGATCTCACGCAAGGTCTCCACGACCTTCTTCTTCTCCTTTGCGTGGTAGGCTCTCTGGATCAGCATCCTCTGCTTGTCCCTGACCTCCTCGCGCTTGCTCTCCAGCTTGGCGATCTGGTCCTGCATCGAGTCGACGATCGACTGTATCTGGATCAGCTCTTCCTCAAGCCCGGCCAAACGCCTCACCACCCGGTTCTTCTCGGCAAGCGCCTCGCGAGCCAGGTCATCGCGGTCTTTTTCGACTGCGAGCCGTGCCCTGTTCTCCCAACGGGAGAGGAGATCCTTCGTGCGGCTGATCTCGTCCTCGACGATCGCGCGGTTTGCCAACCGCTCGGCAGCAGCACTCTTTGCCTCGACCAACGTCTCTTCCATTTCGGAGAGCATGAAACGGATCATCTTCTCCGGATCTTCCATCTTGTCAAGCTTTGCATTCACATTGGCATTCACAATGTCCCTGAATCTCTTGAACGTCTTCATATTCACTCCTTTGCTATCGTTGCCACTGCCACCTCAGGCTCGGCATACCGTCTGTTCTCTGTTGATTCCCTTTATGCAAGAGCCGTGCCAACTTTTTGCAGATGTCCGTTTGCGGGCTCCCAATGAGCGGTTTTTTCAATTCCCAGGGGCGAAGATTCCTGTGAGTGTGTCCGTTTTGCCATCGATGGGGCATGATGTGGTAAATTTCACCATTGCCCATGGCCCGGTTTACCGCTAGAATGGCGCCATGGGAACACTGCATGTCGTAGCCACGCCGATCGGAAACCTCGAAGACATCACGATGCGCGCCCTCCAGGTGCTCCGGACCGTGGATGTGATCGCCTGTGAGGATACACGCCATACCCAGCGGCTCTTGACCCATTTCGCTATCCACAAGCGACTGATCGCGTGTCACGCACACAACGAGACAGCCTCCGCGGCAGGTATCGTGAAGCTCTTGGCCGAGGGACAGGATGTGGCGTTCGTTTCCGATGCGGGAACGCCGGGGATCAGTGACCCGGGAACCAAGGTGGTCAACGCGGTACGTGCGGCAGGGTTTCCTGTCGTCCCGATACCGGGAGTCTCCGCGGTCGCAACGCTGATCTCGGTCAGCGGCTTCGTCGGAAAAAGCTTCTCGTTCGATGGATTCCTCAGCCCCAGACAGGGCCGGAGGAGAAGCCGGCTCAAGCAACTGCTCGATCGCAACGAGGCTTTCATGCTCTATGAATCGCCGTTCAGGGTGGTGAAGTTGCTCCAGGACCTTGCCGAGCTGGCGCCACAGAGGAGAGTGCTCGTCGGTCGCGAGATGACGAAGGCGTTCGAGGAGTATGTGGAGGGAACGGCGGATGATCTTGCGACCGAATTTGCCCAGAGGCAATCGATCAAGGGAGAGTTTGCCCTGTTCATCAGTCCTCAGGAGGGATTGCCCCCTGACGAGGGGGATGACGCGTGATCACGATCAAGAAGCTTGCCTCCTTGCCGGAAACCACCAGGTTGCGCAAGTGTGCGAGGATCCTTGACGATGGTTCGTGGAATTTGCGACACGGGGAGACCGAGGACAATTCCTACCTTGCTGAAGTCTGTCGCTTGGTGATCGCCTCGACAGACCCCCGGGTATCCGGATCGACCCGTCATGCGTGCATGCGAGCCATGACCGGCACAGACTGGCGCTCGGTGGCGGATGTTGCCATCTCACTCGAACAGGACCTCGCGCTCGAGCGCGCTGATTGGGATTTCCGTGATCCCTTTGCAGGAAGCCTCGATGGAACGCACAGGGATCTCAAGCCTTTTACCGTGGTGCTGGACCGCATCCGCTCTCCCTTCAATATCGGTTCGTTGTTCAGGACCGCCGACTCATTCGGCGTGAGTGCCATGCTCCTGGTCTCTCCCGGAGCCTCAGCCTCGCATCCGCGTGCCCGGCGCAGTGCGATGGGGTGTACCGAGACGGTGGCGCACCAAGAGGTGCCGGAGGAAAAGGTACTCGGACTCTTGCATGATGTGCCGCTCTTCGCGCTCGAGCTTGGAGGCGACGACGTGCAGGCCTTTCCTTTCCCCGACCATGGAGCAGTGATCATCGGATCGGAGGAACTGGGAGTGAGCCCGCGCTTGCTCGAGGCTGCGGACCAAAGTCTCGGCAGGGTAAGCATTCCCCTGTTCGGTTCGAAGGGTTCGTTGAACGTATCGGTCGCATTCGGCATACTGATGCATAGATGGTATACCGTCGTGGAAAGGAAACCGTAGGAATGGGCCTGCTTTCTCCCAAGCGGCTGAGCGTCGAGGATAACTATGTCCGGATGACAGAGACTCCCGTGTCTCGTCTGATTTCCTCGTTGGCCATCCCGACGATCATCACGATGCTTGTGACGACTTTCTACAATATGGCCGATACGGTGTTTGTCAGCCGTCTCGGCACGCAGGCCAGCGGTGCGGTGGGAATAGTCTTCTCCCTCATGTCGATCATCCAGGCAATCGGCATGACGCTCGGTCTGGGTGCGGGCAACTTCATCGCCCGGCTTCTCGGGGCAAAGGAGGATGAGAAGGCACAGCAAGTGCTCTCGAGTGCATTCTTCTCCGCCCTGGGGATCGGATTGCTCTTGCTGGTGGCAGGTACTGCATTCCTGGAGCCGTTCATGAGACTTCTCGGGTCCACCGAAACGATCCTTCCCTATGCGAAAGCCTACGGGAGCATCATCCTGTTCGGTGCCCCGATCATGGCCGCCTCGTTCGTCATGAACACAGCCTTGCGTAGCGAGGGAAGTGCAAGCCTGGGGATGCGGGGGATGGTGACCGGATCACTGTTGAACGTGATCCTCGATCCCCTCCTGATCTTCACGTTCGACCTGGGAATCAAGGGAGCTGCGATCGCAACGGTGTTCAGCCAAGCGGTCGCTTTCTCGATCCTCCTCTCCTTCTATCTGAGGAAGCGAAGTATCGTCCGCCTTTCTTTCGGGGCATTCAGGTTCAAGCGGTGGATCTACCGGGAGATTTTCACCACCGGAATGCCCGCATTGTATCGACAGGGCTTGGCGAGCATCTCGATGATCGTATTGAACAACGTCGCCGCTCCGTTCGGGGACGCTGCATTGGCTGCGATGACCATAGTCACCCGGACCATGCAATTCCTCGGGAGCGCGTTGATCGGCTTCGGTCAGGGGTTCCAGCCGGTCGCCGGTTTCAGCTGGGGAGCGAAGCGGTTGGATCGGTTGCGAGCGGCCTACCGGTTCTCCCTGCTGACAGGGGTGATCGGTTTCATCATCATCGGTACGTTCGGATTCATCTTCGCTCCGGCGATCATGCGGTTCTTCATCAAGACCGACCCTGCAGTCGTGGAGATCGGGAGTCTGGCGATGCGGCTGCAATCGCTGTTGATGCCACTGCAAGCGGTGAGCATCATCATATCGATGCTTTTCCAATCGATCGGGAAGGCAAAACAGGCTTCGCTTACTGCGCTCTCGCGGCAAGGACTCTTCTTCATCCCCACCATCCTTGCGCTTCCTCCCGCGATCGGTCTGCTCGGGTTGCAGGTCAGCCAACCGATCGCCGACCTGGCGACATTCATCTTTGCGGTGGTGATGGCGAAGAAGTTCTGGCGTACCACGGATGCAGCGATGGCATTCAATTCTGTGGACGGGAAATCTCGTACAGATCCTTGAGACGTTCCTCGATCGTTCGGTTGAGGGTATCGGGAGGGAAGTTCCCTTTCTGGTTCCTCGTGCCCGCAGGGCGGTCGGTCAGGACCTGCATTCCTTCGTCGATGGTCTGCACCGGGTAGATGTGGAACTCCTTGCGTTCGATGGCCTCGATGATCTCATAGGGGAGGATGAGGCTCTTGATGTTCTGCACCGGGATGATCACCCCCGGATGGTTCTTCAGTCCGAGCCGCTTGCATACGTTGTAGAAGCCGGTGATCTTCTCGTTGATCCCTCCGACCGGTTGCAATTCCCCCATCTGGTTCACCGAGCCGGTGACCGCGATGTTCTGCTTGACCGGAATCTCCCCGATCGCCGAAAGGAGTGCGTACAGTTCGCTCGAGGAAGCCGAGTCGCCGTCGATCTCCGCATACGACTGTTCGAAACAGATGCCCGAGTAGATCGAGAGGGGGAAGTTCCTCGCATAGCGTTTGCGCAGGTATCCCTCGAGGATCAGCAATCCCTTGTCATGGATCTCTCCCGAGAGTCCCGCCTCATGCTCGATATTGACAATGCCCTCGTTTCCCGGAGCTACGGTCGCGCTTATCACCGTGGGAGTTCCGAATGAGGAGGGTCCGCGATCGAGGACCGCGAGGCCGTTCACCACACCGGTCTTGTTCCCGTCGAGCGAGATGATCATCTCTCCGTTGGCGATCTCATCGAAGATTCGGTTCTCCGTCACGCTCGAGACATAGTCCCGTTCGGCGATGGCGCGGAGCACCACGGTACGATCGATCGAGCCGGTTGATGTCGATCGTGCCCAATAATCGGACTCTCGCAACAGGTCCGCGACGAGCGAGAGCTGTGTGGTCAGTTCATCACGCGACTCGGCCGCGAGTGCACTGTAGCGCAACAGTTCGGCTATTCCGTCGTTCTCGACGGGAAGCAGGTTCTCCTCCCTTGCGACCATCCTGATGAACCCAATGCATCCGGCAATGTTCTCGTTCGTCGCCCGCATGGTGTAATCGAATTCGGCGGAGACCTTGAAGAGCTTGAGGAAATCGGCATCATGCTCACAGAACGCATCGTAGGAGTCCTCACTGCCCACGAGGAGGACCTTAACCGGGAGGGAAACCGGTTCGGGCCTGATTCCGGCGAAGCTCTGGCTGCCAAGGGTTGCGTTCTGGATCACGAGGGCACTGGCGGTGAGGAACCGCTTGAAGGCTTCCCACAATCCCTCGACGGTCAGCATCTCCTCGGCACTGATGACGATGAATCCTCCGGCCGCACGAAGCAAGGATCCTGCGTGGATGGAGAGGAACGGCAGGTAGCGTTCATCCCTGGTATCGCATGGCCCGTCAAGCGAACCGAAGAGGTTCGCAAAGGTCGGGTGGGTTTCGAAGATCAGGGGACGTTCGGTTGTCTGGCTGTGGTCGACCAAAAGATTCACCCCGTAGCGGAGATAAAAATTCCCGTTGGGCGGCTCTTGGGAATTCTCACGGTCGAAGAGGTAGGCGTGTTCAGCCAGATCCTGCTTGATGTGCTTGAAGTGTGTATGCAAGAGAGGGTCGGAGAATCGCTGCTCGCATGCTGCCAGATGCTTCTGGGCGAGATTCTTCAATGTCGGGCCGTCCAACCGTTCTCCCTGTGCAACCTTCGTCCCGATATCCTGCTTGAGGTGGATGACGAATTCTTTCATTGCCAGCAAGAAGGCCTTGCCCTCTCTGGGTGCAAAAGTCACGGCGATCGGTGAGTCGGGGTGTCGGAAGTTGTGGATGAATGCGATGTCACGCAACAGCGAGAGGTCGTTCGCATACGGGGCGGTCGCCAGCCTGATGGCAGTCGATCGGCCGGTTCCCGGGTCTCCGCTCACATAGATGTTGTACCCCTTTCCCGGGATGGAGAGTCCCATCTCGAGCGCACGCATCGCCCTCGGTTGCCCGATGATCGTCGGATGCTCGGGAATCGGAGCACAGGTTTCGACGATGGAGGGATCGTATGCGAACCTGGCCTGCTCTGCGGTGAGCTCTGGGCGGGTGAACTGTAAATCTGCCATGAGGCTCACTATAGGTGGTGGAATAATTGATGTCAACTCTCTATAATGGTGCCATGAAGATAGAAATGCTTGCAGACTATATACGTACACGTTTGGATCTCGATGCCTTTGCCGATATGGACGTGTCGTTGAACGGCTTGCAGGTCGGTAGGCCTGACAAGGAAGTGAAGCGGGTGGTCTGTGCTGTCGATGCCTCCTTGGCCACGTTCGCCAAGGCTGCTGAGATGGGTGCGGATGCCCTCTTCGTCCATCACGGACTGTTCTGGGGAAAACCGATCGCGGTGACGGGGATGCACTATGCCCGTCTCGCACTCTTGCTCAGGGCCGATATCGCGCTCCTTGCGGCACACCTTCCGCTTGATGCCCACCCGGTACTTGGGAACAATGCGACCATGGCAAGACTACTCGATCTTGAGGCGGTGACGCCATTCGGTCTCTACCACGGAAGGCACATCGGATTTCGCGGGACCTTCAAGAGTCCCGTGACGGTCGGGGACATCGTGCGGACGCTCGGGCTCTCCGAGGAGACGGGGCTGCACGTGCTGCCGTTCGGCAAGAAGCACATCAGGTCCGTAGGCATCATCAGCGGAGGAGCGGCATTCGAGGTCCAGGAGGCCATCTCGCTCGGGCTCGATGCCTATATCACGGGGGAGAGTTCCCACACGATGCATCCTTTCTGCCAGGAGTCGGGGATCACGATGATTTGCGGCGGTCACTATGCCACGGAAGTGTTCGGCGTACAGTCGATGGCCAAGGATCTTGCCGATAACCTCGGCCTGGAATCTTCCTTCGTTGCGCTTCCGACGGCTCTGTAGTAGGATGATCGCGCAATGACAAGAAGAAAACGCAATCCCATCCTCCCGTTCCTCCTCACCTTGGCGATCGTGGTCGCGGACCAGATCACCAAGGCCCGGGTAGTCGCCACCATCCCGCAGGGGACCGTGGGATTCTCGTTCCTGAACGATTTCCTCTGGATCTGCCACGTGCGGAACTCCGCGATCGGATTCAGCATCGGGGAGGGCCTCCCTGATGATCTGAAACGGATATTCTTCATCGCCATCCCCGCGGTGATGATCGTCCTTATTGTCATATTCATGCTGCGAACCGAGGACCTGTCCACGTTCCAGCGGTGGATGTTGGCAGGAATCATCGGTGGCGGGGCGGGGAACTTGGTCGACCGGATGTTCCGCCCCGAGTGGGTGGTCGATTTCATAAGTGTGAAAGTCTATGGGCTCTTCGGATTCGAACGCTGGCCCACCTTCAATGTCGCCGACGCATCGATCGTCGTGACCGGCATCCTGTTGATGCTGAGCATCCTGTTCTTCGATGCGCGCAAGAGGTCCTCGGTGACGGACGAAGCCAAGGAGGTTCCCCATGAATAAGAAACTCAATACGGTGCTGTTCGTGCTCGGCGCGACGTTGGTGAATATGGTGGTGATGGCGATTCTCTTCGTCATCTGCCTCATCCTGATCGCGCGGTTCGTCGATCCCGAAAGTCCGATGATGCCGCTGTTCCTTGGTCTGATGTTCATCGTCTCGATCGGTGGCAGCTTCTACCTCTATACCGTGGTGATGAAGAAGATCACCGTGAAGTACAATCTCGAACAATTTCTCGATCCGATCTTCTGGAAGAAGAGGAAGGATCGGAGGAACATGCTGTAACCATGCTCAGTTCACGCATCCAGCCAGTGGAACAGCTCGCCGAATCCTCATGGTTCCCGTTCTCCGATGAACCGGTGATCCAGGGGCTGTGGTATGTACCGCGCCTGTCCTGTCCCGTGTTCCTCTTCCCTGAGGACGCCCCGGATGGCAAGTGGCATCTCTTTGCCCACTCGTGGCTCGGGATCCAGCACTATGTCTCGGGAAGCGGGATCATGTGGGAACCGATGGGGTTGGTGCAGGTACGGGGCAAGTATCCGTTCCTCTTCAAGGAGAAGGGAGCATTCCATATCATCTACGAACGGCACGGCAGGAGGATTCCCTTCGTCGAGCATGTGACGAAGCGGATGAAGAAGTCCTACGTCGTCGGATCCCACATAGAGATGCGCAGCTCAAACGACCTGTCGGTATGGAGCGAGCCCAGGATACTCCTCGAGGCCAAGGATATCCCTTCAGCCTCCGATTACCGCAAGACTCCGACAGTCAGCCATCCGCAGGTGATTCCTGCGGAGGGTGGGTATCGGATGTATGTCGGATCCTCGAAGATCGGCAGCGATCCTGCATCGACGCGGTATGTCTGTACCGCATTCAGCGAGACCTTGGACGGACGGTATGTCCCGGAGTCCCAGTTGCCATTGGTCGAGGCGGTGCCGAATGATCCGTTCAGGAGTCTCGGGACAGGACGCATGTGCGTGTACAAAGGCAACGATTCCTACGTCGCGATCCAGAACTCCCGGTATTGGGATGCCGGGAGGAAGCGACATGCATCTGCCATCGTGTTGCTGACCAGCAGCGACGGGCTGCAGTGGCAACGGGCCGAGCGGGATCCCGTCCTTGTCCCTGCCGAACGCGGATGGGCCTCCGAGCACATCATGTCGAGCGATGTCAGGTATAAACAGGATGAGGCATGCTGGTACTGCTATTTCTCTGCGACAGGAGAGCGTCGGTTCGGTTTGGTCCGTGAATCGATCGGTCTTCTGATCGGAAAGCCCCGCGCACCGAGAAAGCCCTCTTCTTCCCCGGATTCCCTGTTCGAAGAATCCTGATCAGCCTTCCTCGACTCCCGCGGCGATGAATGACTTGTTGGACTTGCGCGCGACCTGCAATTCCTTCTTGTTGCGTTTTCGCAACTGGGCCATCGTCAGCAGCTCTACCTGATCGATCGGCCGGCCTCCCACGAACTGCATGATCGCAGACTCGGTCTCCTCGGTTCCCTCTGCGGAGGGGAATGCGAGGAATCCGTGGACCGTATGCTTGCATTCGAGGTACTTCACCGGGGTATCTGCGGAGGCAAGCGCCTCGGCATACAGTTTTCCGTCATCGAGCAGCGGATCGTTGTCCGCGGTGATGATCAACGTCGGGGGAAGCCTCGAGTGGTCTTTCGACAAGAGGGGGGAGAAGTTCGGATTCAGGATATCCTTCGGTTCGCTCTGATAGCTTTTCACGAAGAACTGCATCTCCCGTGCAGTGAGGGAGGGACTGTCCTTGAACGTATTCATCGAGGGGGTCTTGAGCCGTCCGTCGGTTACCGGGTAGATCAGTATCTGTCCGGCGATGCGAGGCCCCTTGCGATCTCTCGCAAGACGGCTGACTACCGCGGCGAGGTTTCCTCCCGCACTGTCACCCATCACGTAGATGCGTTCGGGATCGACTTTCCAATAGCGGGCTCCCTGCGAAGCCCAGATCAACGAGTTGTAGCAATCCTCCACCGCAGTGGGGAACCTGTACTGCGGAGCCAGTCGGTAATCGACCGAGAGGACCGCAGCATGGGTCAACGAGGCTATCCTCGCACAGATGAAGCTGTAGAGATCCATGTTCCCCCAGACCCATCCGCCTCCGTGGTAGTAGATGATCAACGGACGCAAGCTGGTCATCTGGTTCGCCTGGGCACCCCTTCTCTGGAAGAAGTACCCGGTGATGGCACCTTCCTCAACCGGAATGATGAACGTATTGGTCTCTACCTTTTTTGCCGGTTTCTTCAGGATTCGCCGGGTGATCCAATTGTTCGGGATGGAGCGCTTGTTGATCTCGCTGATCTGCTCTTCCGAGAGCTCGGATCCGTCGGTAGGTCCCGAGATCCGTTTCGACAATGCGATGATCCTCTGCAGTTTCTTGGAAATTTGTATCTGGGAGCTCTTCTCAAGCTGTTCCATCGCCGATCCTTGTTTCTGTTGCATCAGATTGTGAATGCCTCTTCAAGGGATGTCTTCATCACAAGGAAATCGGGATCCTTGCCTGTCCACTGGGAGACTGCGATCGCTCCTTGATACACCAGCATCCCCAATCCGTCTACCGGTGTGGCCCCTGCGGCCTCGGCAGATGCGAGGAAATGGGTCCGTACGGGATTGAACACGACATCGGCTGCGATCCGTTGTTTCCGTGAAGGTTCCCACGTGATGTCCAAGGAGCCCTCCGGATCGAACAGTCCCACACTGGTGGCCTGGACCACGAGATCATAATCGTCCTTGATGCGGTAGGGACGCACGAGTGCATCCTTGTCGAGCTTGGTCTTGACGTGAGGTGCGATACGATCGATGATTTGCTGCGCTTTCTCCACCGTCCGGTTTGCTATGACGATCTCCTTCGCCCCATGCAATGCCAGTTCGGTGATGATGGCCCTTGCAGCGCCTCCGGCACCGATCACCAGGACATTCATGTCCTTCACCGGCTTGATCACCTCGATGGAGGTCAAGAATCCTTTCCCATCGGTATTGTCCCCGATGTAGGAGTCGCCTCTTCTGATGATGCAGTTCACCGCACCGCTGAGACGTGCCGATTCTGTAAGGCCGTCAAGGAAGGGGATGACGGATACCTTGTGGGGGGCGGTCACGTTCGCGCCGGTGAAACCGAGCGCCTTGATCCCGTCGATCGCGCCTTTCACATGATCATCGGTCACGGTGCAGGTCAGATAACGGGCAGGAAACAGCATCGCACGGAATGCGGCTTCCATCATCAACTGGGTAGGGTTTCCGATGACTGGATTTCCTATGCAACAGAACAATGCCTCCAGCGGACCGTGCATGACAGCTTCCTTGGAGAGCAGTTCATAATTCTTTTCCATGTCTTGTACCTCGATGTCGTTCATGATGTGATGGTCCATTGTATAGTATTTTCCGTTTGCTGTCATGCCTATTTTTCCTCAGGGAAAAGGGATGGAGAGGAAGACAGGATCCCCGTGAACCTCAATGACCAGTTCTTCCCGTTCGCAGCGGTTGGATATGCTTTGGCTGGCCATGTCGATCGGAAAATCATCCAGGGGCCACCGGAGCTGCCGTGCACTCACCGAAGAGCGGCAACGGAAGCCCGAGGGGATGACCGATACCGTTTTCCCCTCCATCCGATCGAGTGTCGATTTGGTACGTACGAGGTACATGATCTCCTGTGCGGTGATCCATATCTCAGGCGGACCGTAGAGGGAGAACAGGGAATAGAGGTGCAACAGGTGGTCGAACCGTCCCTCACCCCCTCCCACGAGCACATACGAGCCGATTCCCTTGCCCGTGATGAGTTGCAGCAGGGCTTCGGTATCGGTGATGTCTTTCTCTGAAGGAAGCTGTTCATGAAAGGTCGTGTGCAATAATGCCGGGTCTCTCAGCGAGTCGAAATCTCCTATCGCCTTGTCGACACGAAACCCGAGAGCAATTGCGGTATCGAGTCCGCTGTCCGCAGCGCAGATGAAATCACAGGGAGGGATGAGCGAGAGATCGAAACCCGACTTCGGTCCATTGCCGCCGGTGAAAGCCAGTGCACGCATTTCCATGGCGGCATCGTAACACTTCGCACGCATCGGGGCAATGGATCACATCAGGAGCCGCACACTGGATGCGGCTCAGTTTTCATAGGAGAGGTCGGATCAGAACTTGAACTTCGCGCTGAGTCCGATGAGTGCCGATTCCTTCAATCCCTGTTCACTGAAATAATAGTCGGTGTTGTCGAAGAAATCCTCGAGGTCGTCGACGAAGTAGTTGGCTTCGGCTCCGACGCTCAGCCAATCGAAGATGTTCAGGTCCAGTCCTCCCCGGAGATTGAAGCCGACCGAGTCCTCGCCTGTAGAGGAGTCATCCTCGGTGATATACCCCAGATAGACGGGTCCGAGTCCGACATACGGTTCCAGCAACCCGAGCGGTGCCCGTGCCACGACATCGATGATGTACATCATCAGATAGGATGTCTGATCATAGGCATCGGTCCATTCGGCGAGCATGAGCGCATCTGCGGAGATTCCCAAGATGTCGCTGAAGAAGAACTCTCCCCTGATTCCCGGTACATAAGCGTCGGTATCTTCGGAACCGACCTCATACCAGGATGCATAGTTGACCAGTCCGATGCTTCCCACGCTTGCAGCCGTGAGTGAGCCAGTCAGGACTACCGATAGCAATAATACGATGACGAACATGTTCTTTCGCATTCCGTTCCTCCTGCAATCTTCAATACCTGTATCGGTATTGTATGTAACCCTTTGGGGATTCACAATAGGGAAAACAATCGAATCGGCATAAAGTTATGTCATTTCGGTGGAAATGGAATGGGATGCATACATCATAGGGGCTCAAGGTGAGGTGAATTCTTCAAAATAGCGGAGATACCGTTGTTCCTGCCTTGCATGTAATGGGTAGACGAAGTTGAACTCCCGCACCACGTACCACCCCTCGATCTCGAGCCCACAGACCGCACCGCGTTCCAATGCATCCCTGGCGGCCGCTTCATAGAGGAATGAGATGCCCAAGTCTTTCCCCACCAGGTATGTGATGACATTCAGGTTGCCGATTTCATCCATATGGTGGAACAGGGAGGTACTCAGACCCCGCTCGGCGAGTATCCTTTCGAGCACTCCCCTCGTTCCCGAACCGCTTTCACGGATGATCAGACGTTCGCCGAAAAGCTCCTCGAGGCTCGGTTTCGGATGACGATCCTTGCATGATGGAGAACCGATGGCGATGAACCGTTCATGGGAGAGCAGACGATAGCCATAGCGCCTCTTGTCGAATGTTCCCTCGATGAAAGCGAAGTCGATCTCTCCGGAATCGAGCATCCCCAGAAGGATTTCGGTGTTGTCGACATACATCCGGTGATTTCTCTGCCTCTCGGCCGACATCACCTTCGCGAGAATCGGAGGAAGGGTGAATTCGCCGATGCTGAGCGTTGCTCCGAACCGTAGCGACTCACGTTCTGCGTTCGCAGGAAAATCCTCGGTGAACCGGGTGATATCGTTATGGATGGAACGTGCGAAGTGCCAGAACTGTTCTCCTTGGGCGGTGAGCAGCACTTGCCTGCCCTCCATGGTGAACAGTTGGGTTCCCAGCTGTGCTTGGAGCGCCTGCATGTGCTGGGATACCGCCGGTTGGGTGATGTGCAAAGCCTGCGCAGCTTTCGTGAAGCTCTTGTGCTCGCAGATGGCGAGGAATGTCAGGATCCGGAAATCGAGCATGGCTACTCCATAAATATTACTTATATGTACATAATAAAATATAATTTGAAATTATGGAATGATTTCGTTATAGTTCCGTCATGCACACACGACAATCATTTGCCAACATCTTTCCCGGTCTTGGCTTGGCCGCCCTCATTGCAGTGATCGCCAATGCGATTGCCCGGATCACGCCGGATCATCTGATCAGCGGAGGTGTCTATGCCCTGCTGATCGGCATGGCATTCCATCCTCTCGTGAAGAGGTTCCCGGTTTTCCAGGGAGGAATCACATTCACGGGGAAACGGTTGCTCAGGCTCGCCATCATCGGGATGGGCGTGACACTCAGCATCTCCCAGGTGGTACAGATCGGAGCTTTCTCATTGATCGTGATGGTGTTCACCTTGGCGACCGCGTTCGGAGGGGGGTATCTGCTCGGCAAACTTCTGAAGATGCCTTGGCGGCAATCGGGTCTGATTTCGGCAGGAACGGGAATCTGCGGCGGTTCGGCGATTGCCGCGATCGCTCCGGTGATCAACGCAGACGCCCAGGACGTCGCCTATGCACTCTCGGCAACCTTCCTCTTCGATATCATCATGGTCGTGGTTTTCCCGTTGCTCGGCAGGGCGTTCGGCATGTCGGATCTCGGGTTCGGCCTTTGGACGGGAACCGCGGTGAATGATACCTCCTCCGTGGTGGCTGCCGGCTATGCATTCTCCGAAGCGGCCGGGAATTTCGCGATCGTCGTGAAACTGACACGGACACTCTCGATCGTTCCTGTCGTACTGGTCTTCTCGGTGATCCAGATGCGCTCGGTCGCAGCTGAACGTGCAGCCGGCCGCGGTGCATCCTTCTCTTTCGGTGCGGTGTTCCCTTGGTTCGTGCTGGTGTTCCTCGTGGTGGTGATCCTGAATAGCCTTGGTCTCGTTCCGTCCCAGGCGACGACGGGAATCGCGAGAATCGGGAAGTTCAGCATGGTGATGGCATTGGGCGCAATCGGGATGAAGACGGATGCGATCCATCTGGCCCGCTCAGGATTCAAGCCGATGCTCCACGGATTCTTGATCTCCCTTGCAGTGGTGGTGGTATCATTTCTGGTACAGCTGTTGTTGAGTCAAACCTGAAATGATTTCATCGATGACGATATTTTGCTTGCGCATTCCGCCATGCCGGAGTAACATCCTAGGATACCGGGAAACCGGTTGAGATATATCAGAGGAGGTGCATTTATGAGTACAGTGAGAGCCATACTTGAACAGAAGGGGAGTGAAGTCGTCACCGTTCTTCCAAACGATACATTGGCACAAGCCATCCTGAAACTGACCCAGCACAGGATCGGAGCCGTACTCGTCCTGGACGAGAAAGGTGCCATCAAGGGAATTCTCTCGGAGCGTGATGTGGTCAAGCACCTCGCAGGACGCATCGAATTCTCAACCGCGATCCCGGTATCAGAAGTGATGACCAAGGGCGTCACCTACGTGAAGCCTCACCAGAGCCTTGACGAATGCTTGCAGCTCATGACCACGGGAAGGTTCAGGCATCTTCCGGTCGTCGACAATGATGCGGTAGTGGGCCTCATCTCCATCGGGGATGTCGTGAAGGCCGTTCTCGCCGACAGGGCGTTCCAGATCGGACAGTTGGAATACTACATCACCAATACGTTCTGATCGTCTCACGGTAATGTTCGATACGCTTCTGCCGGTCTTGCCGGTACTGATGCTGTTCATGGTCGGATATGTACTCCAACGGATCAGCTTCTTCTCTCCCCGTTCCATCGGGGACATGAAGAAGCTGGTTTCCAATCTTGCGCTGCCGGCCTTGATGTTCCAAGCCTTCTTCGCGATCGAGATCGAAAGCCGATACCTCATCCTGGTCGCGTTGATCTTCGCCTCCTGTCTTCTCATGGTCCTGCTCGGCAGGTTCCTGTCCCGGCCGCTCGGCATCCGTTCTCCCTACTTTTCCATCATGATGGGTGGATTCGAGATGGGCATGTTGGGGTATGCCCTGTTCTTGGCCTTGTATGGCGATCAACACCTGGGGAAGATGGCGCTTGTCGACCTCGGGCAGGTCCTTTTCGTCTTTTTCGTACTGATGGCGTTGCTGATCAAGGAACGAGAGGGTGTGAGTGATCCGAAGACTTTGGTCCGGCAGTTCCTCACCAGCCCCGTGATCCTCGCCATCCTTGCGGGTCTTGTCGCGAGTGCCTTGAAGGGCGAAGTGCGGAGAGGACCGTTCCTGGAGAGCCTGGGCAGCTTCATCGACATGCTCGGATCCTTGACTGTCCCGCTGATCGCCATCACGATCGGGTATGGCATCAATATCCGCAAGGACGGACTGGTCGCCTCATTGAAGACCATCCTGACAAGGAAGATCCTCGCTCTCGTGATCGTCTTGATCCTCAATGCCGTGGTGGTCGATCGCATGCTTGGCATGGACCGGATGTACCGATTGGCGATGATGATCATGTTCCTCACCCCGCCGCCGTTCGTCATTTCCATCTTCATGAAGCAGGATGACCGGGCGAACATGGACTACGTGTCCAATACGCTCTCGCTGGACACGGTCATCTCGATACTCCTGATCATCATGATGGCTGCTTTCTACAGTTGATCCGATGAGAGCACGGAGAGCCGGCTCAGGGCTTCCCTGTCCGGAACCACCATCGTCCGGCTGTCCAGGAAACGGATGACCTGATCCTCCTCAAGTTGCGTGAGCTTCCGGCTCAAGGTCTCCCGTGCAATGCCAAGGTAGTTTGCCAATCCCTCCCTGCTGAGCGGGAGAGTCACCCGGTACCCCTCCTTACCAGCCGTTCCGAAGGTATCCACGAACTCGAGGAGCATCGAGGCGATGCGAAGTTCTGCATTGCGACCACCCATGCTCTGGACGATCAGTTCGAGACGTCGCATCCGGTTGGCCATCGCTTCGATCAGCTCAAGGGAGACCTGGGGATGGGATGCGAGCAATTCCATCAGACGAGGTTTCGAGAGTATGCAGACGTGCGTTTCCTCCAGGGCCTCGACCGAGTAGGGGACCGCCTCCTCGGTGAACAAAAAACGTGCCCCGAAATAGTCGTGGGTGGGAAATATGTAGAGGATCTGCTCCCTCCCGTCGGCGGTGATGCGATATGCCTTGGCGCTGCCTTGCTGGATGACGGTGAATCCCAGGGGGTGGTCTCCCTCGCGGATGATCGTCTCTCCCTTCGCATATGACTTGTGGCGCATCTGCGTGGTGATGGAAAGCAGGCTATCCCGGTCCAGGCTTGCGAAAAGCGGGACTTTCATGAGGCACAGATCGTGCAAGCACGCACAGGAAATGGGCATCTTCTCCATCGTTTCCTCCATCTACAAGATACACGATACTCCTGCTCGGGACTACCGGTGAAGATGTGATTTGAATCACAGCAACATTCTTGGACGCGTGTTACAACGGGGGCGACAGGAGAACCAACATGCAGACAAGCGCATACATCTTGCACCACTATACTCCGTATGACGGAGACGAAACATTTCTCGCACCCCCCACCGACAGGACGAAGGCACTCTGGCAGAAGCTCAGCGGTTTGCTGGAGATCGAACGGCAACGTGGAGGCATGTACGATATCGACGAGCACATCATCAGCACCATCACGAGTCACGGACCGGGCTACATCGACAGACAGCTGGAAACGATCGTCGGTTTGCAGACCGACCAGCCCCTGAAGCGCTCCATCATGCCCTTCGGTGGCATCCGCCTCATCCATACCGAGCTTGAATCCTATGGCCGAACCGTTCCCGAACATGTCGATGAGGTCTTCACGTATCGGAAGACACACAATGACGGTGTGTTCGATGCCTATACCGATGAGATGAAAAGGGCCAGGCACAGCGGGATCATCACCGGATTGCCCGATGCGTATGGAAGAGGTCGGATCATAGGGGACTATCGTCGCGTACCGCTTTTCGGAACTGCCGCGCTGATCGATGGCAAGCGGGAAGCGAAGAGGCTCCATCGGTTCGATGTGATGGATGAACAGAGGATCCGGGAACGGGAAGAGCTGAGCGAACAGATCAGGTCGCTAGGGGAACTTACTGCGATGGCCGCCTCCTACGGTTTCGACATCTCGCGTCCTGCAGAGGATGTCAAGGAGGCGATCCAGTGGCTCTACTTCGCCTATCTTGCTGCGGTGAAAGAGCAGAACGGCGCTGCGATGAGTCTCGGCAGGGTCTCCACGTTCCTCGATATCTACGCCGAGAGGGACCTTGCTTCCGGACGGTACGGCGAGTCGGAGATCCAGGAGATGGTGGATCACTTCGTGATGAAACTCCGGATTGTCCGATTCCTACGGACGCCTGCGTATGATGAGCTGTTCAGCGGCGATCCCACGTGGGTCACCGAAACCATCGGGGGGATCGCAGAGGATGGAAGGCATATGGTGACGAAGATGAGCTACCGGTTCCTCCACACGCTGACGAACCTCGGCCCTGCTCCCGAGCCCAACCTCACGATCCTGTGGAGCGAACGTCTGCCCGATCCGTTCAAGCGATACTGCGCGGCGATGTCGATCAAGACTTCTTCCATCCAGTATGAGAACGATGATCTCATGCGTCCCAAGTTCGGGGACGACTACGGGATCGCGTGCTGCGTATCGGCCATGAGAATCGGCAAGCAGATGCAGTTCTTCGGTGCGCGGGTAAACCTTGCAAAGGCACTGCTCTATGCCCTCAACGGCGGTCGTGACGAGATCGACGGGACCCAGGTCGGTCCGAAGCTCGCACCGGTCGGTGACGGGTACCTCGAGTATGATGAGGTGGCCGACAAGTTCGACTCGATGTGCGATTGGCTTTCCAAGCTCTACATCGATACATTGAACATCATCCACTACATGCACGACAAGTATTGCTACGAACGGATAGAGATGGCACTGCATGACGACCAGGTCCTGCGAACCATGGCGGGAGGCATCGCAGGTCTGAGTGTGGTTGCGGACAGCCTTTCGGCAATCAAGCATGCCAAGGTCAGGCCGATCAGGGACGACCGTGGCCTGGTGGTCGATTTCGTGATCGAGGGAAGCTACCCAGCATTCGGAAACAACGATCCGGAGGTTGACGATATCGCGGTACGGATCGTGAAAAGCTTCATGCATAAGTTGAGAAGTCATCATACCTATCGCCAGAGCGTTCCTACGCTCTCGGTCCTTACGATCACCAGCAATGTGGTGTATGGGAAGAAGACCGGTTCCACTCCTGACGGGAGGAAGCGGGGTGAACCGTTCGCTCCCGGTGCGAATCCGATGCATGGAAGGGATTTGAAAGGATGTGTCGCATCGATGAAGAGTGTCGCGGCGATTCCCTATGATGAGGCGGAGGACGGGATTTCCTACACCTTCAGCATCATCCCGGGAGCTCTCGGCAAGAGCGTACCGCACCAGGTACAGAATCTCGTCAGCCTTCTCGATGCCTATTTCCTCGAACAGGGACACCACATCAACGTGAACGTGCTGGATCGTGAGGTCCTGCTCGATGCGATGGAGCATCCCGAGCGCTATCCTCAGCTCACCATCCGGGTGAGCGGCTATGCGGTGAACTTCATCAAGCTGACTCGCGAACAGCAGCTGGATGTCATCCACCGCACGTTCCACGAATCGTTGTAAGGGGAGGTACGGCATGGGTATCAGGGGAAGGATCCATTCTGTGGAGACGTTCGGGACCGTCGACGGTCCCGGAGTACGGTATGTAGTGTTCCTGCAGGGGTGCGCACTCCGATGCAAGTTCTGCCACAATCCGGACACATGGCAGCGTACCTGCGGGAAGGAAGTCGACTCGGAAGTAATGATCCGTGAGGTAGTCTCCTATCGTTCTTTCATCCGAAGCGGAGGGCTTACCATCAGCGGAGGAGAACCACTTTTGCAGAGCGATTTCACCGAGGATATCCTTCTCCGGGCGAGAGCCGAACACATACACACCGCCGTGGATACGGCGGGGAGTGTTCCTCTCGACCACTCGCGCCAGGCCCTTGCAGCTGCTGACCTGATTCTCTTGGACATCAAGAGCATCGATGACGGACAGTGCTGGAGCTTGACCGGAAGAGGAAATGCAGAGACGCTCGCGACACTTGAGTATCTTGAAGAGATCGGAAAACGGGTATGGCTCCGCCATGTGCTCGTTCCCGGATGGACATTGGATGTCCGATTGCTTTCCAAGCTTGCCGACCATCTTGCTCCTTTCCGATGCATCGAACAGGTGGAGCTGCTTCCCTTCCACAAGATGGGTGAGTACAAGTGGAAAGAGCTGGGCTACCGATACGCACTCCTCGGTACTCCGGAACCTACGGGCGAGGAGATTGCGATGGCTCGACAGATCATGCTCGACCGGGGACTTTCCGTTCTCGTGCGCGACCATGATTTCACCACAGTCTCCAAGAAGATCGGATGAACACTCTGGCATAGCGCATGCATCACCCCTATAATCGGTGATGAGGAGGGGGGCCTGATGAGAATTGCAATCTACGGTGCGGGATCGCTGGGGACCATCCTCGGGGCATTGCTCAGTGCACATTATCCTGGGGTGGAGCTTATCACCCGGAACGCCGACCACGTGCATGCGCTGAATCTTGAAGGTGCCCGGATCGTAGGAACACTCAAGGGGACTTATCGGGTACGCGCATTGCTTCCCGCTCAGATGGAGGGGACGTATGACGTCGTGTTCCTGCTGACCAAACAGCAGGACAATGCCCAGGTAGCCAGGCAACTCAAGTCTTACCTTTCCCCGACGGGAGTTCTCTGCACGATGCAGAACGGATTGCCTGAAGCGCAACTGCAGAGGATTCTCGGCCCGTCCAAAGTGCTCGGGTGTGCGATCGGGTGGGGTGCATCGCTCATCGCACCCGGGGTGGTGGAGATGACCAGTGGCAGGGATACCTTCGTGTTCAATCTCGGACTTCCTCCCTCAGGGAGCAGAGAGTCCCTTGACAGGGTGGCTGCGATACTCTCCACGGTCGGAACGGTCGTGACCGAGAGCGACTTCTTGGGTGCCCGGTGGTCGAAATTGGTGGTCAACGCTTCGTTCAGCGGGATGTCCACAGTGTTGGGAGGTTCCTTCAAGGAAGTGATCGACGATAGGGTTGCCAGACGCTATGCCCAGTGCATCGTGAAGGAGTGCATCGATGTCGCGAAGGCTTTGCACATCACATTGGCTCCGATCCAGGGCAAGGATATCGTTCGACTCTTCGATTACCATACCAGATGGAAACGGTGGATTTCTTTCCATCTCATCCCGATAGCCCTGGGCAAGCACCGGGAATTGAGACCAAGCATGCTGGCTGACTTGGAGCGGGGCCGGGTGAGTGAGGTCGATGCGATCCAAGGTGCGGTCGCGAGGCATGGCCGGGAGGTCGGCGTGAAGACTCCGGTGACCGATCGGGTGATCGATATCATCCACGAAATCGAACGCGGCGAGGCTGTCGCGGGGCATCACAACCTCGCGCGATTCGCCGAGGTGTGTCATTGAATCGACTATGATGGAGGAGTGCGGATGGAACAGGGACTGGACAAGGCGATCGCCGAGGCGATAGAGGCGGCAAGGACCTCCATGACCGCCGGTTTCGGAGGACCGTTCGGAGCGGCGGTACTGAAAGATGGCAAGGTGATTTCGATAGCGGCAAACTCCGTGTTGCGTGACCATGATCCGAGCGCGCATGCCGAGGTCAATGCCATACGGAAAGCGGGACAGGTCCTCGGGACGCACGACCTGGGCGGATGCATCCTCTATGCTACCGGATACCCCTGTCCGATGTGCCTCTCGGCGATCATATGGGCAAACATCGATACGGTCTACTTCGGGTGCGAGGCCTGGGAAGCGGAAAGAATCGGCTTCAGGGACGACTTCATCTATCGTTTCATCGAGGCGAAGCGCAACGATGCGCACGTCCTCAAGCTCGTGCAAATGGGGCACCAGGAGTGCAGGGCCCTCTATGCAGCGTACGAGAAGATGGAGAAGACACTGTACTGAAGAGATGACGAAGCCCGTCATGCCGACGGGCTCGTGCGTGTCATGGATGGAGGTAAGGGGATTCGAACCCCTGGCCTATAGATTGCGAACCTATCGCTCTAGCCAACTGAGCTATACCCCCATGAGCACATAAAACCTACCGTAGCGGCCCATCTTAGTCAAGAGGTTCCTCTGGGTTGCCCACCAATTTCGCCAACGGGGAAAAGAGCTTGGCCTCATGGCGTCGGGTGAATTCATCCCTGGGCAAGGGTGGGCAGAGATAGTAGCCTTGGATCATGTCACACTCGATGCTCCTGAGGAAAGAAACCTGCGATGCATTCTCCACCCCCTCGACGATCACCTGGTAGTCTATCTGCCGAACCACCTTGATGATGCTTTCGATGAGATGGTGCATCCTGTTCTTCTCTTCAACATCCCAGAGCAGGGACTTGTCGAGCTTGATGCACCGGAACGGAAGGTTCACTACGTAGGAGAGGTTCGAATACCCGGAACCGAAGTCATCGAGATTGAAGTGGATGCCATGACCAAGCAGCTGGTGCATCACCTCGAGCGCATCCTGGAACGAAGAACCTATGAATGTGCTCTCAGTGAGTTCGAGGATTATCTTTCCCGGGGGAATCCGGTACCGTTCGATGGTCTCGAGGATATCCTTCACGACCTTGGGGTTTGAGAACTGTTGGCTGGAGAAGTTGATCGAGATGATCGGCATCTCCTTTCCGCGAGACCGGAAATCGGAGAGAAGGATGCAGACCTGTTCAAGGACCCACCGCCCCAATTCTCCGATGATTCCCAGCTCCTCGGCCAAGGGAATGAACTCCGATGGTGTTATGGGCCCGAGCTCCTTCGTCTCCATCCGGAGCAACGCCTCCGCCATCATCATGGTCCCCGTATCGATTGAGAATATGGGTTGGTAGTAGAGGGAAAGGCTCTCTTCCGGGATTGCGCGCAGCAGTCGTTCGGAGAGCTGGTTCTTCCTTCGTATGGTGTGCAACACCATGGTGTCGCAACGGACCATCTGACCGGGACCGCGATTCTTCGCGGTCCTCAATGCGTGGTCGATCAAGGTGATCGGATCGGTCGAGGGATCTGCGCGGAAGGGGAGCTCAAGGAGTGCCAAGGAGGTGCTGAGGCGCGTGGTGATTCCATCGACCGTCCACTCTCGTTCGAATCGTTCGGCAATCGTTTCGACCAATTGGCCGCGATCTGTCGAATCGGTGATGATTGCCAGCTCATCTCCTCCGTAGCGGTAGGGTTGTCCCTTCGGGCAGAGTTGCTGCAGCGTATTCGCAACCTCTTTCAAAAACAGGTCGCCCCGCTTCTGCCCGAACGTATCGTTCACGCTCTTGAAATTGTCGAGACTCGCGACAACGACCGTCACCTTGCGCTTGTGGCGAACAATCGTTTCCAGGTTCGATACGAAGGTTTCCCGGTTCGGGAACTCGGTGAGTGTGTCGATCGAGATCTTCTTGGTCTGGAAGTTGAGGTACACGGACAGGATTGCGATCACCAAGGCAGAACCGGTGAGGACGACTTCGAGGTACAGGGCCTGGATGATGACGATCGCCAGCGAGAGCATGGGGAACCAAAGCAGGACCTTGAAGAAGAACTTGTCGAGGTAGCTCCGCTCACGCAGCACGGTGAGCACACCGATGACGATATGGACCATCGCCAGAAGCAGGGAGAGCCTGTTCAGAGGCCCCCTGACATATTCGTTCGTCTCATCGAGGGAGAATAGCCACCCGTAGGAAAAGTTGAGCAAGACGATCACGAGATAGAGGGCGGCACTGCCCAGGATGATCGTTCCTGTGGTCCTGAGCCGTACGCGGTGCTCCTCAGGTGCGCGCTCGAACGCATAGAGGAGGATATAGAAGATGAATACCGGGGTGATCAGCGGGTAGAATGCGAAGTAGGCGGCATTCGAGGCGATGATCGCCCACCGAGGGACTACTTGGTGGAAGTGGACAGTCTCGATGGAGAGGATGTTGAGAAGAAAGCTGAAAAGGGAGTAGTAGAGGGTGAAGCGGAACATCCTGTCCCGCATTGAGGGCATCGCATGGACATCACGCGAGTTGAGCAGGAGCACCAGTATGATGAGCGCGGCGATCATCTCGGGGACTGCGTTCCAATACATCGTGTCACTCCATCGGGATGCAACTCAAAGCAATCTGATTTTGCTTCAATAATGGAAAAAATACAAGCAGATTCCGTCGCAGGCCAAAAACCTGACGTTGTGGATAATCACGTAAGGAATTTGTGATTAAATAATGAATTACATGGAAAACTCTTGCCAAGGATTCTCCTGCCGACTATGATACGTCCGGTATGAAAGGGCATCACTCTTCGCTACGAAGAACCATCTCCGGCTATCTCTATCTTGTCCCGGCATTGGTACTGGCGTATCTGTTCAGCTACAGGCCGTTTCTGAAGACGATCATCAACAGCGTCTCCTTGGTGAATTTTTCGGGCAAGATCGTGGAATTCGTCGGCCTGGACAATTTCCGCCATCTGTTCGCCGACAGGAATTTCCAGGTCAGCCTTGTGAACACCTTCCGTTTCGCACTGCTCTTCATTCCCCTCGACTTGCTTTTCTGTATGTTTTGCGCGTTGCTGGTGTATCGCAAGCGGCGGTTCAATGGGTTCAATGAAACCCTGTTCATCATGCCCATGGCGGTTGCGATGAGTTCTGCGGCTCTGGTGTTCAAGGCCTTGTTCAATCCCACCATCGGAGTGGTGAATCACTTGTTCTCCCTGAGCATCCGTTGGTTCGATGACCCAAGGTGGGCGATGCTGACCATCGTACTGCTCGGTGTCTGGATGGCCATGGGGCTCGATTTCCTTCTCTTGCTCGGGGCGTTGCGTAGTGTTCCCAAGCAGTTGGTGGAGGCTGCCCAGATCGAGGGTGCCGGCCCGGTCTCCACGTTTCTCAGGGTCCAGCTTCCGCTTATCTCCCCGACCATACTGTTCATAGTCACCACGCGGTTGCGTGATAGCATGCTTCTCGGAGGGCCTGTCATGGTCATGACCGCCGGAGGCCCGTTCAGATCCACGCAGACACTGGTCTACCAGATGTATGTGGAGGGCTTCGTGGCCGGCAATTACAGCAAGGGATCGGCGATCAGCGTAGTCGTATTCGCGCTGACATTCCTCTTGGTCCTTCTTGCGTTCCGTTTCGAACGGAGAGGAGTGTTCTACCAATGAGACGTACCATGGGTCCCTTCGATATCCTGAAAGCCTTGGTCGCAACGATGCTCGGACTGATCGTCATCTTTCCGATCTACTATGCCTTCAGTGCCTCGTTCTTCACCCTCTCGGAATTCTCCGCCTCTCCTCCCAAGCTGTTTCCCTCCTCATTCTCTTTGCACAACTATGTCCGGGCGTGGAACGATTCGCTGCTTCCCCGGTTCATGGCAAATTCCCTGTTGGTGAGTTTTTTCGGTTCCGTTTTGCGCATGGTCGTGGCGATTCTCGCCGCGTTCGCCGTTGCGTTATTGCGTTTCAAGGGACGGAACCTGCTTTTCTTCGTGATCCTCGGAACGATGATGCTGCCCGCGGATGCCTTGATCATCGAGAACTACCTGACCGTCAGCCGGATGGGGTTGGTCGATTCCTATCTCGGCATCATGTCGGTCTACCTTCTCGCTCCGGTACAACTGTTCATGCTCCGGCAGAGTTTCAAGACCATCCCACAGACCTATCGGGAGGTGGCTGCAATGGATGGTTGTTCCGATTTCCGATTCCTCGTCTCGGTGGTCTTGCCGATTTCCGGCTCCATTGTCCTCACGCTCTGGTTGCACTCGTTCGTGACCATCTGGAATACCTACCTGTGGCCGTTGTTGGTGACGAACAAGCCGCTGATGCGTACCGTACAAGTAGGCATCACGATGCTTGGGTACGCGGACAGCCTCGACTACGGACCGATCTTTGCCGCGATCACGTTGCTCCTGTTGCCATCCGTGGCTATCTTTCTGGTATTGAGGAAGCGGATAGTAGCCGGAATAGCCGCAGGGACTATCGTCGGTTGATATGTATATATAAAGGAGATAGAAGTTCATGTACACGTTACGGAATAGAATAGGCATGGCAATCCTGGTCATCATGTCCTGTACCGCGGTGTTGTTCGCCGCGGGATCGAAGGAACCTTCCGATACGACTGTCGGCAACACGCCGGTACGCGTAAGTTTCTGGCACCCGAACAGCGGGTTGCTCGGGGAGGCCATGACTGCCTTGGTCAGCGAATTCAACAGTACGATAGGTGCTGAGAAGGGGATCAGGGTCGAGGAGGTCTACCAAGGAAAGGCAGCCGATGTCGCAACCAAGCTGCGAGCATCTTTGCAAGCGAACAGGAAGACGGACCTGCCCGATCTCGCGCAGCTTGACGCGACCGGTGTGATGGATGTGCGGGACTCTGAGTTGATGATTCCCATGCAACGGTTGGTCGAAGAGGATCCAGGATTCTCGTTGGATCAGCTGCAGGAGGGTACGGTCCTCTCCATGACCTATCGGGGTGTGATGATCGGCATGCCGTTCAATGCCTCGACGATCTTGCTCTACTACAACAAGGATGCCTTCAGGGAGGCCGGCCTCGATCCTGAGAAGCCGCCGCGGACACTCGCTGAGCTTGCCTCCTACGCTGCACTCCTGGCCAAGCGTTCACCCGATGGGCAAAGTGTGCTCCGATACGGATTCGCCGGTGTCCCCACTACCTACGAGCTGGTCTCATGGATTGGACAGCAGAACGGCGTCTCATACCTGACGGACAAGCTCAACGGGCATGAAGGCAATCCCACGAGAGTCCTCTTCGATACCGATGGGACGATGGCCCGTTTCCTCGACGAGTGGAGAAATGTATACGCCTCGGGAGGACTCGGAAACATGACAAGCGATGTCCGCCAGCAATTCATCGCCGGCAAGACCGCGATGTTCGTCATCTCAACCAGCTCGCTCGCCACCGTCATCGACTCTGTCGCCGGTCGATTCGAGCTCGGAGTTGGGTATCTGCCGCAGGTCGATGAAACCAGCACCGGGGGAGTGAACATCGGAGGAGGAGCGATCTTCGCTTTCGACAACGACAATGATCCCGGCAAGAGCGCTTCCTGGGAATTCCTCAAGTTCCTCATGAGTCCAGAGTCCCAGCTTTTCTGGCATCAGAAGACAGGGTACTTCCCTGTTTCCAAGGCGACCTACGATTTGCCTGCCTTCCATGCCCATATTGCCAGGAATCCGCTCTTCAAGGTAGCGATCGACCAGTTGCATGACAGTGATCCGCGCATCCAGAGCGTCTGGTGGCCGAACAGTTATCAAGCATATTATGAGATCCAGAATGGCATATTGGAGATGCTTGAGAAGCATGTTCCTACCGAGGAGACGGTACGCAACCTGGCTGCGGTGCTCAATCGATTCATGGATGAGTACAACCGGATGAACAAGGAGTAGGGGATCGCAAGCCACGCCGGAATAAGGAGCCTATGTGTTCGACATGTGCCTGGCAGAGTCGGGACCTTGATAGAACTCGCAGCGCTCCTTGAATTCACAATCGGGACACGATGAGCCGGGGCAGGACTGGAACTTGTCCCCGACCGATTCAAGTTGCTGGATATGCCAGGTCAATTCCTCGAGCAATGAGTCGAGTTCGCGCTTCTTGCGCAAGGTTTCCGAGACTTGCTTGCGGTACTGCTTGAGCAGTTCGGTCCTTCTTTTCCTTCCGGTCAGATCATCGGGACCCATCCTCACGATGCGTCCGATCTGTTCCAAGGAGAACCCATATCGCTTCAGCTGCAAAATCCGCAGCAGATAGACGAGGTCGGCATCGGTGTAGTACCGCTGCCCCCCGTCTGACCGGCTCTGGGTCTTGAGAAGACCCAGGGCTTCATAATACCGTACGGTCCGGACGGTGACTTTCGCCTTGCGGGCCAATTCACCGATCCGATAATCCTGTTCCGTCGACATGGTACCCCAGCTCTCAGGCGAAGAGCTCTTGGGCAGCCTTGTAGACAATCCTCACCAGGTCCTCGATCTCATCCATGTCGGTACTGGAGAAAGCCAACCTGAGGAAGGCGTTCTTGATCGAGATGGTACCTACGCCATAGGTGTCGAGCAGGTGCAACCGAAGTTTCTCGGCGTCTCCCGCGCAGACGAAGGACATGAAGTAGCCGGAATTGAACGGAAGCGGGGTAAGGTAGGGGTTCCCTGCATAGGTCGAAAGCACTTGCTTCATCAGCTTGTACCGTTTTTCTATCTCTGCGACACCTGCGGCCTTCTCTTGGTGGTAGGTCTTGCTCTTCATGCCCTTCAGGAGGATGCTCTGTGCGGGCTTTGAACAGGAGGATACGCTTCCGCGTATGGCTCCCATCGTCTTCTTGACCAGCGCTTCATACTGAGATTCGGTCATTCCCTTGGCATTGTAGGTGAGGAAGCCGACACGGAAGCCCCATACCATCTCCTCCTTGGTCGCCGCATCACCCTTGATCGCGAGGATATTCTCATGTGCATCACAAAGCAGTGCGAACAGCGACTCCCGGCACACGTCTTCTTCGAAGAAGAGTCCGAAGTAGGCATCGTCGGTGAAGACCAGCATCTTTTTCCCTTGGTCTGCCTTCGACACCAGCATCGCAACCAGGGCCTTCGCTTCGGAGATGGTGGGAGTATAGCCGGTGGGGTTGTTCGGGAAGTTCAGGATCATCGCCACATGGGCCCCTTCGATCGAGTCGATGGTCTTGGCGAGTCCGTCGATATTCAGCTTTCCGTCTGCGAAGAGGGGGAAGGAGACTTGCTTTGCCTCACGTTGTTCGGTGAAGACCAGATTGTAGTTGCCCCAATACATGTCGGGAACGATGATCGACTCTCCCTTGTCGAGAAAGAGGGACGCTGCGATGCTGATGGAGTGGGTTAGTCCCCCGGTCACTGCGGGGATGCTGGTTTTCTTGCCAACCATCGAGGGATTCTTGCGGATCATCTCCTCGAGCCAGATCTTTCTCAGCGCCATTTCCCCTGCTGTGGGAGCGTAGGGGAACACGTCGTCGCGAGAGAGGTCTCCCTTGAACTCGGCAAATACCGAGGGGATGCACATGGCAGTGCCTTTCTCGGTTGCGATGCCGATCGTCGCATTGTATGTGTGAGCTTTCTGCTTCGCCTCCGCCGACTGGCTGATGATGCCTTTCGGGAAATACATCCGCTTTCCATAATCTGACAACAGTTCAGCAGCCAATGAGCCTGCCAGTACATCGTTCAGTTCTTTTGCCAATGGGTTCATATCCTGTCCCTCCGTGAGAATGATACTCCCATCATACCCGGGCAAATCCGTTTCGTGAAGACCAAACACTCCAGAAACGGTGCGGATGGATGGTGGAAGGGTGTTCTCTCCATAACAGAAGGAAAAGATTTTTGTTTCAAATTCGCATGTGTTGGTGTACAGTTAGGCATGTCTGGTGAAGCAAGTTCTGTTGAACGGAAAGCTTCGGCAGAAAATCGAGAAAAGGAGATTGGTTATGGCAGAACAGAAGAAAGCTCCTGTGAAGAAGGGGCTGCTCGGTTGGTACTTCAATTTCAATTTGTTGTACCGGATTCTTATCGGGTTGGTCTTGGGAGCTATTTTGGGAATCGCCTTGGGAGAGAAGATTCTCTGGATTGCTCCGTTCGGTGCATTGTTCGTACGATTGTTGAAAATGATCATGATGCCCATCATTCTCTCCACGTTGATCGTGGGAGCTGCTTCGATCAGCCCCGCAACACTCGGAAAGGTTGGTATCCGTGTCGTGCTGTTCTATCTGCTGACCTCCGCGTTCGCTGTGTTCGTCGGATTGGTCATGGGCTCGGTCTTCCAACCGAGTGCAGAGATGGCAGCGCTCTCGGCTGAAGCCGCCGGCAAAGCCGCAGCCAGCCAGCCGGTCAGCCAGGTACTGCTGAACATCGTTCCCACCAGCATCGCACAGGCAGTCGTGAATGAAGTGGTCTTGCAGGTCATCTTCTTTGCCATCATCTTCGGTATCGGAATCTCCTACCTGAAGATCAGCAAGGACGAGCGTCTCGTGAAAGCCGGTGAGGCTCTCTACATGGTGTTCGACGGAACCGCAGAGGTCATGATGCGCATGGTCACCGGTATCATGCAGTATGCTCCGATCGGTGTCTTGGCGTTGGTCGCCGAAGTGTTTGCAAAGCAGGGATCGAAGGTCGCCGGTTCGCTCGCGGTCGTGACGATCGCGTGTTTCGCCGGTTACCTGATCCATGTGGTCCTCGTCTATGGTGGTCTGCTGAAGTTCGGTGGCAAGCTGAGCATCAGGCGTTTCTTCCGTGATGCGAAGGATCCGTTCATCACCGCATTCGTCACCCGCAGTTCGAACGGAACGTTGCCCGTCACCATCGAGGCCGCGAAGAACCTTGGTGTTCCGAAAGACATCTACGCGTTCTCTCTCCCGCTCGGTGCCACCATCAACATGGATGGAACGGCGATTTACCAGGGCGTATGTGCGATCTTCATCAGTTTGACCGTCACCGGTCACAACTTCACCTTGGGCCAGATGGGTATCATCATCCTCACCGCGACCTTGGCCTCCATCGGAACCGCCGGAGTCCCGGGTGCTGGTGCGTTGATGCTCCTTATGGTTCTCGAGGCAGTCGGATTGCCGGTTGTCGCAGGAACGGCTGTCGCCGGTGCCTATGCGATGATCCTCGGCATCGATGCGATTCTCGACATGGGAAGGACCGCGTTGAACGTCACCGGAGACCTCACCTGTACGACGGTGGTTGCGAAGGGCATGAAGCAGCTCGACTTGGAAAAGTGGGCTTGATCGTTCTCGATTGTTGATCATCAAAGTGGAGGCCGCCGATTGGTGGCCTTCACTGTATCTAATTCATCATGTACGTTTCGGAAGCGGTTGTCGTACTGCCCAGACAAACAGTTCCAAGACCCTGCGGGAGACCATGGCCAACTCAATCGTCTTCCCCTCTGCATCGAAGGAGATCGAGCTGGTGAAGAATCTCTTCGTGAATCTCGGGTCGCTTATATGTTCCCGATCGAATGCGAAGATTTCCGGAGCGGAACCGAAACCGGTGGAGAGGATGATCAGACGGTAGTGCGTCACCACCAGCATCCTCCGCTTTCCCTTGAATATGCCTGTGGCGAAACAATTGATCTTCTCGTACGGGTAGAGGATCGAAGACAAGGTCTTGAGCTCCGTTCGGAATCCGTAGAGGTCATAGACATAGAGCTCCTGCATCCTTTCCCTGATTTCCTTCACTCCCTGACGTGATCCTGCCAACCTGTACTCCTTCTTTCCAACCGCTCCCACTATACCATGGTTGCATCACTTGTCCAGAAAATCCGAGTACGATACTATCTGGAAATCAGCGGAGGAGCATATGGAGAGAGCAATCGGGGTGATCGGGGGAGTCGGTCCGTACGCAGGACTGGATCTTGTGAAGAAGGTATTCGACAATACAATCGCAAAAAGCGACCAGGAACATGTGAACCTGTATCTCACCAGTTGTCCTTCGATCATCGGAGACAGGACCCGTTATCTTCTTGAAGGCGGAGAGAATCCGGCGGAAGGACTGTACACGTGTTTCACGAAGTTGGCCATGATCGGAGCCTCGGTGGTGGTCATTCCCTGCAATACGGCTCATGCCAAGCCGATCTACGGTATCGTGAAGGAACGTTCCTCAAGAGAATTTCCCCAAGTGCGCTTGCTGAACATGATCGAGGAAACGTGTGCACATGTCTCGCGTCTCTTCCCCTCCGGAGCTTCGATCGGACTGCTTGCTACCAAGGGAACCCACTCCGTCGGTGTCTATCGTGAGTACTTTTCCCGCTACCCGGAGCTCTCGTTGATCGAACCCGATGCGCATGGGCAGGATCGGGTCCACCAAGCGATCTATGATGGCGATTATGGGATCAAGGCGGTCTCTCCCGTGACTGAACGGGCGGTGAAGGTCCTGATGGAAGAGGGCAGTCGCTTGATCGGACGAGGCGCGCAGGCACTGATACTCGGGTGTACGGAACTACCGTTGGCCTTGCACGAGGGGATGCTCCCCTGTCCTTTGGTCGATCCGACATCCATCCTGGCCCGATCGGCCTTGGTATTGGTGGACGCGGGGAAACTGAAAGCTTGTTGACCGGTTTCGACAATACCGGGTATCATGCGCCCATGGCATCGCAAGACATCACCACGGTATTGCTCGATCTTGATGGGACACTCCTGCCCATGGATCGCGGCAGTTTCATGGAATCCTATCTGAAGGCGTTCGCTGGCAAATGCCTGCAGATCGGTCTCCCCGTGGATCGTGCCATGCGGGCATTGGAATCAGGGATCACTGCGATGATCGGCAATGATGGCAGCATGACCAATGAAAGACGGTTTTGGCAGGCCTTTTCCGAGATCATGCAGATCGACATGCAAGATCACATGGATCGGTTCCTCGACTTCTATCGTCAGGAATTCACGCTCATCGCCCATGAGACCGTTACCGATCCGACCGCTGCGCATATGGTCCGATTCTTGAAAGACCATGGGTATCGTGTCGTATTGGCAACCACGCCGGTCTTTCCCAGGGAAGGGACTTTGGAACGGATGCGGTGGGCTGGACTGGATCCCTCTTGGTTCGACATGATCACCACCTATGAGGATTTCTCCTTCGCCAAGCCGAGTCTCGGGTACTACCGCCAGATCCTGGAACGTCTTGGCATTGAGGCCGCCCAGTGTCTCATGATCGGCAATGATGTCGAGGAAGACATGGTCGTGCGCGAGTTGGGCATGCAGGTATTCTTGGTTACCGATCATCTGATCAACCGTACGGGGGTAGATACCTCCTCCTTTGAAAAGGGGAGTCTTTCCGAAGCATGTGCGTACTGCAAGAAACTTGGTCGGATGGAGGTCCGTTCATGAACGATGAATCCACGTCACGATTGTCAAACCCTATCATCGCGACTGTCCTGGCAATCCTCTGTACCGTTCTCTGGGGAAGTGCCTATCCTTCGATCAAGCTCGGGTATGAACTCTTTGCCATCGGTGCCGATGATACACCCGGAAAGTTGGCATTCGCGGGCTTGCGTTTTGCGATCGCAGGGCTCATGGTGCTGCTCTTCCGCTCCGTGTCGACCAAATTCGGTTCGAAGGATCCGGCTTCTTCCAAGTGGCAGACCCTGCGTGCACTGAAAGCCGACCAATGGTTCCGTATCGTGGTCCTGGGTTTGGCCCAGACCACCATTCACTATTATTTCTTCTATCTGGGAATTTCCTACACCACAGGAGCGAAGAGTTCCATCCTCAACTCCGTATCCGTGTTCTTCAGTGCTTTGCTCGCACACCTGTTCCACGCGAACGACCGGGTGTCCGTTCGCAAGGGTATCGGTATCCTCATCGGTTTCGTCGCGGTGATCCTGGTGAATTTCGAACCCGGCCTGGGACTCTCCTTCACGTTACGGGGCGAAGGCTTCGTCGTGATCGCCGCGTTCCTTACCTCTGCAAGCGGTCTGTATAGCAAAAAGATCAGCAAGACCATCGATCCGGTACTCCTCACCAGTGCACAGCTCACCTTCGGAGGAACATTGTTGCTGATCATCGGATTGGCAATCGGCGCTCCGTTCCCCTACGGAGGCTTTGCGGGGTACCTTCTGCTGGGTTACATGGCACTGCTTTCCGCGGTGGCATTCTCCGTCTGGACCAGCTTGCTGAAATACAACAAGGTCAGTTCCATCACCATCTACAACTTCCTGATTCCCGTGGTCGGAACCTTCCTCTCCGCGTTGATCCTCAACGAGTCGGTGTTCCAGGTGCAGTACCTGGTGGCACTCCCCGCGGTTGCCATCGGCATCTATCTGGTCAACAGCGGTCCCAAGGTTCCCTCCGTCCGCTCCTAGAAGCTGTCTTGGTCCCTTGCACCTCTGCCTTCCACGTACTATGCTTTCCCAAGGAAAGGAGTTGTGGGATGCGGTTGGCTTTCTTGTCCGATATCCATGGGAACATCGGGGCCTTGGAAGCGGTGCTCGCCGATTGCGACGTTGCCGGAGTCGATGCGTTTGTGTTTCTCGGGGATCTGGTGTTCTTCGGTTTGTATCCACAACCGTGTTTCGATGCCTTGTCGGCAAGAGCTCCTCTCATCTGCATCAAAGGGAATACCGATGCGAACCTGGAGGAAGTCGAGACCTTCACGCCTCGATCCGAGTTCGAACGGCAGCTGCTTGAGGTGGTGCGTGACTGTGCCGGCCGACTCACTTCGGATACCTTGGGAACCATTTCCTCATGGCCTGTCGCGGAGACGCTGACGCTGGAAGGACATCGGATCATGTGTTGTCATGGGAGTCCGTATCACTTCAATGACAGGCTCTCTGCCCCGATTGCCGATGAGCACTTGGCACGAAGGGTCTCTGAAGAACCGGAAGAACTTGTCTGTTGCGCCCATACGCATGTACCACAAGTGTTCGGGATGTACGGGAAGCCGATCGTGAATATCGGGGCGGTGGGATACTCATTCGATGGGGACCCGCGTGCATCCTACGCGATCGTCGATGTCGGCGAACAGGGGTTGCTCCCGGAAATCAGGCGGATCGAGTATGATCGCGAACGGTATGCCGGTGAGTTGGATCTCAAGGCAAGGCGGATGCCACTGTGGCGCAGCACAGCCTATGCAGTCAGAAACGGGATGCCGTTGCAAGACTGGAAGTGCTGAGCATGTTGCTTTGCACTGCATGACGTCCCAAAAGACGAAAAAAGCCGTTGCACTGCAACGACTTTTCCTTAGTGGAGGTAAGGGGAATTGAACCCCTGACCTTTTGAATGCCATTCAAACGCTCTAGCCAACTGAGCTACACCCCCAAACGCATTGCTAGCATACCGATGGAAACAAAATTAGTCAAGATTGAATCGTAAGTTCACCGGGAAGGCCCTTCAGGGGCATGCTTGCCCCTCGACTTCACCACATCCGTTGCGTTATGATGGCAACGGAACCGATGAATGAAGAATTTTTCTTTTTCCTTTCACGGGAAAGGCGAGGATTCTCAGGTGCAAGGAGCGAGCCTATGAGAAGGATCTTGATGGTATTGGCGATTCTCGTGTGTTCCGTTTCAGTGGTATCGGCGGGACTGATCTCGTTCGGTTTCGGCGTCCATGCCTCGAACCCGATTCCCATGGACCAGGTCGATGGGTTCGGAACGATCGAAGACTGGAGGGTCGGAGGCGAAGCCCGGCTCGGACTTCTTTTCGCCGAAGCGACAGCGAGCGCTGCCTATGACCCGGCTTCACAGATGCTGGTGGGAATGTTCACGGTCGGAACCTCGATGAGTCTGTTCGATCTTCTCCACGTAGGTGTCGGTGCCGGTCCGGCGATTGCCATCACCATGGCCGACGGTGAGGTGGATTGGTCGTACAGGAATTCCAATGGAGCCTATATCGGTGCCACCGACTTGTCTGATGCGGTTGACAACGGTGTGATCCACTATCGTGCGCACGGTGATATCAAGCTTGGAAGGGTATCGCTCGGCATGTCCGTGCAGGTCCCCTCGGCCGGTTATACGCTCGCACAGAACGAGGTGTGGAAACTCACTCCGTCGTGGGAGGATTCTACGCTTGGTGCATCATTGCTCTTCTGGCTCTTCTGAGACGACAGTCAGGCAATCGCGCACATCGACACGATACCGGTTCCCATTCTGCACGACATGCCAGGTTCCCTGCCGCGGGCAGCTTTCGCATGACAGGTGCAATGAGTCGTACCTGAAACAGTTCCTGCTGATGAACAAGGGAATTTTGCATGCCGGGCCGGCAGGCGATCCTATCATCGGCCACCCGCTCATATCCATTTCCTGACGTTCCACCCAGTGGTAGAGACCAATCAGGTTGGCTTTTGTGCCGAGCAAGGAGGCGACTGCCTCACGGTTCGTCATGTAGAGATATATATCTGCGAAACAGGCCACTTCAGGATGCTTCCCAGCCCATCGGACTTGGGCGATATTGTTCAGTCCGATCCGCAGTTGACCGCCATGTCGGTGTATGGTCTCATCCAAGGCTCCGAACAGTGCCTCTTCATCGAAACTGACCGGCGGGAGGGGAAGATAATACCACCCCTCCTTGCAGACGAGCAGGGTCTCCAGCGGGATATGCGCGTCAAGCTGCTTCAGCAATTGTATCGGATCGACCCAGGGGATATGGGAGTCCTTGCCGATCGTGAGCAGGTGGCGCTTGGGCAGTTCGACGCCCACCCGAGATGGATACGTGATTGGTACGAAACTGTACAAGGAGGATTGCATCTTCTCGTGCAATGATGCGTACCAGGAGCGCCTGGTTTCCTTCAGGCTGGACAAGGGGAGAAACAGGGAGGAATCGTCCCACGAGGTACGATTGATGATTTCCAAGCTTCCCAAGGTAGCGAAGCCCTCTTTTGCGGATGAGAATGTCTTGATCAGGTTTTCCAGCGGTCTCTGTTCCGTTCTTGCCCGTTGTATGTCAAGGTGATGGTGTTCTTCGTGAATCCTTCCCATCCATGAGGGGAGGGAATCGGTCCTGATCGTCAGGCCGCCTTCCTCGATCGTGATCGTAAGATCCAACGGATAGCGGAAGGGTAGCAAGGACTCCTCCTGCAGCTGTGCGGGATGCAGGTCATGGCGCGATACCCGGTAGAGGATGTCGCTGCAACCGGTCGCGCACTCGATGGGAGCGTCGATGCACACGGTCTCGTGTGCTCTGCCGGTGAAAAGTGATCGTCCTTCACGGTTCCTGATCGAGGACACGGCGAATCGTACCGGCTGTGACAATCCGTCGTTCCCTTTTCTCAGGATCAACACACCATCCCTGACCGAGAGATCCCGATCCAGGGTGATCGTGAGCAATGCTGACTTTCCTTCTGTCCTCACGTTGCGAAGAGAACCTACCTTGGTTCCTGTGTGTGAAGGATAATCCACGGTCGCAAGTGAAGGAGTATGGCGATTCTCGGTGGTCCGTTCCTTGCCATACGAGAACATCCACCCCCCTTCCGATGTACGTGAGAATTGGGTGTCGAGTTCCTCTCTGGCAATGTGCAAGGCCTCTAGGTCGGTACTGCCGTCGAGGATCATACGGTAGTACCGGGCAGCGAAACGGACATAGGCGGGGCTTTTCATCCTGCCTTCCACCTTCAATGAGTCGATACCGATGTCCCTGAGCCTGAGCACATCATCTGCTGCCGCCAAGTCGGTCATCGAGAAGAAGAACCCATGCTCCTTCTCTTGCCCGGTCTCTCCCTCAAGAGAGAACCATGTCCTGCATATCTGTGCGCACTCCCCCCGATTGGCACTCCTTCCGGTGATCTTGTGGGAGGCCATGCAGAGACCGGAAAACCCATAGCACATGGCACCGTGGATGAATACCTTGAGATTTGCATCGGGACACTCTTTCCTGATCCTCGCAATCGCATCGAAGGTAAGCTCACGGGAGAGGACGATCCTGCTGAACCCGAGATCCTGCATCATGCGCACTCCTTCGGCGGTATGTACGGCGCCTTGGGTGCTGCTGTGGATCGGAAGCGAAGGGAACTCCCTGCGCAGAAGGGAGGCGATCCCGAGGTCCTGGACGATGATTCCATCAGGCCGCAGCAGCTCGAGCTGTCTGAGCAGCGGTACCGCTTGGTCCAGCTCACGGTCATCGAGGAGCGTGTTCACCGTGACATATACTCTCTTGCCCTGTCGGACAGCCTCTTGTTTCAGCTTGGCCAGCTCCTCGAAGGAGAAGTTGATGGCACCCTTGCGTGCGGAGAACTGTTGCATGCCGAGGTAGACGGCATCCGCGCCTCCGGCGAAGGCGTGCAATGCCGCCTGCAAGGATCCGGCGGGGAGGGTAAGCTCAATCATGGTTCTGCCTCTATCGTGATTCCAGCTCTCGCAGGATCTCACCGTGTTTCTTTTCCGTCAAAGGATAGAAGAACATCGGGATGATTGCAATGGTGCACGCAAGAAACGGGAAGAGGGACATGATCAGGTGTATTCCTGTGAGAGCCGACTGGCTTTGGGCTGCGTTTGCGATGAAACCGGTAGCAGCAAGGAGGAGTCCGGTTATCCACGAGGTGAATGCACTGGCGAGCTTGACCATGAAGGTTTGGCTGGAGAAAATCAGGCCTTCGGACCGTTGTCCCGTCTTGAGCTCCGCATACTCGATGGTATCGGCGATCATGGAGGTCTGCAGCACCAGCGGTGCGGCCATTCCGATCGAGCCGAAGCAGCTCCATGCAAGCATCACGACCAGGTTTTCCCAACCGCTGAGATAGAACCCCAGGGAGCCAAGCGCGAAGATAGCGTTCAGGATGATGTACGTCGTTTTCTTTCCGTATCGCTTGGCGATCTTCGGGGTCACGGCTATGCCGATGAGGATGAACGGGATATTCACCGCAGCGACGACAGGATTCAGCATCTCATTTCCCAGATTGTACTTCGCATAGTAGATGAGCGTGGAAAGCTTTGCCCCGGAGGCTGCATTCACGAACAATCCGCTGATGATCAGCAACATCAGGGGCTTGTTTTTGCCCAATGTGACCAGGATATTCCTTGCAGTGGATCGTTTCTGTGTGTGTGGGATGACCACCCGCTCCCTCACCAGGAAGAAGGTGACCGCAAAGCATGCTACGGTCAATATTCCGTAGAGAGCCGCAGTCAGCTGGAACCCTCGGTCTCCCCTGGCGGCATCCCCGCCTGCGAGGTCTTGGAAAAGGTGGACCAAGGGAAGTGTGGTGAGCGTTGCGATCGCCACCGCGACAGTCGCGATGAAACGGGGATAGACCACCACGCTGTTCCTCTCGGTCGTATTGGCAGTGATCGCACTCGACATCGCCCAATAGGGGACATCGCTGGCTGTATAGGTCATGTCGAACAGGATGTAGGTGGCATAGGCCCAGATGAGTTTTCCCATCGGTGTAAGGTCGGGTGCACTGAAGCACATGATGGAGATGGGGGCGAAGAGGATCGGGGTGAAGATCAGCCAAGGCCTGAACTTTCCCCAGCGTGAGCGCGTGCGATCGACCAGGATGCCCATCAACGGATCGTTGATGCCATCCCATATCTTGGTCACCAGGAGCAACGTGCCGGCAGCAGCCGGGAGGATGCCGAACACATCGGTGAAAAAAAAGAGGATATAGTTGGAGAGAAAGTAATAACTGAAATTTTGTCCGAAGCATCCGAACCCATAGGCAAGTTTTTCCTTGGTTCGGACGGTCTCGGTCGAGTGGGTCACCATCTCGCGCATGGGCGCCTCCAGCGGACCAGGGTGCACAGCCTCCGATACTTGCAAGAGGCACGTGTAGCAGTGTAGCACGCTCCTGTCAGCCGGTCAAACCGACTTCGCAGGATATCCATATGTTCATATATCAATACAAGTGAGCGGGTCGGTTCGGTCCAAGGGATTGAAAAATTGGGGGAAACCCGATAACCTGCAAAGGATTGGATGTGGACTGACGATGTGAGTCGGTATAGAGATCATAAGGAGCAATGAATGAAATTACAGGATCTTAAACATGCAGGATTGAAAAAGTGGGTCGATGAAGTCGCGAAACTCACCAAGCCTGAAGCTGTGGTGGTTGCGGACGGCAGTGCCGAACACTATCAGCAGTTGGTTGACGAGATGGTTGCAAGCGGTCTCGCCACACCCCTGAATCCAGAGAAAAAGCCGGGTTGCATCGCATTCTACTCCGACCCCTCAGATGTGGCACGTGTCGAGAACAGGACCTATATCGCTGCCGAGACCAAGGAAGCTGCCGGTCCCACGAACAACTGGATCGATCCCAAGGAACTGAAGAAGACCATGACCGGTCTTTATGACGGTTGCATGAAGGGCCGTACACTGTATGTGATTCCCTTCTCCATGGGCCCCGTGGGAAGCGACATCGCGAAGATCGGCGTTGAGATCACCGACAGTCCTTACGTCGTCACCAACATGATGATCATGACCCGTGTCGGGAAGCGCGTCCTCGATGTCCTTGGCACCGATGGGTATTTCGTCCCCTGTCTCCACAGCGTCGGAAAGCCCCTCGCCGAAGGTGAGTCGGACAACGGCAAGTGGCCCTGCGCGCCTCTTGACCAGAAGTACATCTCCCACTTCCCCGAGACCCGTGAAATATGGTCTTATGGCTCCGGTTACGGTGGAAACGCGTTGCTTGGCAAGAAGTGTCTCGCGCTGCGCATCGCTTCGGTCATCGCTCGTGATGAGGGCTGGCTCGCCGAGCATATGCTCATCCTCAAGATAACCAATCCCGCAGGAGAGGCGAAGTATGTCGCGGCCGCATTCCCCAGCGCTTGTGGCAAGACCAACCTGGCCATGCTCGTCCCGACGATCAAGGACTGGAAGGTCGAGACCATCGGCGACGATATCGCCTGGATGAAGTTCGGCAAGGACGGAAGGCTCTACGCCATCAACCCCGAAGCCGGTTTCTTCGGTGTTGCTCCCGGAACCTCGCTCGATTCCAACCCCAATGCGATGCACTCCTTGGAGAAGAATTCGATCTTCACCAACTGTGCGATCACTGAGGACAAGGATATCTGGTGGGAAGGCATCGGATACGATGCTCCTGGCAAGCTGATCGATTGGAAGGGCAACGAGTGGGTCCAGGACAAGGGTAACAAGGAACAGCCGGCAGCGGCGCATCCGAACGCCCGGTTCACTGCTCCCGCAAGCCAGTGCCCGAGCATCGCGGCGGAGTGGGAAGATCCGAAGGGTGTTCCCATCGATGCGATCCTCTTCGGTGGACGCAGACCCCGCACCGTTCCCCTCGTGCACCAGGCTCGTGATTGGAACCACGGAGTCTTCCTCGGTTCGATCGTCGGTTCCGAGATCACCGCTGCAGCGTTGGATCTCAAGGCCGGTACGATCCGTCGCGACCCGTTCGCCATGCTGCCGTTCTGCGGATACCACATGGGAGACTATTTCAAGCATTGGATCAACATCGGGAAGACCCATGACCAGTCCAAGCTGCCCAAGATCTTCTACGTCAACTGGTTCCGCAAAACCGACAGCGGCAAGTGGCTGTGGCCCGGTTTCGGCGAGAACAGCAGGGTCCTGAAGTGGGTGTTCGAGGCCTGCGCGGGAACCGCCAAGAGCCAGGACACTGCGATCGGCATCATGCCGACTGCCGACGCGATCGACAGACCCGCCGGAGTATCCGAAGAGGATATGAAGGAGTTGCTCTGTGTCGATCGTGAAGGGTGGCTCAAGGAAGTTGCCGATATCAGGGAGAATCACTATCCTAAGTTCGGAGATAAGTTGCCTGCAGAGCTCGCACACATGCTCGATGTCATGGAGAAGAACCTCAAGGCATCTTGCACAGGATGCAGCTGCTGCTGATCAGGAAGCAAAACGGATGACCGCCTCCGGACAGTCATCCGTTCTTCCCTGCCGGGCTTGGGCCCGAACAGTTACATATATGCACCGTCCACAGCCTCGTGCCGTGGGCGGTCTTCTTTTTCAGGACCCAAAAGCCTTCTGACGGTGTTGCACCGCTTCGGCACCTTCTGCGATGCGTCCCAGGACTTCGATCAATGGGGTGGAGACGCCGAGCTCCCTGGCGAGGTTCGCCGCACGCACGCAGAACCAGGCGTTCTCAGTGGCTCGGCCTGCCTCCATGTCCTGCAGCATCGAGGTCTTTCCATTGTATTCCAGCGAAGCGAAGATCTTCTGGTAGGTCTCGATATGACGCTCATCGAGTCCCTTGATTCCCACCTTTTCGGCGAGGGTGATCACTTCTCGTTGCGTATCGATGATCAACTGCCTGATAGCCTCGATGTTCGCACAATCGCCATAGGTTCCCCGTGTGATCGCACTGATCGTGTTGATGCTCACGTTGACCATGAATTTTGCCCACAGTTCGCGCTCGATGTTCTCAGGTACGATATGGTTGATCTTGGCTGATCCGAACAATCGCCCGATGTCCTCGATCCGCTTTGTCCTGCGATTGTCGCGCTCTCCGAAGAATATCTTTCCCTCCGTGGAGAAGTCGATCCTCGTTCCCTCTCGTGTCGAATCCAGTGCTGTCGTGAAACCATAGAGGACTTTCTCCGGCCCGAAACGTTCGGCGAGGATGCGTTCACTGTCGATACCGTTCAGAAGCGAGAGGATCGTGGTATGCTCTCCGACATGGTGCACGATATCCTCCATTGCTTGGTTCAGGTGTTGGTTCTTCGTCGCCACGATCATCAGTTGTGCGCTCTCGACCGGCTCATCCGGAGCAACGTAGTGGAAATCGACCCTGCTGCCGTTGAGGATCATCCCCTCTCTCCGGTATCGTTCCATACGTTCCCGGTTCACGATCACGCGGACATTCTCGTACCCGAGACACTCGGACAACCGCCACGCGTAGATCGCTCCCACGGCTCCGACACCGATGATCGAGACGGTCCTGATCATGTGATGTTCTCCTCCGATTCCACCAAGGCGGTGACCAGACGGACAAGGGTGCCCAGCTGTTCGATCGCAAGCTCCTCGCCCAAGGTATGTGCGCCTTCGTATCCGATGCCCAGCGTGATGACGGGCAAACCCTTGATCCGCAGGATATTCGTGTCACTGCCACCCCCGGTCGGTGCCGTACGATACTCGATGCCGATTCTCTTGCAGATTCCGGCGAACTCGGTGAGTTCCTTGGCCGAGGGATCGATCCTATACCCAGGGTAGAGTTCTATCGGGAGGAACTCATAGGAACCGCCGAAATCATTGACAGCCTTGATGCAGCAGAACTCCATGTGTGCGAGATGGCGATTGACCCGTTCTCGAGTCGAGGAGCGTACCTCCAGCGTAACTTCACAGCGGTCGCATACGACATTGGTGACCTCTCCCCCATGGATCGTCCCGATGTTCGCAGTGGTCACCTCATCGATGCGTAGCAACTTCATCCTGTCGATTGCCCGGGCAGCCAATGATATTGCGCTGATGCCCTTCTCAGGAGCAAAGCCGGCATGGGAGGCCTTGCCGTGGAAGATGATTTTCGCATCACTCTTGCTCGGGGCACTGGTGATCGCGGTCCCGACAGGTCCCCTGGCATCAAGGATATAGCCGCGGTCTACCGGGCCGAGCCATGCAAGGTCGAGAGCCTTGATGCCTTCCAAGCCGATCTCTTCCTCCACGGTGAACAAGACTGTGATCGGACCGTGTGGCATACCACGTGACACGACATGTTCCAGTGCCACCAGGATCGCTGCGATTCCTGCCTTGTCATCAGCTCCTAGGGCTGTGGTCCCGTCGCTTCGCAATATCCCGTCGGCAATCGACGGTTTGACACCGACTGCACTGGGAACCGTATCCATGTGACAACACAGCAAGACGGTCGGACTTTCCTGATGACCCGCAGTCGCACCGATTCTGCCGAGCAGGTTTCCCTTCTCATCGATCTGTACGGTGCTGCAGAGTTCCTTGAGGCGCGACTCGAGGTCGATACGGGCGTGTTCCTCATGGCACGAGGGAGAGTCTATCGCGAGCAGTTCGAGCATGAGGCTGACTGCCTTGTCTGTAAGGGTGTGGGACATACATTCCTCCTGGGTCTTCGAGAGCTTGAGCATAGCATACCCTCACTACTAGTTCCAAGAGTCTGGACGAATCGGGTTCTGTAGCATATGGTAGTACCAAACGGTCTGCGAAGGAGCGCTGCATGGTCACATTCACATCTGCGGAGCGGGAGGTCCTGGACGAGTGCATCCGTATCCTGGAGGAACAGGATTCCCCTTTCGTCTCGGTGGTGAGTGCGCGGGTCCGTGACCTGGAGCAGCTTGCTGCGATCGTCGACCGTGCTCCCTCGCCGAACGTGGATCTGCTGCACCACTCCGACATGCGGAACTTGGGAACACTTGCCAAGAAACTCTGTGCCCACGGTTTGGGGCATGTCGTCGATCTTCCCACCAAGGCGGTCCTCGGGCACGGACTCACGGTGAGCAAGCTTCACCTCTTCGGTTTGCTCATGAAACTGCTGGTCTCGGTCGAGGAGCTCGATGCATGCCGACCTGATATCGAGAAGGAGTACAACGACCTGCTGTTCACACTCATGGCCGAGGACCTCTATACCGCACTGATCTCCGAACAGGACATGCAGGCTCCTTGGGTCCATGAGGCGGTACATGAGCTGATCACCATGTGGGACCTTCGTACCAGCGGGTATCTCGAGACCTTTGCCCTCGCGATCCGGGATTTGTGGCAAGCCCGTCATATGATCGTCCCTGTACTCGGAACGCTTCTGGGTACCATGGAGATCATGCGGCTCAGCGCACTGCTTCCTCCCGTGTGGCTCGATTTTCTCTCTTCCGTCTCCGATGATGAAGAGATCGGGTATGCCCTGGAAGAATTCCTCTTCGACCTGCGCTATGAGGAACTGATGACGCTGCGGTCCAGGATGGCTCTGGAGCAGATCAAGGTGATCGACCGTCAGACTGCGTGGCATATGCTGGGCAAGAGGGATCTTCCGCAACTGGAACGCAATGCGGCGCTCGCGCTCTACAAGAGTTTCATGAGTCGGCAGCAATCGGCGAAGATCAGGAATTATCGACAAGATGCAGGTCCGAAACGATCGCTTGAGGAATATTTTGTCATCTACCTCCTCTCGAGCGAAAATTATGTCTCGACGCTGAAAATCCCCGAATGAACGAGGGCGAACCCCTTGGCATGGTTCGCCCCGCTCGATACACTTGCGATGAATCATATGAAAGGAGTATGCAACCATGCCCAAAGACAACAGCATCTACATGCCTGCTGACAAACCTCCCATATCCAGATGGATTCCCCTCAGCTTCCAGCATGTGTTCGCCATGTTCGGCGCTACGGTCCTGGTCCCCATCCTGACAGGACTGAGCATTACTTCCGCCCTGTTCACCGCAGGAACCGGAACTTTGCTGTACATCCTGATCACCGGAGCCAAAGTTCCCGCGTTCCTCGGCTCCTCCTTCGCGTTCATACCCGCCTTGATCGGCATTTCCGCCGCATATGGCGTCCCGTATGCGATGGGTGGCGCGGTGGCTGCAGGAATCTTCTACACAGTGATCGCATTGATCATCAAGGCCGCAGGCTTGGGATGGATCAAACGGGCTCTTCCTCCGGTGGTGATCGGATCCGTGATCATCGTCATCGGGCTCAACTTGGCGCCCACGGCAATGGGCATGGCGATGAATGATGCATCGGGAAGCTACAGCCTGACTCATCTTTCGATTGCAGTGGTCACCCTCGCCATCACCGTGATCGCCAACATCTTTCTCCCCGGGTTCTTCAGCGTCATCCCGATCCTGATCGGCCTGGTTTCCGGGTACCTGTTCACCCTGATCATGGGATTCATCTTCCCTGCCTACGCGCTGATCGATTTCAGTGGTGTCGGTTCCGCTGCCTGGTTCGGACTTCCGGTGTTCAGGTTTCCGCAATTCAACTTCGTGGCGATCCTCACCTTCATCATCGTCTCCTTCGCCACGATGGCAGAACACCTGGGTGACACCATCACCCTCGGGAACGTGGTCGGAAAGGATTTCACTACCGATCCCGGGCTGCACAGGACCTTGGCAGGCGACGGTATCGCCACCGCCTGGGCAGCATTCTGGGGTGGGCCGCCGAATACGACGTATGGGGAGAACATCGGGGTGATGGCCATCACGCGTGTCTACAGTGTATGGGTCATCGGGGGAGCTGCAGTCATCGCGACCTTGCTCTCCTTCCTTCCGAAATTCGGAGCACTCATCCAAACCATTCCCTCTCCCGTGATCGGCGGCATCTCCATGCTGCTGTTCGGCATCATCGCTTCGAGCGGACTGCGGAATCTCGTCGAGAGCGGTGTGGATTACAAGTGCAAGCGCAACCTGACGATCTCGAGCGTGATATTGGTGATCGGCATCGGCGGCGGATTGCTTGCTTTCCCGCTCGGACAGGACATCACTTTCCAGATGGGCGGAGTCGCACTGGCTACGCTGGTGGGGATCATCCTCAATCTGGTGATACCGAAGACATTACCGTAATGCATGATGGGCGGGTCGCAAGACCTGCCCATTTTTTGGCAAACATGGTAGGATGGCCCATGTTTGCCTACACAATGATCGATTCGCATGAGAAGCTTGACGCCCTGTTGGCACAGTGGCGCGCAGATGGCATCACCTCGGTTGCCATGGATTTCGAGGGTGAGTTCAACCTGCATGTCTATGGTGAGCACCTCTGTCTCATCCAGCTGTTTGACAATACGGCCTACTATCTTGTCGATCCCTTCAAGATCGACAGGGACGGTCTTTCCCGTCTTTTGGAGAGCAAGGATATCGAGAAACTGATGTTCGACTGTGCCAGCGATGCCGCTTTGGTCAGGAAACAGTACGGGATCACGTTGCAGCGGGTGCATGATGTCCGCATCAGTGCACAGTTGCTCGGGTTCAATGGCAACCTGACCAGCCTGGTCAGTACCTATCTTGGAAAGGAACCGGCAACGGGGAAGAAGGGAAACCAGACTGCGAACTGGCTCAAGCGACCGATAGCATCCAAGCTGATAGCGTATGCGCTGTCGGATGTGGAACACCTGTTCGCCCTTCGCAAGGTCCTGGACAAGGAGATCGCTGTCGCAGGACTTTCCGGGAAGGATTCGCAGATGCAGAAGACAGCCGCATTGCCCAAGGGTCCCGATCGTCCCGGATACGAGAAACTCAGCGGTTGGAAGTATCTTTCCGCTTCGGAGAGGATCTATCTCAAATGGTTCTTCGAGGCTCGGGACATGCTTGCGAAGAGGCTGAATCTCCCGGCGTTCCGTGTCCTTGACAAGCGAGTCTTGGTGGATATCGCGAAACAGGTGCCGCAGACTCCCGAGGATTTCAGGAAGGTCGCACATCATGCCGATACCCGTATCGCGGAGGATCTGCTTGCGCTTCTGGTAGTGGCACGCGACGGAGCCCTCCAGGAGCTGGAGGGCTTGCACTGAGATCTCCGGTGACTACGGTCTGTAGGCCGTATGTTCGAGAGGCAACTTGGTCCTGAACTTCCCATCGAAACGCCAGTAGGCGTGCTGGACCGCGGGAGCTGTGGCGATGGTGCTCAGCTCACCGATTCCCTTCGCTCCGTAGGCGTGGGGACCCACCTCTTCACTCTTTACCATGAACGTTTCCACGGGGGGAGCCTCAGGTGCCCTGAAAAGCCCGAGCGTTCCGTACTTCACCTGCGGATACCCGCCTTCGATCGGGTAATCCTCGGTGAGGGCGTATCCGAGTCCCATGACCACGCCCCCTTCGACCTGGCCTTCCACTGCGGTCGGATTCACCACTTGGCCGACATCGACCGCAGCGGTCACCTTGCAGACCTTTCCCTGTTCATCAAGCTCAACGACTTGCGTGGAGTAGCTGTACGCGATATGACTGACCGGATTCGGCTTCCTTGAGCCCATGGGATCGGTGAGTGCGGTGAATTCATCATGGAATTCGCTTCCTTCCAATGCCCCGAGGCTCCCCTCACGATCCAGGGCTTCCCGGAGCTGGAGTGCGACTTTCCTGATCGCTTCGCCGGTGATCACCGTTTGCCGGGACGCGGTACTGGTTCCTGCATCGGGGGTACGGAAAGTGTCAGCAGGCTCACAGAATGTCTTCTCCGGTCCGATGCCTATTGTCTCGCAGACAATCTGCGTCGCAACCGTGGCGAGACCTTGGCCCATGCAAGCCGCGGAGGTCCTGATATGGATGATCCCCCCTTCAACGGAAAGTGTGCACCGTCCGGTATCGGGGACTCCCACGCCATAGCCGCTGTTCTTGAATGCGCAGGCAATCCCTGTTCTCGGAGATCGTTCGAAGGCCTCCTTCACCGCTGCGAGGCATGCATCGAGAGCCGTGTTCGGATCGGCGACCTGACCATTCGGCAACACCTGTCCCGGGCGGATCGCATTGAGATGACGGATCTCCCACGCAGAGATGCCGACTTTCTCGGCGAGGAGGTTGAGGTTGTTCTCGGTGGCAAAGCAACTTTGGGTCACTCCGAATCCGCGGAACGCTCCCGCGGGAACGTTGTTCGTATACACAGCTTTTCCGATGATATCGATGTCCTGGTAATTGTAGGGACCTGCAGCGTGCGTGCATGCGCGTTGCAGTACCGGACCTCCTAGTGAGGCATAGGCTCCGGTATCTGCGATCAGGGTCGCCCGCATCCCTGTCAGTCGGCCCCTCTCATCGCAGGCGGTCGTGAATTCCATTTCCATCGCATGTCGCTTCGGGTGGATGTTGATGCTCTCCTGACGGGAGAAGCGGACCTTCACGGGGCGTTTCAAGTACCATGCCATGAGTGCTGCATGGTGTTGTACGCTCATGTCTTCCTTTCCTCCGAAGCCTCCCCCGACAAGCATGGAACGGCAATGTACCGATGCAAGCGGAAGCTTGAGCATCCGTGCTATCTCCCGTTGTTCGTCGAATACGGATTGGCTTGCAGTATAGACCAACAAACCCTCACCTTCGGGCATGGCCAATGCACACTCCGGTTCCATGAACGCGTGTTCGGTGAACGGTGTACGATAGGTCTGAGTGACCACATGGGCAGATCTTGCGATCGCGGCATCGGCATCTCCGCGCTTGAGCCGCTCGACCGTCAATACATTGCCGGTCTCATGGATCGCGGGAGCGTCGAAAGAGAGCGCTTGGGATGGACTGGTGATCGGCTGCAAGACAGTATAGTCGACCTTGATCAAGCTGATGATCTCATCGAGACTCTCCTTCCTTTCCGATGCGACCAAGGCAAGTGCATCGCCGATATACCGGGTGGTCCCACCTTCGGCGATCATGACATCCCAATCATGGACGATGTGACCGATCTTGTTGCACGGAACATCGGAGGCCAGCAGGATGGCACTGGCATCGGGATGCTTGAGCGCATCGGCAATATCGATGCGGTTGATCACAGCTCGCGGATAGGCACTCCTGAGAGCCTTCGCATGGACCAACCCTTCGATCACCACATCGTCGGCAAAGATTCCTTTTCCCAATGCCTTGGCCATCGCATCCACACGCGTGAACCGTTCGTTGAGCCGTGCACTTTCGGTTTTCCGGACTACCGGCAAGTCATCGGCGAAGTAACGCGCAGCCATCAGGATCGCTTTCTCTATCTTCACGTAGCCGGTACACCTGCAGATGTTTCCCTTGATTGCATTTCTCACCTGTGCAGGGGTAGGGGAGCCGTCCGCATCCAAGAGTGCCTTCGCACTCATGATCATTCCCGGAGTGCAGAATCCGCATTGTACGGCGCCTGCTTCGGAAAAACAGTGGCCATACACCTCCTGCTCACGTGCAGAGAGGCCTTCTATGGTTACGATGTGCTTCCCCTCAAGCTTGGAGAGCTTCACAAGACAGGATCGAGTAGCCTTTCCGTCGATGATGATCGTGCAGGTTCCACACGCACCCTCGCTGCAACCATCCTTGGTCCCCATCAGATGCAGGTCATCCCGCAAGAACCGCAGCAGTGTCTTGTCCTTGTCTGTTCGGATCCGTTCGCCGTTCACGTGGAAGGTATGCACTTGGGCCTCCTCATCAGCATGGAGCTCCTCACCAAAGAACGGCTATCTGGAAACCAAAGTCGTCCTGTGATGATCTGTCGTCAATGATTAGCCGCTTAGTTCCTGCATCCCTGCGTGTCGGAGAGTCTTGCTTTCGGTTATCTGCTCCCGCAGTTTCGATGCACATGACTGTGATACTATCATCAGTTTCGATTCTATCTGAGCACGAATGTTTGTCAATGATTTTCGGATCAAAGTGTTGCATAAGCGTGCAATCTTTCATGAGGTTGCTTTTATTCCGGTTCGGGACGATAATGGCCGGACAAGGAAGTGATGATGCAGCAAATCAAAATGATGAAAGAGGATATCATCAGGAGATTGTGCGAAACGCACCATCTTTCAAGGCGTGAGGATCCGTCGGAGCTGTATCGTGTGCTCCGGACCGTGGGATTCCAATCTCCTGATGAGCATTCGCTGGGGATCGCCCTGTGTGCACGGATGAAAGATCCGATGGCTCTCGACCTCACGGATGCGAAACTCCTGTGTACCGTCGGTGTCCGCAGTGCCGTACGTACGATCCGTACGGATGAATGGACAGTGTTCAACAAGCCGTTCTTTCCGGCATCTGAAGAGGAACTGACGCACATGATCAGCGGTGCCACCGAATTGCTCGCCCCATTGGGGATGCGGGCGGTCCACTGGTTGCACATGACGGTCGACCTGCTTTCGCAGGTTCTGTCGGAGAGATCGCTTGCCAAGAGGGAATTGGGGATTGCCCTTGCATCGGAGGCTGCCGACCTGATGGATGCGGCGACCCGGGAGATCTGGACTTGGCCCTCTGTATTGTTCCGGGGACAAACGCTGGGAGAAACCCTCATGCGATTTCTCCTTCCGGTCGCATCGTTCGCAGTTCCCCTGCGATTGCGATTCGATCGACAGTTGGGCGGGTTCCATTACTCCTTGGCAAAAGACGTGGATGTTGATGCAGCAAGTGACTATCCGGTGCGTAGATTCTTGCATGCATATGGTCCGGCGGATAGGGATGCCTATGCACTTTGGGCTGGGATCAGCGCGGCACATGCAACACGGCACTGGGAGCAGATCCCACAGGAAGAGTTGGCTCAGGTCGAATTCGAAGGCAAGCAATCGTGGATGCTTGTCCAGGATACACACATGGAGTCGGCCGATCCTGAGGGAATCAGGTTCATCGGCCCCTTCGATCCGTTGTTGCGGATACCGCACAGAAGCCTTCTGATCCGTGGAAAACAGCAGTATCGCTATTTCTTCAGGTCCTCGGGGAAGCCGGGAATGGTGCTCTCCGATGGTACTTGCGTGGCCGGTTGGCATATCCGCCGGAAGAAGAGGAGCTGGACCATGCTTCTGGAAGATATCGGGGGACCGATCGGCCGGCTCGCCGTGGATGAGCTGGAACAGGAGGCACGCAGGTTGGAACCGGTATTCGGTTCCCGGTGTGACGGGGTCTCCTTCCTCCGTTGACTCCTAGGTCCGCATCTCCCGGTTGAACGGTTTCCCGAGTGACGTGGGGCCCATCTTCTGCGTCTTTCGTGAGAACGCAAGGACGATGATGACCAAGAGGTACGGTAACATGACCAAGAACTCATACGGGAAGTCGATTCCCAACCCTTGGATCGCCAATTGCAGCGCCTGGGCCAATGTGAACAGGAGTGCTCCGCCCATGATCTTCACCGGGTGCCACTGCCCGAAATAGACCAACGCGACCGCGATGAATCCGCGTCCTGCTATGATCTCGTCACTGAACATCTTCGCTTGGCAGAGGCTCAGGTAGGCTCCCGCGAGTCCCGCGAGCGCGCCTCCGACTGCAAGCGCTTGATACCGGACCCTGTTTACCTGGATGCCGATCGAATCGGCAGCCCGCGGATGGGTTCCGACTGCCCGCACGCGCAAGCCCCAGGGAGTCTTGAACAATACCCACCATGAGAGGGGGACGAGCAGGAATGCCACATAGACCAGCGGGTTGTGGTTGAAGAAGAGCGGTCCGAGCACGGGAATTCTCGAAAGTCCGGGAATCGGCGCGGTATTGATTCCTGGTACGCTTTGGGTTCCCCCGATGAAGTGGCGGAAGAGCGTACCCGCGGTGCCGACGCCGAACATCTGCATCCCGATACCCGCGATGCCTTGCGGAGCCCTGAAAGTCACGACCACCAAGGCGAAGAAGATGCCCAGCAAGGCTCCGACTCCGGTCGCAAGCATAAGACCGAGGTAGTTGTAAATTCCCGGGACATCTGCCCCTTTTCCGATCGAGTAGGGGACCAGCATACCCAGGAATGCTCCCATGGCCATCATTCCCTCGCAACCAAGGTTGAAGATTCCGGAACGTTGGTTGAACATCTCCCCGAGCGAGGCGATCAGGAGGGCGACGGAGAACGGGATCCCCAGTGACAGGATATTGATGATGAATGTCATGATTGCACCTCCTGCCCAGGCCGTTTTGTCACCGCGTGCCAACGTGCCTCTACCCGCTGCATCAGATAGGGATTGGCCAAGATCATCTTGGTCGAGACGATGACCAGGATGATGATGCCTTGCAACACTTGCACCATGTTCGCGGGCACACCGACCAACCGTTGCGTCATGTCCGCACCGTAGATGAGCAATCCAAAGAAGAACGCCGCGGGGAGGATGCCGGCGGGGTGCAGGCCTCCGAAGAGCGCGACCACGATGCCACTGAATCCATACCCGCCCGTCACCCCTTCGATCGCACGACGGTGGACTCCGGCGATTTCGATGGCTCCCGCGATGCCTGCGAAGGCTCCGGAAATCATCATCGCGATGATGAGATACTTCGGTACGTTGATTCCTCCGTAACGTGCAGCCCGTTCGGAGGCTCCGGCAGCACGCATCTTATACCCATAGGAGGTCTTCCAGAGGAGGAGGAAAATGATGAGGGCGAGGGCTATCGCGATGAAGATGCCGCTGTGGATCCTCGTCCCCTTGATGAATCGGGTGAGGTCGAGGTTTCGTGTCAGGCGCATGGATTGCGGGGTGCCGCTTCCCATGGTCATCTCCGCCGGATCGAGCATCGGCCCTCTCAGGAAGAATGTGTACAATTGGGCCGCGATGTAGTTCAGCATCACCGTCGAGAGCAACTCGCTCACTTGAAGCTTCGCCTTGAGTGCTCCGGGGATGAAGCCCCATGCAGCTCCTCCCACTGCTCCCGCCAGGATCGCGAAGGGAATGAGGACCGCCCGGGGGAGGTTCGGGAAGAGCAGGGCGATCGCTGTGGTCGCGAGGATGCCGATGGCCATCTGTCCCTCTGCTCCGATGTTGATGATGCCGCTGCGATAGGCGACCGTGATCCCCAGCGCAATGATGGTCAGGGGGACCATGCGGAGCAGGACCTCCGTGACGCCGATCTTGTTCTTCAACGGTTCGGTGAGGATCACGAGATAGGTTTTCATGACGTCCGCACCGATGGCGAGCAGGATCACCGCACCCAAGAGCATGGCCGCAAGGATGGCCAATACGATGACTCCGATCGTGTAGCCTGTCTTGAATTTATTCGTCATCTTTCACTCCTGCCATGAGAATGCCGAGCCGGCGGCGGCTCGCCTCGCTGCTGGGAAGTACCTTCTGGATCTTTCCCTTGAAGATGACGGCCACTTGGTCGGAAAGGTTCGTGATCTCCTCAAGCTCCTCTGAGATCAACAGGATCCCGACACCTTCGTTTCTCTTCTGCAACAGCTGCTTATGTATGAACTCGGCAGCACCCATGTCCAATCCCCGCGTAGGATAGACTGCCACGAGGAACTTGGGATTCCTGGAGATTTCCCGTGCGAGGATGACCTTCTGGATATTTCCTCCCGAGAGCGAACCGGCTGCGACATCGATGTTCGGGCTGCGGATGTCGAACTGTTGGCGCAGGGCCTCGGAATCCCTCTCGATCTCCTTGTTCTTCAAGAATGCATGCGAGTTGTACTGGGGAGAGGTGGTATCCTTGAGGATGAAATTCTCCTTCATGGAGAAGGAGGGGACGATGCCCTCGGTATTGCGTTCCTCGGGGATGTAGCCCATGCCCGAGGCAATGACCTGGGCAGGCGTGCGGTTGGTGATCTCCTCACCGTCGAAAAGGATCTGTCCCGACTCCACTTTCCTCAATCCGTTGATGGCCTCGGCCAGCTCGCGCTGCCCATTACCGGAGACTCCCGCGAGTCCGACGATCTCTCCCTTGCATATATAGAGCGAGAGGTCGTCGAGCGCCAAGAATCCCCTGTCACTACGGACCTTCAGGTTCCGGATCTGGAGCATCGGCCCCATCGTGCACGCAGGAGCGTCGTTATGGGGGAGTACGACCTCGTGTCCCGTCATGAGGGCTGCGATGTCGCTTGAAGAATGGTCTTTCGTATTTCCTTGGAACACGACGCGTCCATGCCGGAGGATCGCCACCTTGTCCGACAGGTCCTTCACCTCCTGGAGCTTGTGGCTGATGAAGATGATGGAGAGTTCCTTTGCCATCCGCTTCAACAACGCGATCAGTTCATCGGTTTCCTGGGGAGTGAGGGCACTGGTCGGTTCATCGAGGATCAGGAACTTGGCTCCGAGGCAGAGCGTCTTCACCAGCTCGACCCGCTGTTGCTCGCCAACCGACAACTGCCAGATGTAGGCATCGGGATCGACTGCGAGTCCGTACTGCGCGGCAACACCCTCGATGCGCTTTCGGACCAGGGAGAGGTCGAGTTTCCACGGCTTCCAGGATTGCTTGCACCCGAGCGCAATGTTCTCCAGCACCGTCATGTTGGGAACCAGCATGTACTGTTGGTGGACCATCCCGATACCGTAGGCGAACGCATCGTTCGGTGAGCGGAAACGTACCTCCTCGCCATTGATCAGGATGCGGCCTTCATCAGGATGATACAAACCCATCAGCACGTTCATCAGCGTTGTCTTGCCCGCCCCGTTCTCACCTACGAGTGCCAGTACTTCGCTCTTGCCTATCTCGAGGGTGATGTCATCGCAGGCCAACACACCCGGGAAGCGCTTGGTGACATGTTCGATCCTCAGGTTGTCGATGGCTTTCGTCTGTTGCTCCATCCAAGGCCTCCAAATCCTTACCGAATCCGTCTGAAAAAAATTCCTGCACGCCGATGATAATGCACCGTCATGCAGGAATATGTCCATGACTTTACGTTACAAAGGCATTTCAGTTGTACTTGACACTGCTCCAGTCGACGACCGACGCGTGTCCTGCCTGGCCCTTGAACGCTGCAAGTGCTTCGTTCACCTTCGCTTCGACAGCGCTGGTGATCTTGCTCTTCGTCGCATCGTTGAACTTGAAGACGAATCCATCGTTGTTGAAGTTCATCGGGATGTTCTCGCCGCCCTTGATTCCTGCATCGAGGCGTTTCACGAGGGTGTTGATGACCGCTGCGTAGTTATAGGAGGAGGCGGAGAGTACCTTGTACCCTTCGGGGATGCCGATCTGGGCGAGGTCCTGGCCGACCCACCAGATGTCCTTGTCACGGTAATCGGCAACCGCACGAAGTCCGCCGAGTGCTTGCTGTGACGAACCGGTGAGGATGTCAGCGCCGCTGCGGATCTGGGAATGGGCAACCTCGGTCGCTTTCACGAAATCGGAGAAGCTGCCGGTGTGTGCGACCATCACGTTCGCAGATGCATTCACTGCCTTGACGCCGAGGACGAATCCGCGGTTGTAGCGGGCAGCATCGCCACCGTCGACAGGACCGATCAGGCCGATCACATTGCTCTTCGTCAGCATGCCGGCGATCAAGCCGTTCAGATAACCGGTCTCCTCGCTCTGGGGCATGTAGGAGAATACGTTGGGACCGACGATCTCGGAACTCGTTCCGAATGCGAAACTGATGTCAGGATACTCTGCAGCCATCTCGGTGATCAGGTTCTTGTACTGGGCTCCGTGACCGATGATGACATCGTATCCCTGTCCCGCATACTGCAAGACCGCTGAACCGGCATCGACCGGCTTCATCTTCTCGCTGTAGCTGTACTCGATACGTCCCGGGTTCTGCTGCACGGCGAGCGTGATGCCATCGTGCATGGCTTGGCACCAACCCTTGTCATCGATCGTGTTCTCGATAATGAGGGCGATCTTGATGACCTTCGCGGGTTTAGGTTGCTCGGCAACCGGTGCGGGAGTGGGAGCGGGAACCGTTGCCGGTTGCGCTACAGCTTGGGCGGGAGCGGGAGCAGTTGCTGTCGGAGTTTCCTTCTTGCCACAAGAAACCATCAACAAACCGATTGCCAAAACCGCCAGTAGAACGAACAGAGCTTTTTTCATGTAAGCATCTCCTTGCCAAAATCATTTGGTCGAGACAAGCGTAGCGTATGGGCGATGAATTAGCAAGAATTTTCAGAGAATCGATTATGTCCGAAATCATTTTTTCTTTTTATGGTGTGAGGAGAAAGCCTGTTTTGTCCAGACAAAATTTCTGATATACACAAAATAGCGGCGATTTATTTCATGATGAACCAAATGAAACAACTTGCAACAAACTTGCTTCCACTACGCTCCGAGGATGGTTCCCGGTCTCAGCGTCAGCGCGTTCGCCTTGCCACATGCCAACCCCTTGTCGATCGCCTCTGCCAGTACAGATCCTCTGTGCAACTCACATGCCATTCCCGCGGTCACCGCGTCACCGCATCCGATGGTATTCACCGCACGCACCTGTTCCACAGGCAACTCGAAGAATCCCGGATCGCCATAGGCCCACACGGAGAATGCTCCCCTGGTCAGGACGAACGACGTGCCATACGCATCGTACAGCTGCCCAAGACGCTTGATCACTTCGTCTTTGATCTCATGGGAGTCCTGTTGTTCCAGCACTCGTGTTCCGGGCATGAAGGTGGCGACGAACTCGCTCAGGTTCGGTTTCACGACATCGACACCGAACGGGAGGCTCCTTTCCAAGTCATGACCCTTTACGTCGAGTATCACCCGTTTTCCCGCTGCCTTCGCTTCCCTGACGAAGTCGGGATAGAGATTCGGAGAGTACCCTGCAGTCCGTGTACCGGAGATGACCACGGTCGATACCCTTCCCAAGGCTTGGGTGAATAACTCGCGGATCTTTCCATCGGTCTGTAAAGCCACCGGCGCGGGTTCCTCGACAAGCTCCGTCGTAGTGCCGCGTGAGCTGTTGATGATGGTGGTACAGGTCCGGATCGGACTTTCCGAATCGGTCCAAAGCGGCTCGATGCCATCCTCGGCCAGCATGTCGAGCATCTCACGCGTCCTCGGACCACCGAGATGCGTAAGGTGGATCGCCTCTCCACCAAGCTCAGCTATGACGCGAGCGACATTCACACCCTTGCCCGAGGCGTCCAGCCGATAGTGCGTGCAACGGTTCACCTCTCCCTCAAGGAACGTATCGAACACCATCGTCCTTTGGAACGTAGGGTTGAGGCAGATCACCAGGATGGCATTCACGTTCAGGCCTCCACGTCGAATGAGATCGTGATCGGCGGGTGTTTCAGCTCAAGTTTTCTCAGCCTGACACCTGCCTGTGTCAGCATCATCTTCGAGGCGACCACACTGTCGGTTCCGTCATACTTGTCGGAAAGGTAGACGATCTCCTTGATTCCCGATTGGATGATAGCTTTGGCGCACTCGTTGCACGGAAACAGGGCGACATAGATGGAACATCCCTTGAGATCACGTGTGCTGTTGAGGATCGCGTTCAGCTCAGCGTGACACACATACGGATATTTCGTCTCGAGGAAGGCTCCCTCGCGAGCCCAAGGAAGCGCATCGTCGTCAAGCCCGGAAGGAAATCCGTTGTAGCCGACTCCGACAATCTTTTTCTCCGGGTTTACGATGCAGGCTCCCACTTGTGTATTCGGATCCTTGCTTCGCTGTGCCGAGAGCAAGGCCACTCCCATGAAATACTCATCCCAACTGATGTAATCATTGCGTTTCATTCGGTCCATGCTCCTTTTTTCCGTCATCCTGACACAACCCGTCGAAGAATTGGATCATCTCATTGGTCAAATCCTCGCGTACCGAGGGATACATCAACAGGGTATGCCGGTTATGATCGGAGGTCATCGCAGTCGTACGGGCGACGAAGGGATCCGACTTGACTTCCGATTGTATGGTTCCCAAGTTCTGGAAACTGATCGTGCGATCGGCGACATCATGCATCGCAAAGAGCGGTACGGTGATCTTCCCAAGTTCCTTTCGGATGGTTTTCAACGCATGCATCAGGCTGACTCCTCCACGGACGAAGGAACCGCCGTATCCGACCCACAACTCCTCCCCATCGTTCTTCCGCTCGCTCCCTGTGTGGTTCCTCGGTCCCAACGCAGGGGTGAAGATGGCGACAAGACGCATGAAGTAGTAGCCCCACCTCTGGATGGCTCCGATACTGACATCATTGAGGAATACCGGTGCCGCCACCGTGGCGATACCATCCGGAGCCATTTCGGTGCCGCTGAACCGCTCGGCGAGTTTCAGTGTCATCGACCCGCCCATCGAAGTCCCCACGACGAACAGGGTATCGTATTGGAAGCGCTTGTCACGGTAGTACTCCTCAAGGTATCCATACCACTGCGTGAAGCTCGTGTGGTACAGGTCCTCCGGCTTGGTCCCGAATCCTGGGAGCAACGGTACATAGACGTCATACCCATGCTCATACGCTTTCATGGCAGCATGATTGAAGGAGTAGGGGGTGCTGGGAAACCCATGGACCATGATGATCGCTTTCTTGGCAGGAACCTCATGCTCGAGGATGATGGGAAGACAGCGTCTGTCGAAGACTTCGTCAACCGCAGGGTACAGAGGTTCTGTGTATCGGTCGCGATACCCCCATAACAGGGCGCTCCAACTGAAGGCCAATGCAACCAGGATTGCAATGAGTGCGTACACCATGAGGCCAGCATAGACGAAAAACCCCAACCGGGCAAGGACGGAGATGAAAAACGGCCCCTCCGAAGAAGGGCCGTACGATCCAGTTGGAACGGAGATTACATGAAGACTGCCAAAGCAGGGCGCAGACCATCGATGAGCGGTTCCATGAACGGTACGACCGCAAGGAGTACTCCCGCGGCAACCGCCGAGCCGATGACTCCGGCGACGTTCGGACCCATGGCATGCATGAGCAGGAAGTTCTGCGGATTGTACTCCTGACCGACCTTGCTCGAAACTCGGGCGGCCATCGGTACTGCAGAGACTCCGGCGGAACCGATGAGGGGGTTCACCGGATGCTTCGGGTCGAGCTTGTTCATCACCTTGGCAATCAATACCCCCATGCCGGTGCCCAATGCAAAGGCAACCATGCCGAGCAGGAGAATGCCCAAGGTATTCAGGTTGAGGAACTTGTCAGCTTCCATCTTCGATCCGACCGAGAGGCCGAGGAAGATGGTGACGGTGTTCATCAACGCGTTTTGCATCGTGTCGCTGAGCCGGTTGGTGACACCACATTCCTTCGCCAGGTTTCCGAACATCAAGGATCCGACGAGCGGAGTGGCGGAGGGAAGGAGGATCGCGCAGATCGAGAGTACCGAGATCGGGAAGAGGATCTTCTCGAGCTTCGATACCGGCCTGAGCTGCTGCATCTTGATGAGACGCTCTTCCTTGGTGGTCAGCAAGCGCATGATGGGAGGCTGGATGATCGGAACCAACGCCATGTAGGAGTAGGCTGCCACCGCGATGGACCCGAGGAGGTCCGGCGCGAGGCGGCTTGTCACATAAATGGCGGTAGGTCCGTCGGCTCCTCCGATGATCCCGATCGACGCTGCGGCGTGCAGGTCGAAATTGATACCGGGGAGGAAGCTGATCAGCAGTGCTCCGATCAGAGCGACGAAAATGCCGAACTGGGCTGCCGCGCCGAGCAACAGTGTCTTGGGATTTGCGATGAGCGGTCCGAAATCGGTCATCGCGCCGACTCCCATGAAGATGAGGATCGGGAACAGACCTGTCTCGATGCCCATATCATAGAGAAGCTTTATGAATCCTACACCACCGGAGGTACTGGTCGGATCGATTCCGGCGATGTACGCATAGGGGATGTTGGCGAGTATGCAACCGAACCCAATCGGGATGAGCAACAGCGGCTCGAATCCCTTGGAGATGGCCAGGTACAACAGCACGAATCCTACGAGGATCATGATTGCGTTGCCCCAACCACCTGCCGAGAGGAATCCGAGAAGGCCGGTAGTCTGCCATAATTGCGAGAATGCTTGTCCAATCATGTCGAAACTCCCTTACCCGATGATGGCGAGTACATCGTCTGCCATCAGTTGGTCACCCTGCTTCACCAGGATTTTCTTGACGGTGCCGGAAACCGGTGCGAAGATCTCGTTTTCCATCTTCATGGCTTCCATGACCAAAAGCAGACCGTTCTGCTTGACCTGATCGCCCTCCTTGGCCTCGATGCGCAACACAAGACCCGGCATCGGAGCCTTGACCTCAGTCGCACCAGCGGATGCAGGAGCAGCCGGTCTCGCAGCGGGGGCGGCAACAGGAGCGGGAGCAACCGGAGCGGGAGCCGCAGGAGCATCCGAACCGATGACGAGCAACACATCGTCAGCGTTGAGCTGATCACCCTGCTTTACCTTGATCTCGGTGATCGTGCCACTTGCGGGAGCGAAGATCTCGTTCTCCATCTTCATGGCTTCCATGACCATCAGGACATCATTTTCCTTGACCTTGTCGCCGACCTTCACATTCGAGCGAAGGATGAGACCCGGCATCGGAGCCTTGACCGGAATGGTTTTCGCCGGAGCGCCAGCGGCTACCGGAGCAGGAGCTGCCACGGGAGCTGCGATGCCTTCCTGGACTGCAATGTTGTACGCTACTCCGTTGACCACGGCCTGGGTACCCTTGAGCTGTACTGCGTAGGTATTGTTGTTCACCTGGACGGTATAGTCGTTCACGGGACTCTTGGCGACAGGAGCTGCGGCAGGTGCCGGCTCGGCAGCCTTTTCCTGGCTCTTCAGCCTGACTCCGTTGACCTTCGCCTTGCCGGTGAGGTAAAGGATTCCCTTCTCCTTGCAGGATGCGGCGATGAAGATGTTCTCTTCGGTCTCGGGCAGGTTTTCTGCCTTGAGCATCGCAATCGCAGCCCCGCGACCCTTTTTCGGATCCTTGTCATTGATGTCGACAGCTTTCTCGCCAGTCGGCTTGAGCCCAAGTTGCTCTGCGGAGATCTTCACCACATCGGCATCGGGTTCGACGGGAGTCTTTCCGAAGTATCCGAGCACCATCTTGCCATAACCTTCGGCGATCTTCTTCCACGGCCCGAACATGACGTTGTTGAATGCCTGCTGGAAGTAGAACTGCGAGACGGGGGTGACGCTCGTCGCGTATCCACCCTTTGCCACGACATCGCCCATCGCCTTGGTGACATCGCTGAAGCGGTGCATGAGGCCGTTGTCACGCAACATCTGCGTGTTCGCGGTAAGAGCTCCGCCGGGGAGGGGGAAGAAGGGGATGAGCGGGTTGACCGTGGTGGCTTCGGGAGGCAGGAAGTAGTCGGCCATGCACTCCTCGAAGACCTGCTCAGCCTCCATCACCTTGTCGATATCGATATCGAGAGTATAGTCGGTTCCGCGCAACGCGTGCCACATGGTGATCACGTCGGGCTGACAAGTTCCGCCCGAAACGGGGACCAGGGAGAGGTCGACCTGATCGGCACCGGCATCGAGGGCGCTGATGTACTGCTGGATACAGACACCGGCGGTGTCATGGGAGTGGAATACGATGTTCATGTCCTTGCCGAGGAGCTTGCGTGCCCGCTTGACCGTCTCATGCACGATCCTTGGGGTACTGGTTCCTGAGGCATCCTTGAAACAGACAGAATCGTAGGGAATGCCTGCTTCGAGTATATCCTTGAGCGTCTTTTCATAGAACTCGGGGTCATGGGCACCGGTTGCCCCGGGAGGGAGTGCCATCATGGTGACGCAGACTTCGTGACGAAGGCCTGCCTCGTGGATCGCACGACCGCTGTCGATCAGGTTGTCGACATCGTTGAGTGCATCGAAGTTCCGGATGGTGGAGATGCCATGCTTCTTGAACAGCTGTGCATGCATCGTGATGATGTCGCGAGGCTGGGAATCGAGACCGACGACATTGATGCCCCTGGAGAGGGTCTGCAAGTCGGCGTTGGGACCTGCGACGCGACGGAACTCATCCATCATGTCGAACGCATCTTCATTGGTGTAGAAGTAGAGCGACTGGAAACGGGCTCCACCGCCTGCCTCGAAGTGCGAGATTCCTGCATCACAGGCCGCCTGGACCGCCGGCATGAAATCCTTGGTGAAAACTCTGGCTCCGTAGACGGACTGGAATCCATCCCGGAATGCCGTACACATGAACTTTACCTTTTTCATAGGTACTCCTTGGGTGGGTGGTTAGCGCTTCGAGTGCGCGACGGCTGCGGCGATGGCCGCGGCGATCTCTGCTCCCGCCGTATCGGCAATAGGAGAATCAGAGGCGGAAACGGGGCGTTTCGCAACGGTTGGCATGGTCTCGGGGAGGTACTTCTTCACGAAGAACGAGAGAAATTTGGTCGAGAAAACCAACAGCGTGAGGAAGATGAATACGACTCCCATTCCCAACACCATCAGGATCAGACCATTGTTCACTTGCTCGAGAAGTAGCTCTTTCGGCAATTGATGTAGCATGTGCTGTGCTCCTTGAATTGTTATCAGCTCCCTTTATGCGAAAGGAGCAAATGAATTCAATCTACTATAGCTGGAATGCGTATGTCTTTCAAGCTATATGGTTTAGGAAATCCCTTCCTTCATCCGATATATCATACCTAGCGATTCTGCTGTCCCGATCTTTGCAGTACCGGCACCGGATCTCGGAACGGGCAGACACTGTGCATCGATCATGTGCTTATGCCTATGAAACAATTGCCTTCAGGCATGTTCGATCGCGAGGGGGAAGGCAAATCGGAGCCTCATGTTGCTAGGGATGCGGGAGGGGATCCCTATGGTTTCATAGCATCCAATCTTGTATGTACAAGATGGATGATCGGTGGTAAAATCCAGTCATGGAGAATCTTGGGATGAAAGGCGCAAACATGCAGGTGATGCTCGCCGGGATGAAGTTGCAAAGCCCGTTCATCATCGGTTCGGGTCCGCTCACGTACGGGGCACAGGGGATGAAGCTGTTGTCCCGACTCGGTGCAGGAGCGGTGGTGACCAAGACGATCCGGGATCAGGCGGCACAGAATCCGATTCCCCATATCCACGGATATTCCAGACAGGGAGCCATGATCAATTCCGAATTGTGGAGCGACTACAACCCACGACAATGGGTGGAGCAAGAGTTGCCTGCCGCAGTAGAGGCAGGCGTAACGGTCATTGCGAGTATCGGCCACACATTGGATGAGATAAAGAAATGGACGGTGCCGATCACTGCTACCGGAGTATCAGCTGTCGAGTTGGTCTCCTATGAGGCCATGCAGATCATCCCGATGGCACGTGAGGCCGTCAGGTTGACGGGAAAACCGGTATTCGTGAAACTCAGTCCGAATTGGGTCGACCCGCTCGCGATGATACGCGAGCTTGAAGGATGTGGGGTGGCGGGCTTCACTGCAATGGATTCAGTCGGCCCGGTACTCTCCATCGACATCAAGACGCGCAAGAGCGTGGTCGCTGGTACCGATGGCAGGGGATGGCTTACCGGAAGCGCGATCAAACCGATCATCCTCCACTATATCAACGCACTCTCCTCGATGACCTCACTGCCGATCATCGGGTTGGGAGGTGTCACCACGGCACAGGATGTGATCGAGTTCGCCTTGGCCGGTTCGCATGCTGTCGGTCTTTGCACCGTATTGATGTTGCGAGGCCCCGACTATCTCAAGAAGCTTATTGCTGATACCGCTCATCTTCTGGTCGAAGTCGGCTTTGCTTCGTTTTCCGAGGCGACGGGAGCAATGGATACCGCGGCTCTCCCCGACGAGGGAACACAGCAGTTCAGTTTTGACCATACCCTGTGTACCGATTGCCGTAAGTGCAATCAAGTATGTCCTTATCGGGCTCAGCATACCGGCAAGAAGGGATTCCAGGTTGACCGAAAGCTGTGTCGGCTCTGTGGCTTGTGTATCTCGGTCTGTCCGACCGAAGCGCTTGGTTTCGTCCCAGGTTCGGGTCAAGTCGGAGCGTCGACATGAGGAGAGAACGGATGCCAGATGAAGATCATGTGACAGTCGGCAAGGCGATCAATCGGAAGGATGGTATTGCCAAGGTTACTGGTGCCACCGTATTCGGCAACGACCAGAACGCATACCGGCAACTGCACATGAAGAGTGTGTACACACACTATCCTCATGTGGAGATCGAATCGATCGATCTCAGCGAAGCGTGGAAAGTTCCCGGTGTGGTGGACATCATCGTCGCACGGGATATTCCCGGCAACCCGATTCTCTTCGGTCGGTTCCCTGTGTTGGTTTCCGATCGCGCGCGTTACATCGGGGATGCGGTGGCCGCGATAGCGTCTGAGAGCGCCGAAAGCGCTGAGATGGCAGCGGCGGCCGTGTGCATCCGCTATGGAAAGCAGTTCGACGTGTTGACGACCGTCGATCAGGCTCTCGCTCCGGATGCTCCGATGATTCACCATGATACCCAGGGAAACCGCATCGATTACGCATCGCACCACTTGCATGATGGGAATGCCGAGGCGGTGATTCGTGAGGCTCCGAAGGTGATCCGGCACTCCTACGCGACACAGTTCGTGGACAATGGGTACATCGAACCCGAGGCGGTGATCACCGAGTTCGATCCGAATACCGATACCGTAGTGATCCGGGGAACCATCCAGAATCCCTACAACATCAGGGAAGCCTTGGCGAAGGTATTGGACAGGCCGTTGAATCAGGTACGGGTGATCCAAAGCGGCATAGGAGGGAGTTTCGGGGGGAAGGACGAGTCGATGATGTTCATCGCATCACGTGCCGCCGTCTTATCGCTCAGGACCGGCAGGCCGGTGAAAGCGGTCCTTACCCGCGAAGAGAGTTTCATGGCAAGTGCGAAGCGTCACCCGATCACCAGCAACTACGAAGCGGGGTTGGATGAGAACGGGCGTCTGCTCGCCATCAAGTCGCTTCACCATATGCAGGGAGGGGCTTACAACAAACAGGCGATGTTCGCCAATTGGCGCGGAAGCATCCACGCGGCGGGACCGTATGCGATCCCGCACGTATGCACGGATATCCACGGTGTGCATACCAACACGATTTTCGGTGGTGCGTACCGAGGATTCTCCGCCCCCCAGGTGGTGTTCGGCATTGAGTCTTTCATCGATGAGTGTGCAGAGGCTGTGGGAATGGATCCGGTACGGTTCAGGCTCCTCAACTGCGTGAAACCGTATGATCGGCTTCCCACCGGACAGGTCCTCGATCCTGCTTTCATGCCGGCAAATGTCGCCGACCTGATCGAGCTGGTATGCAGCAAGACCGATTTCGAAAAGAAATGGGAGCGCAATCGGATTGCCCGGACCGAAGTTGGAAGTACCTCGGTAGTCGCTGGCATCGGTCTGAGCATCACGTTCCGGGGAGTAGGACTGGGGGGCGAGGGAATCGATACCGGATCGGCGACAGTGACCATCGATGCCGATGGGAAGGTCCGGGTCCAAAGCGGATTCACCGAGATGGGCCAGGGACTCTCGACCACACTCTGTCAGATTGCCGCCGAGGAATTCGGAATCGACAGCACTTGGGTAACCTGGAGTCAGAATGATACTGCCGAAAACATGGATGCGGGTCCTACGGTTGCCTCGCGCGGCATCGTCTCGGGTGGAAATGCGGTGAAGGATGCGTGCGGGAAACTGCGCAAGCGCATCGAAGAGGTCCTGCTTCCGAAGTGGATGGCTCCCGAGGGGTCGACCCTGCATTTCAGCGATTCGGCAGTATATGCCATGACTCCGGACAAGGAACTTTTGAACCGTATCGGGTTTGCCGAGGCTGCACGAATCTGTCTCAAGGGCGAGGGCATCTCGTTGCGTAGCCTCGGGTGGCATTCTCCCGGACCCCAATATTTCGATCATGAAAGCGGTCAGGGACCTGCGTATCCGTCTTATCTGTTCGGAGCGACGGTTGCCGAGGTGGAAGTCGACCAAGGTACGGGGGTGATCGTAGTGAAACGGATCACCAGTGCGATCGAGCTCGGGAAGGCCATCAATCCACAGATCGTGCGCGGGCAATTCATCGGAGGAGCAATCCAAGGGATGGGTTATGCGTTGATGGAAGAAATGGACTGCAGCGACGGATACCTGCATACGCGCAACTTCGATGATTTTCTCATGCCAGGAGCGATGGATATTCCGCCGATCGATATCATCATCAGTGAGACTGATGTCCATGTCGGGCCCTATGGAGCCAAGGGAATCGGTGAGTTGGGAATCGAGATGATCGCCCCTGCAATTGCGAATGCACATGCAAATGCAACGGGAAAGCGGATCCGGGAACTGCCGCTCAATCTGGAGCGGGTAGTTCTTGGTCACGCGCTATAGGAGTTCGGAAGAGATGGCGATACAACGATTCATGCAGGTCGGTTCTCTCGATGACGCGTTGCAAGAGTTGTCGGTCCATAAGGAGCAAGCCCTCCTGATCGCCGGAGGAACGGACGTGATGCCTGCGTTGCGATCCGGGCTGTATGCGCAGAAACAGATGGTGATTGACTTGAGTCCTTTGGCCGGGAAACTGGGCAACATCCGACATGAGGAAGACATGCTCCACATCGGTCCGCTTGTGACCCATTCCCGTATCATGGAAGACCCGGTGATACGGGAATTCCTCCCGATCCTCGCCCAAGCGAGTGCACATGTGGGTTCTCCGCAGATACGGAATCGTGGCACCATCGGAGGAAACATCATCACACTGGCTGCGTGTGCGGATACGGTCGTGCCGTTGCTCGCGCTTGATGCACAGCTGGTCTTTGCACGTGTCGGGGGGGTACGGTGTGTACCTATGGCTTCCTATCTCGATGAAGGGGAAACACGCTTCGATGCATCGAACGAGATACTCACGGACATCATGATCCCTCTTCCGAACAGCAACCGGCAAGGGATGTTCCTGAAGATTGCACGTCGACAGGCGGCTGCGAAGAGTCGCATGAGCGTCGCTGTATTGACCACGATCGCAGGCCATCGCATCACCGACGCCCGCGTGGTCGTGGGGGCATTGATGCCGTGGCCGCGACGGGTGGGAGAAGCCGAGCGGTATATGATGGGAAAGGCGATTGGCGAAGTCGATCCGATGAAGGTGGGAGCCTTGGCAGCAGAGCTGGCTATCACGGTTACCGGCCAGCGGCGCTCTTTCGCATACAAGATCCCTGTAGTGCAGGAATTGATGCGACGTGCAGTGACGAGAGTGCTCGGCACGCAAGGGGAAGCATGATGGACATACGTTGTGAGATCAATGGAAGAGTACATGACCTTACCGTCGGAGCGTCGGAACGATTGGTCGACATGTTGCGTGATCGGCTCGGACTTGCAGGGACGAAGGAAGGCTGCGGTATCGGGGAATGTGGTGCCTGCACCGTCTTGCTGGATGGAACTCCGGTTGCAAGTTGCTTGGTATTGGCCGCGCAGGCCGATGGGCACAGGATTCTCACGATCGAGGGGCTGGCTGCTCCGGATGGAACGTTGCATCCGGTGCAACAGGCCTTCATCGATGCCGGCGCGATCCAATGCGGATTCTGCACACCGGCGATGGTACTGTGCGCATACGCACTGCTTTCGAACACGCTCGAGCCGAGCGAGCGTGAAATCCGGACTGCGATCAGCGGGACATTATGCAGGTGTACGGGGTATGTGCAGATCATCGAGGCAATCGAGCTTGCAGCCCAGAGGATGCGGCAATATTCACAGTGAAAAATGGCGGGCCTTCAACTCACATAGATAAAAAAGGAGAAGCACATGTACAGTTCATTGAAAGGTAAGCATCTGTTGACCACGCAGGATTGGACATTGGAAGAACTGGAGCGACTGCTTGCAGTGGCCGACAGGCTGAAGCAGGAACGCCAACTCGGAATCTATCATGACCAGATATTGCGTGCGAAAACTTTCTTCATGCTCTTTTTCGAAGAGTCGACGCGGACACGCAATGCATTCGAAGCCGGTATCCATCAGTTGGGAGGACACGCTCACTTCCTGACCCCGAAGGCGACGCAGATCGATCACGGTGAAACTGCGAAGGAGACCGTACAGGTCCTTTCCCGATACGGCGAAGGACTGGGAATCCGGAAGACCTACGGACCTGGGCACGCCTACATGCGGGAGATCGCGAAGTGGTCATCCATCCCTGTGGTGAACATGCAGTGCGAGGATTACCATCCGACGCAAGTGCTCGCGGATATCATGACAATAAAGGAAAAATTCCAGAACAACTTGCGAGGAAGACGGATCGTCGTCTCATGGACAAGCGCACCGAACTATATCAGGCCGCTTTCGATGGCGCATTCCCTCGTCCTGGCAATGCCGAGGTTCGGCCTCGACGTGACACTCGCACATCCGAAGGAATTCTCCTTGAAACCGGAGATCATGGATGCGGCTCGGAAGAATGCGCAGCTCGCTGGGACGAAATTCGAAGTCGTGGACAGCATGGAAGCAGCATGCGATGGAGCAGACATCGTATATGCCAAAGGCTGGGGTCCGATCATGCATACCGAGGATGAGGCCGAGGGAATCAAGATCATCGACAGCTATCGGGAGAACGGTTGCATGGACTGGGTGGTGGACAAGCATAAGATGGATCTTGCCAAGCGGGATTCGATCTACATGCATTGCATGCCGTTCGACAGGGGAGTCGAGGTGACCGACGAGGTCGTGGACGGGCCACACTCCGTGGTGATCGATGAGGCCGAAAACCGCCTGCATATCATGAAGGCGATCATGGCTTGCACGATGGCCGGACTGTAGGCATTTCTTTCCGGAAAGGGAGGCAACGCGTGATTGAGATCCATGTCGCCGATTTCCTGATCGGGCCGAACCAGAGGATCATCGAGCGCGGGGCCGTGGTGTTTTCCCGGTCCCGCATCCTCCATGTCGGTCCGTTTGAAGAGACCTTGCAGCGATTTGGTGAAGCGAAGGTGACGGATCACGGTCACGCGGTGCTCTCTCCAGGATTTGTGAACGCCCACATGCACATGTACGGGGTACTTGCCCATGGTCTGGCTTCCCCTGTTCCGATCACTTCGTTCGAGAGCTTTCTCAATGACTATTGGTGGCCTCTGGTCGAGAATCAGCTGGATGGCAAGATGATAGGTGCTGCGAGCGAGCATGCCGCACTCGAGTCGATAGATAGTGGTGTCACCACGCTGTGCGATGTCCTGGAGGCTCCATTGGCAGCACAGGAGGGATTGTCCGTTGCTGCTCATGTACTCGCTTCTATCGGATTGAGATCCGTGCTGAGTGTAGAATGTTCAGAGCGTCTGGGCACATCCGAAGGGCTGGATTGCTTGCAGGCGAACTTGAGTTTCGCACAAAGGATGCGCCAACGTCCTGAAGGTGTGGTCTCGTCGATGCTTTGCCTCCATACGGCATTCACGTGCAGTGCGCCCTTCATCCGCCAGGCGATCGATCTGGCCGATGCCCATGGTATCGACATCCAGCTGCACCTGAATGAAAGTGATTATGAACCTCAATGGGTGCTCGCTCAGCACGGTGAACGAACGGTACAGTGGTATGATCGGCTCGGTCTGCTTTCCGACCGATTGGTTGCCGCACAGTGTGTCCGGCTCGATCCTTCGGAGATCGGACTGCTTGCAAAACACAAGGTACGTGCCGTCCATGTACCGATCAGCAATTGTGAGGTCGGTGGCGGCATTTCCCCGGTTCCCGACATGCTTGAAGCGGGAATTCCCGTGGGGCTCGGAACCGATGGGTATATCAACAATTTCTTTGAGTTGATGCGTTGGGCATTCCTGGTGCACAAGGGGCATCGCCGCTCAACCCAGGTGATGCCGGCACATACCGTCTGGAACATGGCCACGCAGATGGGTGCACAAGTGGTGTTCGGCGTTGCAGGATGTCCTGTCGGTCTTCTCGCTCCTGAATGTTGGGCTGACTTCCAAGTGATTTCCCTGGACAGTCTTCCTACTTTTGTCCATCCGGACAATCTTTTCGAACAACTGGTCCTCTACAGGAATCCATCGGACGTACGTGAAGTATACATCGCCGGACGTCAGGTGAAACACGCCGGCAGGCTCCTCGGAGGGGATCTTGCAAAGGCGCGAGAAGCGACCAGGATGGAAGCGAATCGGTTGCGTGTGCGGGGAGTTGAGGCAGCGCGAGTCATCCGTGGTGAAAGAGGAAAACCCCAGGATGCAACAGAATGAGTGCTCAGGAAAAGTGAAGCAGCATGCTCAGGTCCATGACCTTCGGGTTGAAGTGTACCTCGATGATTCCCATGCACACATCATGGATATTGTAATAAGCCTCCTCCCAACCGAGCAATGGACAAGCGGGGTCAAGACCGAATCGGACAGCGTTGATGGCATGGTTGTCTGCTTTCGGCCACGCGATCACATATTCGATGGGTGCGGTGCAGTGGGTGGAGAAGAAACTGTCGATGTTGTCGGTGTAGGGTCCCGCTTCTGGCAGGACCTTCAGGTGATCGCGCTTGATATACACATCGCTGATGATGGCCAGCTCTCCATGTGCCATGAGTTCCTGGGTGAACCGTATGAACGGAGCATCGGGAGTGGGGAATCGCCTCCTGAGCCGTTCGGGCAGATCCGTTATCTCATGCGCCCCCCGTTGTGCGAGGACATCGAATCCGGCTTGTTCCAACAGCAACCTGAAATTGGAATTGAGGTCGTAGCGCATCGGAAGATTCAGCACGCTCGGGTGTCCGAAATTTCCCTTTCCATGCCACGTGCTGACCAGTCCCTCACGGGAAAGCTCGGCGATCGCTTTCCTGACAGTCTCCCTGCTCATGCCCAAGGCTCGTGTGAGCGTCGGTTCGCTGGGGAGCATGTTGTCACCGACCTGAAGCGAGGATATCTCCTGCTTGATGTGCTCTTTCACCTGCTGGTAGCGTAGTGAGGGCTTCGACATGGATAGAGTATACCGTGAACTGCCGATTACCGCAATGAACAGGACCCCATGGCCGGTACTTGAAAATTCCCGATATTTTTCTTTCAAACATTATGACGATATGATATTATATGGATTAAGACCGGCGACGTAATGCGAGGTGGCATATGTACCTGGGGATAGATATCGGTAGCGGCAGTATCAAGGTGGCCCTCTTCGATGGGACCTTCTCGGTGGTGCGTACCAGCTATCCTGTGGGAATTGATGAGCGGACCCAAGACCCGACTGTCGTCGCTACGACGGTCCGCACGGCCTGCCAGGAATTTTTCTCCAAGAACAGGAAGGTCGCTTCCTCGATACAAGGCCTCGGATTGAGCGGCCACGGTCCGAGCTTGCTGTTCATCGATCCGGCCGGAAAACCGGCCTCTCCGCTTCTCACGTGGCAGGACAATCGTGCTCGCCTGCAAGCAGATAGGCTGCGCCGGCAAATACCTGGGTTTTCCAAGGATGGGTCGAGCTATGAAGCAAAGTTGTTGTGGTTTTACGAGCAACAACCCAGCCTGTTCTCAGAAGGTTTCACTGCACTCTACCCGAAAGATTATCTGATCCAGCTGTTGTGCTCACGGCGGGTCGTGGACATTTCTACCGCCAGCACGTTCGCATTCTTTGATCGTGATTCCTGCACGTGGCTCGAACGCAAGGCAGGGTTTCCCATTTCGGTACTGCCCGAGGTTGTCGATTGTTGGGAAGCGGTCGGAGAAACCGGAACCCCCTTCAGCAGGGAGTGCGGGTTCGATGATGGCATTCTGATCTATCCGGGAGGAATCGATGCCTATTGTGCTGTTGCCGGTACCGATCCCGCACATTCCGTGATCGTCGAGGAGACCGGAACCAGCAGTTGTGTCAGCAGATCTTACCCCGACGGCAGGGGGAGCGATCTCCATGTGATGAAAGGAGAGACGGTAACGGTGAAACCCATATCCAGCACCGGCCGGTCGTTCTCTTGGTTGAAGGAGTTGCTCGGTATCGAGGACCTGCAGGCCCTCGGGTCTTCTCTGGATCCTCGGAAACCGGAAGCACTTTTGTACCTGCCATACCTGATTGGAGAGAGAAGCCCCGTTTGGGATGAGCGGGCCAAAGGTGCGTTCATCGGATTGCGATCTTCGACCGGAAAGGCCGAATTGCTCATGGCGGTGATGCAAGGCACAGCTTTTGCCATCCGCCAGAACATCGAGTTGTTGCAGCTTGAGGATCCTGTTACGACGATCAGGGCAGTCGGAGGCAGCTCCCACGATGCGCGATGGCAACAACTCAAGGCGAACATCACGGGAAAGAGTTATCACGTGATGCGTCATCAGGATGCGGCTCCGGTAGGTGCTGCCTTGGTCGCGGCGGTCGGAAACAAGGCCGTTCCTCCGGAGAGCTTGGCTCAGTTGTTGCCGATCGATCGCATCCATGATCCTGATCCGAAGGCATTCGAACGGTACGAAGAACTCTATGAAACATATTGTCGGCTCCATGAGACTTTGGCACCGACATTCCACACACTCCATAGCATACAGGGGGAAACAGTATGATCAGACTACGCCGGCTGTTCAGGAAGAACGGTAAGACCGTGATCATCGCATTGGACCATGGGTTGGGCATGCATGTGAATCCTGAACTGGATGACACCGGAAGATTGCTGGAACAAGTGATAGAAGGAGGAGCTGACGGAGTCCTTGTCTCTTACGGGACTGCTCGCAAGTATCAATCCATCCTCTCCGATGTCGCGGTGATCATGCGTGCAGATGGCGGAGGATCGCAGATAGGGCCTTCCGGCAATGGGCCCCAACTGCTGTATACCATCGAGGATGCCCTGCGCATAGGTGCCGATGCTGTGGTCTGCATGGGATTCCCCGGTACTCCGTATGAACATCAGACAATGGAAGTCCTTGCTGCCCTGGTCCGCGAGGGGCATGCGTGGGGCATGCCCGTCGTTGCCGAGATGCTTCCCGGAGGATTCACATCTGATCCGCCGAAAACAGTCGAGAACATCCGATTGGCGAGCCGGACCGGGTGTGAATACGGAGCGGATGTGATCAAGACCACCTATGTCGGCCCACCGGAGGAGTTCAGGAAAGTGATCGAGGCAAGCTACCAACCGGTCATCGTGTTGGGAGGGGAGAAGACAAGCGATCTCAATGGCATGTTCTTGAGCATCGAGCAAGCGATCTCCGTAGGAGCTGCCGGTGTCGCGATCGGACGGAATGTATGGCGTCATCGCGATCCCGTCAGTATCACCAGGGCGCTTGTGGAAATCGTACATAACGGGAAAAGGGTCTCGGAGCTGGAGCTCCGGGAAATCGCTGAAAAACAAAATGGAGGGAGGAATCCATGAAACAACTGATTCTGATTCTCTTGGTCGGCATGCTCGTACTGGGCACCTTGGGTGCTGCAGGCGTGCAGGAGAGTGCCGGCGCAGCCCCCAAGATCGGGCAAGGGCGAACGCTGGTCGTCGGTATTTGGGGCGGACCCCAGGAAGAGATCGTGCGTGAGCACGTTGCCAAGCGGTTCGAGGAAGAGACCGGCGCCACTGTGGAGTTCGTGCTCGGCGGCTCATCCGACCGCTATGCACGCATATACTCCGAACTGAACAACCCATCGATGGATGTGGTGTATCTCAGCATGGCCCAGACCGAACAGGCGACGAAGGACGGAGTGATACGTGCTCCTAACCCCGATCGTGTCCCGGAATACAAAAACCTCTATCCCATCGCTACCGCGAGCGGAGGATACGGAGTGGCTCTCATGGCGATCGGCCTGATGTACAATACGGACCGATTCCCGACCCCTCCCGATTCATGGCTTGAGATGTGGAAACCCGAGAACAAGGGGAAAGTCGCTCCGTTCGTATTCCCCGGAACCCAGGGAACCGCATTCCTCGTGATGGCTGCAAAAGTTCATGGGGGTAGCGAAGAGAACATCGGACCGGGATTCGAAGCTATCAAGAAGCTCAAGCCGTTCCCGATGATTCTCAGCGGAATCGATGAGATGAACCTTGCGTTCCAGCAGGGAGATCTCTGGCTCGCTCCGCAGATGGATGGATACGCCTACAACTTCAAGGATGCAGGTGGTCCGGTTGACTTCGTCCTTCCCAAGGAGGGTGCGGTGCTCAGCATGAACTGCGCTGCTGTTCCCAAGAATACCAAGAACGCGGATCTCGCGGAGATCTGGATCAACATCCACCTCTCCCAGGAGTGCCAGCAGGCTTATGCCGAAGTCCTCAAGTATGGTCCGACCAACCGCAACATCAAGCTGGATGCCGACCTTGCATCAAAGGTCGTCTACGGCGACGCGGCAGTCGCACGGCTCTACGGATTGAACAACCCCGTGGTGAGTGCAAACCAGTCGGCTTGGGCTGATCGCTGGAATCGGGAGATCCTGGAAAAGTAACGATCGTATCGAAGCACACAACACCCGGTCCCCTTCTCGGGACCGGGATTGATACCACTTGATTCCGTATCGGACGGAGAAGGAGGTCAGGGTGGCGAAAGCATCTGCAGCATCGAGAGGCAAGGCGAAGTACGCGCTGCTGTTGCCTGCGCTCATTCTCATCATCGCGGCATTCTTCATTCCGATGCTTCTTCTTTTCGTGGTAGGATTCCAGACCTACGTTCCTGGCAGCGGATTCTTCGAACACACCTTCACATTGGAAAACTTTGTCAGGCTTTTCGACTCGTATCATCTGACCATTCTCATGAGGACATTCAAGATCGCCTTCCTTGCAGCGCTGCTTTCCCTGGTCTTCGGCTACCCGGTAGCTCTGCTGCTCAGCAGGACACGGGGCAAGAAGAAGGGCCTTCTGCTTGGACTGATCCTGACCCCGTTGCTTACGAACGTGGTTGCGCGGACTCTGGGGCTCATGATCGTATTCGCTACCCATGGTCCGGTGAACAAGCTGCTCGGATTGTTCGGTATCGGTCCCGTGCAGTTCATCCCCGGAGAATTGGGAATCATCCTGGGGCTGACCCAGGTGTTCATTCCCTACATGATCCTCTCGATCAACAGCGTGCTCGAGAACCTCCAGATCAACTTGCAGAATGCCGCACGAGATCTCGGGTGTTCTCCGATGTCGGCTTTTTGGAAAGTCATCTTTCCCCTCTCCACACCTGGGATTGTCGCAGGAAGCTTGTTCGTCTTCCTGCTCAGTTTCAGCTCCTTCGTTACCCCGAGGCTTCTCGGAGGAGGAAAGGTCATGGTGATGACGATGCTGGTCCAGCAACAAGCGATGCAGTTGCTGAACTGGCCGTTCGCAGCGGCTGCGGCAATCATCCTGATGATCTTTTGTGTCCTGCTGGTGACGACCTACAACCGGCTCACCGCCAGGATCGAACGGATGAACGACCGTACCGGCATCTATGGGGATTCCGATTTCTCCAGCGGGATCTATCGTATCATCCGCGGTATGAAAAACCTGCTCTATGACCTGTGGTGCAAAGCCATGGGATGCAAGGAAACCGATTCGTCTCCACTCAAGGGGAGATACGATCGTCGATGGCATGATGCGGCACACCATGTGGGAGGCGTACTCTATCATGTGTTCACCGTCCTGGTGTTGATCTTCATCGTTCTGCCGCTGCCGATCGTGATCATCAGCAGTTTCAGCCAATCGAGCATGATCCTCTTCCCGCCCAAGGCCTATTCCACCAAATGGTATACAGGCTTGCTGGCAAAACGTGAGTATATCACCAGCTTCCTGCTGAGCTTGCGGATCGCCTTGCTCTCCGTCGCGGTCTCGTTACCCGTAGGAACGCTCGCAGCACTGGCGATCAAACGATTCAAGTATCGTTCCCCTGAGTTACTGAAGACGCTGTTCCTCTCTCCGTTGATGGTTCCCGCGGTGATCATCGGTATCGCGCTCATGCGTTTCATGAACATCCTGGGTTGGATCAACTCGTTCAAGGCAATTTTTACGGCCCACGTGCTTCTCACCACCGTCTATGTGATCAGGACAGTCCTGTCGAGCTTGGTCGGATACGATATTACCATCGAGTATGCTGCACGGGACTTGGGTGCGTCTCCGCTATTGACATTCAGGCGCATCACATTGCCGCTCATCAAGCCGGGGCTGATCGTCGCTGGCATGTTCGCGTTCATCACCTCGCTGGATGAGACCACCATCAGTATTTTCATCGCGGGAGGCAGGACGACGACGCTCCCCGTGCGGATCTATTCCATGCTTGAGCATGGCTTGGATCCGACGGTGACTGTCGTATCCAGTCTTCTGATCGTATTGGCCCTCTCCATCCTCCTGTTGATCAACAAGGTGATGGGGTTGGATAAATTCAAACTCTAGGGGAGGCTTCTGCTCATGTCCATGCTGACCGTCCGCAACTTATGCAAATCATTCGGAGAGACCAAGGCAGTCGACAATGTCTCATTCGATGTCCAGGACGGAGAGATGCTCTGTCTCCTCGGGCCGAGCGGATGTGGGAAGACCACATTGCTCATGACGCTCTCCGGTTTCCTTTCACCCGACGACGGGACCATCGAGATGGATGGATCCGATGTCACGAAAGTCGCACCCGAGAAGCGTCCGACATCGCTGGTATTCCAGAACTATGCGTTGTTTCCGCACCTTACGGTATTCGAAAATATTGAGTTCGGGTTGCGTACGCATCGCGTACCCAGGAGCCAGATCAAGGATAGGGTGGACCAGATGTTGCACATCGTCGAGCTTGAAGGCAAGGGAGGTCGATCGATCCACCAACTCTCCGGAGGCCAGCAACAGCGGGTAGCCCTTGCCCGGGCACTGGTGATGAAACCGAAAGTGCTACTCTTGGACGAACCGCTGAGCAATCTCGATGCGAAGCTTCGGGTGGAGACCCGACAACAGATCAGGCAGATACAGCAGAGCGTCGGCATCACCTGTATCTTCGTGACCCATGATCAGGAGGAGGCCCTTACGATGGCTGACCGGATCGCGGTCATGAATCGTGGGAAGATCATCCAGTTCGCCTCCCCGAGAGACATCTATTATGCCCCCACGAACCACTTCGTCGCCGATTTCATCGGCAAATCAAACTTTTTCGAAGGCTCCTACGATGCAGACCGTTCCACTTACACGCTCAATTCAGGCAAGGTGATCGAAGTGGATGGATCACATGTTGCCCCCCTTGGAGAGGGCAAGCCGATCTTTGCCATACGGCCGGAGTTCCTCAAGGCGTGCAAGGCGAAAGAGGTCCCCCAGTCGGCAGCCAATCGCCTTGCGGCCACCATAGCACAAGTGACATTCCTTGGTGAGCTCACCCTCTACGTGGCGATGAGCGATACCGGGGAACCGATCAGGTTCACAGGGTATGGGGATTGGCAACAATTTCATGAAGGTGATACCATAGAGGTTTACTGGGACCGCTCGGTCGGTCAGATTCTTGCCCGCTGAACTGTCATCCTGCGGGTAAACGCATGAGGAGGTGGGAATGGGCACATTGCCGAAACGGACGAATCTCCCGCTGTATTACCAGATTGAACAAGTGTTGCGAGAAAGGATCATGGATGGGACCTTCAAGGAAGGGAGCATGATCCCTCCCGAATCGCAGTTGGAGAAGGAGTTCCAGGTTTCGCGCATCACCGTCCGCAGGGCGGTGGAGAATTTGGTCCAGCTCGGACTGTTGCGCAAGCAGCAGGGGATCGGGACGACCGTGACCAAGAGCTACATAGATGACGATATCAACAGTTTGGAGGGATTCACGGAGAAGATGGAGCGCCAAGGCCACCGGGTCAGCTCCACGTTGTTGGAGGCCCACTATGTGGTCCCGTCGGAACCGATCAGCGTATGCTTGGGTCTGCCTGCAGGTACCAAGGTATTGCTCATCAGCCGGGTGAGGAATGTCGATGGGGCTCCGCTCGCTCTCTTCAATACCTATATTCCTCCGAACCTTGGAATCACGGACAAGGAAGATTTCAGCGGGTCTCTCTTCGAAGTGTATGAGCGGCACGGTATCGTGCCCACGTACAGCGACCGGACGATCCGTGCAATCAACGTATGCAAGCGTACCGCCGAGCTGTTGCAGATCAATGTGAATGATGCTGCATTGCAACTCAATTATGAGGTGTTCGATGGAGACGGACGTCCCATCGAGTATGATGAGGGGATCTACCGGGGGGATTGGTACCAATACAAGATGAGGATTTACCGGACGATGCGTCGCGTGTGAGCGCATGGCAGGTGATCAGGGGGCACAGCTTGCCGAAGGAGTCGGAAATGGGAAGCAGACAGGAACAGGATGAACGGACCATGAAGGTCGTGGTGGTCGAACAGGCGGGAAAAGTCTCGGTCCGGGAGGTCCTGCGACCTGTCCCCATCGCCCAAGAGGTGCTTGTGCGGTTGGATCACTGCCTGCTTTGCACGTGGGAGCAACGGATGTTCGCCGGAACCGCGAAGGTCAATTTTCCTTTCGTCCCCGGTCATGAGGTGGCAGGAAGTATCGTACAGATCCCGGAAGAGACCATTACCGGTTTCTCAGTAGGAGAGAAGGTGACGGTCAAGACGTTGGATAGCTGTGGACATTGTGAGGCCTGTTACCAAGGGTTTGACAATCTCTGTACCGGGACACCTCGCAAGCGGACTTACGATGGGATTCCGAGCAGCGGAGGTTTGGCCCAGTACATCGCGCTTCCCGTCTCCAGGATATTTTCACTTCCCGATCAAGACCTTGATACCAGGTTCGCGGCCTTTGCGGAGCCGCTTGCCTGCTGTGTCCACAGCATTGAACAAGCCGATATCGCATTGGGCGAGGATGTTGTCGTGGTCGGAGCGGGAATCATGGGTCAGTTCCATGTGGCTCTTTCCCGAGCAAGGGGAGCCCGCGTGATCGTGGTCGAGCCGAACAAAGAGAGAGCGGTACTCGCTACGAAAATGGGAGCGATGGAAATCATAGATCCATTCGCAGAGGATGCGACGCAACGGATTCTGAAACTTACCAACGGACGTGGGGCACACGTGGTTTTCACCACCATCACCCAGACCACATTGGCCGAACTCTACATCAAGGCACTCGCAAAGCGAGGACGGATCATCTACTACGGTTCGTTCCATCCGGACGGAGACATCGCGGTGAGCCCCAACATGATCCACTACTCCGAACGTGTGATCACCGGCTCATATAGTCCGACGACCAAGGCCTTCTACACGGCGATACGATTGATCTCATACGGAATCATCGATGTACGGCCCTTCCTCTCGGCCGAATATCCGTTGGCCATGGCACAAGAGGCGTTCAGGAAAGCTCAGGATCCCCAAACGTATCGGGTATCGATCAACCTCTGCGAAACCTGACTGACGTCAATCCAGAACCGCTGCCATGTGCACGGCCATCATCGCATAGATGGCCGTTGCCTCTGTCAGTTCGTCGAAGCTGAGGATTTCCTTGGTGGAGTGGCACAGCCCATGATCGCCGGGTCCGTAGCCGACACTGGGAATTCCGGTGATTCCACACAAATACGTTGCGTTGGTACAGAAATTCCATTTCGTCACCACCGGCTGTCGATCCGTCACCAGCCGATAGGATTCCTTTGCGCTGGCGATCAGCGGATGTTCCTCTTCAAGGACCCATGAAGGGAAATAATCGACCTGCGTGATTCGATACCCTGTATAGGTGGTGACCTCTTCGGTATCGACGGAAGCCTGGGCATCACTCAACGCGAGCATCGGTTCCAGTTGGGAGAGCAGGAGCTCAGTGCTTTCACCGCAACTGATGCGCCGGTCAGCGATGACGGTCACTTTGCCGGGAATGGTATTCAGGCTCGGCGTATCGCATATCGCCTTGGTGATCTCGATGCTCCCCGCTCCAAGAAACGGGTCCTCTGGCAGGTCCTTCCATTTATCGATCGCCTCGATCATCGGAATCGCCTTGATCAGGGCATTCTCTCCCCGGTGTGCCTCGCTCGCATGCGCAGCCCTCCCGAGTACCTCCATCCTGATCAATGCCCTGCCTTTATGGCCGCGGATCACATGTCCGTCACTCGATTCGGCAACGATGATGGCATCCGGCTTGATCGAGGGGTTGAGTTCCATCATCGCCTGGACGCAACTGCCTTCGACATCTTCTTCACTGATCGATGCACTTACCCAGTAGGTCAGCCGCTCTCCGAGACCGAGCTCCTTGATTGCCTTCCCTGCGAATATCAAGGCACTCAGCGGCCCTTTGTCGTCCACCACACCTCGGCCACTTATGGTCCTGTGCTCGATACGTGGCACGAGAGGGTCGAATCCCCATGCTGCGGGATCTCCCGGTTCGACCGTGTCGACATGCGCATCCGCCAAAATCACCATGGGACCGTTACCGATTCTTCCGAGACAATTGCCTGCCCCGTCGATTCGCACCTCATCGTATCCAAGGTTCCGCATGGTGCTGCTGATGAATTCTATCGCCTCACGCTCATGATAGGTGGTACTTTCGATGGAGACCAACCGGGACAGGAAATCGATAAGCTCATCTTCATGTGCAGCAACATATGCTGTGATGTTCCGTGCGATCTCCTTCATGATGAATTCCTCCCGTTCCGATCATGTGCAGCCAGATGACAACCTATGGAAAAGTATAAACCCCCAATCTTGTATATACAAGCATGATGCCGTATAATTGTTTGTAAGGGGTCGTTATGGAGCAGACGCAACTGGTGAGGTTCGTGCTCAACGGTACGAAACGTGAGCTGACAGTCGTCCGGTCATGGACGCTGCTTCATGTGCTTCGTGAAGTCTATCACCTGACCGGGACGAAATACGGATGTGGAACGAACGACTGTGGTTCCTGCAAGGTGCTGATCGATGGCAAGGCGACGAACTCCTGTTCGTTTCCCATGCACAAGCTCGAGGGCAAGCATGTCCTGACGATAGAGGGTGTCCGGGACAACCCGAAGTACCGACTGGTTCCCGAAGCTTTTGTCAGGTGTCACGCCGTACAGTGCGGCTTCTGTACTCCAGGGATGGTTATTGCTGCCTTGGGACTGTTGTTGGAGAATCCCCACCCGACAGAACATGACGTCGCTGAAGCTCTCAGTGGCAATCTTTGCCGTTGCACTGGTTATGTGAACATCCTCAAGGCAGTCTTGGATGCGGCCGGCCGCATGGAGGAGTACACCCATGGACAGTGACGTTCCTGTGATTCTCACCTCGATAGGAGACTCTCCGTCCAACAAGGAGTCCTTGTCCAAGGCGCTCGGGTCCGCCCAGTATGTGGATGACCTTCCGTTCCACGACTTGGCATACGCCGCTCTGTTGCTCTCTCCCCATGCCAGGGCTCGCGTCGTGAACATCGATGCGCGGGAGGCACTGCAGATGGAGGGTGTACTCGCGGTGGTGCACTGCTTCAATACTCCTGCAAGACGATACAACAGCGCAATCAGGTTCTACAGCGATGACAGCCCGTGTGACATGCCCAAGACGGAGCGGATCTTCGATACGGAGGTCCGTTTCGTCGGGGACAGGGTAGCAGCGGTCGCCGCACTGACGGAGGAGATCGCCCGGAAAGCCGCTCAGTTGATCAGTGTGGAGTATGAAGTGCTTGCCCCTGTGATAACGCTGGAAGAAGCTGTGGCCAAGAATGCTCCCCTTGCTACCGATTTCGGTGTGGATGGCACCAATATCTGCGGAGGTGCCGTCGCGTATGGGAACGATACGGAAGAGAGTGTGTTGCGGCAGGTGAGGACTCAGGAAATTGTCCATGAATCGCATTTTCATGCTGCACGGGTTCACCACGGATATATCGAGCCGGTGACGCATGTCGCTGCATATGATGATGAAGGCGTGCTTACCGTCTGGACACCATCACAGAGCGTGTTCAGTTTCCGGGATGTACTCTCGTATGTGTTCGATCTTCCCCAGTCACAAGTCCATGTGGTCAAGACGATCCCGGGGGGAGCTTTCGGAGGGAAACTGGAAGTGATGCACGAACCGGTGGTCGCGGCGCTGGCCATGCAACTGCATCGACCTGTGAAACTCAGGTTGAATCGGAAAGAAACCTTTGCAGCCTCCCGGTCACGTCATGAGGCGCTGCTTACGATCTCAAGCGGTTTCCGAGTGAACGGCATATTGGTTTCCCAGCATGTGAAGAGCCTGCTCAATACCGGCGCATACGCAGGTTCAGGTCCGAATACCGTCGGAGCCCAATCGGGCAAGACCTTCGTACAGTATCGTGCTGAGAGCCTGTTCTACCATGGCTGTCCCATCTATACAAACTCTCCAATCGCCGGTGCCATGCGCGGCTATGGGTGTCCGCAGATCATGGTTGCCCGTGAAGTCCACATGGATCAGGTTGCCCATCGATTGGGACTCGATCCTGTCGAGCTTCGCATGGCTAATCTCCTCGAACCACATGAGAAGAATGTCCTCGGGAAAGATATGCATGTGTTTCTTGCCAAGGAATGCCTTGTGAAGGGAACCGAGATGTTCGGGTGGGAACAAAAAAGGCGAGCTGCAGAAGCAGACCGTTCGGGATCCCGGAGAATCGGGGTAGGCATGGCCTGTGCTGTCCACGGTAGCGGATGGTACGGCGTCTACCAGGACATGACCGTAGTGACCATGCTCATGAACAACGACGGGTCTGTCCAAGTGCTTGCAGGCATCCACGATCTGGGTACCGGTGCCCGTACCATCCTTATGCAGATTACTGCACAGGCTTTGGGTTTGCCCTTGCAGATGGTCGCGTTGCACGATGCGGATACCCGATGTTCCCCGGTGGATCTCGGTGCACAAGCTTCCCGGAGCACCTATATCGGCGGTTCCTGTGTCCTGAAGGCCGCGAAGGATATCCGAAGACAATTGCATGAGGTGGCGGCCGTGCTCCTCGAAGTCCCACAAGAGGAACTCTCCCTCCTGTCCGGCTGTGTCGTACATCAGGATTCAGGCAGGAGTATTCCTTTCGGTAGATTGGTGGATGCTGCACAGAAGGGAGTCGGAGGTAGCCAGCGTCAAATCGCCACGGTACAGTCTTTCGCCTCCGAGATGGCTGTCTACAGCTCCTCTGCGGTGTTTGTCCAGGTATGTGTCGATACGGACAACGGAGAGGTTGAAGTCCGGCAGGTGCTCTCCGTCCATCATTCCGGGACTCCCATCAACCCTGCACTTTGCGAAGCCCAGGTACACGGAGGCATCCACATGGGATTGGGATATGCCTTGAGCGAGCAGATGGAGACTGATCCGAACTCCGGAGCATTGAAGAATCCTTCCTTCCGTTCCTATCGCATGTTCCGCAGCAATCGAATGCCACGCATCGAGGTGTATTTCATCAAGACTCCCGAGGAGTCGGGTCCGTACGGAGCGAAGGGATTGGGGGAGATTGCCACGGACGGAGTTGCTCCTGCAGTGGTCAATGCGGTAAGCCATGCGCTGGGGAACCTGATGATTGATCGCATCCCCCTTACACCAAAGACGGTGTTGCGGATGATCGGCAAGATCACCTGAGATCCGGAGCAAGACGAACCCCTTGCAATTTGGCTTCTCTGTCACTAGAGTTTTCCATAGGACAGGAGAGCATGGATGGCACCACTGGATTTTGAGAAACGGGTTGCACAGCGGAGCTCGATCAGGTCACACATGGATCTGATCGGCAGGAAGATACTGGTCATGAGCGGCAAAGGTGGCGTGGGAAAGACCACCGTGACCGTGGGATTGGCAAGCCGATTGGCCGCTTCGGGTTACCGTGTCGGCATCCTTGACACCGATCTTCACGGACCGAATGTAGCGAAGATGCTCAAGGTGGACCTCGCAAGTCGATTCGGAGAAGGTCCCGACGGCATGCTGAAGCCTGTCGAGGCCGGAAAGAACCTCTGGATCGCGGGAGTCGATTCGGCGATGGAGGATCGAGAGGATGCAGTCATCTGGCGCGGTCCGATGAAAAGCATGGTGATCAACGACCTGCTTGCCAGGGTCGCTTGGGGTCCGCTCGATTATCTTTTCATCGATTCTCCTCCCGGATCGGGGGATGAGCAGATCACCGTCTGCAAGAGCATCCCGGAGCTTACCGGTTCCATCATCGTCACCACGGCACAGGAGGTTTCACTCTTGGATGCGACCCGGAGTGTCACATTCTGTCGCAAGATGGGCATCGCTATCATCGGCATCGTGGAGAACATGAGCCGGCTCGACTGTCCCCATTGCGGAAACTCGATCCATGTGTTCGGCAGTGATGGGGGAAGGAAGATCGCACAGAAGACAGGAGCTCCCTACCTCGGATCCATTCCCCTGACAATCCATGGTGAGGATGGGGAGGGAGGTTGCGATGGCATCGGGGATGTCTTGTCATCAATCGCCGCGATCCTGATGAACGGAATGGATTGTTCTACAGGAACTGGTACACAGAAAGGAGAGTGAGATGGACGACAAGACGAGACTCACCTGGAGGACCTTGGATCGAAAGCAAGTGTATGCCGGTCCCATCTTCGATATCAGGAAGGTCACCCGAGAATCCTCCGACGGAAGAATCGGAGATTTCATCGAAATCGATGCACCGAAGTGGGCCACGGTGATTCCCTGGTATAGGAATGATGCGGGAGTCCCCCATTTTCTCATGGTGAGGCAGTATCGTCACGGAAGCGATTCTGTCACCATCGAATTCCCGGCCGGGACGGTCGACCGTGGCGAGGAACCGCTTGCGGCAGCGCTTCGTGAATTGCGGGAGGAGACAGGATGCATCCCTGCCGCAGAAGTGGTCGAACTCGGTTCGGTCTCCCCGAATCCGGCGTTCATGAACAATAGGGTCTGGTTCTATCTTGTCGAAGGGGTGATACCCGTAGGCAACCAGGAACTTGATCCCCATGAGCAACTCGATATCCTGCACATCCCGGTGTGCGAGGTCATCGACGCGATGGGAACGGGAGTGTATGACAACGGCATCATGATGATCGCACAGGCGTTTTTCCTGCGTCATGCGCAGAAACATCCCGAATTGATGGCATAGGAGGATACGAAGCATGAAGAAATTTCTCTTGATGACAGCAGCCCTGCTCATCCTGTCGGTCCTGACAGGATGTCACAGCGTTTCGCTGATGGAGCGAAGCCGAACCATCTCGGTACAGGGAACGGGAAAGGTGACCGTTGCCCCCGACATCGCATCTTTTTCGGTGACCGTGTCGGAACTGGGTGAGACTACCCGTGAGGCACAGGTGAAGACCGATGAGAAGGTGGGTTTGATCCTGGGAATGGCCCGTTCCGCAGGAATCGCGGACAAGGACCTGCAGACCACCAGCTTGGAGTTCTATCCCGAATACCGATGGCGTGAGGATGAGCAGATACTTGTCGGACAGCGGGTCCGTCAGACAGTCCATGTCACCATCCGCGGCATCGGCAACGAGAGTACGGTACTCACCTCCCTGATCGACGCTATCGGAACAGTCTCCGGCATCTCCATCGGTTCCATCGGGTTCAGCAAAGAGGATACGGTTGCCGAATATGCAGAGAGCAGGAAGCTTGCGATGGAGAAGGCGATCCAGAAAGCATCCGAGTATGCCGCGGCAGCCGGGATGAACCTGGGCAAGCCCATCTCGGTCTCCGATTATTCCAACGCCGATTACCAGGGCGCCAACAGGAATACGATGATGAAAGCGGCTCCCGCCTACATGATGGAGAGTGCCGTGACGGCCGACATCCCGACGGGAGAACTTGAGATCATCAGCAATGTCTCGGTGGTATTCGAGCTGAACTGAATCTCTCATCAGAGAGGCTGGCAAGGATCCATGTCCAACAGCCTCTCTTCCGTATCCGTGTCGATCTGCATGGTCTCGTGCGGGATGTTCGCCTCCACCGTGTGTTCTCCGGTCGGGACGAATCCCATGGAGGCATAGAACGAAGCGGCATGTTCCTGTGCGTGGATGTACACCCGTTCGGTCAGGCCGCTCATCCGGATTGCACGCAGGCCCTCCCTGATCAGCAGTCTGCCGAGGTGTCGGCCGCGGAATTCCTTCAGGATTGCGATCCGCTCCATCTTCACCCCTTCCTCCGTCGGACGGAAGCGGAGAGTCCCCACCGGATTTCCTTGTGCCCAAAGCAGGACGTGTCCGCTCTCGTTGTCCCGACCGTCCTGTTCGATAGCCATGGGTACGTGCTGTTCAACGATGAACACCTGTTCACGGATCGCCATGCAATCGAGCAGGGACTGCAACTCATGCTGCTGCCGTTGATCGGCCAAGGGAATCACCGTGATGTGGCATGCATCGGAATGCAGGCCCTCTGTCTCCATCTGTCCTCTCATCGCAGTGCCTTCAGATGATAGATACGGGAACCGAAGTCCCCGATGACCCGGGTCTCTTTGTCATATCCTGTTCCTCCGAACTGTTGGTTCAGGTGGATCCCATGATAGGCAAGGATGTCTCCGGGTACGATATAATACTCCAATTCGTTGTCAAGCCTGACCGTTTCACTCACCAACCGTTGCAATGTGCCATCGTTCTTCAACCTGATCGGACTGATCGTGTTCACCAGGGATCCGAACGCCTTCAGGTCGATCCGCTCCTTGCGGGGTGTCACCGCATAGGTCAGGTCAGGATCGGCAATCGGAATGCAGAGGATGTCGGCGGGAGGGTTCGCCTCGTTCAAGGCTTGGAAGAAGAGCACCAGCATCTCGCTCCTGTCGGGTGTCGACGCAACCCAAATCCCCCGGTTCCCATCCGATGCGATCGGTTCGATGCGGAAAAACTCGCCGTATTGGAAAAGCGATCGGTGAAGCTTGTAGAACGCTATCTGCTGTCGGATCGATTCCTTCTCCTGCCCCTGTAGCCTGGAGAGGTCCATCTCGTATCCGAGGACACCGAAGGAGGCTACATTGAACCGCGATTCGATGTTCGATTGCCTGAGCGTCTGATGGTTGGGTGAGTCGGAAACGTGTGCTCCCATGGCGCTGAGGGGATATCCACAAGAGGTTCCCTCCTGGATGTACATCCTGCTGAGCGCATCGGTATTGTCACTCGTCCATGTTTGCGGCATGTAACATAGCATCCCCAGGTCGAACCTGTTCCCCCCCGATGCGCATGACTCGAAAAGGATATGGGGGAATGCATCGACGAACCGTTGCATCAGATCGTAGAGCCCGAGCATGTAGCGATGAAGGAATTCTTCCTGGCGGTAGGAGGCCGCATTGCCATGCATGTCGCTGAACGTCCTGTTCATGTCCCACTTCACATAATCGACCTCAGCAAGGCGCCACACCGTGGACAAGGATTCGAAGAGATGGTCCCGCACCTCCTTGCGTGTCAGGTCCAGCAGGTATTGGTTGCGTCCGGGAGAGGGATTGCGGTCAGGAAGACTCACCATCCAATCGGGGTGTGCACGATACAGCTGGCTTTTCCTGCTGACCATCTCCGGCTCGCACCACAGACCGAAGAGCATTCCCATGCCGTGGATCTTCTTCGAGAGGCTTGCCAGCCCATCGGGAAGCTTCTTGGTATTTACCGTCCAATCCCCGAGGCTGGTCGTGTCGTCATCCCTGCTCCCGAACCATCCGTCGTCAAGGACGAACAGCTCGATGCCGAGATCCGCAGCGCTCTTGGCGAGCGTCAGCAACGTATGTTCCGAGAAGTTGAAGTAGGTCGCTTCCCAGTTGTTCACCAATATCGGTCTCTGATGATATTTCCACGATCCGCGAATGATATGATTGTTGATGAAGCGATGAAAATTCCTGCTTGCTCCGTTGAGCCCCTCATGCGAGTAGGTGAGGATTGCTTCCGGGGCGTGGAATTTTTCTCCCGAATGGAGATGCCAGGAAAATGTCGCGGGATTGAGTCCGGTAAGCAAACGGGTCTTCCCGTAGGGAGAGACTTCGATGAACTGCGCGTGATCTCCGCTGTAGACCAGGTTGCACCCATAGCAGTCCCCTTGGTTCTCATTCGTTTTCCGGGCGGTGAGGAATACACACGGGTTATGGCGTGAGGAACTCGTGCCGCTTTTCGAATCGTTCACGTGGACTCCCGGGCGCAACGGGAACACACTGCGGTAGCGTTCTCTCGCCCACGCACCGTCGAACGTCACCAGGTCATAGGTGCTGCGCGGCAAATCGAGCTGGAGGCTCGCAAGGCGTTGCAGGACTACCGTCTCTCCCGTATCGTTCGTGATCGCGCTTCTGCGTACGATCACGTCCGAGCCGTCGAACGTGGTATAGGTAAGTTCCAACCGGAGCCCGCCAGATTTCTCGATCAGTACGATGATCAGCGTGGTGCAGTGGGTTTTGTCGCCATAGGATTCGGGGAGGCCTGAGAATGAACGAGGCTTGCCCTTGATGATCCGGTGTTCCTTGTACAGGAAGTCGGCGACCCGGTCGCCCTGTGCCCGGCTGAACAGGATCGCCGGTTCCCTGTGATCCCCCTTTCCGTATCCGGAATACTCCAGGCAGATGTTGTCCAGCGTCAATGTCGGATGTTCCTCATCATAGGCGACGGCGTTCCCGGTGGGGATGGTATGTTTGTCGAAAAGAGCCTCGATATGATCGGTGGTACGGATTCTCCTGCCGTAGTAGAGATGTTCCAGGTGGTTGGTCTCATTGACACGCAGAATGTAACTCGTCCATGTGGTGTGCAAGGTGAAGACCAAGTCCTTTTCATGTATCATGTGGGTCTCCTGAACAGTGAGAGTTGTGAATGGCGGTTATCCGTGGTAACATCATGGTGCTTTCAGTATAGCCTGCTCCGTCCGATTTGACACCCGTCTGATGGAAAAATCGGATAACATTGGAGCAGATTGTCATCTTCGGGGAGGTCCTATGGACGTGAAGCGGTTGCAATTGTGGGAAGGACGGCATGCCACCATGGTGTCCAATGATTCGTTGCGTTCGGTGATAGAGGACCGGGGGGGTATGGTCCTTGAGCTGAGCAACACCAACTCCCAAGGAGGGAGGGTGAATGCCCACCCGCTCTATTGGTTCAGGGGGAGAGGGTATTCGGTTGCCTCCGATGACAACCACGAGTTCTGGAAAGAGAGTTCATTGCTGTACAATCTTGGTGGCAATTTCCTCTGTTTCCCGAACTTCGGACCCGATCACAAGGTCGGTGAGGTGTATCATGAGGCGCACGGGTGGACTGCGAACGGTCTCTGGAATGTCGTGAAGTACGGAACCGATGCAGAGACCGGAGCAAACTGGCTCCTCTCCACCATGACCGGTCCCGATTCAGCCTATCCGTTCGAAGCTTGGAAGATCGACATGATGCTTCCGGGGCACCCGGTGCTCTATACGAGTGTCTCGATCAAGAATACGGGAACAGTGGCGTTGCCCGCGAACGCCGCGTGGCACAATACCGTCGGATCACCGTTCCTCGAATCGGGTTGTGTGATCAACCTCTGTGCAGATGCGTTCAGTACGGCTCCCGGCAACTCCGAATTCGACCGTACGGGAAGACTCGCGATGGGCAAGGATTTCTCCGATCTCACCAAGGTTCCGTTGAGAAAGGAGGGGACGTGCGATCTTACCGAGGTTCCGCCCATGATCGGGTATACCGATTTCATCACCGGACGCGTCCCCTCGGATGCCCGGCTCGGATACAGCAGTGTGATCAATCCGCGGCTCAAGATGCTCTATTTCTCTTTTTTCACCGGACCTGCGGCGGCTGAGCAGAATGAGATCGTGCTTCGCTTCAACAACCTCTGGATGCAGTATGGCGGAAGACCGTTCACCCCGTGGGCACTTTACGACGGAGGAGCCGACCAGACGTTCTGTCTCGGCGTGGAGAACGCCATCGGCCATTTCGCGAACGGCCTGGGAAGTGCGATCGAGAATCCGCTCTGCCTCGGAGCTCCGACCACGGTATCCCTTGCACCGGGGGAGACGAAGGTACAGCGGTACGGAACCGCATTCGCAAGCTATGACAATGCAAAGATTTCGGCGGGAATCCAATCGGTGGAGCAGGTGGTCGAAGGATTGGTCCTCAAGAGAGGCAAGGCTTGGGCTTTCATCGAAGCCGACTCGACATTCCACTTCCTCAAGCAAATGGAGGGGAAGCTGCTCTCCCTCTGAATGTGATGCGTGGGCATGAAAAGGGACATCGTACGCCGATGTCCCTTTTCTCAGGTGCCGACCGGATTCGAACCGGTGCATGGAGGTTTTGCAAACCTGTCCCTTACCACTTGGGTACGGCACCATTGCATATCGGAAGATATCAGAAAAAATGATGAAGTGCAACCCCGGTCAGTGGGTTCTTCTTCTTGTCAAGAATGAACTATTTTGAATTATTATTCTCATAACGTTCAATTGACAGCCGTCTAATCGTTCATTATAATTCAAAAACAATCAGACCTGAAGGAGGCGTGCCCTATGATACCAGCCGATCGGCAACGGCAGATACTCGCGCTGGTCACACAGGACAAAGTGGTACAGGTCCAGGACCTGAGCGAGCGGTTCGCTGTGAGTGTCCTCACCATCAGGAGGGATCTGGATCATCTTGCAGAACAAGGACTTATAGAGCGGACACACGGAGGAGCCACCCTCAGGAGGAGCTTGCCGATCGAACCGCTCTATGCACAGAAGGCCGCTGAGTACCCGCAGGAGAAACACGCCATCGCAGAAGCCGCCGCAGCATTGATCGAGGAAGGTGATACCGTCTTCATCAATAGCGGATCGACCACGTTCGAGGTCATCAAGGCGTTGAAGAATCATCGGATCACCATAGTCACCAACAATATGGACGCCGCATGGATAGCAAACGACGATGCACTGTTCAGGTTGATCTTCGTCGGTGGCGTCTACAGGACCAGGTCTCATTCAGTTTCCGGAGGATTGTCGCAATCGGTGATCGATCAGGTGTATGCGAACAAGGCGATCATCGGCGTGGATGGATTCAGCCTCTTTGCAGGATTGACCACGCCGGTGATCGAGGAGGCGGAGACGACCAGGAGCATGATCGCGCGGACAGTGGGGAAGGTCATTGTGGTCGCGACCGGCAACAAGATCGGAGTCCTTTCGAACTTCAGTACCGTGGGAGCCGAGGATATCGATGTCCTGATTACCGATGCGAGTGGGGGGAAGTTGCTTTCAAGACAGGAACTTGAGGATAAGGATATCGAATTGGTGCTGGTTCAGTAGAACCGTCTCGAACGATGTGGAGGTTTGCTATGGCTTATGAGGATGGGTACAAGGATTGCGTATGGCTGGATTTCGGGATGTTGGAACGGTTCATGGTCGATGCACTGGTCGCGAGCGGAGTTCCCGCCGACGATGCGAAGGTCATCGGGGATGTCCTGATAGAATCTGACAAGCGGGGGATAGACTCCCACGGGATCGGGCGGCTCAAGCCCATCTATATCGATCGGATCGCAATCGGCATCATGAATCCGGTGACCGAGATCGAGGTGCTGAAGGATGACATGACCACCGCGGTGCTCGACGGTCATAACGGCATGGGACATGTGGTGGGCAAGCGGGCCATGGAAATGGCGATCGACAAAGCGAAGACCTATGGGATGGGCATGGTCGCGGTACGGAACAGCAACCACTACGGGATCGCAGGATACTATGCGACGATGGCGGTGGACGCTGGCATGATCGGCATCACCGGCACGAACGCACGTCCATCGATCGCACCGACCTTCGGGGTGGAGAACATGATGGGAACCAATCCGCTTACCTTCGGCATCCCCACCGATGAGGAATTTCCTTTTGTCCTCGACTGTGCGACCAGTGTCACGCAACGGGGAAAGATCGAGGTATACGGACGGGCAGGGAAGAAATTGCCTCCCGGGTGGGTCATAGGCCTGGACGGGAAGACGAGGACCGACACGCAGCAGGTGTTGAAGGACCTCACTACCGGCGAGGCTGCGTTGACCCCGCTCGGTGGCATCGGCGAGGATACGGGAGGGTACAAGGGATTCGGTTACGCGATGGTGGTCGAGATTCTCTCGGCTGCGCTTCAGGATGGTTCTTTCATGAAGGAGTTGAATGGCTTCGATGCCGATCACAAGCCGATTCCCTATCCGCTCGGACACTTCTTCATCGCCATCGACCCAGGCCGGTTCATGGGACTCGAGGTTTTCAAACGTATCGCGGGAACCATCTGCCGGCAAATCAGGAACTCGAAGAAAGCTCCGGGAGCCGAACAGATCTACACCGCAGGGGAGAAGGAGCATGAGGCATGGGAGTACCGGAAGGTTCACGGATGTCCCGTACCGCCGAGCTTGCAGAAGATGATGATCGAATTGCGCGATACGTTCGGTCTTGCATATGATTTCGACTTCGAAAGGAAGCATTGAGGTAACCGATCATGGATGCATTGAAAGAGAAAGCGTTGCAGTATCACAGTCTGGATGGCGTGCCGGGGAAAGTCTCGGTAGTACCGACCAAGCCTTGCCAGACCGCCGAGGATCTCTCCCTGGCCTACACGCCGGGAGTTGCCAAGCCGGTACTCGAGATTGCCGAAAATCCCGAGGATGCCTACAAATATACCTCCAAGGGAAACCTTGTGGCGGTCATCTCCAACGGGACGGCGATCCTCGGGCTCGGGAATCGGGGTGCATTGGCATCGAAGCCGGTCATGGAGGGCAAGGGAGTCCTGTTCAAGAGATTCGCGGACATCGATGTCTTCGATATCGAGCTTGACGAGAAGGATCCCGAGAAGATCATCGCGATCGTGAAGGCGATGGAGCCGACATTCGGGGGAGTGAACCTTGAGGATATCAAGGGTCCCGAATGTTTCGAGATCGAACAGCGGTTGATCGAGATGTGCAACATTCCGATCTTCCACGATGACCAGCACGGAACTGCGATCATCTCCACCGCCGGCTTGATGAATGCAACCGAGATCGTAGGGAAAAAACTCTCCGATATCAAGGTCGTCGTGAATGGGGCGGGAGCAGCGGGCATCTCCTGTTCGAAGATGTTCGTCGCGGCAGGAGTGGATCCGAAGAACCTTACCCTGCTCGACAGCAAGGGAGTCATCTACAAAGGTCGAGCCGAGGGCATGACCAAGGAAAAACGCGAGTTCGCGATCGAGACCGACAAGCGGACACTTGCCGATGCGATGGTGGGAGCCGATGTATTGATGGGTCTTTCGGTCGCCGATTGCGTGACTCCCGAGATGTTGCTCAGCATGGCGAAGGATCCGATCGTGTTCGCCATGAGCAATCCCAATCCCGAGATTACCTATGATCTTGCAGTGGCGACGCGTAGCGACCTGATCATGGCTACCGGCCGGAGCGATTTCCCGAATCAGATCAACAACGTACTCGGATTCCCGTTCATCTTCAGGGGAGCATTGGATGTACGTGCGGTGAAGGTCTCCGAGGGGATGAAGATGGCTGCTGCAAAGGCTTTGGCCTCCCTCGCGAAAGAACCGGTACCTGAAGTCGTGAAACGGGCCTACGGCGGTAGGGAATTCACCTTTGGCCGAAACTACATCGTTCCGAAACCATTCGATCCGCGGGTCATCGAATGGGAAGCTGTCGCCGTGGCGAAAGCCGCATGTGAGGAGGGCCTGGCAGCACGTCCGATCTCCGATTGGGAAGGATATCGTGCCTCCTTGGTGAAGCGCATGGCTCACTATTGGGCATGAAATGTCGCGTATTTTGTGGGTGTGCCTCCGGTCTTCCGACCGGGGGCGCATCTTTTTCTTGTATCCCGCGATCATCTCTCATAAGATGATGACAGGGAGCGATTCATGAAGAAGCTGCACAAGGGATTGCTCTTGGCCGGAGCATTGCTGTTGTTGGTCATTCTCTTGTCCCTCACAAGTCTTTTGATGCTTCGCAAGGCTGACCAGCTCGTCTCGGAGGATGCACGGGATATGCTCAACGAGATAGCGACACAGCTCGAGATGCGATTGCAGTCGGCAATCGCATCAGAAATCGCCTCACTTGAGTTCCAAGCCCACTTCATCAGCCGCTATGAGAATATCCAGGATCCCCGGGTGATGCACATCCTTCGCGAGGAGGTTGATGCTGCCTCGTTCATCAGGCTCGGGGTGATACTTCCCGACGGTAATTCGGTGAATACGGATGGGTATGTGGTGAACCTGGCCCACCGTGAGTACTTCAAGAAAGCGATGGCCGGGATTCCGAACATCTCCGATGTCCTGCGGCATACCCAGGATCCCGATGAGCTGATCATGGCCATCGCGGTGCCCATCAGACGTGGAGATGAGGTGGTCGGAGTGCTCAGGGGAGCACGGTTCGTGGATGAATACGCCAGGCTCCTGCAGATCACCACCTACGGAAGTGTCGGATACGCCTCGGTCGTCAAGAGAACAGGGGAGGTGGTCCTCGCGAATTCCTCCGACAAAGGAGATGTCCTTGCCACTTCGGTTCCCTACGTCGCACTTCCCGAATACTCAGAGGATCCTTCGCTGCGGGTCATGTCTGCATCCATGGCACGGGGAGAACGGGGAATGATTCGCCATGGACAGGGAGATGCACGCAGGTTCGTCGATTACCGTCCTCTGGGCATCAATGACTGGTATGTGGTCACTGTCGTGATGGAAACCAGGATGATGGGCAAAGTCACGACCATCCTGAAATCCACAAGTCGTGCATTCATCATCGTCACCGCCATCCTGTTGCTGACCCTGGCCCTCTTCGTGATCTTCCGTGAACGGAGACAAGCGTTGCTTGAGCGTATTGCATTCGTGGATTCCCTCACCCAATTGGGCACGTGGGAACGGTTGCTGTTCGAAACACGTCACCGACTGAAAGATTATGCCCGCCGAGGATACTCGTATGTGCTCATTGACATAGACAAGCTCAAACTGATCAATACTTCGGCCGGCTTTCCCGTGGGGGACCTTATCCTGAAGAGCATGGGACGCATTCTCTTGCGCTGCGTGGAATCCGACGAGTTGGTGGTTCGTGTGGTGAACGATCGGTTTGCGATGCTGCTAAGGTCTGAGGGCCCGATAGGCAGCCGGGTCGGCATGATCCTCGACAAGCTGAACGGGATCTTGCTTGAGGAACCGCTGGCATCAAGGACGACCATCTCACTCTCCTTCTCTTGCGGTATCTATCCGCTGAGCGAAGACGATGTATCGATACAGACCGTACATGACAATGCGCAGATCGCCTTGGAGACGGTGAAGAAACACAGGATCACCACCTATGCATACTACGACGCAGCCTTGCATCGGAACATGCAACGCCAACAAGAGCTGGCCAGGCGGTTTTCCCACGCCATCTCGCGAAGGGAGTTCATCATCCATCTCCAACCGAAATTCAGGCTTGCGGACGGTCGCATCGTCGGCGCGGAATCCTTGGTTCGTTGGAACCACCCTGACTTGGGCCTGCTTCCTCCCTCCGATTTCATCGGCTTGCTCGAGGAGGATGGAAGAATCGTCGAGCTGGATGCTTTCGTGATGCGTGAGGTGTGTTCGTTGCTCGTGAAGTGGAAACACATGGGATTGGACCCGTTGCCTATCGCCGTGAACATCTCGCGAGTCGATGCGATGTCAGAACAATTCGCCGAGCAATTGGATGCAATCGCCGATGAGTACGGTATCCAAAGAAGCTTGATGGAGTTCGAGTTGACGGAAACGGCGTTCTCCGACCAACCTGAACGGATGCTCGCCACCGTCAAGCGATTGCAGGGGTTCGGTTTCACCGTCGCGATCGATGATTTCGGATCAGGTTATTCTTCGTTGCACCTGCTGAAAGACCTGAGCGTGGATACGATCAAGATCGACAGGGAGTTCCTGAAGGATCTCTCTTCCCTGAAACGTTCAAAGACCGTTCTCAAGCATATCTTGGAGTTGGCTCGGGATCTGGGAATGACCGTGGTTGCAGAGGGAGTGGAAGCACAGGCGCAACTCGAGTTCCTCAAGGCTGCCGGCTGCCACCAAGCCCAAGGATACTTCCTGTCCAGGCCGCTGCCAATCGGCGAGTTCGAATCCCGCTACCCGGTCTGACGGATCAGTCCTCGAGCTCCCACGCCTGCTTCAATTGCTCCTTGGCCTGTTCGAGCACCTGTTGGTATTGGTTGGAGAGCTGGTTGTAGTTCTTCTGCAGCAGTTGGATGAATTCCGGGTCTTGGTCGAGGGGCAGGTTTGTCGTTTTGCCATATTTTTGCATCATCCGCTCTTTCTTGTCCTCATACATCGGTGCGTACTGTTGCTTCGCACGGTCGAGCAAGGAGTCGCGTGCTTGCAGATACTTGCCCATGAACTGTCCGATCTGGCCGAGCAGCTGCACGGTGTCGCTCTCGTTCCCGTCGATGATCTCGGCTATGTGGCGCATCTTCGCGATGCGTTGCTCGTAGTCGGGAGATTGGGGAAGTGCGACGTTCAGGACGACCGTGGAGGCGAGCCCCCGTTTCAAAAGAGGCTTGTCGTCACGTTTCGCCGAGCGGTAGGCTTGCTCAAGCTGGGATCCGTCATTCTCAGGATCGGAAAGGAAGGAACCGGCCAGACGCCGTCCCTCGTTCAGGGTCATGTCCCTTCTGATCTTCTCGGGATCCGCCTCGATGTTTTCCGTCTTTTCCAACGCGATTTCCCATGCCGATTTCAATAATGCCATCCCAGGACTCCTTCTCATTTCATTGGTCGCCTCCTTTAAGATAGCAATGCCCGGACGCTTGGACAAGTGGGACCTTAGTGATATCCTGCGTCCATGGATTCAGCAATCATGTATGCGTTCGATATCTTCGGCACGTGCATCTTCGCCATCACCGGAGCGGTACGGGGAGTCAGGCACAAACTCGACTTCTTGGGAGTGGTCGTGTTCGCCTGTACCGTAGGAGTGGGTGGCGGCGTGTTCCGCGACCTTCTCCTCGGGGCTACTCCCGTTGCGGCGTATGAGCATGAGAGTTACCTGATCGTCTGCATCGTCACCGGGATCGCAGTGTTTTTCCTCGCCCCGCAAGTGGTAGGCCGCTGGCGCATCGTTGCCATCGGTGATGCGATAGGATTGGGAGTATTCACCGCCCTCGGAGCCTCGAAAGGACTGCTGTATGGTGCGGGGCCGGTCGGAATCGTCCTCTCAGGGGTGTTTTCCGCGGTAATAGGCGGAGTCGTGCGCGATGTGATGGTGCGGGAGGTCCCGGCTGTCCTGACGACCGACTTCTATGCAACGGCGAGCCTGATCGGTGGCGTGCTTTACCTAGGCCTCTCGGAAACCTCCCTGCCGTTCCTGTTCCAAGTGCTCGTGTGTGCCTCCGCGGTGACCACCATCCGATTGCTGGCGATGAAGTTCAGGATCCATCTGCCCGTGGCCAAATCATGGTCCGCCCTCACCGAGGATATGGACGACGGGAAGAAAAAGCGCTAGTCTTTCCCTATGCTGACTTGTGCACCCATCTACCATACGGAACCCTATGTGCGATCGATCCATGCAACGGTCGTCTCCATCGAAAGCTGGAAGGGAAAGGACGCGCTCACGCTCGACAGGACGATCTTCTATCCTGAAGGGGGAGGGCAGCCGGGAGACCGCGGGACCCTTGGCGAGCTGCGGGTACTCGATACCCAGACGGATGAGGAGGGAAAGATACTCCACATCCTCGACCAGTCGAATACGCTGGTACCAGGGGCCGAGGTCGCCCTGGTCTTGGACTGGGAGCACCGGTACGACTACATGCAACAACACAGTGCGCAACACCTCCTTTCCGGAACCTTGCACCGGATGCTCGGAGTAGGAACCGTATCGGTCCACCTCGGCGCCGAAGACATGAGCATCGAAGTGGATGTGGAGTCGATCGATGAGCATGATCTGATGCGTGTCGAGGATGAGGTGAACAGGATCGTCACGCTCTCCGTGGCGGTGACTTCCCGCACGGTATCGCAGGAGGCCTCGAAAGAGATCGGCCTGCGCAGGCCCGTAAAGGTCGATGGTGATGTCAGGCTCATCTCCATCGGAGATTACGATACGATCGCGTGCGGCGGTGTCCACGTTTCCCACACAGGTGAGCTTCGTTATGTACAGTATGTCCGCTCCGAGCGTATCCGTGGCCATCTGAGGACGTTCTGGATCGCTGGTGACCGCTCGGTGTCATCGATCCGGAGAAACAAATCGATCGTGGATGCCAGTGGTACCCTCCTCTCCGCTCCCGCGGAACACATCGTGGAAAGCATCAGGCATATGCAACAGCAACTGGGGGATGCACGGTATCTTCAGCAGAAGGCCTCGGTGCGCATCGCCTCGCTCTTGCTGGAACGGGAACTGTCAGGCACCACGATACCGCTCGCACTGTTCGATGCCTCGGGATGGGACGAGGAGAGCTTCAGGAGTCTCCCCGAATCCTTGCTTTCGATCGATGCGATCGTGCTGTGTGTGGTGAGGCCTCGTGAGGATGGAAAACTCTCTTGGATGGTCGCACTGAAAGGAATCGGCGGAGAGGCAGAGCTGTTCAAGGCGATCAGGCAGGAGGCCTTGCCGGCGATAGAAGGCAAGGGAGGGGGGAAACCTCCGCTCTGGCAAGGCGTCGGATCGGATTCGTCCGGAAAGGAGACTTTCCTCTCCAGCGTCGGTGCAATATTCGACCGGGTGGTGCATGACTGACAAGAACAGGGAAAAGAAGAGCATCAGGATCCACTTTTTCGACTCATCGGTGTTTGACCAGGCGGGAAACCTCGACTGGCGTCAGCTGATCGGCAAAGCCGTCGCGGTGATGGGGTTCTTCCTTGTCGTCTACGCGATCACCTTGTTCTTCATCAAGGACCATTACCAGATGATCGGTACATGGGTCACTGAGCACCTCGGTTTCGCAGGCGTTGCCCTGTTCGTCTTTCTGACCGACATGTTCATCGTTCCGATGACCGTCGACATCATCTTTCCGCTGGTCATGGCTTGGAATCCGGTTCCGCTTCTGCTCACGATGTCGTTCGCTTCCGCTCTCGGCGGAATCGGCGGGTATTGGATCGGACGTTTGCTCGGTCACCTTCCGTTGATCAAGATGTTCACGTCACGGTTCTCCGAGGATGGGGAACGGCTGATCAATATCTATGGGGTGTGGGCAGTGGTCCTCGCGGGATTGACCCCGATCCCCTATTCCTCGGTCTGCTGGATTGCCGGAATGTTGAAAGTGAATCCCTATCTGGTCGCGATTGCTTCCCTCTCCCGCTTGCCTCGCATGGTCATCTATTATCTGCTGATCCGCGGCGGTCTCTCATTCATCTTCTGATGTACGTTCCGATGCCTCGCGGATCTTCTCGATGATCATGCGTGTCCGTACGGGTGCGTCTCCCACATAGCCGCTGGCATCCATCAGGGCCAGGATCTCCTCTTGACTGAGATACGCAAGTATCCTGTCATCGGTGGCAAGGAATCGGGCGAGAGGATTCTCCTTTCCCTGCAAGACCTCCGGCCAAGCCACGAGTGAGTGCTCACGGATCACTTCATGCATCTGTTGGCGGTCGGCACCCTTGCGGCCCAGTTCCATGAGCAGGCGCTCGCTCGCGGCAAACAGCCCGTAACGTGCCAGGTTCAACCCGATTCCGACCTCATGGAAGTTCAATCCCTCCACCAGTTTCGACATGGTCGTGAGGACCTCCTCGGTCGCCATGAACATCTCGGGAATCACGATCCGGCGATTCGCCGAATCATCGAGGGTTCGCTCAAGGAGCGTATCCGCCGCGTTATGCCACAGGACATCCACCTGCGCACTGACGTACCTGCACAACGAGTCGATCTTCTCCGCATTGATGGGGTTGCGCTTGAACGGCATGGCCGAGGATCCGACCTGCTTCGCGGCGAATGGTTCGCTCCATTCTCCGATCGGAGGACTCTGGAGAATCCTGAGATCGAACGCGAACTTCGCGATGGTGGCACACAAGCCCGCGAGAGCACAGCCGAGTCTCCAGTCTTGCTTCCTTGGATACACTTGTGTAGTCGCATCGAAGGAATCCAGGCCGAGGTCATCCATGACCAAACGTTCCAGCTCCATCGCACTGAGATCGGTACCTTGCAACAAGGCATCATAGGATGCAGCGGTACCGACCGCTCCTTTCATTCCCTTTCCCTTGAGTGCAAGAAGGATCCGTCTCAGGTCGGCCAAGTCATCGAGGAGGTCCTGCGCGGTCTGCGCGAGGCGGTACCCGACCGTGGTGAGCTCGGCAGGCTGTATGTGGGTGAACGCCATGCATGGCAGTTCGGCCGTCTCCTCCATCCGCTTGGATAGCAGGACGAGGACACCTTCGGTAAGCGAGATGATCAGTGCGAGGGCCTCACGCTGTCGCAGGACATCCATGTTGTCCAATACATCCATGCTCGTCGCACCGAGGTGAATCACCGCGCCGCCGACCGCACATTGTTCACTGTAGGTCCGGATCTCAGCCATCAGGTCGTGACGGATCTCCGCCTCGATCGCCGTCGCGCGTTCGATATCGATGGTATCCTGATGGGATGCGAGATCGGCTACCTGCTCCTCGGTGGTCAATCCTGCTCGTTGTTGTGCTTTCGCGAGCGCTACCCAGATGCGTCGCAAGAGGCTTCTCTTGTAATGCTCGGACCAGATGCTTCGCATTGCCGTGCTTGCGTAACGCCAAGTGAAAGGCGAAATGAACGTGTGGTGGTCGAATCCGTTTTGCATGCCTATGGGTCCTCCCTATAGGATGATGATCTGGTCTCGCTCCGGTCCTACGCTGATGAACTTGATGGGAGCTCCGGTGAGCTCGGCAAGGCGCAATACGTACGCCTGGGCTTTCGGAGGAAGATCGTTCCAAGCACGGGCTTCCGCGGTACTGGTCATCCAACCCTCCATCTCCTCATATACGGGAACCGCCTTCTCTTGGCCCGAAGTATCGGGGAGGTCGGTCACCAACACACCATCGATGGTGTACCCGGTACAGATCTTTATCGTCTCGAAGGTGTCGAGGATATCGAGCTTGGTAATGGCGATTCCGGTGAAACCATTGATCCAGCAGGAGAATGAGGTGGCAACCGCATCGAACCACCCGCAACGGCGGGGGCGTCCGGTCGTCGCACCGAATTCCAGTCCGACGGAGCGCAGCTTTTCTCCATCCGCATCGAACAGTTCGGTGGGGAAAGGACCTCCGCCGACGGAGGTGGAATAGGCTTTGACCACGCCGATCACCTCATCGATATGACGCGGAGAGAGCCCCGCACCGCTGCATGCTCCTCCGGCACTCGGATTGCTGCTGGTCGTGTAGGGGTAGATTCCCCAGTCGAGATCGCGCATGATGCCGAGCTGACCTTCCAGCAACACATCCTTTTTCGCGGTGACCGCTTCCCGGAGGACCGGCAGGGTGTCGATGATCCGGTTGCCGAACCGAGAGGCCCACTTCCCGCACTTCTCCATCAACTCCTCGATATTCGCTTCGGGAAGTCCATAGTGTGCAAGTTGACGGTTCTTCTGGGGCAAGAGCATCTCAAGCCGGGTCCTGAGGCGATCGGGATCCAGGATATCGGAGGCACGGATGCCTACCCGCGCAGCCTTGTCACTGTAACAGGGCCCGATGCCACGCTTGGTGGTGCCGACAGCCCAACCGCTCTTCTTGCTTGCCTCCTCCGCTCCGTCCAGTTGGCAGTGGAAAGGCAGGATGAGGTGCGCCCTTCGGTCGATGAACAGGTTCTTTCCCTCGACCCCCACCTTGGCAATCGATGCAAGCTCGATCTCCAGGGTATCGAAGTTCACCACGGTGCCGGCACCGATGATGCAAGTCGTATCAGGGTTGAAGATACCGGAAGGAATGATGTGGAGGGCGAACTTGCCCTTGTCGTTGATGACCGTATGCCCCGCATTGTCACCGCCTTGGAAGCGGATGACCACTTGTGCTTTCTGGGCGAGATAGTCCACCACGCGTCCTTTTCCCTCATCTCCCCACTGTGCTCCGACAATTGCTGTCACACTCATGCTTACTGTTCCTTGCCAAGTCGATGGTATTCGGTGAGCATCAGGTGCTCGTTATGTGCGTGGTCCTCGATATCGATCGCGTCCCACGGATACTTGATCCACAAGTCATCTATCTCCTTGCCGGCGAAATAGCGGGTGATCTCAGGAGGGAATTCAGCATCCTTTTCCTTCTTCTTGTTGTGCAACACCAGGACTGCTATCTCCTTCGGTTCGTTTTTCAGCAACTCCTTGACGCAGTAACTCAATGTGGCGCGCGTGTCATCAACTTCATCGATCAGCAATACCTTCTTGTCCCGAAGCTGCTGCTGGGCCTCATCGATCCACTGGATCTTCTGGGGGTGAGTGGAGTGTTTCTGGTCGAGTCCGTAGTAGGAGATGCCGACAGCATAGATGGGGCGATTGATGTAGGTCTTCATGATCCTGGCGGGGATGAAACCACCCGATCCGATCGCAACGATCACATCCGGATCGTATCCTGATGCCATGAGACGATCAGCAAGCGATTTCACCAGCTTGTGAATCGATGAGTATCCTACGTAGTATTTGTTGTCCATGTAGTATCCTTTCCTTAGTCGGTGACGGGAACCATCTGTGCGATATAGGGGAGTGTCCGGTAGCGTTCTGCATAGTCCAGTCCGTAGCCGACGACCCAGACGTCGGGAATCTCGAACCCTATGTAGTCGAGCTCCACATCCACCTTCCGTCGTTCCGGCTTGTCAAGAAGGACGACTGTCTTCAGGGATGCGGGGTTGCGGGCTGCAAAGTTGCGGCACAGGTAATCCAGCGTGTAACCGCTGTCGAGGATGTCCTCGACGATCATCACGTGCCGTCCCTCAAGGTTTTCCCTGGTATCCATGATCATCCGGACGTTTCCGGTGCTCTGGGAGGAAGATCCGTAACTGGAGAGGCTGATGAAGTCGATCACGTGGGGGACCTTGAGTTTGCGGCAAAGATCGGCCAGAAAAATAAAAGAGCCTTTCAATACTCCTACGAGTATCAGGCTCTCGGCAATACCTTCGTATTCCTTGTTGATCGATTGTGCGAGCTCATCGACCCGACGCTGGATCGTATCGGCATCGATGAGGACACGGACCAAATCCTTTGTGAGAGGCGGTATCGCAATGGATGTCATGGGAGCTCCTTGTTGCAACGAAATTCGATCCGTCTATGGCATAACAATAAAACAGGAGGGGTGTCAAGAGCGCGGAATGTACAGCGGTCACTCCTGTCCTATCGAATCGATCGCCTCGACTGCGTTGTTGAAGATTGCAGATGGTCCCACCACCGTATCGAATCCGCCACGCTCGAATTGCTGTTTCACCTGCGGCTGGAGGCCGCAGAACAGCAACGTGATCTGTTTGGCTGCCAACGATTCATGCAACTCTTCGAGCGCGACCATCGCACTGTGATCGATGCTGGGGACTCCACGGATGGAAAGGATGATCGTCTTTGCTCCCTCGATCTCCTCGATCGTGTTCACCATCCGTTCCTGGGAACCGAAGAAGAGCGGTCCCGTGACATAGACCAACCGCACCGCACTCATCTTCGCGGTGAGGTTCCGACCCCGCTCATGCCGTTCGTCGATGTTGGAGACGGTGATCTCGAGCTGGGAGGAGCGGATCACGAAGAGGAACATCGAAAGCCCGATGCCGATGATGATGGCTATCGTGAGGTCGAATACCACGGTCGCGAGCATGGTGACCAAAAACTGTGCGATGGAGGTCTTGTATGCTTTCTTGAAGAAGTGGGTGATGCTCTCCCACTCATTCATCCGCCACGCGGTCATCATCAGGACTCCGGCGAGTGCCGCCAGTGGAATCCGGGACATGAACGGTCCGAGGAGGAACATCGATGCGATCAGCGTGACGGAGTGGAAGATGCTGGTGAGCCGGGTTCTTCCCCCGGCCTTGATCGCCACGCTGGTACGTGCGATCGCGGCGGTTGCCGGCACGCCTCCGAGCAGTGGGATGAGAATGTTGCCGAGTCCTTGGGCGATCAGCTCCCGGTCCGCTTGCAGCCGCTCTCTCTTCATCTTTCCTCCTGCAGCTCCGCAGAGGAGGCTTTCGATCATCCCGAGCGCCGCGATGCTGAACGCAGGAGCGGCGAGGGCTCCGAGCATCTCTCCGTGCAACAGGGAAAAGGTGAAACGGTTCTCAAGCAAGAGCGAACGGGGAATGGCTCCCACCTCAGCAACGTCGAAAGGCCCGAGCATGTTCACCACCATCGCGATGATGATTCCCACCAGTGAGGAGGGAACTTTCGCGGCCCAAGCCTTCGGCCAGGCGATCATCACCGCCATGACCAACAGTCCGAAGAACATCGGTTGCCATTGGACTGCAAAGCCCAGCTCGGCATACGAGGCGATCTTCGTGATGATCGACTCCCCGTGCGAACGGGTGCCGAAGAAGTTGTCTATCTGTCCGAATGCGATCAGGATTGCGATTCCGCTGGTGAATCCGGTGATGACCGCCGAAGGAATGATCGATACGATCCGCCCCGCCTTCAGCAGTGCGGCGACCAGCAGGATGATGCCACTGAGAAATCCCGCGGCCAAGACTCCTTGTACCCCGAAGCGTGCGGAAAGGGGAAGGAGGATCGCAGCCATCGCTCCGGTCGGTCCGCTGATCTGGAAGGAAGCGCCGCCTAGGGCACCGATGAGCAGTCCCGCGATGATCGCGGTGACAAGTCCTGCAGCAGCATCCGCTCCGGAACCGACGCCGAATGCAAGCGCCAGGGGGAGGGCTACCGCGGCGACGGTCAAACCTGCCAGAAGGTCCTGAACCAAGGTTCCCGTGCGGTAACCGGAGAATTCCTGCTTCAAGTCTCGAACGAATTGGGTTGTCATGATGTGGCTTCCTTTCCGGGGGATCAGAGGAGCGGCGAAGATACGATGCAGTTATAGCACCCGCTCATGCGAAAGGCAAGGGCCCTCCCTCTTGTTGACGCTCGTGCACACCGCTCCTATACTGGAAACCATGAGGCATCCCGCATCCGGGAGCACGTACTGAGGAGGAAAAGATGTTCGAACGTATCGATATCGATTCGCTGGAGCTCAACCCGTTCTCGACCATAGGGACCGATGATTTTCTGGTCACCGCGGGTGATGGCGAGTCTTGGAACACCATGACCGCAGGGTGGGGCTTCTTCGGGGTCATGTGGTCCAAACCCTCGTTCGCGATCGTGGTGAGGGATTCCCGCCATACGTACGGGTTCCTTGAGCGTTCCGCGGGTTTCACCGCTTCCTTCTTTCCCCCTGAGTACAGGAAGGCCCTGCAATTCTGCGGCGCTCATTCCGGACGTGATACCGACAAGGCCGCCGCCACCGGGTTGACCCCGATCGTGGTCGAGGGGCCCGAAGGCCTCGACTTGGTGACCTTCGAGCAAGCGAACATGGTCTTCTGTTGCAGCAAGGCCTCGAGGACCGTGCTCGATCCCTCGCAATTCATCGATGCGGGCATTGAGAAGCATTATCCGAAGAAGGACTACCACACGCTCTACATCGGCTACATCGACCAGGTGCTCGTCAGGGAGGAGTGAGTCGCGTTGCGCTCAACCGTGCAGGAAACTCCTCAAACCGGTGAATACCATCGCTATTCCCTGTTCGTCGCACGCATCGATGACCTCTTGGTCCCGTATCGATCCGCCCGGCTGGATGATGGCCCTCACGCCGCTGTCCCGCAGCGAATCGATGCTGTCACGGAACGGGAAGAATGCATCGGATGCGAGGACTATCGGGGATCCTGTGCCGCTTTTTGCGATTGCGATCCTCGTGGCGTCGACACGCGAGACCTGGCCTCCGCCAATGCCCCTGCTTGCACCGTCCGATGCAGTCACGATCGCATTCGATTTCACGTGCTTTGCCACCTTCCACGCGAAGAGCAGGTCATCGATCTCCCTAGGATCCGGCTCCCGCTTCGTGACGGTGCGCAAGGTTTGGCGTGTCGGCATGGCATGGTCCTTCTGTTGCAGCAACAGGTCGTTGCCGATGAAACGTCCGACCATGGAATCGGTAAGTGGCGGAAGGACTCCTGTCTCCAGGATGCGAAGATTCTTCTTTTTCGAAAGGATGGCCAGCGCTTCCTCGGTGAATGAGACCGCGGCAAGAACCTCGATGAATTTGTCTGCGAGGTACGTTGCCATGGAGGCATCGCACGGTCTGTTGAGCGTCACGATTCCTCCGAAAGCACTCAACGCATCGGCTTCGAATGCCTTGCGCAAGGCTTCCTGTGCCGAAGAAGCGACTGCAACTCCGCAAGGAGATGCATGTTTGACGACCACGCATGCAGTCCCGTCGAACTCGCGCAAGGTGTCGATGGCTCCATAGGTATCTCCGAGGTTGTTGAACGATAGTTGTTTCCCGTGCAATACTTTGCAATCAAGCAGGCTGAACGTGTCCGATTTTCCCGGTATGGTGGTTCCCCGGTAGACTGCTGCCTTTTGATGTGGATTCTCCCCATAGCGGAGATAGCGGTCCTCGTCTGCACCATGTACGCGTGTATCGGCATGCAATGTGAAGCCGAGTGCGAGCTCATCGGGGAACTGCCGTTCATCGAGGTACCGCCCGATCATCGCATCATAGGTCGCCGTATGAGCGAACGCTTTCGCAGCCAAGCTCCTTCGCATCTGATAGGGGATGGTTCCGTGCTCACGCAACTGTGTGATCACCGCATCATAATCCCCGCTCTCGGTGACGATGGTGGTCCATCCGAAATTCTTCGCAGCCGAGCGGACCATCGTGGGACCTCCGATATCGATCTGCTCGACAGCTTCATCGAGCGTCGATCCCTCCTGTCGGACGGTACGCGAGAAAGGATAGAGATTGCACACGACCAGGTCGATCCACTTGATGCCGTGCTTCGCTGCATCGGCTTCATGCCGATCACGCAGTCCGAGGATGCCTCCGGTGATCAGCGGGTGCATCGTCTTGACCCTCCCGTCCATCATCTCGGGAACATGGGTGTACTGTTCGATCGGGATGTAACGGATATGTGCCTCGCCAAGCACCTTTCCGGTACCGCCGGTGGAGATGATCTCGATCCCCATCTCCTCGAGGGCCTTCGCCAACGCGACGATTCCGCTCTTGTCCGATACCGAGATCAGCGCTCTGGATACTGGTGTGCATTGCGTGTTCATATGCGTGGTGTAGCACATTTTATGGGTGTGGGCTAGGGTGTGCAAACCCTTTTATTTTTTTCGATGACTCGCTACAATGGGCGGAACCCATGCGGATTCGCTTCGCAAGGGGAAACGAACCGAGGAGAGGCTGCTAAGATGGAGATCGATGTACGGAACCTGCATCCGTTGGAGATCAGGTTGCTCAGACACGTGTCACCCGGAGAGCCGGTGACGGCCCAACGTCTGATTGATGAGCTGGATTATAAGATCGGACAGTGCAACCAGGCATTCAGTTGGTTGACCGCCAAAGGATTTCTCGAGGAGACGGAGCGCAAGAATCGCACATTGTTCGAACTCACCGAGTTGGGACGCCAGCAGCTTGAAACGGGCACCCCTGCACAACGGATCTTCCGTCTGTTGAAAGAGACGGGACCTGCCTCGCTGCCGGAGATAGCTGAGCGTCTGGCTCTCGACAAGTCGGATGTCGGTTCGGCATTCGGTTTGCTCAGCAAATCGGGTACCTGCCGGATGGGCGATGGCAACAAGGCACATGCAGTAGCTGATGAAGCTCCTCGCGAGGTCCTGATCGCGGCTGAAGTCCTGGCAAAGGCCGCAGCCGAGGCCGTGGACGAGGCCACCCTCTCCGAGGATGAGCTTGCATTCGTCTCGAAGAACAGCAAAAAGAGAGGAGCCGCAGGTTCCCCCTTGAAATTGATCGAACGTGAGGAAGTGTTTTATCGTCTCACGAAAGATGGGGAGGATGCCAAGTCCGCCTTGCTTGCAGCGAACATCACGGGCGAGGAGTTCGGCGCGGTCACGACATCGATGCTCTCCACCGGTTCCTGGAAGCAGGGTTCATTCAGGCCATACAGCCTCAACACTCCTCCGGCCCGTCTGATTCCGGGGAGGAGGAATCCCTACGCCTCCTATCTCCAATGGGTGAAGGACAAGCTTTGCTCGCTCGGGTTTGAGGAGTTCGACGGTCCTCTGGTGGAAAATGAGTTCTGGAACGGCGATGCACTGTTCATGCCCCAGTTCCACAGTGCCCGGGACATCCACGATGTCTATTACGTGAAGAATCCTTCCCATGCGAAGAGGATCGAGGAACCCTACCTCAGCCAGGTTGCCATGACACATGAGAACGGGTGGGAGACTGGAAGTCGCGGTTGGCAATACGGGTTCGATCACGAATTCACCAGACGGCAGGTCATGCGCAGCCAAGGGACCGTACTCTCGGCGAAGACACTTCCCCAAGCCAAGGTTCCTGGCAAGTATTTCGGTGTGGTCAGATGCTTCCGCTATGATCAGGTCGATGCGACCCATGGAGCGGACTTCTACCAGACCGAGGGAATCGTGCTCGGAAACGATGTGAACCTGAGGACCCTGCTCGGCTTGCTGAAGATGTTCGCCGAGGAGGTTGCGGGAGCCGAGGAGGTCAAGTACGTCCCGGGATATTTCCCGTTCACCGAGCCCTCGATCGAGGTCCACATCAAGCATCCCGTGCTCGGCTGGTTCGAGCTCGGAGGAAGCGGCATCTTCCGGCCGGAGGTCACCAAGGCCTTGGGCGTGGATGTTCCCGTGCTCGCATGGGGCTTGGGCATAGACAGGATGGCTCTGATGCATCTTGGCCTGAATGACCTGAGGGAACTGTTCACACCCGATATCGAGAGTGTCCGGATGAGGAGGGGAAACTGATGCCCAAGATTGAAGTACATGAAAAACTGTTCAACTCCCTGCTGGGAAATTCCTATGATGATGCACAGCTCGAGGCAATGTTCCCAGTCGCCAAGGCGGAGCTCGATGGTCATGACACCAAGGAGGGACTCTACAAGATAGAGCTGAACGACACCAATCGTCCCGACCTTTGGTCCGCAGCAGGCGTTGCCAGGCAATTGGCCGCCTACCGGGATGGCAATGTGGTGCAGTACGATTTCTTCAGCACTGCCGAGGAACGCATCGATTCCGAGGGCCGTCGGCTCGTGGTGCACGAATCTGCGAGATTGGTCCGTCCCTATTCCATCGGATTTGCAGCCACCGGAAAAGTCGTGGATGAGGAAATCCTGTTGAATCTGATCCAATCACAGGAAAAACTGTGCAATAACTTCGGGCGCAAGCGAAAGACGATCGCGATGGGTGTCTACCGGAGTGACCTGATCACCTATCCCGTCCATTTCGAGGGTGCCGATCCTGATACCGCCCACTTCGTTCCGTTGCACATGGAGGAGGACCTGACGCTCAGGGAGATCTGCACGAAGCATCCCAAAGGGCTCGAGTACGGATATATCGTTGCTGACAAGCCGGTCTTTCCGTTCCTCTATGATGATGAGCACGAGGTGCTGAGCTTTCCGCCGGTAATCAACAGTGCACGTATCGGTGCGGTTGAGGTGGGCGATGAGCACCTGTTCTTCGAGTTCAGCGGGACCGGGTTGGATGATCTGCTCCTTGCGGCATCGATCGTCGCCTGCGACTGTGCCGACATGGGATTCACCATCCTGCCGGTCACCTGTGAATTCCCCTATGATACGCCCTATGGCCGTGAGATAACGATTCCCTACTATTTCCAGGAACCTGCGGCGTGCGAACTTGGATTCTTGCGCAAGATGCTGGGTACCCCGTTGACGGGGGAAGAGGTGGTCGGTTCCTTGCGACGCATGGGCGTATTCTCCTTGTGCGATGAGAAGATGGTCTACATCACCGTTCCCGAGTACCGCAATGACTTCTTGCATCCCGTGGATATCGTGGAGGATGTGATGATCGGGTACGGATTGGGAAACTTCTCCCCTGAACTGCCCAGCGACTCCACGGTAGGGAGGCTGACGGATGCGGAATCGTTCGCACGGAAGGCCAAGGAGATCATGGTCGGCCTCGGATTCCAGGAGATGATGTACAACTACCTCGGTTCGAAGCGCGAGTACATCGACAACATGCATGTGGATGGCTCTCAATACATCCAGATCGCGAATCCGATGAGTGAGAACTATGAGTATGTGCGCCCCTCGGTCATTCCCTCGTTGCTGGAGTCTGAGAGCGTCAGTGCTCACGCAGTGTATCCCCACCAGATCTTCGAGGTCGGAAAGGTTGCGTTCCTCGACGATTCGGACAACTCGGGGACCACGACGCGCAATTACCTCGGATTTCTCGGTGCGAGCAGCGACATGGGGTTCAACCAGCTGAGCAGCCAGGTATCGACACTCTTCTATTTCCTCAACCGTGAGTATGTGATGGAGGAGATGGTCGATCCGCGATTCATCGAAGGTCGCTGCGGAAAGTTGGTCTCAGGCGGAAAGTGTGTCGGTCTCTTCGGTGAGGTCCATCCGTCGGTCCTGGAGAGCTGGGGCATCACGATGCCGACCGTAGCATGCGAGATTGATCTGGATCTGTTGCAGTAGTTTCCCTCTCTTCACGGTATCAGGAAGGTTCCCGTCACGGCCCAGCGCTGTTCATGCGGGAGCCTTTCCTGTTTCACCGGACCGACAAGGACCGTCGAGGTTTCCATGGGAAGCAATCCCTTGGCGAGCAGGAAGTCCACCCGTTCGGAAAATAGTGCCGATTCATCGTGCAATTCCCAAGTGATTCCCGGATCGGAAACTGCGTTGAAGTGGGTCATCCGCCAACTGTCCAGGAAGTCCGATTCCTGCAATGCGTCGAGAAGGGGCCATGCGATCGGTGTGCGGTAGGGATGATCCGAGGCGGTATCGAACCAATCTTCAGCCGATGGCTCGCCGAGTGAGGCAAGGACCAGAAGGGGCATGTCATGCGCTCCGAGAAGCGGTTGTACCGCCTTGATGCGTGTCTCATGCACCGCATCGATCAGCGGCTTCCACAACGAAACGTCTTCGGTGCGACGAAGGATATCGAAGGCAGTCGATTCCTGGAGGTTCACCACAGCGATCCCAACCGTCCTGTTGCCATCGGCAGCGATGCGCACCGAATTGTCCGAGACCGCAAGGATCTCCCTTGTGGTCACGACAAGCCGGTCGGTACCGAACATGATGCCTTGCACCGGAGAGTTGTCGGCCACGTAGGCTATCGATCGCACATCCCCCGTGAATGCCCACACATCCAGCTCTGATGCCATGGCCACGTTGAGGATCGCATCAAGCATTACGGGTTCCGCATCGCAGGGGAGCGGAATCAACGCCGCCCGGAGGAGCGAGACTGCAGAAGCTTCTTCCCCGACGGGGATTGCTTTTTCCGCAAAGCTGGTCGGTTCCACCTGCTGCAATACGGCGTAGCGTGTCTCGGGCAGGGAACTTCCTTCGCCGCTCGGACCGACCGGGATTGCTTTGCTTGCCTCTGCGTACGTGTAGGTCATGCACGAGACAAGCACAGGCAAGAGGAGGATGAACGGGATGAGCATCAACGGTATCTTGCGATTCATGGATCAGAGTCCCTTGAGATAGGCTGCAATCTCCTCTCCATGGGTTTGCGGCGAGACCTTCGGCCACACCTTCAATAGCTTTCCTTCCTGGTCGAAGACGTATGTGCTGCGGATGATGCCGATGCTCTTCTTCCCGTAGCTCACCTTCTCACCCCAGGCGCCGAGAGCTTCAAGAAGCTCATGGTCGGGATCCGAGAGGAGCGGGAAGCCCAGCTGATACTTTTCCTTGAATTTCTTGTGCGAAGCCACCGAGTCAGCACTGATGCCGAGAACCACCGCATGCAAATTCCCGATTGCCTCCGATTGGTCACGGAAGGAACATGCTTCGGCGGTACAACCGGGGGTATCATCCCTAGGATAGGCGTAGAGCACGATATATTTTCCCTTGTAGTCGGAGAGCGATACCCGGTTGCCTTGGTCATCAAGCAGACTGATCGAAGGGGCGGGAGAACCGATCTCAAGCATGGAAACCTCCTTGCTGTCACTCATCATTGAAGAGGGAGAAGAAACGGGACCGTGCCTCCTCCTGGCTCTTGATCTGTTCCTTGTCGGAACTTTCCTTCATGACGAAATAATCACAGAAATTGGCCAGATCCTTATACGTTACCGGCTCATCGATGTCTTCCCGGCACTCGTGGTAGGCATTCGGATCGTAGAAACGGCAATTGAGGCACACCTTGAGCGGCCTGCCGCAGAATACGCATGTGGAAGCGTGTCCTATGGTGACAGTCGATGAGACTTCCGTACCACAAAAATGACAACTGCTCATGTTCCCAAGTGTACCAACGAGTCGTCATGAGGGCAAGCGAAATCGGCCGTACGGTCAGTCCAGCCTGAGAAGTTTCCCCATCCGCTCCAGTTCTCCCTCGCCATACTTCTCCTTCGGGGGAATGAAACGTTTCCCATCGTGATCATGGCGGGGGATGACATGTATGTGCAGGTGCGGAACCTCCTGACCGGCGGCAGGACCGTTGTTGATGACGATGTTGGTGGCATCCGCATGCAATTTCTCGCGAAGCACCGCATCGATGCGCTTGACTACACTCATCAGGTGTCCCAAGGTTTCGACCGGGCAGTCCGCTATCGTCGGGTAGGGTTCACGTGAGATGACCAGTACGTGGCCCTTGTTCACCGGGGAGATGTCGAGTATGGCGATGCACAGCTCATCCTCATGAAGCCGCACCGATGGGATCTGGTTGTGCATGATCTTGGTAAACACTGTTTCCATGGGATCCTCCGTCAGGAGCAAGTCTACCAGTTTTCGGTGATTCCCGCCACAGTGAACGTACACGGACACTTCGTTGCAGATTGCAAAAATCTCACAATTTCATAGGATGGAAAGGATTGAACAAATATCCATAATATACTAGAATCCCGTTCGGTACGCTGGGGAAAAGTGTGCTCAGACCTATATCCAAGTTGTTGCAAATTCTCGTGTTAGCCATGGGATATGTAGGAACCCCAAGATATCTACGACCGATGATGCGTCGGCTTTGTTGAAAGTCACGGACAACGGCGATAAAGAAAGAGGAAGCATCTATGCCTGAAATTTCAAAGATGAGAAACATCGGAATCAGTGCCCACATCGATTCTGGGAAGACCACCCTTTCCGAACGTATTCTCTACTACTCCAACAGAATCCATGCGATTCACGAAGTACGTGGCAAGGATGGCGTCGGCGCCACCATGGATTCGATGGAGCTTGAGCGGGAGCGAGGAATCACCATTGCCTCCGCAGCAACGAACGTCACCTGGAAAGGTCATCCGATCAACGTGATCGATACCCCGGGACACGTGGACTTCACCATAGAGGTCGAGCGGTCGCTCCGCGTGCTTGACGGAGCCATCCTTGTGCTCTGTTCGGTAGCAGGCGTGCAATCGCAGTCCATCACGGTCGACCGTCAGATGAAGCGCTACCGGGTCCCTCGCATTGCCTTCGTGAACAAGTGTGACCGAACCGGTGCGAACCCCTTTAGGGTAAAGCAGCAGTTGATTGACAAGCTTGGCCTCAACGCAGTTCTCATGCAGATTCCCATCGGGCTCGAGGATCGCTTGCAGGGAGTGGTGGACTTGGTCGCCATGCGGGCCATCTACTTCGACGGTCCGAACGGCGATGATCTCAGGTATGAGGAAATCCCGGAGGAACTGAAAGATCTGGCTGCCGAGAAGCGTGAGGAGATGCTCGATGCAGTCTCTCTCTGCTCTGATGAGCTCATGGAGGCCATGCTCGAGGAAAACGTTACCGAAGAGATGATCTATCGTGCGGTCCGCAAGGGTACCATCGCACTGGAGCTGGTTCCCGTATTCATGGGCTCAGCGTACAAGAACAAGGGAATCCAGCCTTTGCTCGACGCAGTGGTATCATATCTGCCCAATCCTACCGAAGTCACCAACACTGCGCTCGATCTGGACAACGCCGAACAGGCCGTGGTACTCAAGTCGGACGAGAACATGCCTGCAGTCATCCTCGGCTTCAAGCTCGAGGACGGTCAGTACGGACAGCTCACCTATATCAGGATTTACCAAGGCAAGCTGAAGAAAGGCGACGAACTGGTGAATACCCGCAGCCGCAAGAAGTTCAAGGTGGGTCGTCTTGTCAGGATGCACGCAAGTTCGATGGAAGACATTGTCGAAGCCGGTTGTGGTGATATCGCGGCACTCTTCGGTATCGAGTGTGCCTCCGGCGATACCTTCTGCCACCCCTCGTTGAACTACTCGCTGACGAGCATGTATGTTCCGAAACCGGTAATCAGCCTGGCGATCAACCCCGTGGACAAGAAGTCGGCGGATAACATGGCGAAGGCCTTGAACCGCTTCACCAAGGAAGACCCGACCTTCAATACCTATGTCGATCCCGAATCGAACCAGACCATCATACAGGGAATGGGAGAGCTTCACCTCGAAGTCTATGTCGAGCGGATGCGCCGTGAGTACAAGGCCGACGTTTCGACGGACAAGCCGGAAGTCGCCTACCGCGAAGCCATCAGCCTGAAGGCCGAGTTCAACTACACCCACAAGAAGCAGACCGGCGGATCGGGACAGTATGCCCGCGTCGCAGGGTATCTGGAACCGATCGAAGAGAGCGATGAGGTCAAGGACTACGAGTTCGTGGACATGATCAAGGGCGGGACCATCCCGAGCGAGTACATCCCCTCCTGTGACAAGGGATTCCAGACTGCGATCAAGAAAGGTACGCAGCTCGGGTTCCCCGTGGTCGGAGTACGCGCCGTCATCAATGACGGAGCTTTCCACCCGGTCGACTCCTCCGACCAAGCGTTCCAGACCGCTGCTCTCGGTGCGTTCCGCGAAGCTTTCGAGCGGGCCAAGCCGGTGATCCTCGAACCTGTCATGAAAGTTGTTGTCGAAGGTCCTACGGAATTCCAGGGAAATATCTTCGGCAGCATCAACCAAAGACGCGGAGTCATCATCAGTTCCACCGAGGATGGTGCGTCCTGTACCGTCGAATCAGAGGTCCCGCTCTCCGAGATGTTCGGGTACTCAACCGTCCTCAGGTCCCTTACCCAAGGGAAGGCGGAGTTCACCATGGAGCTTGCAAAGTACAGCAGGGTTCCCCAGAGTGTCGGTGAGGAATTGAAGACAGCCTACATCGAAAAGAAGAAGAAAGAACAGAAATAGCCTTTTTGCGAAAGGAAAGCCGGTCCCTCAGGGACCGGTTTTTGATGAATGCAACAAAAATCGAAGATTGTTTTGCCCTTTCGTAAACCGTGGTATACTTTAGGGACATCAACATCTCGGAGGATGCGTAGTATGGAAATTCAAGAGTTAAATGCTTTGAGCCCGTTGAGGGCATTCGATGAATCCCTGAACGGCGGATTGGGCAAAGGCAATCTGGGAGTGCTCGTTTCCCGGCATGGAATCGGCAAGACCGCATGTCTGGTCCACCTTGCAACCGATAAGCTTTTCAGGAACGAGCATATCATCCACGTCTCTTTCTCCGGTAATGTGGAACATGTCATCAACTGGTACAAGGAAGTCTTCCGCCAGATTTCGGAAAACCGTTCGCTCGAGGATGCTGCAGCAATCTACAACGAGATCCTTGCGAACCGTGTGGTCATGAATTTCAGCCAGGAGAACATCTCGGTCGACAAAGTTCTCTCAAGCCTCGAGACGCTGATCAGGCAAGGTTCCTTCAATGCGGATGCGGTCATGTTCGATGGATACAAGCTCACCGTAGCCAGCGAGGATGATGTCAGGAAGATCAAGCAGTTCGCGATGGATCTGCGCCTGGAAGTCTGGTTCTCCGTTTCCCCGGTTCGTCCGGATGTCATCTTCGATGAGAACGGCGTGCCCAACACGATCATGAAGTATGCGAATCTCATCGATGTCCTGATCGGCCTGAAATACAACGAGGCGATGGACAAGGTCATCATGACATTGGTGAAGGACAAGGAATCGATCGATCCGAAACCCATGCGGGTGACACTGGATCCCAAGACCATGCTGATCTCCGAATGATGCATGAACGGCCGGGCGAAAGCCCGGCTGTCATGTTTCTCAGACCCAGTCGTCCAAGTTGCCGATGGTATCGGTCGCTCCTTCGTGAAGCAGGACGACGACCTGTGCGATCACTGCATTTCCGGTTCCCAGCTCGCCAAGCAAACCTTCGGCGGTCTTTGCCTTCACCGACACGGATGCATAGGGGATATCGCAGACGGAAGCGATCGAGTTCCTGATGGCATCGATGTGAGGCATCAGTTTCGGTCTCTGGAGGATGACGGTACAATCGATGTTCCCGATGGTATGTCCATCGAGGAGATCGAGTGCGCTGCGTAACAGCTCGATGCTGGAGATATCCTTCCAGCGGTCGTCCGAGGGTGGAAAGTGTGTCCCGATATCTCCGATTGCGAGAGCACCGAACAGGGCATCGATGATCGCATGCAACAGGACATCCCCATCGGAATGTCCGCTCTCGCCACGGTCATGTGGGATTTCGACACCGCCGAGCAACAGCTTCCTGCCCGGGACCAACGGATGGATGTCCCAACCCGTTCCGATTCTCATCACCGTACCCCGCTTTCGGTCAGGTCCTGCATGAGGGTGATCTTCCGGTTCTTCACCTCACCCTCGCTGGTACCGACGATTCCACCATAATCGGTGAAGATCTCCGTGTCATCCCGATACACCTTCCCGGAGGATGCAACCTGCCTGTGTGCCGCGAGGATCGCTTGGAAGCGAAAGGCCTGTGGAGTCTGTATTCCCACCATGCCGGTCCTGTCGAGGTGATCGATGAGACGGCCCTTGTCATCGACCCGCTTCACGGCATCGTGGATCGGAACCGCTGGTGCGGCACCACCGAATACGGTGGCGATCGCGAGGGTCGAGATGATGCATCGTTCGCTTATCCATGGACGTGCTCCATCATGGATCATCACATATTCGATAGCGTCACCATGCTCCTGGAGAGCTTCCAGCGCACGCAGGACCGACTCCTGGCGGCTTTGTCCCCCCTGTACCAACAGTACCGGGACGAGAGAGGCGAAGAACAGGTTGTCGAGAGCCGATTCGGTCTCCTCGCGCATTCCATCGCCATAGGTCACCACGACGACCCTGAGTCCCGGCAGGGAGAAGAACGGTTGGGCCGCATGGTAGAGTACCGTACGGTCATCGAGCATCATGAACTCTTTCTTGTTGAGGGAATCATCGGAGGAGCGGAACCTGCTGCTGGTTCCCGCAGCGGTGATGATGACGCCGAATGCTGGGAATGACACTAGGATTCTTTCTCCTTGGGATCTTTCTCCAGTTTGCCGAATACGAGCGCCTCGATTTCTTCACGGGAACGTCCGAGGGAGAGAGCCGATTCATCGATCAGGATGCGCAAGGCATTGTCATACAACTTGCGCTCCTGGACGGGCAACTCCTTGATCTTGCTCCTGTGGTAGAGGATCTGGACAACCTTTGCGATGGATGCAATGGTTCCCTGCTTCAACAGGTCGACATTCATCTGGTAACGGGCTTTCCAGTCGACCGGAACCTGTTCCAGCTTGTTGGATATGCCGTTGATCGCAGCCAGGGCTTCGGCAGGCTCCACGATGCCCCTGATTCCCAGCTCGTCCGTCTTGTCCACGGGGACCATGACGGTCATGTCGGATATCTCCAGAAATATCTCATAGTAGAGCGAAGTATTGCCCCTGAGGGTTTTTTTCTCAACTTTATTGATGACTCCGACGCCCTGGAGCGGATAGACCACATGGTCTCCCAACGAGAATTTTCCGATGCTTTCTGAAGATGACATGCTTAGGATTATACCCGAAAAACAGGTAATGAACAAGTATGGTATAAAATCGGGCAATACGCTATATTTTCACGATGAACAAAAAGATACGATACTCAGGAGTCCTGCTGCATCCCACCTGTTTGCCCGGTGGCCACGGGATAGGTGACATGGGAGAAGAGGCTTTCCGTTTTGTTGACATGCTCGCCGATTCCTCTGTGGGACTCTGGCAAATTCTTCCTCTCGGTCCCGTTGGTTTCGGCAACTCTCCCTATGCAGTCAGGTCTGCGTTCGCGGGCAATGAGATGCTCATCAACCTCGATCTCCTGTCTGACGAGGGGTATCTCTCCCTGGACGATGTGGTGATCCATCCTCCGTTCAAGGATGGGTCGGTCGATTTTGCAATCGTCGAATCGTTCAAGCTTCCCCTCCTGATCAAGGCTGCCGACAATTTCCTCGCACACGCGACCGACCAGGTACGTGAGGAGTTTGCTGAATACTGTGAAACACAATCCTCATGGCTCGATGACTATGCCCTGTATCGTGCAATGGTTGATCACTATCACGATTCCCGGTGGTTCTGTGCATGGGACAAGGAACTGACCCGTAGGACCGATGCTGCGATGGCATACTGGCGCGAAGCGAAGCGCATGGAAATCGGACGTTGGAAAGCTTTGCAGTTCTTCTTCCACCAACAGTGGCAGGCACTGAAGCACTATGCCAATGAAAAGGGGATCGGAATCGTCGGGGACATTCCCATCTTTGTTGCCCATGACAGCTCGGATGCCTGGAGCAACCGAAAGTATCTGAAGATAGACGAAAACGGATTGTCGGAAGCATCGTCGGGGGTACCGCCTGATGCCTATAGCGCCACTGGGCAGTTGTGGGGCAATCCGGTGTATGACTGGGAGGCATTGGAAGCCGATGGGTTCTCGTGGTGGATCAGGAGGCTCGAGCATCAGTTCGCACAGACAGACCTGGTAAGGATCGATCATTTCCGTGGTTTCGATGCCTACTGGGAAGTCCCTGCAGGACATGCGACGGCTGAACACGGCATCTGGGTCGAAGCACCTGGCAAGCGCCTGTTCGAGACCTTGCGCAATCGGTTCGGTTCGCTCCCCGTGATTGCGGAGGACCTTGGTGTAATCACGCCGGAAGTGGAGCAGTTGCGCGATTCCAACGGTTTCCCGGGGATGAAGATCGCTCACTTCGCGTTCGATGTGATCGGTCCGGGACAATTGGATCCGAACAATATGTATCTTCCGCACAACTATCCGGAACTGTGTGTTGCTTATACGGGGACCCACGACAACGATACGACCAGGGGCTGGTACGATCACTTGGACGGTACGAAGCAGGATATCGTGAGAAGATATCTCAGTTGCTCGGACGATGGGGTCACCTGGCATCTGATGCGCTCGATCATGGCCTCCTGTGCACAATATGCCATAGTACCGATGCAGGATGTGCTCCAGCTCGGCCACTTGGCGCGCATGAATCTCCCGGGAACCTGCGGGGAACCGAACTGGTGTTGGCGCATGAAGGACGCTGATGTGGGGGAAAAGAGCATTGCCTCCTTGCGAGCTCTCGTGCTTCCGTTCGGAAGGACGGCGACGCTCAAGGACCTTGCATTGGGCACGTGATTCAGAACTGCTTGGTGCCGAGGTGTCTCACCGGATGGATGTTCAGGATGTTGTCATGCCACCCGGTCACTGTCGAGGCATCGATGATGTTCGTCGTGATTCCGTGGTACAGGGGGAATACGGTAGCCGAGTCGAGCAAGTGCTCCTCGGCGATCCGTGCGAGATCCTGCCGCTGCCGTTCATCAGTCGCCTCGCTGGCAGCAGCGACCAAGGCATCGAACGCGGGATCCGAGTGATTGCCCAGGTTATAGCCGCTCTCGCTGGTCCACAGGTGGAGGAATGCGAACGGATCATGAATGTCCCCGATCCAGGTGATGAAGGCAAAATCGTAGGGAGAGAGGGAGGGGAACCGGGAGTACATGCCCAACGGTACCACATCGAGGATGACGGTGATGCCAAGCTCCTGGCTCCAGATGTCCGCGATTCTCCTTGCCGATCCGAGGACCTGGGAACCTCGATGCACCGCCATGTTGAGTGTCGGCAACCCAGCTCCATAAGGGAATCCCTCTGCTGCCAACAGGGCGAGGGCTTCCCCTTCGGGCTCGCTCGATTGCTGCGGCAGGTCATCGGGAATCCCAGTCATGCCCGGAATCAAACGGTCGGTAGGGAATATCTGTCCGCTATCGCGACGCAACTCATTCCATGGGATCAGCATGGCCAAGGCCTTTTTCACCTGAGGATTCGCATAGGCACCACTTTTTGCACTGAAATAATAGAAGCCGGTCGAATACTCGGGAGAGATATGCAGGTCGGACTTGTCACGCAACAGCGTGGGAGGTACGAATGCGAGTGACCAATGGATCGACCGCTCGAGATATGCTTGGATGATCCCCATCTGGTCGAGGAACCGAAATTGGATGAAATCGCTCGGAACAGCACCATAATCGCGGTACCAAGGGTGCTTCGCAAGCAAAACCCCTTCGGTATCCGCCGAACGGACGACATAGGGGCCCGACCCGATGATCCCGCTTGGTTCCATGGCTGTCCGGTGATCGCGCATCGACTCATGTATGGCGCTGAAGGGCAGTGTTGCCAGAAGCGCGGGAAGATAGGGGGCAGCCGTTCGCAAGCTGATCTGGAGCTGATGGGACGACTTTGCCCGGATCCCCACGGAGGATCGTGATCCGCTGCCCTCACGATACTCCTTCACCCCCACGACACAATCGAACATGGAAGCCAATGAGGTGTTGCCACTCTCCTGCGAGGCGGAATCCAACAACCAGAGCCAGGAGTCGAGGAATGTCATCGCATCGATCGGTTCTCCGTTTGAGAATCTCGCCCGCTTGTCCAGGGTGAATGTCCATTGCAACCCGTCCTCCGATATCTCCACTGCCTGGGCAATCGCAGCGACAGGCTGTGCCGTCTTCGGATCGAATGCGTACAGTCCTTCGAACATGCCGTCGAGGACAAGGATGGAAGTTGCATCGGTAGCCTCGACGGGATTGAGGTAGGGCGGGTCTTCCGACTTGAGCAAAGCGACCACGAACGTGTCGGCACTTTCCAGAGGTTCCCTGATCGGCTGAGGCTCGGCCTCCCTCGAACCCTTCGCGCCCAAGGTTGAGAGGGGAAGGAGGAGGATGAAGAGCAACAGCCATTTTCTCATACGAATTCCTCTCTGATCAGGTCGACAACATCGCGTACCATGTCCCTGAAATCCTCCGGCTGGTCCTGTGAGCTGTCGAGAAGCTTCCTGCCGATCTGAGTCGGTTCATAGGGGATCGATGGCAACTGGGCTTGGAGGAACTCGATCAACTCGACAGAGAGCGAGTCGCTGAATATGGTGACGGAGGCAATATGTGCGTCCTTGACATCGAAATCCATCGTGATCTTGCCCCAAGGGAATCGTCTGGAGACCGGATGCGCGAATTGTGGGGTGGAACCGAACCTCCACTTCCAATCGGAGTAGGTCCTGTAGGTCTCATAGAGAGACTGTTCCTTCGAAAGCCGCTCGATGGTAAGGTCCTCCACCTCGCATCGGTCGCCATAGGTCTCGAAGAATGTTTCGATGATCGCGCTGCAGAGATTGTCATGGGTGATGGAAGGGTTGAATTCGGTGAGGTTCGCCACACGGGATGCGACTGAGCGGACTCCCTTTGATTGCAGTTTCTGCTTGTCGGGCGTCAGGTAGCCGGGGAGCTTTCCCATGTCCGCGCTGATCAGCAGTGTCCCGTGGTGGAAAGCTTTCTTGGTAGCCATGCGGAACGCGCTTCCTGAAATTTTCCTTCCCTCCACGAGTACATCATTCCTCCCCGATTGTTCGGCGGTGACGCCGAAGCGGGAGAGGGCTTTGATGATGATGGCGAAATTGCGATCCTTGTCGTAGGACTCTCGAGGTGACATGAAGGTGAAATTGGTGTTGCCAAGATCATGATAGACGGCACCGCCTCCGCTCTGTCTGCGAGCGAGGACCACACCGTCTCGTTCCATCGCCTGGAGGTCGCACTCGTTCCATGGATTCTGGAACCGACCGATGACGATGCACGGCTTGTTTCGCCACAGGAACAACACATGGGTGTCCTCCTCGAAGGACTTGAACAACCAGTCCTCGGTCGCGAGGTTGAACCAGGGGTCATGATGTTCTGCAGTGAAAATCTTGATGCGCGCCATGCAAATCTCCTCTCGGACACCGATGAAAGCTTTACCCATGATACTGTGTTTACAGAGGGCATGCAACATCCTATACTCCGGGGCATGAACATCATTCTCTTCGACAGGATGCCACGGGACAACATGATCGAGGCCTCCGATTTTCGGGCGGAACACATCAGGAAAGTACTTCATCTTGAGGTCGGCGATACGCTCAGGCTCGGTGTGCTCAACGGACAGTCGGGAACCGCCACCATCCTTGCCATGGATGAGGCGGGGATCCATTATTCCTGGCAGCCTGAGGAGCATCCGGACGCCTTGCACCCGATAACCCTCCTGGTTGCCCAAGTCAGGCCGATCTGCATGAAGCGGATCCTCAGGGAGGCGGTCAGCTTCGGCGTGGAGGAGCTCATCGTCGTCGGCACGGATACCGGCGAACGTTCATACGCAGAGGCGAAGCTTTGGTCCACTGGTGAGTACCGCAAATATCTGCTCGACGGTGCGATGCAATCGGGCTGTACCGGTTTCCCCCCACTGCGCCTGGTGAAGAGTGTCGACGAGTTCATCGGAGAAACGGAACGGTGGCCGACACGGTTGCTCTTGGACAACCAGGTGCAATCCTCACCGCTTTCACGACTCGGTAAGGTGGATGCCCCGGTGTTGGTGGCTGTCGGACCCGAGCGGGGATGGTCGGACCGGGAACGGTTGCTCTTCGCCAGTCACGCGTTCGTCAGCAAGACGATGGGAAACCGTATCCTCAGGACGGAGACCGCGTGCAGTGCCGCCTTGGCGATCCTGCTCGGAAGGATGGAACTGATCTGACGATTGCCCCTGTTGCCCATTTATGGCAATATGGACGGAAACGAACGGGGAGGAGTGCATATGGCGCATTGTGTGGTTCCGGAGGCAGAGGCCATCCTGGACAAGGAATTTCCGGTCCTGGACAAAGGATTCGTCCGCTTGGTCGATTATCTCGGATCGGATGCGAGGATCGTGCAGGCTGCCCGTGTTTCCTACGGTGAGGGTACCAAGACGTTCCGCCAGGACAAGGGTTTGATCGCCTATCTCATGCGAAACGACCATACATCTCCGTTCGAACAGGTGAATTTCACCTTTCACATAAAGATGCCGATCTTCGTTGCAAGGCAATGGATCCGGCACCGGACCGCACGGGTGAATGAGATATCGGGCCGCTATAGCGTCTTGGCCGACGAGGCCTATATCCCCGAACTTGCCTATATCAACAAGCAGAGCGATGACAACAAGCAAGGTCGCTCCGAGGAGCCGCTCGACCGGGAAACCCAGGAGAAGGTTGCAAGGTTGCTCGCACAAGACCAGAAGCGTGCATTCGACACCTACCACGAGCTATTGGATCTCGGGATCGCAAGGGAGCTTGCCCGGATCGATCTTCCTTTGAGTCTCTACACACAGTGGTATTGGCAGATGGACTTGCACAACCTGTTCCATTTCTTGAAGCTGCGACTGGACAGTCATGCACAGTATGAGATACGTGCATACGCAGAGGTCATCCTCTCCATCATACGGACGGTCTGCCCGATGGCATGCGAGGCCTTCGAGTCGCTCGTGTTGCATGGAGTGCGTTTCTCTGCCTCTGAGATGGATGCGATCAAGAAGATGCTCGATGGAGAGGATTGTCCGTTGAAGGGACGTGAGCGACAGATATTCGACGAGAAGTTCCTCTAGGCGCTCTTTCGCAGTTCCTTTTTCTTCCTCCTGCGTGCCTTGCGGATCTCCTTCCGTCGCAACTTCAGTTCCTTGACCGTGGGGTTCGCAGAGGGGAGTTCGGGTCGTTCCATCAGTTTCTCTGGGTGATGCAGGTAGTCCTGCAGGACGTTGATGGATTTGATGAAATAGAATCCGTCGGAGATACGCTCATCTATCGTGACGCCGATTTCCATCGTGTCGATGAACGACCGTTCACCCTGCTCATCGGTGATCCGTTTCCGACGGAGAGCTCCCATGGTGAGGAACAGGGATGTCGTGCCCCATTCATAGAGGTGGTGGTGCGGGCTGCCCATGAGGTTGATGCTGCCGAGGTTCGCCACGAATGCCGAGGCATGCAATCCGTCGGCATCCCGCAACGCTTTCGGTGCAATTCCCTTCCTGTCGAGATACCGGATGATGCTGACGATAAGCCTGAGGAGCCCCTTGGGGAATTTCAGGAAGAATTCGATTGCAGCATCTGTACGGTTGCCTACTCCTCCATTGCGCGAATTCTCGATCGTCCTGTTGATGATGCTGGCGATTTCCACGAACGTCATGTCCGGTTCGAAATAGAGGATCGCCGTATGTTCGGGAGCTTCATCGGAATACTCTTCCTTCACCACGAAGTTCAATGAGAGTTCGTTTCTCTGCCAGCACCTGTAGTCCATCAGAAAACGGTTGAGATGCGGTCGCATCGCGATCGTCCTGAGCAGAGCCGCGAGGAAAAGCTCGAATACGCGATACTGGTGATCCCCTGGTTCATTCCTGTTCAACTCCTTGATGAACCGGATACCTTGGGTCAGGTCGACAGTGAACTGATGATAGACGACCGAGTCGGCCCTTTTCGGCATGATGTACGGAAATATTCGCTTGAATGGGATCAGGTCTCCCACATAGGTCGCATCATTTCTTCGTTTCATCCTTGGATCCTTACAAACTTCCTCGTTTTGTCAATTATCGCGGGAAGGAGCCCTCTTGTCAACCTTCGGATCGATGTGGAGGGTGCGGTAATAATGGTTGCGCATATCGGCCTCAAACGCGTTGTTGTCGGCATAGGATCTGCCGAGCGTCGGTTCCCAAAGCTGCGGAAGCTCCATGCACAGATAGAAGAACGGTCCCTCATCGTCTCTCCAGGAAAGGGGGAAGCTTCGGTAGACATGTGAGAAAAGCTTTTCCTTCACCTCGACGGGATAGGAGTATTTTCCTGCACATTCGGTCAATTCCATCTGCAATATCCTGCTCTGTCGGCCGGAGGACCGCAACTGACGCAGTACTTCCTTCGTGAAGGTGAGCGTGCCGAGGGAGATCATGACCACTTGGTCGGGATCGAACAGCGATGAAATCCGTTCGGCAACCATCCGATACTCATCTTCCCACCCCGCGAACCACACCATCGGATGGAAGTGGAACCCGACCGGGATGCCGGCTTGCGCCGCCCGGGCAGCCGCTTCCAGCCGCTTGAAGACCGGAGCGGTGCCATGCTCCTCCTTTTCCGTGATCGTCGGAGCATTGACCGACCAGGTGGCTACCACGTTGCCACTGAATCGGGGGTTGCCGATCCAATCGGTTCTCGCCGATTTGGTCTTCAGTTCCACCACTGTCGTCGGGTGTGTTCTTGCGAACATGGCCAATGCATCCAGGATGCCGTGAGCATTCCCCCACATGAGCGAGTCGGAGGATTGTCCTGTCCCGATATGCCATGCATCGTCGGGAAGCTCAAGGTCCTCGAGACGTTGTCGGATGTCACTCGCGAAATGGATTTCCTGCGCATGGTAGAAGGATTGGATCGAGCAATAGGAACACGCGAAGGCGCACTGCTGCACCATGTCGAGTGTCAGGAGATTGCAACATCGGGTCTGCTCGCCCGAGGCGGGGCAGGGACAACGTCCGAGCAGGCGGATGTCCCCGGATCTCACCACCTGGGACACTTTGGCAACCTCATGTGCGACGACCGGGAAATCCGAATAGTCGGTCGGTGCCTTCCGCAACAGACCGACAGCTTCGTTCAAGTGGTCCAGAAGTGCCTTGGTACGTTTCTTGCCATTCAGGTTCGGTGCGATATCCTCGCGCCAATACCGATTGAGCGGACCCGATCGCCAGAGCGAAAGGTCAACCGCATGCTCTATCACGGCACGCATCTGTTGGAATGAGAGAGGGTGCCGCTCCTGGATCGAAAGGATGAAACTGCGGTCCTCTGCGGACAAGGAGGCTGCGAGCGGGTGGATGTCGAGCTGATGGGCAGACGTGTCCATGCCGGCATTCTATCCGCATTCTTGCAATTTCATCAATCGGAAGCTATGCTGGTCACCTATGGAAAGTACTCCCAAGGAACTGGCCAAGTCGTTTCCCCACCTACCGGGCGTCTACCTGATGAAGGATGCCTCGGGAAAGATCATCTATGTGGGGAAGGCCAAGGACCTGCGCAACCGTGTCACCTCCTATTTCCTGAGTGGGAAGGACATCAAGACGACCTTCCTGGTGAGCAAGATCGCGACGATCGAGTACATCATCACCGGCAACGAGTACGAAGCGTTGGTACTTGAGAACAATCTGATCAAGAAGCACAATCCCCACTACAACATCTCCCTGAAGGATGGGAAGAGCTATCCCCTGATCCGCATCACGAACGAACCGTTTCCCAAGGTCTTCAAGACCAGACGGATCATCCATGACGGGTCGGAGTATTTCGGCCCCTATCCCGATGGAAAGAGCCTGATCCAATACCTCGACCTGATCGACAGGATGTTTCCCCTGAGAAAGTGCGGCATTCCATTGCGCAAGCGGTATAGTCCCTGTCTCTATTATCATATCGGTCGTTGCTGCGGGCCATGTGCGAACCTCGTCACCGAAGAGGAATACTCGGTGCATATCCGCAAGGTTCGTGCCTTCCTGCAGGGGAAGGACGATGAGCTCATCCGGCAGGTCCGCGAGGAGATGATGGAGGCTGCAAAGGAACGGAAGTTCGAACTGGCCGCGGAAAAGCGAGACCTCTTGATTGCCTTGGAGTCAGTGACCAAAGCCCAGCAAGTCCAGGATTTCTCTGAGGAAAGCCGCGACTATGCAGCGTGCGAGATGCGCATGCACCTCGCGACCGTATCGATCATGCAGATCCGCGACGGCAAGCTCATGGGGAGGGCGCTGTATCGGGCGGAGACGTTCGGTGATGAGACGGAAACGTTGCTCAACTTCCTCATCCAGTACTATACCGACGGCGGAAACCGCCCACAGCAGCTGTATGTCTCCCATGATATCGACAGCAACCTGATCGGCACCTATTTCTCCGGACAGCTCAAGCTTGCCATGGAAGTCTCCGTACCCCGGGAAGGCAAACACTACAGGATTCTCAGGATGGCTGCGGAAAACGCCTCAAGGGATGTGGAGAAGCGGTTGAAGAGCAAGGAGAATCCGGAAGCCCTGGAGGAGCTGATGGAGGTCCTCTCCCTTGAGAATCCTCCCAAGAGGATCGAAGGGTTCGATATCGCGCAGTTGGCTGGCAAGCATACGGTGGCCTCACTCATCGCCTTCCTTGACGGTAATCCCGATCCCAAGAACTATCGCAGGTTCAACATACGGAGCCTTGGGGGGAGTGTCGACGACTTCGGTGCGGTGCGCGAAGCGGTGGGAAGACGCTATGCACGTCAGGTGAAGGAGAAACAACCATTGCCCGATCTGATCATGATCGACGGGGGAAAGGGGCAAGTCAATGCGGCAAAGGAGGCTCTCCTCGCCCTCGGCCTCGATGATGTTCCGGTGATAGGGCTGGCAAAGGAATACGAAGAGATACACTTCTCCGACGAACGACCGCCATTGCGACTCAGCGAGTCTTCCGAGGCGTTGAAGGTATTGCAATCAGTGCGCGACGAAGCCCACCGGTTCGCCACATCGTTGAACCAACAGCAGAGATCGAAGGAGGCCACATTCTCCCTGCTTGAATCCATCAACGGAGTCGGACCTGCCCGCAGCAAGCGTCTCATGCAGACATTCGGCACCTTGGAGGCTCTGCTCTCTTCCTCTGCCGAGGAGATCGCGAAACAGGCGGATGTTCCGGTGACGGTTGCCGAGCGAATCCTTAAAACCTTGCATCTGTAAAAAACGAGGCGCTCTCCAAAGAGGCGGGAGTCCTTCCCCGATCGATCATGATGATGCCGATCAGGTGCTCCATCAGCAGCAGCTGCATGTCAGTGCCGGTTTCCCGTATCCTGAGGTCGTGATCGCCGAGCCGCGCGATGATCGATCTGGAGGCGTTCAGCGGGTACCGTTGGGTAGCTTTCTCATAGGTCACCTGATCCTTCTTGCGTCGTATCGGCGAAGGTTTTCCCATCACTTGTGCTTTCTGCACTGCCTCATCCCAAGCCATTCCCGTCGCCAACAACTCCTCGAGCGAGACCAAGCGCCGGAACTGCCACAACAGTCCCGCGATCAGGCCGATGGCCTCGCCTTCGCCAGAGCGGGTGAGGGTCTGGAGGATATCGAGGGCCCTACCGTATGATCCGTTGCAGATCTGCTCGAAGAGAGAGAAGACACTCTCCTGCCGGGTATGGCGGATGTAGCGCTCCACTGTCTCTTCGGTGACCGTATCGATTCCTTCGGAGCCGATGAACTGCATCAACTGCATTCCCGTGGCCCGCAACTCTTGGGTGTTGTTCTCCACCAGTTCCAACAGCAGCTCGACTGCATCGTTGGTGATGGCGAAGGAGTTGCCGGAGAACAGGGCGCGGACCCAGTCGGCCTTCCTATTGTCAAACATCTCCCAGAAGGTTTGCACATGACTTTTGGGAATCAGTTTTGTCAGCTTCGCGGGCAAAGATATCTGTGTGCTGATGATGACCAATGTCGCCGAGTCGGACGGATGTTCCAGATACTCGGCCAGCATGGCCGTTTGCTGCGCCGACAAGTCTTCAGCCTGGCTGAGGATGACAAGACGATGTTCTGAGAACAAAGAATTGTTGGACAGGACGGTGACGATCTCCCCGTTGGGGGTCTCGAAGGGATAGAATCGATGGATTTCAGGATCGGAACCGAATTCGTTGCGCAGTGCCGTGCGGATCTCCTTCAATCGGATCCCTTTTTCTCCCGATTCAGGTCCGAGGAGCATGAAAGCACGTATGTTCTCAGTGTTCATAGTCGCGAATGATCATCTGGAGTTTGCCCAGGACGGTGACATCCTTGGAGAACAGTGAACCGTACTTGGGATTCTCGGGACGCAGCTCGATCGAGTTTGCATTGACATAGAATCGCTTGAGCGTCACACGATTCTCCTCTCCGACACGAGCAACGACGATTTCACCGTTGTGTGCGTTGTTGGCTTGCCTGATGATCGCAAGATCTCCGTCGAGGATTCCCGCCTCGATCATGCTGTCTCCTTCGATATGGAGTGCGAAGTAGGGCCCTTTTCCGGGAATCAGGGAGGCGGGGACCTGCAGGTCGTACTCCTTGTTCTCCTCCGCGAGGATCGGCATGCCTGCGGCTGTCGAACCGAGGACAGGAATCGAGATGGTCTCCACTTTGGCGGAGGCCGTGAATCCCACTACTCCGGTGGAACGTGAGATTCCCTCCGAGGAGTGGATCGCTCCTTTCCTCTCCAGGGCCTTGAGATGGTCGTGTGCCGCTTTCACGGTGATACCGAACGCTTTCGCGATATCCCGGACAGCAGGTGCATACGAATTGCTCTCGATATAGCTCTTGATGAAATCGAGAACTTCCTGTTGTCTTCCGGTCAGACCTTTCACATCGTACTCCTATTCTTCGAACCTGTTGAGGAAGAGTTGCTCGATCGCATCGGCAGCCTCCTGCTCATCAGGTCCTTCGGTCGAGATCATCAATCGGGACTTGTAAGCCGCCCCCAGCGTGATGATGCCCATGATCGATTTCCCATTTATCTTCATCTTGTCCTTCTCCATGTAGAGATTGGACGCGAACTGGTTGGCCACCTTCACGATCAATGCAGCGGGCCTGGCATGGATGCCGGCTCGGTTCAGCACCTCGACTTCACGTTCGATCATGATCAGAATGTCTCCTCGTTGCTGTAATACAAGTTGCGTGCCGACTCGCTTTCAAGCCACTTCAGTACGCTTTGGTCGAATTCCTTCGCCGAATAATAACCCAGTTTCTTCAATCGTTCGTTTCTAGCGGCAGTCTCGATGATGATGGGGACGTTCCTTCCCGGCTTGACCGGAATCTCAAGCTTCGGGACTGCGATGCCGAGCAGGGTTTCCGTAAGTTCCTCACCGATCCTGTCGTAATTCTTGTTCGGATCCCACTCCTCGAGGTGAACCAAGAGCTGGACCTGTTTCTTGTCCCTGATGGAGCCGACGCCGAACAGGTTCGCGAGGTTCAGGATGCCTATTCCCCGGATCTCCATGTGGTGGGCAAGCAGAGGATTCTCTCCGCTTCCGATCAGGTAGGTATCGCTGATCTTCCGAAGCTTGACCGTATCGTCGCTGATCAGTCGGTGGCCGCGTTCGATGAGCTCCAACGCCGTCTCGCTCTTGCCGACTCCGCTTTCACCGGTGATGAGCACTCCGATGCCATAGACTTCGACCAATACTCCGTGGATCGTGATCGTCTCGGCGAAGATCTCGTCCAGCATCTGGATGAGACCACGCGTGAAATCGGCCGAACCCAATGCGGTTTGGAGTATTGAGCAACCGGAGCGTTCGGCGATCTCGATGAAACGGAGGCTCGGTTTTCCTCCATCGCAGAATATGCAGGTAGGAATGGGGTAAGAGAACAGTCGTTCGAGCGATTCGAGATGGTCCTCCGTCTCCAGTTTCTTCAGGTACTGTTGTTCTCCGCGACCGAAGACCTGGATGCTCTCATGGCTGAACTCCTCGAAGAATCCGCTCAAGGGAAGTCCGGGCCTGCTGATCTTGGAGTTCGTCACCTTGCGGGACAGTCCGCTCCGTCCTGCGATGCAGGTGAGTTGCAGGTGGTTGTGCTCCTTCAGATCGAGATCAAGCAGATCAAGGATCGAAAACTCGGCCATATGTCCTCCGTTCGCACTATACCACATCTTACGCGCATATGTGAGCGTTTGTTAAGTGGTTTTATCCTCTCAAGTGTGCAAGATGCCCCGGTATTCCCGGGGCATCGGCAGTATCATGATTCAATGACAGTAGTTTCGGTCAATGATCCTGTATCTTTCCTTTCTCCTTCCGGGCGACAGCCTCCAGCTTGTCGACCAGCAGCTCGATGCCTTCATACAATTCATAGCAATCAGTGCTCACCAACTTGACCGGTCCCCATGAGAAGTGGACTTTGCCATCAAGGTGAAAGCCCTGTCCGACCGTCTCCCTGGTGATCGTGATGGAGAGATCGTGGATGAAACTTTCTGCGAATGAGAGCTTCTGGAGCTTCTTTTCGAAAAACTCACGGGTTGCATCGCTCACATTGTAGTGGATTCCTCTGATTTCCAGATTCATAGGTCCTCCTTGAAAAGGTCGTATGAAAAGGATACGGCTGCACCATCGAAAAGTCAAATGGAAAGCCGGAAGGCAGGAAGCAAGCAAAATGCAACATTTCCCCTGTAATCCTGTGATACAATGGGAACATGATCTTTTCCCGACGGACCACTCGCATCCTCTTGGCAGTGTTGTTCCTTCTCGTACTCATGGCGACCTTGGCCGATTTTTCAGCCATCTCGTTGGAGCGCGTGTGGGATCCCGATTCGTTTTCACTCCGTGACGGATGGACCTTGAGCATTGATGGCGAGGAGATCGACACGGATTTCACATTGCCGACGGTACTCAGGAACCGGGATACCGAAGGAAAGGTCGTGACCCTCTCGCGCCTGATCCCCGAAGAGGTTCCCCATATGAACAGCCTGTTGGTACGGCTTTCCCAGAGGACAGCAAGGATAGCGGTCGATGGGAAGACCGTATACACTTATGATGGGAACCTTGAAGGGAGGCGGATCAAGATTCCAGGATACATCAATCACTTCGCATGGTTGCCCGACGATGCAGCAGGCAAGATGCTCACGATTTCCAGCATCTCCCATAGCAGCCGTACCAGCGGGGTGTTCCATGAGGTGTTCCTCGGCTCCAGGGTTTCTCAACTCGGTGCGCTTTTCCGCTACGACGGATTCTCCCTGGTGGTGGGTATCCTGATCCTCATGACCGCATTCGTGGTTGCGTTTCTTGCCTTGATGCTGTTCAGGAGGTTGGAGGTTTTCCAAAGCGCCTTGGCTTTCGCAGGCATAGAGTTCTGTGCCGCCCTCTGGATAATCGGGGGGAGCATGTCCACCCAGCTGTTCCTGCACAACCAGTTGATCCTCCTCGTCGCCGGAGTGGTCGCCATGTTTCTCCTACCGGTATTCCTCACATGGTTCGTCTCCTCGATGTATCATCTTCCGCAATCACGTGTATTGGGAAGGATCGTATTGATCTTTCCCCTCGCATTCATCATCGTTTCCGTGATGCAGTTGCTCGGGATGACCACCTATTATTCCATCCTCACCCCTGGCGCGATCGCATTGTTCGTGTATCTGCTGGTCCTCATCAGCTGCTCGTTCAAGGCTCTTTGGGGGGGTAACCGTGCGATCAAGGATTTCCTGGTGGCTATCGGATGTCTCTTTGCCTCGGTCTTGGGTGAGCTGATCCTCTTGTTCCTGCCATTCATGACATTGCTGAATGCGTTGGTGCTCAATCTGGGGATCATCGCATTCGGAACCGTGCTTCTCAGGCAAATGGTACTTTTGGTCATGCAGTTCGTCGAGAAGAAAGGCCGGGATGAATATCTTGAGACCTTGGTCCATATGGATGGATTGACCGGACTTGCGAACAGAAGGGCGTTCGACGAGCGCATGGAGACACTGCGCAGTGCTGAGGAACTTGATCACTCAGTAGGGTTGGTGATCTTCGATGTGAATGACCTGAAGAAGTTGAATGATGAGCAAGGCCACTCAGCGGGCGATGCACTGCTCAAGGAGGTCGCCGACGGTCTGGCGATGCAGTTCAAGGGAATAGGGCAGGTCTACCGCATCGGTGGCGATGAGTTTGCGATGATTTGCGAACCGTGTACCCATGACTTCTTCGATTCCTTCTCCGCCTATGTCGGTTCGGAGCTGGAAACTTCAAGCGGATGTCGGATCGGCGTGGCCTTCGGTGCGGCGAAACTCTCCCCCAAAACGGATTCCATGACGATCGATGAGCTGTTCAAGCTGGCGGATGCCCGCATGTACCAACACAAACTGGGCATGAAGAACGGTTCGGTCAGGTAGTGCGCTCGTAGGAAGAATCGATGTTCAGGATCTTGCGGTACTTGGAGACGGTCCGTCGCGCGATCTTGATTCCCTTGTTCCCAAGCATGTCGGAAATCTTCTGGTCCGAGAGCGGCTTCGTCCCCGCATGTTCCGCGATGATCTCCTTGATCATGTCCATGACTGCTTTTTGTGACACATCCTCCTCGCCGGGAGTAGTTGTCTGCAGTGCGGAACTGAACAGATCCTTGATCGGGATGATGCCCCAATCGGTATCGATGTACTTGCCTTGGACAGCCCGGCTGATGGTCGTCTCGTGCAGTGACAGGTCTTCTGCGATCTGTCGGTAGGTGAGTGGCCGCAGCAGCCGGGGCCCCTGGAGGAAGAACTCATGCTGGAACTTGAGCAGTTCCAAGCCGATCTTCTTCATCGTTTCGCTACGCATGTTGATCTGTGAGATCAACTGTGTGGCCGACTTGACGGCATTCTGGATATAAGAAACCACCTCTTTGTGATTGTGATCCCGTACATCGGTCTCCAAGGAGGTGAACGTGGTATCGATGGTAAGCGTGGGAATGTTCTCGTTGTTGAGCCGCAACTGGAGCCTTCCGTCGATCTTCCGGACGATGAGATCGGGAATCACATACTGGGTCTCCCTGTTGTCGTACTGCAACCCGGGGAAGGGGTTGAGCGTCTTGAGATACCGATAGAGTGTCAGCACATGCTCCTCGGAGATGTCGAGTGCCTTGGCGACCTCTTTGGTCTTGTTCAGGCGCAACTGTTCCAAGTGTTCATGGACCATGGTGGTGAAGGAGCTCAGATCATCCGGTGCCAGGTTGTCCGCTTTTGCCTGGAGGATCAACGATTCACGGAAATCGGCAGCCGCTATGCCCGGAGGATCGAGATTCTGTACGATTGGGAGCATCGAAAGAAGATGCTTTCTCCTGTTCGGCTTGACCAAGCTCTCCGGAGGATTCCTGTGGAACCCATTGGCATCCAGGTTGCTGATGATGAGTGTTCCCATCTCAATCTCGATCGGGCTCAGGTGCAAGCACCCCAACTGCCTGAGCAGATACTCTTGCAATGTCTCGGAGTTCGCCAAGGCTCCTTCGATATACTGTTGGTTCCGGTCGGCAGCCTCCTGGTCGTAATACGAGGAGAGTCTCACGTCGGAACGGAAACGCTCGGGATCGTAGCCCGAGCTGTCACCGAAATCGTCCTCGGGCCGTGACTTCGATTCCGCGGCACTGATCCGCTCAATCGAAACGGAACGCTCGGGAGGGATTTCCAATGCGGGGTTCTGTTCGATCTCCGCCTTCACCCGTTGTTGGAGCTCAAGGCTCGACATCGCCAGTATCTCGAATGTCTGGATAAGCTGGGGAGAGAGGGTGAGCTGTTGTTTTACTGTTTGTTGCAATCCTAACGATGGGCTCATTTCAACTCACCTTCAGTAAAATCATCACCGAAGTATATTCTCCGGGCTTCATCGTTCTGCAACAGTTCTTCACGTCTTCCGCTTGCGAGGATCTCGCCTTCGTGGATGATGTGCGAAAGATGGGTGATGGAGAGTGTGTCCCGTACATTGTGATCGGTGAGCAATACCCCTATTCCCTTCTCAGCCAACTTCCTCACCAAGCGTTTGATCTCATACACGGCTTTGGGATCGATGCCCGCGAATGGTTCGTCAAGAAGGAGGAACCAGGGATTGCTCGCGAGGCTCCGTGCGATTTCGGTACGCCTCCGTTCTCCCCCGCTCAGCGTGTAACCGAACTGCTTTCGTATCGATGCGATCCCGAACTCCTCGAGCAGGTTCTCGACAACATCCCGCTTCTCATCCTTGTCCAGGTCGCTCCTGGTCTCGACTACCAACCTGATGTTGTCCTCTACGGTGAGTTTCCTGAAGATCGAAGGCTCTTGGGGGAGGTACGAAAGCCCGAGCCGGCTTCGCCGGTACATCGGCAACTCCGTGACGTCCCTGTTGTTCAGGAGAATGGAACCGGCATCGGCCTTGATGAACCCGACGATCATGTAGAACATGGTGGTCTTTCCCGCGCCGTTCGGCCCGAGAAGACCGATGATCTGTCCCGACTCCATCGAAAGCGAGACATCTTTCACTACCAGCTTCCGGCCATATTGTTTCGCAAGGTGTGTGACTTCAAGTGTGGCCTTCACCGTCTGCTCACCCATGCACGACACCTTTGATCGAACCTTCCATCACGATCTCATCGGTCTCCAGGTCCACGGTTGTCGCGGAAGCTTGGTAGGTATCTCCCTTCCATTGTATCGAGGAGTTCCCGACGAGGCTGAGACGCATGCTCGTCCGGTCATACTCGATGGAATCTGCCCTGCAGACCATCGGACCCGAGTCGGTGTGGCGCAAGAGCTTCGCAGCGATCTGGAGTTTCATGATACCGTCTGGACGGCTGTATGAGAGATATGCCCCGGTTGCGATCACCTCATGTTCGAGGTCCTGTATCTCTACCCAACCGTCCACGAGCAACAGTTCCGTCTCCCGATCATAGGAGATGCTGTTGCAGGTGATCGTGATGCGGTTGCTGCTGTCTGTGAGACGCACCGAACCGGTTCCCACGAGGTAGCGGGAGTTCGGACCGACCAGCTCGATGCTCTGTGCCTCGAAACGGATGCTTCCCGTCTCGACGACAGCTCCTTGGGTGAGCATGATCGTCTCCCTCCCTTCTCGCATGACCGCGCGGGTATATCCTCCCTTGAAGGAGATGGGCTCAACGGCGAGCAGTGGCGCGAATGTCGTGCCCATGCACAAGAGGAGTGTAAGGATCAAGCGGGTCCGGATGCTATTCATGGGAAAGGATTCCCTCCTCCATTGTCGTGAATTCGAATGTTGCCGAGGCAAAGTCGCCATGGAAACCGGTTCCCCTCAGTATATCATGCTCTTTCCACATGATGGTGACCAAACTGTCTGCCTCGGCACGTACCGTCTGCTGTGCGTGGTTCCAAGTCAGTTCGTCGGCGGTAATGTTGAATCGTTCCCGATGGTTTCGGATTGTCACGCCGTCAGAGAGTGTCATGTCGTTGTTCTCGGTATCGACGACAGCCGAGCCGAAAGAACCTGAAAACAGTGTCTCGCCCGCAGTACTTTCCTGGTGGAATGTCGCATCGGTGATGTACGCCTGCTGCGCTTCCCGGTACAGTTCGATCTCCTTCGCCTCTATCTTGATCGGGTCGGAACCTTCCAAGCCCAGTACATAGCGCGTTTCGAACAAATGCATGTCGGGGAACCGGGCAGGACGTCCCGACGCAACCGCATCCTGCGGTGCGAACGAGCAGGATGTGCATACGAGAACCGAGAGCAGCACAAGGATCACCACTGTGTTCCTCAAGCGATTCCTCCTCAGGATTCCTCCCTGCCGATGATCCGTGTGATCTGGGGTGTATACTCGTCGGCTTTCAGCCGGGAGAACAGTCGGCTGATCAAAAAACCGACGGCGATCCCTCCGATACCCGTGAGTACACGGAACAGTTCACTCGTCTCAGGGACAACGAGCGCGGGAATATAATAGCCGACCGGGAACAGAAGGATCGGTACCAGGAGGGCGATGAAGCCTGCGAGAATCGTGCGTCCGGGCGGAAGGTAGAGTTCGACCGTATCACCGATGGAGAGTTCGGTCTTTGCGCTGTTGCGTGCAACAAAGGTTTTGCCCTTGGTGCCGCAGAATGCGCCGGCCTTGCAGCTTTCGCAGCCGGAGGTCTGGCAAGCGACCGTTATCTTGCCATCCGGTTGTATGGAAACGACTGATGCGTGTTCGTACATGGTATGCTCCTCCTCAGGAAGCTGGTTTCTCCGAAGTGGTCGCGGCGACGTATCGGATGGTTTCAATATCTGCAGCCTTGCCCGATCCGTCAATCTCCACGATCACCCCTTGCAGTTCAAGCATTCCCCAGGACTCCGACGATCGTGAGGGAATCTGTGTCAGGAACCGCTCTATCTCCGATTTCGCTTCGAATCCACCGACCGAAACTGCGCTTCCACACCGACCATTGTCGGTGATCATCGCTGTGTTTCCGTTCAATATCCTCCCATCCGCGGTCAAGACCTTCGTATGGGTACCGATCATCGCGGCAACCTTGCCCGCCACATGGTGGGCCATGGTCTGTTCTTCGGCAGACGTGGAAGCGTGGAATTGCACGCAGATGGCATCGGTTTCCGTTCCCATCTTCTCGATGAGCGCCTGCGCTGCGAGATAGGGGTTTGCAAGATGAGTCCTCGGGAAATCGGAGGTGCCCAGCAGTGTGATGAATCCTACTTTCATTCCGCCGATCTCACAGATCCTGAATCCTCTGCCAGGGTTGCCGGCGGGATAGTTCGCCGGTCGGACTATCCTGTTGTTCGTCACGATGTGTTCGACCATCTCCTTCTTGAAATAGGTCTTCTCACCTGTCGTGATCAAATCCACGCCAAGTTTCAATATCTGCAACGCATGATTCTTTCCGATACCGAAACCGCTGGTCACACCTTCGCCATTGGCTACTACGAAGTCGACCTTGCGTTGCTCCTTCAGTTTCTTCAGTCCGTCCTTCAATGCCTGGATGCCGGGACGACCCACTATTTCTCCCAAGAACAGGATTCGAATGCTCATGCCTCTACTGTAGATGTCTTTCAAACCTTTTTCAAGTTTCCTTGCCGTCCATGTCGATCGGTCATAGAATGGCGGGTAAGGAGTATGATGAATGTGGGAATATACCAAGAAGCGACTGCTCCAATATGTGATGAACAGATGGTTCTTCCCGTTGCGACCGCTTTCCCCTGCCACAGAGGAACCTGCGATGGGTGGGATCCCGGGTGTCGATGAGTTGGTTGCACGGATGACGACTGAAGAGAAGTGTGCCTACATCGGGGGTACTGCCGGTTTCTCGATCCGTGGAATCCCACGATTGAACCTTCCTCCGATCCTGATGGCGGATGCCTCATGTGGCGTACGGGGGGCAGATGCACCGGTGACGGCGTTTCCTTCTCCTGTCGCATTGGCGGCGAGTTGGAACAAGGCTGCCGTACATGCATGTGCACGCATGATCGCAGAGGAGTGCCGGGCTACCGGTGTGGCGATCCTCCTTGCCCCGGGAATCAATATCGCACGGGTCCCCGTGTGCGGAAGGAACTTCGAGTACATGGGAGAGGATCCGTTCCTCGCGGGAGAGATTGCCTCAGCTTATGTGAAGGGCGTGCAATCCTTGGGTGTCGGGGTAACGGTGAAGCATTTCGCATGCAACAATGGCGAATATGACCGGCACAAGTCGAACTCCGTGGTCGATGAAAGGACCCTCCGGGAACTATACTTGCCCGCTTTCCATGCAGTTGTCCGTAGCGGAGCCACGGGAGTGATGACTGCATACAACCAGATCAACGGGACGTACGCGAGCGAACATCCCCACCTCATCGGAAAGATACTCCGGGGGGAGTGGAAGTTCGACGGCCTGGTGGTAAGTGATTGGAATTCCCTGTATTCGACCGAAGGTGCGTTTCGCCATGGTGTCGACATCGAAATGCCGAAAGCGAAGTGGTTCGTTCCGGGAACCGTTGCGGACCTTCTCACGCGAAAACCGGAGCTTGCCAAGATTCTGGACAACAAGGTCCGTACGATCCTCACCACGGCTTCCCGTTTGGGAGCGCTGCAACGGCCCGCTGTCGATCTTGCATATGAAGTGGGAAGCGAGGAGCATCGGAGAGCTGCCTCGCGATTGGCCGCTGAGTCGGTGGTGTTGCTCAAACACGGAGGAATGCTCCCTCTCGACAAGAATCGGGTACGCAAGCTTGTGATTCTCGGAGCTTTTGCTTCGGGAGAACCGATCGGAGGAGGGGGGTCTAGCTTCATCAAGCAAGCACAGCCGGCACAAGCACTTTTGCCTGTGCTAGGGAAACTCCTCCCACAGACGGAGATTTCGGTCCATGAAGGACGATGGTGGATGTCAACGAAGAAACGAAGGGAGGTCGCAAAGGCCGATGCGGTGATCATCACGACTGGATTCGGCCATATCCTGGAAAGCGAGGCATACGACCGTCCGTGGCGATTGCCTGATCGGGAGATCCGGAACATCGTCGAATCCTGTGCGCTGAATGACAACGTCACGGTGATCGTACACGCAGGCGGTGCGTTCGAGATGCAAAGCTGGATCGACAGACCCCAGGAAGTACTCCTTGCCTGGTATCTGGGAAGTGAGGGAGCCCAAGGGCTGACCGATCTGCTGCTCGGAAAAACCAATCCCTCAGGAAAACTCCCCATCACCATTGCCAAGAAACTCGAAGATCATGTGTCGATGAGCAACTATCCGACGGACTTCAGTCGGTTCTCGATCAAACGGATCACCGTGGGACAAGGGAATCCGAAAAAACGCTCCGTAAAGGCTCTCGACTATCGTGAGGCGCTCATGGTCGGATACCGGCAGTTCGATACGATCGGACCCGAGCCACTCTATCCTTTCGGTCATGGGCTCTCCTATACGACATTCAGTTATTCAGATCTCACGATAGCCAAGAAGGCACATGCATGGCAGATTTCTTGGAAGCTGACCAATGAAGGAGCGGTCGCCGGAGCAGAAGTATGCCAGCTCTATGTACGGCCGGAGTTCCCCGATGCCGACCACCCGATGCAACAGCTCAGGGGCTTCGACAAGGTCTTCTTGCAGCCAGGGGAATCGTCAGAGGTGGACATGGAGCTTTCCGATGAGGATTTCTCGGAATATTCTGTAACGGAAGGACGGTGGATCATGGTCCGTGGTGTCTACACCATTACGATCGGATCCTCTTCCAGGGACATCCGGTTGTGCGACAGGCTGGATATAGGAATCCCGGACCAAAGGAGGAGATGATCCGGGATTCACAGGAACATGATGATCTGTGTCAGGCTCGTACTGCCGCCAAGGCCGCCTCATAGTTGGGGTGGTGTGTAACCTCGGGGACATACTCCACATACTTGACCGTATTGTTGGAGTCGAGGAGGAAAACGGACCGTGCGATCAGACCCACATTCGGCAAGTATGCACCGAACGTGTGGGCGAAATTGCGGTCCTTGTAGTCGCTCACGGTGAGCACACGGTCCACACCGGCGGCCCCGCACCAACGTGCTTGCGCGAACGGCAGGTCCATGGAGACGACAATCACCGTCACATCGGGCATTTTTGTCGCCTCTACATTGAATTTCCTTACCTCCGCGTCACAGACAGAGGTATCCAAGGAGGGAACCGCGACGATCAGTTTCCTTCCTTTTATCGAGCTGAGCTTGAATTGGCTCAAATCATTCTTCACCGCAGTAAAATCGGCGATGGTATCCCCTACATGTATCTCTGTTCCGGCCAGTTCGACGGGAGAACCTCCAAACGTCACTTTCATAGCTTGCCTTCCTTTTCTTATGTGATATACCAGAAGATACAAACGGAATCGGCGAACGGCAACACGTTGACAAAAAACACATCTGTGGGCTATAGTCTCTCAGTGCGCCCAGATGGCGGAATTGGTAGACGCGCTAGGTTCAGGTCCTAGTGGCCGCAAGGTCGTGAAAGTTCGAGTCTTTTTCTGGGCAATTCTGATGGACGAATACGGGAAGCCGGTTGTTCCTCGTGATGAGGAGACCGGCTTTCTTGGTCTCATGCCGACTGCCGGAAGATTTCCTGGATATTCCATGGATTCTCCCGGATGTTCATCCTATACTGGATGTCATGAAAGTAATGGTAACCGGTGCCGATGGACTGTTGGGAAGCAATGTCGTCAGGAAACTTCTTGCGTGCGGACATCAGGTCGGATCATTTGTGCAACGGGGGAAGCCCACACCGACCTTGGATGACCTGCCGATTGAGAAACGGGAGGGAGACCTTCTGGAACCCGAATCACTGGTACGGGCTTTCGATGGGTATCATGCGGTGATCCATGCCGCTGCCAACACCAGTGTGTGGCCCTCTCGTTCCAAGATTTCATGGGCAGTGAACATGACGGGAACGGAACATGTCCTCGATGCAGTTGAGCGGGTGCAAGCCGACCGGCTTGTCTGTGTCGGTACCGCCAACTCGTTCACCCCGGGGACCAAGGAACACCCCGGCGATGAAACCACCGGATTCGGGTGTGCTTCCTATGGATTGGACTATATCGACAGCAAGTACGAAGCGCTCAAGTTGATCCGACAACGAGTGGCAACGCACAACCTGCCCGCCTTGGTCATCCATCCGACGTTCATGATCGGTCCCTTTGATTCGACACCGAGTTCCGGGATGATGCTGATCCGACTCAAGCAGGGACGCATACCCGGGTATACCTCGGGAGGCAAGAGTTGGACCCATGTCGGTGATGTGGCGACTGCCATAGTGAACAGCCTCACTGCCGGAAGAGTGGGGGAATCCTATATCGCAGGAAACTGGAATCTTTCGTACAAGGAGTTTTTCGAACTTGCTGCCCAAGAGTTGCAGGTGAAGGCTCCTTCCCTCCACATACCCAAACCGGTGACGTTGGTCGGAGGCCTGATCGCCTCCTCCATTGCTGCCGTTACCCATAAACCGCCGCTCTTGAGCTATCACATGGCCAAAGTCGGCGTGGACGGACATTACTATGATTCTTCGAAGGCTCACCGTGAGCTGGACATGCCCCGTACCCCGATGGATGTTGCGGTGCGGGAATGCATGGACTGGCTGATGGCACAGGGGAAATTTCCCGCATAGGAGAGAGATCGTGGATTGGTATATGCAAGGTGGTTCCCACGCGCGTGCTGCATGGTTGCTCATCGGTGCGACGCTCAGTTTCATGCTCTACTGGTTCACCGTCGAGCATGTGCCGTTGCGCTCTTGGCTCGACCGACGTTTCGGAGCTGCTGCCTGGTTCATCGGGAACAAGCTTCTCGGGACGATCCTGTTCGGTGTCGCCGTTCCCATGCTCTCATTGATCCTGTATCCTTCGCTCAACCTGGCCATGATGGGATTGCGCCGGCCGAGCGGACACTGGCCGCTCGCGATCTCCCTGACCGTCCTGCTCGCTTTCGCCAGTTGGAACAAGAACAGGAAGATTGCCCGTTCGCACGGAGATTTCGGCCGGTATCCGGAGATTCGTCTTTCCGAATGGAAAGTAAGGACCATCGTGCTGCACGTCAGCTTGTGGTCGCTCTATCTTCTTGCGTATGAGTTCATGTTCCGTGGCGTGTTGTTGACCGTTTGTACCGAGACCATGGGGTTCCCCCTCGCTGTCGGCATCAATGTCGCCATCTATGGGCTGGCTCATGTTCCGAAAGGCGTACAGGAAGCCGTAGGGGCTGTGGTGCTCGGGTATGTCCTCTGCATCTTGACCCAAGCATCCGGCTCGGTATGCTTCGCGTGGCTCATCCACTGTGCATTGGCTATCGTGAACGGGTTGTCAGCGTTCCATTATCGATCCGACATGCATCTGGTCGGGAGAAAGGGGTAGGCCGTGGAAAGGAAGGTAGTCCTCGTTACTGGTGGAAGCAAAGGGATCGGAAGGGAAATCGCCCGGATGTATGTCCAGCGTGGCGACATCGTGTTTATCTGCGGGAGGAACCGGGAGTCCCTCGAACATGCCGTGCATGCCATCGATCCTGAGGGTACCCGGCTGTTCGGCATCCAGGCCGATATCTCCGATGCCCCTTCATGTGAACGGGTGGTTGCTGAGATTGCGAATGCGCAGGGCCGGCTCGATATCCTGATCAACAATGCAGGCATGGCGATGCGCGGTACCGTGCTCGAGACCTCTTTCGAGGTGATGGATGCCATGGTGCGGATCAACATGCTCGGATCGGCCTACATGACCCGTTCTGCGCTCCCCCTCCTGATTGCATCGAGAGGCAGCGTGATATTCGTTTCCAGCTTGGCCGCACTTCATGGCCTGCCACGCATTGCACTCTACGCAGCAAGCAAGGGCGCACTTACCGCGTTCAGCCAATCCCTGCGGGCTGAGGTCGCTCCTGCAGGTGTCCATGTCGGGATCGTGCATGTCGGTTTCACCGAGAACGACCCTGACAAAGTGGTCTATGCTGCGAACGGCTCATTGGTTCCGCTGGCAGGACGCAGGAACAGCCAGACACAACAGGAGACTGCCAAAGCGATCATCCGTTCGGTCGATAGACGGAAGAACGTAGTGGTCCTTACCCCATCAGGGAAACTCGCCGCATTCGCGTACCGCGGCTTCCCACGCCTGGCCGACTGGATGATCTGCACGTTCGCGGCGAAGAGTCGGCAGTATGCGGAGAACGGGAACTGAATGTTCAGGCCGGTGTTATCGTCAGGTTCTTGCCCTCTTGTACGACTGACCACCCGGAAACGGTGATGCCCATCTCTGCTGCCAGCTCGAATGCTCCCACGCCCCGCAAGTCGAGATCCCGAGGGTCATGCGCATCGCTGTTCACGATCGTGATGACCTCCTCCTCAGCTGCAAGTTCCCAGAATTCGCGCAAAGGATACGGTTGCCTCGGTCCGGTCTCCGTGTGTATCGGAGTCTTGCGCAGACCATATCCGTTTATCTCAAGCGGGATGCCCATGTCCTTCGCACAGCGCAGGATCTCTCGTGAACAGCTGGCGGCTTCATCATCCCACCTGGTATAGAACACTCCGAACAGATCGGGGTGTACACCGAACAGATAATTTCCCGATTGCAGAGCATCGACGTACCGGTTGGTGTAAGTGTGCAGCGATTGTTTCGTAGGAGGGAGTTTCGGTGCATAGGTTTCCTTGCCGTCGGGTCCGTCCACATGGTGGACACCGAAGGCGATATAGTCGGTGAATCGATTTTCCAGCAATCGTTCACGGTACCATGCAACATACCGCGGATCGTGATCGCATTCGAATCCGCAGAGGATCTGCAATCCCCGTTCCCGGGACTGCAATTGCCTGCACTCGGTCATGTATGTGTCGATGCTGCTGTAGGGCATGCGGGATTCCCGCCACCGATCATCCGGGACCGGACAGTGTTCACTGAGTCCGAGGGCCGTGAATCCAAGGGACTGGGCTGCCTGTACATACTCAGACAACGTGCCGGTTCCATGACCGCAATACCATGAGTGGGTATGCAGGTTCACCTTCCCCGCGACGTGGAGTGTCTTTTTTATGTCTGCCATGCCCTAAGTATCGCAAATATTTCAAGGAACGACCAGCCGGTCCCCGTTCATTTTACGCGGAGCTGAAAATTTCCCTTGTGTCTTTTCTAGTACGGGATAATAATTATGACATCTCAATCACATTCCGGAGGAATATGTATGAAAAGGATCGTTGTGTTCGTATTGATCGCTTTGCTTGCATGCCAATTCCTGTTCGCCGGTGGAAAAGCCGAAAGTGCGGGCGGGGAGAAGGAAATCGTCATCGGAGTATTCGAGCCGCAGACGGGTGAGAATGGCGGCGGAGGGTTCCAGGAGGTATTGGGCATCCGTTATGCCAACAAGGTCTATCCTACCGTGACGGTAGGCGGGGAGACCTACAAGGTCCGGTTGGTGGAAGCTGACAACAAGTCTGACAAGACTGAGGCGGTGACCGCAGCGCAAAGCCTGATCAGCAGCGGAGCTTCGGTGATCATCGGATCCTACGGTTCCGGCGTCTCGATCGCAGCTGGCGATATCTTCCTCGACAACCAGGTTCCCGCAATCGGTGCATCTTGCACGAACCCGCAGGTCACCTTCGGAAACGACTACTACTTCCGTGTATGCTTCCTCGATCCGTTCCAAGGAACCGTCATGGCAAACTATGCCTGGCAGGAGGGCGCGAAGAAGGCTGCGGTCATCACACAGCTTGGCGATGACTACTCGAGCGGACTGGGCAACTTCTTCAAGCGTGCGTTCCTCCAGCTTGGGGGAAATGTGGTCAGCGAACAACAATTCCAGACCAACACCACAGATTTCAAATCGATCCTGACGAATATCAAGGCTGCCAACCCTGATGTAATCTTCGCTCCTTCGTCCATAGCCACGGCACCGCTGATCATCAAGCAGGCCCGCGAACTTGGAATCACCGCGAAGATCATGGCTGGCGATACGTGGGAGAACTCTTCGATCATCGAGAATGCCGGAGCAAGTGCAGAGGGCGTGGTCCTCTCCACATTCTTCGACGATGCCGACCCGGCTACCGAAGAAGCCGCGAAGTTCATCACCGGGTTCAAGTCCTATCTGGTCGAGAACAAGCAGCCCGACATCATCCCCGCCGTATCCGCACTTGGCTATGATGCGTATCTGGTAGCGCTCGAGGCCATCAAGGCAGCGAACTCCACCAAGGGTCCTGCCATCAGGGACGCGCTGGTCGATGTCTCGGTGGAAGGGGTGACCGGAAAGATCGTGTTCGATGAGAACGGCGATGCTGACAAGGATCTCGCCTTCATCAAGGTTATCAAGGACGGACAATTCAAGTTCCTGAAGACTGTCAGCGTCCTCTGACAGCCCTCATCCCATACCTCGCCGGGATGACAGTTCCGTCCCGGCGACAATCCCTATTCCACGTCACATAAGGGGTTCGCATGAGTATCACGACGTTCCTGCAGCATTGTCTGACCGGTATCTCCCTTGGAGGGGCGTATGGTCTGATTGCCATCGGCTACACGTTGGTCTACGGTATCTTGCGCCTGATCAACTTTGCCCATGGCGATATTTTCATGATGGCCGGCTATTTCATGATCTTCGCGCTTGCCAGTTTTCCCTGGCCGATCGCGATCGTCATCACACTGGTGATCACCACGGTCATGGGTGTGGTCATCGAACGACTGGCGTACAAGCCGCTCAGGTCCTCTCCGAGGATGTCGATCATGATCAGTGCCATCGGTGTCTCCTACCTGCTGCAGAACCTCGCAACCTACCTGTTCACGGCCATTCCCAGGGGATATCCGGAGATTCCCCTGCTCAAGAGGATCTTCCGTATCGGAGAATTGAGTGCATCGTTGGTGACACTCATGACTCCCGTGCTGACCATCATTCTCGTCGCCTTGCTGATCCTCTTGGTGAACAAGACGAAGACCGGGATGGCGATGCGTGCCGCGAGCAAGGATTTCGAGACCGCAAAGCTGATGGGAATCAACATCAACCGGGTCATCACGGTCACCTTCGCAATCGGATCGCTGCTTGCGGGAATAGGTTCCATCCTCTATTTCACGGACCGCATGTCGGTCACCCCATTCTCGGGAACATTGCCGGGGCTGAAGTGTTTCGTCGCGGCTGTGTTCGGTGGCATCGGCAATATTCCCGGTGCGGTCATCGGAGGTTTCTTCATCGGAATCGTGGAGACACTGTTGGTCGCGCTCGGGTATTCGACCTTCTCCGATGCCTTCACATTCCTCCTGCTGATCGTCATGCTTCTGGTCAAGCCAACCGGATTGTTCGGCGAAAAAACCGTGGAGAAAGTATAATCCATGCATACAAGAAGAAATACCATCCTGACCATCATCTCTGCGGCATTGCTTGTCGGGCTGCTCTATTGGCTCCACTTCAACCGCACCGGAAACGGCATGTTGATCTCGATCCTGCAGAAGAGTGCCATCCTTGCATTGGTCGCAGTCTCGATGAACCTGCTCAACGGTTTCACCGGGCTGTTCAGCCTCGGGCAGGCAGGCTTCATGTCAATCGGAGCTTATGTGACGGCAATCCTCCTGATTCCCGTCAGCAGCCTTGAGGGCGTCTACTACATGAGCGGCGTCCACCCTTCGATACGGGTTTTCAAGGTTTTCCTCGGTAGTTTGCCCCCATGGTTCCAGAGCCTCTACCCATTCTTCGCTCTCATACTCGGAGCTTCGATCGCGGCGATCATCGCAGCGATCGTAGGTGTGGCTGTGTTGCGATTGAAGAGTGACTACCTTGCCATCGCGACGCTCGGGCTTTCCGAGATCATCAGGGCGATCTTCTCTTCCCCTCAGCTTGACGGTGTCACCAATGGTTCCTACGGGCTGAACAAGATTCCCGGATTCCCCAAGATGTTCGGAGGTCTCGTTCCCTCCTTGGTTACTCCGTTCGTCATCTCGGCGATTTGCATCATGCTCATCGTGATGCTCATCAGGTCGTCCTACGGAAGGGCTTTCCTGGCCATTCGGGAGGATGAGATCGCCGCAGAAGCGATGGGTATCAGCCTCTTCAAGCACAAATCGGTGAGTTTCATCATCAGTTCCTTCTTCTCCGCCTTGGCCGGAGGCTTGCTGGCGATGTACATGCGGTCCATAGAGGCGAAAACTTTCTCGATCGCACTGACTTACGATATTCTCCTCATCGTCGTGATCGGAGGAATCGGCAGCGTCACCGGCAGCGTCCTTGCTTCCTTCCTTGTCACCGCGTCGAAGGAGTGGTGGTTGCGTTTCTTCGACCAGCCATTGGATCTGTTCGGATGGCAAGTCCCGCTCTTCAAGACAGGGTTCCGGATGGTCATCTTCTCCATCCTTCTCATGGTGGTGGTGTTGATTTACCGGAGAGGCCTGATGGGCACCAATGAGTTCAGTTGGGACAGGATACTCGGTCGATTCAAGCGGCGAAAAAACGCAAAGGGAGGTGCATGATGGACGAGATCGTACTGAAGACCGAGCACCTTACCATGCAGTTCGGCGGAGTGGTGGCCGTCGATGACCTGAACATCGAGATCCCGAAAGGACATATCACGGCGCTCATCGGACCGAACGGAGCGGGAAAGACCACCGCATTCAACGTGATCACCGGAGGGTATGTCCCGACGAACGGCCGGGTCATCTTCCAAGGCGAGATCATCGGGGAGAACCATCCCCGGGCGAAGATGAAGAAGATCTACGGAGGCAAGGATCGTTCCCACTTCACCCGCCAGGTCGTCAACACTCCTGACAAGATCACACGACTCGGGATGGCACGGACATTCCAGAACATCCGGCTGTTCAAGGATCTCACGGTGTTTGAGAATGTCTTGATCGCGAAACACTGCAGGATCAACGCGGGGCTTCTGCGTGCGACTTTCCGCCTGAACAGGGCGGAGGAGCGCTCGATGCGCGACAAATCCCGTGAATTGCTCAGGACCGTCGGACTCGAGGAACATCTTGATGAGAAGGCCTCTTCGCTCCCCTACGGAAAGCAGAGAAGGCTTGAGATCGCACGTGCGTTGGCAACCGAACCCTCGCTCCTGCTGCTTGATGAACCGGCAGCAGGGATGAATCCGAAGGAGACCGAGGAGCTTGCCTCGTTCATACAGTCGATCAAGGAGTCCTTCTCGCTCACGGTCTTTCTGATCGAACATCACATGAATCTGGTCATGGATATCTCGGACAAGATTTATGTGCTCGACTATGGTGAGACCATCGCGGTGGGAACTGCAAAGGAAGTCCAGAACAATCCGGCCGTGATCCAAGCATATCTGGGGGTTGAGGAAGCATGAGCTTATTGCACATACAGGACCTGCGGGTCTGCTACGGTGGAATCGTCGCATTGGATGGCATTTCGTTCGAAGTGGCCGAGCATGAGATCGTCACGTTGATCGGAGCGAACGGGGCGGGCAAGTCCACGACTTTGCGTGCGATCATGGGCTTGGTGCCCATGGAGAGTGGGTCCATCAGTTACCACGGGGACAAGATCAACGGACTCGATACCCAGAAGATCGTAGGGAAAGGCATCGTCCTGGTCCCTGAGGGGAGGAGGGTCTTCGCAAACCTCACCACATTGGAGAATCTCAAGCTCGGAGCCTATCTCCAAAGTGACAAGGAAGAGATCGAGTCCAATCTCAACAGGGTGTATGAGCTGTTTCCTCGCCTCAAGGAGCGTCATTGGCAGATGGCAGGAACCTTGTCCGGAGGAGAGCAACAGATGTTGGCCGTGGGCCGGGCACTGATGGCCGCTCCGAAGCTGATCATGATGGATGAGCCTTCATTGGGACTTGCCCCGCTGGTGGTCAAGGAAATATTCTCCATCATCCGCCGCATCAATGAGGCGGGGGTCACGGTACTCTTGATCGAACAGAATGCAAATGTGGCATTGAAGACGGCAAACAGGGGGTATGTACTCGAGACCGGGCGCATCACGATGACCGGTTCCGGGCAACAGTTGCTCTCAGATGAGCGGATCAAGGTGGCCTATCTCGGGAAGAGTCGTTAGGAGAGCTGTTTCTTTGCCAAGTAATGCCTCAGTATCCTGTTCGCGGTCACGAAACCGACCGCCTTGTCCTCTTCGGTGACGATCAGGATGTTCGACTCCAGGCTTCGCATGACCTGCAGTGCCTCATAGAGATTTGCATTCTTCGGAATCGTGATCGGGTTGTGGCGTACCAGACGCATGATAGGCTCATGCTCCTCTGGCTTCGTCTCATGGATCTCAGCGTATCCGATGGTTCCGATGACTGTCCCGTCATCTATGACAGGCAGGAGTCCTATCTTGTGGTCATGCATGGTTTGCACTGCACGGGCAACGGTTTGCGCGGTCGTGCAACTGATGATCTCCCGTTTCATGATCTCTCCGACCGAAAGGGTTTTCAGCGTCGGGATCCGCTTGTCAAACTGGATGCTGATGCCACGTCGTGTCAACTTTTCCGTGTACATGGTCTCACGATAGAGGATCTTTGCAGTGAAATAGCTGAGCACGGCACTGAGCATCAGCGGGAGCATGATCGCATAATCCCTGGTCATCTCGAATACCATGATGATGGCGGTCAGGACGCCTCCGGTGACTCCGGAGACAATCGCTGCCATGCCCACTATCGCATAGGCTGAGATCGGTCCGGTGGTCTCGGGGAAGAGCAGGTTGACCATGATGCCGATCGCTCCGCCGAGTGCTGCTCCCAAGAACAGTGAGGGGGCGAAGATGCCCCCCGAACCTCCTGCGGCGAGCGTGATGGTGTTCGCAAGCAGCTTCAGCACCAACAGCAGGATCGCTGCCCAGAGGAACGTGATGCGGTTCTCGAGCATCGCGTCGATGAAATCATAGCCGACACCGAACACATGATAGGACCCGAACAGTTGCATGCACAGGTACCCGAGAAGTCCTACGACCAAGCCCCCTGCAACCGATTTGACCACGCTGGGGATACGGATGGAATCGAAGAGGTCCTCCATCCCGTACACGAGCTTGATGAACAGGACGGAGACTGCTCCGGCTGCCAAGCCGAGTGCGACATAGAAGATCAACTCATACGCAGATACCATCGTATACTCGGGGATGATGAATGCAGGGTGGGTTCCCGTGAAGAAAGCCGCAACGGCCGTGGCGATGATGGATGCCACGACCAAGGGCATGATGGTCATGATGCTGTACTCCGGAAGGATAAGTTCGAGTGCGAACATGATCCCGCCGATGGGAGCGTTGAATGTCGCGCTGATTCCTCCTGCGACTCCCGCACCCACGAGAATGATCGTTTCACGGGACGAGAGACGTGCCACCTGGCCCAAGGTCGATCCGAAACTGGCGCCGATCTGGACGATCGGACCCTCTTTGCCGACCGATCCTCCCGAGCCGATCGTGATCGCGGATGCGACCGCCTTGATCAGCGCGACCACCGGCCGGATCTTTCCCTTGTTCTCGGAGACCGCGACCATGACCTCGGGGACTCCGTGTCCTTTGGCCTCTGGTGCCCACTTGGTGGTGATCAGGTTTGCCACGGTGATGCCGATCGCCGGGACGATGATGACGAGTGCTCCCCATGGAGAGGGGCCGCGTACACGGCTCGAGGCGAAGGAGAGTGTCCCTTCGAACAGCAGGTTGTGGAAGAATTCTATCAGGTACTTGAATCCGACGGCTCCGAGACCTGCGATGATGCCGACGAGTATGCACAGGAGGCTGACATACATGGTCCGAGCCACTTGGCTCTGATTTGCCAGCATCACCTGGTCATACGCATGCAATTGGCTATCTTCAGTCCTTTTTCTTCTCACTGTCGCTCCTCATGTACGTGGTATGCATCGGCATGTTCCCATGCTACGGAAGAGAACGTATCTTGTCCACCCTCATGTGGCGTAGCTATGGATGCTCGGCAACAGGATGTTGACACCCACGAACGTGAACAGCACGGAGATGAACCCGATGATGGAGAACCACGCGGCACTCTTTCCCCGCCAGTTCCTGCGCAACCTGAGATGGAGGTAGATGGCATAGATGATCCAGGTGATCAGCGACCAGGTCTCCTTGGGGTCCCAAGCCCAATACCTGGACCACGCTTTCTGTGCCCAGATGGCCCCGCTGATGATCACTACCGTCAACATGAGGAGGCCGAACACGATGACACGGTAGGTGAGCATGTCGCTGACCTCCGGGTCCTTGAGGATCCTGTGATCCCCTGTGCGTTTGGCATCGATGAGATAGATGATCGAGATTCCGCAGGCAAGGGCAAACGCTCCATAGGAGAGGATTGCCGTTCCGACGTGGAAGGTCAGCCAATGACTTTGCAATGCGGGCATCAGGGGACGCACCGCCTTGCTCTGCAACGATGCATATCCCATCACGAGGATTGCAAGCGGCATGACGAACGCTCCGATTGCTCCGAACCGGTAGATGCGGTAGAGGATCAGGAAACTCAATACGATGCCCCACGCAAAACTCAAGGCGAATTCGTATTGGTTGCTGAACGGCAGGCGATTCGCTCCTGCGGTCCGGGCGACCATGGCTGCCGTATGGAGCACCAAGCCTGCCAGTGCAGTCAGGATTGCGATAGGCTCCACCTTCTTTGCCAGTTTCGTCACCAAGAAGAGGTGGGTGATCGCTGATACCATGTAGAGGATGAATGCGATCGTGAAGGTGATGTTCTCGATATTCTGGAATTTGTCCATGACTAGTCCTCTTTGTTCTTGCGAGTCTGCGTGCGTTCCAAAGCCGAACGGACGCTATGGTGGAATACCCACCCGTTCCTTCTGCTCGCGGTACGCAAGGTGCCCGATGAGAAGTGGATGAAACGGGGGTAACAATAGAAACTGACGAACATGCCCAACAGGATGATCAAGAATCCTGCGAGCACGACCGGGTAGGAAGGGTCGGAACGGACCAAGAGACCTGTATAGGCCACCGCATGGGTAAACGTGATCTCCAGGTCCTTGTAGGGAATGGCTTCTCCGGGGGCGATGATATAGGAGCCGACCGGATTGCCGAACTCATACAGCACCACCGCGTAGTGAGGATCGATTTCACGATTGCTCAGGGACACCGGCTGTTGGTCATGCCCGATCGCCATCTCAGGATAATATCCGTAGAGATAGATGGTCAGGTGGGACGATTGATGAAAGTAAGTCCTTCCGGAACGGAGCAACCCCTCTGCCTGGATCTCGCCGCTTGCGGTGTCGGTGACACGGAGGTTCCCCGTCCACCCGAAACTCGCTTGATACATGCCGATCCCTTTGTGGTGCAGGGGATTGTTCACCCACAGCTCACGCGTCGTTTCCGTTCCGTCGTCGTCGATTACCGTTACCGTGCTGATGTATTGTTTCACGGCACCCTTGTCATCGAAAGTCATGTCGAAGTCCTCGAGGCGGATGAGGAATCCCTCCTCCTCGAACCGCTTCTCATTGCCGGGGAGCAGGTTCACCACATCTTCGGACGCGGTCATGTTCCCTATAGTTCCCCCTACGAAAAGCACCAAGAGCCCAATATGGGTGATCGTGGCACCGAGGACTCCCCACCGGAACTTGCCCGCTCTCAGTGCATCCCCGCCCCTTTCCACCCGGAACCGTTTCCTCTTCAGGAACGTATGCACGGTATCCTGGTCCTCTATGTCGATGGTGAACTCATCTTCCTTGAACGAGGGGTAATAGTTGCTGTCCATCTGGCGCCATTGGCCCTTTAGCGAGAGTACCGTGCAGGTGGTGAGGTTGATTGCGAACAGTGCGATCAGGACGATGAAGATCGGAGAACCATAGGCACTGTCCAAGCTGAGCGAGATGATCAGGGATCCGAGGGCGGGATAGCGTTCGAGATACCATTCTGGTGCGCTATGCTGTGGCAGCAGTGTGCCGATCACGATGTAAATGGCGATCAGGGAGAGCAGCACGATGGCAACCTTCAGGGAGGCGATCGCATGCAGTACCTTCATTGATGTTCGTTTCATGTTCCTCCCTATATATGGCGAGAGGGTCGGAAGTCAATACCTCCGGCCCTCTGCCGCAGCGAACGGATCAGCCGTGATCAGTATCCGACTGATGCCGGCGGCGGTGCGATAAGCCGCTTGTTCGCTTCGCTGTCGGTTTCTCTCAAATCGTTTTCATTCAGGAAGATCCGCGGGTTCCCGTGGCAAGAGTCGCAACTCTCGTTCTGGAATGTGGACTTCTGGATGTTATGGGTCGGCGAGTACTTCCAGTTCGTGATGTTGTCATAATTCGGCAACAACCCATCTCCCGCCTCGACGAAGGAGTCGGCGGTCGTGGGGATGTGGCGCAACGCCACATACTTGTACGGCCTCTCCTCGGTCGGCTCCGGGTTCAAGCCGATCCTGAACAACACCCGCATCTCGGAGTGGCTTGCAAGGCTCGTCCGGTCATCCGAGATATCTGCATGACACTCGAAGCAGTTCTGGTTTGCCTGTGCGTGACAGACCTGACAAGATAGCGTATCCCCGTGGATATTGTGCATCGGTGTCTTCGCGCTTCCCGATGCCACCTCTTCGTGACAATCCAGACAAGAGGGGAGTACCGGCTTGTCCCACATGGATGCATACTCTTCACCGGTTCCGTGGAAGTTGTTCACATCATGGCAATCGACGCAGGTCATCCCCGCCTCGTAGTGGACGTCCTGGGAGAATCCGACGGTCCCCATGAACTCGCCGGCATTCCGGGCCCCATGACAACCGAAGCAGGTCTGGTCCATCGGCGGTGAGTTGAAGAACTTGTGCTTGTCGATCAGACCGCCCGCGTACCCGCTGGGCCTGCTGACGTGACACTCGCCACATGTGGCGTGGCAGTTCATGCAGTTGAGGTTGAACACCTCTCCCAATCCTTCGTGAGGATTGTCCAATGCGTTCGGATCTCCGCTGAACTCTATCAGGGAGTTTGCGAATCCGCGTACGGTATAGTGCAACGACTTGCCATAGGTTTCCGTCGCTTCCTGGTGGCACTGTGCACAGATGCCATTCACATCAGCGGACGGGGAGGTGTTGACACCGACGTGAGCGAATTCGAACCGCTCCTCGTTGCCATTGCCTCCGTGACAGGTCACACAACCCAATTTCCCATGGGCAGTGTCAAGGAAATCCAAAGATACTTGGAATTTTTCAAGCGCCGAAAACTCCGGCGCGGCAGGGCCTCACCCACCTGTCTCTGCCGCGGCAGAGACTGGTTTGGCCAATTTGTTGATCGGGTTCGTCTTCGTGTGGCAGGCGATGCACTTGGCACTCGGCTGCGGTTCGAGATCAACCGGGTCGGTGAACCGTACGGTGATGACCTGCGGTTCGGCGACTGCAGGAGCCGTGCCGGCCACTTCCTTCTTCTTGCAACCCAATGCGAAGAACACCATCAGGACCGCCAGAGCGAGCAGCCCGAATCGGAACATCTGTGCCTTCCTGTCATTCCCCATAGATTCCTCCATTGCAAATCTGTCCCTTCGCAATCATTATACCAGTATCGATAAAAAAAGCACAACTGGAATCAGTCTCAATTTTATCGTTCAGGAAGCCGAATTACCTCCCGAATGTCTCCGATCCGTCTGACATAGCCTGCCTGCTCCATATGATTCAACAGCGGAAGCATGTATTTCCGGCTGAGCGGGATGTGTGTCTTGGCCTCGCCGATGGTGAACCGGTCTTTCACTTTTCTCCCCTGCAATACCAAGCCGATCATGGTGCCAAGAGTCTTTACCGAGTAGATGAACGTACTTTCCAAGATCACGATCTTGTCTGCGTGAAGGAGTATCCCGACCAAAGGCTTTTCCTCCCTGGTCAGCTTCCTGCTCTCGTATCCATCGAATCCATTCCGCTCGATGCGTATCAAGAGTTCCCGTGCCCCAGACGGAAGAGGTTCTTCTTGTGTACCCCCTTTCTCCAACTTTCCGTTGCGAACCCGAAGCTCATTGTTCTCTTCCAATCTCCTGATGACAGCAGCAACGACGGAAGCAGGATAGGGGGTGCTTTGCTTGGCCTCTTCCAAAGCCAGCGGTTGTTGCTGCCGGGATATCGCCTGGAAGAGTCGCTGCTTGATTTCTTCGGTTATTTCGGCAGCTATCCACCATTGGCCGATCCGGAGAAATCGTCGGTCGCATACAGAGAGTTCATTTCCCATCCTGCCGGGGAGCATCCGATACCCGCTCAGGAACAATCGCAATAGTTCTGGAGAATCGATATCCGCAGGGAGGACGTTGTCGGAAGAAAGCAGCTCCCGCAGCCGATTGAGCTCGGTTTTGGCGAGATTGTCAGCGACTATCACCGTTCCGTAGGCGATCACGGTGCTTGCTCCCGGTTGCATGAGAATGACGGGCTGTTGCCAATACCATGCTTGTGTTTCATGGCTGACGATACGTACGAGCATGTGGTGCATTCCCTGTACGGGGCGTCCCAGGAAGTGAACGGAACAGGTATCGTGCCAGGTTCCCGATGCGATTTCCACTTGAACGTGGTTCTTCAATGCGAGCTTGCCGTCGGCATACGGCGCAACCAAGAGAACATAAGCCTGCTGGGTGACGGAAAACAGATCGGCCCTCGTGGTCAGGCAATCGCCTCGCGAGAGTTCTTCGATCCCTATCCCCTGCAATCCTAATGCCGTTCTCGTCCCATCCTCCACTCGTTCCACTGCCTTGCCGAAGCATTGGAGCGAGCGGATGCGCGATCGCTTCATCTTCGGCAGGATCGTGACCTCGCTGCCCACCGTGAGGAAGCCTCCACGGAGACTTCCGGTGATGACAGGTCCTGTTCCCGCCATGATGAAAGTCCGGTCTACGAAGAGGGCGGGAACGCGGCAGTGCAACGATTCGTGCATGAGATGTCGATCGATACAGCGCTTCAATTCGCGCAGGTCGGGATCATGCAACGCGCTGGCCACCACGATCTCCGGCTCATACCCGAACAGGGCCGTGAACCGCTTTTCGATATCGATGGTGACTTCCGACAACCTCTTTTCATCGGCGAGGTCCCGTTTGGTAAGCACGACAAATACCGAAGGCACACGCATGCCACACAAGACCTGCGCATGGTCCTCTGTCTGTTCCATCCATCCGTCATCAGCTGCGATGACCAGCATGGCACAATCGAGGGACCACGTGCCCGCAACCATGTTCCTGATGAACCGTTCATGCCCCGGCACATCGATCACGCCGATCGTCTGGCCAGCGTCGTTCCGGTATGAGGCAAAACCCAGTTCGATCGTCAGGGCCCTGAGCTTCTCCTCTGGCAACCGATCCGGATCGGTTCCGGTAAGAGCCCTGACGAGTGTCGATTTCCCGTGGTCCACATGACCTGCCGTTCCGATGATATGCACGCTCACCACTCCGCTAGGGCCCGAAGGCTGTTTCTCAGGTGGGGGACATCCTCTTCGAAGAGGGCTCCCAGGTGGAGGAGGACAACTTTCTTGTCGATCGTCCCGATGATCGGAGGATCCAGGGAACGAAGCCTCCTGAGGATCTCTTCCGCTGGTCGATCAAGCAAAACCCTGATTGCCACGCCTTCGCGGTATTCATCGGGGGAACTTCCGCCTCCCAAGGTCATTGGAGCGCCTGCCAAGGAATACCTTCCTTCCGGCAAGCCTTCCAGGACACAAAGGCCCATTTCCTGCTGCTCCCGTACCGATCGGTCGATACAGGTGAGTACCGGAGGCATGTCCCCGTTCAGGTGTGCCACCACCGAATGTTCAAGCAGGGTCAGGATCGTCTTGCCTGGTCTGAGAACCCGGTAGAGCGGTGATTGCAGCAGTTTGGTGATCATCTTTCGAGTCCCTACGATACACCCTGCCTGGACGGACCCCAAAGCCTTGTCAGCAGAGAAGCAGACCAGGGAAGCTCCTTGTCTGATGTGATTCTCGATGGGAGTCTCTCCGGGCATACCGCGTCGAACGATTCCTGAACCTTGGTCGACGAGCAAGGGGACCCGGCCTTCCAGTGCGGTCGCGAGTTCTGCGGTGGTAGGTTCCCCGGTGAATCCGCGGAGGGCGAAATTGCTCCGGTGAACCTTCAGTACCAGAGCGGTCCGTTCGGTGACCGCCTCAAGGTAATCCTCACACGTGGTGATGTTAGTCGTACCGACCTCGACCAACCTGGCTCCCGATTGCCGGAGGATATCGGGGATCCTGAAGCCTCCCCCGATCTGCACCAGCTCACCCCTGCTGACAATCACTTCCTTGCGCTTGGCGAGGACGGAAAGGATCAAGAAGAGCGCTGCGGCATTGTTGTTGACCACCATGGCAGACTCTGCTCCTGCGAGGAGGGAAAGCAAATCGCCTGCCAAGGAGTTCCTCTGCCCACGCTTGCCAGTGTCGAGATCGAGCTCAAGAGAGCTGTAAGCGGTGTTCAATTCCCCTGCGGCATCCCACGTCTCATGAGCAATGGGCGAACGTCCCAGGTTCGTGTGTATGATCACTCCCGTACAATTGACTACCCGTTGCGGGCTGCGCCGGTATCGTGCGACACAGGCTCGGACAATGCGGTCGAGCAACTCTTCGTGCGTGATTTCTTTCTTGTCCTCGATCCATGACTGTCGTATCTTCTGAAGTTCCTCACGAACGATCATGGTGACCATCGGTCGGCTGATCAAGGGTATCCAGCGTGAGACCGATGGTTCTTGCAAGAGGGTTTCTACTTGTGGTATGCGCGGACGATGCTCATTCATGGTACGGAAGAGGCAGGAATCGAACCTGCCGCTGCGACTTGTACAGCCTACGGTTTTGAAGACCGCGGGAGCCACCAGACCCCTTCTGCTTCCCATAGGGATACCGTCGCACCTGCGACGGTATCCTGTGCGATCAGGTCAAGGATTATTGGACGAGAGGAAGATTCGCGGGCTTCCAGCCGTTGTTGATGCCGCCCTGGAGGGAGTAGGCATCGTAACCGAGGGTCCTGAGGACGCCGACGGTCTGTCCGGCAGTCTGGCCGGAGAAGCATACGATCACTATCTTGCCGTTCTTGGGCAAGGAGGCGAGCTGTCCTCCCATCTGTGCCCACGCGGTGTGGGTGGAGTACTCGATGTGGCCGCCATCGTAATCAGCCTTTCCACGGATGTCGATCACGGTGAAGGCTTTCGGATTGGTCTGCAGCGTATCGTAGAGATCCTGGGGCTTGATCAGCTTGTTGCCGTCGGTTCCGACAGCCTTGAAGTAGGCCTTCGCCGCATCCCAGAGGATCTTCTGCTCATCGTTCTTCGGTGCGGATGTATCCGAGCGGGAGGCAAGGGGCTTCGCGCCGGTCTCAACCGCGGTCAGTTCTGCTGCCTTCCAACCGTTCATGCCGCCGGTGAGGGTCTTCACGTTGGTGAATCCTGCAAGCCTGAGGGCGCCGATCGCCTGACCTGCAGTCTGCCCTGAGTAACAGGTGACCACGACTTGGCGGTTGGTGGGAATCTTCTCCATGACATTGCCGAGATCCTTCCACTCGCTGTGGTAAGCGCCAGCGATGTGTCCGGCCTCGAAATCGGCTGCAGCGCGGATGTCGATGATCATGATTGCGTCCGGATTGTCATCCATCATGGCCTTGACATCCTTTGCGGCGATCATGTTGTTGCTGGTTGCAATCTGGGTGAAATAGTTTTCAGCCGCAGAGACCAACACTGCGTTCTTGTCGATCGCAGGAGCTGCCGGTGCCGGAGCAGGGGCGGGTGCAGGTGCCGCTACGGGAGCAGCAGGTGCCGCAGCGGGTGTTGCCGCAACTTCCTTCTTTCCACATCCGGTGAACACCAGGACCAATGAGAGCAGGACAAGCACGAGAACGAGCGAGATCTTGTGTTTCATATATTCTCCTTAAAAAAGTGTAACTGGTATATGGATAACATATATATCGAAGAATTAATAGATGTTTATTTATCGATAAGATGATTCCTTAATCATATGATTGTACGTTCATATTCTCAGTGATTGGCCCTTCTGCCGATTCTCAAGTATACTGTATCCAAGGGAACAAGGAGGTTCGATACATGATAGGGAACTTGCAGGATACGATCATGCTCAACAATGGCGTGCAGATGCCGGGATTCGGGTTGGGAGTCTTCAAGGTTGGTGACGGGACACCGGTGATCAACTCCGTGAAGTCGGCCTTGCGTGCAGGATATCGCAGTATCGACACCGCTGCGGTGTATGGAAACGAAGAGGGAGTCGGACAAGCGATCCGCGAGAGCGGCGTCGACCGGGAGACGCTGTTTCTCACCAGCAAGGTGTGGAACGCCGACCAAGGGTATGAAAGTACGTTCAAAGCCTTCGAGACGAGCCTTGCGAAGCTGGGGACCGATTATCTCGACCTGTATCTGATCCACTGGCCGGTGAAGGGCAAGTACCTCGATACATGGCGTGCGATGACCGAGCTGTACCGACAGAAGCGGGTCAGGGCGATCGGGGTAAGCAATTTCCAGATACATCACTTGAAGGAGATCCTCGGATCAAGTGATATCGTTCCTGCGGTGAACCAGGTAGAGCTGCACCCGCTTCTGAACCAGCAGGAGCTGCGTGATTTCTGCAAGCTGCAGAACATCACGGTGGAGGCCTGGAGTCCATTGATGAAGGGGAATCTTGATCTTCCTGTCCTTCAGGAGATTGCCGCAGTACATGGAAAGACCGCTGCCCAGGTAGTCCTGAGGTGGCACCTCCAGCATGGGATCGTGGTGATTCCGAAATCCGTGCATGACCACAGGATCAGGGAGAACGCACAGGTCTTCGATTTCTCCTTGACTGCGGATGAGATGCATCGTATCGATGCCTTGCATGTGGGCAAGCGGTTCGGTCCCGATCCGGACAATTTCGATTTCTGAGGGTGTTGAGGAAAAGGACCGCCATCCGGCGGTCCTCGATCAATTGTTCAGGTGGGCTTCTTTCCATCGTTTCAAGAAAATCTGATACGCGTAGACGTGCCCTTGTATCTCTGCATTCTTGATCTCTCCGCGGCCGACCCAATCCTGGCCTTGGTAGACCAACAGGTGTTCGAATTCCTGTTCGATATCTTCGATCAGGAAGCCTGAGCCTCGGGAGCGCAGGGTAAGGTGATCGAGCATGAGCTGGTACTCAGATTCGAGGACCTGCTCTTCAATTGACATTGACATGGCTGTTTCCTCTCAGGTCCGGCGGCCTGACAGTCTGTCGAACACCCAAAGAAGGATACGTTCGACCTCATCGTGTCCCAAGCTTCGGATATCATGCGTGGCACGGTCGGCATACTTGCCAGCGATCCCTTTCGCCTCCTGCAGTCCTCCGAGCTGAACGACTCTCTTGACCGCCTTCGCCGCATCCCGCTTCGAGATCTTTTGTTTCGCGGTGATCTGGTGCAGCAGTTGCTCTTCGACAGGCAGCACCTTCTCCTTCTTCAACGCAGCGAGCAGGGGAAGGGTAGGAATACCGTTGAGGATATCCCTTCCCGGTTCCTTGCCGAGCTTCTCTGCATGACCGTCGTAATCGAGGATATCATCCTGGATCTGGAATGCCATGCCCATGAGGTACCCGATGCGGTGCATCTTTCGCTGTGCGCATGCGTCAGCCTTCGCCACCGCAGCTCCTGCATAGGAGCTCAGTGCGAACAGCGATGCGGTCTTTCCCGCGATACGGCGCATGTAGGTATTCGCCGAGATGGTGAAATCGCCTTGGCCGGCATCCTGGTCAAGTTCGCTCTCGCACAATCGGCTGAACGCGTTCGAGACCGTCGATGCCTCAAGGTCTCCTTCTCTTCCTCCGACCAGGGCCATCGCCCTCGAGAGCAGATAGTCTCCCGCAAGGACCGCCTGCTTCGCACCCGCTTGGGCGTAGAGCGTCGGCAATCCCCTGCGGGTACGTGCGTCGTCGATGATATCGTCATGCACCAGCGATGCCATGTGGATCATCTCCAGCACGCTGGCGATCTTCTTTGCCCCGTCACGGCGCGCAGGATCGCCCAACCTCGATCCGATGAGGACCAGGGCAGGGCGGAGCATTTTCCCGTTGGTCTTTACCTGGGCGGACAGCAGTTGCCTGACAAAGCTGTGTGAGCGATCAATCGCATCATGTATCAACGAACCGACGTCCTCCAGTTCGGAGGAAATCGTCGGTTCGTCTTTCCAAAACTCATTCATGATTATAGGGATGCATCCTTCTGCTTTGCCAGACGTCTCTCCATCTGCTTGCGGGTGAACTCAGGCTCATCCATGAAGAAGTAGAGCTTCTTTGCGATCGGAGTCTTGTTCCACAATTTCTTCAGGTAGGGCATCACCCAGTAGTCGAGACCGAGTGCACGGCCGGCACCGCCGAGCATGACGATCGAGACAGCCATGTACCAGAGGATTTCCTTGCCGGCGAGTGCTCCGATAAGGAACATGATCGACAATCCGATCGATACGATTGCTGCGGGGAAGGTGAACAGACCTGCAAGGAAGCACAGTCCGATTCCGACCTCAGCGAGAACGATCATGAGCTGGAACAGGTAGGGAGCAGCGGCAACGAAGGTCTCGTTGATCCATGTATAGATGCCGAGCGGCTGATCGAGCAACGGCGGGGCGAACTGCTTGACCTTCGTGGCAACCTCTCCGACGACTTCGGTCGCGTACCCGCTTGCACTGGTCACGGTCTCGACGACCGCGCCGCTCGCGGCACTCACCGTCTCGACTGCCGCGGGGGCAGCGTAGGAAGCGGAAGCAACCGATACTCCACCAACCACCTCTGCGACGGTTTCCACCACCGCTTCCGAGGCAGCTGCGACTGCATCACCGCCTTCGGCGCCCGGGAGCGGTCCCCAGTAGACCTTGCTGCCGGTGGTGTCGGTAAGCCAGCCTTCGACGATCTTGTTCCCACCTTCGATCAACCACATGACACCGAGATACATGCGGAGGAATACGATCCAGTACGGAGGGACCCGATAGGAAGCCAAGCCGCCGATCAGGGAACGGCGGTGCTTGATATTGAGAATCTCATGCTTGAAGTAGGTCCACGCACCGTTCACTCCGCACACGCCGAACTGGTAATACATGTTGACCATGTGCTTGATCGCCTGTGCGAAGAATCCGTACATGACGACACCCATGGTATTCGATACCGCGTAACGGCCGCCGATGGAAACCATGAACCCGTGGAAGTTGGACTTGAACGGCGCAGGCTCCTGTACTTTCAGTCCCAACTCCGACTTGATGTTGTAGATGATGCCGTGTGCTGCCGTGGCTGCGGTCTGCTCGGCGGCCTCGACGATCTGTCCGACCGGCTTGCCATCCTCCATGAACCAGATTCCGTCACCTGCGAGATAGACGTTCTTGTAATCGGGGGAGCGCATGAACTCGTCGACCTTCTTCCTCTGGACCTTTCCGTCGGTGAGGGGGAGATTGTGGCAGAACGTGGTGCCGCGGACTCCGCAGGTCCACACGAGGGTCTTGGTCTTGACTACCGTACCGTCCTTGATCGTGAATCCGTTCTCATCGGCATTGATGATCAGGCTGTTGGTCTTGATCTCGACCCCATGCTTGTGCATGTACTCGATCGCCTTCTGGCGGGGCTTGTCGGTCAGCATGTTGAGGATGTTTCCCAACGCCTCGACGTTCATGAGCTTCACCTCATTGAAGTCCACACCGTGTTCCTTGCAGAGGATCGGCAACCACTCGATCAGCTCGCCTACGAGCTCGACACCGGTGAATCCACCGCCCGCGACTGCGAAGGTGAGCATCTCCCTTCGCTTCTGTGCATCCTTCTCGTAGGAGGCTGCAGTCACCATGTCGATGATGTGGCGCTTGATGCGAAGCGCATCCTCGAGGCTCCAGAGATAAAAAGCGTGTTCCTTGACTCCGGGTATGTTGAAGTCGGTCGGTTCCGCACCGGTCGCGATGAGCAGCTGATCATACGCATAGGTTGCGCCGATCCCTTCAAGGACCTGCTTCTCGAAATCGATGTGCTTGATCTCATCGCGAATCACATTCACCGTCGTTCCGGCGAAGATTCGGTTGTAGGAAATCTTTACCGATGATTCGTCAACCCTATTTCCTGCCACTTCATGCAATTCTGTCATGAGGGTGTGGTAGTTGTGGCGGTCGATCAGCGTGACTTCCACAGTGTCTTTCAATTTCTTGAAGGCCTTGTGCAGCACCTTTGCCGCATGGACTCCGGCATATCCTCCGCCAAGAATCACAATCCTTTTCTTATCCATGTAGAATCTCCTTATCCTCTGGTCCGTAAACCGTAATGCTTCGTACTGATAGTGGATGACGGACATGCAGGTCCGTCAGTGATGGTTGCTGTTTTTCGCATTATGCGATATATCACTTACATAGTAGTATCATGAAACGTACCAATAATGCAATTCAGTTCTTTTTTATCGGAATCATTTTTCTGATAATCTTCACCATTTCGTGTTCCAGGGGCTCCGAGAGGGTCTCCACGGAACCGCGTTCCCGCTCTGAGCTCATGCTCGGGACCGTCTGTCGCATCACCATATATGATGTGGTGGATGACATTGCGTTCGACAAGGCGTTCGCGCGCATCGCGGAAATCGAACAGCGGATGAGTCTCCATCTGGATACCAGCGAGGTCGCAACGATCAACAGATCCGCAGGGCTCGGTCCGGTTTCGGTCTCCGAGGATACCTTCCTGGTGATCGGCAAAGCCCTTGATGCCGCCAGGATGAGTCATGGTGCGTTCGATCCCACGATCGGGCCGTTGGTCAAGGCCTGGGACATCGGAGGGGACAATCCCCGCCGTCCTCCCCAAGAGGAGATCGACAATCTGTTGCCACTGGTCGGGTATGAACGGGTGGTGCTTGATGCCGAACACTCCACCGTGGAGCTTCTCGATGCCGGAATGGTCATCGACCTGGGTGGCATCGCAAAGGGATATGCAGCGGATGAGGTCGCCGAGGTGCTCGCCTCCTTCGGCGTCGAAAAGGCGATCATCAATCTCGGGGGCAATGTCTTGGTCATGGGAACCAGGGTCGACGGAAGCCCTTGGCGGATCGGTGTCCAGAATCCTGAGGCCGAGCGGGGCGGACATGTGATGATCATCGGATTGGAGGACAAGGCGTTGGTCACCAGCGGACCTTATGAGCGTTATCTCGAGCTCGATGGCATCGTGTATCACCACATCCTTGATACCGGAACCGGGTATCCGGTGGAAACCGACCTGACCAGTGCGAGCATCATCACCGGGGATTCGTTCATCGCCGATGCCCTTTCGACCTCCGTCTACTCATTGGGACTTGAAAAGGGGATGGCCCTGATCAATTCCTTGGAGGGTGTCGAGGCGGTGATCATCGACAAGGAACATCATCTGTATCTCTCGCGGGGATTGCAGGACGGAACACTCAGTTATACGATCAGCGATCAGCAGTTCACGCTTGCGGCACCCTGAGTCATCCGAAGGCGGGGAGCAATCCGAGATATCCTGCGAAAAAGAGTGACCAGAGTACGAGCACATGCATAGCGTTCGTGATGAGCACCCGTGTGGTCGCCCGTAGGGAACCCTTGGTGGAAATGCTTGCAGGTTCGCTCCCGGAATCTTCGAGAAGCAACATCAACCGGTCTATCGCCCCGATGAAGGGTCTCTTCGGTTGGATCGAACGCCAACCTGTGGTGATCCTCTCGAAATAGTAGAACTGCATGGCCACGAGCTTGCCCAGCTTTCCTGGGAACTCGGGACGTCCCGAGACCATGTAGTGGGAGAGGTAGAGCAGCCCCATCAAGGTAAGTGCCTTCCTCGCTCCGAGGAGCAAGGCTCCCAAGGTAACGGAGAATCCTCCCAGGGAGACCAAGTGCAGTCCGTTCGGTTGCAGCAGGTGTGCGCTGGATACGCTGATCAGGAGGATCAGGTTCGGAAGGATCCTGAACTTCCTGCCCCGACCAATCGCGAGGAATATGACATAGAGCACCTGGCACGCAATTCCGAGCAGATTGTCCTGTAGCAGGAGTGCGGGCAGGGAGAGGATTCCCATGAGCAATGTTGCCTGCGATGCGCTCATGGACGATTCTCCTTTTGCTTCGCATACCATTGGGATTTGACGACGAAACTCTCGGCGAAAAGCCCCAAGAGGATGGATGTCACCAGGCCGACGGCGAGGAAGGGCGGGGCTATCAGGCGTGCGGCATCCCCGAAGAGTATCAAGCGGCTCAACTGAAGTTGCGCGATGTTGCTTGCCATGGCTCCCGCGATGCTCACGCCCAAGAGGCTGATGAACCGTCTGGCGAATCGATAGAACACATACATGACCAACGTGCTTGCCGCGGTTCCTGCCAACGAGAAAAGGATGATGTAGGAGAAGATGGTTCCGGTGACCAATCCTTGTCCGAAGACCTTGAGTACGGCCAACAGGAAGTATTCCCGGTCGCTCAGGATGCCGAGTCCGATGATGAGCGGAAGGTTTGCCAGTCCGATCCGCATGAAAGGAACCGGCTTCGGAATCATGTACTCGACAGTCGAAAGGAAGAGTGCGAACGCAGCAAGCAACGCAACGAATTCGACCCGTGCAGGAATGTGGCGATCAGAAAGCCGTGTCATCGGCACCTCCTTCCTCCTGGATTTCCGAGCCTTCGATCAGGATGAACACGTCGTTGGGGAGACAGATGATCCACTGTCCGGGTCTCGATATCCATCCTGCGGCGATACAGACCTTGTTGCGGCAATCCGAGTCGTGCACATGCACTTTTCCCCCTTCAATCTCCATGGTCGTGCTGCCGACCGGTCCATCGAAGGTGGCCCGTGTGTCGACAGACAGATCGTAGACCCACTGCTTGCCGCCCGCACGGACCCGGACCTCCGGCTTTCCCGAAAACTCGCCGAAGGATCTCATGCTGAGAAGTATGATTGCCACCGAGATGATGAGAATGACGAAATCTCCAGGCTTGAGGCGCCGCATGGGCGCATCGTAACAGGTTGCCAATCGCTTGTCAAAGTCTCTGGCAAGCACCTGCTTGACATGAATCGATAAAAAATTATTTAATAGGATATACCATACATCCCAAGGAGATCGCATCATGGATAAAGTCACCTGGTTCCTCACCTATTTCGGTGTGGTTTCATGCGTGGTGGCGGTTGCTGCACTAGCCGTACGGTACCTCTGATCCAAGAGCCGCCACTTATGCTTCCACTGCTGCCCTTGCAGCATCTTCCGCTTCCGAAGAGAGCCGATCCCATCACAGGGATCGGTTTTCCTTTCCTTGGTTTCGCCATCTGAAAAATCGATGAAAATCATGACGATCTCCTCTTGCATCATATCGATAAAGTAATATATTATCGAATCATTCTTATATACTGCCCCAGAGGGAGAGTGAATCATGAAAAAAATGACTTGGATTTCTTTGGTTGCGATCATCGCAATCGTCTCGTTCGTGGCGATCGGATGCGCCAAGCCTGCCCCTGCAGCCCAGGCTCCGGCAGCTGCACCTGCTGCACCCGCAGCTCCCGTTTCCGATGGTTCCCAGGATCTGAAGATCAGCTATCGTCTCAATGTGGCCGCTCCGGATGCGGAGAACTATTTCTCCTTCACCGGTAACATCCGCTACATGGCTGCCGAGAAGGACCACGCCGATGAGACCACCGGTGCATCAGCACTCGGTTCCACCCATCTGTTCAATGCCTACCTCTACGACGTGGAAGGGAAGGCGACATTGTCGAGCGGTTTGCGCGGACTGTTCCTCTTCGGAACCAATCCGTACGCCCAGCTTGTCACGGACAACCTGAACGCAAGCAAGGCTGCCGATGGAACGATCACCGTCCAGTACGCTCACCGCGGAACCGCGTATAGGATTTCCACCGACAAGAGCGGAAAGCTTCTCTTCCCCAACGGTGCATTCGAAAGCCGTGCGATCGGCTATATCGTAGGTGCCGGTCCCCAGGTCATCAGCAAGGATTTCAGTACTGACGGCACTGCAGCGACCATCAACTGGTCGAAAGTATGGGACAGCAGCGTCGCTGGCGGAAAGCAGGTTGATGAGAAATCGACAGCGAAGACTGGCAATATCGTGAAGAACATTGCCGCTGCCGATGCTCAGTACTTCTTCGATGGTACGCTCCAGGCTGCTCTCGAGAACAATGTCCTCACCATCAATGGTGCATTGACCGCAGTGCATCGCTAAGCGCGATCGATCACGAAGCCCGGCGTTCGTCCTGGATGCCGGGCTTCAACATGTCCATCCTCACATGTTCCCATGAAGGATCACGGGGGGTGGGGGGCATGGCAAAGAGCGCGTAGGATTCATTGGGTAACTGTCATGCTGGAAATGAATAGCTGTAAAATTCCCGTGTGGATTCCATTTTTGTGCCAGTTGGTATTGCATAACATGCATCCAACTAATATACTATACAGCGATATCGATATATCAGGAGTGATTTCATGAAGAAACGTAATGTAGCATTTTTGGTCCTGGCTATTGCCTTGGCCTTGTTCGTCGTGAGCGGCTGTGCCAAGAAGGCCGAACCAGTGGCGCAGGCTCCCGTAGCGGCACCTGCACCAGCTGCCGCACCCGCACCCGTACCCGCACCTGCTCCGGCAACCGTCTCCTCAACCTATGCGGATGGTGTCTACTTCGCAATGGACGAGGCATTCGGGTCCTCGGGTTGGAAGTATGGCGTGACCATCGTGGTCAAGGGTGGCAAGATCACCGATGTTGACTGGAACGGATTGAATGTCAATGCAGGCTTCGACAAGAAGACCATCGACATGGCCGGAAAGTACAACATGGTGAAGTTCGGTGGCGCTCAGGCCGAGTGGTACCAGCAGGCTGAGAAAGCCGAGGCACACCTGATCAAGACTCAGGATCCGACCAAGATCACCTACAAGGATGCTGCAGGCCACACTGATGACATCGCGGGTGTCTCCATCCACGTCGTCGAGATGTTCAGCCTCGCCGAGAAAGCTCTTGCGGCTGGCCCCGTCGGAATCGGTCCCTACAAGGATGGCGCCTACTTTGCCATGGCTGATGAGTATCCCTCCTCGGGTTGGAAAGAGTATGTTTCTCTCAACGTCATGAACGGGCGCATCGCTGCGGTCAATTGGAGCGCCGTGAACAAGAATGGCGACGACAAGAAACCGTATGACAAGGCTGGCAAGTATAACATGGTCAAGTTCGGTGGTGCGCAGGCCGAGTGGTACCAGCAGGCTGAGAAGGCTGAGGCCCATCTGATCAAGATCCAGGATCCCAAGAAGATCACCTACAAGGATGACCAGGGGCACACTGACGACTTCGCTGGTGCTTCGATCCACGTCGACGTATTGTTCAATCTTGCCCAGGAAGCTCTTGCGGCCGGGCCGGTTGAGCTCGGACCCTACACCGACGGCGGTTACTATGCCTCCGAGGATGCATTCGGTTCTTCCGGATGGAAGGGATTCGTTTCCCTCTTGGTCAAGGACGGGAATATCGTGAACGTCTACTGGAGTGCCGTCAATGAAGCCGGAGATGACAAGAAGGCGTTCGACATGGCTGGAAAGTACAACATGGTGAAGTTCGGTGGCGCTCAAGCCGAGTGGTACCAACAGGCCGCTGCGGTCGAAAGCCACTTGCTCGCGACCCAGGATCCGAAGAAGATCAGCTACAAGGATGCCAATGGCCACACCGATGACATCGCCGGTGCAACGATCCACGTGAATGATTTCTACGCTTTGGTGGAGAAGGCGCTCGCAGCCGGTGCCAAGAAGTATTGATCATCATCGTTTTCCGACACAAACGTCTTGGATGGGTTTCCTGTCCAAGACGTTTCTATTTCAGGGAAGGTGTTTCCATGATGCGGCCCGGGCCTTTGCTTCGGGAGAAACCTGTCTTGAGTCCCTGATCTTCCCGATCGTCATCATCATGGTCCGGCGGGGAAAAGGAATCGTCTCCAACCAGGGTCCGAAAGTGTCGGGAAACTTCGCATACCCTGTGGCTGCAGCCCACGCGATCGCCATGTCGACATAGTAGTGGTCTTGCTCCGTTGTGGCGAGAGAGGCCATGACCTGATCGAGATACCCTGGTCCAAGGAAATGGAAGAGCAGCATCACCACGCTGAACCGCCTTGCATAGGGGTGTGAATCCTTCCGGTGCCGTTCGATGAGTGCGAGGTACATTCCTGGTTCACGATCCACCCGGTCGAACGTCGTGCACATGCTGTCACAGACAGCCCAGTTGTCGATCCGGGGAAGGAACGCAGTGATCATCGCGATCCGTCGTTCTTCGGAAACCCGTGCATAGGCGATCGCCAATGCCCTGAGTAGCGTCTCTTCGTGGAACGAGTCCTCCGACATGCGTGCGAACGGATCCCATCCTTCCCGCGAGAGCTCCTTCGCGAGCCGTCTCAATTGGCCCATCCGGACCCCCAGCAACGGCAACCCATCGGGGATGAGGGATTGGGAGAACTTACGATACGACTCTTCAGCCAACGGATATAGACGCTCGAGGATACGCGGTTCCATACGCTCAGTCGCTGAACATCGCCGTCGAGAGGTAGCGGTCCCCATTATCCGGGAGGATGACCACGATCGTCTTTCCGGCATGTTCCTCCATCCGTGCGATCCGCACTGCTGCCGCAAGCGCAGCCCCGGAGGAGATTCCGGCAAGGATGCCCTCGGTCCGGGCGAGCTCACGCCCCATCGCGAACGCATCCTCGTTCTCCACGGTCAAGACTTCATCGTACACGCTCGTATCGAGCGTGTCGGGAATGAATCCCGCCCCGATTCCCTGTATCTTATGAGGTCCGGGAATCCCTGTGGTGAGGACCGGAGAGCCGGTGGGCTCGACTGCGATCACCATGATGGATTTGTTCTTCGACTTCAGATACCCCCCGGCTCCACTGATCGTACCTCCGGTTCCTACCCCTGCGACCAGGATATCGACCGTTCCGTCGGTATCGTTCCAGATCTCGACTCCCGTCGTCGCCTTGTGGATGGCGGGATTCGCCTTGTTGGAGAACTGACTCGGGATGAAAGATCCGGGAATTTCGGCAGCAAGCTGTTCTGCAGTGGCCATCGCACCTTTCATGCCTCTGGTACCATCGGTAAGTACCAGTTCAGCCCCGTAGGCTTTCAGGAGGTTCCTTCGTTCCACACTCATCGTATCAGGCATGGTGAGAATGATGCGATACCCTCTTGAGGCAGCCATGAGCGCCAATCCGATTCCGGTGTTGCCGCTGGTAGGTTCGATGATGGTAGACCCTTCACCGAGGAATCCCTGTTTTTCAGCCTCCTCGACCATCGCCTTTGCTATCCTGTCCTTGATACTTCCTGCGGGATTGCATGATTCGAGCTTCACCAGGAGCCGTGCCTTCAGTCCATGGTTCCTGGAGAAATTGGGAATCTCCACCAAGGGAGTATTGCCGATCAGTTTGGTGATGTCCTTGTAGATGGCTGCCATGTGATCTCCTAAATCATACTAAACATATATGATATGTATATTATAAGAGGGAAAATCTACGTTCGTCAAGATGCGCATTGGAAAAAAAAACCGTCGCGGTAATCCGCGACGGTCATGTTCAGGTGTTGATGCGATGATTACTGCACGATCTCATGCAACTCGACATCGAAGATCAACAGTGTGTTGGGAGGAATCATTTCATTGCCAGCCTCTCCGTATGCGAGGGAAGGGTGCACATAGAAACGGTAGTGGCTTCCTGCCGGCATCAGCTTGACACCCTCGGCGAATCCGGGGATCAGGTTGGCCAGCTTGAATGTGGAGGGCTCGCCCCTGCTGTAGGAGTTGTCTCCGGTCGATCCGTCGAGGAAGGTGATCATGTAATCGACTTTCACCGTATCCTCGGAAGTGGGAAGGGCTCCCTCACCAAGGGACATGACCTTGTACTGCAAACCGCTGTCGGTGGTGACCACACCCTCCGCTGTCGCATTCTCAGCGAGGAAAGACTCCGCATCGGCAAGGTTCTGAGCGGCATACTCGCCGACCATCGTCTCATACTCCGCGATCAGCTTGTCCTGGTATGCAGTGAACAGCTCATCGATCTGTTCTTCGGTGTAGGGGAGGGGAATCTGTGCGAATGCATCCGCGACACCTGAGTGATAATCATCGAGCACTACCAGGATTCCCTGGCTCTGCAGGTTGTACTGCACCACATAGCCATAACCGTAGCTGAATTTGTCCACGAAGGTGACCAAGGTGTCGACCGGCTCTCCCGATTGCGCTTCGAGGTCGGTCTCCGTCAAGGTGCCGTCAAGGAACTGCTGGTAGAGCATGAACAGGTCATTGATCTCGGATTCTGTCAGTTTCGGATCGGCATAGTTGAAAAAGTCGGCGGATCCGGCGATGAACGGAGTCGTTGCGAGGTCAATCTGCTGCTGAATGATGTTGCTCGCAAGCAGGTGCCCATAGACATAGCTGAATTTCTGTTCGATATCGGCATCAGTGGCACTGAATGCCGGAGCGGTATCTATGACGATCGGAGAGGTTTCCACCACAGGCGCACTCTCGATCGGTGCTTCTTCCTGGACAGCGGGTTCGGTGATGGTGACCACCTGTGAATCCGATACGACGACAGGCGTCTCGTCCTGCACCACGGGAGTCTCTGCCTTCGTCCCTGCGCAGGATACGATGAGGACCGTGGCAAGCAAGAGGATAGCCAAAAATGAAAGCTTCTTCATGAATCGATACTCCTTGGAAAAAGTGTTTCGTAAGTCAGACATTCTCTAAATATCCCCTTATACAGCCCGATAGTCAACAGACAAATCTCCATGCAGGGTGAAGATTGTGTGAAGAGCAATCCTTACAGGGAGATGGCGAATATCCTGAGCAACGAGTTGACCTCTCTCTTCGTCATCACCATGACCTTGTCGACGAAAGCCCGGAGCATCCGCAAGGAGAACGGTTCCGATTTCTTCGGAGCGAATGCGGTTGCATCCGCAGCGTAGGCTTCCCGCTGTGCCATTGAGGCTGTGAATTCATCGGAATCCCACAGTGAGAAATCGAATGAACTTTCCAGTGCCGCCTCTTCATCGTCGGGGAGGCGAGGGAAGAAATCGATGCCCGTGATCTTTTCGATATGATCGACGCTGGTGGCAAAGCGTTCCAGCCGTACGCGGGTTCCCTCGTTCGGGAGGAGGAATCCGATCGCTTTCATCTCCGGTTCTACATAATCCAGGATCACCTTGTAGTACTGCTTGGGAACGGACACCCCATTCCCGCCGATCTTCTGGTAGGGGCCGTCGGTGAGAACCGGTCCGGTAACCACATGGACAGCTCCTTCGGTAACCGCATAGTTGCGTACCACCGCCTCGAGACTCGCCCAGACTCCCCGGTTGAACTCAGGTTCCTGGGGACTCATGTTGCTCATGTAGAACGAGTCGCTCATCGCTTCTTCAGACCAGGAGAGATCTGCCGCGGGGATCAGATGTCCCCGATCGTACCCCGATCCCCGATAGTCCTCAAGGTCCGCCGAACCGGTGGATATCGACGGATCGGGGCGGAAGTTGTCCTTTCTCTCATGTACGCCATAGACCTCATCCCGGGTCAACCGGTATGCCACCCAACGTGGTTGCTCGTGCGCTTCATCGTAGAGGAGGGAGAATCCCGTATGTATGACCAGGACATCGTCCTCACCGAGCATCGGAATCTCGAGACCTGCGACCACCCCGTCTTGCGACCCGTCCCCATAGTATTCATCGACCGACGGGGTCGCTATCCAGAGGATGATGTAGGCGATCAGCAAGAGTGCCGCCAGGATCAGCAGGCGTTTCAGTTTCTTCTTGAGTCGTGTCTGCTTCCTGCTTCCTTTCCTCTCATCTTGCTTTTCCTTTCCCATGCGCTCCCCCTCGTTTCGTGTTGCACCATAGTAAGGAAACCATGGGAAAGAAGCAATGTTACATGGTATGATCCATGTAGGAGGAATCAATACCATGGAAGGGTACGGAAGGACCGATCAGGAGAAGTATTGTCAATCATGCGGAAGGGCAATCCCGTTGCATGCCAGGACCTGTCCCCTGTGCGGTCAGCGTCTCGATCCGTTGCCGGTACGATCGAGTCCCGTGGATAATCGTGATTGGCTCATTGTCCTGCTGTTGTGCATCTTCGCAGGACCGCTCGGGTTGCATCGCTTCTATGTCGGGAAGATCGGGACCGGGATCCTCATGATCCTCACGTTGGGGGGATTGGGCATCTGGGTGATCGTCGATCTGGTCATGATCGTCATGGGGCGATTCACGGACAGTCACGGCAACGCAGTATACTGATATCTTTTGCCACGGCGCAAGATGAGCGCCGAACAGAGCAGTAGCACGATGAAATCGACCCAGAGGACAGGCCCCTCCTGGAGGAACCACGGATCGCCGGGAAGCGATGATCCGACGTAGTTGGCGACGAGCACGAGGAATATGTTGTTCGCGATGTGCGCTCCGAATGCCGCCTCCGTTCCTCCGAGACGCCATGTCATCTCCATGAACAGGAATCCCGAGAGCGCATAATAGGCAAGGACGAGCACCGTTACCGGGCTCTCTTGCACTTCGGTGTTGGCCAGGTGTGCGATCGTGAAGACGATAGCCGATGCCAGGCTCATGATCCATGGCCGTTTCACGCGGCGGGCAAGCATCCGCCACAGTGTGGTCCTGAAGAGCAGTTCCTCGGCGATGCACTGCAACGGCGTAAGGACGATCGCCAGCGTCATCAGGAATATCCGGTCGCGTAGCAATCCGGGAGGATTCACGGAAAAGGATCGTGGATTCCACAGCACGCCGGCTGTGGTCGCGATCACAAGGCCGCCAAGCCATACGAACAAGCCAAACCGGAAGAGGGGCCACCGGAATCGCGTCGCATCGGTGATATAGCGAACCATCCCGGTACGCAGCGCCATGGCTACGAAGAGGGCGATCGCACCGAAGAGGATGAGGAAATTGGCATGTTGGATCAGGTAGACGCCCCACGGGGCAGTGTTCCACCCGTGATCCGAGGATGAACGGAGAAGGAGGTAGGTCGCTCCTCCACCGAGGAACGTCCAGATGAGTTCGATGAAGAAGAAACCGACGATCCACTGGAACAGGCTCAGCCTGTGTGTGATGTCTTGCCCCATGGTGTCATGATGAAGGACCTGTGCGCTCATGCCTTTGAGTATAGCACTGTTGATGGTATACTGGGTCACATGATCGTACATTCGGCCGCAGAGTTGCACACCATCATCAGTCAGAGCCTCGAAGATCCTTCGGTCATCTCAGTCTTTCCGACCGAGACGGCCCTCCGTTTCTGGATCGAACATCATGCACGCACCAGCACACAGGGGATCATCAGGCATGATAGGGCGATGGCTTGGGACCGCTTCAGGTCAAGCTTTCTCCCCAAGCGGACGCAGACGCCGGCCAATCGTCTGGTAAGACAAGTTTTCGCGCTCAACCTCCTGCAAGGTGAGGAGGCCAGATCCTTGCGATGGTTCTGCTATCCGGAGGGGTTGGGATCGGCGGAGAGCCTTGTCTCGCCGATCGAACGGTTGCTGGTGAGAATGGAAGAGTTGTCACGAGTGCGGGATGAGGACGGTGCCGCATACGGGCGGCTTCCCGCGGCGTATCGACATGATGTCGAATTCCTCGGAAATCGCTACCGAAGTTTCCTCGCAGCACACGAGTTCTACGAACCGCACTTCCTTTCTCCCTCACCACAAGAGGTCACCGACCTTCCCCGATCACGCTATCGGGTGTTCTTCCCCGAAGTATGCGACAGGTGGGATCGCTTTGCAGGCATGAAGGATTTTCCCTCGTGGATCGAAACCTGCACTGCACAGCCGGAAGCGACCGTGCCTCTGCTGCACGTGTATGAAAATGAGATGATGGAATTGCGTCGATGCCTCACCGATGCCGCCCGATTGCTAGACGCAGGTGTACATCCCCAACAGATCATGATCACCATCGCGGACCTGAGCCGTTGGCTGCCCTATCTCGAGCACGAAGGCGCGCTTGAAGATGTACCGCTTTCGATCGTCATGGCCCAACCGATCCTCTCATTCCCTCCCGGACGGTTCTTGCAGGGACTTCATGACCTGCAGGTACACCGATTCTCACTCGAGTATCTGCGATCGTTCTTGCTCGATCCCCGCATTCCTTGGCGCTCGGTGGAAACCCATCGGAACCTTATCCGGAGAGGCATCGAATTGCAGGTGGTCCATGGGAGCAATCTGCCGGGACAGGATGATTGGAACACGAAACTCTCACGCTTCTCAGGACGACAGGACAAGAGCCTGCTCGATTGGTACAAAACGCTGAAGGGACATACGCTCGCGCTCACACGGGCAAAGGACCCGGGGAAAGTCACCCAGGCATTCTATGCGCTCAGAAGATTCCTCCTCGCCGACGAGGGGTGGAATGAGCGGGATGCCGAAGGGGTGCAGGGGAGGGACTCCCGGATACTTGATTTCTGCCTCCAGCAATTGTCAGAGCTCGGACGGACGCTCGTGAGACTTTCCCAGGGAGAAACCGAGCGTCTGTACTCTTGGTTCGTCAGGATTCTCGGCCAGCAACAGTATGTTCCCGAAACGAGGACACGCGGCATCCCCGTCTATCCGTACGGAGTCTCCGTCGGACTTTGTCCTGCGCACCACATGATCCTCGGCTGTACGCTCGATGCGACGCGGGTCGAATCGGCGAGGCTCCCGCTGGTTCCCGAATATGCGTCAGACGGCGTGCTGACCGAGAACAAGAGTGAAACCTTCCTGTCCCACTACGCCCTGACCGGCGAAACGGTCCACTACTCTGCCGCAACACGGGGTTTTGGAAACGTCAGTGCACTCACTCCATCATGGTTCGTCGACCGAGAAGCTGTGGTGCACGTTCATCTTCCGGCCGAACATCTGCAACATCGTGAGCAAGAGTCCTGGGCGAGTGCCGCCCCCGGCACCTTCGTGGCGAACGAACGGCAGGAACGACAGCTCTCCTATGCACTTTTTACAGCATTCAAGCCTCCGAGAGTCGATATCGCAGCACCTCACGGGACGATTCCCATCATCGGCCGCCTTGCGGCAGGAGGTGCGCTTCCCACCCTCTCCTCAACCGGCATGGACCGGTTCTTCTCCTGTCCGATGAAGTGGGCGGCGAATTCCCTCATGCATCTGGAGAAGGGTCCGTATGACATGCGGGGAACCGATCATGCCGCCATCGGCATCTGCCTGCATCGCATCCTTGAGCAGTTCTTCCGCTCGGTGGCGGCAGAAGGTCCGTATGATGCGACCCGTGCCGAAGCCTATCGTGTCCTGCTCTCCTCCATCATCGAAGCGGTTTTTGCAGAGTATGGCCGGCAAGCGGACGCTCCCCCGAACATCGTGTTGCACCACATCGGACAGCGCTACGCAGCACAACTGATGAAGCTGATCGATGAGGAATCGGAGCTCTTCGACGGATTCTTGAGCACTGGCTTCGAGACTCCCATGGAGAAATCCTATGAGGATGCCGGATACAGCCTGAACGGGAGGATCGATCGGATTCTCGTGCACAGCCGATCCGAACCGGAAGGGCAGCTGGCGGTGGTGGACTACAAGAAGAGCTCGGTCGCGACGAGACGGCAGTACGATGGGCAATCCGAGCGGATACCTTCCCATCAGTTGCCTTTCTACGCCAAGCTGCTGCGGGACGTCGAAGGCAGGCAAGTCGGCATCGGCGCCTTCTATGATATCGGAAAAGGGGCCTACCACAGGATATGGGAGAAGGGTGAGGAACAACGGCGTGACGCGCTCATCGCCCTTGTAGAGGCACACGCGAAGATCATGGTCGACGCCCTGCGCGAAGGCCGCTTGGGTGCCCGGGTCTCCAAGGAAGGATGTTCCTTCTGCGATTATCGGCAGATTTGCCGCAAGAGGTATGCATTGTCATGATGGATCGGCTGGCATTCTCCGAAAGTCTCGCTTCCCTGAACGATGAGCAACTCGACGCAGTGTCCTGCGATGTGAACTGTGTGGTGACCGCGGGAGCCGGTTCCGGGAAAACGACGGTGCTTGCACACCGCTTCTTCCGATTGGTTGCCGAAGGCAAGGCTCATGCTGATGAGATCCTCACGCTCACCTTCAGCCGCTTGGCAGCTGCCGAGATGTTCGAACGCATCCACGCGAAGCTGCACGAATACCGTGACGATCCGGATATCCGTGAGGAGCTGAACCGGTTTGGAGAGGCGACCATCACGACGATCGACGCCTTCTGCAACCGGATCGTCGCCTCAGATCCCCTTCGTTATGGCATCGGTGCCGATTACAGATTGGATGAGGAGGAGAACCGAAGGATGGCCACCGAGTGTGCCACGAACCTCTGTACCCGGATGGATGGCCATGCGGGCTTGATGTTCCTCGCCTCCCTTTACAATCCGGAGGAATTGGTCTCCTCGTTGTTCGCCGGTCTCTGTATCAAGTGGTTCCACCCCGCTTCGACGTTCGACCCACAGGTGATGACCGGCTTGCTGACCGAACAGATCGAACTACTGTATGGCGAGCAGCTCGCAGCGGTCCTCGATTCATGCCAGCTGATCGGAGACCTCGAGGGAAGCGGAAAGACCTTGATGGAAAACCAAGAGGCGGCTGCGATGCTTCTCGGCGCACGTCCTGTGCTTGAACAGGCAGAGGATCCGCTCTTTTGCCTCGGATTGCTTGAGCGGGTGAAGCTGAAGAAATGCCGTGGCAAGCAGGATCATGTCGAGATCTGCAACGAGGCGGTGGAGAAGGCCACCGGAGCGTTGGAATTGGCACGAGGGTCTTGCGCTGCGCTGCTCGACCGCACCATGATCGATCCGGTTCATGAGGTGTTGGGGCGCCTGCACGAAAGCTATATGGAGATGAAGCGGGAACGGGGCATTCTCTCCTTTTCCGATGTCGCACAGATGGCACGTGACATCCTGCTGCACAATCGGCAGGTACGGCGCCATTACCAACAGAAATACCGCTATATCATGATCGATGAGTTCCAGGATACGAACCGGTTGCAGAAGGAACTGGTCTACCTGCTTGCCCAATCTCCTTCGGCCGAAACCGATGCAGTTCCGCTCGCGCATGAACTGAAGCCTGACAAGCTCTTCTTTGTCGGTGATGAGAAGCAATCGATCTATCGCTTCCGCGGAGCCGATGTGAGTGTATTCAAGCAGCTGGACCGTGAGATTTCGGAATCTGGAGGACGGCGGATCGTCCTGCGGACCAACTACAGGAGCGAGCCGGCTCTGATACGGCTCTTCAATACCATCTTCGAGCGTGTCATGGGTGATGCGACGAAGGAATACGAAGCCCGATTTTCCCCCCTTGAGAGCCGGAAGGAGACAGAGGGAATCACCGTACGCCTTTCCTTGCTCCATAAACCTAAGGATGATGATGCAGGTTCAGAGGAACTGGGGGAAGAGGAGGCCGATTCGGTACAGTCCGAGGCCTATGCGATCGCACGGTTGATCCACCGCATGACAGGGACCGACGAGTACATGATCGCGGAGCGCAACGGAGGATTGCGCAGGCCGCGGCATGAGGATATCGCGATACTATTGCGGACCAGTGGGAATCAGATGCATTTCGAGAAAGCACTTCGGATCGCCGGCATCCCCTATACCCTCTCGGCTTTGCAGTCGTTGTTCCTTGAGTCCCCTGCCAACGATCTGTACCTGCTGTTGCAACTGGTCATCCACCCCGATGACCGCCTGGCTTTCGCGGGCATCCTCCGCTCACCGTTCTGTAGGATCTCAGATGATTCGCTTCTGCCGTTGCTCGATCGGATGGAGGAGACAGGCACTGTGTTTCCCCCTGCGACCGACCTCCTCGCAGAGAGCGAGGACCTGGGGAAGTACACCCGTTGTGCCACCCTGTACCAACAATTGTGTGCCTTGGCACGATCGGCTTCCGTGGCAACCCTGGTCTCCTATCTTTGGCATGAAGGCGGGTATCGACACTACCTGCTTGCCGATGTGCTCTTCCAGGTCTATCTCGAACACTTCGAATACCTGTTGGAACTCGCGATGGATTTTGATGAGCGCGGCGAAGCGCTTCCAGATTTCCTTGACTACCTGCGTCCACGGCTGGGGACCCATGAGAACCTGACGGACCTCGAACCGCTCGGGGACCGTACGGGCGGGGTACGGATCATGACGATACACAAGTCCAAGGGGCTGGAGTTTCCGATCGTGATCGTCGCGAACATGGGAACGACCTCCCGTCCGATGGTGACTCCTCCATGGCATGAAATCCAATCCGGTGATCGGCAGATCCCTGTCGTCAGGCACATGCGTCCGTACGGCACGATGGGAAATATCCTGTATGAACGGGACAAGGAGATGTTGCAGGGGATGGAGAGCGCGGAGATGAAGCGCCTGTTCTACGTAGCGCTCACCCGTGCGAAGTTCCATCTCGTCCTTTCCGGATGCCAGAACGGACAGAACCTGGGACCGAAATCCACAGAAAGGAATTTCCTTGCGCTTCTTGCCAATACCACCGGGGTGTTGGATGATCCGTCAGCGCTCGGAGAAGATTTCACGGTCGACCGGATCGAAGGTGCTCCCGTCTCGGTGCTCACGGCATCGGTATCGCAAGGGATGCTGAGGCAAACCATCGAGCGGATGGCGCCGGCCTATGCACAACCTCTTGGCGCGAGGGTCGCCAAGATCTCCTCGGTTTCCGTTACCCAGATCGCCCGGGAACGGGAGTCGGCGGATCGGACTGACATGGTGACGTTGCCGGTGCTGGCGAGCGATGCGTTCGTGCTCGAGCGGGATCTGTCCGGAGTGTTCGGTACATGGTGCCACCTGGTATTGCAAGACCTGACAGTGCGTGCGGGAAAATCACTTGCAGCCTGCACGGTCACAGCGGAGGATGTGTTGCCGATGATGCCACAGGAGCTGGTGCATGCCGACCTCCCTGCGTCGCGTCTCCGACTCATTGCCTCCTGTGTCGCGACGTTGGTGGAGAATTTCCTCACCTCGGATCTGTTGCGCTTTCTCATCAACGACGACTTGCTGACGATCGAGAGCGAGGTCGCTTTCTCGATGCGCTCCGATGATGATCCTCTTCAGGTCATTTCCGGCACGATCGATCTGCTGTTGCGCTATGATTCCCAGATTCGGATCATAGACTTCAAGAGCGATGCCTACGCATATGCACGTCAGCATGAGGGACAGCTTGCTCTCTACCGCAGAGCCGCCTTTCGCCTGTATCCCGGTCTTCCGGTGAGCAGCGCGGTGTGCTACCTGCGGCAGGTCGATCCGGTCAATTGGGTCACCGAAGGCTCCTGACTGCATCGATCATCGCGGTGATTCCCTCTTGGACCGCGCGAGCGCTTGTCCCGAAGTTGAACCTGACGAAGTGTCCATAGTCGGCACCGAACCACGATCCGTCGTTCACTGCGATATTCCCCCGCTGTCCGAAGAAGCGCGAGAGAAGTCCGCCATCGCCGCTTGACGAAGGATCATAGAGCGCTGCATTGCGTTCGGCATCAGACGTGACCTTCTCCATGATTGCCGTACAGTCGATGAGTCCGATGAACGATGCCTGTGGGGTGACGAAACGCAAGGGTGTTCCGCTTTGGGCGAGCTGAGACGTGATTGCATGAGCTTGGGAGCACAGGTGGTTGCGTAGCTGTCCGAGCCAGGTTTCGCCGTGGCGGTAGGCGGCCGATGCGGTGACACTCGCAAGAAGATCGGGAGCGAGATGGAGAGCCCTCATGCGCATGGCAAGTCGATTGCGGACGGTTGCATCCGAGCAGACCACCACCGAACAATGTTCTCCCGCGATGTTGAACGTCTTCGATGGAGCCATGCAGGTCGCGCTTTGCAAGTCGAACTTCCGCGCAATCTCGTTGAACGGCGTGTGTCCATTTTCTTCATAGGTAAGGTCCGCATGTATCTCATCACTGATCACCATCGTACCGAACCGACTCGACAAGGAGGCGACTTCGGTCAATTCCTGATCTGAGAATACCCTCCCGGAGGGATTGTGCGGAGAACAGAAGAGGAGGATCGGGATGTGGGACCCTGAGAGCAACGCCTGTAGACTTTGTACATCCAAGCCGAAACGGTTCCTTTCCGCATCGTAGCTCATGGGCCACTGCACGACCTTCCTCCCCAGGCTCCGGATGATGTGCACGAACGGGCGGTACGCAGGCATCGGCAAGAGGATTCCGTCCCCCTCTTCGCTGTACAGCTCGACGAGGATCGAGATTGCTGCGAGCATGCCCGGAGCGGTCACGACCATGGTCGGATCGACCTTCCATCGATGCCGCCGCAATGCCCAATCGGTGAAGGTCTCCACGACGGAAGACCCGTATGGGTATCCGAGGACTCCGTGTGCGGCTTGCTCCCGCAATGCTTCGGTAACCGCGATCGGAGCTGGAAAGTCCATGTCCGCGACCCAATAGGGGATTGCGTCGGGATTGTTGCAGATACTCTTGATCGCATCACGGTTCCACTTCACCGAAAGTGACCCTGAGCGGTCGGCTGCGACGGAAAAGTCAGGAAGACTCATGGACGCGCTCCTTGGTGATGAATGATTTCGGCGGAACATACCAGCTGTAACCGCGCAACGGTCGTTTCTGCAACCGTATGGCATGCTCGGGACAGTGATGATAGCATCCCAGGCACTGTTCGCACGCCTGATGATACTGAGGTCTGTTCTTTTCCATCGTGATGTTTCCTACAGGGCAGGTCTTCGCGCAGATGCCGCACCCGGTACAATCTGCGGTCACGCGAAACTTCCGGTCTCGCGACGCTCTGGCATCAAGTGATCCGTCCCAGAGGGAGTGTATCAGACGAGCCATCGGCAATCGCGTGGCAACCTTCATCTCTTGCCGTGCGATCTCTTCACCGATCTCTTGCACACGCTTGGATATGCGCTCATGCCTCGCTGCAAGTTGATTCTCGCCCGGAATCGCAAAGAGCGGGATATAGGTATCGACCATGGAGAGTGTCTGCACATAGCTGGCTGCAAAGCCAGATTCCGCAAGCAGCCTGTCGGTGATGCTCGGTGCATAGAGCGGCATGCCGCCATGGGTCAGCACCACGAACAGGTAGCTCGGCCTCGCCTGAGATTCGCGCAAAGTCTCGAGGATGAACCGCTTGATCGCACCAGGGGGGCCGAAGAAGTAGACGGGAAACACCAGCCCGAGTGTCTCGACACCTTCAAGCGGCGAAGGATCTGCACGCAAGGCCCCGATCGGCAACACGGCATCGGAGCCGATGATGGTCGAAAGGTCGTGTGCGACCGTCTTCGAGTTTCCCGCTCCGCTGAAGTGGCAGATGACCGATCTCATCGGTGGAATTCCTTCGGATCGATCGAACGGATGATGGCACACACCTGCTCGATATCTTCTTCATGCAGATCGAGGTTCGTGACCATCCGTACCTGTGTCCCCTCACCCGAACAGCGGATTCCGTGGCTTCCGAAGACCTCTTCGATCTTTTGGGCACTGCAGGAGTCGACGGAGAAGAACAGGATGTTCGTCTCCACGTCTTCGACATCCACATGCGCCCACCCTGTGGCATGAAGTGTCTCTGCGATGCGCCGTGCGTGTGCATGATCGTCCGCGAGGCGGGTGACATGGTGTTCCAACGCATGGATGCCGGCTGCTGCGAGGATTCCCGCTTGGCGCATGCCGCCTCCGAGCATCTTGCGTATGGCACGTGCGTTGGCAATGAAGTCCTTCGTTCCGCACAGCATGCTGCCGACCGGAGCTCCGAGACCCTTGGAAAGGCAGAAGGTGACCGTATCGGCTTGGGCTGCCAATGTAGCCGCATCGACCTTGGTCGCCACGACGGCATTCCACAACCTGGCACCATCCATGTGGACTTTCATGCCATGTCGGTCGGCAAGTTCCCGAATGCCCTTCAAGTTTTCCAAGGGATAGCAGATGCCTCCGATGGTGTTCTCGACTTCGATCAGGGAGGACTTTGCCAAATAGTAGATAGGGGGTTTTATGTGAGGTTCGATGAGTTCGGCACTGAGCAGGCCTCTCGGGGCCGGAATGCCGATGGGGGTGGTTCCGGCGATGGCTGCAACGGCACCGACTTCATGCTGGATGATGTGGCTGTCAGAGTGGGCGAGAACCTCAGATCCCCGTCCTGCCTGCAAATACAGGGGGATCAGGTTTCCCATCGAACCGCTGGTGACGAACAGCGCCTTCTCCTTGCCAAGAAGTTCCGCGGCCATCGCTTCCAACCGATTGACGGTGGGGTCCTCGAAATAGACATCATCGCCCACCTCTGCTTGTGCCATGGCCTTGCGCATCGCGGGCGTGGGTTTCGTTACGGTATCGCTGATCAGGTCATACATTCTCATCGTGTGTTCTCCTTTATCTGGTCGAGCAGTGCAAAGAATGTCGGGAAGGTGACACCGACGGCATCGATTCCCTGGATGGTGATGGGATTGCGGCTGCCGAGCGACGCGATGGCCATCGCCATGATGATACGATGGTCATCATGGCCAGAGCACAAGCCACCTTCAAGCACTCCGGTCCCGTGGATGACCAATGCATCCTCGCGTTCTTCGATGTTCGCGCCGCATGAGGCGAGGTTCTGCTTCATCACCGCGATCCGGTCCGTCTCCTTGATTCTCGCCTGGGGTACGTTGCCGAGGATGGTGGTCCCCTTGGCATAACAAGCGGTAGCTGCGAGTACGGGAAGCGCATCGGGAATCGCATTCAGATCGAAGCTTCCGGTTTCAAGGCTTCCGGGCGGCCCGCAGATGGTGACCGCTTGGTCTTCGGTCCAGGTCACTGTACACCCCATGTGTTCCAGGATGTCGAGAATCTCCTTGTCTCCTTGCGGATCGTTCCGGTCCAATCCGGCGACCGTGACACATCCGTGCGTGATCGCAGCCGCGCAGAAAAAGAAGGATGCCGAGGAGTAATCTCCGGTGACGGTTGCTTCGAATGGCTTGAACCGCTGTCTTCCTTGGATCGAAACGGAACTAAGGTTATCTTGGGCTTCATGGGAGATGCCTTGTGAATCGAGCCACGCACGGGTCATCTGTGCATAGGGTCGTTCATTCAACAGCGAGACCTCGATCGTCGATGCTCCTGTCGCCATGGGGCATCCGAGCAAGAGCGCAGAGAGGTACTGGCTCGTATGGCAGGCGATCGTGGTCTTTCCCCCTCTCAGCGGACCGGTGATCGTGAAAGGTGGGTAGCCGATCCTGCCGCCCTGCGGATACGTGATCTTCGCACCGAGATCTTCCAACGCCTCAAGCAGTTGGCCGACAGGACGGTTTTGCAACTGTGCATCCCCGGTGAAGGTCACTTTCGACCCTGTCGAGGCTGCCATGCCTGCGGCGAGGTAGAGGGTGGTTCCCGAATTGCCGCAATCGACGGTGAGCGATGGGGGGAACCGAAGGGGAGCCTCGACTTGGAGGGTTCTCAGCCCACCGGGAGATGCAGTTTCCCGTATGACTGCTCCGAAGGCCTGGCATACTTCGATACAGGATCGGGTATCCTGGGAATCGAGCGCATTGCGGATGATCGATGTCCCGTTCGCGAAGGTCGCGATGAGCAGTGCCCTGACTGTCTGGGACTTGGAGGCGGGGATGGTGATCCGCCCGGAAACGGAAGCGCTGCCCAATATCTTGTCCATGTGGCGACTATAGCTTTTTTCATCGGGCGTTGCAACGCAAGAAAAAGCTCCTGGCCGAAGCCAGGAGCTGAAGTGAACGATCGTTCGGTTGCGCTACTTGCGGTAGACATCCTTGGTCGGATGGTAGTCCATGGTGTTCGGATACCAGCCGCCCCACTTGGAGGTGTCGATCATGTTGTTGGTGGTGTAGTAGTACATCGGCATGACAGCCATGTCCTCGTTGATCATGATATCCTCTGCAGTCCTGAGGACGTCGAGGCGGTCTGCGCCGCTCATGGTCGCGGCTTCCCTGATCAGGGTGTCATAGACTTCATTGGAGTACTTTCCGCCGTTCATGCCGGCACCGGTGATGAACATGTCGAGGAAGGTGTTCGGATCCTGATAGTCACCGACCCAGCCTGCGCGTGCGACCTGGAAGTCTCCGGCATTCCTGCTGGAGAGGTAGGTTGCCCACTCTTGGTTCTCAAGCTCGATGGTGATGTTCAGGTTGTTCTTCCATTCCTGCTGCAGGAACTCGGCGATAGCCTTGTGTCCTTCACTGGTGTTGTAGAGGATGGAGGTTTTCGGGAAACCGACACCGTTCGGGTAACCGGCCTCTGCGAGGAGCTTGCGAGCTGCTGCGACATCAAAGATGGGCTCGCCAAGTCCGGGGTAACCGGCCATCTCGGGCACGATGCCCCATGCTGGGATCTGCCCGGCACGGGTGACCTGGTCGACGAGCGCCTGGCGGTCGAAGGACATCGAGAGGGCCTTTCTGACGCGGGCGTCATCAAACGGGGATTTCTCGGTCTGGAAGACGTAGTAGTAGGTGGAAAGCTGCGGTGCGCGGTGGTAGTCGCGGCGTAGCGATGCAGCCTCGATCTGATCGAGAGGAACGGTGGTCATCCAATCGACTTCGCCATTGAGGTACATGTTGTAAGCGGTGTTGTTGTCGTCGATCGCGTAGAACACGACTTCGTCAAGCTTCACAGCCGCGCGGTCCCAGTACTTCTCGTTCGGGACGACCTTGATGTAGGACTGGGGAACCCACTCCTTCAACACGTAGGGGCCGTTTCCGACGAAGTTCTCGGGGAGGATCCACTGGTCACCGAACTTCTCGATGGCGTGGAGGGGAACAACCGCGAACGAATAGTGGGCCAAGGCACCGATTGCATACGGCAACGGTCCGATCAGGTCCATCTGGAAGGTCTTGTCATCAAGAGCGCGGATACCCACGGCCTCGGGACCTGCTTCTCCAGCGTTGAACTCAGCTGCGCCGGTGAGGAACATGGCGGGGAACCAAGCGTAGGGGCTGGCAGTGGCGGGATCGAGAGCACGGAGCCAAGAGTCGACGACCTGCTGGGCATCGATCTTCACACCGTCACTCCACGTTGCATCGCGGAGGGTGAAGGTGTACTGCGTTCCGTCTTCGCTGACGGTCCAGCTCTTCGCCAATCCGGGAATACCTTCTGCGGTTTCGGGATCGTAGATGATCAGGCCCTCGAAGATCGCCTCATAGATGCGGTGCTCGGGAACACCCTGGATCTGATGGGGATCAAGGCTCTCAGGCTCTGCGCCGTTGACCAATCTGAACACCACAGGAGCTTTCGCCGGGGCCGGAGCCGGGGCAGGAGCGGGAGCCGGTGCAGGAGCGGGGGTCACTGCTGCCGGAGCCGGAGCGGGTGCCGGGGCAGGAGCCGCCGGAGCCGGTGCCGGTGCCGGAGTCGTTACGGCAGGTGTCGTTACCTTGGCGGCCTCTTCTTTCTTTCCACAGGAAACAAATAGGGCACCGACAAGGAGAATGATCAAAGCAATTGAAAGTACTTTTTTCATAAACATATCTCCTTATGAATAATATGCGTTCACCATAGAGTACAGTAAAGAGTTCCATTAATCAAGGAAAATTACCGCAATAGGGCTTCCAGGACTCTATTGGAAAGCATTTTGATACGGAACCCTCTGTTTGGCGAGTGCTTTCCTTAATCTGCATAAGGAAGTATATTTCCAGCGTGGTTTGAAAACGGAGGAGTGAATGTTGCGGATGCGATTCAGGAAATTTGCCGATGGGACTGCCCGATACGGAGTTTCGGGGTGGTACCGTTGGGTCTATGGTCTCTTTTGCCTGCTCATCGGTACCGGATTCTTCACCGTGCTGCGGGACGGAACGTTCTCTGGTGCAGCGTTGATACCCGTGGTTCTTTTCCTCATCAGTCTTCTCGGATTGGGCTATCGCGAGCGCTGGATCTTCGATCCCCAACAGGGACGCATATCGTATGGCATCGGAATTTTCTTCCTGTTCCGCCGTGCCTCGTTTCCGGTGGAATCGGTCAGGCGTATCGAGATAACCCACTTTGTCAGGGGAAGAAGCCCCCTCGACACCGAAGCACGACCCCGAGGCAGGAACAAGGCTATGGTGGTTTGCTCATTACGGATGCAGGATGATTCGACCAGGGATATCGAAATCCTTGCGGAACATACCAGTGCAGGGCGAACCGAGACTGCCGCACAGGCGATCGCCGCGCTCATGGACCTGCCGTACCATGCAGACCGTGAGCCGGATGTGGCAAGGACCGTGTCGGTACGGGACCTCTAGATGATGATGCCGCGACTTTCGCCGCGGCACCTGCATCCTACTCGTAGAGCCAGCACGCCACCTCGTGGTTCTCGTCGATCCGTTTCATCGGAGGGATGTTGGTCTTGCACTTTTCCATCCGGTGGGGACAGCGATCATAGAAGTAGCAACCGAACCGCTCCTTGTTGGGGGAGGGGACGTCTCCGGTGAGGATGATCCGCTTCCGCTTCCTCTCGATCTCCGGATCGGGAATCGGGGCTGCGGAGAGCAATGCCTTGGTATAGGGATGCAACGGATTCTTATAAAGATCCGCGGAACGTGAGAGTTCCATGATCTTTCCCAGGTACATGACCGCCACTCGGGTACTGATGTATTCGATGACCGCGAGGTCGTGCGCGATGAACACATAGGTGAGGCCGAATTCCTTCTGCAGGTCATGCAGAAGGTTCAGGATCTGTGATTGGATCGATACGTCGAGCGCACTGACCGGCTCATCCGCAAGGATGATCTTCGGATTCAGTGCGAGCGCACGTGCGATACCGATGCGCTGTCTCTGTCCGCCGCTAAACTCATGCGGATAACGATTCTTGAACGCCCGGTTGAGTCCCACGCGCTCCATCAACTCCTCGACACGCTTCTCGATCACTTCCTTGTCGATCGAAGGATCGAGCATTCCCCGCTTCCGGTAGATCTCAAGCGGTTCTCCGATGATCGAGCGCACGGTCATGCGCGGGTCTAGCGAAGCATAGGGATCCTGGAAGATCATCTGGATGTTCTTGCGTGCGTCGAGCATCTGCTCCTTAGGAGCGTTGACCAGGTCGATGCCATCGAAGATGACACTGCCCGAGGTGGGTTTGTAGAGCTGTGCGATGGAACGTACGGTGGTGGACTTGCCGCACCCCGACTCACCGACGATGCCGAGGGTCTCCCCCTCGTTCACGGTGAAGGAGATACCGTCGACCGCCCTGACCGCTCCGACCTGGCGCTTGATGATGAAACCCGACTCTATGGGGAAGTGCTGCTTGAGGTCCACGACCTCGAGCAACGGCTTTTGCTTCTGTATATTACTCATGGGAGTGCTCCTTCTTGTCGGCGAACAACCAGCAGGATACCTCGTGGCCGTTACCAAGATCCTTCGTAGGAGGATATTGGGTCCTGCAGATGTCCATCACCTTGTGGCAACGGGGGTGGAACGGACAACAAGGAGGCAGGTCTATGACGTTTGGCGGTTGCCCTTCGATGGAAAAGAGTTTTCCGTCCTGGGCCTTGTCGAGTCTCGGTACCGACTGGATCAGTCCGAAGGTGTACGGGTGCGAGGGTTTTGCGTACAGGTCATGGGTCTTCGCCTTCTCGACGATCTTGCCCGCATACATGACGCATACCGTGTCGCACATCCCTGCGACGACGCCCAGGTCGTGGGTGATCAGGATGACCGCGGTGTTCAGCTTCTTCGAGAGATCCTGGATCAGCTCGAGGATCTGTGCCTGGATGGTGACATCGAGAGCGGTGGTCGGTTCATCGGCGATGAGGATCTTCGCCTCGCAACTGAGCGCCATGGCGATCATCACGCGCTGGCGCATGCCGCCGGAGAACTGGTGTGGATAGTTGTGTATCCTCTCTTCCGCCGCGGGGATGCCGACGAGCTTGAGCATCTCGATCGATTTCGCCAGAGCCTCCTTCCTGGTGACATCCTGGTGCAGGCGGATCGTCTCGATCATCTGCGTGGAGATGCGGAGGAACGGGTTGAGGCTGGTCATCGGATCCTGGAAGATCATCGAGATCTCATTGCCCCGGATGTGGCGAAGCTCGCTCTCGCTGAGCTTGAGGATATCCTCTCCCTCGAAGAGTATCTCGCCGTCGACGATCTTTCCCGGGGGGCTTTGGATGAGGCGCATGATCGAAAGGTTGGTCACCGACTTTCCGCTTCCCGACTCTCCCACGATACCGAGGGTCTCTCCCTGGTCCAAGGTGAACGAGATGCCGTCGACCGCCTTCACGATACCTGCATCAGTCTTGAAGTACGTCTTCAGTCCGTTGACCTCAAGCAGATGTGTATATGTCTTCTGTGCTTTTGCAATACTCACGATACGTAGCTCCTATAGCTGGTTTTTGCTCTGTGGGTCGAATGCGTCACGCAGACCGTCTCCGAGGAAGTTCATGGCGAACAGGAAAATGGTCATGGTGGCCGCGGGGAAGAACAGTTTCCATGGGTAGAGGGTCATGCCTCCCACCGCGTCACCCACAAGCGATCCCCACGAGGCGTAGGGAGCCTGGACGCCGAGTCCGAGGAAGGAGAGGAAGGACTCGGTCATGATGAACGAGGGTATGCGCAATGTCGAGAAGACGATGATGACACTCAGTGAGTTGGGCACCAGGTGCCTGAAGATGATCCTCCAGGTCGGTGCTCCCATGGAACGTGCCGCTTCGATGAACTCCTGGTTTTTCAAGCTCATGATCTGGCCGCGAACCATCCGGCTGATGGTGAGCCAGCTGATGATCGCAAGTGCGAAGAAGAGATTCAGGATGTTCCGTCCGAAGATGGCCATCGCGATGATGACCAGGAGCATGTACGGCAATCCGTACATGATGTCAACGACACGCATGATGAAGTAGTCGACCTTCCCCCCGAGATATCCTGCGAGGGATCCGAGGATGATACCGATGAATACGCTGGTGATCGTACCGATGAATCCGATGGCGATGGAGACCTGCCCGCCGTAGATGATGCGGCTGAGCATGTCCCTTCCCTGATGGTCGGTGCCGAGGTAGTAGCGGCGATCATGCATCTTCGTCGCCTTGATGTCCGCCGAGAGGGTATCCTGGATCGCGATCTCTTTGTTCAAGGGGAACGTGGCGCTTTCGTCTCCCGCGGCGGCCTTGAGATCAGTGTTCGCGATCTCCTTCGCCCGTGTCTTGATCTTCGCCATCACGTTTTCCTTGACCAGCCGATCCTTCTCACGCTCCGACATGGTGTCCATCTCGGTGGCGAGCAACAACTGGTGATCCTCCGCCGACATCTCGGCATTCTGGGTCTGGATGATCTTCAACCGTTGCTGGGCGATTTCCCGCATGTACTGTTCCTGCTCGATCTCGACGGTCGAGCCGATCATGTGCGCGTAGAGGGCGACGATCTGGTCGACGGGGAGTTTCTCCACGTTCTCCTTCTCACCGGTCTCCTCCACCGTATGCCAAACCCGGTTTACGGTGATCTGCAGGTCGGTCTTCAGCTTCTTCGCCAAGTTGTCAAGGTTCCGTTGCTCAGCAGAGGAGAACGTATAAGCTCCTGCCTCGACCATCTCGGATCCCCGTTGGAACATATACTCCCAGACCTTGTTCGCCTCGCTCTTGTCGATCCACGCCCAGAGCATGTCGTCCTCTTCAGGGGTGAGTTCGAGCCTTCCCTGCCTCCATGCTTGGGTGAACAGGTCTGCCATCCGCTTCTCCAGCAGCAACTCTCCGGAGGACTTGGTGAACGAGGGCTTCAAATGCTGGTGGTCGAGGATGATCTCGTCATAGGGGTAGATGGGCAATATCGGGGCGAGAGCAGCCAGCAGGATATAGATACTGACGATGATGACGCTCAGGACTGCCATCTTGTTCTTCTTCAGTCGTCTCCAGGCATCCTTTGTCAGGCTGTTGCCGACGATGACCTGGTTGAACTCGTTGGTGGTCTCTAGGGACTTCTTCTTTGAAAATGGCTTCATGTCGGTTCTCCGGTCCTATTTGTAGGTGATGCGTGGGTCAAGCAGCGAGTAGACGATGTCAACGATGAAGTTCATGATCACCAGGATGACCGAATAGACAATGACTACGCCGACGATCAACGTGTAATCCCGATTGAACGAGGACTGCACGAAGAACTTGCCGAGACCGGGGATGCGGAAAACCTGCTCGACGACGACCGATCCGGTGATGATACCGGCGAAGGCAGGTCCGAGATAGCTTACGATGGGAAGCATCGCACCCTTCATGGAATGCTTGAAGATGATTGCGGAACTCTTCATGCCCTTCGCCTTCGCTGTCCTGATATAGTCACTGCGCAAGGTTTCGAGCATGCTGGAACGTGTCAACCGCGCGATCGTCGCAAAGTCGGCGAACGCGAGGGTGAGTGCGGGAAGGATGATGGTCTTGATTCCTCCTCCGGCGGTGAACCATCCGCTGGTGGGAAGCCACTGCAGTTTCATCGCGAATATATATTGCAGCACCGGACCGATGACGAACAGCGGGACCGAAATGCCTATCACGGCCAAGGCCATGCTCAGGTAGTCGACCCACGTATTCTGCCTCACTGCGGCGAGCATGCCGCTGGTGATGCCGAAGAGTATGGAGATCGAGATGGCGATCACCCCGAGGATCATTGAGTTCGGCAGGCTTTGGAAGATATAGAAGTTCACATCATGGTCCTTGTACCGGTAGGAGGGACCGAGATCTCCCCTGAGCACATCGAACATGTAGCGTCCGTACTGGACGATCAGGGGATCGTTCATATGGTACTTGGCTTCGATGTTCCGCTTGACGACCTCGGGCAAGGCCCTTTCCCCGTCGAACGGTCCGCCGGGAGCGACCCGGACGATGAAGAAACTGATGGTGATGATCACCAAGAGCGTAGGAATGATTCCTAACAGTCGTCTGATGATGTATTTAGTCATTGTAAACCTCACGACAATGAGAAAAATAGAATTTGCGCATACGGACCGATAGTATACCAAGATGCTTAGTTATGCAAGTAAACGGATATACCATTGAGAGATGGGCGTCAATAAAAATCGTAAGAATCGTGGTCACAGTCATGATTATCATCTTCTAAACCACTGTGGAGCCAATTTTTGGATGGTATGGACTACAATGATGCGATGGACTGTCAATAACGTAATTGAATCATTTACAAATATTGAATGAATATATAGATGGTGCGAATTCCGGAGAATATTGCTCTCATGCCATTCCGGATGGACTGCATGGCACCACAGCGGGAGAGGAACCTGGATCGTCATCGTGGCATCTCATGGATCTGCTTGCTGCGGTACACTTGACACTTTCGTCGATGATGGACCAGACTTGCCGGTGCACCCCATGGGTGTGTTGGAGGATTTGATGGAAGGTATCGGCGGCAAGCGCATCTATGTGGAGAACCTGGGCTGTGCAAAGAACCAAGTCGACGCGGAGGTCATGGTGGATGAATTGGTCGGATCGGGTTGTCTCTCCGTCGACAATGCCGACCAGGCCGATGTGATCCTCGTCAATACCTGCGGCTTCATCGAGAGTGCCAGGGAAGAATCGGTCAACACCTTCTTCGCATTGCGCGAGCAATATCCCCAGGCAAAGATCATCATGACCGGTTGTCTCAGCCAACGGTATGGCAAAGAGCTCGAGAAGGAGCTGGTCGAGGCAGATGGGATTTTCGGCAACCGGGACCTGCGCCACATCACTGGCCTCGTACGGCGCATCTTGGCCGGGGAACGGGTGGTTGACTTGCCAGCCTATCCGCTGATCACCGAGGAGAGCGACAGGCGGGGGAAGCTGTTCAACTTTCCCGGCTCCGCATATCTGAAGATATCGGAAGGGTGCAACCACCGCTGCCGTTACTGCGCGATCCCGCTGATCCGCGGCTCCTTGCGTTCCCGTCCGTTCGACGCCATCATCGGGGAGGCTGAGCGTCTGGTCGGTTCGGGTATCCGGGAAATCAACCTGATCGCACAGGACCTGGCCGCCTATGGAACCGACGGTGAGCAGAAGCGCTCACAATTCCTGAGGTTGCTTGAGGCCTTGGTTGCCATCGAGGGAGACTTCCGCATCCGGATGCTCTACATCCACCCCGATGCCTTTCCCCGCGAATTGCCGGCTTTCGTAGCGGAGAATCCGAAAGTCATTCCCTATTTCGACATCCCGTTCCAGCACGCTCACCCCGATGTATTGCGTCCCATGGGACGTCTTGGTGACAGCCGCACCTACCTGGAGTTGGTTGAATCGATCCGGACCGTCCTTCCCGAAGCGACCGTGCGTTCCACGTTCATGATCGGATTCACGGGGGAGACGGACCAGACCTTCGCTACGCTGAAACGGTTCGTCGAGGAAGCCCGGCTGGATTGGGTCGGCTCATTCGTCTACTCGAGGGAGGAGGGGACCCCCGCATACCGTGACAGGACCGCGACGGAACACAAGGCGATGGGGAAGAGAGCCGCACGATGGCAGAAAGAACTGGAGTCGATCCAGCAGAAGCTCACGATGGATCGTCTGCAGCGTTTTGTCGGGACCGAGCAGGATGTCCTGATCGAAGAATTGGTCGAGGGCGAGGACCTTGCGATCGGACGGACCGCCCACCAAGCACCCGAGGTCGACGGCTTGACCGTGGTCATGGGACGCAACCTGGTTCCCGGAACGATGGTCCGGTGCGGGATCTCTCGGGTGAACGGCATCGATCTTGAGGCCATTCCCCTCTCCGGCGGAGCGTCGCGATGAGTCGGATCGACCGCTATCTCGAGGAGTTGAACGGACCGCAGCGTGAGGCGGTGCTTGAGAACGGACGGCCGTTGTTGGTCCTTGCGGGCGCCGGTTCCGGCAAGACCCGCGTGATCACCACCAAAATCGCCTATGCGATCGACGTGCTCGGCTTGAAGCCCTGGGAGATCCTCGCCGTCACGTTCACCAACCGGGCGGCGAAGGAGATGAAGGATCGTGTCGGACGGATGCTCGGCGATATGGATCTGTCGGAGATGCATATCCGGACCTTCCACTCCTTCGGTGCATGGCTCTTGCGGCGCTACGGCTCCTCGATAGGTTTGGACAGTTCGTTCAGTATCTATGATGACGAGGACTCGCTCTCCCTGCTCGCCTCCTGTTTCCCCGGCAGCAAGAAGACCGAGCTCTCTCCGGTCGCGAAGGCGATCTCCCTGGCCAAGGACATGGGACTGTCACCCGAAAGCCCCGATCTTGCCGATTTCAGGAAGGATGCAAGCTTCGCCCGTCAGTTCGAAGCGTATGAGAAGAGGCTCCGCCAAGTGGGGAATGTCGACTTCGCCGATCTCATCGGCAGGTCCATCGAGCTGCTCGAGCGGGACACGCGTGTCGCCACGATGATACGCAGGCGGTTCAGGATGATCCTGGTCGATGAGTACCAGGACTCCAATATCTCCCAGTTCACGCTGCTGAAGAGCTTGGTCGGTCCCGGGACCTTCATCTGTGTCGTCGGTGATGATGACCAGAGCATCTATCGTTTCCGTGGTGCAGAGGTGGAAAACATCCTCTCCTTTCCCGATGTGTATCCGAATACGCGCATCGTGAAGCTGGAACAGAACTATCGTTCGTCGAAACGCATACTTGCAGTCGCGGCAAACGTGATTTCCCACAATACGGGGAGACACCCCAAGACACTGTGGACCGAGAAGGCTGATGGTCAGCCATGCACGCTTGTCTATCTCTCCGATGAGCGCAACGAGGCGTTGCGGGTTGCGATGGAGTTGCGAAAGAGCGGTTCCTATGATGACGCGGCGGTTCTCTACCGGACCAACGCGCAATCGGTGGCCTTCGAGACCCTCTTCACCCAAAGCGGCATCCCGTACAAGGTTATCGGAGCCTTGCGTTTCTACGACCGAGAGGAGGTCAAGGATGCGCTCGCGCTGCTCTCTCTCGTCATGAACCACAACGATGAGGTGAATTTCAAGAGAATGGTGAACAAGCCTGCACGGGGCGTCGGGGATGTCTCGGTCGATCGCGTGACCGATCTTGCGTTCCGGCGGAACATCAGTCTGGTCGATGCGCTGGAGGTTGCCGTCCAGGAGGGAGTGCTCACGGGAAAGGCAGCTGCGGGTGCTTCCCGGTTCGCCGCCTTGTTCGGTGAAGCCGCCCGACGGCTTGAGGTGGACAACGCGGAGGCCTTGCAGTTCCTGCTCGAGGAATCGGGCTTGATCGCCTACTACCGTGACCAGGACGAGCGGAACAAGACCGACAAGACCGAGAACCTCGGCACATTGGTCACGACCGTGTCGGAATACCCTGCGGGTCGGGAGGGGCTGGGCATGTTCCTCGAATCCCTCATGCTCGACCCCACGACGATCGGCCACAAGGATCCCTCCGACAAGCCGGGTGTCTCGCTGATCACGATGCACAACACCAAGGGACTCGAGTTCGACCGGGTCTTCATCACCGGGCTCGAGGAGGGACTGTTCCCTGGCAAGGCGAGCGAAAGCGACGCAGATATCGAGGAGGAGCGCCGTATCTTCTATGTGGCGATCACCCGTGCGCGAAAACAGCTCTTCCTCTTCTCGTGCAACCGGAGGACCATGTGGGGAAAAAGCAATTATCAGATTCCCTCCCGGTTTCTTGCCGAGATTCCCAAGGATCTGCTCGAGATCGAGGGCCTGCCGGTCGGCTCGACCTCCCCGTACGGAGGGCAGAGCATGCTGGAGGAGCGCAGGAGGCGCCAGGATTCGTACGGCGGTGCGCTTCGCAAGGGAATGGGACGGAATGCGAACATCATCCTCGATCCGGTCAGGCAATTCTCATCGAACGGATCGAAGAGGCCCTCCCAAGGACCGAAAGGATCCTTCGAACTCGGCGACCGGGTCTACCACGACATCTTCGGCGAAGGCGAGGTGCAAGGCGTGCGGACAGTCCGTGGCAAGGAAATGGTCGACGTGCGTTTCTCCACGGGGAAGGTCACGACGTTCTTCTCGGAGAATGTCGTGCTTGAGAAATTGGCCCGTGACTGATATGATGCCCCTTATGGGTAGACAAGACAGTCATCCTCCATATAGTATGCCTCTTGTCGTCCGCGCCCGGGAGTACCACCTGTATGACCGTGATGGCGTGCGATACCTCGATTTTTTTCAGAACCATGGTAGGGCAATCCTTGGGCACAGGCCTGACGGAATGCTTCGTGCGATCAAGGGAACCGCCTCGCGTGGCCTGCTCGCCGAGTATCCGACAGTCCACCGGGGAAGGCTCGAAAAGATAGTGGAACGGCTGCTGCCCACGTATCGCGCCGTGCGTCTTTATGACAATCGGCGCCACGCGGTAGAGGCGTTGCAACAGGTTTTCGGTTCAGGTGATGCTCCACTCGTCATCGCCGATCCTGCTGTCGCCGATATCGAAGCCGGTCAGTCCGTAGCCTTTTGGCGTCCATTTCTTGCAGATGTTGAGGTCACTGCCGAGGTCCTCATCCCAATCCTTCCTTTCCCAGGGAATTTTGTCTGCGAGATCGTGTGCGTCAGGGATGCGGCCCTTGCCGACGAGCTGCCACCATCCGATGCCATCTCGCCTTTGGTCCTCGACCTCATGGTCAAGACCGTGGGTTCGTTGTTGTCGATGGGCAGTGAGCAGAAGAAGCGGTTCTTCCGGGAGACGGCGTTGCATCCGATGATGGCCCGTTCGTGCGGTCCGTATTGCATGAGCGGTCTTGACGAGGCGGCATACCGGGAATTCCATGCGGCGGCTTTGGCTGCGAACGTGGTGTTGCCCCCCGGCAGCGGGATACCGATGATCCTGCCTCCGTATTGGACGGATGGTGAGATCGCAGCGTTCGCGCAGGTAGCCGGAAAGTATCTCGTGAAGGTGTGAAACTATCGCCATGTATTGACATACATTGGGAAAATGTGTAACGATACACCGCTGATTGCGGAATATTACACGAGGGAGGCCAGTCCTTCCTTGTACATAGGGTTATGTAGATGAAGACTATATTTGTAAAACCGGCAACGATCGTGAAGAAGTGGTATGTGATCGACGCCGAAGGAAAGGAATTGGGTCGTGTGGCAGTTGCTGCCGCGCGGATTCTCCGTGGCAAGAACAAGCCTGAGTATGTTCCTCACCAGGACATGGGCGACTTCGTGATCATCATCAACGCTGCGAAGGCTGCGCTTACTGGCAACAAGTATCAGGACAAGATGTATTATCGTCACTCCAATTATCCGGGTGGCCTGACCACCGAGTCGTATGCTGACATGGTCGTCCGCAAGCCGACCTTCCCGATGGAGCACGCTGTCAAGGGCATGCTTCCCAAGGGTCCTTTGGGGAACAAGCTGTTCACCAACATGAAAGTGTATGCCGGAGATACCCATCCGCATGCAGCACAGCAGCCCATCCAGGTGGAAATCTAAGGCAGGAGCAGGAAAGTGGCAACGAAGAAAAGCGAAAAACAGAATGTGAATCTCGGGCTCGGTACCGGTCGCCGCAAGACTGCGGTCGCTCGTGTCTACTTGCGCGATGGCGAAGGCAAGATCACCATCAACGGCCGCAACGTCGACGAGTACTTCGGCAATCCCCTGTACGTCTACATGGTGAAGCAGCCGCTCGATGTGACTGACAACCTCGCCAAGTTCGACTTGGTGATCAACGTTTCCGGCGGCGGTCCCACCGGTCAGGCGGGTGCATGCCGTCACGGTATCGCCCGTGCCCTGTGCGAGTACGACGAGGCCAACAGGCCGGCGCTTCACGCCAACGGTTTCATGACCCGTGATTCGCGCATGGTCGAGCGCAAGAAGTACGGTCAGCCCGGAGCACGCCGCAAGTTCCAGTTCTCCAAGCGCTAAGCGCAAGGATTTCCGATGGTGTTCGCCACCATTCGAAGGGGAGCTTCACAGGACGGTTTCTTTGCCGTTCCTGTCGAAGGCTCCTCTTTTTTCATTCCAGAGTCCCAACTTTCCCAATTCTCGTTACATGAAGGAGACGAGCTATCCCTCCAGCAGTTCGAGTCCCTGCGGCAGAAAATCGTGGGCATACGGCTCAGGCAGAAAGCGTTGGATTATCTTGCGATGCGTGAGCATACCAGAAAGGAGTTGGAACTGAAGCTTCGCATGAAGGAGTTTCCTTCCGACATGATCGTTGCTGAACTCGATCGGCTTGAAACGGAGAAGTCTCTCAGCGACGAGCGATTCGCCGAACAGTTCGTCGCTTCCCGGCAACGCAAGAATCCTGAGGGCTCGAGCCTGTTGCTCCGACGATTGCAGCAGAAGGGGGTCGAGCGCACGGTCGCCACTGAGGTGCTTTCCCGTTGGTTCTCCGATGAGGATGCGGTCAATGAGGCCATGCAGAAAGCTTGCATGAAGCTGTTGCGAAAAGGGGCGGACCAAAAAGAACAGATACGTCAGCTGCTCTTCAGGAAAGGATTCTCATCGAGGGATATCTCTTCATTCATGGAAAGGTTCGACTGATCAGGGAACGAAGCAACTTAGAAACTGAATGATGCACCGACTGCCAGGTACGATCCTTTGCTCATGTGGAATGCGAACAGCGGGAATCTTCCCTTGTGATACGTTGCCATGAGTCTCGCTTTCATCCCATCGGTTCTCCGTGAGAGCGCCTGTGCGACAACGATCTGGATCTCAGTCTCCCAGGGAGCCTCCTTGTCATAGACGAAGCTATAGTTCTGGTACTCACCGTTCTTCAGCGCTCCGCTACCCACGGGAACGAATTTCCCCACCTCATGGAAGATCATGTCGAACGCAAGGCTGAAGTCCCCGAGCAGGGGAATGGGAAAGCTGAGTTCGGTTCCCACCTCGATCTCTCGCCCACGATAGCCATCCTCGATCGCATCGGGGCTGCTGAATCGGGGCTTGAGGATCCGGCCCGTATCTCCGATCCTGAGCTCCCCATACAACCTGATATTCTGCATCGGGCTCAAGGACACCGCATAAGTGATGGGATCCTGACGTACATAGTCGATCAGGGTATTCTCGAACAATGAAGGTCCCGTGTGTGCTACCCGTTCCTCCACTTTCATCAGGATCTCGTCACCCATGTGTCCGGAGTGGTGCTTTCGCCCGTAGAAAAGGGTGAGGAAGCTGCCTACCTTGGCACTCGCCCCGTAGGAGTAGGTCCCGTCGAAACCGAGGTTGTCGGTACCGCTGTAGGCAAAGAACATGGAACGGAAGCTTCCCCTCATCACTGCCTCGACTTCAAGCGATGGGAGTACTCGTGTTCCATTGAAGGAAATCCGGGCGAAGGGAATGGCCGTACCCGCCCGCATCTGGAGCATGGTTGTTCCTTTCGTGTAGTACTGGTCGATGTCATACCCTTCATAGGTGACCGCTCCGTCAACCTCCTTCACCTTGTAAAGGTATGCGGGACGGGACTCAGCGGAGTCGAGCATCACATAGTTCAATGCGAAATCGGTATTGAACGGATCCGCAAGATAGGGGCGGTGAAGCGGAGATCCGGGACTGAGTTGGAAGCCGAACAGGGGATCGGCGAATGCGTTGTGTGCCACGACAATCGTGAGGACAAGCATGCAAAGCATGCGAGAGCGAAGGTTCTTTGCAGTTTTCATGATCTGTACGGTCCCCTTTTCCTTGGTGGTGCTACCTGATGTAGAGCTGGAAAACGTGGTGGTGCTACGTGCTTCGTACACTCGGTGATACGAGGCTTTGATTCCACTACCTGCTCAAGTTTTATGGTACGCCCACTATAGCACTCTTTCCAGCAGCATGCAAGAAATTGGGCAAAAAGAAAGGCTTGTCATGCAAATTTGCACGACAAGCCCGATTGATGCAATCGAAGCGAGAGACTCAGTCGAGAACCTTGAATGCCTTCCTGCCTGCGTACTGCGCGGTATCGCCAAGGTAATCCTCGATTCTCATCAGCTGGTTGTACTTCGCCATCCGGTCGGAACGGCTCATCGACCCGGTCTTGATCTGTCCGGTCTGGAGCGCTACCACCAGGTCTGCGATGAAGTTGTCCTCGGTCTCACCGGAGCGGTGGGACACCACTGCGGTATAGCCGGCCTTGTGAGCCATCTCGATGGCCTGGAAGGTCTCAGTCAATGTACCGATCTGGTTCACCTTGATCAGGATGGAGTTCGCGGTCTTGGTCTTGATACCCATCTCCAGTCTCTTGGTGTTGGTGACGAACAGGTCGTCGCCGACGAGCTGGACCTTGTCGCCGATCGCATCGGTGAGCATCTTCCAGCCTTCCCAGTCGTCCTCGGCCATGCCGTCTTCGATCGAGATGATCGGGTATTTCTCTGCCCAGCTGGTCCACAGCTCGACCATTTGCTTGCTGGTCAGCTTCTCGCCGGTGGTCCACTTGAGCTGGTAGGTCTTGGTCTTCTCATCATAGAGCTCGCTCGCGGCAGGATCGAGAGCAATCATGAAATCACCGTCGCGGCCAGTGCTGTAGCCGGCGTTCTTGATCGCCTCCATGATCACTTCGAGGGCCTCTTCGTTCGACTGCAAGTCGGGAGCGAAACCGCCTTCGTCACCAACTGCGGTGTTGTAGCCGCGCTTCTTCAGCACGCTCTTCAGGTTGTGGAAGACCTCGGCAGTCCATCTCACACCCTCGCGAAGGCTGGGAGCGCCGATCGGCATGACCATGAACTCCTGGAAGTCGACCTTGTTGTCAGAGTGGGCTCCGCCATTGAGGATGTTCGCCATCGGAACGGGGAGGACGCAGGCGTGGTAAGCGCCAAGGTACTTGAACAGGGGAACGCCGAGGAAGTCGGCAGCAGCGCGTGCAACAGCCATCGAGACACCGAGGATTGCATTCGCGCCGAGCTTGCCCTTGTTCTCGGTCCCGTCGAGTGAGAGAAGGGCTTGGTCGATCGCCACCTGGTCAAGGGCATCCATGCCCTCCAGTTCGGGAGCGATCAGGGTATTTACGTTGTCTACAGCTTTCAGGACTCCCTTGCCCATGAAGCGCTTTTTATCGCCATCGCGCAATTCGACAGCCTCGTGAACGCCGGTGGATGCTCCCGAAGGAACGGCGGCACGGCCCATCGAACCGTCTTCAAGGATCACATCGACTTCAATGGTGGGGTTTCCACGCGAATCCATGATCTCCCGTGCTTCTACAAATTCAATGATACTCATGAATATTCTCTCCTATGTAAGGGTATGTCCAAAATATCGTTGTTTTCGTATCGATTGTCAAGGACAGGACCTGTATCGCTCCCATTTCCCTTTTCAAATACGCCTGTGGCAGGTACACTGTACATATGGAAGTAACTGAAGAGTCCAAGGGGTATATGCTTCCTCCTCTTTCCGATGAGTTCTTGTATCAGGTGATCTTCTGCATGGAAGACCAGGCGAATGCATATTGCCTGGACCTGAAGGAGGGAACGATCACCGAGACGGTGTTCGTCGAGGACCGCAAGGCGATCGAGCCGAACCGGTTTCTCGAGCTTCCTCCGTGGTACCCTTCCGACGGATTCAGGACGATGGAAAAGTTCGTCTCCACCTTGCGCAATCCGCTGTACCGTGAGCGGCTCAGGCACGTATTGCAATCGGGCAAGGGGGTTTTCAGGCAGTTCAAGGATGTGTTGCACGAACAGCCTTCGTTGGAGCGGTTGTGGTACTATTATAAGGATAAGGAGATCCGCCGAAGGATCTTCCACTGGTATGAGCGCCATGACGAGGCGTTCCGTCTCGCACGCCTCGGTGAGGAAGCCCCTGATGACCGTCCCGATGAGTTGATCCGTGAGGACTTCACCCTCACCGATGATGCGGCATCCCACGTGGATGAGATCAGAAAGATCGGCGAGCGTCTGGCCGTGCAGTTGGAGCAGTCAGGACATCGCACGGATCGCCATGTGGCGATCCAGGTCAGGGAAGCGTGGAAGGAGCATGCCGATGACCGGCACTTGGTGGCGCTGTCGCTCTCCGGGCAGTTCGTGGCGTTCATCCGTTACAGGATATATCCCGATGAGGGGATGGCGATCATCCGTTGTTACGGGGTGAAGGCGGAGTTCCAAGGTCTTGGGGTATTCCACTTTCTCTTTGACTCACTGTGTGCTTCTCTCAACTTGCAGGGTATCCGCGAACTGATCGTGAGGTTGGCTGGCGAGTCGATCAAGATGGAGCATATGTTCGAGCTTGCCAACCCTGTGGTGCTCACCAAGACCGTATCGGTTTCGATCCCCCGTTGGTGTGATGAGATCATGGAGTTGGACCAGAGCGCCTTTGCATAAATATTCATGAAAGCACAGGGAAACACCATCAAGGGTTCCCCTCCAAACCTTCCCGGAATGTGGGAGTAACAGGGAGAATTTTGGTATTTCATCACTATTCTGGGGTTTGCATGAGTTTTATATGATTTGCATGTAACTATTCAATCGAATATGAATTTAACTTGACAGCTATATGGGGCGTTGTTATAATCCGTCTTGTATAACGAGAAAAGGGAAGAAGCGGGTCTTTGCGCCTGTCCCGAATTTTTTTGGAGGAAGTATGAAGAAGATTTCTGCAGTACTTTTGGTTCTGGTACTCGTGGGCAGCGTGGCTTTCGCCGGCTTCACGGGTGAGGCTGAAACATCTTTCGGCGTCAATCTGCAAAGTGGTGACTATGGATTTGTGAATGATGCGCTGGTGACCAGTGACATCGTGTTCTTCGAGCAGTTGGTCGACAATGCCGGAGAGGGCGATATCTACGCTGAGATCCAGGCTGAGCTCACGCTGGCTTTCGATTTCGAAGATCTTGCAAGTGGAACTGATCCGCACGTTGCAGACATTGCTGGCAATGCTGAGATCACCTCTGCCAAGATCATCGGCGACAACTGGTACGTCGGTATCCTCGGTGCGATGGCTGCTCCCAACTTCGCCTCTTCTGCAATCGACACGGACAATACCCCTGATGAAGATGCACTTGATCTGGATCCTTCCGATTTCGTTTCCAATGGTGAAGTTGGTATCGAGGTCATGTATGCTGACTACACGTTCGGCCTGAGCGTCCCCTATGGTGGTGCTGATAACAATTTCAAGAATGGCCTTTTCAGCCTCTTCGGATCGGTAACGACTCCTGATTTCGAGCTCGCCGATGGTCTGACCTTGGCATTCGGTGCCGCTGGACTGTTGGAAGACAATAACAAGGCTGTTTCTGCTTCCGCAAAGGGAACCTACACCATGGAAGAAGTCACCGCCAGCGTAGCTGCTGACGTGGCTTATGATAACACCCTTAAGGCTGAGGTTGCAGTGAATGCTGTGATCGATCCTGTCACCTTGGATGTCTACTATGCTACTGAAGACGATGCTACTACTTCTGCTTATACTGCGACCACTCACATCCTTTCTGTGAAGGCTGCTTTTGCTGTCGACAAGTTCGATATCGAAGTAACCGGCAAGGATCTGGTCAATTCCCAGGCACTTGGTGCTTCTGTTGACTTCGCTGCTACCGAAGAGATCAGCGTCAACGTGAACGGCGGCTACACCCTCTCTTCTGGCGCATGGTATGCCGGTGCTGGTGCTACCTACACTGCTGAGAAGTATGTTGCTTCTGCTGATGCCACCTATGCAAGCGCAGGAACTGTTGAAGTCAATGCTTCTGTCGAGTCCGACGTTCTTGTTGCTGGCGCGACCCTTTCTCTCGGCTATGAGACTGCTGACATCCTCACTGATGCTGGCAAGATCACTGCTGCTGTCAACATCGCGTTCTAATCTGACTTCTCAAGTCATTCATGAAAGGTCGTCCTTCGGGGCGGCCTTTTTACGTTTCATGCTTGAAATTTCCGGATACATAATTGTAATATAATTATGCTTAAATTTGCATGGGACGAAATCAAAGCACGTGTCAACGAAAATAAACGTGCTGTCAGCTTCTCCGAAGCATCGACGGTTTTTTTTGATCTGCACGCACGTGTCATTGATGATCCTGATCACTCCCAAGAGGAAGAACGCTTTGTCATCCTTGGTCTCAGTCAAGCTCCAAGGCTGATTGTAGTCGTGCATTGTTATCGTGAACAAGATGATCTCATCCGAATTATCTCGGCAAGAAAAGCGACGAAAGAAGAAGCACGTTGGTATCATGAGGGTAATGGCATGAGAGATGAGTATGATTTCAGTTCGGCGAGGGAGAATCCTTACCTGCCGAAACTGAAGAAGCAGATCACGATTCGTATAGATGAAGCGGTTATCGATTGGTTCAGACAATTGGCTGAGGAAACGGGACTTCCGTACCAGAATCTGATCAACCAATATTTGGCCGAATGCGCACGTACGAACAAGAAGTATTCTTATACCTTCTCATAAGCGTGGAGGCCTTTCGGCCTCCACTGATGAACTCTTATGCTTTCTTGCGGACAACCTTTCTGATCGGTTTGTCCAAGTCCCTGCGTTGCATCCGTACGATTGCCTTGCGGTGCTTGATGATCCAACAGTAATGGATCTTTTGGTCCCTGATGAAATCCTCGCCGATGGTTTGCGGTGTGATCTCCTCGACTTCATATTCTTCTGGGATCTCCGGATCCAGGGAGAACTTGCGGAAGTTGGTGGAGAAGATCATGGTGCCGTCTTGGGCCAGGTGTCGCATGGCTGCATGGATCAACCTTGTCTGGTCCCTATCGACATCGAATGTGCGTCGCATCTTGGAGTTGCTGAATGTGGGAGGATCACAGAAGATCAGGTCATACATGTCGTGGGTGCTTCTCAGCCAATCGATGCAATCTTCCTTGTAGAAGAAGTGGTTCATCCCATCGAATCCGTTCATCTCCATGTTCTTGATCGCCCAATCGAGGTAGGTGGATGAGGCATCCACGGAGACGGTGCTGAGCGCACCCCCTGCCGCTGCATGCACTGTCGCAGTCCCCGTGTAGGAGAAAAGATTGAGGAAGCGCTTGCCTTCGGCCATCTTCTCGATCATCTTCCGAACCGGTCGGTGATCCAAGAATATTCCGGTGTCGAGGTAGTCTGAGAAGTTGACCATGAACATGTGGCCATGTTCACGCATGATGTAGAACTTTCCTGCACTGGAGAGTTTCTCGTACTGGTCCGTCCCTTTCTGCTCCTTGCGCTGTTTCACGAAGATCATCTCACGCTCAATCTCCGTGGCACGCTCGGTCGCATCGATCAACTCCTCAAGTCGCCGTTCGGCATCCTCGGGATCGATCGAAGCGGGTGGGGCATACTCCTGCAAGTGCAGATACTTTCCCTCATAGAGATCAATCGCTGCGGAGTACTCGGGCATGTCTGCATCGTAGATGCGGTAGGAGGTCACGCCCTCCCTTTCCATCAGCGGTTGCAAGCGTGCGAGGTTTTTCTTCAACCTGTTGAATGCCATCTGTGCACCGGGCGTGAGCGGTCGTGCGAGGCGCTCTTGCTTGCGCTGGATCGCACGGTCGATCAATGCCTGTCGTTCTTCCTTAGTGAATACCAGATAATGGGCAAGTTGTGCCTCGAGCGGACCATTGAACAGAGCGTTCGTACGATCCGGTTTCATGTCCACATAACTGAGCAGCTCTTTGTCGCCACAGAGGATCGCAACCTTCCAGCCAAGGAAGAGGGTATTGAATTGCTTGCCGATAGAGAGATAAAGCGCTTCAATGGAATTCCCGCTCTCCATCCGGATCCCATAGGGTGGATCGGTAACCGCGTAGTGCTCTCCCTCAGGCACATCCGCTTCAGTGATGCGGGTGAAGTCCTTCGTGTCAAAGCTGATGAATCGTTCGATCTTTGCGTTCTTGGCGTGTTGCCTGCTGAGTCTGAGCGCTTCGATATCGTTGTCCCATGCGAGGATCCTGAGCTCCCGTTGCATGCCGTTCTTCTGCCGTTCGAAAGCCTCATCCAGCACCTCTTCCCAGATATCCGGGTCGTGCATGTCGAGCTTGAGGAACGCAAAGCGATTGTAATCCAGCAATCCGGGAGCCGTATCGGTTGCGATGAGGGCCGCCTCTATGGGAATGGTCCCCGAGCCGCAGAAAGGATCCAGCAGAAGACCGGGATTGCCATCGAGAACCGACTTGTACCAGTCGCTTCTCATCAGTACCGCGGCTGCAAGGTGTTCCTTCAGGACCGCTCCCGTATCTCCCTCGCGGTAGCCCCGCTTGTGCAGGGATTTGCCCGAGAAGTCCAGGTACCACGTGACCTCGTCACGTTCAAGGTGAACGTGGAACGTGACATCGGGATTTTCGAATTCGACGGAGGGGCGTTCCCCTTCGAAGTGTTCCTTCATCCGATCGACGATCGCGTCCTTCAGCCTGATCGCTCCGAACGTGGTTTTCTTGAGCCACGGACAGTGCATGCTGGTAACCGTGACCGTGAATGTCTTGCTCGGATCGAGCCAGGTCTCCCATGGGATCTGCATCGAGGATGCATAGAATTCATCGGGACCATAGAGACCCGCATCCTGGGCAATGCCCAGCAAGAGGCGGGTGGAGATTCTGGTGTTGAGGCAGAAACGATAGGCGGTAGCGAGGTCTCCCTCGAACTCCACGCCTCCGTTTGCCAGATGGACTTCATTCGCGCCGGCATCACGTGCCTCTTGCGCGACCAAGTCGTTCTGGTTTGCCCCGGCAGCCGCAAAGTAGATCATAGGGACTCCTTATCGCAATAGAATATCCAGCTCATCCTTCTCGAACGGGTAGGTCGTGCCACAGTTGAAACAGTGCAGCTCCAAGGGGAACGGGCCTTCCGTGAGTATCGCGGTTTTCTCATCCGCGGGCAAGGTTGTCAGGTAGTTGGCGAACCGCTTGCGGTCGCAGGGACAGGAGAACCCGAAGGGGAGGTGCTCCAAGTGTCGTGGGTCTGCAGAGGCGAACACCTCCTCGACAAACTCGATGCCACTCTTGCCGGCTGCCAAGTGCTTCCCCAGTGAAGGCATGGAGGTACAGATCATCTCCAACTCCTCAAGGTGTGCATCATCGGAGCCGGGCATCTTCTGCAGGAACAGGCCGCCGGCACCCACGACACGACCTTCGCGGTCGAACTGGATGCTCAATGAGACGACCGTAGGGGTCTGTTCGCTGATCAGGAAGTACTCTGCCAGATCCTTCGCGATCCTTCCGTGCTGCAGCATGACCTGACCGGTGAACGGGGTCTTCTTCCCCTCGAGCAACTTGGTCACGGTCATGAAACCGGGACCGAAGAACGGTGAGAGATCGAAACTCTCCAAAGGTTTGTCGACCTGTATGGGGACTTCCTTCAGATACCCCCGGACGGCTCCGATCGCCCACGACTCGACATAGACACCCTTGATCGGTCCGCCGCACTCGATGGTGAATTGGACGCGGTCGTTCCCTTTCACCGTAGATGCGAGCAATCCTCCTGCGAGGTAGCCGTGTCCAAGGACCAGCGTTTCCAGGATGCCAAGCTCGTGGTTGGCGCGCATCTGGTTGATTGTCGAGGTTCCCTGCAGTACGACGGCCCTTACCGACCCGTCGTGGAGCAGGAACACATCCCTTCCGTCTTCGGGAAGGGATGCCATATGTGCATGTAAGAATTCATCTGTTATCGGTTTACGAATCATAGTGCTACAGATTACGCAACAACACCGTTTTGTGCAAGCGTCTTGAACTGCTCTCCGTCGATTACTTCTTTCTCCAACAGGATGTCGGTGATGCTTTCCAAGATTCCGCGGTTTTTCGTCAGCTTTTCGAGCACGGCTTGGTAACGCGAGTTGACGATACGGGCGGTCTCACTGTCGATGTACTCCTGGGCCGCCTCGGAATATTCCCTTGCACCACCGAGTCCCTGGCCGGCGGTAGAGGGAAGGGTGATGTTCCGGTACCGCTCGCTCATGCCGAACTCCATGATCATGCGGCGCACCATGTCGCTCGCCCTGCTGATGTCATTACCCGCTCCGGTCGAGATCTCTCCGAAGATCAGCTCCTCAGCGGCACGGCCGCCGAGCAGGGTGTCGATATTTCCCAGCAGCTCGCTCTCACTCATGAGGAACCGGTCCTCCGTAGGATACTGCAGGGTATACCCGAGAGCTCCCAACCCTCTGGGAATGATGGATATCTTCGATACCGGCGGTGCGCCCTGTGTCATGAAGGCGGTCAACGCGTGCCCGGTCTCATGGTAGGCGACCTTCTTGCGCTCTTCCTCGCTGAGGATGCGGCTCTTGCGTTGCAAGCCAGCCACAGATTTCTCGATAGCCTCCTCGAAGTCGGGCTGGGTGACCACTTTCCTCCCTGCACGGACGGCCATCAGCGCCGCCTCGTTGGCAATGTTCGCCAGGTCCGCTCCTGCGAGACCCGCTGCCGATTGGGCAATCTTGCGCAGATCGACATCATTGTCGAGCTTGATTTCCCTGGTGTGGATCTTGAGGATGGCCAACCGGCCTTCGAGGTCGGGCTTGTCCACCAGCACTTGGCGGTCGAAACGGCCGGGCCTGAGCAATGCCTGGTCGAGTATCTCCGGCCTGTTGGTCGCCGCGATGATGATGACACCGGTACGGGAGTCGAATCCGTCCATCTCGACAAGCAACTGGTTCAGCGTCTGTTCGCGCTCATCATTGCCTCCCAGACCGGCTTGGCTCCTGGTACGTCCGATCGCATCGATCTCATCGATGAATATGATGCATGGGGATTTCTCGCGTGCCTGCCTGAACAGGTCGCGTACCCTCGCTGCACCGACACCGACGAACATCTCGACGAAATCGGCTCCGCTCATGCGGAAGAACGGCACTGCCGCTTCACCTGCGACGGCCTTGGCGAGCAGCGTCTTTCCCGTTCCCGGGGGACCGACTAGGAGTACACCCTTCGGTATCTTTCCTCCGATTTCCGTGTACTTGCCGGGGTTCTTCAGAAAGTCAACGACCTCCTCAAGCTCAAGTTTGCTCTCATCAGCGCCTGCCACATCCTTGAATCGTACCCCCGTATCACCTTCTGCGATGATCTTCGCCTTGTTCTGGTTGAACGAGAGCACCCCCTGTCCTCCTCCCTGGCCCATCCGTGCGAACACGAAACGCCAGATGGCAAGGAAGATGAGCATCGGCAGGATATAGCTCAGAAGTGTGGAGAAGAGACTCGGTGTCTCCGGAGCGGTGGCATAGTACTCGACGCCCACCTCATCGAGCATCGGTATGAAACTGGGATCATCCAGTGCATAGGTCGAGTAGGACTGCACGTCGGCCGATTGCTGGGTCAAACCTTGGAACCCTGTGTCCTGCACGGTCCTGACCACCTGCTCGCGGCTGATCGAGTACCCGACATACTTCTTTTCCTGGATCTCGACCCTGACGATCTCACCCGAGCGGATCATCTCCTTGAACTGGTTGTAATCCACCGCGATGACATTCGTGTTCCGCACAAGGAATGAGTTGATCATCATCATCGCGACCAGGATGAAGATGAAATACCAGAACGAGAACTTGAACCGCTTGCCGAAAATGCTGAACTTGCCATCATCCTTGTGGATGCCTGGCTCCTTTTCCGGACAGGGCTTGTTCTTGCCCATCTGGTTTGGCTTCTGTTTGTCCTGGCATTCCGAATCTTTCTCTGTCATGTCTACCTCAATGGCCGTCATGGATGCGCGACGGTCCACTTACAATATACAGCGGGAGGCGGGAATCGACAAATGCCGCTTGGTACACTATAGTCATCCCATGATGATGAAGTATTCGGTGATTGTCGTGACCGGTGCCTCTGAACGGATCGGAAGGGCAATCGCAGTGAAGGCAGCCTCCCTTGGATCCGCAGTGGTGGTGCACTGCCACACCGATGTGGGCAATGCATCCGAAACCGTCTCGCTCATCGAGCGCAACGGAGGCAACGCATGCATGGTCCAAGCCGATCTACGTACCCTTGCCGGTGTCGAGAAGCTGGCTGCCGCCACCTTGGAACGGTTCGGCAGGTGGGATGCGTTGGTCAACGCCGCCTCCACCTTTCTGAGCGCGAACATCGAGGAAGTGGATGAATCGCGATGGGATGCCGACCAGGCTCTGCATGTGAAAGCTCCCTTCTTTCTCAGCCGATCCTTGTACCGGCACCGGAAGGGACTCGGTTCCCCCACGCCCGCATGCGTGGTGAATGTTACCGACACGCAGGTGAGAAATCCTACCGCATCCCGACCATCCTACTACTGTGCAAAATCTGCGCTGGAGGATCAGGTACGGATCCTGGGCAAGAGCCTGGCTCCGTTGGTGCGGGTCAATGCGGTCGCCCCCGGAGCGATCCTCCCCGCCTCATCGGCTGACGAGCACTATTTCAAGCGTCTCGAGGCACAAATCCCCTTGGGGAAACTCGCGAGGAGCGATGATGTGGTCGATGCCATTATCTTCTTGTTGGAAAACGATTCGATCACCGGTCAGACGATAGTGGTTGACGGAGGGGAACACCTGCGATACATTCAATAAGCAGGTGTGAAAAATATTCACATTCGGATGACAAGCGAAGAAGGTGCACACCGTGGAGCACAGGGATTCCGTGTGAAAGTTCTGCACAGGTGTACGGTCCGTGGGATTTGCCTGCCAAGTGTGGATTTCCTGTGTGTTTTTCCCACCTCGCCTCACCAAGTACTGGAAATTGGCATGTTACCTGCATACCATGCGAATGTTGAGCGAAACCATTGGCAAAGGAACACGTATGAGAATGCATCGATTCATCAGCTTGGTCACGATCACCTTGCTGGCACTTGCCTCGATACAGGCAGCCGACATGGATACGATCCTGGAACAAGCGAAACAGAACAGCAGCACGATCCAGCTGATCATGCTGGGCAAGCAAGGCAACGACCTCTCGATCGCGATGAGTGAGGTCGACCAGACGATGGGGCTGGAGGCTTCGGCCGACCTGTCCTACGCGGATGGTACGAGATCGCCCTTGGCACGCGATTCGATGAGTGTGAATCCCTCGGTCACCATCAGCTTGCCGAATGACGGGAACACCTCATTCACCATCGGCACGGATTATGTGGATTGGGCTCTCGACGGAAGCAATGCCTGGAGGGCAAAGCCTTCGGTGAGCGTCTCCCATACCTTCCGTTTCGGTGATGCGGGCGATGTCCTCAAGGACCTGCAACTGACCAGACAGAAGCTGGAGATCGAACAGACCTACCGGCAGCGCCTGTACGATTTCGAATCATCCATCCTGGCGAAGATCCATGAGATTGTCGGTCATGAGATGACTCTCCTTACCAACGAGAAGGATATCCTGGTACAGAGAACAAAGATCGATAATGCCGTGAAACTGAAAACCACGACAGTGGGTTCCGCTACGTATCGTTCCATGGAGCTGGAACTTGCCCGGCTGGAGAATGCAAAGGCCTCCACGACGCAGAAGCTGGCGATGGCCCGAACCCAGTATGCTCAGCTCACCGGCTTGGATTGGGAAGGTCTTGACACCGTCCGTGAAGCCGATCTCAGCTTCACCTATCTCCCCACCGGCGACACCTCGGTGATCCTTTCGGCGCTGGACCTGGAGATCGCGAAAGAACAGCTTGCGTTGAAGAAACGATCGACGGTGAAGGTCGGGACCTCTTCCACAGTTCCCAACCTGACTGTCTCAGGCGGTACGGCTTTGAGTTATGCAAAGAATCCGCTCGAGACAATTTCCTACGATGTGAACGCGGGAGCCCGCTACGCGAGCGGCAGTTTCACGACTGCCGCCTCGGTCTCCCTTTCCATCTCCGATACCGGTGCGGTACGACCCCTACTCACCGTGGGTGGCAGCTGGAAGAACAACCCGACGGTGGAGAGTGAGGTCCTCACGCTCCGGAGCCTTGAGAACGCAGTAACGATCGCAGGGATAGACTATCAAGAAGCGATGCTCTCGTATCAGATCAAGGCAAACCAACTGGAAGCGGACATCTTGTCGCACAAGCTTGATGTCCAGCGGTTCGAAGAGGTTTCATCATACCGGCAACAGGTTCTCGACCTTGCCCTGAGCGCATTGGAGAAGGGATTGACCACGCAATCGGAGGTCGATCAGGCTCGTTTGGATGTAGAATTGAGTTCCCATGAGATCACACGATACGCATTGCAAGCGTTGATACTGGAAAACCGGGCGAAGGCCCTGCAGCTGTAACCGAGGAGAAACACGAACATCATGAGTGAAAAAACCAATACACAGAACAATCATACCGAAGAGAGGGTCCGTGCAAGTCTGAAAAAGAAACTTCGCAAGAAGAGGATCAAGCGATTGGTCACATGGCTCGTCATCCTGCTGATCGTACTCATCGGCATCTATTCCTATCGTTACTACAAGACCAACGGTCGGTTGCCCTTGGTGGGAGCAGAGTCCGCGGCGGCAGCTCCGAACACCTCTGCGTTGCAGGAGGTGGCGGTACGTGAGGTAGAATTCTCCCAGACGATCGACATAAGCGGGAATGTCGAGGCGTTCCAGACGCAACGGGTGGTCTTCCGTTCGACCGGAGCAGTCACCGGAGTATTCGTGAAAGAGGGAGATCGGGTCACCAAGGGTGATCTGTTGGCAACCATCGACGATACCTCCCAATCCTACACCTTGGCGAACATCGAATCGCAGATCGAGGAGGCGAAGCTGCAAGGTTCCGTGCGGCAGGTCGAGTTGCTCGAAAGACAGCACAAGATGGCTTTGAACAACCTTGACTACACGAAAGCCTATGCGAATTTCGACGGAGTGGTAGCTTCGGTCAATGTCGATGTGGGAGACTATTTCGAAGCGGGTACCGCTGCGATGGTGATCATCGATCGCAGCAAGCTCAAGGCAACGGTGGAGATCGATGAGATCGACATACAGAGTGTCCACACAGGCATGATGGCACAGCTCACGTTCGACTCGGTCCCGGGAGAGACCATCGAGGCTGTCGTCGATTATATTCCGATGCTAGGAAGGACCACAAACCAGGGGATCGGTGTCCTTGACGTCGAGATCGTCATCGACAACCCACCGTCGGCAATCACTCCAGGATTCACCTTCGCGGGAACGATAAGCGCCGATGAAGTGAAGAATATGCTGGTCATCCCGACCAGCGCGGTCATCTCCAACCGCCGCGGATCCGACACGGTTCGCAAGAAAGGTCCCGATGGCAATCCGATCTCGGTCGAGATCACTACGAAGTACCTGGGCGAGGGGATGAGCGAAATCCTCTCGGGAAGCATCAAGGCCGGCGATATCGTCCTCGTCGGAGGAACTTCCAACAACAGCTTGAGCTTCGGTATACCTGGTGCGATGCCTGCCGGTGGTGGCGGTGGCATGCGCATCGTACAATAGGAGAGAGCGCATGGAACGGGAAGTGATCAGCCTGTATGATGTCCGTCGCTATTTCCTCATGGGAGAGTTCGTCGTCAAGGCTCTCGATGGGGTGACCCTGGTGATACACGAAGGTGAGTTCACCGCAATCACCGGTCCCTCAGGATCGGGCAAGTCGACCCTGATGAACCTGATCGGGTGTCTTGATACCCCTACCGACGGCATCATCAGCATCGATGGCGAGGAGACCTTGGGAATGAGCGAGGCGGAACTTGCCTTCATCCGCAACCAGAAAGTCGGGTTTGTCTTCCAGCAGTTCAATCTGTTGGGGAAGATCAATGCATTGGAGAATGTGATGACACCGCTCCTCTATGCGGGTGTGAGCGTCAAGGAGAGGAAGGAACGGGCCAGATCGGCACTGGAGCGGGTAGGCTTGGCCGATCGGATGAAACACCGGCCGAATGAGCTTTCCGGGGGACAGAAACAGCGTGTCGCCATCGCCCGGGCGTTGGTGAACAATCCCTCGATCCTGCTCGCGGATGAGCCTACCGGTGCGCTGGACAGCAATACCGGGCGACAAATCATGGAGCTGTTCGAGGAGTTGAACGCCGAAGGACGTACCGTGGTGTTGGTCACGCATGACCACGATATCGCGATGCGTGCGAGAAGGCAGGTCCGCGTGCGTGACGGACGATTGGAGGAGTAGATGATCTGGGAGAATATCAAACTGGCATTGAAAGACATGATGGCCAGCAAGATGAGGACCTTGCTCAGCTTGCTCGGCATCGTCATCGGTGTCGCCTCGGTCATCGCGATCCTTACGCTCGGCCAAAGTGCGACCAAGAGCATCACCCAGACGATCGTGGAGGGTGGTTTGGAGATGGTGACGATATTCCCCATCCGTTCCGACAAAGCTTCCAATGAGTTCACCGAGGACTTCGGCGATCGGTTGATGGACAACGTCGCGGACATCAAGACGGTGCTTCCGGTGAACTCAAGCAGCGCTACCCTGCGTATCGGCCAAAACTCGGTCTCCGCCACGATCAGTGGCGTCCAGAGCTCCTATGCGGAGATCCTGGACTACGAGGTGGCGGAAGGCGGATTCTTCACGCTCGCGGACAACATGGCCAGCAGACAGGTGGTGGTGCTCGGTTCCGATATCGCCGCGGAGCTGTTTCCCGATGGCGATGCGGTCGGCCAGTACCTCAGCATCTTCCGGAACCAGGCGAAGAGCTATGAGGTGATCGCGGTGATGAAGGAAAAGGATGCATCGTTCAACCTCCAGTTCAACGGAAGCGTCTACATTCCCTACAACACCTATGCGCAACGCTTCATGAAGCCGACGATCGTCGGTTCCTATGTGGTGCGTGTCGCGGACGGGGCCGATTCACTCGCCGTATCCGACGCGATCACCGAGTATCTTGATTCCACGATCGGTTCGGATGCCTATCGGCTCTTCTCACCGGCGAGCCTCGCGGACATGGCCCAGCAGATCACCGGAACCTTCAGTTCCTTCCTCGCTGCGATCGCTGCGATCTCCCTGTTGGTCGGAGGTATCGGGATCATGAACATCATGTTGGTCTCGGTGGCTGAGCGGACACGGGAAATCGGTGTACGCAAGGCTATGGGAGCCTCTCCTTGGACCATCATGGGACAATTCATCACTGAGGCGATCGTACTGACCATCACGGGAGGCATCATCGGTATCGGTCTGGGGACATTGCTCAGTTATCTGGTCGCCAACCTGGTCGGATGGAATCTCTACATCTCCTACACTTCATTTCTCTTCGCAGCGGGATTCTCCACCCTTGTCGGGGTATTCTTCGGATGGTATCCGGCGATGAAGGCTTCGAAGCTGGATCCGATCGAGGCGTTGAACTATGAGTAGCCGGAGAAAATGGTCGTTTGTCGAAGGCAAGGAGCAGATATTCGTGGTCGGAGGATTGGTGTTCCTCTTCGCCCTCTTGGTCACGCTGGTCCTTTTCCTTTCGCAATTGATCATCGACAAGGAAAACACCCTCATGCAGTTCGAGGCGGAGAGAGGGTTCGCTTCCTCGACCTTGATGCTTTTGCAAGAGGAGCACTCCCGTGCCCTGGCAGCGATGGAGGAGGGGAATGTGCGGGGAATCGGTGTCTACTCAAACAATGGGAGACTCCGGCTCGGATTGGGTTCGGTCCCCAACACCCTTCCGCTCGAGCGGTTCAACGATATCTGGCGCAGCCGGGGAGCTTCCCAATGGAACCAGGGGGTCGCCACCTACAACAAAGGAACCGGGATGATCGAATACATCCGTTTCAGCCGCCTGACGATCCAGGTCGAGACGGGTGACTTCCTGTTGGAGGAGGATGGGTACTTGCCCTCTCCCCTGACATTCCCCGATGTCCTGTATATCCTCTTCGACGGACAACAGTACTACCGGAAGGTAATGATGGTCCGCATCTTCAGCGTCGCGGCAGTCCTCGGGTTGCTGGCGTTCCACCTGATGGTCTACAACATCTACCGGAGCAACCGGAAGTACCGGGAGACACTCGCCAAACAGGAGAGTCTGGTGAATCTCGGAGAAGCCGCGAGAACGCTGGCGCATGAGATCAAGAATCCGCTCAGTGCCATCACGTTGCAGATGGCGTTGCTGAAAAAGACCCTCCCCTCGTCTTCACGCGAGGACCTGATGGTGATCGACCAGGAGGTCCAGCGTCTTACGCAGCTGACGAACAAGGTTTCCGATTTCCTGCGCAATCCGGTCGGAACTCCGGAGAAGATCGACCTGGTAGGCATGATCGACTCTCTTCGGCACACATTCCTTGACCAGGTCCGTATCGTTCCCGGATCCCTGCATCGGGCGATCGTTTCCTTCGATCCGGATCGCGCACGGTCGGTGTTCGAGAATCTGATCAAGAATGCGCTTGAGAGCACGAGTTCTCACGATCCTGCGGTCGAAGTGGAGGTGACGAGGGATCGGAGGCATATGCTCCACATTTACGTGCGGGACAGGGGTGATGGGATTCCCGAAGAGAACATGGAAAAGATCTTCGATCCGTTCTTCACCACGAAGATCCACGGATCAGGCATAGGGTTGGCAATCTGCCGACAGTTCATCAGGGCAAAGAATGGGAATCTGAAGTTGTATGCGCGGGATGGAGGAGGCACGATCGCAGAGGTCATCCTCCCCGCAGAACATCCGTAAGGGGCTGACATGAGAATCTTGATTGTGGATGATGAGCATAATATCCGGGAATTGATGCGCAAGTATCTTGGACTCGAGGGACTTGAAAGCGACGGAGCGGAGAATGGACTCTCCGCACAGAGACTCTTGCGCGAGCACATCTATGATGCCTGCCTGATCGATCTGAAAATGCCCGGGATGGATGGGATCAGCTTGATCCGTTGGATCCGTCAGGAGGGATTCCGCATGCCCATCATCATGATCAGTGCCCATGGAGAGATTCACGATGCCGTCACTGCGCTGAAAGAGGGAGCTCAGGACTACATCGTGAAGCCCTTCGACCCCGAGGAACTGACGATCCGATTGAGAAAACTTATCGAGGCTCAGCAACTGCGCGCCCTCGTGGAGACCAAATCCCGTTCCAATGAGGGAATCGACGACTCGCTGGTCGGTGACTCTCCTCCCATGAGGAGGATCAAGGAAGTGATCTCCAGGATCGCCGATTCACCCGCCACTGTGCTGATCACCGGCGAGAGCGGTACGGGCAAAGAGGTCGTCGCGAGGCAGATACACTCGGTCTCTGCGCTTGCATCAGGTCCCTTCGTCGCGATCAACATCGGCGGAGTGCCCGAGAATCTGCTGGAGAGCGAACTGTTCGGGTATGAGAAGGGGGCGTTCACCGGTGCTGTCGGCAGGAAGATCGGGATGTTCGAACTGGCGAGCGGAGGGACGCTCTTCCTCGATGAGATAGGTGACATGCCTCTTACGTTGCAGGTGAAGATGCTCCGGGTCCTCCAGGAGAGGAAGATCACCCGATTGGGAGGAACCTCCCCGATTCCCATCAACGCGCGGATCATCTCCGCTACGAACAAGAACCTCGAGGAGATGGTGCGGGAAGGATCTTTCCGTGAGGATCTCTTCTACCGATTGAACGTCGTGCGGATCGAGTTGCCCCCCTTGCGTGATCGCAAGGAAGATATTCCCCTTCTCGCAGGAGTCATCCTGAACAAGCTCAACCGTCAGATGGGAAACCGTGTCGAGGGACTCTCTTCTGAAGCGATCGAAGCCTTGAAGACCCATCCGTTCTACGGGAACGTACGGGAACTGGAGAATATCCTGGAACGGGCGGTGATCTTCGCGGATGGGCCGCTCATCGGTGTCGATGTGCTTGAACTGCGCCAGAGCATCTCGCGTCCGGGAAACGAGACGGGAGGGTCGACGGTCATCGTGGTTCCCTCCGACGGCACGGCAGAACCCAGGAGCCTGAAGGCGATGGAGATCGAGGCGATCGTCAGGGCGTTGCACCGTTGGGAGGGAAACAGGACCAGGGCGGCGGAGGAGTTGGGAATCTCCCGGCGGACGTTGATCAACAAGATCGCGGAGTTCCAGCTGGATCTCTAGATATAGTCCTTTCCGTAGATGCCACCTCCTTCATCCGGGTCCGGAAAAATCCAGGTGGCAGTTGACCTGTTCCAGTATGTGCACATACACTGGAACATGAGTTTTTCCCAAGGAGCGTACGCGATGTCCCAGTTGCCGCATTGGAATCTCGATTCGATCTATCCTGGCTTGGATAGCCGTGAATTCGCCAACGATCTTGCCGCCCTTCCCCTCTTGGTAGCACAGCTGGAAACCCGGCTCATATCCGATACCGAGGTCCCCGGATGGCTTGTCGGTGTGCTGGAGACCTATCAAGAGGCTCTCGATACCTATGAGACCCTCATGGCCTATACCAACGCCCTCTTGACCGTCAATACCAATGACGGCAAGGCAATGCGAGCCTTGAACAAGGTCGAAGAGGCTTCCCTCGAGCTGAAGGGCATACACGTCAAGCTGCTCAATGTGCTCTCTGGCAGGAAGGAGGAGGTCCGCAAGGTTCTCGCAGAGGATCAGGATCTCACCAAGTTCCGGTTTGTCCTGGAAGAACTGCTCAAGGAGCAGGAACACACCATGAGTGAGGCCGAGGAGGCCTTGGCCGCGGACCTGAGTCGTAGCGGTACTGACGCATGGGGCAGGTTGCAGGAGGCGGTCTCCTCCAACGCCGATTGCCTGTGGGACAGCACGACCGGTGAGCGGAAGACGGTCATCCAGCTCCGTGCTCTTGCGTTCGAAGCTGATCGGGCGGTACGGGAGAAAGCGTTCCGAGCCGAACTTTCCGTATGGAAACAGCATGAGATCGCATTCGCCTACGCACTGAATGGCGTGAAGGGAACCACCATAACCTTGGACCGGCGTCGCGGGTACCGAGACCCGTTGCAACGGGCCACGATGCAGGCCAGGATCACCGACCAGGTCCTTGAGGCCTTGATCGGGACCATCGAGAATAACCTTGTGGTATTCCGCAAGTATTTGCGGGCGAAAGCCCATGCCTTTGGCATGAAGAAACTGGCGTTCTATGATCTGTTCGCACCGATGGGAACTATTGACAAGAGATATTCCTACGATGAGGCGCGCACATTCATCATCGAAAACTTCACACGTTTCCATCAGCCTCTCGGTGAATTCGCTGCGCTGGCTTTCGATGAGCAGTGGATCGACAGTGAGCCGCGTGCGGGGAAAGTCGGAGGCGCCTACTGCACCTCGTTCCCGCTACGCAAGGAGACGAGGATCCTCGCGAACTTCGATCACAGTTTCGATGGAGTTTCCACGATAGCGCATGAGCTTGGGCATGCCTATCATGACAAGGTGACCAGCGGCTTGCCGGCACTGTTGCGTCACTACCCGATGACCCTCGCGGAGACTGCCTCGATCTTCAGTCAGTTCATCATTTTCCAAGGTGCGTTGCAAGATGCCGATACTCCCATGCAGGTTGCGCTCATCGAAAGCTTCCTCCAGGATGCCACCCAGACGTGCGTCGACATCCTCAGCCGATTCAAGTTCGAGCGAGAGGTGTTTGCCCAGCGTGTGCAGGGGGATCTCATGGCAGGGCAATTCTCCTCGGCGATGCTCGATGCACAGAAGGCTTCCTACGGGGATGCGTTGGATGAGCATGCGCTCCATCCCTACATGTGGGCGGTGAAGGGGCACTATTATAGCAGCGAGGTTCCTTTCTACAACTTCCCCTACGCATTCGGACAGTTGTTCGGACTTGGTGTCTATCGTGCATATGAACGGAATCCAGAGGGATTCGGTGGCAGGTACGACGAACTGCTGCTTCGCACCGGTCAGGATATGGCTCCGGCGGTAACCGCTTCGATCGGATGTGATATCACAAGCGAGTCATTCTGGCAGGAAAGCATCGATGTGATCGCCGCATACACGGAGCGTTTCTGCCGCCTCGTCGGCTATGTGGGGGAGTGAAACCGATGGAACTGATCCTGGATATCGAGAAGCTGGTCGCCAAGGGAGAGGGGCTCGCCCACCACGAGGGGAAGGCTGTCTTTGTTTCCTCTGCACTTGCTTCCGAGCGTGTTCGTGCTGTAGTGACCGAGGAGAAGGGCGACTACCTGCGTGCCGAGACGACAGAGGTCATCACGCCATCACCCGAGAGGATCACTCCGGTATGTCCCTATTACGGAAGGTGCGGGGGCTGTGATTTCCAACATGCCTCGACAGAGGCGCAGGTGAGTGCGAAAGAGGCCATCGTCCTGGAGAACCTAAGAAGAATCGGGGGCATCGATGTCTCCGAAGGTAGGGTGACGGTGCTTCCATCCGTCACTGGTGCACCGTGGGGGTATCGCAATAGGGTCCGATTCCATGTCGATCCTGAAGGCGGTAACGCAGGATTCCTTTCCCGCGGGAGCAATGAGCTTGTCGATATCTCCCGCTGTCCGATCCTCTGCGACACTTTGAACCTGTTGTTGGATGAGAAGCGTTCCCTGCTGCTCAAGGCTGCACACATGCGTCGATCCAGAGAGGGGTGGCAACACCGCAAACGTTGGGTTGAAGTTCCTGCATTCGCCGGTGACAGCCAAGTTTCACTGAGCAACCGCGAGGTCTCTGTCGAGGTGCTGGGCAAGACTCTGTGGGCTGATTCGAATGTGTTCTTCCAATCCAATGCATACGTGTTGCCTTCGATGGTAGAAAGAGTCCTCTCTCATGTCACCGGTACGCAGGTGATGGATCTCTACGCCGGTGTGGGGACATTCTCCGCATTCGTCGAAGGGGAGGGACGGACTGTCATCGCGGTGGAACGTGACAAGCGATGCCTTGAGCTTGCACGGAAGAATCTTGAGGCGACTGAGTTCTTCACCCAAAGCGCTGAGCATTGGGCACGATCGGGGAGGACAGTTGATGTCGATACGGTCATCGTCGATCCGCCACGGACAGGCCTGGGAAAGGAAGTGGTCGACGCCATCGCCTCCTGGAATCCCACGAAGGTAGTTTATGTCTCCTGCGACAGCGGAACCTTCGCACGTGATTGCAAGCGGTTCTCCAGCCATGGATATCATCTGGATACGCTGCAGCTCTTCGACCTGTACCCGCAGACAAGCCATACCGAGACGATAGCAGTACTGGTCCGGATCTGATTTTCATGCATGGCACGTTTCACTCGATGGGCATTCGTAATGAGTGCAGGGGGGGGCATCAGTGAAATTTTGCATCCAATATTTCAGGTTCCCAGGGACACGGAAGAAATTCCTGGCTTATCGCCAATTTATCTGCTAAGTTGCAATCATGCGGAATGCTAGGTTCTATTATCAAGCTGACGTATCCACTTTTCTTGCGAGTGACCCTGATACCATCCTCGGTATCATGATGCGCCAGGATGCCTTTTCTTCCCTAAAGTTGACCATGAGGGATTCATGGAAAGAGGAAATATCCATCCTCAAGGAATCGTTGCATGACTTTGACGATGGTCTCATGATATTCGAGTATTCGATTCCCCGTCTGGGAAAAAGAATCGATACCGTCTTGCTAGTGAACGGCATCATATTCGTGCTTGAATTCAAGATCGGAGAAGATCGGTTTTCTAGAAAAGACGTCGATCAGGTTTGGGACTATGCGTTGGATCTGAAGAATTTCCATGAAGAGAGTCATGACAAGATCATTGTCCCCATGCTCATTGCTACCGCATCGGTTGATGATGACATCTCTTCTGCGGCCACTATCTGTCGCTACGACGATGATGTGTATGAACCGATCTGTACAAACGGTGAGCACCTGGAAAAATTCATACGGATGATCCTCTCGGAACACAAGAGAGATGAACAATATGATGCGACAACATGGTTGCGCAGCCGCTATTCTCCCACCCCCACGATTATTGAGGCTGCGAGTTATCTGTTCAACAACCATTCGGTCGATAACATAACCCGAAGCGATGCTACCGGTGACCAATTGCAGGAGACTACCGATACCATCCTGAGCATCATCGCACGGACAAAAAGCGAGAAAGAAAAAGCCATCTGTCTTGTGACCGGTGTTCCGGGAGCAGGCAAGACTCTGGTCGGGTTGCAAGTTGCTATCAGGCAATTTGAGAAGAATGAGGCCGACAAGTCGGATTTGGCTGTATACCTTTCGGGTAATGGTCCGCTTGTCGAAGTCCTTACGGAAGCCCTTGCTCGTGATAAGAAGAACCATGATGACCTGAGAGAGCCGAACGTACGGCACTTCATCACCGATGCACGACGTCAAGTAAGATCATTCATCCAGAATGTATACCATTATCGATCAAATTCATTGGCAAAGATCAAGATTTCGGGGGGGAAAGTCGAAATCGACCATGCAAAGGTCCTGCATCACAAAGACGATGGGTATTCGGAGGTCGATCATGTTGCAATCTTTGATGAAGCCCAGCGGGCATGGACACATGAACAACTTGCCAATTGGCTTTCTCGGAAAAAGGGAATCAAGAATTTCCCTCATTCCGAACCCGAGTTCTTGATCTGGTCGATGAATTTGCGACCGGACTGGGCAGTCATCATCTGTCTTGTCGGTGGCGGGCAGGAAATCAACACCGGAGAGGCTGGAATCAGTGAATGGATCAAGGCCATCAATCATGCATTCTCGGATTGGAAAGTGTATATCTCGTCGAATCTTACGGAAAGGGAGTATGCAGAGGGCAATCTGGACTCCTTGATACAGGACAATCCGAATGTGATCAGGGAAGACAAGTTGCATCTTGCCGTCTCGATGCGTTCCTTCAGGACAGAGAAGCTTTCACTCTTCGTGCATCATCTGTTGGAATGCAACAGAAGAGTGTCCCAAGAGTTGTATGAGCAATTGCATGACCGATATCCGATCCTCCTGACCCGCTCACTGGATTCGGCGAAGCGATGGCTCAGAGAACAAGCACGTGGATCGGAGCGGTACGGAATCGTTGTCTCTTCCCAAGCATATCGGTTGCGTCCCCTGGCAATCGATGTACGTGCCAAACCCGATACGGTCCACTGGTTCCTCGATGATGAGGATGACATCAGATCCTCTGTGTTCATGGAGGATGTTGCTACCGAGTTCGATGTGCAAGGACTTGAATTGGATTGGGCTTGCCTCGTGTGGGACGGTGATTTCCGATACGGGGAATCGGGGTGGCAAAACTTCTCATTCAACGGTGCCAAGTGGCAAAACATCAAGTCCGATCAAAGGAAAAGATATCAGCTGAATGCCTATCGGGTTCTTTTGACTCGAGCCCGACAAGGGATGGTCATCGTCGTCCCGGAAGGAACTGATGAAGATCCGACTCGTCTCAAGAAGTTTTACACGCCGACGTTCAATTATCTGAAGGAAATCGGATTGAAGGAACTGCCCTGAATTTCCCCCCTTCGTTCGTTTGATTCCTTTGTGAGGGTGCCGATCGGTTATGTCTCTCCCAATATCATAAAGGCAACAACATGATTAGCGAATGATACCGATTTCGTGTTGTTGAATCTGCTCACGATCGGGCTCAGGGAACCTATGACGAGCCGTTATTGCCCAATACAGGGATCAAGTATGTGTTCGTCAACGGGCTTCTTGCCGTGGAAAATGGGATTGCTACCGGCAATCGTGGAGGACATGTGATCCGTCATGGTGTATGATCAGGTGCAGGAGATGCTCATGGGTGTCGATCAAGGCTATCGGTTCGGAGTCCTTCCGAGAGGTCCGAAGAATCTGATCACGGATGTGCAGGGAGTACGTGTCGGACACGTCACGCTTGCTGACGGTGATGTGCAGACCGGCGTGACCGCAATGATTCCAGGCCCGGGATCATCGTTCAGGGAGAAGTTCCCTGCAGCTGTCCATGTGATCAACGGATTCGGCAAGAGTTGCGGTCTCATGCAGGTTGCCGAGCTCGGTACCTTGGAGACGCCGATCCTCCTCACGAATACTTTTTCCGTCCCTGAGTGCTCCGCTGCCTTGCTGTCCTGGATGCTCGGGGGACATGAGGAGATCGGAAGAACCACAGGGACGGTCAATCCCGTGGTCATGGAATGCAACGATGGCAGGCTCAACGATATCCGGAGGCGCTCCATAACCCAGGAACATGCACTTGAGGCATTGCAGGGAGCCTCCTCGGATTTCGAAGAGGGCTCGATCGGTGCCGGACGCGGCATGCGCTGCTACGGGTACAAGGGTGGTATCGGTTCATCATCCAGACAGATGCAAATCGGAGGCGTCACCTACACGGTCGGATCGCTCTTGTTGACGAACTTCGGTTCGAAACCAGATCTTCTGATATCAGGAAAGGCAGTCGGAGAGTCCCATGCGATCGAGCCCGACCAGGGTTCCTGCATCATCATCCTTGCCACCAATGCCCCGCTCGATGCACGTCAGCTCGGACGATGCGCGAGGCGCGCACAGAACGGACTGGCCAGGACCGGATCGATCACCGGTGGCGGAAGCGGGGAGATCGTCCTGATGTTCTCGACCGTGAATCGTGTTCCGCACCAAAGTGACAAGCCGCTGCTCACCTGCAATTGCCTTCATGAGGAGTATCTTGACGTGTTTTTCCGTGCAGTGGTCGAATGTGTTGAGGAGAGTGTGATCAGCTCGCTATTGCATGCGACGACGGTGACGGGCATGGGAGGGAACAAGATCGGGGCGTTGTCGCCATGAGAAACGCGGTCTTGCGAGAGGAGGATGGATATGGATGATGGGAGGCCACAGCCTGAAAACTTGCAACGAAGCATCGAATGGTATGTGCAGCTGGTTCGATCAGGTGAATTGCCGCATGCATATCGCGGTATCCTTTCGTTCATGTCGGCCCTGAAAGGGTATCTGGAAACGCAGCATCCTGAATATGCTTCGGGAAGTCTCTACCCCGGGTACATGGACATGACCTGCTTTTCCTTCACACCGGAGCGACTGAAGAGCCTGAAACTGAAGGTGGCGATCGTATTCCTTCATGATACGATGCGTTTCGCCATTTGGTTGGGGGGAACGAACCGCGGGGTGAGGGACGCATGGATCAAGCGATTGTCCGGATTCGATACTGCTCCCTATGCAGTGTCCGAACCGATTCCGGGCGTCGACTCCATCGTGGAAGTCACCTTGGTGGACAATCCCGATTTCAATGACCGAAAGACGCTCATGCGTCGAATCGAATCGGCATCGCTCCGATTTATCGATGACATGACGGAGCTCTTTTGCCGAGAGGGTCTCTTCTCTCAGGAAAGGATCTGATTTGCCGTCACCTCATCGGTGATGAGTGTGGTGATATGGCCTCCGATGAGCGAAGCCCTGATGGCTTGTGCCTTCTGGACACCATAGGCGATACCGACGCGAGTCCTGATCGCGAGGAAGTCATGGAAATCGATACCGATGATCCGGTGATTGTAGGAAATGTCGAGAAGCTTGCCCTCGGAATCGAAACTGTACCCGCATAGGTGTCCTACCGCTCCGGCATCCTGGATCTCCTTCGCCTCCTTCTCCGTCACGAATCCTGCCCGTACCATCGCGCTTTGGTTCGGGAAGTTCGAGCTGATTCCCACGAAGGCCAGGTCGAGGCTTTTGGTCCGCTGCATCGTCTCCTTGATGCCAAGCTCCTTGAGCAGCAGTTCCTTCACCATGATGTTCTTGACGAGCACGGGACACTGGAGCGGATAATACTGGGCGTGGATACGCTTTGAGAACTCCCTCGCGAGGTCGGCACCATCGTACTGTGGAGAAGATGCTCCGAAACCACCCATGAGTTGCACGACGCTCGAGTCCTTCACCCGCTCGTGAGGCAGCTGATGGACCATGTGGTAGAGTGAGGTTCCCCATGCGATTCCGATCCTGATATGCTCGGCAAGGAGGCTCGTGGTATATTCGGCGGCAACCGTACCGACCGCGGTCATGACATTGTCATCATCTGTCGAGGGGACGATGATGGCGTGATCGAGGCGGTATCGTTTCTTGAGCTCGTCTCCTGCAGCGGTGGCATAGGGGTAGCCGTCTTCGATCTTGATCTGGACGATCCCCAGTTCACGACACTTGCGCAACAGATTCGAAACGGTCGGCCTGGAAAGTCCGAATTCCTGTGCAATCTGTTGCTGCGATCTCTCATCCACGTAGTATCGTCTCGCGATCGATACCAAATAATCCCTGTCCCTTTGCACGCCAACTCCCCGAATCCCTAAAGAATTACAATCCGATCATATGATGCGTCGGATCAGCTGCTCCAGTGGTAGCATTGACCGATACACATTGCCGCAGCCTCCTTGAGCGCCTCGGAGACTGTCGGGTGACCGTGGACTGTCTCTGCAACCTCATGTACGGTAAGCTCGTGTCGCATGGCCATGGCCGCCTCGTTGATAATCTCGGATGCGAACATGCCGACACAACAGACACCGAGGATCTGCCCGTACTTCTTGTCGGCGACAACCTTGACGAACCCATCGGGTTCTCCTCCACTGAGGGCCCTCCCGTTCGCGGACAAGGGGAATTTTCCGACGACAGTATCGTAGATCGCTGATGCCTCTTCCTCGGTCAATCCTACTGAAGCTACCTCCGGAATAGAATAGACTACCGAGGGCACGATGTCTAGGCAGAACTTTTTCTTCGGTGCGTTGATGATGCGGGTGTCGACACAGGCATTGTGTGCCACCGTCTCTCCCATCTGGTATGCTGCGTGTGCCAAGAGTTTCCTGCCGGTCACGTCCCCTGCGGCGTAAATGCCCGAATGGCTGGTCATCCCGGTTTCATCGGTCACGATCCGCCCTCTATCCGTCTTCAGCGACGCGTCACCGTCGATACAACAGAGATTCGACTTCCTGCCTACCGCGAGGAGCATGAGATCGGCATCGACACTCGTACCGTTTGCGAGCACGACAGAGGCCTCTTTGCCCTTGGTATCGATCCTCAGGACCTCCGAGCTGACATGAATCGTGATCCCGCGCTTGCGAAGTTCCGCAGCCACCGTTTCCACCGCCTGCTTGTCGAACATGGGAAGTATGTTCGGTTGTGCTTCGATGATCGTGACTTTCGATCCGAAGGACTGGTAGATCGCGGCGAACTCAACGCCGATCACCCCGCCTCCGATGACAGCCAATCGCTTGGGAACATGGTCGAGATCGAGGAACCGGTCGCTATCGAGCACCAACGGGCTGTCGATGCCCTCGACCGGAATCCTGACCGATTGGGAACCGGTCGCGACGATCACTGCTCCCGATTCGATCATCGTGCCGTCCTGCAGCCTGACACCTTTGTCCTTGGTGACGGTTGCCCGTTGGTTGACTACCGTGACACCGGCTTGCTTCAGAAGACCTTGCACTCCTGAGGTAAGTTTCCTCACCGTCTTGTTCTTACCCGCGAGAGCCTGTTTCATGTCGATCGTGACCGTGGGATCGGCAACCTTGATTCCACGGGAGGAGGCTTCGGCCAAGGAGAGGATGGTGTGGGCACTTTGCGCATAGTACTTGGTAGGGATGCACCCACGGTTCAGGCAGGTTCCCCCGACCTGGTTCTCCTCGGCGAGGAGCACATCGGCTCCGAGGCGTGCGGCCTTGATCGCGGCAATATATCCTGCCGGACCTCCGCCGATCACCACGATGTCTTTCTTCAGCGTAGTCATTCTTGGACTCCTATACCATCAGTTGCAATGGGTGCTCGAGCAGGCTCACGACACTCTGCAGGAACTGGGCCGATTCGGCTCCATCGACGATCCTGTGGTCGAAAGTCAGGCTCAAGGTCATGATGCTGCGTTCGGTGAGCGCCCCATCGACGATCCTGGGGACCTTTTCGATGGTGCAAACTCCCAGGATACCTGCTTCGGGAGGATTGATGATCGGCGTGAAAGCGGTGATGCCGAACATGCCCACATTGGAGATGGAGAATGTCGAACCGGTCAGCTCCTCCATGGTCAACTTGCCTTCACGGGCTCTCTCAATGGTCGTCTTGGTCTTTTCGACCAACGAAGAGAGGGTGAGTGCATCGGCTCTCCTGATCACGGGAACCAACAGTCCCCGGTCGGTAGCCACCGCCATGCCGATGTTGATGTCATGCTTCTGGATCAGCGCATCACCGTCGAACATCGAGTTCATCCGTGGGTGCTTCCTCAGCGCTTTTGCCACCGCCTTGATCACGAAATCGTTCACCGATGCCTTCACTTTGCTCTCATCGAGGATGGCTTGCTTGAGCTCGAGCAATCGGGTCATGTCGACCTTGATGTTCTCGGTGACCATCGGGATGGTCAGGACGCTCTCGAGCATCCGTTTTCCGGTGATCTTCTGGATGTTCGTCAGCGGAAGGCGGGTGAACTCACCCGAATCCTCGCTCTTGATGTCCTTCGCGTAGATCTTGCCACCGTGTCCCGAGCCGGTCACATCCTGCAAGTTGAGATGCTTGTCCTGGGCGATCCTCGCAGCAAGCGGTGTCACCCGCGGACTCGCCGAGAGCACATCCTTCTGTACGACCTCACCCCATTTGCCACTGGGAGTGACCGTCGCAAGATCGATCTTCCTTTCCGATGCCGCGCGCTTGGCCGCCGGGGTCGCGAGTATCTTCCCGGTTGAAATGCCCATGGCTTGGGGTATCGGTTCGGGGATTGCTTCGACAACCTTGGCCACTTCCTGTACCGGATTGGCCTCGGAGACCGTTTCGGGTATCTTCTCTCCCTTCTTGCCTATCCATGCGATCGGTAGGGTGACGGGCACGGTGGTTCCTGCCTCGTACACGAGCTTGAGCAATGTCCCGCTCGCATCCGACTCCAGGTCCATCGTGGACTTGTCAGTCTCGATCTGTGCGAGTACATCACCGACTGCGATCTCATCACCTTCGCGCTTGAGCCATTCGATGATGACCCCTTCTTCCATCGCCATGCCGGTCTTCGGCATGATTACTGCTTCGGCCATGCAATCCTCCTACAGCAACTCTCTGAGAGCCGCAGTAATCTTCTCTTCGGTCGGAACGACCTGAGCCTCCAGCTGCGGGTTATAGGGAATGGGAACGTCCAATCCTCCCAACCGCTTCACCGGAGCATCCAAATAGAAGAACGCGTCGCTTTCGACGATGGTGCTGACGATCTCTCCGCCGAATCCCCCTGTCTGGCAGGCTTCATGCACCACCAATACGCGGCCGGTCTTCTTCGCAGAATCGATCAGGGCCTTCTTGTCCAACGGAACGAGCGTACGGATGTCGATCACCTCGATGTCTGCTTCCTTTGCCTCTGCAAATCGCTCTGCGACAGTCAGGCATCTCGGTACCATCCTTCCGTAGGTGATGATGGTCAGGTCTTTTCCCTCACGCTTCACATCAGCGACACCGAGCGGGATGCTGTAATCATCTTCGATCTCCGGAACGGGGCCCTTTACGCGGTAGAGCAGTTTCTGCTCAAGGAACACCACGGGGTTGTTGTCACGGATCGCGCTTTTGAGCAGGCCCTTCGCGTCGTAGGGTGTGGAGGGGATGACGACCTTCAGTCCGGGAACATGGGCAACCCAGGCTTCGAGGCTCTGGCTGTGTTGTTCCGCGGCTCCGGTTCCCGAACCGCCCGGTGCACGGAGCACCATCGGCACAGAGCCCTGGCCACCGAACTGGAATCTATTCTTCGCCGCTTGGTTGACCAGCTGTTCCATCGCCAATGTCATGAAATCGCTGAACATGATCTCCACGATGGGACGAAGTCCGTTCATAGCAGCTCCTGCGGCAGCTCCGGTGATCGCCAGCTCTGAGATCGGAGTATCCCGGACACGTTCCTCCCCGAACTCCTCGATCATTCCCCTGGAGACACCGAAGGCCCCTCCGTATACTCCGATATCCTCACCGAGGAAGATGATCGAATCATCCTTTCGCATCTCCTCGCTCATCGCCTCGTTGATGGCTTGGGCATATGTTATGTCACGCATGTGCTGTCTCCTTTGTCGATTAGTCGGCGTAGACGTCATCGAAGATGTTCTCGATCTTCGGTTCTGGGCTGTTCTCGGCGAACTCGACTGCCGCCCTTACCGCATCAGCTGCCTCCTGCTGCACCGCATCCAGCTCTTTTTCGGTGAAGATGCCGTTCTCGAGCAGATAAGCGCGGTGGCGCTTGATCGGGCACTGCTCCTTCCACTGTTCGACTTCTTCCTTCGTCCGGTAGAGCTGTGCATCGCTCTTCGAGTGTCCCATCCATCGGTAAGTGTTCAGGACCATGAGCATCGGACCGTGTTCCTTGACATGCTCCTTTGCCTTCTTCGTCTCCTGATAGATGTTCACCACGTCATTGCCGTCAAGGGCGATCCCCTTGATTCCATAACTGGTTGCCCTGATCGAGATGTCCTCGATGTTCATCGACTTCTTGATGCTTGTCGACATTCCGTACTGGTTGTTCGTACAGACGAAGAGGACAGGCAGTTTCCACACCGAAGCGAGGTTCAGCGACTCGTGGAATGCCCCTTCATTCGCGGCTCCGTCACCGAAGAAGCATACGGTGATGTGCTCGCTTTTCCGGTATTTCTGGGCAAGCGCGGCTCCCGTGGCGATGGGCATGCCGCCGGCTACGACACCGTTGGCTCCGAGACTTCCGACGGAGAAATCGGCGATGTGCATGCATCCGCCCTTTCCCTTGCAATATCCGGTCTCCTTGCCCAGGAACTCAGCCATCATCCTGTTGATGTCCATGTTCTTGCCTATTCCCTGGTTGTGGCCGCGGTGGGTCTGGGTGATCAGGTCTTCTTTCTCGAGGGCGGAACAGACTCCGACTCCGGTCGCCTCCTCGCCGATGCAGAAGTGTGCGGTTCCATGTACCTTGCCTTGAATGAAGAGCTTCGCAGCGGTCTGCTCGAACTCCCTCGTCAACAACATCTTGTAGTACAGTTCCTTATGTACGGCTTTTGGTAGCTTCATACCAATATCTCCTCCGAATACAGAACCTAGTCTGCGTATGATCGTATCAATGCATGCGAAGTGTAACACCAATGGCCATACATTGTCAAATGTAAAGATAGATTCCTATAATTTCACATTTGTTCATCAGGGCATGATGCGAGTCCATTGTTCCGGACGTGCACGTTCTTCCGGAACGTGGCCGGAAGCACAGGGGGAAGAATATCCTGTGGTGATTGACTCAGGAGCCGATGCGTCTCACGCTGGAGCGACTGATCAGACGTCCGTCTATCAGTGTCTTGACAGAAGTGGTACACGGCTTGTTGCCATGTCCGGTGAGCAGGATGTTCAGTGCATACTGTGCGATCTTGTGCTTGAACACATCGATGGTGGTGAGCGGAGGGCTGGACATCTCCGACATGGGAAGATTGTCGAACCCCACGAGGGAGAGGTCGTCGGGGATCGAGAGACCTTTCTCATGGAATGCCTTCATGCATCCGAGAGCCATGATGTCGTTGGTGGCGAAGAATGCGGTCGGCAGTCCGGGGTTGCCTTCCATGTGCCTGAGCATGTCGCGATAGGCTCCGTCGAAGGTCGAGTCGACATCCACGATGAATGATGGATCGACCTCCAGTCCGAAATCGTGCATCACTTGGTGGAACGCACGTTCCCGGAGAGAGAAGTTCTTGGTGGATACGCTGCTTTTGATCATTCCGATCTTCTTGTGGCCGTACTGCCTCAGGTGGTTGATCGCCTGATACACCGTGTCGGTGTTGTTCATGTCCACGAAATGGGCGGGGATATAGTCGACATAGGTGTCCATGAATACGACATTGTTCTGGGTGCTGAGGATCTGGTGCATATCCTCCTCGCTCAGTTCGGTCCCGAGGATCAGGTACCCGAGGGTAGGCGAATAGCTTTGCATCATCTCCACGATCCTGGACATCTTGGTATTCGATCCGAAGGTTCCTATCTCGATGGTGATTCCCTGTTGGTGTGCTATCTCATTGATCCCTTCCAGGTAGGCATCGATGAAGAAGTTATGGCTCGCATTGATGGTGTGCCCATGCCGAAGGATCTTCAGCACCTTCACCACGGCTCCCCCCTGTTCGGGAACCGAAGTGTGCCTCGAGGGCGGCTGGATGTACCCGAGCTCGGCAGCTACCCTGCGGACCCTCTCCTGGGTTGCCTTGCTGACCCCCGGCTTGTCGTTGAGTGCGAATGAGACTGCAGAGACCGAGACCCCTGCCTTTGCTGCGATATCTTTGATGGTCACCTTCATCGGGAACGCCTCTTTGTTAGAAATCTGTCAATATGATAATCTGTATTTCAGCAAAACTCAACAAAAAATTACAGTAAATTTTAGTAATCCGAGCACTAAAATTTATACAGAATTTTCTTGACAACCCCACTATTGGGTCTTAGAATTAGGTGTTGAAAGGTAGTACCTGAGCCGTTCGTCATGACTTTTACTACGAATGGAAGAATGAAAGTTTTACTTTTGTCTGATTTGCCTGTCTTGATTTTGCATTTGACAAATAGGTTATGTGGGGTAGAATGGTACATGAAGTTTAGTTGACGTATCCTACGAAAGATACTGCCCCGTACATTATTGTGGTGCAATTGGCTCTGTCAGAGCTAAGAAAAATTTTTAGGAGGGTGATTGTGAAAAAGCTAGTAACAGTATTGCTGATCCTGGCTATGGTCGGTGGTGTGGCATTCGCAGCCGGTCAGGGTGAAGCGGCGGCGAAGAAGGATGACAAGCTGGAGATCGTACTCGTCGTCAAGCTGGAGGGAGTTGCCTGGTTCGACAGCACGCGTGTCGGTATCGAAAAGTTTGCTGCCGCACATCCTGATGTGAATGCGTACCAGGTCGGTGCGGACACTGCGGACCCGGCGTCCCAGATCGCCATCATCAATGACCTCATTGCGAAGGGCGTCGATGCTATTCTCGTGGTTCCCAACGATCCCGAAGCATTGGTCCCCGTTCTCAAGAAGGCCAACGATGCAGGTATCCTTACCTTCACGCACGAGGCTTCCAACCAGAGGCAGGTCAGCTACGACCTCGAAGCCTTTGACAACGATGAGTATGGACGCCACATGATGGACATCATGGCTGAGTGGATGGGATTCGAGGGCAAGTGGCAGCCGTTCGTCGGCAACCTCACCTCCCCGACACACAACCAGTGGGTCGACGGTGAGATGGCACAGGCTGCAGAGAAGTATCCCAAGCTCTTCACCGCACAGGCCGTGCGCGTCGAGGATCGTGAGAACCAGCAGCTCGCATATGAGAGGACCCTTGAGCTGTTCAAGTCCCATCCAGATCTGAAGGCCGTCATGGGCAGTGCGATGAGCACCGTTCCCGGCGCTGCCGCAGCAATCGAGGAGAAGGGCCTGATCGGTAAGGTCGCAGCATTCGGTACCTGTCTGCCCTCAGTCGCAGGCGACTACCTGAAGAGCGGCGCAGCGAAGTCGATCCACTTCTGGGTACCCGCGGATGCAGCGTATGCAACAGCCAAGCTGGCGTATATGATGCTGAAGGGTCAGCCGATCAAGGACGGAGTCGACTTGGGCGTTCCCGGATACAACAAGATCACCATCAAGAACAACGAGCACGGAGTTCCCGTCGTGTATGGCCAGGCTTGGGTCGATGTCAACAAGGACAACCTCAAGGATTGGACCAATGCTGATGGTTCCTACAAGCTGTAAGCTCTGATTGTCTTTTACGTGGGAGATCCCGGTCCAAGGGATCTCCCCGTTGTGATTGCATAGTGTAAGATTCATACAATAACGACTACAGGAGTCATCATGGCAGAGGTTTTTTTGGAGGCAAGGAACATCAGCAAGACATTTGTTGGTGTCAAGGCTCTCGACAATGTGGATCTGACCATCGGCAAGGGAGAAATCCACTGTCTGATCGGCGAAAACGGGTCGGGAAAGTCCACATTGATCAAGATCATCGGTGGTGTCTACAAAGCCGACAGCGGAATCATCAGGATCGAAGGTACCGAATTGCGTGGTATGCAGGCGATCGAATCCATCCGCGCCGGCATACAGATCATCTACCAGGACCTCTCCCTGTTTCCAAACCTGACCGTCGCGGAAAACATTTCCGTCAACCAGATGCTTGAAAGCAACCAACAGAAGGTGAACTGGAAACAAGTCAGGGAGACCGCGCGGAAAGCCCTTGCGGAAATAGGTGAGGACATACCTCTTGACGAGCGGGTGGAGAGCCTCTCGGTCGCCAAGAAGCAAATCATAGCCATATCGCGTGCGTTGACGCAGAACGCGAAGCTGATCATCATGGATGAGGCTACCAGCGCGATCACGAGCGAGGAGGTCAGTCACCTCTTCTCCATCATATTGAAATTGAAGCAACGCGGAATCGCGACACTGTTCGTGAGTCACAAACTCAGCGAGGTGTTCCAGATTGCCGAGAACATCACCGTGCTCCGTGATGGCAAGTTGCTGGGTGTGTATCCCTCATCGGAACTCGACGAAGAGAAGCTCGCCTATATCATGACCGGAAGGATGCTCAAGTTCGAGCCGTACCGCTATGACGAGCAGATGAAGGATCCCGTCCCGTTGCTTGAGGTGAAAAACCTCGCGAAAGCCGGACAGTACCGGAACATCAATTTCCAATTGCAGAAAGGTGAGATCCTGGGAATCATCGGGTTGATCGGATCGGGAAGGACCGAAGTGGTCGAATCGATCTTCGGCATCGATGGCGCGGACAGCGGTTCCATCATGGTCTCCGGGAAGGAAGTGCATATCCGCAACCCACGAGACGGAATGCGGCACGGCATTGCCTTCTTGCCCGAGGATAGGCTCACCCAGGGCCTTTTCGACGTCCAGTCTATCGGTAACAACATTGTGATCACCATCCTGAAAAGTTTCCTGAAGAAGAGCCGGATGCTCGATGTCAGGAAGAAGAAGCAGGCGGAGTCCGAATGGGTCGAGAAGCTTTCGATCAAGACTCCCACCCCGGCGAATCCTGCGAACAGCCTTTCGGGTGGGAACCAGCAGAGGGTGGTTCTCGCGAAGTGGCTTGCCACAGATCCGAAGATCTTCATTCTCGATGGACCCACGATCGGGATCGACATCGGGTCCAAGCATACCATCCATGAGATCATCAGGGATCTTGCCCGCCAGGGCATGGGAATCATCATGATCTCGGATGAGGCCCAGGAGATCCTGGACAACTGCAACAGGATCTTGGTCATGTCAGGCGGTCGGATCATCCGGGAGATCAAGGATTCGACGACCATCAGCAGGGATGAACTCCTTGATGTCATCGCCAAGCGAGTTGAAACAGGAGCCGATGCATGAAGATCAAACAGCTGTTCAGACATAGCGAAACATATGTATTGTTCATCGTCATTCTCTTCTCCGCCTTCGTCACAGCCATCAACCCGGCGTTCCTGACACTGGAGAATCTCTTCGACTTGCTCAGGAGCAGTTCGGGAACCGCCATCCTTGCGATCGGCATCTTTCTCGTCTTGATCTCGGGTGGAGTCGATGTCTCTTGTACGACGATCGCGATCGTCGGGCAGTATATTTCGGTGAACGTGCTGATCGCGACGGGATTCGACAACATATGGTTCGCATTTGCCATCTCGATGCTCCTGGGAGTCACTCTCGGAGCGATAAACGCGGTATTCGTCTCACTCTTCAAGCTTCCCACCCTTATCGTGACGCTCGGTACGAGCAGTCTGTATCATGGTGCGATGCTTGAGTTCGTAGGTACGAAAGCCGTGAACGTCGGAGGGCTTCCGCAAAGCATCAAGGACTTCGGTGCATTCAACGTGCTGAACGTGTCCAGGCCCGACGGATCAACTTTCGGACTGTCGGTGTTCTTCGTCATCCTGGTGGTGATCATCCTGGTCACATGGTTCATCCTGAAGTTCACCATGATCGGTCGTGGAATCTTCGCGATCGGGGGAAACCTGGAAGCTGCGAAGCGGGCAGGATTCAACACCCGGCGCATTCAGTTCTTCGTTTACATGTATGCGGGACTGCTCGCAGGCATCATGGGAGTCATGCACCTGTCTCTGATCCGCTACAGCAACCCGAACTATCTGGTCGGAACCGAATTGAGCGTCATCGCAGCGGTAGTCCTCGGAGGAGCTCGCATCAGCGGAGGCTCGGGAACCATCACCGGAACGATGATCGGAGTCATCCTCATCACGATCCTCGAGAAGAACCTGATCATGATCGGACTCTCCTCCTATTGGCAGCAATTCTTCGTCGGACTGGTCCTCCTCATCGGTGTGTCCATCACCTACCTGCAGGCCAAGTTCCAGGACAGCGGTCGTCGGATCATCGTGAAGGAAGAGGAGTAAGAGGTAGAACCATGAAGCTGAATATTTCCAAACTGACACAGTACAAGTTCAAGGAACCGAAAAACAAATACCTGTTCATCATCATGTTGCTTTCGATCATCATCATGACGATCCTGTTGCCCACAAGTTTCCTCAGGGGGAGCAACATACAGTCCATGGCGTCGCAGTTCCCCGAGTTCGGGTTCCTCGCACTCGCGATGATGCTTGCGATGATCACCGGCGGGATCGATCTCTCGGTCGTCGCGGCAGCGAACTTCACGGGAGTTGTTGCTGCGGTCATCCTGAATTCGGCGAATACCGCGGGGATGCCCGCGGGAACCGCGATATTCCTCTCAATCATCGCAGTGCTCGGAATCGCGGTGCTCTGCGGTCTGTTCAATGGCATGATGATAGCGTTCGTCGGCGTTCCGCCAATCCTGGCAACCTTGGGGACGCAAGGCCTGTTCCTCGGATTGGCGACCGTCATCACGAAAGGGTACAGCATCGGAGGATTTCCCGACGCATTCATGACGATCGGAAACGGCGTCGTGCTCGGCATCCCGATTCCCTTCATCCTTTTCGTTATAGGTGCGGTTTTAGTTGCTCTGCTCCTCAATCGAACAAAACAGGGATTCAACATGTACATGCTCGGAACCAACCCGACGGTATCGCGGTACTCCGGAGTGGACAACTCCAAGGTGATCATCAAGACCTACATCGTCACGGCGCTGTTGGCGGGAGTCGCTTCGATCATCATGATATCGCGCGCAAACTCGATGCGCCCCGGTTACGGTTCTGCCTATTTGCTCCAGGCGATCCTCGTCGTGGTGCTCGGTGGTGCCGATCCGGACGGCGGTTTCGGGAACATCCCCGGACTGCTCATGGCGATCATCACGCTTCAGGTCACCCAGAGCGGATTGAACATCATGGCCTTCAGCCCGTTCTTCAGGAAGTTCATGTGGGGGTTCGCGCTCCTGCTCGTCATGGCGATCAACTTCATCGCACAGCAGTATGGTGATTACAAGCGGGTGAAACGGATGAAGGAACAGGTTGCCGCGACGGCATCCTGAGCATGTGATGGCAGAACGACAGAAAATCAAAATAAAGGAAAACCAGGAGGACGTATGAAAAAGTTCTTGAACAAGCCAGAGACATTTGTCGATGACATGATCCGGGGAATCATGGCAGCCCATCCCGATAAGCTCACGTATGTGAATGATGATCTCCGTTGTGTCGTGACCGCTAAGGTCAAGAAAGGGAAGGTCGGCTTGGCTACCGGTGGTGGAAGCGGCCACCTTCCGCTCTTCCTCGGCTATGTGGGGGATGGCATCCTCGATGGTTGTTCCGTCGGCGGGGTCTTCCAGTCCCCGAGCGCTGAACAGATGCTCGAGGTGACCAAGGCAATCGACTCCGGCGCGGGAGTCCTGTATATCTATGGCAATTATGGTGGCGACATCATGAATTTCGACATGGCTGCCGAGATGGCCGACATGGAGGATATCAGGGTGGAGCAGGTGGTCGCCGGCGAGGATGTCGCCTCATCGAAGAAGGGAGAAGAGCATAAGCGCCGTGGAGTCGCAGGCATTTTCTTCGTCTATAAGGTGGCTGGCGCATGTGCCGCGGCGATGAAGGATCTTGATGAGGTGAAGCGCGTCGCCATGAAGGCGTGCGACAATGTCCGGACCATGGGTGTCGCGCTCTCCCCATGTATCGTTCCCGAGGTAGGCAAGCCTTCCTTCTCCATCGGCGAAGGCGAGATGGAGATCGGTATGGGTATCCACGGCGAGCCCGGTATCGAGCGCGGACCGCTGAAAAGTGCCGATGAGGTCGTGAAGCAGATGCTTGATGCGATCCTTGCGGACCTGCCCTATGTGAAGGGGGATGAAGTCGCCGTCCTGGTCAACGGACTGGGTGCCACTCCGAAGGAAGAGCTCTACATCATGTACCGGAAGGTGGATGAGATGCTCAAGGAGCACGGGATCAAGGTATTCCATGTCTATGTGGGTGAGTTCGCGACTTCGATGGAGATGTCCGGAGCTTCGATCACATTGCTGAAACTAGACGATGAGCTGAAGACCTATCTCTCCATGCCCGCCAATACGCCGTTCTTCGAACAGGTCCAGCTCTGATAGAGGGCGCAAAGGAGCGAACGATGGAAACTTTGTCGAAAAAGGACTTTCAGGCCATCTTCTCGGCCTTGAAATCGATGAGCGAATCACAGAAGGAATACCTCATCGGGTTGGACAGCGTGATGGGAGATGGCGACCTCGGCCTCACGATGGCTGCCGTGTTCAAATCTGCAAGCGAATTCGCAGCCGAGTATGCCGATGATGAGATCGGTTCACTGGTGATGAAAGCAGGGATTACGATGGCGAAGGCAGCTCCCTCTACGATGGGAACGTTGATGGCTACCGGTTTCATGCGTGCAGGCAAAGCCCTGAAAGGAAAGGACACCGTCAATGCAGCCGATATGGCTGATTTCTGGCGTGCCTTCACTGACGGCATTGCCGAGAGAGGCAAGTCGAAGGTCGGCGAGAAGACGATCATCGATGCCTTGGAGCCCGCTGCCCGCGTATTGGCTGAACAGGCCTCCTCGGGTGCTTCGTTGAAAGATGCGATGGCTGCGGCGAAGGATGCGGCGTTCGCAGGGGTCGAAGCTACGAAGGATATGGTCGCACAGCATGGAAGGGCCGCCTATTATCAGGAGAAGTCCCGTACCGCACAGGATCCCGGAGCCACGGTCGGCGCGATGGTCATACAGGTCTTTGCCGATTACGTGGCGTGAGAGGGGGGTGAAGAGATGAAGAGGATCGAAATCCATCAGGTTCCCGCAACCGATGCAAGCTTTGCCCCTTATGGACAATGCATCTCGAGCGCGCTTCGAAAGCCGGACAGCAGTGGTGAGGAACTCGCGTTCTGGAACAAACTGGCGGTGATGGACCACGAGGGACATACCTCGGTCTCCATCGTCAGGACCTATGGAAGGAACGGACTTGAGGAGCATACATTGGAACGGCACGAACGGACCAGTGAGGTGCTCATTCCCACGGAGGACATCATCGTGGTTGCCGCGCTCTCGAACGCGGCTGATCCGAAGATGCCCGACCTCGATACGGTCAAGGCCTTCTCCGTGCCGAAAGGGAGCGCCGTCAGGTTCAAGAAAGGAGTGTGGCATCACGCCCCCCTGACACAGGCCGAGGTTGCGAACACGTTCGTGCTGTTCTACGAGAACACCCCTGACGAGGATTTCCTCGCCTATGAGCTTGACGCGCAGTTCGGCTGTTACTTTGTCGTGAGATAGCTGGAAAGCTTCAGTACAGGACCCAGGACACCTGATGAGTCATTTCATCAGGTGTTTCGTCGTCTCATAGAGTTCGCGGTAGGTTCCGTAGGATTGTGCGTATGCCTCGGCATGAGCAGGGTTCGGCACATATTCCTTCTCGATCTTCACCCAATCATGGATCTGTTCCATCGAGTCGATCGCCCCGGTTGCGTATGCGGCGAGGAACGCGTCGCCATAGCACGCTCCCAACCGTTGGGAGGGGATTTGTTGCGGGCAGCCGGCGATATCGGTGATGATCTGCATCGTCATGTCGCTCGAGGTGACTCCGCCGATCGCGATGATGCGGTTCGCTCGCTCTCCCGCTTTCCCCAGAACCTCAAGGTTGTGCCTGACTCCGAATCCAATCGCCTCCTGAAGCGCCTGGAACATGTCACCGGGACTTGTCGTGAGCTGCATGCCGAAGAACACCCCCTTCGCATGGGGGTCGAACAGTGGTGTGCGTTCTCCGGCGAAGTAGGGAAGGATCGTCACTCCGTTCGCCCCCGGTCTGGAGTCGGCGGCGAGAGCTTCCCATTCGCGGAAGGTCCTGCCCGGGAAGGTCTGGTTGAACCAGGTGAAGAGGCTTCCTACGGTTGCCATGCCTCCCGTGAGCACGGTGGTTCCGGGAACAAGATAGTTCGATGCCCAGAACTGGGGGATCGGCTTGAGCGCGGAGGTGAGCATGATGAAGAAGTTGCTGCTGCCATACATCATCATCATGTCCCCGACTGCGCTCACGCCACAGCTCATCGCCTCCGCCGCCGCATCTGCGGTACCGGTGAGAACGGGCAATCCTTCGGGCAGCCCGGTCTCCTGTGAAGCATGCTTGCTTACCGTTCCCGCGATCTCCGTGGTCCAGAGGATCTCCGGGAGCAGTCGTGTGCTGAACAGCTGTGCTTCGTATGTGGTGTCCCACTTCTTCTGCCGGATGTTGAACAGCGGTGCGTATCCGATGGCATCATAGGTGTCTACGGTCTTTCTTCCGGTGAGGCGGAACACGATATATCCGCTGGAGGTGAGTATCGTATCGGTCTTTGCCCACACCTCTTTCTCATGTTGCTCGATCCACATGATCTTGGGACAGCATGATTGGGAGGAAAGGTGCTGGCCGGTCATCGCGAAGATGCGTTCCTTCCCGATTGCCTCTTCGATCTGTGCGATCTGCCGCGAGGCTCGGGTATCGATACCGTACATGATCCCCGGTCGCAGTGGCTTTCCCGACTTGTCGATCGGAAGTACGCAGGGGGCGGTGGTACTGACACACATGCCTTGCAACGCCGAAGCGGGAACTCCCTTGCCGGAAAGTTGTTCGAGCAGCTTTCTCGCAAGGTGGACGGTGTCATGCCACCAGATCGCATCGGCATCCTGCTCGAACCATCCCGGCTCGGGGGAGCTCAGCGCATGCGATACCGATGCCTCGGCGAGGACGGTCCCGTCAAGACCGACTACCGTTCCTTTCGCGGAACCTGTCCCGATATCTATCCCCAGGAAACATGGTTTCATCTTCATCGCTCCTCAGTCCAGGAGTATCTTGCCGTTTTCCAGGATCACTTCTCCGTCGAGTGTGACCCGGCCCTCTTTCCGGATATCCTTGATGATGTCCCAGTGGATCGAGGATTCGTTCGTTCCCCCACACTCCGGATAAGCCCGGCCGAGTGCGATGTGGATCGTCCCGCCGATCTTCTCATCTATAAGGATGTCGTTGCAGAACCGATCGACCCCGTAATTGGTGCCGAATGCGAATTCACCGATGTTCGAGGAACCTGCATCCTTCGAGATCACCGACTTGAAGAATTCCCGTTCGGTTTCCGAGGAGGCCTTGACCAGCTTCCCCTCACGCCAGGTGAGCTCGATTCCGTGGATCAACCGTCCGCTGAGTACTCCCGGGTGGTCGAAACGGATCGTTCCGTCGACGGTCTCCACCACAGGGGCGGTCGCGATTTCTCCGTCAGGCATATTGTTGACTCCTGCGAAGGGAACCCACTTGCGCCCGGCGACTGAAAAGGAAAGGTCGGTTCCCGACCCGGTGATCCTGATCTCCTTGCCCTTCTCGAGACGCTCTGCCCAACGTGCCCACTTGGCACCTTCCTTCTCCCAATCGAGGAAGCAGGAGTCGAAGAACATCGATTCTATCTGTTCATGACTTGTCTGCGCTTGTTGTGCGAACGATTCGTTGGGCACCCGCACCAAAGTCCATCGGGTATGCTTCCACCGTGCACTCGAGATTTTCCCCATCGCCGATTGGTTGGCCGCGAGCTTCGCTGCACTGATGTCCTGGAGCTCATAAAGATTATGGGCACCACGCAGACCGATGTAGACATCGGCCCACTCCATTCCGTAGAGCTCGATCTCAGGTACCCAGTTCACCTGGCTCTCGTTACCGAAACCTAACAGTGCACGCCGGAACCGCTCCGAGAGCAACTGTACCTGGGGAAGGCCCCCCGCCTTCACGGCAGCTTCATACACCGCCAAGGCCAGAGGGAATGTTTCCGGTTCGATCATGGCTATCATCACCCGTTCGCCCGGTTGGACGCGGGTCGAATAGTTCACCAACAATGCTCCAAGTCTTTTCCATCTCTGGTCCATGGCTGTGTGCTCCTTGTCGCTTCGTCAGCGGATTTCCTTGACCTTGTCCATGAATTCCTTGACCCGCTTCACGTCGACTTCATTCTCGAAAACCCCGTCACGCTTGAATGTGGTCGCGGTCACCGTACCATCGGCGATCGAAAGCTGCTGCTGGACGTTCGAGAGCCGCACGCCGGTGTTTGCGAACACCGCGGTTCCCGGGACCGCATCCTTCACTGCCTTGAGCACCGAGGAATCGGTCTCTGCACCTGCGGTGAGACCTGAGACGCACAACGCATCGGGCTTGTTGTTGAATACCGTGGATTTGGCGATGTCCACGATGTTCCGCTGGCCGAGATAGGACGCGGCCTCGGGGACGATATTGAACAACAGTCTCACGTGCTCGCCTCCGACGTGCATCCGGTGACGGACCACGCTGCCGACATTGGTGTTCCACAGACCGAAGTCACTCGCATAGACACCGGTGAATATCTCACGCACGAAGAGCGCGTCGGTCGCGACCGCAAGGTCGATCGATGCCTTCGGATCCCACAGCACGTTCACCCCATAGGGAATCGTGATATCGTGTTTCAGCTCGCCGATGATCCGTGCCATCGTGGTATAGGTGATGGGCTCGACCGTGGTGAGGTAGGGCAGGCTGAACTCATTCGAGAACATGACGGCATCCACACCACCGTCCTGCAGGGCTTTCAGGTCCTTCCTGGCGAGATCGAGAACCTTCGCGATTCCGCCTTCCTTATCGTATCCGGGGTCGCCCGGAAGGGGCTGCAGGTGACACATGGCGATCACCGGCTTCCTTACATTGAATACTTCTTGCAACCACTTCATTTCAATTCTCCTTTGCGTGTGCAATGATTGTCGTCACCTTCTGCCTCTGCAACTCGTGCTGCAATGCAGGATAGGGTTGTTTGTCTGTGATCAGGACATCGATCTCATCCAACGGTGCGATCTGGGCGAACGCGGCTTGTCCGAATTTTTCGGCATGCACCAGTGCTACCGTCCGCTTCGCGTGCTCCATGATCATCCGCTTGACCGTTGCATCCTCGATGATGTAGTCGGAAAGTCCTGCCTCTTCGCTCAGCGCCGCGGCAGACACGAAGAACGTATCGAAATAGAGGGAGTTGAACGTAGAACGCGCGAAACTCCCGACCAAGGATCCTTCGTGTTTTCGCAATACTCCCCCGGAAAGCAGTACGGTGATGCTGGGATGGTCGAGGAAGATCATTGCGATGTGGATGCTGGTGGTGACGATCGTGAGGTTCTTGAACGAGACCAGCTCCTTTGCGAGTTCGATCGTGGTCGTCCCCGAATCGATGGCGATGGTATCTCCTTCGTTCACATAGCGGACAGCCTCACGCCCGATCCTCCGTTTCTCTTCAAGCGATTCGTGCATGCGAAGGCTGAATGGTGGCTCGTACGAGCGACTTACATCCTTCACCGCACCGCCGTGGGTCTTTCTCAGTACACCGATCCGCTCGAGGTCGTTCAGGTCCCTGCGGATGGTCATCTCCGACACGCCAAGCTCCTGGGCCAGCTTTCCTACCTGGACCGACTGGTCTGCATCGAGTTTGGATTGGATGTACTGTTTCCGTTTCGCCGAGCTTTGCATGGACCCTTCATCGTATGATAATTACAACAAAAAAAATGTTGTTATGAACACAATACAAACAAACAGGGTTCCTGTCAAGCCTGAAGATCCGTAGGATGTCCTTATGGGTTCTCGGGAAGCAAGCCCCTCTCTGCAAGTACATCGTAGATGATTTCTACCGTCCAGCGGGCTGCGTTGGCGACCACTGAGGTGCACTTGTCGGTGTGTGCGCCATCATCGTTGAACTGCTGTTTGTCGACAGGGTCCTGCATGTCGTACGTGCGCCCGAACAGGTTGAGATGGATGCAGTTGCACGTCACGGTCCCGTACTCGGCGATGAATCGGTCGTGCAATTTTCTGCCGAGATCGAATGAAAGGTACTTGAACTCCTGGTCATTGTCGAAGAACTCGCGTCTTCTGCCGAGCAGTGAGCCGATGAACAGCAGTCCGCCAGCAAATCCGCCGCAGGAGCCTGCACAGGTGAGTCCGCCGCCTGAGGAGAGTGCACTTGCTGCGCGGAACACCTGATCGTCGGGAAGGCCAAGGGCATCCTGCAATGCAGCAAGCGTGCACTGTGCACACCCTCGGTAGGTCTGTTCGTAGGAGAATCCCAATGCATAGGCTCGTTGCGCGAGCTGTTCTTTTCTTGTGTCGTCCATGTCGCCAGTATAGCGCGACCATTCCTGGTTGTCCATGACAATCCATGACTAATGTAAAAGATAGTCGAATCAGATTTACATATGTAAAAATACTGGTATACTGAAAAGAGGACTGGGTTGTCCTTGTCAGAAACAAATGCCTTCGTGCTATACTGGTTCCCACGGAAGGTTGGAGGTGAACATGATGGAACTGTGTGCTTCCCTGCTGGCTGCAAATCATGCCTATATCGCACGGGATCTTCTGGAGGCTGAGCGGTGCGGGATATCTTCCTTCCACTTTGACGTCAGTGATGGGCATTATACGAAATATCTGCTGTTCGGCAGTCAGCTGATCACCGATTTGCGGACGGTCACGAAATCCTACTTCGATGTCCATCTTGCGGTGCACAACATGGAATCGATCCTCTCCATGTTCCTGCAGACGGATGCGGATCGTCTCAATCTTCAGTTCGAGACGGCCGGGGAGGCCCTGCATCGGATGATCGACACGGTTCATGAGCAGGGACGGGATGTCTGCCTCACCTTCGTGCCCGACAATCCCTATGCGCTGATCGAGCCGATGCTGGAGCGAGTCGAGGCGGTGAACATCCTCGCGGTGAACCCGGGAATCGGAGGGCAGCCCTTCAATGCGACGGTGCTCAGGAAGGTCGAGCAGAGCGCGGATTACATCAGCCGCCACGGACTGCGCACGAAGATTTCCGTCGATGGCGGCGTGAACAAGGATACGATCCGGTCGGTCAAGGCCGCCGGTGCAGATATCGCGATCATCGGCAGCGGCATCTTCTGCGGCTCCATCGAAGAGAATGTCGGACTCTTGCAGTCCTTGATCGCATAATCCAAATCGAGAGGGGGAATGTCCATGGAACGGTACGTATTGGGAATTGATGCAGGAACGGAGAGCATCAGGACCGGAATCTACAACGAGAAGGGCGATTGCATCAGTTTCGGATGCAGTGAGAACACGAACATACACCAGCATCCCGGGTGGTGCGAGCAGAGCGTGCAGCAATGGACCGACTCGATGGTGGAATCCATCCGGCTTGCATTCAAGGACAGTCCCGTGCGGCCCGAACAGATCGAAGGTGTCGGCATCGACGGAACCAGCTGTACGGTAGTCCATCTCGACAGCGAAGGCAAGCCGCTGCGCGATGCGATCATGTGGATGGATATCCGCGCGGCGAAAGAGGCGGATGATATCGCTGCCTGCGGCGATGGTGCACTCAAGTACGTCGGACACGGAAAGGTCTCCGCAGAATGGTTCCCCTGCAAGAACCTGTGGGTGAAGCGGCATGAACCGGAAATCTATGCACAAGCTTCCATGATCTTCGAACATACCGACTGGATAGCCTACTGGCTCACCGGAGAAGTGACCGCAAATATCTGTACGGTCTCGATCAGATGGTTCTACAACCAGAAAGAGGGAGGATTTCCGGTCTCGCTTTATGAGAAGATCGGGTTGGGTGACATCTTTGACAAGCTCCCGAAGCGGGTGGTGAATCTCGGCGAGGTGATCGGAGGCGTGAGCGCCAAGGTCGCCGCACTCACCGGGTTGCGCGAAGGCATCCCCGTCGCGGGTGGCGGAGCAGATGCCTACATGGGCGTGATCGGCGTGAATGCGCTCAAGCCGGGCAAGCTGGCGCTCATCACCGGCTCATCACAGTTGCACATCGGCATGACCGAAACGGAGCTCCATGCTCCCGGCATCTTCGGAACCTTCCCGAGCGCAATCGTTCCTGGCATGGAAGTCGTCGAAGCCGGACAGATCTCGACCGGCTCGATCATCAAGTGGTTCGTCACCAATTTCCTCAACGCCGATCTCAAGAAGGAAGCGGAGGAACGAGGCATCCACATCTATCGCTTGCTGGATGAGAAAGCTGCAAAGGTCCCTCCCGGCTCGGAAGGCTTGGTCGTGCTCGAGCACTGGCAAGGCAACCGGACTCCGTGGGTCGATGCGAACAGCAGGGGCGTCATCCGGGGCCTGACGTTGAAACATACAACCGGGCACCTGTTCAGGGCAATCATGGAGGGTGTGGTGTATGGTACGGCCATCATCCTGAAACGGATGGAGGAGGGTGGCGTCTACATAGATGAGATCATCACCTGCGGAGGAGCCACCAAGAGCGATCTGTGGATGCAGATCCACGCCGATGTTACGGGCAAGCGGATCACCATTCCTGTCGAGCAGCAGGCAGTCTCGCTCGGCAGTGCCATTGCCGCTACCGTTGCGGCAGGCATACACCCCGACCTTGGCAATGCCGCGGAAAAGATGGTACGGATCAAGAAGGTCATCGAACCGATCGCGGAAAACCATGAGCTGTACAAGGAGTATGTGCGCCAGTACGAATCTACCTATGAACACCTGAAGGAGGATTCCAAGCGGTTGGTACAGACGCTCGAATCTTGAAGTGGTATACTGATGGATAGGTGCCGGAAAGAATCGGATCTTCGGCACCTTGCATAAAGATCAATGAAATCAAAAGGAGATACGCTATGGGGAAGCATGTAGCAATCATGGGAACGGGGATCATGGGAACCGGGATGGGCAAGGTGCTTTTGAAGCAAGGGTACAGTGTATCCTGCTACAACAGGACCGAATCCAACGCGAAAGACCTGGTCGCCGCAGGAGCCACCTATGCGAAGACTCCTGCCAAGGCGGCAGAGGCTGCCGATTTCGTCATCATCATGATGTGGAACAAGGAAGCACTCGATTCGGTCGTTCTTGGTGATGACGGACTGTTCGCAAACGCAAAGGACGGTCAGGTCTTCATCGACATGAGCACGCAGCTGCCCGATACCGGTCTGTGGCTTGCGAAGGAGTTCGCGAAGAAGGGAGCCGGGTTCCTGGATGCTCCGGTGCACGGATCGAAGGGCGAAGCCAACTCCGGCGGATTGTGGATCATGGCGGGGGGAGATGAGAATACCTACCGAAAGGCACTTCCGATCCTGCAGATCGTGGGAGAGACGGTCCACTACATGGGTGGGAGCGGCAAAGGATATGCAACGAAGTTGTGCGGGAACCACCTGGTCTCCACGATTGTCGCGGCGCTATGCGAATCGATGGTCCTGGCGAAGAAGGCAGGACTCGACCCGAAGGAGGTCCTCAGTGTGTGGATGGACTCCGACTTCCGCTCTCCTGTGGTCGATGGTGTCGGCAATTCGATCATATCCCGCAATTTCGAGGTCGCCTTCCACCTGAGGACGATGGTGAAGGATACGGAGCTGATCCGCAACTACAGCGAATCGCTCAATGTCCCCGTGCTGCTTTCGAACATCGTACACGAGATCAACAAGGTCGGCCTCAACAAAGGCTACGGCGAGGAGAATGCCTCGGCTGTCGTCAAGGTCTTCGAGGAGATGGCAGGAATTCTGTGACCGTCATGCAGGGGCCGATACACATCGGCCCCGCTTCATCAAGCCAAGCGGACCAATGGGTGGACGATACTCCAGATTATGGCCATCTTCTGTATATGAGGAGCGGACATGCAGAAGATCGAATTGGTTTTGAGTGATATCGACGGGGTCTGGACTGATGGCGGGCTCTACTTCACCGCCGAGACTGAATACATGAAACGATTCAGCGTTTATGACGGATGGGGGGTGCGGTATTGCCGGAACCTTGGCATTCCCGTAGGAATCATCACCGCTGAGGAAATCCCGATGGCCCAGCTGGTTGCGTTGAAATTCAAGACACCCCATATCCATATGGGAGTGAAGGACAAGCTCGCCACGGCGAGGCAGCTCTGTGATTCGCTCGGTGTTTCCCTTGAGCATACCGCCTACATCGGTGACGATCTGAACGATCTGCCGCTATTGGAACAGGTGGGGTTCAGCGCTTGTCCCTCGAGCGCACCGAAATGGGTCCGTGATCGGGTCGACCATGTGTGCGCCACACCGGGCGGCTACGGAGCGTTCAGGGAGTTTGTCGAGCATATCCTGGCCGACCATCCCGACTTTCCCCAGCTGATCGAGACCTATGCGAAACATGGCCGGTTCCCCGGCAGCTGACCAACCTCTTACTTGCCGTAGATGCGTGGGCTCGGGCTCTTCACCACGAAGAACTCGCAGGTCTCGTCGTGCTCGTTGCGAACCCGCATGAAGGTATTGTAGGGGATGTGTACGATGGAGCCGCGGCTGTAGACGTGCGGGTTTTGCTCTCCCAGTTCCAAGGTCAGGTTGCCCCGCACCACGATCATGTGCACATGGGAGTTCGCATGATGGTCGGGAACACACTCGCCTTTCGGCAGTACCATGTGGTTGATCATCACCGGATCGTCATCCACAAGTTTCTCGATATGCTTCGCGTTGTCGGTTGCATAGACATAGGATTTCTCGATCATGGGTTCTCCTTCCCCGGACAAACGGGTGCATCCACTATACGATGGTTCCGGTACACTGTACTATAGGAAAAAGCTGTCGGCCAGCATGCAAGGAGATCCCACGGTGGAAAAGTCGATGATGAGACGCTTATGGGTCCTGGTTGCGGGAGGAGTAGTCCTCTATTGGGCGTTGACCAACCATGTGGTGCTTTTCGGTTGGATCGGAAGGCTCTGGTCTGTCGTCAGCCCCTTGGTAGCCGGTGGTGCCATCGCCTTCATCCTCAATGTGCCTGTCCGGTCTCTGGAACGACGTATATTCAGAAAAGGACGGAAGCCGTTCAGAAGGGCGATGTCGATCCTGATCACCCTTCTGTGTGTCATGTTGGGCTTGGCGGCCGTCATGCTGATCGTGATTCCCGAGCTGGTCGGTGCTCTCGAGAACCTTGTCTCTGCACTCCCGAGTTTCCTGGACAGTCTCAAGCTGTTCGGGGAGTCGATGGGAGAGCGGTACCCTGACGTCGGGTTTTGGCTTGAGGAACTCGACATTTCATGGACAAGCATGAAATCGTCGCTCACCGGACTGCTGCGCGACGGTTCAGCGAGGTTGGTCGGGACCACTGTCAATTTCGCGAGCTCGCTGGTGGGGAAGCTGGTCCAATTCCTCCTTGCAGCGGTCTTCTCAATCTATATGCTGGCGCGAAAGGAGCACTTGAAGAGCCAGGCGAAGAGGGCGCTTGCAGCGTACCTTCCCGACCGGCACGTCGAAAGGATCCTCCATGCTGCCCGGCTTGTGAACGCTACCTTCAGCAAGTTCGTGAGCGGAACCTGCACCGAGGCGGTCATCCTGGGTCTCATGTTCCTGGTATCGATGCTGCTCTTCCGGTTTCCCTACGCACTTCTTGTGGTTGCACTTGTTTCGGTCAGCGCATTCATCCCCATCGTGGGGGCTTTCATCGCGGCGGTGGTCGGCATGCTGCTCATGCTTCCTGTCGATCCCATGCAGGCGCTCTGGTTTCTCGCGCTTTTCTTGGTATTGCAGCAGATCGAAGGGAACATCATCTACCCGAGGGTTGTCGGCGAATCGATAGGATTGCCCGCATTGTGGGTACTGGCTGCGGTCATGATCGGCGGCAGCCTCTTCGGGGTCACGGGGATGCTCGCAGGTGTCCCGCTTGCTGCCGTGGTGCATGTATTGCTCGGGGAATCGATCGAAGCTCGCCTGAGAAGTAAAAGGCGGCTTGAAGGATTCTCGGGTGAGGAATCACAGGAACAGTCGGATGGGTGAGCTCAGACGTCTATCCTGGAAGTTCCTTCGCATGATGCCTCTCGCAGCACTCATTGTGATGATGAGTCTCTATGTCGTTCGCAACGGCGTCTCGACCATCGAGGCTCTGGCTGAAGGAGCGGCCCATCGTCCGTGGCTCACGGCAGCAGCATTCATGGGACTGTATCTGCTCAAGTCCGTCTCCATCGGGCTGCCTTTCGCACTGCTCTATATCGGCGTGGGGAGCATCTTTCCGCTGGCCTGGGCATTGCTGATCAACGCATGCGGGATCGTGGTGAACATGCAAGTACCCTATCTGGTCGGCAGGTATGCGGGCAAGGCGGCCGTGGAGCGATTGGTGGGCAAGTTCCCACGGCTTGGAAAGCTTGAGTCCTTGAGCCGCAATTCCTCCTTCCTCTTTGCGTTCACGGTCAAGTTCATCGGCAAGATTCCGCATGAGATGACGAATATCGCCTTGGGTTCCTTGCGTGTGCCCTATCCCGCCTATGTGGGAGGGGGATTGCTCGGCTTGATGCCCACCATGATCGCAACCACCACCGTGGGAACGAGCCTTGACAACCCAGGGTCTCCTCAGTTCATCATCTCCGTCGGCATCGTCGTGATCCTGACAGTTGTTTCTTTGGTATTATACCGGCGGCAAGTCGGTTCCAATTCGCGGTGATATTGGCTATACTTTCACAGGGAACGGCCAGTGGAAGGAGAAGGTGATGGATTTCTTGGATAATTTGGGTATCGGCATTTATTTCATTATCTTTTTCGGAAAGATCCTCGAGGTCACGGTCTCTACCTTGCGCATGGTACTGATCAATCGTGGTGAAAGGATGAAGGGAACGATCATCGCGTTCTTCGACATCCTGCTGTGGTTGATCATCACCGGCACCGTCTTGCAAGGATACCAAGAGGATCCGCTCAGGATCGTCGTTTTCGCACTCGCATTCTCTGTGGGCAATTACTTGGGTTCGTGGTTCGAGGACAAGCTTGCGTTCGGTCTCAGTTCGATCCAGGTGATCGTTCCCGAAAGTCCCGAGAGCAAAGCATTGGCAGATACGCTCAGGAATCAGAACTTCGCCGCAACGGTCATCCACGGGACGGGAAGGAATGGAGAACGTGACATCCTGTTGCTTCACCTGAAGCGCAAGCGCATCGCAGAGGCGGTATCCTTGATCAACACCAATCTTCCCGGTGCGGTCATCGTCGTCACGGACTCGAAGGTGATCAGCGGCGGATATATCGCCCGGAAATAATCATCATTTACCCAATCTTTATCTTCTGCACAGCTTCCGTTCATGCAGGACCACTATCCTTCGGTCATAGCAAACAAGAGCCGATAGGCTCGAAGGAGAGTTCCATGAACAAGAAGAAGCGCGTATTCATCATGATGATGATGTTCCTCGTGGTCGCCTCGATACTCGCTGCCGGTGCGATCGGTCGTGGCGGATTCGGTGCAGGTGCGGTGATCGGGTCTTCCGATGTATCGCAAGAGAGGCCTGTGCAGAGATGGCAATCGCTCGATCCCGCCTCAGTGGAGTCCTGTCCGTGTCTCGATGGCGAGTTCGATGCACAGGAAATCGCTGCATGGCAGGATGAGCGGGCAGCACAGCGGGAGGAGAACAGGAGTGAACGCATGAGCGGAGACTCCCGACGGCAAGGAGGGAATTTCTCGGACCAACAGGATCGCGATACTGCCAACAGAAGGTTCTCGGGTTCACGTCCAGGCATGAACGGAGCTCGCGGCGCTTCCTTCGGTCCGCCTTGGGCTCGGTAACCGGGAGACTGTCATGATCAAGAAGAACGTGATGATGGTGAGTGTGCTTCTGCTGTCTGTCCTGCTTGCCACACCGATAGTGGCACAGGGTGCAGCAGAGTATGTCCAGTCGGTAGAAAGCGTGATCGATCCCGATTCTTCGGGTGTGGTCGCCGAATCCGGCCCCGCATCGGGTGAAGAGGGAATTCTCTTGATGAGAGAGGAGGAGAAACTTGCCCGTGATGTCTATGTGGCTCTCCATGAGAAGTGGGGGATCAGGACTTTCGCAAACATCGCACGCAGCGAACAGCGGCACATGGATGCCGTGGCGGCCTTGATGCAGGCCAAGGGGATTGCCGATCCTGTTGCACACAGTCCTGCCGGCCAATTTACCCATGCGACGATCGCTTCGCTGTATGAGGAGTTGGTGACGCTCGGGATGAAAAGTCCGATCGATGCACTGATCGTAGGTGCGATCATCGAGGACCTGGATATTGCGGATTTGGAGAGATTGCTTGCAGACACCGATGATCCCGATACCGTAAGAGTGTACAGCGCCCTGTTGCGTGGTTCGGAGAATCACATGCGATCCTTCGCGGGGTTGCTCGAGCGCAACGGGACTTCCTATGAGGCTCGTCATATCTCGAGCGAGCGATTGGCGGAAATCCTGAACAGTCGCTGAGTTCATTCACTGTCTTGACCGCAGGGTGTTCTTGAAAATATTCAAGAGCACCCTATATTTTTATATTGACAATAGTGTGTGTCATACAGTATCATCCAACCATGAATGATCAAGAACAGAGAGAGTTCGACAAGAATCTTGAGAATCTTCGGCTTGAGCTTCGTCGCGGCACTTTGGTGTTGGGTGTATTGAGCCGACTGCAGAGACCTCAGTACGGCTATTCTCTGGTCGAGGAGCTCGGTGCGAGAGGTATAGCCGCAGAGGCCGGAACCTTGTATCCGCTGTTGCGGAGGCTTGAGGCCCAGCAATTGCTCGAGAGTGTCTGGGAGACTTCCGGACCGAAACCGCGCAAGTACTATGTCTTGACTGCACAGGGGAAGGTGATGCTCGGATTGTTGACTGCCGAATGGCAGGAGATCACCAAGAACATGATCGGATTGTTGAGGGAGGAGTGAGCTGCATGGAACAGAAACAGCTGGACATGATGGAACGATATATCCATGAGGTGGTCAAACGCCTGCCCGTGGCACAACGAGAGGATGTATCGCTTGAGTTGCGCGGGTTGATCGAAGAGATGACGAAGGATGGGCCTGAACCTTCCGATGCGCTCAGGGGTGTGTTGCTTGAGCTCGGAAACCCCGCCGACCTTGCCGACCGTTACCGCGGCGAGCAGCGTCACCTGATCGGGAGCCGGTTCTACGACCTCTACCTGCTCATCCTGAAGATCGTCGCATTCGCGGTCGGTATCGGAATGCTGATCTCGATGGGAATCGGTTTTGCAATCGATCCTCCCGCCTCCTTCGCCGTCGCGTTGGGAAAGGTGATCGGGTCGTTGTTCTCCGCATTTGCCCAGGCTTTTGCCTGGATCACCGTGACGTTTGCGATCATGGAGCGATGCCAAAGCTTCCGAAAGGCAACGCAGGAGGAATTCGTATGGAATCCAGATGATTTGCCTGAGGTCCCCCGCCAGAGTGCGCTCATCCCCCGAAGCAGTCCGATCGCTTCCCTGGTCTTTCTCGTGCTCTTCTTCGCCGTGATCAACTCATTGCCTTGGTTCATCAGGATCGCAAACCTCGATCCTTCGGTCTTGGTGCTCAATCCATTGGTTCCCGCGGTCTTCCGGCGTGTGCTCTGGCTGATCAACCTGACCATCGTCATCGACATGTGCATCGAATTCGTCAGGCTCTACTATGGGGTCCATACCAAGCCGCTCGCATTGATTTCCATCTCGCTGAAGGCGGTCTCGTTGGGGATAACGCTCTACATCATATTGGGCACAGGAATCTGGAATCCCGATTTTGCCTATCAGATCGGACAACTGGCACAGAAGGAGTTCGGCGCGGGAACGACCGTGGGAAAGATCTGGAGTGCGGTTCCTACCATCCTCGCGGTTCTCAGTGTGGTGGGATATGGAGCCGAATCGGTCGGATCGATCTGGAAAGCGTGGAACCTGCAACTTCCCAAGCGGTAAGAGAATCGCCCGGTGATCTGTCGTGCCGCGGCAAAGACAGTCAAGGCAAGAGATTGCCCCGCTGAACTTTTCACAGTATAGTAGGAGCATGAATTGCGCTTGCATCGGGCACGGGCCCTACAATTGTATCGATATCGTCCCCATCTTCAGCCACCTGACCCACGATGAGATGGAGCAGGTGGCTTCGATTACCCGGGAAAAGACCTTCTCGAAGGGAGAGGCGGTGTATCGTGTCGGGGATATCCGAGGTGAGCTGTATGTGTTGCACACCGGACTCGTGAAGGTCTACCGTCTCTCTTCCGATGGAAAGGAGCAGGTGATCAGGACCGTCGGTCCCGGCCAATTCCTCGGGGAGCTGAGCTTGTTCAGCGCGCAACACCAGACCGACTCGGCAATCGCGCTCGAGTCATCCCGCATGTGCGTGATCGCGTGGGATAGGTTGCGAAACCTGATGGAGAGGATTCCCTCGATCGCGTTCAAGGTCATGGAACAACTCAGCGATCGCCTCGAGCAGACCGAAAGCTTGCTCGAGCAGACAAATCTGCTCAGCGTGGAGCAACGTCTTGCCCGTTATCTGCTGGAGACATCGGGTGAACGGGACTCATTCGTCCTGAATCTCTCCAAGGGAGACTTGGCCTCCTTGCTCGGGATGACGCAGGAGACGTTGAGTCGCAGGCTCTCCTCCTTCCAGGCGGAGGGATTGCTGGCTCTGGAGGGGCAGCGGGGTATCCACATCCTCGACCGAGCCTCCTTGGAGCGCTATGTGGAAAATCCTTGGTAGGAGGTGACGGTTTGTCTGGATACGACGAAACCCTGGCCGCTTCGTTGACCGCTTCGGACACGCGTCTCATACCCTTCCTTCCCTATCTCTTGCAAGACATCTTCGAGCTCGGAAGCGACAGCCGTGAAATCGCCGGGTTGCTTGCGCTGCATGCATGTCCTGACGAATCCTCCCGGATCATCGACCTGGGGTGCGGGAAGGGTGCGGTTTCCCTGGAAATCGCTTCCCGGTTTTCCTGCCGTGTCGAGGGAAGGGACCTGATGGAAGCCTTCATCGCGGAGGCGAAAGCCCGGGCGGAGGCTTCAAATCTCTCCTCGCTGTGCAACTTCGTGGTAGAGGACCTGCGTCGATCGGTACAGACGGAACGGGGCTACGATGTCGCGATCTACGGAGCGGTCGGTCCCGTCTTCGGCGACCAGAGGCGGTGTCTCTCCAGCCTGAGGCCTGTCGTGAGAAGCGGCGGTTATCTCGTGATCGATGATGCCTGGGGTCCCGAAGGCAGCGGGTACCCGACACTCGCACAATGGCGAGACCTGTTCGGGACTACAGGATATGCCGTCGTTGCCGAGGTCCCTGTCGATAGCGGGTGGCTGCAATCGGAGAATGAGAGGAATCAAGCGTGCATCGAACAACGGGCACAGGAGCTCTGCGGAGCGTATCCCGACCTCTCGGACATGTTCATCCGTTATGTCGAGGACCAGAGGGCTGAGTGCGAGGAGCTTGCAAACACCATTGTCGGAGTCACATGGTTGCTGCAGGTACGGTGATGTTCACAGCGTACGGTGTGTGGTACACTGCTCAACGTTGGAGGGACGATCGATGAGAGATGGGTTCATTCGGGTCGCAGCAGCTACCCCGGCACTCCGGGTCGCCGATTGCAATTACAATGCAGGGAAGACGATCGATCTCATGCGTGAGGCAGAACGACAGAGTGTTTCCCTCGTGGTGTTTCCCGAACTTGGCCTGAGTGGCTATACCTGCCAGGACCTATTTCTCCAGCCGGTGCTTCTCCAAGGTGCTCTCGAAGCACTCGAGACGATCGTCTCGGCCTCGGAGGAGATGGAGGTCGTCGCGGTGGTCGGCCTGCCGCTCAGGTGGCAGGGGAAGCTCTACAATTGTGCCGTCGCTGTCCAAGGCGGCGAGGTACTCGGTGTCGTTCCCAAGAGTTTCCTGCCGAACTACGGCGAGTTCTATGAGCAGCGATGGTTCGTTCCCGCTCCCGAGGAGAACGGGCTGATCGGTCTCTGCGGATCGACCGCTCCCTTCGGTACCGACATCATATTCTCATCAGAGAGTGTGGAACACTTCTCCTTCGCATTGGAAATCTGCGAAGACTTGTGGGCTCCGATGCCTCCTTCGTCCCGGCATGCGATCCATGGGGCAACGATCCTGGCGAACCTCTCGGCAAGCGATGAACTGGTGGGAAAAGCTGGGTACAAGCGACAATTGGTATGCAATCAATCGGGCCGACTGATGGCAGCGTATCTCTATGCGGGATCAGGAGCGGGAGAATCGACCGGTGACATGGTGTTCGCCGGCCACAACCTGATTGCCGAGAACGGCATCCTGCTTGCCGAGAGCGAAGTCCCGTTCGAAGGCCTTTTGGTCCGTGAGGTCGATCTTGCCTTTCTGGCGAACGAACGCATGCGGACGAACACCTTCACCAGTGGTTCGGACGGCTCCTATGATGTCGTGCTCTTCTCGCATGCGGTACGGGAGACGGAACTCCGGGATCCGATCGACCGCTATCCCTTCGTTCCCTCTGGGGATGATGATCGCTCCGAGCGGTGCAAGACCATCCTGATGATCCAATCGGTCGGATTGGGCAAGCGTTTGCTGCATACCGGCAGCAAGAAGGTTGTCATAGGACTGTCGGGGGGATTGGACTCCACAGTGGCTCTTCTGGTTGCCGTCGAGGCGTTCGATCGGCTTGCGCTTGACCGTACGGGGATCATCGCGATCACGATGCCCTGCTTCGGAACCACCGAGAGGACCAGGACGAACGCATGGGCGCTTGCACGATCGCTTGGCGTGACCATCCGCGAGATCGATATCACCAAGTCGGTGATGCAGCATTTCTCCGACATCTCCCATGATCCGTCGGTGCATGACGTCACATTCGAGAATTCGCAAGCACGGGAGCGGACGCAGGTGCTCATGGACGTTGCGAACAAGGAGGGAGCCCTGGTGATCGGAACCGGGGACCTCTCGGAACTGGCTCTTGGGTGGGCGACCTACAATGGCGACCACATGTCCATGTACGGCGTGAACGCTGCGGTTCCCAAGACCTTGATCCGTCACTTGGTCTCCTATGTGGCAAAGACCACCGGATCGGAAGCGTTGAGACGAGTCCTCACGGATGTGCTCGATACCCCGGTGAGTCCGGAGCTTCTCCCTGCGCGGGATGGGGTCATCTCACAGGTGACTGAGGATATCGTGGGGCCGTACGAATTGCATGATTTTTTCCTCTATCATATGCTCCGTCGCGGTTCCTCGCCAGCGAAAGTCTTCCGTGTGGCGAAGGTAGCATTCCAAGGATCCTATGATGATGCGACCATCCTCAAGTGGCTCAGGACATTCTATCGTCGGTTCTTTTCCCAACAGTTCAAGCGCTCCTGCCTGCCCGACGGACCGAAAGTCGGCTCGGTTGCACTCAGTCCTCGCGGGGATTTGCGGATGCCGAGCGACGCGTGTGCCACCCTCTGGCTAGAAGAATTGGATCAGTTCTGAAAACGGATTGAAGTAATCTTTTGCTTACTATAGGCATGGCAAGGAAATGACAATTCCATGATAACTGTAAAATTAACCTCTGCAACAAATTGACAGGAAATCGGTAAAATACTTGTATCCTTTTTGGCTATTCGGCTGTTATAATATCGATACATAACCGATATTGGTATGCATAAAGGGGATTTGGGGCGTTGCGTATACACAGAAGCTTTATTTTCATCATGATCATACTGCTGTTGATACCCGCAGGGGTGGGTGCCCGGAGTCTTTTCGAGGTCGGCCTCGGACTTTCCGGTATCTACGATACGAACGACCCGGAGGATTTCGATACGTTCATCCAAGGGATGGGCAATGGAGAGAACTGGACGATCGGAGTGGGGCTGAACACGCGGCTTGCCTTCCTCGACCTTTCGTTCCTTGCGATGTTGCCCAACGGAAACCAAGAGGGGAGTGAGGCCTTGTCCCTGCTTTCTTCGGTAGCGTTCCAGGTTCCGTTGGTGACCGGATCGGTCTACCTCACTGCAGGAGGGGGGCTTACGACCGATTTCACCTATCCTGAGGATGGTTCGGAGGCTCGGATCATCGGAAGATCGGCCTCCGAGGTGACCTTCAGGGATGTGGTGGTCGATTCTCCGCTCCATCTCCGCTTCGGACTCGACGTACTGTTCGGTTCGGCAAAGGTGGGTCTTTACTACTTGATGGACAGCATGGCGAGTGTCGGACGGTTGGGAGAACCCGGGGGATGGGTCGACCTGTTCCGTTCGGCAGGAAACGACAAGATCGGCATGATGATGCAATTGGCTTTGTTTTAGGGAAACGGTTTGAAACCTTTCGGTTTCATTGATGTTATCAAGACGTAGGGGATGCGATCCCCGAAGGAAAAGGAGATTTTGTCATGAAAAAGACAATGTTGGTTCTGCTTGCCGTGCTTTTGTTGGTTCCGGCAGCGCTTTCGGCAGGGATCCTTGATTTGAGTCTCGGTGCAACGGCTCAGTACAATGGAAGCTTTGCGATCAGTGAGAATATGGAGTGGCAGGAAGGCATGGCCGATATCGAGAACTATGCGTTCGGTCCCGACCTGAGGCTGCGTGTCCTCTTCGCGGAAGTGGGTGTCGCCGGGCTCTATTCGACCACTGCCACAGGACATAGGATCGGCGGACTCGTCACTGGTGGACTCTCGCTTGATTTCCTCGGGCTGTTGCGTGTCGGCTTGGGCTTGGGTCCCCGGATGGCCGTGACGTTCGATGAGGATTGGAGCAACGCTCAAGTGATCGGACCGACCGGACCCGTCTCTGGTGATACCGACCTGGCTGCTGCGTTCATGAACGCCCCGATGACCTACCGTGCGACGGTCGACCTGAAGCTCGGGAAAATCCTCTTCGGCTTGAACTACATCATCGATTCCGATGGATTCACCTTCCAGGAAGCGAATTATGACAAACTGATGCCGAAGTTCGAGAACGGTGGTACGATCGGCGCTTCGTTGCTGTTCACCCTTTTCTAAGATTCGGTTTTGGTTCTGGGTAATTGGCCCCGTGCTGCAAACACGGGGCACAATTTTCGCTTCGCCAGGGAGAGATCAGTGAAAAAACTTGTTTCCTTCTTCAGCCTTATCCTCCTCCTTCCCTCCCTTTCGTGGGCATCCGGGCTGTTTTCGCTCGGTTTCGGATCCATCAATCAATTCCAGATAGAGCCGTTCAACCCCGGTTTGCACCAGGCGCAGGTGATCGATGTCCATAACTGGGCGACCGGAGGGGAGTTGCGCTCTCGCATCTTGGGGATACAACTTGACGGGTACATGCTGATCCAGCAAGGAAAGATCATCGATGTCACCGAGCAGGGAAAACCGGTGTTCGAAGATGATGTTGCCCAGCGGTTGTTCGGGATGGTCTCCGTCGGATTCTCGACAGAGGTCGCGGCGTTCACCCGCCTGAGCATCGCAGCCGGCCCCTTGGTAGGTTTTGATGTGAATCCTGGCTTCCATATCAACTTCTGGGCAGGGTCGGAGGATAATGTCCACAACCAGGCAACGCTCTCTGAATTCTTCGCCAATATCACGGCAGCCTATCGCATGCGTCTCGACCTGAATCTCGGCGGATTCACGATAGGTGTCCATTACCAGGTCCCATCGCTGGGATTTTCCTATGCACATCCCGAATTGGCGCTCTTGGAGCCCGATTGGAGCAAGGGAAAGGTGGGAGCCTCGTTCATCACCTCGTTCTTCTGACCGGTTCGCCATAACTGGTGAGGCTCCTCAAAGTATGATACTATGTGTGTCGATTCCATAAGGAGCAGAAACCATGAGGAAATTCAGTTTCATCGGATCCTTTTTCACGGCGATTCTCATCGCTGTATTGGCATTTTTCATCCTCTATCTATTCGTCCCTTCGGTTGCGGAGGAATTTTTCGGATTCAGTTATCAATCCTCTCGCGATACCAAGGAACTGAAGAAAGCCGTGAGCGACATCCTCGAGGAGGCGCGGGTTCCGAAGGTTGCCATCGAAGAGTACATGGCTAAGTTGGACGCTCCTGATTTCCAACGCAAGCTCAGCAATGCGGCGAAGGAGGGCAAGGATGCGGTCGTCGATTTTCTCGCTTCTGCCGGTGAAGGCATAGACTTTGGCAGTTTCAACGCTTCAGGACTTGGTTCGAAACTCTCCGATGGGTTCTCACGCTTGGGATCGTTCTCCTCGCGACAACTGAAATCGCTGCAACGCATCCTCTCGGGAGCATTGGACAGCCTCTGATGCAAATCACCTTCCTTGGCACCGGAACATCGCATGGGGTACCCCGTATCGCCTGTACATGCGATGTCTGTACCTCTCACGATCCGAGAAACAAGCGCTTCAGGTCATCCCTGCTCATCCGGGATGATTCCGAAAGTGTCGTCATCGATACCGGACCCGAGTTCCGCTTGCAAGCGCTTCGAGCCCACATCACGCACTTGCACGCAGTATTCTATACACATAATCACGCCGATCACATGAATGGCATCGACGACCTTCGCGTGTTCTCCGAAGTCTCACCTCTGGATGTATACGGTCCCTCCCAAGTGCTCGAGGATATTCGGCAACGGTTTCCCTACGCGGTCGGGGAACACTCCTGGCGGGGGAACATCCCGCAACTTCGGCTCCATGAGGTTCCTCCCTCAGGAGTTGCGATCGGCTCTATGCGTTTCGTAGCTGTTCCCTTGGTCCATGGGTGCCGGCAGGTCTTCGGGTATCGTATCGGAGATTTCGCCTACCTGACCGACTGCAAGCACATACCACCGGAGAGTCTCGCGCTCCTGGACGGCCTGGAGGTCCTGGTCCTTGATGCGCTTCGCTACAAGGAACATCCGACCCACATGTGCATCGACGAGGCAATCGCCGCCGCAGAGCAGATAGGTGCGGGACATACCTACCTGACCCATCTTACACACCGGGTGGACCACGCGGAGCTTGAACAGTATCTTCCTCCCACGATGTCTCCCGCACATGACAACCTGACCATCAGCATCCCCACCAGAGCCGAAGGAGCCCCCAAATGAGTGAGTCCAGCAACACTCTCTATATCATAGACGGATACGGTCTGATCTACCGCTCGTACTTTGCGTTCATCAACCGCCCGCTTCGTGATGCACAGGGTAACAACGTTTCGGCCCTCTTCGGATTCTTCAACACCTTGTTCATGCTGATCCGTGATTACCATCCCGATTATCTGGTGGTGGCCATGGATACCGCTGCTCCGACATTCCGTCACCAACTCTATGAACCGTACAAAGCGAACCGCGATGCAGCTCCCGAGGATCTGCACGCACAGGTTCCCCGGATCCAGCAGATCCTCGAGGCCGCGAACATCCCGCGTATCGGATTGGATGGTTGGGAAGCCGATGATGTCATCGCCAGCCTGATCGACTGTGCCTCACGCCAGGGAATCCGGAGCGTCATGGTCACGGGTGACAAGGACCTGCTCCAGCTGGTTCGCGATGACGTACATGCTCTCAGGCCTCCGAAGAAAGGGGAGAACAAGTATCGTCTGTTCGGCCAGCAGGAGGTACTCGAGGAGTTCGGCATCCGGGCCGACCAGGTCATCGATTACCTTGCACTGATCGGGGATAGCTCCGACAACGTTCCTGGTGTCGCGGGCATCGGTCCGAAAGGAGCGATCAAGCTCCTCGCCGAACACGGTGATCTCGAGACGATCTATCGAAACCTCGATGCACTCTCCGCAGGAGTGGCAAGCAAGCTCTCCGGATCGAAGGAGATGGCGTTCCTGAGCAAGACCCTGGTGACCTTACGTCACGATGTGGTCGATATCACCGACTTCGATACTGACCGGTTCAGGGTGGATACGGTCGACTGGCAGAAGGCGATACCGCTGTTCGAGGAGGCGAATGCCAAGTCATTGGTCTCAGCCATCGGATCGCTGGGCAAAGGCGTCGCAGTCTCCGAACCGCAAGAATCACGCCCGCAAGGGCACGCGGGAATGTGGAACAAAGCGGGTACGTACCATGCGGTCACCGACCTTGGTGAATTGGAGAAACTGCTTGACCGGATGGCCGATGGCAAGATCATGGCATTCGACTTCGAAACCACTTCCACCGATGAGATGGTGGCTCAGCCCGTAGGATTCTCTTTTACCGACAGACCGTTCGAGGCCTGGTACGTACCGCTTGTTGCCGAGGGAAAACCGGTGGTTCCTTCCGTCGCGGCAAGGGATTTGCTCCGCCGTTGCATCGTGGACCGCAAGACTGCGTTGGTAGGACAGAATTTGAAGTATGACTACAAGGTCTTGGTCAGGTGGGGAATCGCCGATGCCACGTTGTATTTCGATACCATGATCGCAGCTTGGTTGCTTGACTCCTCCAGCGGCGTCTATAACATGGATTATTTGGCCGACAAGTATCTCGGAGGCTATCAAACGGTGAGATTCACCGATGTCGTACCCGATAAGGACGGATCGTTCGCCGATGTGCCGCTCGATCAGGCGGTCCGGTATGCAGCCGAGGATTCCGATATCACCTGGCGTCTCTATGAAGTCCTTGCCAAGGAATTGGAAGGAAGGAGTCTCACCCAGCTGTTCGAGCGAGTCGAGATGCCCTTGGTGAAGATTCTCAGCAAGATGGAGCTGGCCGGCATTCGCCTAGAGCAGAAGCGGCTGGAGGAGTTCGACTCGGAGATCGTGCAACGGCTCGGGAAGATCGAGCAGGAGATCTATGACGAGGTGGGGCATCCCTTCAACATCAATTCGACCAAGCAGCTCCAGGAGGTGCTCTTCGAGGAGCGCAAGCTTCCCACCGGGAAGAAGAACAAGACAGGATTCTCCACTGCGACCGACACGCTGGAACAGCTCGCCCCCTTCGATTCGGTTCCCCGCCTGATCCTGATGAACAGGGGGTTGGTGAAGCTCAAGAATACCTACATCGATACCCTGCCGCTCATGATCAACCGGGAAACCGGACGCATCCACACCTCGTTCACCCAGACTGGCACCGCGACGGGAAGACTCTCAAGCCGGAATCCGAACCTCCAGAACATCCCGATACGCAATGATGACGGACGGCGCATCAGGGATGCATTCGTTCCCGCTCCGGATCATCTGTTCCTCTCTGCAGACTACTCGCAGATCGAGCTCGTGGTCTTGGCGCACCTCGCTGACGATCCAGGGCTCAAGGAGGCGTTTCTTCACGGGCAGGACATCCATACACATACCGCGGCCATCATCTTCAATCTCCTTCCCGAATTGGTGATGCCCGACCAGCGTCGGATCGCCAAGACGATCAACTTCGGTGTCATGTACGGCATGAGTGCGTTCAGGCTCTCCAACGAGTTGCAGATATCCAGGAAAGATGCCGCACAGTTCATCGATGATTATTTCAATCGCTTTTCCGGTGTCAGGGCGTTCATGGACGGGGTGCTGGAAAGTGCCCGTCAGACACAGCGGGTCTCCACAATCCTTGGCAGGGAAAGACCCGTACCGGAGATTCTCAGCAAGAATGCGGTGGAACGCCAGGGTGCGGAGAGGATCGTCATCAATACGGCGATACAAGGTTCTGCCGCAGATATCATGAAGCTTGCGATGCTCAATGTCTTTTCTGCCATGGAACGTGAAGGCATGCGCGGACAGCTCTTGCTCCAGGTGCACGACGAACTGATCTTCGAGGTGCCGAAGCAGGAGATTCATGCGATGCAGCTCCTCGTGAAGCGGGAGATGGAAGGCGCATACCGGCTCTCCGTCCCGCTTCGCGTGAGTCTCGAGGTCGGCCTTTCATGGGGGGAAATGCATTGACGATCATTGGATTGACCGGACGGTATTGTGCGGGGAAAGACCATGTAGCCACCCTCTTTGCCGAAAGGAATATTCCCGTCATCGATGTCGACAAACTTGGGCACCAGGTTCTCGGAGAGGTCGGCGATCAGCTGGTGAGTGAGTTTGGAAACACCATCATCCGGGAAGACGGTTCGGTCGATCGCAAGCGGCTCGGATCCTTGGTGTTCGCAGATCCCGAAAGACTGAAGGCGCTCGAGCGGATCGTCCATCCGCATATGGTGAGGCGGTGCATGATGTTGATCGAAGCACATGCACAGGCCGACAAGCGGGCTCTCGTGATCAACGCCGCACTCCTTGGGCGGATGAAGCTGGATGTCCTCTGTGATGCCGTCTGCTTCGTACATGCGCCGGTACTGGTGCGGCTTCTTCGGTCGATGCACAGAGACGGATCCACCATCAAATCATTCTTGCGCATGGAGAAAGCGCAACAGGATATCACTGTACGGGAAATAAAGGGGGCTCAATCCGTCCATATTCTCGAGAATTGGGGGAGAAAGCCATTTATTCATCGACAAGTGCACGAGTTTTGCGCTACTATGGGCATATAGGAAACAGCGGGCCATGAGAAAGACAGGTATCTACATTGCATTGGGAATCACTATCTCGCTGAGCATCTTCATCTTTGCCGGGGTACTCTATTTCCGTCCGATGGTGGAGAAGATCCCGGTGAAAACCGAAGTCCCGGTCGCCGTGGTGAAGGAAAGCCCGAAGGTTGCACAGCCTGCAAAGGAGCCCGAGGTTCCCGTCACGACAGTTCCCGCGGTTGCCCCGCCGACGACGCCGGTACCTGTCGCGCCGGTTGCACCTGCGATCATCGAAGAGCCTGTGGTGATCGAAGAAGCTGCGGTTGAAGTTCCGATGGTCCCGGTGAAACCGCCTGTACCGGCTGTTCCCGTATTGCGCATGACCGTCTCCGCTTATGAGGCTCCGAAGCCCGTCGTGGAAGAAGCACCTTTGGCCGAACCTGAAATCGTGCCCGTCGAAGTGATCGAACCCGGGGTCGCGGAAGCGGAACCTGTGGTCGTGGCCGAAGAGGAACCTGTGATCGAGTCCGTCGAGGTGATCGAACCCGAAATCACGGAAACGGAACCGGAGGCCGTTATTGCGGAACCTGAGCGAAGGGTGATCGAACCGGAGGTGCATGACAGGCCGGTGAAGCGTATCCCCGAACCTCCGAAGGTTCCCACTAAGGTCACCACGGTGATGCCGTTCGTGAGACCTGCTCCGGTGACGTATCTGTGGACTCCGGTGAGTGTCCCCGAAGGGCCGACCGAGTATGTCAATCCTGTCTCATTCTCGAAGGAAGCGTTCGAGCGGCGCAAGAACGCGGTGGATGAGGTCCTGGATAAACTGATCTGGGAGTGATTGCGATACGCCTGTAAGAAGACGGCCACCAGGGATTCCTGATGGCCGTTTCCACGTCAAGCGGTCATTGGTTTCGCATCATCGTGCGGTTCGCCCCTGGTGACCTTGGACATGAAGTAGAATGCCACCATCATGCACGCGGCAGCGAAAACGAACAACGACCCATATCCGAACAGGTCTATCAACGCACCGGTGATCGGCGGGGCGATGATCGATGCCAATTGGCTGAAGAAGTAATACAGCCCGGTGTAGATACCCATGTTGGAATAGTCTGCCATCTGCCAAAGCATCGGGAATGAATTGGTGATCACGGTCACCCAGAACATGCCGAAAAGGAACATGAGTGCCCAGAACGGAATCATCCGGGTCATCTGCGACACTCCTTCACCCGTGAACGTCACGCTATGGACGAATATGAGCATAAGTACGGTGAAGATACAGATGAGCGCAACACGGATGGTCTTCTTGCGCCCGTGCCGATGGGCGATCAGTCCGCTGGGAATCGCGAAGATGGCATAGGCGATTCCCACCATGCCCGCAGCGAGTGCCGCGCTTCCCGAGGAGGTCTTCAGGACCTCGACCGAATACTTGCCGACGAACGGAAGGACCCCTTGGTAGCCGATGAACCAAAAGAGCAGCGAGACGAGGACAAAGAATGCACTCTTGTCTTGTTCACCGAAGATGTGCTTCAGCGACTTCAGGATGGGAACCTTCTCCCGCGAAGCCCTTTCATCGTGGTTTCCGTTCTTCTCCTTGACGAAGAAGAACAGGAGCAGTGCCGCGATGACCACCAGGATTCCTGCCAACGGGAATGCGAGGATGTTGTCCGTCGGTCCTCTTGAGGGGAGGTTGACCTTGACGTTCATCAGCTGGGCGAGACCTATGGTACCGACGATGGTCGCGATGCCTCCCATGGTGTTGATCACACCGTTGGCCTCGGATCTGATCTCCCCTGGGATGATGTCGGGCATGAGAGCGACGACCGGTCCCCGTACGGATTGCTTGAAGACGTTCAACCCGAAGATAAGGATGATGAGCAATGCAAGCGACGAGAGTGCGGAGAAGGGAATCAACCCGAACGCGAATGCGCTGAGCGGAAGGAACGTGATGATGAACGGCATCCTTCTGCCGATACGCGTGTGCGTGCGATCGCTGATCGCAGAGAAGATCGGAATAAGGAAGATCGCGAACATGTTGTCCAGTGTCATGATCGTCCCGATGACCGCGTTCGATTCGATATACCGACCGAGGAAGATCGGGATATAGGTGTCATACAGGGGATCCATCAGGCCCATGGTGAAGAATCCCAGGCCGATGAGGAAGGTGGTAAGATAATACCCCTTCATGCTTTTTCGTGGTTTTGTGTCTGTCATGCGTACCTCACATAATCTGCTGGAAAGTGTAGCAGGAAACGCTTCACGATGCAAAAGAATAATATGACGCGTATTTTGGACTTATTGCGATGTATCCATCACAGTTCGAGTTTCGGCATGTGTCTGGAACGGTATTGGGAGGGGCTCTCCCCAACCTGTTGCTGGAACGACTTGTAAAAATTCCCCAGCGATTGGAACCCCGAGTCGAGGGCGACATCGATGATCTTGAGATCGGTGGTCAACAGCAAGGATTGCGATTTATAGATGCGCATCATGCTGATGAACCGACCGATGCTCAGTCCGGTACTCTCCCGGAACAAGGTATTCGCATAATTCGCGTTCAAGTTGACGTGGTCGGCCACATCCTGTATCGCGACCTGCTTAAGATAATTGCTCGTGATGAACTTGTACATCTTCTCGACGGTCTTGTCCTTCTTCACCTTCACATATTCCGTCTTTGTTTCCTGTTGCAATGGATTGACCTTCGGGATGTGCTGCGATTCGGTTTCGTCCAGGGGATGTTCAAGGTTCGAAAGGAAACGGAAGAGTCGGTATTGGACCCAATAGAGGACGCTCCTGCTCAGAAAGTCGTTCTCACCCGCCGCAAGCCCTTTGCTATGGTGGAAGAACAACAGGTCGATCTCTCGCATGATCGGGCTTTTTTCCTTGAAGATTTCACCCGAGAATATCTGCCTGACGAAACTTGCAGGCAGTGACATCTGCACGAAAAGCGAAACGGGTATGGTGAGAAAATAACATGTATCACCCTCCATTGACTCGATCACCCTGTGTGGAATCGCTCCCCAATACAGGAACGTCTCCCCCTGGAGAATCGCCTCCTCGCGACCTCCGAACAGATAGGTTACCGGTCCTACAGGGTGGAAAGCCATCTCGATTTCACTGCTATGTTGGTGGAAGTGGCTCCAGTCAATTTCATTGCTGTACGAAGCTTGCAATCCGTGAGAGAAGGAGATGACTCGCGTTTGCCCTTTCATGTTCACAGCTTACGGGTGTTGTACCAAGAATGCAAGTGCCGGGGAGAGCTTTTGATAACCTTTGTCAATCTGAGAATAGTAGAACCCTCGAGGTCTAAACGGGAGGCGGTGACGGTGGGCTAGGGTAATATACAAGTTACAGCACAGCAAGTTTGTCATAAAAACATCATGCTGGCTGAAAAAGGAGAAACTGTATGAGAAAGACATTACGCATGCTCATGATGATGGTTATGGTAGTTGCGTTGGCACTGCCCCTGTTCGCCGGTGGTGAGCAAGAGGGCGCAGCTGTCGCAGACAAGCCTGTGGTGCTCAAGGTAGCCCACGTTGGAGCTCCCATCAGCCCACAGCAAGGAGCAGCGGATCTGTTCGTGAAACTGGTGACTGAGAAGACCGGTGGGTCCGTCGACATCCAGGTGTTCGGTTCCTCGACGCTTGGCGACGAAGCGGCGCTGGTCGAAGGCATGGTGCTCGGAACGATCGACGGCGGTATCGTCTCGGCAGGACTCTATGGCGGTTACTATCCGCTCATGGGTGCATTCGAGATTCCGTTCCTGTTCAGGGATCGTGCCCACACCATCGCCGTCAACAACGGACCGCTTGGCAAGGAAATCCTTGACAACCTCAGCAAGCAGGCAAAACTCAAGGGCCTGGCAATCTGGGAGCACGGGTTCAGGCATGTCACGAACAACGTGCGTGCCATCAAGACCCCCCAGGATTTCAAGGGCCTGAACATCCGCAGCCCCGAAGTCCCCGTATACAGCTCACCACTTCGTGCCTTGGGTGCGAACCCCGTCCCGATGGCATTCTCGGAGTTGTATGTGGCTCTTGAGCGTGGCGTAGTCGACGGCCAGCACAACCCGTTGCTGCACGTCCAGGGACAGCGCTTCTATGAAGTGCAGAAGCACCTCTCGATGCTCGACTTCGCCTACACCCCCAACGTGCTCGCATTCAGCAACAAGGCGTGGGGGCGCTTGAGCGCGAATCAGCAGGCACAGGTCCAAGCAGCCGCCGACGAGGCAGGAATCGCATGGTCACAAGCGGCAGAGGCGGAGGAGAATCGCCTGATTGCAGAACTGAAGGGCAAGATGCAGGTCATCGACCGGAGCGAGCTGGACAAGGCGGCATTCCAGAAGATCGTCGTCGACAACACCTTCCCGATGTTCCGCGAAATGTTCGGTGATTTCCTCGACAAGATCATCGCCACAGGCAAATGACGTCAAGACCGGGGCTGATCTGGCCGTAGGGAAACTTTTCCTGCGGCCATCTGCCTCGGAATCGTGATGTGCACCGCGCAGTGCTTTGCTGAAAGACATTCCATCCTAGGAGATAGTATATGTCCATTACATTAGTGTTATTCGGTACATTGATCATTCTGTTGCTCTTGAAAGTACCGGTATCATTCGCCCTGGCTCTCTCTTCAGCTGCAGCATTGCTCTGGGAAGGTTATACTCCCCTGATGCAGGTCATCCAGAGGATGTATGCAGGTGCGAACTCCTGGTTGCTCCTTGCCATCCCGTTCTTCATGTTGGCAGGACAGATCATGGAGAAGGGCGGAGTGACCAAACGTTTGGTTGCATTCGCCGATGCTCTGGTGGGGTTCCTCCCCGGAGGGCTCTCTGCAGTGAATATCGTCGTGAGCATGTTCTTCGGAGGAGTCTCCGGATCTGCTGTCGCCGATACCTCCGCAGTCGGATCACTTCTGATTCCCGCGATGACCGAGCAAGGCTACAGCAAGTCGTACAGCGCCGCGGTCACCGCATCCTCCTCTCCTATCGGCATCATCATCCCTCCGAGCATCCCGATGATCCTGTACGGATTCGTAGCCGGACTTTCGATCGCGGAATTGTTCCTCGCTGGCATCGGTGCCGGATTGCTCGTCGGGTTTGCCGAGCTCGTCGTCTCCACGATCATCTCGGTCAAGCGTGGGTACCGTTCCTCGAGCAAGTTCTCCTTGAAGCGGGTGTTCAGTACCGGCTATGAGGGGATCCTTGCATTGTTTGCTCCGCTGATCATCATCGGCGGCATCATCACCGGTTGGTTCACCCCGACCGAGGCTGCAGCCATCGCAGTCGTCTATACCTTGTTACTCGGATTCTTTGTCTACAAGGACCTGAAGATCAAGGATATTCCGGAGATCGTGGTGAAAGCCATGACTTCGACGGCGACGGTCATGCTCGTCATCTCGGCTGCTGGCGCGTTCGCTTGGGTATTGAGCGCCGCCCAGGTTCCGCAGAATGTCGCAGAGTCGATGGTAGCGACCTTCTCCCATCCCACTACCTTCCTTTTCGCACTCATCGTGCTCTTTCTGATCCTCGGAACCTTCCTCGATGCGAATGCCGCAATGTTGCTGGTGGTTCCCGTGGTCGCTCCTGCTGTCGTCATGATGGGTCTCGACCCGGTACAGGTAGGTGTCATCCTCACCGTGACATTGGGAGTCGGATTGGTCACACCACCTGTAGGGCTCTGTGTGTTCATCGCGAGCAGCATCACCGGACTGACGTTCGAGGAGATCATCCCCGAGCTGATTCCCTTCGTCATCGCACTGTTGATCTGTATCGTGATACTGGTCTTCGTGCCCGGGATCACCACCTATATTCCCTCCCTGTTGGCGGGATGAGGCAAGGAGAAGAGTATGAGTAAGTTCATTCACAAGCTGAATCGATGGATACACAAGGGAACCGTATTGGTCTTGATACTCGCCGTTGCAGTCATGTCATTCAGCGTATTCGTCCAGATTGTATCCCGAAATATTTTCAGCTACTCGTTCGAGAAGTTCGAGGAACTTCCCCGTTTCCTCCTGATCTGGGTGACGTTCCTGGGTGCCGCGTATGTCTTCGGGGAGGACGGCCATCTGGGTGTTGAGTTCTTCGTGAACCTGCTGCCTGCGAAGATCAAGAAGTATGCAACGGCAGTGGAACTGGCATTCGATGTGCTGTTCATGATTCTCATGATCGTCATCGGCGGGCAAGTCTCGTCCTTGACGATGGTACAGAAGAGCTTGCAGCTGGGAGTTCCGGTCGGACTTGTCTACATGATCATCCCGATATCGGGTGCGATCATGCTGCTGATCGTGGTTGAGCGGGTAATCGACTCGTTCCAGTCCCGGAGAACACACGAATAACGTGAGAATCGTAGAATGACCGCATGGTTTTGAAGAGGAATCCGGGAATCACATACCCGATACTGAATGTGCAGGGGACAAGATGGTCCCACTGCCCAGAGACCAACGTGCTTGGTGAAAAAGGAGAATACCGTGAGTTTGTATGAATTGCTTTCGAAACGGCAGGAACAAGACAATCCTGTCAAGGTAGGGGTCATCGGAGCTGGAAAATTTTCTTCCATGTTTTTGAGTCAGGTCATGCTTTCTCCGGGAATCCAAGTCGTCGGTATTGCCGATCTCAAGATTCCCAATATCTATTCGGCTTGCAAACACATCGGTTGGCCTCAGGAGAACATTCGCGAAGTGAAGAATGCGAACGAGATCAACGACATGGCGAAGAAGGGACTGGTTGCGGCAGTCAATGATGCCATGGAGCTCATTGCTTCCGATTGCGAGGTGATCCTTGAGGTCACCGGGAATCCGATAGCAGGTACGTTGCACGCTGCGAAGGCGATCCAAGCCCACAAGCACGTGGTAATGGTCAGCGTCGAGGCCGATTGCATGGTCGGACCGCTTCTGACCGACATGGCAGAGAGGGAGGGAGTCAAGTTCTCCATGGCATACGGAGACCAGCCCGCCCTCATCCTCGAGATGATCGACTGGGCCCGTGCGATCGGATTCGAGGTCGTGTGTGCCGGAAAGGGAACACGTTTCCAACCCGAGTACCACTACTCGACACCCGATACGATCTGGGGCTATTACGGATTCTCCGAGGAGATGGTCAAGAGCGGCGATTACAATGCCAAGATGTTCAACTCGTTCCTCGACGGGACCAAGAGCGCCATTGAAATGACCGCAGTGGCAAATGGTGCGGGATTGCAGGCTCCGGAACAGGGACTCGGATTTCCCCCGATAAGCTTCTACCACCTCCAGGATGTGTTGAAGCCCACCGAACGCGGTGGAATACTTCCGAAAGCGGGCATGGTCGAATGTGTCGCCAGCGAGGACCGGTACAAGGCTCCGATCGATGACAACATCCGTTTCGGTGTCTATGTCACGCTCCACGCACCGACTCCCTATGTGAAGCGCTGTTTCAAGGAGTATGGCGTGAAGGTCGACTCCACCGGTGAGTATGCGGCACTGTATCGTCCCTATCACTTCATCGGCTTGGAATTGAACATCAGCGTCGCATCGGTCGCCTTGCGGCATGAGAGCACCGGATCCAGCCTCTACTTCTGTGCCGATGTCGCGACCAAGGCGAAGAAAGACCTCGTTCCTGGCGAAATCATCGACGGGGAGGGCGGCTACACCGTGTACGGTTCTGCAACGACATCAGATTTCAGCTTGAAGAACGGATTGTTGCCTCTCGGACTTTCCCACGGAGCGAAAGTCATCCGTGCGGTGAAGAAGGATGCCCCGCTTACCTACAAGGATGTGGAGATCAATGAGACCACGATGGCATTCCAACTCCGCAGGGAGATGGAGACTCGTGCGAGGAATGGAGAGTTCCGGTTGGCCTGAGCGCAGGATCGGACACAAAGAGAAGACAAAGAGAGGAGATGGACATGGCAAAGAATTATTTTGAGCGAGTGAGGGCTTTGACGCCCACGAAATTTTGGGTCAACAACGTGACTCGTGAAGAGGCCAAGCTGGGAATCGCAGCCGGAGCCACCGGTTGTACGCAGAACCCTTCGTATACATGGAAGATGCTCTCCCATCCGACCGAAGGAGTCTATGCACGGCAACTGCTGGCCGAGGCACTCAAGGAATCCACGGATGACAACGAGGTCGAATGCATCCTCCAGAGGAAGCTGATCAAGGGAATCTCCGACATATTCCTTCCCCTGTGGAAGGAGAGCCACGGAAAGTACGGGTATGTCAGTATCCAAGGCGATCCGATCCATGAGGATAAGACCCAGGTCATTCTCGATGAGGCGAGGAAGAATCGCGTGATGAACCCCAACATCATGATCAAAATTCCCGCCACGAAGGCCGGCTTGGAAGCGATGGAAACCCTCATCGCGGAGAATACCCCGATCAACGCTACCGAGATCATGACCGTCCAGCAGACGATCGAGATCTGTGAGATGTACACCAGGATCAGTGAGAAGACCGGGATGAAGCCTCCCGTCTACTACTCCTTGATCACCGGTATCTACAACGAATGGTTGCGCAAGGATGTGGCGGCGAAGAAAGTCGACATCAATCCCGATGTGCTGTACCAAGCTGGCATGGTGATCGCGAAGAAAGTGTACAACCTTGTGCATGATCGCGGATATGAGCTGAAATTCATCGGCGGAGGCGTAAGGACTCCGGAGGATTTCTATCAGATGGTAGGCGGTGATGTGAACATCACCATGAACTGGCTGGGAGCGGGTTCTTGCACGCAGCTGATCGAAGCCGATGCACGCGTGGAGAGCAGACTCTTCAATCCGCCGCAGGAGATCGTGGTGGATGAGCTGAACGCAAAGCTTCCCCAATTCAGGGAAGCATATTGGGAGAACGGCCTTTCTACAGAGGATTTTGAAAAGAACGGTGCGGTCGAGTATTTCAGGGACATGTTCGTCGATGCATGGGAGAAATCTCTTGTCGTCATCGCCGAGGAGCGGAAGAAGCTGAAGTAGCATGCAGTTCCTGTGATGGAATCCAGCGGTACCGGGACATCCCCACATGTTCCTGGTACCGCTTTTCTTTCCCATGGATGCCGTCCGTCTGGACCAGCGGTTCGATACGTGGTACATAATCGGCATGTACATGCATGCGACGATATCGACCCGTGAGGAACTGGAGCACCATCTGGTCCTGACCGAAGATGAAAGACGGTGGTTCGAAGCCAATGGGGACTCCCTCCCGCTGTTGATCAGTACCTACTATCTCTCGCTGATGAATCCTGGGGATCCGGACGATCCGATCAGGCGACAGGTCGTGCCCTCGATCCGTGAGATGGATCGCATCGGCCTGGAACAGATGGACCCCTTGGCCGAGATTTCACACTCGGTACTTCCCCGGCTCATCCATCGCTACCGCAACAGGGTCGCCTTCCTCGTCACCGACCGCTGTGCCACCTATTGCCGGCATTGCTTCCGACGACGATTCACCGCTACCGAATGCAGTCATGTTTCCGAATCTGAGCTGGATGCGGTTGCTGCGTACGTGCACGATCATGCTGAGGTCCGTGAGATGCTGCTTACCGGAGGAGATCCGTTGACACTCTCGGACGAACGGCTTATGCAGGTGATCACCACGATCCGGAACGCAAGGCCTGATCTGGTGCTGCGGCTCTGCAGCCGCATGCCCGCCACATTCCCCCAGCGGATCACCGACGATCTCATCGCACGACTGAAACCGCACACCTGCAGTGCGCTCTACCTGATGACGCAGTTCAATCATCCGAAAGAGATCACCCGACAGAGCGTGCAAGCGGTTGCCCGTTTCATCGACGCGGGTATTCCGGTGATGAACCAGACGGTACTCTTGAGGGGTGTCAATGATGATGCTTCGGTCCTTGAGCACCTCATGAACCTGTTGGTTGCCAACCGGGTCAAACCATACTATCTGTTCCAAGGCGACCTGGTAAGCGGGACCGCTCACCTGCGGGTCCCTCTCGAGAAAGGTCTTGAGCTGGAGTCGGTGCTTCGCAGTCGGCTCAGCGGTCTCGCGATGCCCCAGTATGCCATCGACCTTCCCGAGGGGGGAGGGAAAGTTCCGTTGGGAAGATCTTACCTCGAAGGCAAGGATGAGTCGGGAACATGGATGTTCAGGACGGTTTCGGGTGAACCGAGGAACTATCCCGATCCCGATTGAGCAAGCAGAGTCAAGAAACGCCCTCCCTCATCCGATAGGGTAGTGTCAGGAGGCTTGCGAATGATCGTTGCGGATACACACAAGGCGGCGGTGGAGCGGATGCTTGCCTATATCGACGATCACCTTACCGAACCGGTGACCTTGCAGAAGTTGGCAGGGGTTGCCTGCTATTCACCCTGGCATAGCGCGCGCATGTTCAAGGAGTTGACCGGCATGGCACCGTTTTCCTACCTGCGGCATCGCCGTCTGAGCGAAGCCGCCAGACGGTTGCAGCAAAACGATGTACGGATCGTCGATGTGGCATTCGATTTCGTCTTCGACTCGCATGAGGGCTTCACCCGGGCGTTCTCGCGGCAGTTCGGCATGAATCCCCAATCATTCCGCCGGGATTTCGCGAGGATCAGTTCGATCAGGCTCTCCGACAAGACCAAAGACATGGTAAGACACCATGGAGGAGGAAGAGTGATCAAGACGGTGTTCGTGCAGGTTGTCGAGAGACCTGCGAGAAAAGCGGTTGTCCGGTTCGCGCAGAAAGCTTCGCATTACTTCGAGTACTGCGAGGAAGTCGGTTGCGATACGTGGGATGTGCTCAGCTCGGTAAAGGAGGCTCTCAACGAACCGATCGGGATGTGGATGCCTCTCGCGATGAGAAGATTGGGATCGGGTGAGTACCTGCAAGGAGTCGAGGTTCCCTGTGATTGGAAGGGTGAGGTGCCGAACGGATTCGATGTGATCGAATTGCCCCCTTGTTCCCTGATGATCTTCCAAGGACCTCCATTCGACGAAACACGGTTCGAACAGGCGATCACCGATCTATGGGATGTGATGAAGCGGTACGATCCGACCCTCTACGGGTACGAGTGGGCCGACGATACCGGTCCGCGCTTCCAGTTGGCTCCGATGGGGTATCGCGGATATATCGAAGGAAGACCGGTGAGAAGGATCTCCTGAGAAAAGAAAGGGTGGGGCACCATCATGTGCTCCACCCTCTCCGATCGGATCGTGACCCCGCTTATCTGTTCACGCGCTCAAGATACTCCTTGGTCTCCGTGTTGACCAGGATCCTTTCACCCTGCTTGATGAAGATGGGGACGCGGACGACAAGGCCGGTCTCGGTGGTCACGTTCTTGGTCGCACCGGTGACGGTATCGCCCTTGACCGCTTCCTCGGCCTCTGCCACTTCGAATACGACTTTCGCGGGGACCTGGATATCCAGGGGTTGGTGCTCCCAGAATGTCACGCGGTAGGTCTCTCCCTCCTTCATGATGAACTGGTAGTCCTCGAACGTAGTCATCGGAATCTCGATCTGCTCATACGTCTCGGTCATCATGAAGTGAAAGTTCTCTCCATCATTGTAGAGGTATTGGCAGTCACGATCCTCGACAGTGATGTCCTCTGCGTTGTCCTGGCTCTTCATGGTCTCCCGCAGAACCTGGCCGGTGGAAGGGCTCTTGAGCTTGAGCCTGACGAATGCCGAACCTTTGCCCGGATTCACGAATTCCCGTTCCACGCAGATGAAGGGCTGACCCTTGATCAACAGCGCAGTACCCTTGTCTATCTGACCTGCTTTAATCATCATATACCTCGTAAGTGTTGCGGACTCGGCCTCAATGGCCGTCGGCCATCATAGCAGAAAGGTTGAATAAAATCAAATCCCCTATCGTCTTGTGCCTTCCCTGCAGCATCAGCAGCCGGTCGATACCCATGGCCACCCCTGAGCACTGGGGGAACTGGGCATCGAATATCGCTGGGAAGCTCAAATCGATATCGGGGATGACCTCTCCGGTTACGGAGCGTTGGCTCACCAGGATCGCATATTGTGCTGCATAATAATCGGCTACCACCTGCGCATCGCGTTCTTCGTCATAACAGTTGGCCAGTTCCAGTCCTCCCGCATACAACTCCCATCTCTTACGGTAGGGACGGCCGGGAATCTTTTTCGCAAGGCACTCGATCCGGCTGGGATACTCACTGAGCACAAGCGGCTTGTCCTGGGGGAGGTTCGGTTCGACGAAGTTGAGGAAGATCCTGTTGAAGGTCTCCTCCCAGCTCTCGGGTTCGTCTCCTACCGAGAGGCCAAGCCGCAAGGCTTCGTGCCGCAATCGGGTCGTCGATTGTACGGTATCGAGGTCGACCCCTGCATAGGTGTGGCAGGCCTCTGCCACGGTCATCCGCCTGAACGGCGGCAACACATGCTCCGGAGTTCCCTCAAGCGCAGTATCGGCCAGCAATCGTTCGGTGATGCCTATGGAAGCCTCGTCATCGGCTCCGACCGTATAGTACTCGAGCATCGTGAACTCGGGATTATGATGGCTTCCCATCTGCTCCCGATTGCGGAAGCACCGGGAGATCTGGTAGATGCTGCGGTGGGTCTCCGCGATGATCCGCTTCATATGGACTTCGGGCGAAGGAACAAGGTAGAGTTCCCGTTCCCCCATGAACTCGCTGATCAGTCGGGTGGAGAAATTGGCGATCGTCGGTTCAGGAATGAGGTTCGTGGAGAGCAATGGCGTGGAGACCTCGAGGTACCCATTCTGAGAGAACCATGAGCGCATCGCTTGCATCAGGGTGCTGCGTTCTTCGATAGCTTTGATGTTCATGCGGCGACTATACTCTTTGGCGGTATCCTTTGTAAAGGAACATGATATGGACACGTGCGACCCGCATCCGTATACTTGGGCGGATGAACGTACACACCTATGACACGAAGGATATCATCTATGCACTTGCCACCGCTTGGGGGACCGCTCCGATCGCGGTGATCAGGATCTCGGGACAGGGTTGCGTGGAAGCATTGAAGCCATTGTTCTCCCGGCCGGAGGCTCTTGGGGCGAGTGCTTCCCATACCGTCCTGCACGGAGACCTGATCGACCCGAAATACAAGAATCCCATTGATGAGGTGCTCGTGACCGTATTCAGGGATGGGAGGGGATATACCGGAGAAGAGAGCGTGGAGATTTCCTGCCACGGAAGCATCCCCGGGATCGAATCGATCTTCGCGCAGCTCAAGGATGTCGGCATGCGCCCGGCGAGTCCCGGAGAATTCACTTTCCGAGCGTTCATGCACGGAAGGATGGACCTGACACGGGCCGAGGCGGTGATGGAGATCGTCTCGTCCCAATCGCGGTTGTCCCACAGTCTCGCACTCGGGAGGCTCGAAGGCAATCTGTTCTCGCTGATCGAGGAGATCAAGCAACAGGTGCTTCAGGTTGTCAGCATGGTGGAGCTTCAACTGGACTATGCTGAGGATGAGATCGCGGATGATGTCGCATTCCCGTTCGAGGCTCTGGAAGAGGCAAAAAGGAGGATCGATGCCCTCCTGTCGACCTATGAGATGGGGAAACTCTACGGTGAGGGAGCGCGCGTGGTACTTGCGGGAGCTACCAATGCCGGCAAGTCCACGCTCTTCAACCTCCTCTTGCGTGAGGAACGGTCGATCGTCTCCGAAGTACATGGCACGACACGGGATTTCATCGAATCGAAGACTGTGTTGGATGGCATTCCCGTGCGACTGTACGACACCGCAGGATTGCGTGAATCATCGGATGCCATTGAGATGGAAGGGATACGGAGGACACGGAAGCTGCTGTCGGAAGCGGATCTCATCCTCCTGATGCTCGATGGGACCGAGCATGACGACACCTCCGTTTCCCAATACCGCCACTTGCTTGAGGATCCGCGTTGCATTCTGGTCTGGAACAAGACCGATCTCACGACGAAACCTCCCGCGAAGGGCAGTTACCCACTCAGTGCAAAACGAGGGGAGGGGTTCGCAACCTTGCGCGACGAGATGGTAAGGCGCTTGACGAAGGAGACCGATCGCCCCGATGGACAGGCCTTGGTGATCGAATCCTCGCGTCAGCGTGATGAACTCAAGCATGCCTCTGATGCTCTGGTTCGTGCCGTGGCCTTGGCTCGGGAGGAACTCCCGATGGACATTGTCGCAGTCGAGCTCGCGGAGGCATTGCACGCACTCGGCTCCCTCACCGGCGAGGTTGCCTCCGACGATATTCTCGAGCGGATATTCAGCCGCTTCTGTGTAGGAAAATGATATGGATTACGATGCGATAGTCATTGGAGCCGGTCATGCCGGCATCGAGGCATCCCTTGCTCTCTCAAGGCTCGGGTTCTCCACCCTGTTGATCACCCAGAACCTCGATGCGATCGGGCGACTTTCCTGCAATCCCGCGATCGGCGGGTTGGCAAAAGGCAATCTGGTGCGTGAAGTCGATGCATTGGGAGGAGAGATGGGTCACCTGATCGACGCTTCCATGATCCAATTCAGAATCCTCAACCGTCGGAGAGGTCCAGCCGTACAAGCACCCCGGGCACAGGCGGACAAGTTCACGTACCACCGCATGGCAAAGGAGACGCTCGAGGCGCAGGGAAAGCTCGCGCTGTTCCAGGATACCGTTGTCGATATCCTCCTGGGTGAGGACAACTCCAAGATAATTGGTGTATCGACCGAGAGAGGACATCGGATCACGGCAACTGTGGTGGTGTTGACTACCGGAACGTTCATGGAGGGCAAGATATTCATCGGTGAGTATGAAGCTCGCTCAGGTCGGCTCGGTGAGAGTGCTGCCATCGGTTTGGGAACTGCATTGCGCCAGAAAGGCTTCACCGTAGGTAGGCTCAAGACCGGTACTCCGGCACGGGTGCGCAAGTCTTCCCTCGATTTCAGTGCGATGGTCGAACAACCGGGAGATCCGGTCATGATGCCGTTCTCCTTCGATTACCAGACGATAGACCGTCCTTCGTTGCAGTGCCACATCACGTGGACGAACGCCGAGACACACCGGATCATCCGGGAGAATATCCATCGTTCCCCGCTGTATGGAGGGAAGATCGTCGGGAAAGGGCCACGCTACTGTCCCTCCATAGAGGACAAGGTCGTACGCTTCCCCGAGCGTGAGCGGCATCAGATTTTCGTGGAGCCCGAAGGTGTGGGGACCGAGGAGATGTATCTCAATGGCATGAGCTCATCGCTTCCCGAGGATGTCCAGGTCGCCTTCATCCGGTCTATCCGTGGGCTTGAGCATGCACAGATCATGCGTCCCGCCTATGCGGTCGAATACGATTACCTCGATCCCCTACAGCTCTATCCCTCGCTGGAGTCGAAGCACGTGAAGAATCTCTTCATCGCCGGACAGACCAATGGGACGAGCGGGTATGAGGAGGCCGCCTGCCAGGGGTTGGTCGCAGGGATCAACGCCGCACGGAAACTCGCGGGAGAGCCTCCGTTGATCCTTGACCGGAGTGAATCCTATACCGGTGTCCTGATCGATGATTTGGTGACGAAGGGGACCAAGGAGCCGTACCGGATGTTCACCAGCAGGGCCGAATATCGTTTGAACATGCGTCACGACAGCGCGGACCAGCGCCTTACCCCGAAGGCTCATGCAGTGGGCTTGCAACCTGATGAGGCGATGGCCCGGTTGCAGGAGAAACTCAGTCGCATCGAAATGGTGAAGGATTTGCTTGAGAAACGGAAGGTCGAGGGCCGCAAGGCGATCGAACTGTTGCGCAAGCCGGAGATCGGCATCGCAGACTTGATGGAGTCCGTTCCCGAGCTCGCCTCGTTCGAGGAACCGGTGTGCTACCAAGCTGAGCTTGACGTGAAATATGCCGGTTATGTGAAACGACAGGAGCGGCAGGTCGATCGGTTCTCACGTATGGAACGCATTCGGATTCCCGAGGATTTCGACTATGATGCACTCGACGGATTGTCCGCGGAGTCACGGGAGAAGTTCAAGGCCGTGCGGCCCCTCTCTGTCGGACAGGCAGGCCGGATCAGTGGAGTGCGTACGAGCGATCTTGCGATTCTCATGGTATTGTTGGCGAGGAGGACTGACCATGATGACGAAGCATGATCTTCGAGCCGACCTCAGGTTGCTCGAATTGGGGCTCGCCGAATTGGGTTATCTGCTCGATGACGTGCGACGCAGTCAATTCGAAACCTATATCAAGGAGATCCATCTCTTCAACGGAACCTACCGGCTCGTGGGAGCAGAAGGACGTGAGTTCATCATCAAGCATCTGCTCGACTCTCTCGGTGCATTGCCGATTTTCGAGTCGCTGGTGAAACACCTGGGTCCGTCGGTCCGAATCTGTGATGTCGGTTCAGGTGCAGGACTTCCGGGAATTCCGCTTGCGATCATGCTCAGCGAGGTTCCGTTCGTCTTGGTCGAACGTTCAGGGAGACGAGCGGGATTTCTCCGTAATGCCTTGGCACTCTGTAACCTTCATGAGCGTGTCGAGGTTTTTGAAAGAGACCTGTCGGAGGTTGACGACTGTTTCGGGATCGTCACCTTCAGGGCATTCCATCCCTTGGGAGATATCGTGCGGCCAATCAGCAGGATCGTGGCCGAGGGCGCTTTCATCTGCGCCTACAAGGGACGGAAGGAGGCTATCGAAGAGGAACTGTCTGCTGCCGGCATTCCGCTCCAAGGTGGTGAAGAGGCTTCCTGGACCGTCAGGATGGAAGAGCTTCGCATTCCCTTTCTCGATGCTTCCCGGACCCTGTGCATCATGCAAAAAATTCGCTGAGGGAGGGACGAGGATGGAACACGGCGTATCGGTATTGGAGGCTTTGCTGCTTGGGGTGGTGCAGGGGCTCACTGAATTCCTGCCGGTCTCAAGCTCCGGACACCTGATCCTCGCCCGTGATTACTTGCATATCCCAGAGGTTCCCCTGCTGTTCGATGTCTTGCTGCATGTGGCTACACTCCTGGTGATCGTCTTTCACTACAGGGTATTGGTGGGAAAGCTGATCGCCGCGGCCTGGCGTTTCGTACGCCGGACACACACCATGGAAGATGCGCCGCACCTCCGGCTGATCGCCACGATCATCGGAGCCACCGTCATCACGGTCGCCATCGCACTGGGACTCAAGGCCTTCGGTCTTGAAGCTGAGAGCAGGAAGTCTGTCTCCATGTTGCTGTTGGTGAGTGCGGCACTGCTTGCATCCACTCCGTTCGCTTCCCGGTTCGTGAAGGGTTCCGGCAATCTCGGATGGAAACAGGCGATGATCACAGGCGTTGCCCAAGGTTTCGGAACCTTGGCGGGTATCTCACGCTCCGGTGCCACGATCACTGCCTCGCTCTGGGCAGGAATGGAGCGTAAGAAAGCGGGAGAGTATTCCTTCATCCTCTCCATCCCTGCGGTTCTCGGGGCCCTTGTCCTGACGCTTTTGTCGAAAGACTCTCCGATGACCTCGATAGGAGCAGTACCGATGCTGGTCGGGTGCCTATCTGCGATCGTCACGGGGATTGCGGCGCTCAGGCTGTTGCTGTGGATGGTCAGGGAAGCACGGCTTTGGTACTTCTCCCCCTATTTGGTTGCAGTCGGTCTGTTCGGACTGTTCGCAACAGTATAAGATGGTCATGGAGGATAAGTCGTGAAGGTCCGTTCGGTTTCCTTGTTTTTCTTCACCCTGTGTGTCTTGCTCGGACTGTTGGCGCTTGCGCCTGCGGTGATGCCGGCCGAACTTTTCGAGAAGGTCCCGTTGCACGGAAACTTGACCGCGTTGCTCCGATTCCTGCATCTCCAGGCGGTACCCATAGCAGTTCCCACTCCGTATGCATCCTACGTATTGCCCGCGCTCTTCGGTATATGGGCACTCTTTTTCCTGGCGACCCTCCGCCGTCCCTTCTTCTGGTGGATGGTCCCGTATGGTGCGTTGATGTATTACACAGTCTTCCTCGCTTTGCAGCTTCGATTCGGAGGGAAGGAGCCGATGGCGATCCTCTCCCGTCTGGAACGTGAGCCGGTGATGGGAATGCTGCTCCTTATCCTTTCGTTTCTCCTGGAGACGGCGCTCTGGATCCTATTCACCATCGGCTCGGTGCGTTTCGCACGCATGCGCGGAGGCAAGGCCACATCCGTCAGCCGGGAAAACAGGCGGGTCCGGCCGAGCGAGAGACAGACGGAGGAGGAGAAGGATACCGAGGAGGATGCAGTAGTCCTGATCGAGCGGGAAGATCCACCCGTTCCCGTATCCCCCTCCATCGCCTACCCCATGAGAGAAGATGACCATACTCCCCTGGAATTCCCGAAGATCAAGGAGATGCCGGTGCTGAAAACCATCGGTGCAAGGGAGACCTCGGGAGAATCGCTGTACGTAGGGAGCGTGAAGGTCCGTGAGGATGAATCGGTAGTGCTTGCTGATACCCCGATCGAAGAGATCGAGGAGCCTGAGGAGATACCTGCAGGCAAGCGCTACGATCCCATTCCCTCGCTGAGGCGTCAGATGGCACAGGAAGCTGCGGTTGCTCCGATCGTCGTTCCCAATGGCATCCCGAAGAGGCCGGCGAAACCGGAAGTTCCGGTTGTGCGGCAACCGGATCCTGCTGGGGAAGAGTCTGCCCAGGGCGACCGGATCGAGGCAGTTCGACCAGAGCAGACCAAACCGGCCAAGCCTATCGCTCCCATGCCACAGATCATCGATGTCGATGCACAGACCACGGAAGAGGAAGAGGAGGATATGGACCTCATCAGCGGCATAGGCGGCCTGCTCTCCTCCAATGCCGGTTCCTCCGCACTGTTGTCCCGGAACAAGTTCCGTTATGAATATCCCCCGGAGAATCTTCTCGATACCTATCCCGACCACGTCACCGATATTGATGAGGAGACAAGGCAGGCAGGAGAAAACCTGATCTTGACGCTCAAGCAGTTCAAGGTCGAAGCGACGCTCATGGACATCGTAAAGGGACCGACGGTCACGATGTTCGAGGTCTCCCCGGCTCCCGGAGTCAGGGTCAGCTCGATCATCAGCCTCTCCGACAATATCGCGTTGCAGCTGGCTGCCCGGCAGGTCCGTATCGTGGCACCGATCCCGGGAAAACAGGCGGTGGGAATCGAAGTCCCCAACAAGAACCGCTCCATCATCGGGTTCAAGGACCTGCTGCCTACCATCGATGCAAAGCAGTATCAGGTACCGATGATCCTCGGAAGGAAGATCACGGGTGAACCGGTGGTCATCGAGATCACCCAGACACCGCACCTGTTGGTCGCGGGAGCGACCGGTTCGGGAAAATCGGTATGCGTCAATTCATTGATTGGATCGTTGTTGTACCGCAGGTCCCCGAAGGAGGTCCGGCTGATCCTCGTCGATCCGAAGATCGTCGAACTGCGTGTCTACAACGGAATCCCCCACTTGCTCACTCCGGTCATCACCGAGCCCAGGAAGACCATCAAGGCTTTGGAGTTCTGTCTGTACGAGATGGATCGTCGGTACAAGCTGCTCAATGCCTTGGCGGTCCGGAACATCACTGCCTACAACAAGAAGATCGGTGAGCTGAAGCTTGCTCGTGAGCGTCTGCCCTACATCGTGGTGGTCATCGATGAGTTCGCCGACCTGATGGCGACGGTGGGCAAGGAGCTTGAGACCCTGCTTGCCCGTTTGGCGGCAATGGCCCGCGCCGTGGGAATCCACCTTGTGCTTGCGACCCAACGACCTTCGGCGAACGTCATTACCGGCATCATCAAGTCGAATATCCCGACACGGATTGCCTTCATGGTGGCAAGCCAGATCGACAGCCGGATCATCATAGACGAAACGGGAGCCGAGAAACTGCTCGGTCGCGGTGACATGCTCTTTGCACCGGGATGGGATCCCCACTCGATCCGCATACAAGGAGCCTTCCTCAGTGACGAGGAGGTCGAGCGGATCGTCGCCTACGCGAAGACACAGGGAGAGCCCGACTATCTCGACGAGGCGTTCTTCGAAGACGAGGAACCGGAAGATGATGTGGATGACGGGGATGACGATGTTGACGGGACCAGCGATGAGGCGCTCATGGAAAAAGCACTGAAGATCGTGGTCGAACGCCAGAGCGCTTCCGCCTCATACTTGCAAAGACGGCTGAAGATCGGTTACAACCGGGCAGCACGCTTGGTAGAGCAGATGGAAGAGGACGGACTGGTAGGTCCTGCAAGGGGAAGCAAGCCACGAGAGTTGCTGAAGTTCCCCGATTGACCACGGCGCCACAGGAGATGCGAAGATGAGTGTGTTGGGCAAGCATGCGATTGTCAACGGGAATCTGGTCGAAGCCACCGAGGCGACCTTGCCGGTATATGACCGGGAGTTGCAACATGGATTCGGCGTGTATGAATCGTTGCGGATAATCAGGGGGAAGATCGTCTATCCGGAGGACCATATCCTACGGCTCTTCCACTCCGCGAACGGATTGCAGCTCAGGCACCGGTTCACCACGGAGCAGATCCTCGCTTGGCTTCGGCTCCTGGTGGAGGCTGATGGGATCGAAGAGGCGACCGTACGCATACTCATGATGGGTGGCCCTGAGGCCCGACTCTTCATCACAGCCTCCCCGATGCTCAGCTACCCCCAGAGTTTCTACCTTGAGGGCGTGAAGGCAGTCTCATACCACGGGGAGCGCTTCCTTCCGCAATACAAGACTTGTTCCTTGCTGATGAACTATCTCGCTCTTCGCGAGGCCGGCTCCGTGGGTGCGTTCGAGGCCTTGCTCATCAACAAAGGCGGCAGCATTCTCGAGGGTACCAGGAGCAATGCATTCGCGACCGAGGGGGACGTGGTATATACCGCGGCGACTGAGGAGGTTCTCGAGGGTGTGACCCGGGACAAGATCATCAAGGCCGTCTCCGAGCTGGGATACCGTATCGTGTTCGAAGCCCCGAAGCTCCGGGAGGTCCTCGAAGGGCGGTTCGACGAGTTGTTCATCTCCTCCACCAGCATGGGGGCGATGCCGCTTCGTGCACTTGATGGCCGAGAGTTCAATGCGCCCTTCACGAATGCTTCTGCGATCCATGCCTTGATCCGCAGTTGGGAACTTGACGCTCTACACTAATATCGCGAAACCGAGTATAGTTGGTGCATGAAGTTCAATGAATTACCACTACATGAAGATGTGATGAAGGGGATAGAGGCTGCCGGATTCGTCGATTGCATGCCTGTGCAGGAGAGAGTCCTCCCCGGTGCCTTGCAAGGCAAGGATGTCATGGTGCAGTCCAAGACGGGATCGGGTAAGACTGCAGTCTTTCTCGTGACCCTGCTCCAGAAGTTCGCCGAGGCCCGTGATGAGGCCAGGAGATTGCCTGCTGACAAGGCATTCTCAGTCAAATTGCCAGTCGCCCTGATCGTCGCTCCGACGAGGGAACTGGCGGTACAGATCGAGGATGATGCGAAGATTCTCTCCTCCGGGATTCCCGATTTCCGCATCGGTTGTTTCTTCGGCGGAGTCGGATACGCGAAGCAGGACAAGCAGATCGTCGAGGGAGTAGACCTGATCATCGGAACCCCAGGAAGGATCCTCGACTACCAGAGCATGGGAAAACTCGATTTCAAGGCCATCGACAGCTTCATCATCGATGAGGCGGACCGACTGTTCGATATGGGGTTCTACCCCGATATCCAGAAGATGTTCAGGATGATGGTCGCTCGCGAGAAGAGACAGACAATGCTTTTCAGCGCGACGTTGGGAACCAGGGTGAGGAACCTTGCCTGGGATTATATGAACGAGCCGCTCGAGATCGAGGTGCAGCCGGAAGAGATCACCGTGAAGGCGATCACCCAGGAACTCTACCACATTTCTAAGAGCGAGAAGTTCGCCCTGTTCCTCCGGCTCATGGCCAAGAACGATCCTGCCAATGCCCTGATCTTCACGAATACGAAGGCCAAGGCCGTAGAGATCAGCAAGCGGCTCAACGTCAACGGATACAAGACCCAGTATCTCATGGGCGACCTGCCACAGACCAAGCGGTTGCAAGTGATCAACAGGATGAAAAGCGGTGAGTTGCGATTCTTGGTGGCGACCGATGTCGCCGCACGGGGATTGCAGATCGATGATCTCGAGTTGGTCGTCAACTACGACATTCCCGAAGATTTCGAAAGCTATGTCCACCGCATCGGGCGTACCGCTCGGGCAGGGAAATCGGGGAAAGCCATCACTCTGGCCTGTGAACAGTTCGTCTATGGCTTGGAGGCCATCGAGAACTACATCCAGATGAAGATTCCCGTGCTCTGGGCCGATGAGGAGAGCTTGCCGACCGTCGCGGACAAAAGCGCTTCCATGCGCTTCAGGGATCTGGTTGATGAAAGCGAATTCGCCTCCCGCCCGGACAGGGGAAGGGGGCCTCGCGGATCCTCGCCGAGAACGAAGAGACCTGCCTCTCCCAAGCCGAGGCGCAGCGGCGAACGACCCGCTTCGGCAACCAAGTCCGATGCGAAACCGGTGCGAAGCGAGAAGAGGCCCAGCCGTCCTCCTCGCGAAGGTGTCCAACCTGCTGCACCACGCAGTGCAAACAAGGACAAGAGTTACAATGAAATCAAAAAGATGGATTTCGAAGAACGCATCGCCTACTACAAGAAAGTCTACGGCACGGAGGGAAAGCCTTCCGTCGAACCGCAACGAGCCGCGGTGAAACCCCAAGGCGGACAGCAACGCCAGGGAGGAAAGAGACGGCAAGGCTCCCCAAGCCCGAGACCATCCGCCCCCAAGGAGAACAAAGGTTCTCCGGTGATGAAAGCCGCTTCGCCCGAACCTGCGAAACACGTGCAACCCGCAACAGCCAAAGAGACCGCCGCCCCCAAGACACCTCAAAAGAAACAGGGTTTGATCGCCCGGTTGTTCAAGAGGAAGAAAGGGGATGCTTAGGCGTTTTCTCTCGTACTATGGGCCATACCGAAGACTCTTTCTGCTGGACATGGGAGCTGCGATCCTCGGGTCGCTGCTCTCGATACTTTTTCCCCAGCTGACAAGGGAACTGCTCAGGACCTACATCCCGGACCAAGATTGGTCGATGATGCTGGTGGTGTTCTCCTCGATGCTCGGCATCTACGTGGTACAGACGATCTGTACCTACGTCAGGGTCCGTTGGGGACACCAGCTAGGCGTCCTGATGGAAAGTGACATGCGCCGTGATCTGTTCGGTCATTTGCAGCGCCTCTCCTTCCGGTACTTCGATCACACGAAGACCGGCCACCTCATGTCGAGGATCACCAACGACCTGTTCATGATCACGGAGGTTGCGCACCACGGTCCTGAGGACCTGCTCATCTCCGTGGTGGTCATCATCGGAGCCTATGCATTCATGTTCCTCAACAGCGTACCCTTGGCACTCATTTCCATCATCCCGCTTCCGATCATGCTGTTTTATGGGATCAGATACGGGACCAGGCTCAAGGCGGGGTTTCGCGCCGTCCGCTCCACGGTAGCGGAGGTCAACTCGGTGGTGGAGAACTCCATCCAGGGTGTACGTGAAGTCCAGTCCTTCACCAGCGAAAGTTATGAGCGGCAGAAGTTCAAGCAGGTGAACAATCTGTTCAAGGATGCCAGGAGCAACCAATACAAGGTGATGGCCCGCTACGAATCGGTCATGATGCTCTTCAGGGAACTCTACTACTTCACCACCGTGGCCGGAGGCGCGATCCTGATTTATCTCGGGATCGTTCCTGTCTACGACCTCGTGGTGTTCATCCTCTATGTCGGTGTGGTGCTCCCTCCGATCGACCGTTTGATCGGATTCACCGAACAGCTGCAGCAAGGGATGGCTGCGTTCGAGCGCTTCGTCGAGGTCATGGACATCCAAAGTGACATCCAGGATCGCGACGATGCGGTCCGACTGGTGGTCGACAAGGGTACCGTCTCATTCGAACGGGTCACCTTCCGCTATGACCACGGGTCCGAAACAGTCCTGCGGGATATCGAGGTGAAGATCGAAGGTGGCTCGACCGTAGCCATCGTCGGGGAGTCGGGGGCAGGGAAGAGCACGCTGGTCTCCTTGATCCCACGATTCTACGAACCTTCGGAGGGGCGTATCCTGATCGACGGCCAGGATGTCGCGGAGGTCACGAAGACCTCCTTGCGACGGAATATCGGGTTCGTGCAACAGAATGTCTTCCTATTCGATGGGAGCATCAGGGAGAACCTGAAATACGGGAAGAGCGATGCGACCGATGAGCAAATGCTCGAGGCACTCGAAAAAGCCAATCTCGGACCATTCATCCGTTCACTCTCCGAAGGACTCGATACCGAGGTCGGGGAACGGGGAACAAGGCTTTCTGGCGGCCAGAAACAGAGGATTTCGATCGCCCGGGTATTCTTGAAGAACCCCCCTATCCTCATATTCGACGAGGCGACCTCCTCGCTCGACACCGAGAGCGAATCACAGATACAGGAGGCCTTCGGCCGGCTTGCCGCAGGAAGAACGGCGATTGTCATCGCACACCGGTTGACGACGGTACGGAATGCAGATGTAATCTATGTACTGGACGGTGGCAGGATAGTGGAGTCGGGTACGCATGATGAGCTCATCGCTCATGGCGGACACTATGAGCGGCTCTACAGGAACCAGGAACTGCGCTGAGAGGAGGGCTCCATGTTGAAAAAGATCCATCTAGCGATTGCCATAATGATCGTGGTACCTACCTTCATCCTCTCGCTCTTCGTCGGCATCATCCCCGCTGCGCTCTTGCGTGTGTTCGGGGCACAGAAGATTGCCGCCAGGTGGATGCGGTTCAATGGGACCAATATCAGCAGGACGATCCTTTGGTCGTTGCGCATGAAGATCGAGGCACTGCATACGGAACGCATCCCTCGTGACGGAACACCGGTATGCTTCGTCTCGAATCACCAGAGCGCCCTCGATATCCCGGCTGTGATCGCAGCTCTGCGCATCTGGCCCGGTTTCATCGCGAAGAGCGAGCTGAGGAAGGTCCCGATCCTCAATACCTGGATCGATTCGATGCGTTGCGTCTATATCGATCGAAAGAGCCCCCGATCCTCCATCGAGGCGATCCTCAGGGGAGTCGACCATATCCGCAACGGGACGCCGATGTTCGTTTTCCCCGAGGGTACCAGGAGCAAGACCGGTGCGCTGGGCGAGTTCAAGAGTGGGAGCCTCAAGCTTGCCACGCGTGCGAAGGCGATGATCGTTCCCATCACGATCGATGGGACGAGGAAGGCGCTCGAGCAGAAGAAGGGGATCGGGAGGGTGCACGTACGCATCTCGGTGGCCGAACCGATTCCGACCGCCGATCTCGATGACGAGCAGTTGAAAGCGCTTCCCGACAAGGTCTACGGCGCGATCGGAGAGCAATTCCGTTCGCTTTCCCACGAGTCCGTATGAAGCACATGATCGAAGTCAGGGATCTTTCATTCTCCTATCGCGAATACTCCGGTTCACAGCGTCTCCGTCCCCTCTTGTCCGCCCTCGACCTGACGGTCAAGGAAGGAGAGCGGATGCTCATCCTCGGACCTCCCGACAGTGGCAAGTCGACCCTCTCCCGGATCCTTTGCGCGTTGGTTCCCCGCCATGCGGAAGGAGAACTCTCAGGAGTGATCCGCATCGCCGGGGAGGATCTGGTTGCGACGGAACCATGGGAACTGACCCGTGCAATCTCCTTGGTGACCCAGAATCCTCAGGAACAGCTGATGATGACCACGTGCGCGGACGAGATCGCATTTCCGCTCGAGTCACTGGGAACCGACCGCGATACCATTATCCGCCGGGTTGACCGGGCGTTGGAGACGTGGGGACTCACGGAACTGGCTGAGGTGAATCCCCAGGAGCTTTCCGGGGGAGAACGCAAGCGGCTTCTCCTTGCGGTCACCGATGCGATCGATGCTCCCGTGTGGATCATGGACGAACCGTTCGATGACCTGGATGAACTCTGGCGTGCCCGCTTGATGGATCATCTCACCAACGCGGCACGGACGGTCCTGGTGTTCGCTTCCCGGTACCTTGATGAGTTTCGCGGAAGCTTCGATGCCTACGGACGCATCCACGACCGCCGGATATCCTTCGGTGCGGAAGAGCGTATCGTCATCGATTTCGAACGCGAGAGCGAACAGCTTTTCACCGCATTCGAAGAACCGGGGAATATCGATGCGCAACGGAGGTTGGCAGCACGAGACCTGACGATCATCCATGCACGAAGATCGGCTTCCTCGGCGCAACCGTTCAGGTTGCGTGTCGAGGACTTCCATATCGATTCCGGTGAGGTGGTTGCCTTGGTCGGTCCGAACGGAGCAGGAAAGAGTACCCTGAGTCGCGTGCTTTGCGGACTGGACCCGTGTGAGGAAGGCTCCCTGACAGTCGATGGGGAGCGGGTGAACCAAAAGCAACTGCAGGTCAGGGTGGGATATCTGTTCCAAAATCCCGACTACGGGATATTCCTTCCCTCCGTACGGGAAGAGATCGGTTGGTCGTTGCGCCGCAGGAAGGACCTTTCGCCGCAAGAACGCGAGCGGATGATCATCGATTGCGCCGCCCTGTTCCATCTCGATCCCGATGAGAATCCGACGATGATGAGCTACGGTGGACGCAAGCACTTGCAAGCTGCGGTCTACCATGTTCTCGATCGTCCGTTCGTGATCATCGATGAGCTCGATAGCGGAGTCACCTACGCTGCGGCGTTCGAGATCGTCGCACTGTTGAGAAGCCGTGGGGCGGCGGTGGTGGTGATCACGCATGATCGGACCTTCGCAAAAAATCTCGCTGAACGGCAGTACCGTATCATCGACGGGCGGGTGGTTGAGACGGAGGTGGGCTCATGACAAGCGGGACATTCATCGCCGGCAGGGGAATGCTCTACCTGTTCGATGCACGGGCGAAGCTGTTGACCGTCCTCGCCCTCTGTGTCATGGTATTCCTCCCTTTGCGTCCGCTTGGGCTCTGGGTATTGGTTGCCGCGACCGTGTTGGGAGCGTGGCACGCCACAGGGTTGCGCCAAGCATTGCAGCCACTGCGCGCGATCCTCTTCTTGCTGGTGATCATGATCCTGTTCACTCCGCTGACATATCGTGACGGAAGTGCCGTCTTGCGCGTCGGTTCATTCGTGCTCGCCACGCGGGAGGCCTTGGAGAACCTGAATGTGTTGGTGGCGCGTTTCATGGGGATCACCTATCTGTGTACCCTCTTCATCTGGACCACTCCGATGGCAGACATCAACCTTGCGTTCCGCTGGTACGGACTCTCCTACAAAGCGGCGCTCGTCTTCACCTTGGCATTCCGCTTCATCCCTTCGATCGCCGAATCATTCGTCATGATCCAGGACTCCCATGCATTGCGAACAAGCGAACAACAGGAGATTTCCCGAGGTACTGTCCATCTCACCGATATCGTCCCTACGGTCACCTCCGCATTGGTGGTGGCACTGAAGTCGATCCCCTACCTTGCCATGAGCCTCGAACACCGGGGCTTGGGCCGGAGAGAGAGAAGGACCTCCTATCGTCGGCTGGTGGCTCGCGGAGGACTCTTTACCCATTTTCTGCTTTCGGTTATGATTCCGACAGTTTTCTTTCTAGTGTTCAATACAATCTGATAGGCGGCGACGCCGCAAGGAGAGGAGGTGCATATGAGCAACGGGGAAACGGGCAACAAACCCGCGATGAGAATTGCCCTGATGGCCGTATTGACGGCTGTGGTGGTGGTTTTCACCCTCTTGGTACGTGTTCCGACCCCTATCAAGGGATATATCAGTCTGTGTGATGTCGTCATCGTGTTCTCTGCGTATCTCTTCGGCCCATGGGTCGCGGCCATCGCGGGAGGATTGGGGACGGGTATTGCAGATGTGATCGGCGGATATGCCCAATGGGCCCCCCTTTCGTTCTTGATCCATGGGCTCCAAGGGTTGTTGATCGCCATCATCGCCCGTTCGCCGGTCAAAGGGAATGTCGCAGCTGACTCTCCCCTGATCCGCCTGGTCATCGCCGGTGTCGTCGGGATGATCGTGATGGCAGGCGGTTACTACCTCGCGGGAGGCTTCCTCTATGGATTCGAGGCCGCCTTGGTCGAGATTCCGTTGAACCTCATGCAATCTGGCGTGGGGGTGGTCCTTGGCATCATCGTTTCCCGTTCCGTCTTGAAAGCATATCCCCCGGTCCGTTCGCTAGCCCTCTAGACACAAGGAGATACCATGGAAGTTCCGAAGCATGACACGATCCTCGTCCTCGATTTCGGTGCGCAATACAGCCAACTGATCGCGCGACGGGTCAGGGAACAGCACGTCTACAGCCAGATCGTTCCTTACACGATAAGCGCCGATGAGGTCGCACGCATCGCCCCGAAGGGACTGATCTTCTCCGGTGGGCCTGCGAGCGTTCGTACCGAGGGATCTCCCCGGCCTGATGCCAAGCTGTTCGATCTGGGCATTCCCATCCTCGGCATCTGCTACGGTTTGCAGGTACTGTCCGTGATGAACGGAGGGGAGGTGGAGCGTCCGCACCAGAAGGAGTATGGGTTTGCCCATCTCTCGATCAAGGACAACCGCTCCGAGTTGCTTGCCGGATTGAGCGAACGTAGCCAGGTCTGGATGAGTCACGGGGATGCGGTGAAGTCACTCTCCGGGAATTTCCTGTGCACGGGTTCCACCGAGAACTGCACCTATGCAGTGGTGGAGGATCCGAAGAAGAAGTGGTATGGCGTTCAGTTCCATCCTGAGGTGGTCCACTCTCCTGAAGGGAGTCGGCTCTTGGCAAACTTCGTTCGCACCATCTGCAAGGCGAATGCCGACTGGAGCATGGAATCTTTCATCGAGTCACAGATCGCCTCCATCCGGGAGACGGTGGGCGGCAGGCAGGTACTCTGCGGGCTCTCCGGTGGCGTCGACTCATCGGTGGTTGCGGCGTTGATCCACAGGGCGATCGGGGATCAGCTCGTCTGTGTCTTCGTGAACAACGGATTGTTGCGCAAGGGAGAGAGTGACCTGGTGCTCTCGGTATTCCGGGACCACTTCAAGATCCGCTTGCGATACGCCGATGCCAGGAGGCTTTTCCTCGATGCATTGAAAGGCGTCACCGATCCTGAACGCAAGCGTAAGATCATCGGCAAGGTTTTCATCGATGTATTCGAGATGGAGGCGCGTGCTGCGGGTGCTATCGATTTCCTTGCACAAGGCACCCTCTATCCCGATGTGATCGAAAGCATCAGTCCCAGTGGAGGTCCATCGGTCACGATCAAGAGTCACCACAATGTCGGCGGATTGCCCGAGGACCTGCGGTTCACCTTGCTCGAACCGTTGCGTGAGCTGTTCAAGGACGAGGTCCGTCAGCTGGGCAGGGAGCTCGGACTCCCGGATGAGATCGTGAACCGTCACCCCTTCCCCGGTCCCGGTTTGGGAGTCAGGTGCGTCGGTGAGGTCACCCAGGAGCGTTTGGATACCTTGCGCGAGGTGGATGCCATCTTCATCGATGAGATCAGGAAGGCGGGGCTCTATGGTGATATCTGGCAGGCCTTGGCATGTCTGTTGCCGGTCAAGAGTGTCGGAGTACAAGGTGATGAGCGGACCTATGAGGAGGTCTGTTCTTTGCGTGCGGTCACCAGCGAGGATGCCATGACCGCCGATTGGTACCGTTTCCCTCCCGATGTCCTGGCACGCGCTTCCGCAAGGATCTGCAATGAGGTGCCGGGAGTGAACCGCGTACTCTATGATGTGACGAGCAAGCCGCCTGGGACCATCGAGTGGGAGTGAGGGTCTTCCCTTCGCTCCTACGACTTTTCTCCTATCGAGAATTGCGAGGGATTGAACGAGTCGCTTCCCAGCCAGAGTTCGATCTGTACGCCACTGTCCGTGTTTTGCACGGTAGCTTGCTTGATCTGCCAGCCGATGAGCTTCAAACGGGCATCCCAGGAGGTATCGTGACCCGCCATCATCCCATAGTACTCGGCCAGCTCAGGACGGGTATGCTTGGGATTGAGCGCGTTGCGGATCCTCTTCAGTTCCTCCTCTGATCGTTGGCGGTCATCGAAGAAGCTGAGGTGGGCACCATCCTCTTCCTGATGCAGCGAGATGACCATGCGCAACGGATTTCCCTCGAGCAGGAAACTAGAAACCTCACCGATCAATCTGTTGAGAAATTCCTTGCGTTTCATGATGTGAAGTCCTCCTTTGTCCGGTTTGTCCGGATCCAGTGGAGTATCGAGATGACCAAGGTGGCGGTCAGACCTCCTGCGAATCCGTTGTTGTAGAGATCGAGTCCTCCATGCCATGCAGCAGTCGATTCGACCATGATCAGGTGGATGAATCCGGCGATTACTCCTGTGACGATGCCGAACTGTCCTGCGATCGGCGCCAAGGTGGTGACGAAGAGGGCAGCGAGCAGTACCCCCGGTTCCGTGATGGGCTTGCCGAAGACCCACGCGCCGATGCAGACGCCGAGCACCACGGGCCAGCAGTTGCGCAAGGTTTTTCCGAACGCACCGAAGCCGACCACGGTGAACACCCCGCCAAGGACCGGGCCGTTGCACGGAGCTCCGCTGATCATGATGAAGAGCATCGAGGCGAGGGCGAGCAATCCCATGTTGACCCAAGGAGCACCCGACTCCACAGCATCGAAAAAGTCGGTCGGCAGTCTCCCCGAAAGCTTCTGCAGTTGCAGGGTATCGGAGGGTAGGGTCCTCATGTTGCCGTTTCGGTCCAGGATGCCGGTGATGACCAACAGCGCCGAGGCTACCGGCAAGATCAGCAACAGGGTCGGATGCGGGTGTGTGTTCCACGTGATCGTGATCGGATCCATCTTGCCTGCCATGCGCAGGGCAGAGGAGGCGAAGAGCCCGAGGAAACCGCAGGTGAAACCGACGTTGTACAGGTTGTACCCTTGGTGGAGCTGGAGCATCGCGCCAGCAAGTGCCGGCAGGAGCGCTCCTGCGACGAACCCTCCGATGATCCCCAACGGTATGGCGAGGGAAAGAGGATAATTGAGCTCGAACATGAGATAGGTCACCAAAGGGCCGAGGGCGGTGCCGAACATCGCGATCAGGCTGTATGAACCCAAGCTCTTGCGGGCGAAGCGGGCGGAGAACCAGACCCCTGCCATGATCGGCAGGCAGTTGAGCACGGTCTTCCCGAAGAAACCGAATCCGAGCATCGTGAAGATCGCAGCCATCGTGGGTCCTGCGAGTGTCACCGAAGAGAAGTATACTACCGCCAGTCCGATGAGCGCGACCAATGCGGCATTCACCATCGCTCCTCCTGTACCGATTGCGGTGAAATCCTGCAGGAGGCGGGATCCGGTGGCCTGTATCGTCATCAGGTCCCCGAAGGTTTTCACCGGGCCGTCGGCCATGATGCCCGCTGTCAGGAGGAACACCAGGAACAGTGAGATGGAGAGATAACGCATGCGTTCATGTTGTTCGATCATCGGAATCATCGTACATGACGGGGAACGGGTTGGCAATCGAAATTCCTATGGATGGGCACCTGGGCCTCATGCTACCATGGCACAAACCTCAGTGGGAGAATCCGATGGAAGAGAAACGGGAATATGGTGCTGCCGTGCAACGAAACGCAGGGAAAAAACGGTGGAGGGACCGTTACGATGGAAGGCGGTTGATGCACACCGACACCTTTTTCACCCTCATCCCCTATATCATGAGCACCCGCAATGACAGCCAGGTCGCTGCATCGTTCAAGATCGATGTCACGAACGTGGAACGGTATCTTCGGAAGAGGAGGCAAGACGGTTCCCCTATAGGCCAAGACCTGACGTTCCTCGACGTGGTGATGGCTTCGATCGTGCGGATGATCAGCCAGAAGCCCTATGTGAATCGATTCATCGCGGGGCACAAGGCGTTCGCGCGTGACGAGCTGAGCATCTCCCTCGCAATCAAGAAGGACCTCTCGGTAGAGGGGACGCAGACGGTGGTGAAGGTTGCCTACGATCCGACCGACACCATCTTCGATGTCGCCGTGAGGTTGCAGCGTGAGATCGAGAAGAACAAGGATGTGAAGACCGACAACACAACCGATTCATTCGCAAAGTTCGTCAATCATCTTCCCTCCGGTCTCATCCGGTTCGTCATCGGGACCATCAAGTGGCTCGATTTCCACGGGTGGATGCCGAAGGCTGTACAGCGCCTCAGTCCGTTTCACTGCAGTGTGTTCGTCACCGCGATGGGTTCGATCAACTTTGCGCCGATCTACCACCATATCTATAATTTCGGTACCTGCAGCGCGTTCATCGCCTACGGGCCGAAGTACTCTGAGATGGTGTTGCAGAGGGATGGCTCGCCGATCGAACGCAAGTTCATCGATTTCAAGATCGTCGGTGACGAGCGGATATGCGACGGTTTCGGAATGGCTTCGGCCTGGAAGGAGATGATGCGTTGCATCAAACACCCCGAGCTGTTGGAGAAGCCACCCGAAACCGTCATGCAAGATCACGGGATCTAGGAACGGTTGTCGAGGTAGACTGCACTCGTGTGTACGGTCCTGTAACTCACTGTCCTGTCGAAGACAACCCGTGCGGTGATTATCGAGGCGAGCATCATCACCACCAGGAATATCCCGGCACCGATGAGCATGATATTGCTCTTTCGTATCTGTTGTCTCATGATTTTTCGTGCTCCTGTTGGTAGTGTTCGTGTGCTTTCCGGATCTGATCCATGGTCAGGCCAAGTTGGCCGATGGTGGAAAAGAAGAGTGGAAGTTCGCTCTTGAGGAAGGCTTCCCGCTTGCGGGAAAGCACTTGATCTCGTGCATCGGCTGCGGTGAAGTACCCGATGCCACGCTGGTTCTCAAGGGTCCCTTCCTCCTGCAACATGGTGTAGGTCCTGGTGACCGTGTTCGGATTCACCTCAAGCAGGACCGCCATGTCCCTGATCGATGGTATCCTCTGCCCGTCCGGCCACTCACCGCACAGGATGCGGTCATACATGTAGTCGGCGATCTGCAGATAGATGGATGTGTGTTTATTGAATTGCATCGGTAGCCTGGACCTCCTTCACCCTGAGATACGAAGTCACCCAACAGAATGCCGGAAGCATGAACCAATAGACGATACGGCCGATCCACTCGGCGACAGTGAGCAGCCCCTCATACTGGTACAGGATCCTGTCGTCGAAGGTGAAATTGAAACCGAACATGCCTGAGATGTACGGTGCGAACAGGATCCGCACGAAGATGGTCGCCACGATACCCATGAGAACGCCGAGCAGGCCGAGCGCGAGCACTGTCTTGATGAAGTGTGCTTTCCTGAAGTACGTCGCCCCGAGAAGGAAGATCGATTGGGTTGCGAGATAGTGGAGGATCATCTGTCCGATCGGTATCGTGAAGGGGTTGAACATCGAAAACGGGCTGCCGAAGACCAGCAATGCCAACAATTCGATGACGACCGAGGAAAGGGTGAACAGCGCCACCAGCGCCAGTGGGTACGCCACGGAGGTCAATAGTGCCTTCGCAAGGAACTTCTCGAGCGGGGAGGCGGGCAACGTAAGCCAGTTATGCTGACCGATCCTGCTGAACATGTCATCTGAGAAGAACACGCTGGTGACGATGAATCCGCCGAGAAAGAGGAATCCGGGGAAGTTCGCCAGATAGGCCGAGTCGCCGATGTCACCGCGTGCCATCCTCGTGAGGAACGCAGCGAGCATCTCTTGGAACAGCAGGACGAGGAAGATGGTGAGTGAGTAGATCAGGAGGTTCCTCTTGCTCTCCTGAACTTCCCTGTTGAGTACGAGTGCCAGTCTCATGAGCGGCCTCCTTTCATGGCGTCGGCGAATGCCTGGCTATGGGTGATGACCGCGTTGAACAGGGTCTCCAGGTCAACTTGGGTCTCGGTTTCGTCATCCTTCCGTTCCCGGATGGTCATCCATCCTCCGGGAACCTTCTCGCTGTAGAGCACCTCGTTCGCATGTGGCTCCATGTGCTCCAGGTTCATGACGAGTCGCTCGGACACCGATTCCATGTCGTTGTGGAACACCACCTTTCCTTCATGGATGATGATGATCGGGTCGATCAGGTTCTCCATGTCACGCACCTGATGGGTGCTGATGATGAACGTCCGGTCCTCTGTCATCGCCGAAGCGACAGTCCTGCGGAACTGGCTTTTCGAAGGGATGTCGAGACCATTGGTCGGTTCGTCCAGGATGAGCAGCGATGTGTTCGAGGCAAGCCCGAATGAGAGGAGGAATTTTTTCTTCTGGCCGAACGAGAGTTCATTGAGTTTCTGGGTGAGGTCGAGTCCGAATTCGTTGCAGTACCGGTGCAGCGCTTCGTGGTCGAACCGGGGATAGAAGGGTGCGTTGATCTTGAGGTACTCATCTGCGCGCATGCGTGGCAACAGGAATTCCTCGGGAAGATGAAACAGATCGCAGAGCATGTCGGGACTGCGCCGTACCGGATCGTATCCCAAGACCCGGGCGGTACCCTCGAGCGGGAACAGCTGCCCCGAGAACAGTTTGAGCAGGGTGGTCTTGCCTGCTCCGTTCATCCCGAGCAAGCCATAGATGTTGCCTTTGGGAATTTCGAGATCCAAGCCGGCGAACAAGGGTTTCTTGCCGTATTGGAACCTGATGTCTTTCATCCGAATCATATGATGACTCCTTCATGAATTGGATTCTTAGTGTTCTATCTAACTAGTACACTAACACTCTAGTTTTGTCAAGCACATCACACGCTCATTTTCATGATTGTCGCAAGTTTGCCTATTCGGCTATGATGGAGACATCATCATCGAGGTAGAAGCCATGACACGCAGGGATGACAAGACCGACACATTCGCACGGAACATGCAGTTCTATAAGTTCTGCATGTATGGATTCTTGAAGAACCTGCGGTTCTATGAACCGTTTCTCATGCTCTTCTTCCTGGAGAAGGGATTGAGCTACCTGCAGATCGGAACGCTCTATGCCGCTCGGGAGCTTGCGATCAACATCGTGGAGATTCCCAGCGGGATTGTTGCCGACACGCTCGGCCGCCGCCGCTCCATGGCAGTTTCGTTCATTTCCTACATCCTCTCTTTCATCGTGTTCTTCTTTGCACGATCCTATTGGGTACTTTTCGCGGCGATGATCGTCTATGCAGGGGGTGAGGCATTCAGGACAGGTACGCACAAGGCGATGATCTTCGAATACCTGCAGATGCATGGGTGGGGAAACCAGAAAACGCATTATTATGGGCATACGCGTGCGTGGAGCCAAGCAGGTGCTGCGCTCAGTTCGCTGATCGCCGCCTTTCTCGTCTTCTGGCGTGGTTCCTACGCGCCGATCTTCCTTTTCACCATCATTCCGTACGTGCTCGATCTCGGGCTGATCCTCAGCTACCCGAAGGAGCTCGATGGACAGCGGCACCACAGCGACCGGACGATCGCCGAGGAGTTCGCCTTCGTCTTCAATTCCTTGTGGAAAAGTATTAAAAAGGGCGATTTGTGGCGGGCAATCGCAAACCAGGCGCTCTACAGTGGCTACTACAAAGCCTTCAAGGATTATCTGCAACCGATCCTCAAGAGCTTCGCACTTGCCATCCCCGTGCTCCTGGCACTCCAGGATGACCAGAGGACCGCGATCATCACCGGGGTCATCTATGCGATCCTCTATGCCCTGACTGCGTGGGCTTCAAGCTCATCGGGGAAAATCTCACGACGATACCATACGCTGGCAGTTCCCCTGAACCGTTACCTGGTAGCCGGCATCCTCTGTGGAATCATCAGTGGTGTTGCCTATCTTCTTGGAGTCCCCATCATCGCGATCCTTTTCTACATCGGCATCTATCTCGTGGAGAACTTGCGCAAGCCCATGGGAATCGCCTATGTGACCGAAAGGATGGAACAGAGTTCCATGGCCTCCGCGTTGTCCGTGGAATCACAGGCGGAGACGCTTTTCGCCGTATTCATCGCTCTGCTGTTGGGTTTCTTCAGCAACATGATGGGCCTTGGTGCAGGACTGTTGGTGGTATCGGGAATCTGTCTGGTCTTGGCATTTCTCCTCCGTCTTCCTGTTGAGCCGAAGGAAAGCTGATCATTCTTTACCAAATCTTTACCGTCTGCATATCATGATGACTCTTTTCCTGCGTATGGTGGAGGTGTAGGATAGACGCAAGTCAGGAGGTTCGGGTGGCAAGGATATTCGTCGTCGAGGACAATGCAGGACTCAATGAGGCGATCGTCTCGTATCTCGAGGTGGACGGTCATCATGTGGTGTCGTTCGACCGGCTGGGTGGGGTTGCCGAGGCTGCAAGGATGGCGGTACCCGATCTCATCATCCTCGATGTGATGCTTCCGGACGGAGATGGCTTCCATCTTGCCCGCAAGTTGAAGAAAGAACAGGACATTCCGATCCTCTTCCTCACTGCGCGCTCAAGCGAGTCGGACCGGATCACAGGATTCGAAATCGGTGCGGATGATTATGTGGTCAAGCCGTTCTCCATGCGGGAACTGGTGCTCCGCGTCCGTTCGATCATCAACCGCAGTATGCGCGGCAAGCCTACGGAAGAAACGGGTGCATCGATGTGGTATCTCCCGGCTCAAGCGGCTGGTGATGGGAAGCGACACACACTGCTTCTCGATGAGCAGGCACACCGGTGCGAGCATGACGGTATCGAGATACGCTTGACCGCGACCGAGTGGAAGATACTCGCATTCCTTGCGGCCCGGCCGGCGATGGTGGTGAGTCGCGAGCAGCTGTTGGGCATCTGCCTGGATTACCTCGCAGAGGGATCCGAGCGGGCAATCAATACCCATATGAAGAACATCAGGGGAAAGCTGGGCGTGAATGAGTGGGTAGAGACGGTACGTGCCTTCGGGTATCGGTTCATGGGCGAGGAACGCGAATGACCTTGGTACGGAAGACTTTCCTGGTGTTCATCCTCGTGTTCATCATCCAACTTGCGGTGATCAGCGTATTGCTGTTCTTCGGGTATCGGCATTCGGATCTCTCCTGGAGGGAGATCAAGGATCGGCAAGCCTCCGAAACGGCCCGTCTCATCTTGACCGGTGAAGCGGATCGTACTGGGGGAATCGAGTACGCGGGACAACTTGCCGTCTATGACCTGCAGGGCAATCTCGTGGCAACGAACAGGGGCATGGGCATGCGGCAAGCGATGAGCCGCACCCTCTCCTTCGCAACGAAATACCCGGTGACACATCAAGGAGTGCAGATCGGATACTACGCAACCGGGAACCTCTCGTTCGCGGAGGATAGTGCCAACCAAGAACTCATCAGATCGATGATCTTCGCTCTGGTTGCTTCCTTGGTGTTCTCCTTGGGTATCGCACTGTTCGCCGCGCTGTATGTGTCCAGGAAGTTTTCCCATCCGGCGGATCGGATCGCCCGATCCTTGCATACCATGAACGAAGGGAATCTCTCTGTGCGCGTGGATGCCGAAGGGACCGACGAGATGTCCCGCATCGCTGCCTTGATCGAGTCCCTCCGTCGAAGACTGGAGGAGGAGAGGACGGTCCGCTCGCAATGGTCGCAGGATGTGGCGCATGACCTGCGGACACCCGTAGCATCGATGAAAGCGCAGTTGGAAGGAATGTCCGATGGGATCTTGGCGCCTTCGAAGGATCGCCTCGACCGTACCATCAGGGAACTCGGTCGCATGGAGGATCTGATAGAGTCGCTGGAAATGCTCATGCGTCTCGAATCGCCTGAGACCAAGCTCGTTCCTGCCGAGATCGATGCCGAGGATTTCTCCAGGGAACTGTTCCAACGGTTCGAGGCTCAGATGCTCCGCAAGAATATCCGGTACTCACGGATGATCGGAATCGAGACGCTGCATGCCGATGAACAGTTGCTCATGCGATCGTGTGCCAACTTGCTTGCGAATGCTGTCCGGCACACTGAGGATGGAGGGCATATCGAATTGCGCATGAATGTGGAGGGTACTGATGTGTTTCTCCAAGTGACGAATAGCGGCAAGCCTATTCCTCCTGAAGAGTTGCCGAGAGTATTCGAACGTCTCTACCGTGGGGAATATGCACGCAATTCAGCCGGTTCAGGCCTCGGGCTGACGATCGTGGACAGGATCGCCCGCCTGCACGGAGGATCCGTTTCGATCGCCAGCACCGAAAAGACGGGAACCGTCGTCACCATCAGGGTTCCCCGCTTACCCGTCTGAGATCCTCAGGAGCATGAGTCGGTTGTCGCCGTTGATGACAAGGAAATCGCCCCGTGGTGAGTGGCAGATGTCGGTAGCCGACAAAGAACCGCTCGGCATCGTGCCCACATCGTATCCGGGGACCGCGCTGCTCATCGTTCCCTTCACGACCTTCGGATTTGTTCCCCCCTCCAGCCGCCAGAATGCATCGTACGTGGTCGAACACGCGATGTCGCCGACGATACGGTTCTCCGTGGAGACTTTCCTGATCATGGTCCATATCTTCCCGCTCTGTGGGACGCTGTACAGATACATGCCGTCGGATTCGTTGACAAGCGCCACGTTCCCGAGGAGGAAGATCCTGCACAGGTCTGTCGGAGGTGAAGCTGCAAGAGCCGTGTCGCCAGTGTTCGGCATAAGTATGTTACCCATGAGGAACGAGATTGCATACACCTGGAACGAGTGGTCGCTTGCACACATGATGCCGAGGCTCTGTCCGTCCGGAGCTATCGAAAGATGGGTCGGATCGGCAGATGCCGTGATGGATGAGGTCCCGACTGTGCCGAATCCGGTTGCATCGTAGGTGACATGATGTACCTTCTTGCTCACGGGGTCGGCGATGAACAGCCGGTTCGCTCCGAAATCGGCGACGATGTTGAGGATGTTGCTTCCCCACGGAGCACCTTCATCCGTAAGCGTTCCGATTTTATTGAGCGTCTTTCCTTGGTTATCGTAACGATAGATCGCCACGGTTCCGTTTCCCCTCGCTCCGCTGATCACCAGATCATCGGCGGTATCGACCAACAGGTCGGACAGGCCGTTCGTGGGAAACGGGTCGGTCGTCGGAGGCATGGTGGCTCCCGACGAGGTGAAGTTGTTCACGACATGGATCTTGTCCTGTATGATCTCACAGAGTTGCAGTCCCTCCCCGCTGGCGATGAGCATCCTGCCATCACGGAGAAATGCACAATCGGTGATACCGGAAAGTCGGTATGGCGTGTCGTTTTCGTCCCGATCCCCCATCGTGATGTCCGAGACGATGACCGGCACTCCATCGAGTTCTCCCACCGTGGCACGAAAGGGCTGGGTGGCGAATCCGACGCTTCCGAGGAGCTCCGTGCGTGCGATGGCATCGAGCCTATGATTGCCGGTATGGGTGGAGAACTCGATGGACGGGGACGTTCCCAGGTGCACTCCATCCAGATACCAATCGACGATGGTCGGCATGTCGCCGCCACCCTTGCTGCGGATGAAGGTTGCTCCTACCGTCTGGTACGGCAGTACCGTGGAAGGAACGCCATCTATGTCCCCTTCGACCGGTTCGGCTACTGAACTGCGGATGTTCAGAGCCGTGGCATCCGGTGTCAACTTGTCGACGACGATGGCGATGTCCTTCTCACTGGTCAGTTCATCGAGGATCCTGATTGCGACCACCCCTCCCGCTATCCTCGTCCCCGCGCTGCTGAGGGAGAAAGAGAGATCATACGAGCCGGTCGGCAACTCTGCATGGTACCGTGCCGTTCCCGCGCTGGGATTGACCGTCTTGCCCGTGGTGATCACCTGCTCGATTCCGTTTTGCGGTTTCAAGCGGAGATCGAACTGGATATCCGGATACTCCGTGTCGGTCCAGTGGAAATCGAGGTCGACGAAGCCTGAGCCGATGAATTCGTCCAGCGATACCTCCACGGTGTTGTCCCTTGTGGTAAGCAGGTGTGAGACCGATCCGTGGGCGAGCGCCTTGCCCTGTTGGTTCACTCCCGTCACCGCGATATCCCACGTACCGATCACCAACCCGTTGATATCGACTTGGGTACTGTTGGTCGAGACACTGAACGAATTGTCATGCGGACCGGTACCGCTCACCGTATAGGCGGTGATGGCGAGGCTCTGCCCCTCCGGGCTGATCACCTCCCGTGTCTCCGACCGGCCGAGGATCCCGGAAGAGAACCTGAGCCTGAGTGTCGTGGAACCCCGTGCATCCTCACATGCGGTGAACGCACACACGGCGAGAAGCAGAATGACGATGATGTACTGTCTTTGCCTTTTCATACGTACCTCCGCCAAACATACCTCTGTGCTTCGCTTCATGCTTCTCACCATCTTGAAAGAAGAAGGTTATGATGGTATCACTCAGGTATGAAAATCAAACAGATACTCTCTCCGGCGGTAGTTTCCACCTCGTTGAAAAGTTCGACGAAGGAGGAGATCATCCGCGAATTGCTCGACCTGCTCGTTTCTGCAGGCTACGTCTCCGACAAGGATGAGGTCTTCGCCGCGCTCATGGAGCGTGAACGGAAGATGTCGACAGGAATCCAACACGGAGTCGCCATCCCCCATGCGAAGACGAAGGCGGTGAAGAACCTTGTCGCCTGCATCGGCTTGAAACCGGAAGGTGTGGACTTCAACTCCCTGGACGGACAACCGAGCCGTATCTTCATCATGACGCTCTCTCCGATCGATCGGGTCGGACCGCACGTGCAATTCCTCGCGGAGGTAAGCATGGTGATCAAGACCGAGGAAGCCAGGGCGAAGATTCTCCAGGCGAAGACGGCGCAGGAAGTCCTTGCGGTCTTCGGCGCATAGGGGTGCGGGAACATGGCACATGAGATGATGTTGCTGGCATTGCAACTGGGTGTCATCCTGGTCGCGACCAAGCTGAACGGATGGTTTTTCTCACGGAAGCTGAAACAACCCAGGGTCCTTGGCGAGCTTGTCGCAGGCATGCTGATCGGTCCGTATGTCCTTGGTGCGATTCCCTTGGGATCCCTCGGTCCGTTGTTTCCTCCGGTCGGGGGAACGATTCCCGTTTCACCGGAGCTCTACGGGATCGCGACGGTGGGTTCGATCCTCTTGCTCTTCACCAGCGGATTGGAGACCGATCTGCCGACGTTCCTCCGCTTCAGTGGAAAGGCTTCCGTGGTCGGGTTCGGCGGAGTGATCGCCTCCTTCTTCCTCGGTGCAGGCATCACTGTCCTGCTCCATCCGGAGGTGGGTTCGATCATGGCTCCCGAGGCGCTCTTCCTCGGAACCATCTGTACCGCCACTTCGATCGGCATCACTGCCAGGATCTTGGGAGAGATCCGCAGGATTTCGAGTCCCGAGGGAGTCACGATCCTCGCTGCGGCGGTTTTGGACGATGTCATCAGCATCATCCTCCTTTCGGTGGTGGTCGGGATCTCAGCCGTCTCCATGGGAGGTCAAGCGATCGCTTGGGGAAGCATCGGTATGGTCGCGCTCAAGGCCGTCGGTTTCTGGGCAATCTGCATGATCGTCGGTATCATCGCGGCACCCCATGTGACCAAGCGCCTGAAGGGATTGGAATCGTTGGGTGTGATGGCCGAGATCTCTTTCGGCATCGCGTTGTTGCTGGCGGGACTCTCGGAGATGGCCGGGCTCGCGATGATCATCGGTGCCTATATCACGGGTCTTTCATTCAGCCAGACCGATGTCTCCATGGAGATCACGGAACGGGTCAAGGCGGTGGGCGAATATTTCATACCCGTCTTCTTCGCGGTCATGGGCATGATGGTCGATTTCCAGGCGGTCGGTTCTGTGCTCGGTTTCGGCATTCTTTTCAGTCTCATCGCGTTCGTGGGCAAGCTTGTCGGATGCGGCCTTCCCTCGCTCTTCGTCGGATTCAATCTGCGGGGGGCGTTGCGCATCGGAGCGGGAATGCTCCCCAGGGGAGAGGTTACGCTCATCGTCGCAGGTATCGGATTGGCAAGCGGAGCGATCGGTCCCGATATGTTCGGAGTCGCGGTCATGACCATGTTGCTCGCCTCTGTCGCGGCACCGCCGTTGTTGGTGCAGACCTTCAAGGGAGGGTCCGGCTATCGCGAGCAACTGGTGGAATCGGATGGCGCGTCGATGGTGACCATCGAGTTGGAATTTCCCTCGGAGAGAACGGCGGATTTCGTCCGGCGCTCACTCTCCGATGCGTTCCGGAGCGAAGGGTTCTTCATCCGTGCGATCGAGGGATCGGTACGTTCGTGGCAGATCCGCAAGGAGGACATGATCTTCGTGATGCGCCGCCGTACGGCACACCTCGAGCTAGCAGCCAAACACGAGCATGAGGCATTCGCTCGGCTCATGATGCTCGAGACCTTGGTCGATTTCCAGGAATTCGTAGACAGCATCAAGAGCATGGAGCAGCCCGAGATGATGGGGGCGGGATTGTTGATGAACATGTTTGCGACCCAACAGGCGAAGGAGGATTAGACGGCGCGTCTGATCCTGTACTTCATGAGCAGGCGGGAGGGCTTGTAGGTCATCTTCGCCTGCCGCAGGCCGGGAATGCCCAGGTCCTGTTCCCGGTTGATCTCCGCAATCCGCTCAGGAAGCTCCGAGGCGAATGCCCGGTTTATGTACTGGTAGACTCCCCGGTAGCTTCCGATGGCTTTCTCGATATGGATGATGAACCGGGACGGACCATCCTCCTCTCCCAGGGTGAAGGCTACCGGTGTATTGCCGGTATACAGGACCACGCCCTTGAGTGAGAGCTCTTTCTGGTGCGTGATTGCCAAGAGCGTCGCCTGGTAATCCTCGACCAAGTCCCTTCCTTCGGCCCATGAATCGAGTACCGCGACCATGTCCTCCTGCTTCGCAAGATGCGATGGGACAAGTATGCGGTCAGGATGATCCTCTGCGAAGTGCAAGGCATGGGCAAGTTTCTTGTGCAGGCTCTGGCCCACGAGATCGACGAGACTTCTTCGGTCATAGAGGTAATCGGCGTTGTCACGATCCTCCTCGCAGGTGAAGGGGAGGTTGTCCTTCCGTAACGCGATTTTCCAGGAATCTGCCGAATCCTCAGCGATGGTGTTCACCTCATGGACACGGGAGAGCACGTTTGCGAGCAGCTCCTTCCCAGGATATCCGGAGGGTAGCATCGCGAAGCGTTCCTCCTTGCCATCGGTCCACTGCAAGCCGAAGATCATGAATGCCCGCTTGCCCTCAGGGTCTGTGTAGCTGCTGACCGAATAATGGCGTTTCTTGGTGAAAGGGAGCAGCGAGGCCATGGAGAACTCACTGACCCCATGTCGGTTGTCAAGCAGGTATGGTTGCAACTCCGAAGCATGTTCCAGCGTAAGCGGCGTCTCTTCAGGATAGGGTGGAATTGAATGCATGATTCCAAGATACTCCAAACCCGTACGAGGGGCAAGGGTAGGCATTCGGTCCTTCATGGCTGACGCAACGATGTGCATTTGTTATAGTACTGCCATGAAAACCTTGTTGAAAATCTTGCTCCTGGCACTGTTCGCCCTCGTGGTGTTCATGCCCATGGGGCGCCTCTCCCAGCAACTGTACTGGTCCCTCTTCATCCTGATGTTCGTGGTCCTCTATCTGTACTACCGTTTCTCGTATTGGGTAGGCGAGAAGGATTTGCCGATCGGGGAATACCGGTTCAGCATCTTTGCGGGGAAGATTCCCCCGATGACCACCGAGGACCTGGTGCGTGGCCGTCTCGTGGTGACCGCCGATCGTCTGGTGCTCTACCAGAAAACAGGAAGGCGCGAGACGGGAGCGCGTGCGAAGGAAATCTGGAGTGCGCGCATCGATCAGGTTTCCAGCTTCTCCGTGGGGAAGGTCGTAGGATTGCGTGGCGGGCTCACGGTGAAATTCGACGATGGACAGGAAGCTGCATTCGCCATCTTTTTCATGAAGAGACACAAACAGCGGTTTGCCAAAGCTCTCGGCTGGGCTGAGGATGCTAGCATGAATTGACGATTGCGACCGAAGGCGGACGATGATAGGTTCGCCTCAGGAGTCGCAATGAAATTTCCATCCGTACTCATGTTGATCCTCCTGTTCCTCACGATTCCCGTCGCGGCATCGGAAACCGAAAGTCAAGTCGACCTGATCCTGACGCTCGATGCAGCATCGATCGATGCGGTATGGGACATGCATGCCATCTTCAAGCTCGGTTTCGAGATGAGGCATCAAAGCGGGATCGGACTGAAAATTCCCCTGTCGCTGACACTCGATCGATCGGGAGGAGGGGAGGCGTTGCTGGAAAGCGCGGTGAAGCTGCTTTGCCTTCCATGGTCTGCAGGACCCTTCATCTGTATCTCCTTGGTACGTGTCTGCCTCTTCGTGGGACCATATCTTCCGCAGGAACGGATCCACTACCTCAATGAACTCGAGTTCGGTTACTCCTGGGAATTCCTTCCGGGATGGTTCGTGCAGCCTTCGATCCTCCTCAGGGATCCCTCCAACGGATTTCCCGAAAGCCACGCATACATCCAAGGGTTGATTCCCAGTTACGGAAGACTGCGGTTCTGCATGGAGTTCGGATGGAATTTCGCGACGATCGAAACAGAATGACGCCCAGCAAAGGAGGCAAGATCATGAAAAGACGCTTCAGGAACATGTGCACCGAATTCATCTGCATCTGGGTGGCAATGAGCCTGCTCGGATGTTCATTGGCCTGGGAACCGGTGTCGAATCCGATCCTTGACAGCAAGACCATGAAGCCTGTGGTGGCACGTGTGCTTGACGAACAGCTGGCACTGGTCGGACCCGTGCTCGCAGAGAACGGGGATTTGCCCCCTGCCCTGCGTGATCCGCTGATGGCTGCACAAGGTTCCACGATCGTCGACAGGATGCTCGCCGAAGAGGGGGGAGAGGATTACCTGCGGTTCAGCCATGCCGTAATGAGCGGTGCCACGGCAGATGAAGTGCTGGCAGAGTCGGAAGCGCTGCTCGGATCCGAAGAATTCGAAGAATTGCGAGGGAGGATGATCAGTGCTGAACGTACGTTGCGTGCTGATGCCGAGACCCATATGCGGGCCATACCTCCGAGCCAAAGGCCTGCTTTCATGCGTGACCTGCAGAAGCTTGTCACGAAGACGCTCGTACTGATGGTCGCAGGGATCGTCTATGCGTGCATCCCGAAGGTGGTCGTATGGGGGAAGATCACGGCTGCTGCCGCGATTTCCATTGCAGCAGGTATAACCGCAACGACCATCATGTCATTGTACCGATACTACAAGTACGATGAAGAATCGCTTTCCCAATCGTTCCAGGAGTGGATCGTGGATGTGACGACCGATCCTGCCGCTTCCTATGCGGTGGCCGCATCGATGACGACCTTGGGAAAGACGATGACGAACGGACCGGTCGTGACCGGACTCATCATCGTCGTGTTTTCCATCTACCAAGTGATGGACATGGTGAAGCCGATGCTGAAGAAGTACAACTTCAACGCGTAAGAGATATCCCCTGCAAGGTGCTTTGCCTTGCCCGGGTCCTGCAAATATGGAATAATGCTACAGAAACCATGACAAAGGAGAAGCAGGACTCATGAGGCAGGATGCGTTTGCAGAGAGGATGTTGGACCGGTTCTTGCGCTATGTGGCCGTAGATACGATGAGCGATCCGCATGTCACCGATCACCGGCCCACGACCGAAGGTCAGGTGTACCTGTTGCGGATGCTGCAGGATGAGCTGGAGGGAATGGGAGTCACAGACCTGACATTCGATGCACAAGGCTATCTCGTGGCCCGGATCCCTTCCAATCTCGGAGAGGGAAAACAGGTTCCGACCATCGGGTTCATGGCACACGTCGATGTTGCCGACGATATCATGGGGAACGGAGTGAAAGCCCGCGTGATCGATGCCTACGATGGCAAGGATATCACCCTCGGTGACTCCCATGTCCTCAAGGTCGCTGACAATCCGTTGCTTGCCCGCTACGAAGGAGCACAATTGGTGGTGACCGATGGCACGACGCTCCTTGGCGGGGATGACAAGGCCGGAGTGGCGATCCTGATGTCGGTGGCGGAGCATCTGATGGGACCGGATGCCGTACCCCACGGGGATATCGAGCTTGTCTTCACCTCGGACGAAGAGACCGGAGGAGGGATGGATGCGTTCGATGTCGGCATGCTTCGCTCCGTCTGTTGCTACACGATCGACGGAGGAGAGCAGGGTGAGATCGAGGCCGAGTGCTTCAATGCGGCCACGGTGAACGTCACGTTCCACGGAGTTCCCTATCACCTGGGAGCCGCGCGGGGAAGGATGGTCAACAGCGTCTCGATGGCGGTCTCCTTCATCGCGGCGGTTCCCCGGAGCGAAAGTCCTGAAGCCACCGATGGACGGTACGGTTACTACTGTGCGGAAGAGATCAAGGGAACGAGCGCCATGACGCAGGTGACCTTCTATCTTCGCGATTTCGACATGAAAGAGCTCGAACGGCGCATTGATGCGCTTGAGAGCCTCGCCCGGACCACGGAGAAGCTGTTCCCGAACGGCAAGGTGGAGCTTGCCACGAAGATCGTCTATCGCAACATGCATGAGGCGATCGGCAAGGATGGGCGGATCATGGATGCGATCTGGAAAGCTGGCGAGCATCTGGGTATCCGGTTGCACGAGAAGATCATCAGGGGCGGTACCGATGGTGCACGGTTGGCACAGATGGGCATTCCCGCACCGAATCTCTACACCGGATCACACAACCTTCACTCGCGATACGAGTGGGTTGCGGTCCCCGCGATGGTGGAATCGGCGCTTCTTGTCCGACAGATCATGGCCCAGTGGGCGGGAGACGATGCTTGAGACGGTTGAGACGCTGCCTGCCGATCTTCCTCTTTCTCCTGTTGGGCCGGTTCGCCCTCGGCAGCTCGGCTCCCGTGAGCATCCGGGTGGATGTCGTGGCTCCGGGCATCTCTTCCTTTGATGCGGATCGAATGGCCGCAGTCGCGCGCAGCGTCCTCTCCGAGGAACTCGATTGGTTGTTCGTCTTCGATGCAAAGGCCTTGGATTCCTTGGTCTTTGTCCTCGATGATACCACACGGGATGACGATACCTTTTCCGGGGCATCGTTGTATCGGACTACGTTCAGCCACGGTTCGAAGCAGTTTCCCCTCGCATTCCTCGTACGCCAAGGAGAGCGGTTCGAGGAGGTGTGGAGCAGGACATTGCGGGCGTGTGTCAGGGAAAACCTACCCGAAATCTTCTCCGTGCCGGGAGCACCGACCATCACCCATGCATTGCCTTCGGGGTATTGGGTGGCCACTGGAGACGAACAGCTTCGCAAGGGCCGCCGTGTTCCGGTGAAAGATGTCCGTGGACGGACGATCGCCCTGATGACGGTTGCGGATCGGTTTGTCCATCAAGAAGAGGGTCAGGAGGATACTCCCGTGGTGGAGTTGCTTCCCGTGTGGGCAAGCCGGCCGATCACCAAGGGCATGGGCCTTTCGCTGACAGGGGCCGGTTCGTCATGGTCGATCGCTCCGACGGCATCCTCAGGGCGCGCAGGAGCCAGACTTGGCTATGAGGGTTCGCTTCCCTCCTCTCTGTTCCGTTTCTCCGCTGCAGCCACCGGAGCGTATCGGTGGGACGATGCACATGTCGAACTGATGCTCCTGGCCGGAATCTCGCGAGGATTTTCGTTCGGTGAACTCACCCGCGATCCCGATCGGATCGGGCAATGGTGGACCAATCTCCATCTGGATGGAAAGGTACATGTGGGGTTCGGAATCGAACTTTCCGATTCTACGCAGGTACGTTTCCTGTACGGTGCGGATGCACAGATCGAATTCTCCCATCATGACAGCTCACGGTTCTTCTGGGGAGTCGGCATCGGGTACCGCTATGTCGCTGTGCGCGAGAACGGATCCGTTTCGAGCATCCAATCGAATGAGCGGGGAATCACCCTATCGCCCACCATCGGGTGGTTATGGTAGACTGCACGACATGAGAAGGACGTTCTGGCTCCTGTCGCTGCTGCTCATGATCATCTTCACCGGTTGTTCTTCCTTGAGCACATGGGTGAAATCCAATCTTGAGGGAGTACCGGTCTGGGTCTTTGAGCCGCAGGTAGGTCGCAACCAGACGGCCTTCGTGGGCGAGGGCCGTGCGACAGCTGAGAACCGTGCCCGGGTCTTGGCGTACGAGTCCATCCTCACGGAAATCTCGACGTACATCGGTGAAGACGTCACCGGGCGCCATATCGCACAGCTCTCCTCCCGCGGTGCTGTCGAGGAGTACCTCCTCAGGGTTACCCAGGAATTCGTCAAGCAGGAGGATGAAGTGGTGACGGTCTGGTTCCTCGCGGTCGCAGACAGGACGCTTCTGGAGACCGCAAGGACCGAATCCGAGATACAGTTGCTCGAGAACGTGAGGCGGATGGACGAACTGGCAGCGCTCGGTTCACGATACTATCGTGAGAACAAGGATATCCTGGCCGTACAACAGTATCTGGGGATTGCCGGCATCGCGCGGACGTTGCCGGTAGACAGGGGCGAACAGCGGAGGGTCGAGGCCCTGGACCGTGTGCGGACGATCCTCAGGCCCCTGACCATTTCCGTCACCCAAGGAAATCCTGCGATCCCGACGGTAGAGGTCACGCTCAGGAGGGGAAGCGGCAGGCTTTCCCCGAGAGTGGTCCAGGCACCGGTCATCGCCATGGCACAGGCTCGCGACGGCATGGGATCGGAGTACGCCGATTCGCAGCGGTTCGTCACCGATGCGAACGGACAGTTCACGTTCCGCAGTACCAATCCGACGCTGGTCTCGACAGGTTCGATCGTGTTCGGCCTCGATTTGGAACACGATCTTGCCCCGATCAAGGAATCCGATCCCGAGGTGCATGGAGAGCTTGTTTCCCTGCTCGAACAGAAACGTGTCGGATTTCCCTATGCCCGGGTTTCGATCGTCGGAAACCAACCGCTTCTGATCGCGGTGCAGGAATATACCCTCCAAGGAGCCGTGCTCCCTTCGTCATTCACTGCACAGAGCTTCGCAAAGCGTTTGTCGAATGATGGGATCCGTACTCAGGTGTCGGGGATTCCTCCGCTTGAGGATGAGGATCAATTGAGCCGGTTGCGAAGTGCATACCCGAGTGTTTCCTTCGCCCTCTACGGGGATGTCGGGGTCTCGCACCAGAGGACAACCGAACGTGGCGGGGCCGTCACGGTGACCGGTGAGGTCTCCTTGGTGGACATGAGTACCTTCACCCGATTGGGTTCCACGCAGACGGTGGTTGCCAATGCGGTCGGTCCTTCGATGGAGGAGGCGAGGCGCGAGGCGTTCTCGCGATTCGGCTTGATCGCCACCTCCCTGTTGTACCGGTACCTCTATCGCTGATCGGCCAAGAACAGGGAAGGATCGTTGCTGATGAGCCCCTCCACACCTTGTTCGAGGAGCTTCAGTCCCTTTTCCTTCTCATCGACGGTCCACACGAGTACCGGGTATCCCTTGCGGCGGGAGAAACGGTTCATCATGGGCCCGTTCACCTGGATCCACTCGGGCTTCAATACCGTCGCGCGAGCGATGTGGCGACCCCATCCATGCTGCAGTATCCTGGGAACTTCCTCATCCTCGCAGTAGATCACGGCCGTGGGGATCGCGTTGTGTGATACCGCGTTGAACCTGCGGATCGCGAAAGGATTGAAAGAGGAGACCAGACAACGGTCCTCAAGACCATGGGATCGGATCAATTCCCAGGTCTTCCGGGCAATCCCGGTATCCTTGGTTCCCCGGACTTTCAGTTCCACGTCGTAATAGAGGCTCCTCCCGTGACGTGAGAACAACTCGGAAAGCAGGGGGATCCGGGCCCCGGCAAAACGGGGATCCTTGTGGGATCCGACGTCGAGCTGGCGAAGCTCCGCATAGGTCAAATCCTCGACCACCGCGTCGATGCCGGCGAGGCGCTGCAACTCATGGTCATGGATGATGACCAGCTCTCCGCTCTTGCAGAGGTGCACGTCGAGTTCGGCACCGGGGATGCCTCGCCCGACACAGAGATCGAACGCCTCCATGGTGTTCTCAGGTGCTACCGATGAATAGCCGCGATGTCCGAACAACAGCGGACGGGGAACTCCCGCGAACAATGGTTTCATGAGTCACCGTTCCTGTGCGAATCTGCGCAACAATTCGATTTCATCCTTCCAACGATCAGGATCGGTGGTCTCGAGGATCAGCGGAATACGCTCGAACCGAGGATCGGTCATCATCGCCTTGAAGGGCTCCAGTCCGAGATTTCCCTCGCCGAGAGGTGCGTGGCGGTCCACATTGCTCTCGAAGGTGCTCTTCGCATCATTCAGGTGCATTCCCATGAGCCGGTCGAACCCGATGATCCGGTCGTACGCATCCATCACCTTCGCGAACTGCTCTGCACTCCTGATGTCATAACCGGCGGCAAAGATGTGGCAGGTATCGATGCAGACCCCGATGCGCTCCTGGCAGGTCGATCGTTCGATGATCCTCGCGATCTCCTCGAATGATCTTCCGAGTGCCGACCCTTGGCCCGCTGTCGTCTCGATCACCGCGTAGGCGTGTTCGGTGTTCGCGAGCGCCTCGTCGATTCCCTGTGAGATCAAGAGCATGCAATCATCGGCATCGATTTGCTTGAGATGTGCTCCCGGGTGGAAATTCAAGCGATCGAGTCCCAGCTGTTCCACTCGCTGCATTTCGTCGATGAACGCATCGACACTGATCCTCCGCTTCTGGGGATCGGGATTCCCGAGGTTGATCAGGTATCCGTCATGCGGGAGGACCTGGGCGGCACTGAAGCCTGCAGCGCCCATCGCATCCTTGAAGAGCGCGATCTGCTCTTCTCCCAGCGGAGGGACCTTCCACTGTTTCTGGTTCTTGGTGAACAGCGCGAAGGCGTTCGCACCGATGGAAAGTGCGTGCTCCACCGCGTTGTGGACTCCGCCCGAAGCACTTACGTGAGCTCCAATGTAATGCATCTCTACACCTCGTGTTGAAGGTACGGAAGAACCGGAGGGTTGTCAATCGGAAAACGGCATGGTACCTTCACAGGGTGTGTCATCGGTGTACGGAGGTATGTGTGGGTGAACCAGAGAAGCAGGTGAACGCGTCATTGCTGCCGGGAGACGAGGTGCATGGATTCGTCCTCGATTCGATCGACGTACTCGACGATTACCATGGATACGGGTATTTTTTCCGGCATAGGATCACCGGCATGGAAGTGTATCACGTTGCCAACGACGATCCTGAGAATTTCTTCGGTTTCATCTTCAAGACTCCTCCCGTGGACGATTGCGGGACACCGCACATCATCGAACACTGCGTCCTCGCAGGATCGGGAAGATATCCTGTCCGCGATCCCTTCATGAGTCTCCTGAAGGGGAGCGTGAACACGTTCATGAATGCCATGACCTACCCCGATTACACGGTCTACCCTGCAGCTTCCCCGTTGGCCAACGATTACCGGAATCTCTTTGCCATCTATGCCGACGCGGTCTTCAATCCTCTGTTGCGTGAGGAGACCTTCTGGCAGGAGGGCATCAGGATCATGGCCGACGAGGGGGGGAAGCTGAAGTATGACGGTGTCGTCTACAACGAAATGCTTGGAGAGTTGTCAGATCACGACTCGATCGTGGGCCGGCAGAGCATCCGCAGCCTCTACCCCGATACTCCTTACTTCTATGAATCGGGAGGTGATCCGGCACACATCATCAGGCTCAACTACCGGCAATTCATCGGCTACCATGCGTCACATTACCACCCATCGAACTGTCGGCTGTTCCTGTACGGAAACCAAGAGATCTCATGGCAGTTGGCGTTGCTTGATGACCTGTATCTCGCCGACAGCTCGGCGATGAGCTGCCCGGGAGCGACTGTCCTCGCCAAGCCGTGGGCGAAGCCGAAGACCGTGCACGCGACCAGTCCTGCCGAAGCGGATGGCGGCGCTTCCGACGATGCATCTGTCGCTGTCAGCTGGGCCACAAGTGTCGTGGACGATCCCATTGAGGTGCTCACGCTCACCGTGCTCACCGATATCCTGTTGGGAAATCCCGGTGCTCCGCTGTACAAGGCGATCATCGACTCGCACCTCGCCAAAGATATTTCCCAGATAAGCGGGATGGATACGAGCTTCAGGCAGATGCCATTCACCGTAGGGTTCAAGGGAATCGATCCGAAGGATGCCCAGAAGGCTGAGGACCTGGTGATCAGGACCCTGGAAGAGATTGTAAGGAAGGGCATACCCCGCAAGCTCGTGATGAACGCGCTCAAGCGGCAGGAGTTTCTCCTCCAGGAACTCTCCGGTGACATTCCCATCGGGTTGCGGGCGATGAACCGTGCGGTCCGCGGATGGTTGCAAGGCCAGAGGCCGCACGTCACCATCGGCGTGAGCGCTGCGCTCGGGCGATTGAAGGAACTGGTTGCCGAATCGATGCCTGATGAGGACGAACTGTTCGCGAAGGGTGGCAAGAGCAAGGGATCCGACGGATATTTCGAGCGTTGGATCTCAAGCCGACTGCTGGAGAACCCGCATCGTTGCCTCTTGGTAGTGAAACCCGACGCGGAGCACAACCGGTTGCTCGAGGAGACGATCTCACAGCGGCTCTCGCAGGTTGCAGAGTTGCTCGGCAAGGATGGCCTGGCCAGGTTGCAAACCGAGAACCAACGGTTCCTCGCGTTCGAAGAGTCTGAGGACGAGCCGGAGGCGCTTGCCACGATTCCCCGTCTTGGGAAGGACGACCTTCCCAAGAGCATCCGTGTGTTGAACCAGCAGGATACCGATCTTGAGGGAGTGCCGCTTTGGGTGCAGCGCATGGAAACAAACGGTATCATCTACACCGATGGCATGCTGAGCGTGGGAGATCTCGATGCACAGGAGCAATTGCTCCTCCCGTTGCTGACCCGCATGCTCCATATGACCGGAGTGGAAGATATTCCCTACGACGAGGTGGCAGTGATGACCAGGGAGCGGACCGGAGGATTGTATTTCTTCCTGGAAAGCTCATCGATGGTCCGCTTTGCAGATTCGTCTCTCTCTGCCCTGGCGTTCAGGGTGAAATGTCTCGAACGGGACCATGCGCCGGCCCTCCAGCTTCTCTTTAGGATACTCAACGGTGCGAATGTGCGTGACACCGAACGTCTTGGTGCGGTCGTGAACGATCTGGTGAGCGATTATGAGTCGAACGTCACCAGTGCGGGGCAGATGTACGCTTCCCAACGTGCCTCAGCCAGTTTCTCGCGTGTGCTGGCGCAGAACGAGGCTTGGAACGGTCTGGCCCAGTGGTTCCACCTGAAAGGCCATGATCCGAACGACCGCTTCGCATTGGAGAGACTTGGAGAGGCACTCGAGGCCGTACGGACGAAGATCGCAAGACGTCACCGCATGCTCCTCCATCTCTGTGTTGCAGAGCAATCGGCAGAGGAGGCGAGAAAGCACCTCGGCGAGTTTGTCCTCTCCTTCACCGATGGCAATGAACCGGCGTTGAACCTCGCGAACGATTCCTCTCCCTTCGCGATGCCCTCGACACCAGAGCTGGAAATTTTCAGGATACCCTCTTCGGTGAGTTTCAGCGCCACTGTGTGCAAGGCGGCCGAACCGTTCGATCCCGTACAAGCCCACCAGACTGTCCTCGCCCATGTACTGACCACGAACCACCTGTGGGCACAAGTACGCGGACTGGGGGGCGCCTATGGCGTGAGCGCGCATATCGACATGCTGGAACGGCTCTGTCTTTTCAGCAGCTATCGTGATCCGCGGATAGAAGGTACGCTTCGTGACTTCAGGGACGTCGTCGCCCACGTTGCCGAGGAAGGTGTCGACCAGGACCTGATCGACTTCGCAATCATCAGCTTGGTGGGACGTGAGATCAAGCCGCTGTATCCGAAGGATGCTGCGATGATTGCGTTCAGGCGGGCTCTGTATGGGATCACCGATACCTTCCGCAGCGATCGCAGGAACTGGATTCTTACCACCACCGTCGCACAGGTCAAAGAGGCTGCGAGGCATCTGCTGGAATCGATGGACGCGCACGCGAAGAGCGTGGTGATCACCGGTCAGGAGCTGTTGGAACGAGAAAAGGCTGCGAGCGAGCGGCTGAGGATTCCTTCGGTCAAGCTTCCGGTGTGAAATCGGGGACCGGCGCGGGATGGGACTCCTTGGGAATCGCTTCCCCCCAGATCTTCGCCAGGTGGTTCAAACCGGTGGGGTCCTTCATCTTCATCACCATGCAGCGGCGGATGCTGGCATTCCCGCGTGCGATATCCTCGGCAAGGGCGCGGCAGGTAGGGCTCCCGCACAGTCCGCAATCGATGCCGGGCAGTACCTCCGTGATGCGTTTCACCCGCTCCATCTTCCTGATCGCAGTCGAGATGTCCTCGTCCAGTTGCAACGAATATTTCGCCGAAATCCGCTCCACCTTCAGGTTGTGGATGAGCTTGTCGGAAAGTTCCAGGATGGCAATCCTTGTCCGGTCCGGCAATTCTTTCGGAAGGGTCGCCGCGTGGTGCTTGATCCGCTCGGTCGCAAGGAACCGGTTCCTCGGAGTCAAAATACCGCCGGTACATCCGGTGTCGCACGCCCGCAGTTCCAGGAAATCGAGATTCTCATGACGTTCGTCCTCGACCAGCTCGAGGAACTCGATCACGTTGTGCACTTCATCAACCGAGAGGGTACGGCCCTGCATCATCGAACTCTCCCCCTTGGTGAGGCTCCAGAGGAATGCCGGACCGGTAATCGCCGGACTTTCCCACGTAGGGGTCCCCTTTCGTGTCCTGTCGGAGTTCTTCGCCAGGTCACGCTGCAGAAGGTTGAATACATGGTCGAGGTTCAGACCCCCTTGGATGAGTCCGCTGGTAGCCGATCCGGGAGTCTTGATCTGTGCATATTTCGCCGCGCACGGGGTGATGTAGAATATCCCGATATCTTCTGGAGCACACCCGTGTGCCTCCAGTGAGGCCCGCGCGTAAAGGGCCGTGATCTGTGCGGGGGTACGCATCAGGTTCACGTTGGGCAGCAGGGTAGGATAGCGCAGTTGGATCAGCCGTACCACCGCGGGACAGTAGGAGGAGACCACAGGATGTGCATCGGCGTAGACACTGATCTTGTTTCCGAGGGTCTTGAGTATGTCCACACCGAACTCGGCATAGTGGACATGGGTGAAACCGATGCTGTGGAACGCACCGATCATGTCCATCTCGGCAACCTCATCCTCGAACTGTCCGATCATCAGCGAGGGGACGATCGCCACACGATGACGGTATCCGAAGATCTGTTGGAAATCATTCTGTTCGATCACGATCGCATCGTGGGGGCACACGTCCATGCACTGTCCGCAATCGACGCACCGCTCGGGATTTACATGCGCTTTTCCTCCGGTGATCCGGATGGCCTCCGTCGGGCACCGCTTCATGCAGTGTGTACACCCTTGGCAGAGGTCCTCCCGGACTGCGAGCGTGTGGTGGAACGGGCGGTCAGGCATGCTCTGCCCCTTCGGCAAGGCGGAAGGTCATGCTGATGATCGTCGGTTTGCCCTTGCCGGTATCAATTTTCAGGATATCGGTGTTCTTGCGGATGTTCGAGAGCCCCATGCCTGCGCCGAAGCCCATCTCCCTGACTTCCGCTGTCGCGGTGGACCATCCCTCGGTCATCGCGAGCTCGAGGTCCGCTATGCCGGGGCCGGTGTCTGAGACGGTGATCACCACCTGCTCCGAATCGATATCGCAATCGATCTTTCCTCCGAACGAGTGGGCGACCACATTCACTTCGGCCTCGTAGAGGGCGACGATGATACGCTTGACATGAGCTGGGGTAAGGTTGAGCTGCTTCAGTATGCCCTTCACCGTGCTCGAGACTTTCCCCGCGATGGAGAAATCACCTGCACGGACTTCGTATGATACATGCATCGACTGCTCCTAGTAGACCGGGTCCAAGCCGTTCTTGAACAAGAGTCCGCTGGACCGGAACATGGAGTAGGGAGTGGTGATCACCGTGATGCCGTGTTCGTGCGCGAGATCGAGCATGGTCTTCGTGGGCCTTTTGTTCCGGACGAAGAGGATCTGCAGGATATCCGACATCTCGGCAGTCCTGATCGCTTGGTTGTTCGAAAGCCCGGTGATCAGGAGGATGTCGTCCGCAAGCAGTGTCAGCACATCGCTCATGAGGTCGGAAGCAAAACCGAGGCGAACCTCACGTTCGAGGTTCTCCTGGCCACAGAGGACCGTCCCGTTCACTATCTGTACCACATCGCTCAATTTCATCACGGAAGCTCCTTGGCAGGCAGTATACCATGTACTGCCGGAAGTGTGTCAAATTACCTGTGGAAGGTTTATGCGATTCCCGATATACTGTAGCATGACTCGTAAGACCTGAGGAGGGTTGTGTGAGATACGTCGGTGCGTTGGACCAAGGCACTACCAGCACAAGATTCATCCTGTTCGACCACGCAGGAACTCCCAAGGCTTCCCACCAGCTGGAACATCGGCAGATCTATCCCCAACCGGGATGGGTCGAGCACGATCCGAAGGAGATATGGGAAGCGAGTGTCCTTGTGATCAGGCAGACCCTCGAAAAGGCCCGGGCGACGTACAAGGATCTTGTCGGCATCGGGATCACCAACCAGAGGGAGACAGTCCTTGCCTGGGAGCCGAAGACGGGAAGGATCCGTCACAACGCCATCGTATGGCAGGACCTCCGGGGAGCCGACCTGATCAACAGGCTCAAGGTTGCCGGAGAGGCCGAACGGATGCAGGAGATCACGGGATTGGTCCCGAGCCCCTACTTCTCCGCATCGAAGATCGCGTGGATGCTCGAGCATGTCGAGGGTCTTCGCGAGGATGCCCGATCGGGATCCGTGATATTCGGGACCATCGACACCTTCCTCACCTGGCACCTTACCGGGGGAGCCGGCTCTGGGGTCATCGTCACCGACGCTACCAACGCCAGCCGCTACATGCTGATGGATATCAGGAGCCTTGATTGGGACGATCGTCTGCTCGGACTGTTCGGGATTCCGCGAGCGAGTCTGCCGAAGATAGTCCCTTCGTTCGGGGAAACCTATGGTCATACCGTGGCCGATGGCCCTGTCGGCGGCACGGTTCCGGTGTGTGGCATCCTGGGAGACCAGCAAGCAGCGCTTTTCGGCCAGGCCTGTTTCTCCGCGGGACAAGGAAAGAGCACCTACGGTACCGGTTGCTTCTTGCTCACCAATACGGGAATGCAGCCGAGTTTCTCAAGTCGGGGATTGCTCACCACCGTTGCCTACCTGGAAGCGGACAAGCCTCCCGTCTATGCGCTCGAGGGATCGATCGCGGTGGCCGGTTCCTTGGTCCAGTGGGTCCGTGACAATCTCAAGATCGTCAAGAGCGCACCGGAGGTCGATCTGCTGGCCGAGTCGGTTCCCGATTGCGGAGGGGTCTATATCGTTCCCGCATTCTCCGGACTGTTCGCCCCCTACTGGCGCAGCGATGCCCGCGGAGTGATCGCAGGACTGACTGGGTATGTCACGGCCGCCCACATTTGCCGGGCTGTCCTTGAGTCGACCGCGTTCCAGGTGAAGGACATCTTCGATGCCATCAAGGCCGACTCCGGCATATCGGTCGAGGTGTTGAAGGTGGACGGTGGACTGACGAACAGCAGGCCCTTGATGGAGTTCCAGGCCGACTTGCTCGGCATCCCTGTCATCCGACCGCAGGTCGTGGAGACGACGGCACTCGGGGCAGCCTACGCTGCGGGCCTGTCCACCGGATTCTTCAGCTCGTTCGAGGAACTTTCCAAGCATTGGCGGGAGAAATCGCGATGGGTTCCTGCGATGGATGAATCGGTGAGGAAGCAGAAGATTCTCTTCTGGAACAAGGCGATCCAACGGACGCTCGATTGGGAAACCGACGGGAATGGGGAATAAGGGGTAGCGATGTTCGGAACTTTCATGGCCACCGTGTGGAGCATATTGCGGCCGATCGTGGAGATCGGATTGCTCACCTATATCTTCTACCGCTTCCATACCGCGGTCGCCCAGACGAAGGCGCAGCAGATCGGGAGGATCGTCTTTGTCCTCGTCGGTGCATACAGTATCGCGAACCTGTTGCAGATGCAGACCTTCCTCTGGCTGTTCAGGTACCTGACCATACCGGTGACGATCTTCCTCTGCGTCGTCTACCAACCCGAACTCCGCAGGGCGTTCACCCAGCTCTTCAGCGGACGCAGCTCGCTCTTCCGCATCGGGACCCAAACCACCGCGGAGCAGATAGACATCATCCTCAACGCTTGCAACGTACTGGTCTCGAAGAACCGGGGAGCCTTGATCGTCTTCACCCGTCATCTGGGGATCAAGGGAATCGTCGATACCGGAACCAAGCTGAACGCCGATCTCTCATCCGCCCTGATCTTGACCGTATTCGACCACGACACGCCCCTCCATGACGGAGCAATGGTCATCCAGGGGGGAAAGATCATCGCCGCGGGGTGCTATCTTCCGTTGAGCGAACAGACGGATATCAAGAAGAGCTTCGGTACGAGGCACCGGGCGGCGCTCGGACTGGCTGAGGAGTCGGATGCGATCGTCCTCATCGTGTCGGAGGAGACCGGGGCCATAAGCCTCACCTACAATGCGAACCTCTACTACGACCTGGATCCGCCGACGGTGAAGCGGATGCTGTTGGCGCTGTTCAGCTATCATGACATCACACCACAAGAGATCACGGAGGCTCCATCCGATGAAACCGAATAACCTGTGGCGTGCGATCATCTTCAATTGGCCGGTGAAGGTCTTCTCCCTCGTATTGGCCATCGGTATCTACCTGGTGGTGAATTATGCGACGCTGGACCAGCGCAAGGTCGACATCCCGTTGCAAGTCGTCTTGCCGGGAGGATATGAGGCGACCAGCACCATCCTGGATTCGGTCACATTGGTCATCAGGACCGATGCACGTCATATCGGGATGATCGATCCCAGTGTGCTCACCGCCACCGCGGATTTCTCCTCCGTTGACTCGGAGGGGGCTCACAGCGTACCGATCCTCCTCTCGGCGCCCCCCTCGTTTTTCGATGTCGAAGTCTCTTTCTCCACCGATCCCGAGGTCATCAGGATCTATTTCGCGCAGATTGCGACCAGCCCGACTGCACAGGACGATCCGGGTGGGGTCGGGCAGTGATGGAGATGGGTATCAGGGGTATCGGCGTTGATGCCGTGGCAATCGAGCGCATGGACGCACAGCGGATGCGTGCACATGCGGTGGCGCGTTTGTTCCACGGTACGGAGGTCGAGCATGCGAATGCACTCACCACCAACAGAGCCGAGTTCCTCGCATCACGGTTCGCTGCGAAAGAGGCGTTGGTAAAAGCCTTGGGCTGTGGATTCCGGGGTATCTTTCCCGCTGAGATCGCGGTGGTCACAAATGAGAAGGGGAGGCCGGAGTTCCTGCTTCCCGAGCGTGTGATCAAGGAGTTCTCGCTTGACCGATCCACCATCCATCTCTCGCTGACCCATGAGGGACCGCTGGCATTGGCGTTCGTCATCGTGGAGGATCGTCATGGCTCGTTCTGATTGGAAACGGCCGACAGAGTTCCCCCTGCCGGAGGGACACAGGAGGATCAGGATAGACCTGAGCTACGACGGATCGCTTTTCAGCGGGTGGCAACGCCAACAGGGTGTTCGGACCGTCCAGGAAGAAATCGAGCGTGCGCTCGCCAAGATGTTGAAAACTCCCGTACATGTGCACGGCTCCGGACGTACGGACGCAGGCGTTCATGCAATCGGACAGGTAGCTCACTTCGACATCGCAAACCAAAGCGTACCGGTGGAAGTCTTCCCCGTAGCATTGAACCAGTTGCTTCCTCACGACGTACGCATCACCTCGAGCAGCCTCGTGGACGAACGGTTCCACGCACGGTTCACCTCCATCAGCCGGGAATATCGCTACCATGTGAAGGAAATCGCCGACTTCTCTCCGTTCGATCGTGACCGGGTATGCCGGATCAGGAAGTTTCCTCCCATCGACCTGCTGAATGCCTATGCAGCATATATCGTGGGGACCCATGATTTCTCCACCTTCAGTGCATCCGGGGACCAGAGCCATTCGAGGATCAGGGATATCTATGCCAGCGGGTTCTCATACACCGACTCCCAGTGGGGAGGACGGATGCTTGTCTACCGGGTGAGCGGGAACGCCTTCTTGATGCACCAGGTCCGCTCCATGGTCGGCACGATGCTGCAATTGGGAGAGGACGCGGCACCTCCCGGGGAGTTCGGCCGCAGGCTGGCCTCGAAGGACCGGCTGCAAGCGCTCAGGACCGCCCCTCCGGGCGGATTGTATCTCTACAGGATTGCCTATGACCCAGAATGAGACGGAACGGAAACGCATGGCTGCCGAAGCCGTGCTTGAGTCGGCGTGGAGCCTCTTCGATGAGGTCGGATCGTATCTCTCTCCCTCCGGTACCGTGAAGGGCGATCGTCCCGACTTCGCCGCAAGGGCTGTCGAGTTGATTCCCGAACCACGCGAACAATCCGATCGTGCGTTGCAACGGGCCTCCCTTGCCCAAGTGGAGAGCATGGTAGCCGAGTGCACGCTCTGTCAGTTGGCGAGCGGACGGACGAAAAGCGTGTGCGGGGAAGGAGCGATGAATGCCCGCCTGATGGTGATCGGAGAGGGGCCTGGTGCCGAGGAAGATAGGACCGGCAGGCCCTTCGTGGGAAAGGCCGGGCAGTACCTGGATTCCTGGCTTTCGGCGATCGGTCTCGATCGCACGCTCAACACGTATATCGCGAACATCGTGAAATGTCGTCCTCCCGAAAACCGTGATCCGTATCCCGAGGAGGCACAAGCCTGTATTCCTTACCTGAAACGGCAAATTGCATTGGTGAAACCCGATGCGATCCTCTGTGTCGGAAAAGTCGCCGCACACTTCCTCCTCGGACGTGACGACACGTTGCACGCCATGCGGAGCACGGTGCATCGGTTCGAGGGCATTCCCACCATCATCACCTACCACCCCGCAGCAGTGCTGCGGAATCTCGAGCTCCGCGCTCCTGTATGGGAGGACCTCAAGCGGGTCGCGTCCCTGCTCTCCCTTCCTGTTGCCAAAGGGCGGGGGTAGCTGATGTTCGTGGAGGTTGTACTGAACACCCCGCTGCGGCAGCGGTTCACCTATGCACTCGGACAAGATGAGAAAGCGTCCGTCGGGCTCAGGGCGGTCGTTCCCTTCGGAAATCGTGAGGTCACCGCCTATATCGTAGGGATCACCGATCATGTGGAACCGGTCGGATATGTGATCAGGCCGCTCAAGCGATTGATCGACAAGGAGCCGCTCTTCGGGGAACGGGAGATCGAACTTGCCGGTTGGATGTCCCGATTCTATCTCTGCAGCGAGGGAGAGGCGCTCAGTACGATGATTCCGGGTGGAAGGCGGGAAATCGAGGTACCGTCCATGGTCGTCGGAGATGAGGACCTGGAATATGGTGATTTCACACTTTCCGAGGAACAGAGACGTGCGGTCGATTCCATCTGTGACGGTGAGGAAAACCTGCATTATCTCTATGGGGTGACAGGTTCGGGCAAGAGCGAAGTCTTCCTCCGTGTCGCCCAACGGATGATCGATTCGGGTAGGCAGGCGATCTACCTGGTACCTGAGATCACCCTGACCCACCAGCTCGCGCGGCAAGTTTCCCAACGGTTCGAGGGAAAGGTGGCCATATTGCACTCCGGAATGACTCCGTCACAGCGGCTCAGTGCCTGGCGGAAGATCAGGAGGGGAGAGGTCAGCCTTGCCATCGGGGCCCGCAGTGCGGTGTTCGCCCCGTTCGAGAAGCTTGCGCTGATCATCATCGACGAGGAACATGAACACGCATACAAGTCGGGGAGCAACCCCCGCTACCATGCGCGCCAGGTTGCGCAACGTAGGGTCGGCGAGCATGGGGCGAAACTCGTGATGGGAAGCGCGACTCCCTCGATGGAAGCATTCCTCATGATGGAGGAGGGCAAGGTGGTCCGGCATCTTTTGCCAAGGCGGGTTGCCGGAGGCGGAGAACCGCAAGTCACGGTGGTGAACATGCTCACCGAGCAGAGGATGCTCTCGCGTACCCTGGTGACACGCATGAAAGCGACCTTGGATGCCGGTCGGCAGGTGATCCTTTTCCTCAACCGGAGGGGATTTTCCTATTTCTTCCACTGTCGCAGCTGCGGGTTTGAGATGGTGTGTCCCCACTGTTCGGTCGCCATGACCTACCACAAGGACAAGGACAGGATGGTGTGCCACTACTGCGGGAACTCACGCAAGCCGATGGAAGTATGTCCCGAATGCCACTCGGTGGATGTCGGGTACGGTGGGTTCGGTACCGAGATGGTGGAGCAAGAAGTGTCCCGCATGTTCCCTGATGCCCGGATCGCGCGGTTGGATACCGATTCGGCCAAGGAAAAGTCGATGGTGACCGATGTGCTCAACGAGTTTCGCGAGGGAAACCTCGATATCCTGCTCGGGACGCAGATGGTGGCCAAGGGACTCAACTTTCCCAAGGTCGACCTGGTGGGGATCGTGCTGGCGGACAGTGCCCTCAATCTTCCCGATTTCCGCTCCCAGGAGAGGACCTTCAACCTGATCGTCCAGGTGAGCGGGAGGGCAGGGCGGTACAATGCGAACGGGCGTGTGGTGGTCCAGACCTTCCACCCCGACAACAATGCCATCAGGCTGGCCACCGGTGGTGATCCCGAGGAGTTCTACCGCCAGGAGTTGGCAGCCCGGAAGGAGAGTGCGTTCCCCCCGTATACCCGTCTGGTGAATTTTGTCATCAGGGGGAGGAGCAAGGAGAAATGTGCCCAGGGAATCGAGAGTTTGCGCCTGATGGTCGGATCCTGCATCGAAGGGTTGAAGGATGTGTGTACCGACCCGCTGGATGTTCCCGATATCCTGGGGACTGCACCTTGCCCCATCGAGAAGATCGCGGGCAACTGGCGCTACCACCTGGTGTTGCGGGGGTACCGGATCGCGCGGGTACTGCAGATCGCCTCCACGGTCCATCAGCAGTTCAAGGTTTCCTCAGGTCTCTACCTCGAGATCGACGTCGACCCGCTTCACCTGCTCTGAACATTGACGACACCTCCGTTTTGCCAGTATTATGGTCACATGTTGGATATCTATACATTAGGTGAGGAAGTACTGCGCGAGAACGCAGGGAAGGTCACAGTCTTTGACAATGCGCTTGCGATATTGGTGGATGCGATGTTCGATACCATGGCTGAAGCCGACGGTATCGGGTTGGCTGCCCCCCAGGTCGGCGTGTCGAAACGTCTTTTCGTGGTCGACACCCGGCGACCTGGGGAGAAGATGGCCTTCATCAATCCGGAGATCATCGAGACGAGCCAGGAAGTGTGTTCCCGCGAGGAGGGATGCCTGAGCATCCCCGGCATGTATTACGATATTGTCAGGCCGTCGGAAATCACCGTGCAGGCGCAAGACCTTAACGGGAAGGCGTTCATCACGCGTGCGTCGGGAATGCTTGCCCGCGTCATACAGCACGAGAACGATCATCTCAATGGAGTGCTCTTCATCGACCGGATGGAAGAGGAATCCCGAGCGAAGCTCGTTGCCGCCTATCAGAGGCGCAACAAGCGAAAGAAAACATGACGGAGTTTCCACATGGAATGTGCTGATCTGCGGATCCTGTTCGCGGGCAATCCTGCCATTGCCGTCCCTGCCCTGGAGGCGGTAGCCAGGTCCTTCCATGTGGTGGGGGTCCTCACGAATCCCGACAAACCGACAGGAAGGGGCCGTCATCTTGAGATGCCTCCGGTGAAGGAAAAGGCTCTTGAGCTCGGAATCCCGGTATTGCAATACGACCGGTTGCTCGGCGAATCGCGTGAGAAAGTTGCCTCCTTGCGGCCGAATTTCCTTCTCTCCTTCGCTTGCGGACACTATTTCGGACCCAAGTTCCTCGCACTCTTTCCTGAGGGGAATGCGAATATCCACCCCTCGCTGCTTCCGAAGTATCGCGGTTGTGCTCCCTTGCAATTCACCGTGCTCAACGGGGAGAGCGAGACGGGAATCACGATACAGAGGATCGTCGCGGAGATCGACAGCGGGGATATCCTCGCCCAGAAGATATTGCCGCTCGACGGTACGGAGACGACTGCAAGCCTCTCCGATCGGGTGGCTGCCGAGGCTGCTGACCTGATCACACGTACCCTGGCGAAACTGTGCGAGGGACGGATCGAGGGACGTATCCAATCCGGAGAGCCGAGTTACACCAGGATGCTGAGCAAGTCGGATGGGGTGATCGATTGGAACGAGAGTGCCCGTTCGATCCATTGCAAGGTTCGGGCGATGAACCCGTGGCCGAAGGCGAGCACCACGTTCTGTGGAACACAGCTTTTGATCGCTTCGGTCTGGGGAGATGCCCAGCATGCGGGAGAAGAGTTTTCTCCTCCCTGCCTCGTGCCGGGCACCGTGGTGGGCCTGACAAAGGGAAAGGGACTTGCGGTCGTCTGCGGCGACGGCTTGCTGTACGTCACTCGCCTGCAGCTCGCCCAGAAGAAGGAGATGGACAGCAGCGCGTTCGTAAACGGCAATCCCCGCATCATCGGGGCGGTCCTCGGTTCATGATCAGCCGCAGGAGTTTCTGCACGGCTTTCGTATTCCTCCTCTTGCTTCCCGCACTCCTCGGTGCGGCCGATGTTCCTTCGTTACGGGTGGGAGAGTCCTTGGTCACGGTGATGACTTACGGTCCGAATCCTGCACAACGGGAAGTACGGCCGAAAGTGGCGCTGGTCCTCTCGGGTGGAGGAGCACGGGGATTCGCACACATACCGATCATCGAGGCTGTCGAGAGGATGGGAATTCCCGTGGATATGGTCCTGGGGACAAGCATGGGAAGCTTGGTCGGAGGCCTCTACGCCGCAGGATACTCCCCGGGGGACATGCGCAGGCTGATCTCCTCCTACGACATGATCGAGATGTTCGCCATCTCCGCCCTTCCTCCCCTCCGACCAGAGCCGCTCACCCTGCGACGGTACCGGGACAACCTGTTCCAAGTCGGTTTCGATGAGAAAGGCTTGGGGACTGCTTCGGGCATCATCGGCGACCAGAGGATCCTGCAGATGCTCAACGATGCCCTTTCACGCGTCGCCGGCATCAATGATTTCGACCGCCTTGCGATACCGTTCCGCTGTATCGGGACCGATGTAGTCACCGGTGAGCGGATCGTGTTCTCCTCCGGATCGTTGGTTTCGGCGATCCGGGGAAGCATCTCCATCCCTCTTGTATTCCCTCCCTACCCGGTGGACGGCCATCTGGTCATCGATGGAGGTCTGGTGGACAACTTGCCGGTCTCGCTGGCCCGCGAAATGGGAGCTGACATCATCATCGCCGTCGATGTGAATGCCGTCGACTACGATGTCGAGCCGCAGCAACTCGAATCGTTGACGGCGATTCTCGGACAACTGGTCGTCATTCTCACCAAGAACACCGTAGTTTCCCAAAGCGACGACGCAGATCTCCTCATCACGCCCGAGCTGACCGACCAGGGCATCCTGGACTTCATCGAAGTCGATGCGATACTCGCCATCGGTGAGCTGGCCGCCTTCTCCCACACTGCCGATCTGGAAGCGATCGCGACTTCCGTATCGGAGAGCAGGCCCTTGCGCGTGCTCGATCCCGAACGATACGGACCCTACTTCTCTCTGCCGGATGTCTTCGTGCGTTCGATCTCTCACCGGGATGCGATCGCTTCGGAAAGCGCAGAGGAAACACAGTTCGATCTCTCCCCGTTCTCTCACTATGTCGGGTATCCTCTCGACACCCTGAGAAAACGCAATCTCGCCAGGCAATTCGACGAGTTGCGCGAATCGGGACGGTACGCCACGGTGACCTATGATTATACCGATGTCACCTTGGGAAAGTCGGACACGGTGTGGGGGAACCTGGAGATCCGGACCCGCACGTATGCACCGAAGCGCTCCGCGGTTGCAGCCGGTCTGTTCGGAGCGACCTCCGTGCTCTGGGATGCCGATGGTACTGCCTCCTTCGAGTTCAAGCCCGATTTCTCCTTGCGGTACCTGCGCTATGGTGCGTTGGACTGGACATTGGCGGTGACCAACGATGATGCGCTTAAATTCTCCTCGATCTTCTCCCGTCCTTTCGGAAAGTCCTGGCGTTATGGGTTCGAGCTCGGGTACCGGACCGGGGGTATCCACCCGACAAACCTTCGCGCGGGTGTCAAGGGAGCGCAGGAACGGGATCGGATGATCCTCTCCGAGATGATGATACAGTTCATGCCGAACAGTCGTTTCCTGATGAAACTGGCAACCGATTTCGATTATATCTGGTATGGTGATCCGATCGAAGCGCATCACGGGATGATCTACGCGTTACGGTTCGACCTGATGCGCAATACGATGGCATATGGGTTCTTCCCCAGAAGAGGGACCCGGATCGACTTGAGGCTTTCCGGCGAGCTCACTGGGAAGCTGGGCTATTTGATCCAGGGCAGATTCCAAGCTGCCGTTCCTGTCGGAGAGCGTGATACGCTTGCATTCGACCTTCATGCTGGCTCCAGCCACGTCGGATTGCCACGCAAGGATGTGTACTTCGATTACGGTGGTTCCCGGGGGATGCCGACCTACGGGGCGACCTCCCTGGTCGACGATATGCTGCTTCTCCGGTTGAAACACCAGCATCGATTCGTCGATGCTTCGGTTGGAGTGCTTTCCCAGGCAATGATCGTCATGGGAATCCGCGGCGATACGGTCGATGAGATCTTCTCCACGGACAGTTACGGGGCAAATTCCGGTTTCCCGTTCTCCTCGCTCGCACACCTCGAGTTCGGGGCCTCCATCGCCCTCGGGCTGTCGTTCGACAACCTCGACGTGCTTTTCGGGACCGCCATCGACAATGCACTGCGGGTCTCGCTCTTCCTGGAGGTCCTCTGATGGCACTCCCTTGGCGTGACTACAAGGGATACCTCATGGAACGCTATGGGAGACCGGTGTATCGGATCGGTCTGGACGGTGGATTCTCCTGTCCCAACCGGGACTCCGCCCGGCAAGGCGGATGCATCTATTGTGATGCCCGCGGTTCCTCGGCTGTATACCAACGACAGGATGAAAGCGCTTACCGCCGTGGGAGCTCCTTCGTGCAGGATATCGACGCGAGTATCCCCCGCGTGAGTTTCCGATCGATAGCGGAACGCAAGACTTCCCTTTCCCGCCAGATCGAGCGCGGAATCGCATTCCTCGATTCCCGCTATCCCGCATCCGCACGGAGCATCTATTTCCAAGCTTACACCGGGACATACGATGATCCCGAAGTGCTCAGGGAGTTGTATCGCCATGCCTTGGACAGCGGAAATTACGAAGAGCTCATCGTCAGCACCCGGTGCGACTGCCTCCCGGACGAGACCATCGACGTGCTCACCTCCTTCCAGGATCGCGTCCGTACCGTCTGGGTGGAATTGGGATTGCAAAGTGGGAACGATGAGACCTTGCGGTGGATCGGTCGTGGACATACGGTACAATGTTTCCTCGATGCCTGTACGCGGTTGCATGCAGCGCATCTGCCCATCTGTGCCCATGTGATCCTCGGATTTCCGCACGAGGATGATGCAGCGGTGTTGCGTACGGCAGAGGTGATCGCACGAAGCGGCGTGCAGGCCCTCAAGATACACAATCTCCATGTGGTAGCCGGCACACGGCTCTGCGAGCACTATCTCCGTGAAGGGTTCGAGGTATCCGACATGCAGCGTCATCTGCACGAGTGTGAACTGTTGCTCCGCCATATACCTGCCGAGGTGGTAATCCAACGATTCTTGAGCGATACGCCTTCGCACCGTCTCGCCGCGCCACGGGATTTCGGGGACAAGAACACCTTCCTTGCGCTGCTCAGGGAGAGGATGGAGCAAGCGGGCACACGACAGGGGGACTTGCGGTGAACATCTCGGTATCGCGCGCGCTCCTGTTGGTCGGCAGGATACTCAGTCCCCTGATCCTCCTTGTGCTGGTGATCTTCTCACTCGCCCCCTCGGACTCCGATGTCTCTCTCATCAGCTCCTGGCTGAGGTCTGACAAGCTGGCCCACCTGCTCGGATACGCCGCACTGGGCTGCAATCTCATGTGGGCGCTTGCCCGGGTGGTCCCGGGAGGATTCGTCGTTTCGTGCAAGGCCAACGGGAAACGCATGGCCTTGGTGCTACTGGTGACCGTGCTCGTGGGAGGTGTCGTCGAAATGATCCAGCCACGATACGGAAGGAGTGCCGAGTTGTTGGATCTCGCAGCTGATGGCATCGGCGGCATGCTTGGCATCATCTTCGGTCTCATTTCTCTGCAATGGGCCGCCGGGCGTGATCAAGGGAGGTCCTCATGATGGGTGAATACGATCCTGCGCAACTGGCTCGGCAGATCGCCGATGCACTCATCGATGCTTCACGTCATCTCGAGAGTTCACTCATCACACGGATGAAGCACATGGCCGATGTGACCGAACGGGAGCTGCTCTCGCTGACGACCGGGGATGCCCGTCGCAATCGCTACGAGGCTTCTCTCGAAGTCCTGCGGATGATCATGGAGAACCTTGGGACGGCAGACCACAGGGAGATCCCGATGTGCCAGGATACGGGCATGGTGGTTGCATTCGTTGCGGTAGGTCCGGATATCCAAGTCGATATGGCCAGGTTGTCCAAGACGATCGATCAGGGTATCTCGATGGCGGCAAGAGAGGGATGTTTTCGCAATTCGGTGGTTGCCGATCCTGTGTTCGAAAGGCATAACACCGGTACGAATCTGCCGCCGGTCATCCACTGGTTGCCCTCGGACGAACCTGGTCTGACCATACGGTTCATGCTGAAAGGATTCGGAAGCGAGAATTGTACTGCGCTCGCCATGCTCAATCCCACTGCGGGAAGCGATGGCGTGGTTGTCGCGGTGACCGATATGGTCAGGAAGGCGGGAGGAAAACCCTGTCCTCCTATTGTCGTGGGTGTGGGCATAGGGGGAACTGCCGAACGGGCACTGCTCCTTTCGAAGATGGCCTTGCTGAGACCGACAGGTGAGGCACATCCCGATCCCCGGTATGCTGCGCTCGAACAAGAGATCGAACGTGCAGTGCAAGCCCTTGGGATCGGCCCTGGGGGATTCGGCGGACCCTTGACCGCTCTTGGTGTCGCGGTGGAACATGAACAGACCCATATCGCCGGATTGCCTGTGGCCGTATCGATCAGCTGTTGGGCAGACCGGAAAGCTGCGGTCGTTCTCGGAGGTTGCGATGAAACGTGAGATCACGCTCCCGTTCGACCGGAGGACGATCGAATCATTGGGCGCGTATGACCGGCTCTCGCTCAACGGAAGTCTCTTGGTCGGAAGGGATCAAGTGCACCAGCGTCTCTGCCAGCTGCTTGGGGAAGGAAAGCCGCTGCCGGCAGACCTCAGGGGAGAGACGATCTATTATATGGGACCGGCTGCTGCGCCTGCGCAGTTGGTCATGGGATCATGCGGGCCGACAACCTCTGCACGAATGGATCCGTTCACTCCATCCTTGCTGGAGGCGGGACTGGTCGCGATGATCGGGAAGGGACCGAGAGGGGACACGGTCATCAACTCGATCAAGTTGCATGGTGCGCTGTACTTGGTTGCGTTCGGAGGATGCGGGGCGTTGTACGCGACGAGGGTGACCGGGAGCGAGACTGTTGCGTTCGAGGATCTGGGGCCCGAGGCCTTGATGCGTATCCACGTCCGCGATTTTCCGGTGATCGTCGGCATCGACAGCAGGGGAAATTCCGTCTTCGGCTGATTATTTTGGTGGACTGTCTGCAATTTTGCGTTTACCATCGGATAATGGGGTTGGGCGTAAGGATGTGTGCATGACAGTATTAAATCGGCGGTCTGTTCCCAGGCTCCTCACGGTAATGATCCTGATTGCCCTGAGTATCACGATCGGATGTACCAAGGAACCGGCCGAAAATGCCGTTCCGACGACCCGTGCTGTCACCCAGCAAAGCGAGACACCTGCACAAGCGGAACCGACGGCAGCCGGCGAGGATTCCGAGTCCTCCGCTTCGGCTGACGCTAGCTCGATGGTCGAGTACCTTGAGGCTCCTGTCACACTGGAGGAGCGCTTCAGCTATACCTACGGGTATCTCCTGATGGTCACCGCGATGCGGGACGTGCAAGGGATCGACCCGGTTTACTTTGCCCGGGGTGCGTTGGATTCCGGTCTCTCGGAATCCCCCCTCATTCCCACCGATGCGATGAACAACGTATTGTATGAGTACCAGGACAAGCTGATCATCGAGGCTGCCCGGCGACTTGAGGAGCTTGCGAAGAAGAACCTTGAGGATGCCGAGAGCTTCCTCGCGATCAATGGAAAGCGGGAAGGGGTCTTCACCACGGCCAGCGGCTTGCAGTACGAGGTTGTGAAGGCATCGGAGGGAGACAACCCAAGTGAAACTGACACGGTGCAGGTACACTACCGGCTGACCTACCTCGACGGGAGGGAGGGTGACGCCTCTGTCCGCGGCATCCCAAGCACCTTCAACCTCAGCTCCCTGATACCCGGTTTCCGGGAGGGACTCATGCTCATGACCGCAGGCTCGCAGTTCCGCTTCTATGTCCATCCATCGCTCGGCTATGGTGAGGCCGGATCCTCCCGCATCGAACCGAATACCCTGTTGATCTTCGATGTGGAACTGGTCTCGATCACCCGCTAGCGTTTCAGGATAGGCATGAGGTCGTACAGGGTAGTGATCTCATAGGTGGGCAGTGAGAGTCTGTCGGCACGCATCCCGAAGCGGTTTACCCAACAAGTATCAAGCGAAGCAGCGATTCCGCCGCGGATGTCGCTTGTGATGCTGTCACCCACGACCAGAGGACTCGATGCCTTCGCACCATGACGGGAGGCCATCTCGATCGCCTTGGTGAAATAGCCGACTTCAGGTTTCTGGATGCCGATCTCCTCGCTGATGACCACGGCGGTGAAGTACTTGGCTGTACCCGAGGCCTCGAGGCGGCCTCGCTGTACCGCTGAGATGCCATTGGTGATCAACGTCATCGGCATGCTTGCCTCGAATAGGGCATCGAGCACCGGGATCGCATCATCGTAGAGATGGAAGGTCTGTCCGAGCAACTGTGCATAGCGGGTGGCGCTATGATGTGGGTCACGTTCGATTCCGTAGTGGCGATGAAAGCGCCTGAAGCGCTCAGTCTTCAGCATTTCCATGCTGATGAGTCCCTGCTCGAACTCGAACCACACGCCATTGTTGATCCGGCTGTAGGTATCTGTCGCCTCTTCGTCGGCTGTCAGCTCGAGCTCTGTAAGCAAGTGTGAGATGGCCCACTTTTCAGCGGCCATGAAGTCGAACAAAGTCCCGTCGGCATCGAAGAATACATGATCGTACATACAATTCCTTTACATAAATGGATAAAAAGGTGATACTGCTACTATACCGACCAAGGGCGGCAGATGCAACGCCCGGGCGGAGAAAGGAGTGCGTATGAAGGCTAAAGGACGGTGGATCGTACAGCTGCTGATCGCGATACTGATCGTGATCCTGGGCATATTCATCCTGGTCCGTCAGGAGTTGTTCAAGCAGATCCTCGTGATCGCATTGGGAATCGTCGCCATCGTCACCGGGATCACCTCGCTCGCGACGATGAACAGATACTCCTTCAACCGTTTCAACCATATGACGACCTTGGTGAAGGGCGTCTTGGGCATCATCGTCGGCGTGCTTGCGGTCATCATGCCCCTGGCAACCGGCGAGGCTGCGTGGACAGTGATCATCTATGTCCTGGCGGCTGAGATGGTTTTGGGTGCGATCGTCATGTTCATCGATGCAATCGCCGTACGTTCCGCAGGGTTCCCCGCTTCCCCGCTGGTGACCGAAGGCATTGTCTCGATCATCCTCGCCGCGATGTTGTTCCTGTTCCCGAAAAGCGTGGCGGACCTGCTCGTGACCATCCTTGGCATCACGATCATCGTCATCGGCATGACCGTCGGCTTCGTTGCACTGTGGATCCGCAAGAGGAATGCCCACGTGATCGTGGGGAGTGCCGAAACAGTATCGGGTGAGAAGTCCTGAGCTATTGACACGGCCAAAGCCGTTCGGTAGTCTGATGTCATGAACAGGAATACGGCACTTCATCACCATCACCACATCTCAGGATCTTGATGGAATGCGAGTGCGTTGACATGCAAACTGACGACTCCGCATTTCGCGGAGTCTTTTTTTTACCCTCGGGAGGTTGTCATGGAGAGCAGATTGCGGATTGCGGTGCAGAAAAGCGGAAGACTCAGCGAGAAGTCATTGCAGATCATACGGGACTGCGGCATCCGGTTCGGATCCGATTCCAGGTTGCTGAAGGAGCAGGCGGACAATTTCCCGATCGAGTTCCTCTACCTTCGCGATGATGATATCCCGCGCTATGTGTACGATGGTGTTGCCGATATCGGGATCGTGGGAAGGAATGAATACGATGAGCAAGGCTTGGAACTGGAGGTCTTGCGCGACCTTGGGTTCTCCAAATGCCGTCTCTCGATCGCAGTTCCCGAGGGCTTCGCCTACGAGGGACTGAACTCGCTCGAGGGCAAGCGCATTGCGACGAGCTATCCAGGCATCCTTGCACGCAAGTTGGCGCAGGCGCACGTGAACGCCCGCATCTATGAGATCTCCGGATCGGTAGAGATCACCCCTTCCATCGGCGTCGCCGATGCCATCTGTGATCTCGTGAGCACAGGTGCCACGCTGGTGAGCAACGGACTGCGGGAGACCGAAGCGATCTACTGGTCCACCGCGGTGATGATCGGTCATCCCGGGCTCTTTGCAGAGAAGCGGACGATACTCAACCGGTTGTTGCTGCGCATCGATGCGGTCATGCGTGCTGATGACTACAAATACATCATGTTCAACCTTCCGAAGGAACACCTGGACGAGGCTGCCGCGATCATCGGGGGCATGAAGAGTCCTACCGTCACCCCTCTGCTCGACGAAGCATGGTGCGCAGTGCAGACTGTCGTGAGGGAAGAGAGGTTTTGGGATGTCTTGGAACAGCTCAAGGCTCTCGGTGCGCAAGGCATACTCGTGACCGCCATCGAGAAGATGGCTGATTGAGGGGGGGGGCAAGCAATGAACTGGCTGGAACGGATATTCGACCCCTCGTACCTGGATTTGCCACGATTCCTTGCACGACCGACCGATACGGGTGAGGATGTCTCGGCTACGGTCGCACGCATACTCCGGGAGGTGAGAGATCGGGGTGACGAGGCGCTTTTCGAGTACGGCCGCAAATTCGACGGTGTATCGCTTGCACGTCTGGGAGTCTCCGGAGAAGAGCTTGCCAATGCAGGAACTCTGTTGCCGGCTGCCTTGCGCCAAGCAATCGCGAGGGCTCGGGATAACATCAGGCGTTTCCATGAGGCACAGAAACCGAATGACGAGCACATCGAAACTGAACCGGGAATCTTCTGTTGGCGCAAGAGCGTGCCGATCGAACAAGTCGGCATCTATGTCCCCGGAGGAAGCGCGCCGCTGTTTTCCACGGTCCTGATGCTCGCCGTACCCGCCACGATCGCGGGATGTTCCCGTATCATCCTCTGTACTCCGCCTCAGTCCGATGGCACCATCCACCCCGCGATCCTCCACGCTGCATACATCAGCGGTGTCACCGAGGTGTTCGCGGTAGGCGGCGCACAGGCTATCGGTGCGATGGCCTGGGGTACCGAGAGCATTCCGAAGGTCGACAAGATATTCGGACCAGGCAACCGGTTCGTCACCGAGGCGAAGATCCAGGTTTCCGGTAGCGCATGCGCGATCGATATGCCGGCAGGCCCGAGTGAAGTGATGGTGGTGATCGATCATGCGGCCGATCCTGCCTTCGCTGCAGCAGATTTGCTCAGCCAGGCTGAGCATGGGCCGGACAGTCAGGCGATTCTCGTCGTGATCGCCGACGATCTGCACGCAGGAGACCTGTTGGTCGATGCGGTGGAACACCACCTGGATAACCAACTTTCCCGCTTGGGGCGCCGTCATCTCGCTGTCCGGTCGCTCGGCCACAGCAAGGCGGTGATCGTCACCAAACCCGAGCAGGCGGTGATGGTGATCAACTCGTATGGGCCGGAGCACCTGTTGCTCCAGAGCGCAACCGCCGAGGTGTTGGCCGGTTACGTAAGGAATGCCGGCTCGGTATTCATCGGTCCTTGGTCGTGCGAATCGGCAGGAGACTATGCATCGGGGACGAACCATACACTGCCGACCAACGGGTGGGCGCGAGCCTACGGCGGAGTTTCCCTGGACAGCTATTTCAAGAAGATCACGTTCCAACGGCTTGAGCGGAAAGCGTTGTGTTCCCTCGGTCCGGACATACGGATCATGGCCGAAGCAGAGTCTCTGGATGCACACGCCGAAGCGGTGCGGATTCGATTGTCAAGGAATTGCGAGGTGAGCACATGATTGAGTACAAGATCAAGGAGCTGATGCGACCGAATATCGTGAGGTTGATTCCCTACTCATCAGCCCGAAGTGAATTTTCCGGAGCGGCGAAAGTCTTCCTCGATGCCAACGAACATTGGCGGGATTTCGTGGGGAATCATGGGCGCAACCGCTATCCCGATCCCATGCACCGCGACCTGAAGCGGATGATGTCGAAAGTCATGTCGCTTCCCGAGGATCGTATGGTCCTGGGCAACGGAAGCGACGAGATGATCGATCTGCTGTTCAGGATATTCTGCGAACCGCGCAAGGACAAGGTTCTCTTGATGTCGCCGACCTACGGCGCGTATGAGGTGTTCGCGGATATCAACGATGTGGGGGTCTCCCACTGCATGCTCAAGGATGATTTCTCCCTCAACCTTGCGAACATGGAGACCATCTGCCACATGGTGAACAATGGGACCCCTGAGACCGGCATGCACAAGCTGCTTTTCATCTGTTCGCCGAACAATCCTTCGGGGAACAGTTTTCCGCTTGAACAGATCGAGAGCATGGCGAACAGGTTCAAGGGGGTGACCATCATCGACGAGGCATATGTCGATTTCTCCGAACGGGAATCTGCGGTCACCCTCATGGGTCGATGTCCCCGTCTGGTCGTACTGAGGACCCTCTCGAAGGCCTGGGGACTTGCGAATGCAAGGATCGGCATCACCGTGGGACCGAAAGAACTCATCGATGCGATGCACAAGGTCAAGTACCCCTATAACTTGAGCGGTATCGCGCAAGAGGTCGCGATCGAAGCACTCGAACGAGCCGATGATGTAAGGCGCTATATCGTGTTCATGAAAGCCGAACGGGCCCGGCTGACTCGGAGCCTGCAGCAATTCTCCTTCGTGCAGAAAGTGTTTCCCAGCGACGCGAACTTCCTGTTGGTACGGGTGACCGATCCCGATCGGCTCTGTACCGCTCTGCGTGAGCGGCACATCATCATCCGTAACCGATCGACAGTCAGGGGATGTTACGGTTGTGTCAGGATCACCGTCGGCAGTGCCGATGAGAACGATCAGCTGCTCGGTGCGCTTGAGGAATTGGAGGTATGATGATGGAGTTTGCGGACAATCGTATCGTCGGGCTGTTCGTTGAGCCTGAAGGACCACTGATCACCGGTTCGGTTCCGTTCGAGTGGACCCCGCTCGTATTCAGCTCATTGAAGACTCTTTGCCAGGAGGGGACATTCCGTATCTATCTGCTCAGCGATGAACCGGAAGGAGAGGTCGTACGACATCTCATCCGGGTTCTCCAGGAGCAGGGGATCATCATCGAGGAGGCGGTTCCTTCCGTGCTTGCGGTACCGATGCTCGATCGTGCCAGATCCTGCATTGTCGGGACACAGGAGGCTGCGCAGGGTGTCCGCAGGATCGCGTTCACCGATTGGCCGACAGTACTGAAGCTGTTGGGAACGGCCAGTGAGCTGCCGCCAAGAAGGGCGAGGATCGAGCGCAATACCCAGGAAACGCGCATCAAGATGGCTATCGATCTCGATGGGACGGGCAAATCGTCCATCGATTCGGGCTTGCCGTTCTTCGATCACATGCTCCAACAGGTTGCACGACACGGCAAGATCGATATCCAGCTCCGTTGCGAGGGGGATCTCGAGGTGGATGAACACCACACGGTGGAGGACATCGCGATCGTGTTCGGTCAAGCTGTCTTGCAGGCGTTGGGGGACAAGCGCGGGATCGGCCGCTATGGATTCGAAATCCTTCCGATGGATGAGTGCCTTGCACAGGTAGCACTCGATTTCTCGGGACGATCTTGGTTCGCATGGGATGTGAGCTTCTCCCGCGATGTGATCGGAACCTTCCCCACCGAACTGTTCAGCCACTTCTTCAAGTCATTCAGTGATGAATCCCGGTGCAACCTGCACATGCAGGTAAACGCAGGAAATGCGCACCATCAAGCGGAAGCACTGTTCAAGGCCTTCGGCCGGGCCGTCAGGCGTGCGGTCTTCCGTTACCCGGGGAACCTGGAGTTGCCCAGTACGAAAGGAGTGCTCTGATGTCTTCGGTAGCCATCGTGAAATACAATGCAGGGAATATCCGCTCAGTCCTCTGTGCGTTGCATCGCCTCGGACTCGATGCCCAGGTGACCGACGATCCTCGCAAGCTCCGTGATGCGTCGCATGTCATCTTCCCCGGCGTGGGCGAGGCTTCATCGGCAATGCGGTACCTGCGCGAGGTAGGACTCGATGCGGTATTGCACCAGCTTACCCAACCGTTCCTTGGCATCTGCCTCGGGTTGCAGCTGATGTGCGCACACAGTGAGGAGGCACAGACCGAATGTCTCGGGATATTCGATCCGACGGTTCTCCGGTTCTCACGGAAGGAGCATCTCAAGGTCCCGCACATGGGATGGAATACCGTCTCCTGTTCCTCTGATCCGCTGTTTGCAGGCATCTCCGATCCCGCGTGGTTCTACTTCGTCCACTCGTATCATGTGCCTCTCTGCGGGGAGACGATTGCGACGTGCACCTATGGGGATACGGTCTTCAGCGCGGCCTTGGGGAGGGGGAATCATCGTGGGGTACAGTTCCACCCGGAGAAGAGCGGACCGGTTGGCGAGCAAGTCTTGAGGAACTTCCTTGCGCTCGGGGAGGGTCGCTCATGATTGCCATACCTGCGATGGACATCATCGGCGGTTCCTGCGTGCGCCTTCGCATGGGAGACTACGACACCAAGCAAGTGTACGCCACCGATCCGGTCGAGGTTGCCAAGCGATTTGCCGGAAGCGGATTGCGGCGTCTGCATCTGGTGGACCTGGATGGTGCACGGGCCAAGCAGGTGAGGAACCTCGATATGCTTGAGCGCATCAGCGCATCGGTCGATCTCACGATCGATGTCGGCGGAGGGTTGCAATCGGCTCAGGATTTCTCTTCGGTGTTCGATGCGGGAGCGGCGATGGCTACCGTGGGATCGCTCGCTGCACGTGACAGGAACTTGACGCTGGAGCTTCTTCACCGGTGGGGGAGCGAGCGGTTGATCCTCGGTGCCGATTGCCGTGACGGCATGATAGCGGTCTCGGGGTGGGAATCGACTACAGACCTGCCGGTAGTGGATTTCATCGCAGGGTATCTGTCATCAGGTTTCACCAAGGTGGTCAGTACCGATATCAGCAGGGATGGGATGATGAGCGGACCCGCTCTCGCACTGTATGAGGCGATCATGTCACGTGCCGCGCGCGATGGATTGGCAATCGAGCTGATCGCAAGCGGCGGGATCAGGAGCCTCGGGGACTTGGAAGTGCTCTCCCGTGCGGGACTTTCCGGAGCGATCATCGGAAAAGCGATCTATGAGGGGGCGATCGATATCGTCCGGCTTGCCGCATGGCAGGCGAAGGAGTCCTGAGATGTTGGCCAAGCGCATCATTCCGTGTCTCGACGTACGGGACGGAAGAACCGTCAAGGGTGTGAACTTCATCAATCTTCGCGATGCAGGGGATGCGGTGGAACTGGCAAGCCTGTATGCGAGGCAGGGAGCCGATGAACTGACCTTCCTCGATATCACTGCAACGATCGAGAACCGCGGCACTTTCACCGAATTGGTCAGGCGGATCGCCGATGTGATCGACATCCCCTTCACCGTGGGGGGGGGTATCCGGAGCGTGCGGGATGTCGGTGCGTTGCTCGAAGCGGGTGCGGACAAGATCTCGATCAACAGCATGGCGGTGAATGACCCCTCCATCCTGGATACGCTCGCACGGGAGTTCGGTTCGCAATGTGTGGTGTGTGCGATCGACGTACGTTCCAATTCCGCGTTCGACCAGGGATTGCTCCAAGGGTGGGAGGTCTACGTCGCGGGCGGAAGGATTCCGACCGGACGGGAAGCTCTTGCATGGGCTGTGGAGGCCGAACAACGGGGAGCTGGCGAGATACTGCTCACCTCCATGGATCACGATGGGACGAAAGGTGGTTTCGCAGTCGAGCTCACCCGTCGTTTCTCTGAAAGCGTGGGCATCCCCATCATCGCCTCCGGCGGTGCGGGGACCATGGAACATTTCACGCAGGTATTCGAAGAAGGTGGCGCAGACGCCGCGTTGGCTGCATCCATATTCCACTTTCATGAGATTGATATCCCTGAACTGAAGATTTTTTTGGCGAATCGTGGTATATCTATACGCCTGAACCGTTAGGTGGGGGGAGAGCGCTATGCAGGTCGATTTCAACAAAGGCAACGGACTTGTTCCGGTCATCGTACAGGATGCCGTGACTCGCCGGGTACTCATGCTCGGATACATGAACGAAGAGGCGCTGAGCATCACGCAGGAGAGGGGCCTGGTGACTTTCTACTCCAGGAGCCGGCAGAAGCTCTGGACGAAGGGTGAGACCAGCGGCAACTATCTGACCGTCCGGGAGATTCTCGCCGATTGTGACAACGATACCCTGTTGGTCAAGGCAATTCCCTCCGGTCCTGTCTGCCACACGGGAAGCGACACCTGCTTCGAAGAGGAAAATGATCCGGAACGCTTGGGTAACAGCGAATTCCTCTTTTATCTCGAGGATGTGATCCATGATCGTCGTGAACATCCTATGGAAGGATCCTACACGAACCATCTGTTCTCCCGGGGCATCAACAAGATTGCCCAGAAGGTCGGCGAGGAGGCTGTGGAGCTGGTCATCGAGGCGATGGATGACCACAAGCCGCTCTTCCTCGGTGAAGCAGCCGATCTCGTCTATCACCTGCTGGTCCTCCTGGCACAGAAGAATGTCCGCCTCGAAGAGGTGATCGAAGTGCTCAAGGGAAGGCACTCCCGCTAGGGGTAGCCACCATGGGAACGGCAAAGAAGCGCACCTTGGCCGCAAACGGCGTGCGGATATCGCTCATCTCGATCGTCTCGAGCATTGCACTTTCCCTGCTCAAGCTCCTTGCGGGGCTCATGGGCAAGTCCCAAGCCCTCCTCTCCGATGGCGTGAACTCTCTCGGAGACATCATCAGCTACACGATGGTCGCGGGAGGATTGGCCGCCTCCGACCGGAAAGCTGACAGTACGCATCAATATGGACATGACAAGCTGGAAAGTATCGTCTCCATCTTCCTGGCGATCGCAATCCTCTCCACCGGAATGCTCATCGGATACACTGCGATCAGCACCATCGTGCGTGATGCAGAGATTCCCGTTCCTACGCTATTTCCCCTCATCGGAGCCGCCGTTTCCATCATCGTGAAGCTGGTACTCTGGAAGATTTCCTCCTCATCCGCCCGTTCTACCGGATTGAACTCGTTGAAAGCCCTTGCGACCGATCACCTCACCGATGCGCTTAGCTCGACCGGTGCGCTCATCGGCGTGCTCGGATCCCGCTTGGGGTATCCGTTGCTCGATCCGATCGCTTCGGTCGTGATCGCGCTTCTCATCATCAAGAGTGCTGTCGGAGTGTTCATCTCAGCCGCTGCGATCCTGATGGATTCTTCGGTGGATACCCAGACGAAGCGTTCCCTCAGGGAATCCATCCTGTCGGATCCGCAGGTAAAGCGCATCGACCTCTTGCGGACCCGCACGGTCGGATCAGGGTATTGGGTCGAGGTGGAGATCACCTGCTGCAGGCACCTGCGGTTGCATGAGGCCCACGATATCGCTGAACAGTTGCACGACAGGATCGAGCACCAGTTCCCCAAGGTACGCCATGTCATGGTACACACCAATCCCTGTTCGGGAAAGGAGTCGTTCTGTGATGACCGATGCGTACGGTGATGCCATCGTTCCCAGACATTTCCTTGCTGCATGCCGGTATACAAATTTATACTGATGTAAGTGGTCAACACTTGTACAGGAGACGCTTCTCACGATACCTTCCCATGATTCGATAATTATTTTGACTTTCCGCTGACACGGGTCTAAGCTTGTCATACGTGGGTGGAGGCAAGAGGATGAGCATTTCGCGTCCCGGTCGTGCGTGCGTGTGCGTGATCATCGCCATGATGTTCCTTGGAGTGGGGTGTTCTTCCATCACCGATACCATCCTCCGGCAACAGGTGAGTTCCCATTACCCTTCGATACCAATGGCAGACACATATCATGTTCCTTTGGAGGATGTTCGCGGAATCGATGCAGGATGGTTCGAGCCGATGGATCGTGAGATCGTTCCCTTGGTGGAGACTCCCCCATACATTTCGCCTGTCTTCGTGCCGCTGCCCGATCATGGAAGTTCCGTATCGTCAGCACAGGAACCCGATTACGTGCTGGAGGAGAAAGCCTCGGAGGAACTTGTCCATGATCTTTCGGCAATTTCCCCATACGTGCCATCGCCAAAGGAATCGCTTCGTTCCCAAGCGATCGAAATCGCAGAAGCACGCTATGCAGAGGCAATAAGCGGATTGGAAGCCGACATGTTCGGCGAATTCCATCGATTGGTCCGATGGGATGTCTCGTTCGACAAAATGATGAAGGACAGCACGCTCGCCCGGGAGCATTCGTATCTGGTTTCCGTAGTGGTGAACCATATCGATCGACCCAATTTTTCCGTTGCCTTGGCCGCTTCTGTGTTCGCACTTGATGTAGAGGATCCCATCTCCATCGGAAACCTCGCCAGCGCAATCCTCAGCGCGGGGGAACGGCGTCATCCGTATGCGGGAATGGAGCCTCTGCTTGCTCCATACCGGGAGGATGCCCGGATTCTCTATGCGTATGCACTGGCGTGCAGTCTCGCCGGATCCTCCGAAAATCCTTCCTGGACGCTCAGGAGCCTGACTTCTTTGGTAAACCTCGGGAACCTCTTGGTCGACCTGAAGGAGTTGGAAGAGGCCAAGGCGGTACTCTTGGCAGCAAGGACCCTCGACCCCACCGATTGGCCGGCAGCATTGGCCCTTGCCAGCTGTTATGAGGCACAGGGAAGGAGAGACTTGGCAAAAAGGATTCTCGAGGATGAGCGGTTGAGGGTTCCGGCGATGATCGCTGCACGCAAAGCTGCTGGAGCGTCGTTGGAGGAGACCGATGTGTATGTCGGCATTCCGCCCCATGCACCTGATGCCCAGTTCGAACAAGCCCTCACGGCCATGAGGGACCAGGATATCCTCACCGCAGCCGACTTCATCGGACAGTTGGACCAAAGCGACCGGAACAAGATGCGTCATTTCATAGAGAATCTTCCCGTCCAAGGAAGCTACCAAGCCCCTCCCATCACGCTGGTAAGCCAATTCTCCTCGTTGCAGGCCATCAACGGGCCACTCGGTTTGGCTGCACTCAATGATTTTGCCGAAGCTGTGAACTTGTTCGGAATTCGTGCCAGTTTCAGCGAAATCGGCATGAAAGAAACGACCATGGAGAATCTCGGCATGTCGGTTTCCTATAACTTCGATATGCAGGATGTCATGGCGCATCCCGAGAAGTATGAGGATTTCGAAGCACAGGTCGAGGTCGAGGGAGAAGAACAATTGGAGGCGCGGATCGCTGAGATGGAACGTCTTGCCATGCAAGCCGAACGGGAACTGGCAACCGGAAAGACCGCTTCTGTCATAGCACTCGGTTCGATGATCGATCCTTCCATCGCACTGTTCGGTCTTGATCTCAATCGCTACGCAGATCCCATGAACATCGTGATGCAACAGTACAACCTTGCGGTGCACAACCGGAAGGTGAATACCTATGGTACCTACCTGTTCTCCGCCAACAACCGGACAAGGCAGGCGGTGGATCAGATCCTGGCAGGAGTCACCGGTGAGTTCAAGAAGATTGCAGAACGCGAGGAAGCAGCCTCTGAGCAGCTTGCAAAGCAGGAGACCGCGGCACGGGATGCAGGACAGGATACCGATACCGCCCAATGGAGACTCCGGTGGCATTCCTTGCACGTCACCTACAACAACCAATACAATAATGTCGCGAACGTCGCATGGAACCAGGCGACGATGCTGGCTGCCACGAATTATCTGCAGAAGATCAAGCCGAACGTAGAGGCGTTGTACTACGATGTGATCCGTCATGTGGCGATGATCAGCGATCCGGATGTCCGGGAACAGAAGGAAAAGAACTTACGGGCGATCATCGATCAGAATGTGTTCCAAGGTCTGGTGATCGTGCTCAACGCCTTTTCCGCGCTCAACTTCGCCGAGGAGTGGGACTGCGGTTGCGACGTGAAGAACCTGCGGGAACAATACGACCAAGAGCAAGAGGCGATCGAGAAAGCGGAGAATGAACGCATCGCGCGCAATAGGGGAGAGAAGAAGCGGTTCGAAAGCGGAGAGATTCCCGAGTCCTCTCCATTGTTTAAGAAGCTGGACGACTATGGAACCGACCTTGATATCCCGTTCATCCCCTTCATGACCGGACGCATCTCGTGTGCCCGGACGGTGGTCGAGTTCAAGGCCGATCTCTCTTCGATCGGAGGACCGAAACTCGACTACGGGTTTACCGAAAGTGCTGCAACAGGTGCCACGACCCACCGGGGAGGGATGGAATTGGCATTCGATAGGGATATCGGAAGTGGTTTCAACGCTGGTGCCACCCTATCGGTCGGTGGATCGGTTTCGATGGACGGCAAGGGTGTGGTGACCGACTACTCAGCTACCGGAAGCGCGAGGATCTCGCTCAGTGCTGGAGATTCCTCGCTCAGTGCCGGGGGTGAGGTCTCCGTAGGTCCGAACGGAGTGGTGACCTACGATACCAGTGTCTCGGCAACAGGAAGTGTCGGTTCTGCGATCGGGGGAGGGGAAGTCTCCGTGGAATCTTCCATCCAGAGGGGCAGCTCGATGACTGCCAGAGCCGAAGCAAACCTCAATCCGTTCAGCGATGGCTTGGATACGGCGTTGAATTCCGATGCGGACGGGAACAGCAGTCCCCTCCAGGTGGACACCAGCATGAAACAGGAGCTATGGAATGGCCGGTTTACCCAGTGATTTTTCCGGTATTTGGCATGATTCATTCTGATAACCTAGGGAAATAATGGTTGACGTGCATTTTCTGCAGCTTTAGAATGATCTCGAAGCGCCCAGGGGCTCCTGTTTCATTCTCGTTCCGTCATGCACTCATCAGGACACCGGACTCTCCATGCCATCACCTCATAGGAGACGTTCCATGAAAAAGACTGTCTGCATCATCCTGTTCCTCAGTATCCTTGTCACCTCGGTTTCTTCCGATCCCATCTCCTTGGGTTTCGGAAACCTTCTGCGTCATCGGGAATCGATCTACGACGGCATCCCTGAGGACACCCTGTTCGATCCTCCCTCCTACAGATTCGGTGCCGAAGCCCGATTCCAATTGTTCTTCGTGGAAACCACGATGAATGGCGTGTTCGGTGACAACAATCATTGGCTTGATGGCATGATCACACTAGGCATCCGTACTCCGTTTCTCGGGATTTTCGATATAGGGCTGGGATTCGGTCCCTATTATGGCATGAGTTTCACAGACGGAGAGGCCCTCACGCTCATCCATTTCATCCATGACGAGTATCCCGAATCATGGTACTACCGTGTGGTGGATACATTCGGTGAGGTCTTCACGGACTCGGTGATGGGGTATCGTCTCCACGTGGATGCGCATCTGGGGAAGATATCGGTAGGAGTGGCCGTGGATGCGCCGACGGTCGGATACACGTTCGCCAACAATGATTCCGAGCTGCTCGGTCCGAACATGGAGAAGGCGCGGGCCGGGGTAACGGCCTTGTTCTGGCTTTTCTGACCGGTACACAGCAGTAACACATACAAGCGATGGGATTTCCACAGAACCTGTCTGCTTCATCCGAGTGTAGGTCCCTGGTCCCATCATCCAACCTTCTTGTGTTGCATGAAAGCTGACCATCCGGTGAAGGAGGAAGATGATGAGCAACACGGGAAAACATGTGGTGATCATCGGAGCGGGAATCGCAGGACTCTCGGCGGCATCGTATCTGCTTCGGAACGGTTATCGCGTGACGCTCGTCGAACAACACACACAACCCGGAGGATTGTGCACATCCTGGAAACGGGCCGGCTATACGATCGATTACTGTGTCCATTGGTTGATCGGCACCCGTGAGGATTCACGACTGCGGCATCTATGGGAGGAACTCGGCGCGTTCACCAACAAGGACGGATCACTGGTTCCGGTCGTCAACTTTTCCGATTTCGCTACGATCGGCCTCTCCTCAGGCGAAACCATCCGTCTCTATAGTGACCTGGATGCATTGCAGAAGGAATTGATTCGCATCGCTCGCGAGGACGAACGGATGATCCGGCGGTTCTGTCGTTCCCTCGGTCGGTTGTCGAAGCTGGACAACCCAAGAACTGCGCCCCGCCATTCCCTGGGAAGTCTGTTCGCCGATCTTCGTGATAGAGTCGGTGTCTTCATCACCATCATGCAGCACCTTGAACCGATGGGAACCTATGCACGGCGATTCAAGAGCCCTGTGCTCAGGGAGATGCTCCTCTCCGACATACCGGAGGATTGGAGTTTGCTTTCCCTCACCATGGGACTTTCGCAACAGCTTACCAAGAGTGCGGGATATACAGTCGGGGGATCGTTGAACCTGGCACGGAACATCGAGCGGGGAATACATGCCATGGGTGGCACGCTGCGCTATGGTACGCGAGTGGAGGAGGTGATCGTTGGGGACAATATTGCTACCGGCATACGACTGTCCGACGGATCGGTGATCGAAGCCGACCATGTCGTCAGCGCTGCGGATGGATACCAGACCCTTTTCGGGATGCTTGGCGGCAGGTATCTGCCGAAAGTGTTGCAACGTGCCTACGAGACCTATCCTCTGTTCCCCTCGACCGTATTCGTCGCCTTGGGAGTTGACCGGGACTGTTCCGACCTTCCTCACGGATTCTCACCGTATCTGGACAGACCGATCGAGCTTCCCGACGGGACGGTTCACCATCGCTTCAGCGTCAATGTCTACCAGTATGATCCTACGCTTGCTCCTTCAGGGAAGACTTTGGTGACGGTACTCATGAATACATGGGAGTGGAACAAATGGGAAGTTTTCCGCGAGCATGACAAGAAGGCCTATGAGAAAGCGAAGGTCCATATCGCAGAGGAGGTCATCGATCGACTTGAGCATGCTGTAGGCAATATCGCAAGCCATATCGACATGATCGATGTCTCCACACCTCACTCGGTGATCCGCTATACCGGCAACTGGCAGGGGAGCTTCGAAGGGTTTGCCCCGACCAAGGCCACGCTATCCAGACGTCTTCCCAAGACGTTGCCCGGGCTGAGGAACTTCTCGATGATCGGGCAGTGGACCACTCCGGCAGGAGGGTTGCCCACGGCTGCAATGGATGGCAGGGATCTCGCTGTCCGGCTCTGCAGGGAGGACTCAGTGCCTTTCAGGGCCTCGATGTCTTGATTGGCAAAGGTGGGCAATGACAAACGCCACCATCCCTGCATCCATGGTTCTGTACAGCGGATGGGGTGACTCCGATAGGAATTCCCTGAACGCAGGAAGTCTGTTGTGCTCACCGGATCCTGGTCCAGGAACTAATCGGATCACATGATGGTTCCGTATGTCTCTTCCAAGAATTCGATCGTTGCACGCATGAGCCTCTCGAGCGCTTCCAGGTGTATGTCGGACAAATTCTTGACGTAGATGCAGGCTTTTCCGATCGTATAGGTTCCGAGGTCCTCCAGCAAGTGCGCATGCGCAGGATTCCCCGTGTATACGTAGAGCGAGATGGCTGCCTTGCGTGGGGAGAATGCCACCAAGGGCCAATCACCCTCCTGTCTGCTGCGATCCGATTTGTAGTGGTAGAGACCGAAACCGATCATCGTGGGTCCCCACATCTTGGGTGGATGCCCGGTAACCTTTTGCATCAACTTCACCAACTCAAGGCTATCAGCACGCTTTTGTTCCGTGTTCGCAAAGCTATTGATGAATGCAAACACATCGCCATCGTGTTGCTTGGTCTTCAGTTCTGCCATGATCTTACATCCTTTATGGACTTTTCCATCCGACTGGTATCGAACGAATAGGTCCATGTATGTACTCCATGCCCTATGATCCTGCTTTGTCCGACTACCGTCAACAGTAATATCCGCGATGGCCATTTTTCCGGCAGAGATCCTGAAGCAGCTTGATCACGGATGACCGATTCAAGGGAAGTTGGCGATCTCATGCCCCCTTTTGGATGCAAAGGAATTCGCTAGTCAGCTCAATCAATTCGGGACACATCCACTCCACTGCAATCCCCAACAAATTCCTGGTGAACGGGGGAAGTGACTCCGGATCGAATATCCTGCCATGCGTATCTACCCATCCGGTAAAGTATGTCTTCAACGGTTGTGTGTCATCACAGTCACTTTCGTATGGCTTTATCATCATAAGATCGCTGAGGATGGCGAAGTCCACCAGTTGTGCATCATCGAAATCATAGAGTTCCAACGTTTCTTCCTGTCCCTTCGAGAACCCGACGACATCGACCTCAACTCGCCATCGATGCTGCTGTTCACGCTCGATCCACACATACCAAGAGCTGCCTGTGGTTTCTGGGTCTACGATGAACCCGGAGAATAGCAATCGGGCGTTTTCTCTCCCCACACGCTTCACGTTCATTGCCTACCTCCCGAGGCAGGCTCCTGTCGAACGGTTTGGAGTTCCCTACGATGTCCTCCCATCCCCGAAAGAATGGGAGAACCCTCTATTACCGTACAATCCGGCTTTGGATCCGCACGTACCATTCCTTTCTGCCAGCAACAGGATCAGCTATGAGTGCATGACCACACGCCCTGGAGGGAAGATCAAGGACATGTGCACCACCGGAAGAGTCTACAAGGTTTACAAGGCCTGGTGCAAGGACAACAACAACGGGTATGCCAAGACCGCCCGCGAGTTCCGCGATACGCTGGCATCACATCTCGGTGCCACCTTTGCCGAGATGACCGTCAGATACGGGTCGGGCGGCAATTTCTACAAGGACCTCACCCTCACCGAGACCACCAAGGCCGAGTACGTCCTGGAGTACGGACATGATGATTTCGACTTCCTGGCCTAGTGAATTTAGTGAATGTGAGGTGAAAGTGAAAACGAGAACATTCACTAGAATAACTGATGTCCACGCAAGTGCTTATCATCAGTTGGTGAATGTAGTGAATGTGTTTTCAATTCAGTGGGGAATTTCGGAAGTGTGTGTACCCACGGTGCAAAGGGTACACGGGAGGGCAAAAGGCAACTATAAAGTTGGTTTTACCTTCACTTCCTTCACCAAAGGTATCCAGCTCCCTGTGGAGCAAGGAATAAGGTCAGTGACAGTCGGGGAAAGTACTATCACCGCAACATTCACTGGATTCACCAATCTGCCCCGCGTGGGCATACAAACCACCAAAGGAGAGCCACCAATGGCATGCTACCCGCTGAGTAGAAGAAAGAATGAAGACGTCCTCGTGCCGATGAGCTCGGGCAACACCGAGGAACACATCCGCAGGTTCTACGACCTGTATCTCACTGAAGAAGGATCGGACCACTATCGATTGCATGCGAGTGCCGCCCACACGATGCGAGACTACCTGGCTTATGATGTGCGCTGTCCCAAATGCTCATCCCCGCTGAGCCCGTCGGACGGTCCCCTCAACCACCTGGATCTCGGCCAATATGTCTGCAGGAGCTGCACCCGACGCAAAGGAGGCAAATGATGTACACCAAGGATGAACGCCCTTCCTATACCAGGACGGGCGAATACACCAAGAATTTCTGGAACCTGATGCGGGCCAAACAGTACGCCCTGGGATCGATCGAGAACTACCGGAGCACCGATACCGGCACCTTCGCCCTGCCCAGGGGAGCGGAGGGACCCTTCGCCTCCCAGCTTGGCAAGAAGAGCCTGCTCAGGCGACTCGGGACCGTGGTCGATGCCAAGGGCTCTAGCTTCCGGATGTACGCCAAGGACAGCGACGACGTTGCCCAATGGGTGCCCGAGGGGGAATCGTTCCCCATCCATGACGGTCAGAGGGACTTCATCCGCGTGCCGCTGGACCGCCACAAGCTGGGAGCTCTGGTGAAGCTGGACGAGGATTTCGTCAATGACGAGCTCTTCGATCTCGAGGGGCATCTGATCGGGCGGTTCGCCAAGAGCTTCGCGAAGGCCGAGGACAGTGCGTTCATCGCGGGAACCGGCATCGCGATGCCCACCGGCCTGCTGCACGCCACCAAGGGCGCACAGGAGGCTCTGTCGGCGCCAACGTTGACCTATGCCAATATCGTCTCCCTATACCTCTCGCTCAAGCCAGAGTATCGGGAAGTGGGAACGTGGCTGATGAACGACAAGACAGCCTTGGCCCTCAGGACCCTCACCGATGAGGACGGTAACCATATCTGGCGCGCGAGCGATGATTCCATCCTCGGCAAGCCGGTGGCGTACAGCGAGCACATGCCCGATATCGAGGAGGGCAGGATGCCGATCCTCTTCGGGGACTTCAGCTACTACTGGATCATCGACCGCAAGCCTGTGGGCATCATGGTGATGCGCGAGAAGTTCATCCTGGACCACCAGGTCGGCTATCTTGGATTCGAGCTCCTCGACGGCAAGCTCATGCGCCAGGAAGCCATTAAGGGCCTCAGGATCGCCGCTGAGTAATCAAACGTAAATCAAACGCGCCGTGTCGTTGGCGCGTGTTTTCTCCTGTGCCGAAAGCCTCTGGTGAGTAGGCACTTTTTTGTATCGTGGTGTAGTGTTCAGTCTTGTATGGCATCATATGCTAGTGTGGGAGGGGGGCAATACCCCGTTTGAATACCAGTTTTTACGTGTAAAGGCCCTTGCACGTTGTAAAGCGTGTAGTGCCCAGGGATTCAGACCCCCCTCGGGGGGCTGTGTGCAGGATCGTTTCATATCGTCTCATCCCTTGGGATGCCTGAATGCCGAATTGCCACCAAGGTTCCCCAGCAGAATGGCTCTAGCGCGCTTGTGCTCATCCCCGATGAACCCGAGCCTGAGCAGGTAGCAGCGCATTGCATACTTGTCGTTGTCTCCCCCGACCGAGGATGCCAACACACGCTTTTGTTTGCGTGTCATCTCGCAGAGTTTGCTGATGAATGTGGTGTACGCTTGTGCCTCGTCGGCCTCCCCGCTGAGGGTGAACCAAGGGAAACTCACCCATTCGCTGGTGACGACCACTTCAACCGAGTCGGTCTGGAATCCCCGTTTGAACAGTCCTTCCTTGGCTTTCACCATCTGAGCGAGCACATCCAATTGGGAATCGGTGAAGTCCGCTCGGGGTAGGTTGATGGTGAGTTTGTCCTCTCCCTCGATGCCCTCGCTCACATATCCACAGTTCTTCAGGTGCTCCAGCAGCTTGTTCACCGTCGCATCGTCCATGCTCTCGGGGATGCTGAGGTTGCCTCTCTTGTCCAAAAGGCACCCTCCGATCTCGTAGTTGCAGGTGGGGTACATCATGTACCGCGGCAGGGTGTGCAATGCATCCGCGATATCTTCGGCCAGTTGCTTTCGTTGCTTGATGCTGATCTGGTAGGGGACGACCATTTTCATGAGTGTACCTCCGTTTCACTAGTTTCGGCTGCTACCTCCGAGTTATCGGTATCAAACACTCCGTCTGCGAGCATTTCGCAAAACTCCTCGTATCCCATCTGCCCGTTTGCCATCATGGCCTTGCTGGCCTGTACCAGTTCCTCTTTCGTCCAATCCTTGCCCATGCTGCTTTCTCCTTGATGTTTGGTATGTGTATGTACGCTCTTATTGGCACAGATAGCAAGTCGATTTTGGCCATTTTTGTTAACTATGTGGTTTTATGTTTGGTAATAGAAATGGCCATGTGTTATAGTGCAAGCATGTCCAAACTAATCAAGTCCAAGGATAGAGTTGCCGATTTTGGCGAAGTCTTCACACACGAGCGTGAAGTCAAAGCAATGTGTGACCTAGTCAAAGATGAAACAGAACGTATAGATAGTCGTGTACTTGAGCCAGCCTGCGGCGATGGGAATTTCCTTGCAGAAATACTAAATAGGAAATTGAGCACTGTGAAATTCCGATATAGTAAGAACCATAGCGATTATGAAAAATACTCAATTGTTGCTGTATCCAGCATTTATGGGGTTGAGTTGCTTGAGGACAATGCCCAACATTGTAGAGACCGGTTGTTTGGTGTCTGGAATGAAGCATATTCAAGAAATATGGGCAAAGATACTTCAGATGAGTGTCGTGAAGCGGCAAGATACATATTTCATAGGAACATTCTATGCGGAGATGCCCTCTCCCTTCTTCAGAAAGATGGAAGACCGATCATCTTTTCTGAATGGTCGTTGGTAGCAGGAATAATGTTTAAAAGAAGGGACTTTGAGCTGGCGACCATGCTTGAGATGCAAGACCTTGGAACGCAAGGTGACCTATTTCTATCCTCTGGATCATTTGATAAAGAGATTGGTGCCTATATTCCTCAACCTATTATTGAGTATAAACCCATAGAATATTGGAGGGTTCAGTGTCAGATCGAGTAAACCATAATCCTGATGTTCTATCATGTCTTGCAAACTTATCCAATGACGAGGTACTAACACCTCCTGAAGTTGCAAATGCTATGCTGGATATGCTACCACCGGGATTGTTTAAAGACCCAAATGCAAGATTTCTAGATCCTGCGTGCAAATCAGGCATCTTCCTAAGAGAAATTGCGAAGCGCTTATTGGAGGGGTTGAAGGATAGCATTCCTGACCGTCAGAAGCGGATAGATCATATTTTTCATAAGCAGTTGTATGGATTTGCTATCACAGAATTGACAAGTCTATTAACTAGACGGAGCCTTTATTGCAGCAAACATGCTAACAGCATTTACTCAGTTACTTCTTTTGAAGAAACAACAGGTAAAATTCGATTTAAGCGGATTGAACACACTTGGGATGGTAATGGGAAATGTCAATTCTGTGGTGCTTCAAGAGAACAATTTGACAGAGGTGATGAGCTTGAGACACATGCTTATGAATTTATCCATATCAGTAATACTAAGGAACTAGAAAAAGTGAAATTTGATTTAATTATTAGCAACCCGCCATATCAATTAGATGATGGTGGAAGTGGAAGAAGTGCTAGGCCGATATACCAACTATTTGTCGAACAGGCAATGAAGTTAAAACCGAGATACTTATCGATGATTATTCCCTCTAGATGGTTCTCTGGTGGGAAAGGCTTGGATGAATTTAGAGCTTCTATGCTTGGAGATGACCGTATACGAAAACTTGTCGATTATGAGAATTTTAAGGATGTATTTCCAGGCGTTGATCTAGCAGGTGGTGCTTGCTATTTCCTTTGGGACAGGGATAATCGGGGACTTTGTGCTATTACGAATAAATCTCCAGAAGGAGAAAATACTGAGGTTAGAAAGCTGGATGAATTTTATACCTTCATAAGAAATAATAGGGCACTTGATATTGTACGAAAAGTAACTAAATTGCATCAAGGAAAAGAAACCTTATCAGCCATTATTTCACCCAGAAAACCATTCGGTCTTCCGTCGAATTATGAGCCACGAGATAATGGGATTCCTTGCTGGTTCATTCAAAGAATTGGGTATAAATTTGCTCGTGTTGAAGACGTTGATGATTCAAGGGGATATTTAGATAAGTGGAAATTTCTTATTCCAGCAGCTCCTATTGCAGGACAAACAGACTTTACCAAGCCCGTTGGTTTTTTTTATGAAGGGAATACAAGGATTGCTGAGCCTGGATCATGTTGTACAGAAACTTGGTTGGTAGCTGGTGCGTTTAATACAAGAGAAGAAACTGAAAGCTATAAGTCCTATCTGTTGACTAAAGTTGTTCGCTTCCTACTTCTTCAAACAGTTGTTTCGCAACATATCTCTATCAAGAGTTTTGCCTTTATTCCTGCGTTTTCTAAATACGATCAGATATTCACAGATGCTTATCTCTGTAGGCTCTGGGGTATATCTGAAGATGAGTGGCGCTTAATTGATTCAAAGATTAAGGATATTGGAGATAAGGATATTGGAGATACAGAAAATGCCTAAAGAACTCTTTCCTGGTCGCGATTCAAGAATAAAACCCCAAATTTATGCCTACACCGAAGACCAGTACGAAGGGTATTACAAAGTTGGAGATACAACTCGTGATGATGTTGAGATACGAGTGAAGGAACAGTACCCCACGATTCGCCCAGGAAATGAGCCTCCATATCGAATAGATTTTACTGAAAGTGCTATGCGTGCAGATGGTTCTGTGTTCAGGGATCATGAAGTGCATAGGATGCTAGAAAGCATGCACTGCCCTTGTGTTGGTGGAGAATGGTACAAGTGTACGATAGAAGATTTGAAAAGAGCTGTCCATGCTGTTAAGCACAGGCTTGATACAGCAACAGATCGTACTTTGGATTTTAAGATGCGTCCGGAGCAAGAGGATGCTGTAGTTCGGACAAAAGCCTATTATGACTTAGCAGAACATGATGGAAGTGGCAGAATTCCTAAATATCTCTGGAACGCAAAGATGCGCTTTGGAAAGACCTTCGCAGCCTATCAACTAGCAAAGGCTTCGAATTTTAAAAAAATACTTGTTCTGACTTTTAAACCTGCGGTAAGAGGGGCATGGAGAGATGATCTTTCTACTCATGTGGATTTCGAAGGGTGGCAGTTTATTTCACGTCCCTCATCTTCAACTCCTTTCACCAATGATATTGACGAACAATTTTCTCATGCTGATAAAAACAAACCAATAGTTTGTTTCGGCTCATTTCAGGACCTACTTGGTGTTGATAGGGCAACAGGTACCATCAAGGCGCATAATGAATGGATTCATGCAACTCATTGGGATTTGGTGGTATTCGATGAGTACCATTTTGGTGCATGGAGAGAGAAAGCAAAGGAACTTTTTGAGAAAGAAGATGACGAGCAAGAGGTTGAACGGCTGGAGGATGAAAACTATGACCCCGACAGTGTCTACGACGAATCCTTCCTACCCATATCAACTAGCCATTATTTATTTCTTTCAGGAACGCCATTTAGGGCAATAAATTCAGGCGAATTCATAGAAGAACAAATTTTTTCATGGACATATTCGGATGAACAGAAAGCGAAGGAAGTATGGGATGATTCTCAAGGATCAAATCCTTATGCTGCACTTCCTCGAATGGTAATGCTCACGTACAAAATGCCTGAGGCAATCAGGAAGATTGCCATGCAGGGGGAATTCAACGAATTTGACTTAAACATCTTCTTTTCTACCGAAGGAAAAAAGAAGGACGCGCGGTTTATTTTTGAGGCTTATGTGCAAAAATGGTTGGACCTGCTTCGGGGACAGTATTTTGAAACATCGGTGGAAGATTTAAAAACTGGAAGAAGATCACCTTTTCCTTTCTCCGATATAAGACTCCGCCAAGTACTCAACCACACGCTTTGGTATATGCCTTCTGTTGATTCATGTTATGCGATGAAAAATCTTCTAAAACAAAAACAGAATAGTTTCTACCACTCTTACAGAGTAGTAGTTGCGGCGGGGAGTGAAGCTGGGCAGGGTGCTGAAGCAATGATCCCAGTCGAAAGAGCAATGGATGACCCGCTAAAGACACAAACCATAACTTTAACCTGTGGGAAACTTACTACTGGGGTAACTGTAAAACCTTGGACTGGCATTTTTATGTTGAGGAATCTCAAGCAACCTGAATCCTACTTCCAGGCGGCTTTCCGAGTTCAATCACCCTGGACTGCAGGCAAGGAAATTATCAAGGAAGAATGTTATGTATTTGACTTTGCCCCTAATAGAACACTCAGGCAGTTATCAGAATACAGCTGCTGGCTGAACACAAAGGAAAAAAATCCAGAGACCAAGGTCGGAGAGTTCATCAAATTCCTTCCAGTCCTCTCCTACGAAGGCAATATGCTTAGGCAGATCGATGCAGGGGAGATTCTTGACATCGCAATGTCCGGAACCTCAGCGACGTTGCTTGCACGTCGGTGGGAATCTGCTCTTCTCGTCAATGTTACCAATGATGTTCTTGCTCGACTTCTGGCAAATCCAAAGGCTCTGGCTGCACTCATGAGTATGGAGGGCTTCAGGAATCTGAATAGTGAGATCGAGACGATCATCAATAAATCTGAAGAGGTCAAGAAAGCCAAGAAGGAAGGTTTGGACGGGAAATCAAAGAATGAGAAAAAGGAACTCAACGAGGCTGAGAAGGAATACAAGAGCAAACGGAAAGAAATCCAGGAAAAACTCATCAAATTCTCAACTCGCATTCCGATATTCATGTACTTAACTGATTACCGAGAAGTAACCCTACAGGATGTCATAACCAAACTGGAGCCAGGACTCTTCAAGAAAGTAACAGGATTGTACGTGAAAGATTTTGAGTTGCTTAAATCGATCGGCCTTTTCAATGAGGACATTTGGAACGATGCAATTTTTAAGTTCCGGCGCTATGAAGAGGCAAGCTTGGAATACACCGGTATAAACAAGCATGCTGGGGAGCCTGTTGGTGGTTGGTCTACAGTTTTGACTCCAGACGACTACCATGCGCTTTATGCACATCAAGCGGATTATGGGCCGGTTATACCTGAGACAAAGCCCTTTCCTTCTACGAAGACTTCGGAACGACAAGAACAGCAGCATTCAAAGCCTGTCATAAAGAATTCTGATATCCCAGAGATTAAAACTCCATTGAAGCCGAAAGTGGTGCTTATTAAGAAGACTCCATCGATCGATACTTCAACAACGAGGAAGATAGAAGAAAAAGGGGCTTCCATGGCAGCAGAAACCCCTCCTGTAGCTGAGCTCAGGATTGGTGATAAGGTTCAAGTTGATCTTTACGGTGTCTGTGTCGTCAATAGATTTGGAAAAGGTTGTGTGTATCTTAAAACCAATAAGAATAAAGAGGTTGTTTTTAAATATCCACACTCATTATCTATTGGATCAATCAAAAAGCTTTGATTCAGGTTTATTCACAAATCGGCTGAGGAGGACTGATTTTGAAACCTAATGTGACAACTAGGAGGCATGCAAAAATTTGCATTGTCGTTTTGAAAGCATTGTATTTATGAGTAAGACATAATAGGAGGATTTAAATGAGTCAAATGATTAAAAGGGGAAAAGAGATTATCAGGATCTGTCCAAGTAACAAGCAGAAAATTGAGTATTCAATAAGTGATGGCAGGTCCTGGATTACAAGGTATTCGAGTAGTGCCTGTGGGGATTTTTCAGATCTTACTGACAATGGTAAGGAGATATTAGCGATGACATCGAAAGGCTTGTACTATTCTACAAGTGATGGTCGTTCTTGGGTAAAGCGAAGTTAGGGATACATATTCATAATATGATTCTCTTTGCATTTTATGTACAGAACAAGAGGTATAACCTTGATGCTGTTGGTTCTTGGTGTGTTACCAAAATAGTGAGGTGATTGTATGGAATTCAGAGAAAAAATTTCATCCGAATATCAGCGTATAGAAAGCATTGTTAAAGAGAATAATCCCCTTATTGAGGGAGCTATCAGAGATGGAGTGTTGAATGAGGATGCATATTTAGCCTCCAAGCATAAGTGTTGTTTTATTCTAAACGAGCCATATGATGACTTCGATGATGAAGCAGAGTATGGTGGGGGCTGGGACTTTTCGGTTATACTTACTAAGTGGGAGCCTGGTAAAGGAAGGAGAGATTCAACCTTGGCTCGTTGTGCAGCCATTGCTTATTCAATCAACCACGAATTTTGCGACACAAAAGGCCTATCGCCCGAACAACTGAAGGAAGGGCTTAGCTTGTGTTGTTGGATCAACCTCAATAAAGCTCCCTCCCGAAGCACAACAATACAAAATGCTTCATTCAAGAAGAAAGCTGAGCTATGGAGCACTGTTGTTCATTTGCAATTATTGGATGCGAATCCTGATATCATCATTTTTGGAAATACTTGGGATATGCCGTTTCACGAGTACCCATTTACTGACGTCGACAGTACCTTGAAAAAATACACGGATGAAACAGGTAAGTGGTGGGCTGCAATTACCAATACGACTGATGGAAAGGTTCACGTGAATACATATCATCCTGGTCGAAAAGGGATCGAGTATGAAAATATGGTGGTTAATGGAATCAAGGATTTTTTAGATCGATAGGTTTCCACGCTGGGGACCCTTGGAGAGATTTGAAAACTTGAAATAGCATCAATTTTCGTTAACTATCGTTTAGTAAATATAAACACCAGACAAACACCAACAGTATGCCTGAAACCTCAAATCAGGCGTTCTGTTGCGTTTTTTTGGGCATTTTGGTGTACGGAAGTGTTTTTCGGAGAAGATCAGGTGGTCGAGGAATTGGATGCCCAGCAGTTCGCCTGCTCTCACCAACCTTGTGGTGACCATCAGGTCATCAAGCGAGGGAGTGAGGATTCCGCTGGGGTGGTTGTGGGCTACGATGACCGCAGTTGTTCGTTCTCTAAGCGGAATACTATATTCTTCCCTCGTTTACATGCCAACAATACCATAATGTAAGTACTTGTTAAGTTATGAAATGCGAGTCACCAAGAGTGTATAAAGTCTCAAATATATAAACATATGTAAAGTAATAAATTAAAACTCACATTTTAGAATCTGTCGGGGTAAAATATCCGAAACAATCGGATTGTAAGTTCCTAATCTGTCGGGTTGGAGTTGAAGAATCCAAGTGTTCATGGTATGGTGGACGAAAAGGAATTGCTATGGATGAATGAGAAATCATACTTGCCACGTTTGATCGATAGGAAGATTACCAAGTATCTCCAAGCCTTCGGAGCGG
>JAHDQJ010000023.1 GCA_018433865.1 Spirochaetales bacterium | reverse complement strand
TTGTACTGGGCTTGGGGCAATGGTGAGACCCAGTTAATCACCAAGCTCCTGCCCAATGGTCAGGTGCCGGTGGCTGATGAAGTTCAAAGCCCGATGGTAAACGAAATCTCGGCTTATCCAAACCCTATGAAAGATGAAATAAAGATCAAGATCAAACAAGACAACTCATTGCCTATCCAAGGTAACAGCATTGAGATCTTCAATATCAAAGGTCAGTTAATCCGTTCTCTGGAACTGACCAAAGGTGAAACAGTCTGGGACGGCAAAGACAGCGGAGGGAACCCAAGCCCCAAAGGTATCTATCTCCTTCGCTCTAATGCCGAGACCAGGCAGCTCAAAAAAATCGTAAAGACAAGATAGGAGAAAATCATGAACACATCATTTCGAGTGTTACTTACCATGCTTACCCTGACAATCTGCAGCATAGCCTACGCCCAAAGCGGATATGTCTATTCTCAGTATTTTGAAGCTTGCGCGATATCATCAAGATCCATCTTTGTCTGCTCCGATAACAGCGTGGTTGTTCTGGGAAACCACGATTATAACTATGGGCCCTGGACTCAATACCTCACCATCACCAAACTTGATCCTTCCGGTAATCTACTCTGGCGGCAATGGATGGGAGGAGATACTATTTATCTCACAATTGCTGGAGTTGATATTGATGAAAACGATACCGTTACCTTTATTACTACCGTGCTGGCTACTGATCAATATATCAAATTGTGGTCAATTGATAGTAGTGGAAATTTTACTCTCCTCTCAGAGGAGCCCTACATCCAGAATTATCGGCGGATCAGCTTCAACAAAGCCATGCGAACTCCCAGTAATGAGGTCGTGGCAGTTGGCAAGACCTATACCGGGTTAGAAGGATTGTCTGCTTGCTTCTACCGCTTTTCAGCTACGGGAGATACGCTTGCCACTGCCTATTATCCATTGGATGCCAGTAGCCCCTATCAGGAACGGGGAGCGGAAGCCTATGATCTGGCGCTCATGGACAATGGCAACATCCTCATTACCTGTCAATTGAGCATTGGTATAGCCTCAATTCTGGAGGTTGATCCCATGGGCAACATCGTCAACCGCATTGATATACCTGGATTATTCTGGGCATATCGCACAGGTTTAACCATAGCTCTCAACCCTGAAGATGACAGCTATCTGATAGTCGGCTCTTTCGAAGCATTCCCCGATACACATATTATGGCTTATCGATTACATAACAATGAACTTACGCACGTGTTTAACGTCGATCCCACAGTTGTAAAATGGGTACACTCCACTTTGGTACATGAAGATGGGATATTTATATGTGGCTTATCGTCGGCTTGGGATGCCACTCTTGCCAACCTCACAGGAGGAGGAGACCTGAACTGGACTTGGCAACAGGAGGGGGAAAACCTTAGCAATATCCATAGTGAAGGTATCGGCATGGCATCAACGGCACTGCTCGCAAAGGATGGCGAAGGTTGCGTGTACTGGGCTTGGGGCAATAGAAGAACCCAGCTAATCACCAAGCTCCTGCCCAATGGTCAGGTGCCGGTGGCTGATGAAGTTCAAAGCCCGATGATAAACGAAATCTCGGCTTATCCGAACCCCATGAAAGATGAAATCAGAATCAAGATCAAACAGGACAACTCATTACCTATCCAAAGTAACAGGATCGAAATCTTCAATATCAAGGGTCAGTTAATCCGTTCTCTGGAACTGA
>JAHDQJ010000030.1 GCA_018433865.1 Spirochaetales bacterium | reverse complement strand
GACCCTAGCCTTAGCCCGCTCCACGTGCTCCTGCTTTTCTACCCTTGAATACTTCATCGCTTGCTTCTCCGTGATTGATGCTTGAAGTCAGTCTATCGACGGAGTTGTCGGTTTCAAATTGGGATTTATAGCCCGCTTACGTAGATATTTATCTTCCCTTCATACTCTTTTGAAAGCTTCTCGAGAATCGGAGCAACCATTTTGCAGGGACCACACCAGTCGGCATAGAAATCTATGATACAGGGCAGTTCACCTCTGAATTTCCATTCCTGAGTCTCTTCCCAGTTGAATACTTTCTCTTTAAATGATTCGGTTGTTAAAAGTTCCATCAATAACTCCTTAAAACCAAGTATAGGGATGATGAAGAATATAATAAAGGAACAAAGTCACAATTCATCCGGGAGGTCTGATCTATTTGATTGCCTTAGTCCTTTTTATAGAACTCAGCCTCATACCCGGCCGCACTCAGCATCAAGCCCTCAGCCCACGACGGCACGATACCCACGATCCTCCTGACTTCGACGACCGCCATCACCTTGGTCTATGATGCGGGATGGAGAATTCCCTGGGTACATCCTTGAGATAACTGGCGAGTATGTTCATTTTGACATGCCCATGCTCGTGTGATGATTCTTGGAAACACAACAAGAGCTCGTATAGAAGGGATTGTATGCCTCATGTTGGTACGCACTTCCCCTTCTGCCTCCATTGTTGCATCCTGGGAATCAGAATGGATGATGCTTTGACCAACATATATTTGAACCGTCACATCTTTAAAATAATTCTTTATTTTATATGATTTCAGGAATATCATATCATTAGCATTTCCCTGCCACGGAGGGTGCGTATGATGAGTCGAAAGATTTTTCTGGCAATCAGCATAGTGGCCTTGATCCTTGTTAGCATCAACTGTGAACTGCCTTCAACCGAAAATCCCGGGGAAGATATTCCCATAGAACATTCCGTCACCTTCGAGAGCAACGGAGGCGATGCGGTTCCGCCACAGTCAGTTGCCCAGGGCGGGAAGATCATCCAACCGCCTGCTCCGACGAAGACAGACCAGACTTTCCAAGGTTGGTTCAGGGAATCGACATTGGATACGGAATGGAACTTCGATACGGACACGGTTTCACAAGACCTCACCTTATATGCGAAGTGGGCGAGCAGCGGCTTGCATGTGTACTTCGATGCCAATGGGGGTTCAGGAGCGTTGGATCCCATCCTCTTCAGCTCCGGGGAAACTAAATCGCTCCCGTTCATGGATGGAGAGATAACTCGTACAGGCTATAAATTCATCAGTTGGAATACGGTTCCCGACAGGTCCGGTGGTACTGAATACAGGCAACAGGCGAATGTGACACTTACTGACAACAGCTTGACCCTCTATGCCCAATGGGTAAAGCTCTACAGTCTTGGTGATCTTGGCCCTGGGGGCGGATTGGTCTTTTACAGCAAAGACCTGGATACGATCTGGAGTTATCCTGAATGGGTCTACATGGAGGCGGCTCCATCCAGTACTGAGTCTGTAGAAAAATGGGGCCCCTGGTATTTGGACGTGAGTGCTCCAATAGATCTGGGTAAAGGTTTGGAGAATACCCAGACATTGGTGGCGAGTAGTACCGATACAGATGCTGCACATTACTGTGCGGATCTTAGTTCCGAAGGCTATAGCGACTGGTTTCTGCCCAGCCGGACCGAGCTGATCTGGATGGCCGAGAATCTTCATAAAAAAGGCCTAGGCGCCTTCAACGATACTGATTATTCCGGAGCGTATTGGTCTTCTTCAATACGATCAGATAATAAGGGTTATGCATACATAGTAATTTTCGATCTTAGCATTTACACAGATGAAAACATCTTAACATCTGCCCTGAATCCTCGGCGTAATGGTGAAGATTACCAAGTTCGTGCTGCAAGAAGGTTCTGACATCAGGCAGATTCATACGGAGCTCTCGTATCGGAAGATGCCCATTGTCGAGAATTTGTCGATCACTACAACCCGTTGCCCATGCATGGGGGAAGCGAAATCATGATTTCATGTAAAACTCCGTTTCATAACCATCCGCATTCAGCATCAAGCCCTCAGCCCACGACGGCACGATACCCATGAGCCTGCTGACTTCGCCGACCTCCTTTCTTTTCAGTGCTTCAATGACCACCTCGTCATGGATGTGCATCACGATACGGCATCCAGCAACTTCCAATTGCTGCATCGCATGGCACATCAGGTCGCAGCTGATTGCTTGTACCATTTTTACCACCACTTTTAGGTCATAGGATTCAATGCGTTACCACTTTTCTGTCGCTCTTACCCCTTTCATATGTCACGCGATTGCTAACGAAGTTATTGGTACCAATTCGGGTTCCTCTGCGAGATCAACCTCGATTTGACTAAGACTCACTTGCAGTAGGCAAGGGCATGAACGCAAAGGAACATTATGATGAGTCCGACGGACTGGACCGAATTGCATGAAGCGTTAAGGTGGACTACACTTCGAGGAAGGGGAGTCCATGATGAGGCAAAAGTTCGACGAGCAGTTCAAGGCGAAGGTAGCGCTTGAGAGTTCCACCTAATATTCAGGCTGTTTTTGGTCTTGATTTTAGGGCTCATCATCTTTTCTAATCCTTGAGCGCGGTGATAGGAATGACGTGAACACCATCAGGACGGATATAGGCGGCGTTGGAAAGGCCACATATCACACCAAGTATCTTTGGTGGTCTTCCTTTGGGTTCGCTTTCAATAGTACTTTTTATTCTCAGCAATTTTTCAGCCGCATCATCCAATTGATGTGCACCGAGCTTG
>JAHDQJ010000026.1 GCA_018433865.1 Spirochaetales bacterium | reverse complement strand
TATCGTGCATGGGACGCGGGTACTCCTTCGGTTTCTGTGTGGTAACAAAAACCTTAGGGTATTTCGCGTCCCTTTTCCATTACTTTCTTCTATCTAGGGTCTGTCGACTCTCTTCAATCCCACAGGTTTCTGAAGAGAGCCTTTTCTTTGGCTCAGCGCAGGAATCTGGGATGCTATGGCTTGTGGAAGGGTCTTCCGTAAGCAGCCACGAGCCGATTCAGAACACGAATGGGGCATGGCTCTCCAATACCTCATCCAGATACTCACGATACTTTTCCCCCTCAACGTATGTCTTTCCTATGGAATCACCTACAACGAACAATGCTGATGGCTCGTACGTATGAAGTTCCTCAACCATACGCACTATCGAGTCTGCCGTCATGGTGGAGAACGGCTTACGGTAGCGATATCTCGCATTGTTTCCATCCTGTACGGTTGTCAGGACACCTTCTCGCGTTTTCGCAAACAGGCCGTACGCAAACCTTCCATTGAAGCTGTACAGCGGTCCTCTCAGCGTAACGGAATCTTTGCCGAATACTCCGTTGCTCAAAGACAGAGCAGCCTCTTCCGAATAGATTCCGGCGATGACATGCCCCCCGTTTCTGTCAGTATCCCACCAATTCGAGACATAGACACTCCAGCCAGGATGAGTGATCTGCAACAGGGAGAGGACGGAACCTACATTTGTTGCTTCCACAAAACAATCACCGACTTTCGAAACCATCTTATCTTCTATCGTCGGCAACCATATGCGATAATAATCACCATATACATGATAGTTGCTATCGGTACGGACAAACAACCGCAAGTATTGATCCGATATCGCAGTGAAGATGGCCCGTTCATCTGTCTTGGTCGCCGCATGCCCGGCTATCATGGCTGAAACCGGTGACAACCGGTTGCTCATCTCCGTGATGAGCATGTTCAACGCAGTCAATTCATACGGAATGTCTGCGGAACCGACGTTCACACGCTTGGCTTCCTGATAACGGGAGGGAAAGTAGTCGTTCATGATGTCAAGGATCGGTTTCACCTTCCACGCAGCTTGGGTACCTATACGCAGGGCAAACAGGAAAGCCCATCGCTCCTCCTGCTTCGAAGCAAGTGTGGTTATCGGAACCAATTGACTGCGGAGGGATGATTCGAAAGCATTCAATCTCGGCACGGCAGATTCCCGTGCAATCTTCGAGACCACGGTACGCAACTCATCGTTCCTTTCCCGATCATCCCGTTCCATGAGCGGATACCACACATGACGCTCATTCATGATGAGTACAGGATCTTGTTTTTCGGCAAACTCATGCAGGTCCATGACTGAATCACGCAAAGGATCATGGATGACCACTTCCCCTTGTCGTTTTCGGTATTCTGCGACGAAAGCGTCTCCTGTTGCAGAGATGACGAACCAAACCCGTTTGTTCTTTGTCTTCAATTGCAGGAACAGACACTCAGCCAAGGTAATCGGGTCGGTCTGCCAATCTTCCCCCTTGATAGCTGACCAGATGAACGGAATCTTCCGGTCCAACCATGGGTGAGACGCATCAACACCGATCTTCCGGTATTGCTGTTCAAGGCTGATGGCATGATCGACATGCTCTTTCCACCGGAATAGGTTCCAGGAAAATCTCTTTCCTTGCGTGCCACCTCGATTGCCCATATCCAATATGTGCAGTATCTGCTGATACCCGTCTTCCATCCGATCCCTGAAGAGGTATTCATCACCCCACCCGGGCAGTTTCCGCGCAATATTGTCGATCCAGAATGAATCTGCTTGCAGATAGATCTCAGGATTGTGTACCATCAGGGATCGGTAATTATAGATGGCGTAACACCATTGATCATCTTTCGGATCGGTCACTGCCTCCTTCCATGCGGCATCATGGAAGAACGAGGCTGGTTCTGATGCACCTGCGAACGAGATACTTGTCACGCAGAGGATACTTGCACATACGATCGCTTGTACGATTCCGAATCTTCTCATGGCCTTTCTCCACCCTTCGTTTGACATCACATCACAGTTTTTGGGGCTGGAGCATCGTGACAATGGTTTTTATCCCGGGATTCCAGCAACACATATCATATACCAAAAAGTGTACATGGATGTTGGAAACTTGTCGAATTTACCGGTACGGATCCATTTCTTCTGAGAATTCTTCCTTTTGCTTGACACATTCCTTCAATCAAGCCGCTCGAGTCCAAACGGCTGGGTAAACAGCTTTCCCCCTTCGGAGAAGATCACCGCTCTCACGAAGTGAGCATCCAGAGGCAACCGTGCGGTGCGGAAGGTGTCACCCATTCCGATGATGGCGCTTTCGGAATCTTCCGAATAATAGGTGATCCAATAGATGGAGCTGTAGGTACCTTCCACCGACAATCGGATGCCGTCGCTCATCAAGGCCACCCGTGAGATGCGTACGTCAGGAGCTCCTTGATGCGCATATGGCTTGAACACGAAGAATCGACCACTTTCAAGCGATGCTCGCACCTCGCTCTCCGTCAACTGTGCAAGAAGCAGGACATTCCTGTTCCAGCCGAGGTTGTCGATCGAATGCATGTCATCATTGCCAAAACCCCATACATTCCGCTCGGGCATCGTCAGATGCAAGATGCGATCCCACCTGTCCCGATCTTCAGGATATCGGTCCTTCTGATTGAATATCTCGAGTCCGATAACCTCGGGATGCCGTGTAAACATTTCCACATACCAGGAATCTTCACGATCATAGCGTCCGGGATGATGGAAAATCGCCAAGCCGTCGCGTGAGGCTATGGCATCCAGGGAAGCCTCCTCATCCTCGGTTGTCCCGACAAAATCATTGAACCAGCTGCCGATATGGTGGTTCTGCGAGATCTCACTTCCCTGTACAGCAATCATCCCCAATGTGGAAGGATCACGATCCTCCCAAGGCCTCTCCCCCGCAGTGGTCGCAATGCCTTCGAAAGAAGTCCATGGGAACAAGGTGGAAGACCAACGACCTGCATGTGCGGTATTGTGGTCAGTGAGGGCCAATACTGAATAACCGAGGCTGTGATAGGTATCGACGACCTCTTCAGGCGACATAGATCCGTCCGACAGTTGCGTGTGGGTGTGGAAGTTCGCATCATGATACTCCATAGTCTCCCAATCAACACCCTCATACGGGTTTGAGATCGCATATCGATGAGGATTCTCCGGCAGGTCCAAGACCTGTACCGAACACCCGAAGCCAAGCAGTACAAGCATCAGCACGAGGATGCTGATCATTCGATACGTAATTCGCACGGGAACCTCCCAGACAGCCGTATGAAAACGAAACAGATAGGTAGCGAAACGGTTACCGATTCCTTTCCTGTTTGCTCTGAAACAGAAAACTCCTAGGGAATCGCATCAACTGAACATTCGCACAGGTAAGCAAATTATCACCTCTCTACGAAATTTTCCAATCATTCTTTCATAATTATCATTAATTTGGAAATTCTGTGCTCTTTCTTGTACTGTCAACTATATTTATGTATTTATTTCAATTTCTGTTATAATTTGTAATATTGGAAATTTTCATGTCAATTTCTATAATTTACTCCTACGAACACTCATTCAAGACAAATCCAATCTCCTGAAACACTACATAATACTATTGTATTATGGCAACTAGATGGCTATACTTATTTGCCATGAAGGGATCGCTAGGTATTCCTTGGTACGACTGGATGCCCGGCTGTTTCATGATGACCATCTGTATGCTTTCGAAACGACCGTCCGACAACATCCAAACCGCTTCTTAACTCAACGACCCCTCCCTGTATGAATCCGTGAGCCCGAGGGGAGTCTCCCCTTTTTACGATTTATAAGGAGGAACACATGGAAACCAGGCAAATGTGGAAACTACTATGCTACGTGATGCTCACGAGCATGATCATCTTCGCCAGTTTCGTGGGATGTGATCTCGAGGGTACGGATGAACCCGACCCTGATGTTCGCGTCATCTTCTACACCGACGAGATTCTGACGGTCAGGACGGTCTCCAGGGGAGCACCGGTCACTGCTCCGGCGGCACCTACCAAGGCAGGCCATACCTTCGGTGGGTGGTACGCAGATACGGAATTCACCGACCTCTGGAACTTTGCAAGTGATGCGGTAACCGAGGACTTGGTTCTGTATGCGAAATGGACACCACAGACCTATACCATCACATTCGTCAAGAACAACGGCCAATCCGATCATACGGTGACGGTGGCGCATGGGGCCCATATCCCGAAACCAACAAAACCTGAATACGGCACGAAGATGTTCTGCGGGTGGTTCATGGAACCTGAATTCGTACATAAGTGGAAATTCGAAACACAGACGATCACGGGGCCCCTCACGCTCTATGCCGGTTGGGATCTTCGCTTCGCATCGCAGTTGACCGAATACCGTGCAGCGACCTTGGACGATGTAACCGTTACGGAGCCCGATGTCTTCACCTTCGATGAGGAAACCGATGATATCGATGATTTCATCGTGCAGACCATCCTCAGTTCGATGGAACAGACCGCTTTGGTGCTCGATGCAGTGATGTCGGATCCGACAGTGACACCACTCGATCGTTCGATCAACGCATTGTTCCGGTTGAACATTGCGAATGAAGGAGTCTCTGTAGTAAACGGGGACGATTCTGTGGATCTGTATGTCGATCACCTCGATCTGGAAATCGCTGCGGGAGTGAGTGAGTTCACCAAGTCCATCATCAATTTCATAACGGAGATGAATCGTTTGGAAGAGGTGTTCATGGAGGATCCGTATGCAGAAGATGAATTCGATCTTTCTGTGTTTGCGGATATCCTGCTCACCGGAAGATTGGGATTGTCCACGTTCATCGAGATGCAAAACTCTTTGCCGCACGACATGGCGAGCGGACTCTATGTGGACTTCTCGGTTGACGACCTGGATATCTCAGGCACTGTTCCCACAGGATTGGTGAATGCTGAGTTCAATTTCAGTGTGGCGACCAACCTGATCAGCGACGGAACTGCCATCTATCATGTTCCTGCAACGATTGAGCTGTGGATGCAGCCGATGACAAACATCCCGTTGGAAGACCTCATCGTAGATATCATGAATTTTGATGGTGATTTCATTGATCTCTGTGAGCAGGTCTGGGGTGTGACTGATGCAGAGGGAACCGCTGAGTTCTGTACCCTCTCGGTCACCACGGACAATGGAACCGACGAAGGGAACATCGATGTCACGCTTATGGATGAGGAAGTGTTCGCCTTCTTCGACGGACTGTTCATGAGATAACGAGCCTTGCTATCGGCCGGAGGCAGCCCCTGTGGTTCCGGCCGGTCCTGCAATCGGCTTCATGAAGTATTGCATCCACTCCGATTGCCATTCCCTCGGCGATTCACTATGTTTGGTGAAGCTGGAGGAACAACCATGATCCTATCGTATGAAGGAAAGCATCCTGCGGTTGAGCAGGCGTACTATATCGCGCCGAGTGCCGATATCATCGGTGATGTCACGCTCGGAACTGGGGCGAGCGTGTGGTTCAACGCGACGGTCCGTGGAGACATCTCTTCGGTGACCATCGGGGAACGGACAAACATCCAGGACAACGCAGTGGTGCATGTGAACACTGAGTTGCCCACAGTGATCGGCAATGATGTGACCGTTGGCCACGGCGCTATCATCCACGCTTGCACTATCGGCAACGGATGCCTGGTGGGCATGGGATCGATCATATTGGACGGTGCGGTGATCGCTGATGAGTGCCTGGTTGCCGCCGGGGCATTGGTGCCGCCCCGGAAATACTTCCCTCCCCGCTCATTGATCGTAGGCTCGCCAGCCAAGGTCGTGAGGACTCTTTCCGAAGAGGAGATCGATGACATCCGGAGGAATACGAAAAACTATGAGATGCGAAGCCTTGAATTCGCCGCGCAGGCACAACAGGAAGCGTCCGTAGGCTGATCGGCGACGATGCAGAGCCTTGCACTCAGAAGGCGATCATCAACCGCGAGGGACTCAGCGAGATGCATGCGGTTGGCTAGACATATTCCAGGAGGGCCGCCGGTTCATCGATCATCGCGAGCACGTGGGATTCATCAGTATCCTTGTGTCCCTTGGAGAATCCGAACCCCCAGTCGACACCGATGAAATCGACACCCGCGATCCGCGCACCTTCCTGGTCATGGGGTGTGTCACCGACCATGAGGGCTCGTGACCTGTCAGTGACTCCCATGCGTTTGAGTGCGATGTCGATGATATCCGCTTTCGTCAATAGTCCGTCCTTGTCAGCACCCGCGACGGTTTCAAAATACGGAGCCAGTCCGAAGTGTTCGAGGATGGTGATTGCCAACGGCTCCAACTTCAGCGTGGCTATCGACAGGCTCAGGCCTCTCGCTCGCAGCATATCCAGCAGCTCGATGATACCGGGATACGGTTCGGCCTTGAACATCGCCTTGTCTGCAGCATACTTCGCTCGATAGATGTCACATGCGGTGGGAATAAGGTGCTCCTCAAGGCCGCACGCCACACGGAAACAGGCGGCAAGCGGCGGTCCGACAAATTTCCTGAGCTGCGCATCGGGCAATTCCTTGAACCCCATGGCACGCATGGTATGATTGGCTGACTCGAAGATTCCCGGTGAGGTATCCAGCAAGGTTCCGTCAAGGTCAAACAGTATAGTGGATCGCATGCTTCGAAAATACGCTATTTGTCACGAATGGGCAAGAGTCACCCTCTAGTGCGGTGTCGCAAGTATCGGAGACCGACAATCACGAGCGACCCGGCAAGTGCAAGCCCCAGGAGTGCGAATTTGAGCGGGGTGGCAATCTGTACCATCATGGCGAGGATCCCATGGCGATGGGGATGCAAAAGCAATGAGAGATCGGTTCCGAGATTCTCGGAGAGGTCCATCAAGCCGGCAAGCAATGCAGAGACGACGAAGAATCTGGTATCCCTGCAAAGCTTGCGGGCAAAACCTGCCAACAGGGGATAGAACGTAAGCACGAAGAGCAAATCCATGAAGTGAAAGGCAAGATGGCAATCCCTGCACGTCACAGCCTGCCCTTCGATGACCGCGAAGAAGGTTTCCCGAGAGAAGAACAGACGCAAGTCGATCAGATTGTCCGACTCGATGGCAAGCAACCCGAAAACCCGGGTAGCCATCAACAGATAGAGGAATGCTGCGAAGGCTGTCCGGAAAGCCGTCGGTTGGCCCATATACCTCTTCAAGGCTTGTTTCACATCCATCCGTTCGCCTCCCTCGTCAGTATAGGGAGACAGCTTCTCAGTTGGCAACCGAAACAGCACGTGCTAGACTCAATACAAGGAGAAAGGCATGCGATACGTACGTTTCAGCCACGCAGGTACCACCGCATACGGTATCTTGGAAGCCGGACGCGTTCGACCGATGGACGGTACGCCCTTCGATGGATTCGTGCTCTCCAACGACACCTATGCATTGGATTCGGTGCATCTGCTCAGTCCCTGCATTCCTACGAAAGGGGTCTGCATCGGGCTTAACTATCGGGACCACGCGGAAGAGATCCACGCACAGGTTCCGAAAAATCCGGTAGTCTTCATCAAGCCGACGGGGTGCACCATCGGTCCTTATGCGTCGATCGTCTACCCTGCACTCTCGAAGCGCGTCGATTATGAGGGGGAACTGGCAATCGTGATCGGACGGCTCACCAAGAAGATCGCAAAGGAGGAGGCGGCTTCCCATATTCTCGGCTACACGTGTGCAAACGATGTCACCGCACGGGACCTGCAACCGCCGGATGGTCAGTGGACTGTTGCCAAGGGGTTCGACACATTCATGCCCATCGGACCCGCGATCAGTACCGATGTGGATCCTTCCGCCCTGGCAATCGAATGCAGGCTCAACGGCGAAGTGCGCCAACGATCAAATACGCGAAACCTCTTGTTCTCCTGCCACTTCCTGGTGAGTTACCTGAGTCACATCATGACGCTCTATCCTGGGGATGTGATCCTCACCGGAACACCGTCGGGTATCGGTCCGATGAAACCGGGAGATGTGGTCGAGGTGGAAATCGAAGGGATCGGTACCCTGCGCAATACGGTCACCGCCTAGGTACGATCCTCCCAGAGCATCTCATGTTGGTTCACATGGTTTTCCCAGCCGGCTTTTTCCAGCAGCCGGTCCAAGGTGCTTCCGGCTTCGACGTTGAGCATCGAGAGCGTCCGCGCTTCGGTGAGACAACAGAGGGTGTGGACCAACAGAGCGAACATGCACGAAGCATCCGCATCATCGCTCACCGCAAGCTGGGGGATATCGCCCTTGATCCGATGGACCAGGCCATACCCCACGATGTTCCCGTCGCGCATGACAGAGAGTCCTGCGTATTGTTCCCAATTGTTGAGCACGGAGGAAACATCGTTTTGCCAAGAGGGGATGAAAGAGGTAAGTGAGCGGTGGTCCGTGTTGGCATACGTGCTTCTGTCCAACGGTTCCAGATGACAACATGATTGCGCAGATGCATAGGGTACGAGCGATTTGTCTGTCCTGAAACACCGCAAGAAGCGATTCTTGGCAAACCCCGCTTTCTCATAGAGTGCCTGAGCCTTCACGTTGTGCTCAAGGACCTCAAGCACGAAGCGACGGATATGCTGTACGCGACACTCCCGAAGAAGCTGCCCGAGCATATCACTGGCAAGATGCTTTCCTCTGTGGGAGGGAACCACTCCGGTTCCTCCATCGTAGAGAATCGGCCCGTTTGCATCCTCGCGGTATCCGCAAAGGATGAAGCCGACCAGGCGATCATCATCGAAACACCCGATCGACCGTTCGGTCTTCAGGTCCCTACCCCGCATCATCTCCCGAAAGCTCTCCATCGGGATCCGTACCGGCAACTCATAATCGCTGAACGCCTCCTCGAAGGTCATGCGGAGGGTCTCCAACGGAACGTGGGACAAATTCATCATGTGCATGGTCTGTATATAGCAAATCGGAACGAACCGTGCAAGCCGTCCTATTCATCCTCCCACAGTCGTTCTCCGATGTGCAGGTGGTCGAACGTCACCTCACAGCCGTCGCCTTGCGAGGGAGAGCATGCATATACACCGATCGAAAGACGGCCGGGATACGCATGCAAATGGGTGATCCGCATCTGGTTCCAACTCTTGCCAGTCTCGGAACACTCGATCAGGACATCCGGACCCTTTCCCTGGACCCGGTACCACATCCTTCGGATCGCCGCATCGATATCTTGCGTCGCCCAGTCGGAATAGCCGAGATTGGTCACCACGGAACCGAGACGGCTCACGCTTTTCGACTCGGCTTCGATACCGATCTTGATCCAGTTCTCCGCATCGATCCGGACCATTACCCCGCCTTGGTCATACCGGTTGGCAGGCGTGAACGAACACCGGACGACGAGGGAGAAATCCTGTTCCACATCGGTGAGGAGACAATGTCCATCATCCCTTCTGAATCCATAGTGCGTTCCCTGCCAAAAATCGGTACCTGACTGAGTTTTCAACGTAAGCGCATCATCGTGCCACCTGTGTTCAGGCTCGTGAGACCAAATCCATGTCTTTCCGCTTGTGAACATGACATCCCTCCCCTGTGTCACAAGACTACAATGCTCTTGTCGGGCTGTAAACCTCAAACATGATATATCACAGTGGAGGATGCCGCTGGAACCGTCAAAAAACGTCAATCCGAAGATATCATGCATCTTGTACAGCCGGTCGATAATTTGCGATAGTCATGCCATGGAAACCTTGATAGGCCAGCTGCTCGCGTTGGTCACTGCCCTCTGCTGGGCACAGAATTCACTGATCTACGCCCATGTCGGTGCGCAGGTCAGTTCCAACACCACCGCCCATGTCCGGCTCTGGATCGCCCTCCCCTTGATGATGCTGGTGCATCTCGTATTCGAAGGTTCCCTTTTCCCGATCGACATGGACGTACGGGCATTCTTGCTCATCGGGCTTTCGGGAGTGCTGGGATTCTGTATCGCCGACCTCTTCATTTTCAGCTCATTCGTCCACATCGGAGCACGGCAGACGATGGTGCTGATGACGACCAGCCCGCTCATCAGCGCACTGTTGGCCCGGTTCGTCGCGGACGAGAGTCTCAGCACATTGCAAGTATCAGGCATCGTGGTGACTCTTATCGGTGTCGCATGGGTGGTGCTTGCCGATCGCGGGGGCAAGGAGGGAGGAACCCGGAGGATGGTCGCGAAGGGCATTGCCATCGCACTCGGTGGTTCCGTTACCCAAGCACTGGCCTACGTGGCAGTAGATGCCGGAATGACCGAGGGAATCTCCGCGGTCTCCACGAATGTCGTACGGCTCGCGTTCGGCTTGGTCGCGTTGGCCATATTCGCCGCGGCTCGCCGTTCCTTCATCTCCGATTTCGCACGATTTTCCGGGAAGGCGGGTCACAAGGCCCTGCTGCTTATCCTGATGGCGGCGATCATCGGACCCGTACTCGGCATCATCCTGAATCTCCAAGCCTTGAAAATGGCTCCGGTAGGGGTCGTGACCACACTCTCGCAACTCACCCCGATCATGCTGCTCCCGCTCGAACGTTTCGTCATGAAGCGGAAGATCGCTACCGGTGCGGTTGTCGGAACGGTCATCGCCGTCGCAGGCTCGGTCCTCCTTTTCATCTGAGATGGACAAAGAGGTATATCCGGACTATCATGAAAACCACACAAGGAGCAGCTCTGATGGACCATACCCTCTCATATGTCATCGTAACTCCCTATACCATTGCGAAGAGCAGGACCGGCGGAGTCGTCAGCCGCTTGTTGAGCAGGCTTGACCTTGAACTGGTCGGAGCCCAGATATTCGCTGCGGACGATCAGTTCGTCAGCTCATATGCTTCCATTTTCCGCCGTCAGTCCGATCCGAGGAATCCCGGAGCCTCAGAGTTGCTGGCATCGTATGTCGAGCGAAACCTCGGACCCTCAGGCGGTCGTCCACACCGCTCGTTGCTCCTGCTTTTCCGAGGCCAGGATGCATACAAGAAGCTCAGTGATATCTGTGGAGCCCTTTACCCGGAGAACCGGAGCGTCGAATCGGTCACGGGAGAGACCATCCGGGATACCTATGCTGATCTGATCATGGATCGCAAGGATGCCAAGAAGGTCTCCTACTTCGAACCTGCGGTCTTGACTCCGCGCAACCAGACGAATGCCAATCTGGTGTTGAATCTCTTCGCCTCATGGTTGCCAGGTCAACCGAATATCGTGGAGAACATGGTATATGACGCACCGGAACGCGTCGAACGGACCCTCGTGATCATCAAGCCTGACAACTGGAAGTTCGCCTCATCGAAACCGGGCTCGATCATCGACATGTTCAGCAGGACAGGATTGCGCATCATCGCGATGAAGGTCCACAGGATGTCGATCTCCGAGGCTCTTGAGTTCTACGGACCGGTGAAGGAAGCCCTCAAGGACAAGCTCTCCCCCATCATCGGCAGAAGTGCGAAGGATGCGATCGAAGCGGAATTCAAGATTCACCTCTCATCTGATACCCAGGAGGTCCTGACCAAGACGGTCGGCACCGAGTACGCGTACGACCAGTTCGAACAGATCATCGAGTTCATGAGCGGGCAGAAACCGTCCGCTTGCCCGCTGGAGCAGATGGTGCAACCCGGATCGGTCAAGTGCCTGATCATGGTGTACGAAGGGGTTGATGCGTGCAGGAAGATCCGTGAGGTCCTCGGACCTACCGATCCGAGCAAGGCACCTGGCGGCACGGTACGCAGGGAGTTCGGCAGCAGCATCATGGTCAATACCGCGCATGCCTCCGATTCACCGGATAACGCACGCAGGGAGATGCAGGTCACACGGGTCCATGAAAATCCGTGTGGGCAGATCATCCGATCCTACCTGAATCTGCTCTGAGACCTCTCGCTTACTTTTGTCCGTAGTAGGCATTCGGACCGTGTTTCCGCTGATAATGCTTCTCTCTCAGGTAGTCAGGCAATTGTTGTGCGTGAGGATTGACACCCAATGTGATCCAAGCCATCTTGCAGATCTCCTCCAGCACCACCGCGTTGTAGACTGAGTTCGCGGCATCCTTGCCCCAGGCGAACGGTCCGTGACCTGCGACGAGCACCATCGGTTGCTCGGCATAGTTGATGTGCTCGAACACCTTGGTGATGAGCACCCCCGTCTCATGCTCATAATTGCCTTCCACCTGATCCTTGCCCATCATCGGTGTGCAAGGAATCGCCAGGTGGCTGTGGTCTGCATGTGTGGTGCCGAACACCGGCACCGGCTTGCACGCCTGTGCCCAGCCTACAGCGTGCGGCGAGTGGGTATGGGTGATTCCCCCAATCTTCTCGAAGGCGTTGTAGAGGACAAGATGGGTCTTCATGTCGCTCGAAGGATTCAGCGATCCTTCGACAGTCTTTCCCTCCAAGTCCACCACTACGATATCGTCCGCCTTCAGCGTCTCATACGGGACCCCCGACGGCTTGATCGCGAAGACTCCCTCTCCACGGTCGATCGCGGAGACGTTGCCCCACGTGAACAGTGCCAGATTTCGACGGGGAATCTCCATGTTCGCTTCCCATACCGCTTGCTTCAATGCCTCAAAACGTCCCATACGATGTCTCCTCCCGGAATCTTCCATCCCTGTCATGCTCAGTATCTCACATGCAGCGCCACTGCTGTCGGTCCTATGTACATGCTCACGTTATCCCGCTTCCACATGTAATCGGAACGGGAGGCCATATACGGGACCACCGCCCCGAAGAACGTCCCGATCGCCGCACCCGCGAGCACATCGGTGACAAAGTGGTTGCCACTCGCGACACGCAGTATGGCAGTCGCTGCCGCGAAAGTCCATGCCGCGCTGGTGACCGGCATGCGCCACCGGCTTTCCGGATAGCGCAAGGCAAAGAGCGTGTGGGTGAACGCGGCACCGGTGAAAGCCATGATCGTGTGTCCTGAGGGGAACGAGCGATCGTGATCGTACTCACCTATCGGAGGAGCTGTCGGCGGATCCACAGCATACGTATATGGTCGGCTGCGATCGATCGTACTCTTCAGCAATGTCCTCGTTCCGAAGGAGAGCACCGATGATGCTCCGTACAGCATCGCGATGCCGACCCAATCCGAGGTGGGAGCCGCGAGTGCGAAAAGCGCTGGAGCGAGCACGGAAATCGATTGGGTCACATCGCTGACAAGCGAGAGCGGTTTCGAGTAGGGAAACATCAGTGCGCGATCGAACGGAGGCACCTCGCTGCTGTCGCAAACCTCGGCACCACATACCGGTGTGAGCACCATGATGAGGGAGAGGGTCATGATGAAACACATCCGTGAGTGTCTACCAGCCATGTCGCTTCCTCCCGGTTTCCAGTGTAGCTTTTTTGCTACAGTCAGGCAACACTGCATGGATGTCCCGATCGGGAGATTGATTTGTCGTGACCAGGTGATACAATGGATCCAGGAGGAGCTGCTTATGCAATACATGATTGAGCTGATTGTCCGTGAGGCCATGCCGTCGCTCGCGATCCGCAAGACCACAGCTGCCGATCATCTTCCCCATGAGATCGGCACCGCTTACGCAGCGATCGTCACCTACCTCAAGGAACTTGGAGTCGAGCAACAGAAGATCGGGCAACCCTATGTCGCCTACCACAACCTCGACATGCAACACCTCGACGTGGAGATGGGATTCTCCACCGACAAGGAATACCCCGGGTTCGGCGATATCGTCACCGGGAAGATTCCAGGGGGAAGATTCGTCACATTCCTCCACAAGGGGCCCTACAAGGAGATGGGACATGGATACCAGGCTGCGCAGGAGTGGATCGCACATCATCAACTCATCCCCTCCGGGATCGTCTATGAGTATTATCTCAACTCCCCGCAGGAGGTTCCCGAAAGCGAGCTGATGACCAAAGTCGAGTTCTTGCTGCAAGGGTGAGAGACCTCGCTAGTCCTCGAGGAAACGGGCTTCGCGCATGTGCTCGACTATGAAAGAGCGGGCACTGGCGATCGCATGCTGGGGATCACGTTCCTTTCCCGTCCACATCTCGATGACCAACGGTCCTGTGTACCCGATGTCGCGCAAGGTCCTGAATACGCCAGTGAAATCGACGCATCCGGTTCCGAACGGGACTTCCTTGAACACCCCCGGGTGATCGTCGGTCACCGCGATCGTATCTTTCAGATGGATCGCAGATATCCAGTCATGTCCCTCGCGCAGTTGCCGATCCAAGTCGTTGCCCCATGCGCTGAGATTCCCCACATCGGGGTAGACTCCTATCCAGGAGGAGGTGAACTCACGCTTGAGCGCAAGGAAGGTATCGATCGAGTTCAGATACGCAGTATCCATGATTTCGAACGAGAGTGGCACCTGATAGGTACGGGCCATACGCTCACACTGGGCGAACGATTGGCGGAACAGCCGGTCGGTCTCTTCGTCTGAGCTCTGGTAATATTCGTCGTATCCTGCAATCTGGATTACCCTGATTCCGACATCGAGCGCAAGCTTGATTGCCTTTTCCATGATCGACAGCGCATGACGGCGAACCGAGGGATCCTTGCTCCCCAAGGGGAACCTTCGGTGTCCGCTCAGACACATCGTCGGGACGCTCAATCCGCTGTGGAGGGTATCGGATACGAATTGCATCCGTTGCGACAGATCCCAGTCCAGCCGTGCGAGCCGCTCATCAGTCTCATCGATTGACATTTCGACAAAATCGAATCCGAGCCGCTTCGCCATCGCGAGCCGCTCGCTCCAGGAAAGGTCATGGGGCAGTGCCTTCTCATAGATGCCGAGTCTCAAGTCTTGCTGTCTCATCGGTCGTTCCTCTTAGCGGTGGATTCCCTGACAACCAAGTGGGGAGCAAGCTCCACACGGAATTCCCGGATACTCTCTCCACTGGTCAGCTTGTCGATATAGTCGACCGCCCGCTCGCACATCTCCTTGTACGGCTGTGCGATCGTGGTGATCGAAGGATAATACATGCGTGCAAAACCGACATCATCCATGCCCATGACCTTCACATCGTTCGGAACACTCCGTCCCATGCGGAACAACGTAGAGATCGCACCCGCCGCGATAAGGTCGTTATGGCCCCAGATACCGTCGAACTGCACGCTGTCGTGCAGGAATCGCTTGGCGCCCCGCACACCGTTCTCATAGGTGAAATCACCCTCATGAATCATGTCTGCGGAAATTTCGAGCCCATGCTTGCCGAGGGCATCGATGAATCCTTGGTGTCGCTCCCTACACAGTCCGATCTTGAAGTTTCCGGTGATCGTGGCGATCCTGGTGCAACCGCAATCGATCAGGTGCTCCGCCGCGATCACACCAGAGTGGTAATTGTCGAGTATGACATTGGGAATCTTTTCATCATGGAATGCACGGTCGATGACCACCATCGGGGTATCGGTGGAACGGGACATGTTCACCACGTGACTCTCGTCGGAGACACGGGAGAAAATGATGCCGTTGATCTTTTGCCGCAACAGCATGTCGATCGCGGTGGCTTCACGCAGATAGTCGTTGTGGGTGTTGAAGATCAGGAGGTTCAATCCCCTTCGGGATGCACTCTCCTCGATATGCTTGACAATCAGGTCGAACGAAGGATGTGCGATCTCAGGGACCAGCAGTCCGATGTTCTTCGTCGCTTTCAGACGCAGACTCTGTGCGAGCAAGTTGGGACGGTAGTTGACCGAAGCAATCGCCTCCTCCACTCTCTGCCTGGTCTCTTCGGTCACGAACATCGTCCCGTTGATCACACGGGAAACCGTTGACGGGGAGACTCCCGCAAGCGCAGCAACATCCTTGAGCGAAGTCATGCGATATTCCTACCTTCCATGCGATGCATGGGAGCCGGAACGGATCCGGCTCCATGCATTGCGTATTTCATTACAGTTTCAGATCGGGATTGCCGGCACCGAAGTGCTTCAGTATGACGATCGGATCGGACTTCGAGGGGTTCGTGATCTTCACGCCAGCCTTTGCCGCATCCTCGCTCACGAAGAACTCATCATAGGTCAACTGACCGAAGCGGATCAACGCGGGAGTCTCGATATCCCAGGTTCCGAAGGTTCCATGACCTTGGATCACGTACATGCCGTATGCAGCACTGTCCTTGATCGTCACCGTGGAGCCGGGGAATACCGTCAGTTCCTTCGCACTGAAAGCTGAGGACTTGTAGACGATCCATTTCTCCTCAAATCCTTCGGCATGCATCTTCTCGACCGGATACACCGGCTTCGGCATCATGAAACGATTCTCCGCGAAGTTCGGGTCGACGTTCAAGTCCCAGTCGATCACATCGAGCAGGTAGTCGAAATCACCCACCTTGTCCTCCGGGGTATTCTTCCACAACAGATCCTCGCCGATGATCGCATCGTTGACCAGGGACTGGTACATCGCGAATACGTCGGATGCCATCTGCGGCTCATAGGTGCACAGGCTACCGGGAGCGTGCAAGGTCCCGGGAGGGACATCCCAACCGGTTCCGGGCACCAGACGGTATGCGGTGGAAAGGTCGGTGATCTTGTTGTCACCATGCGTGAAGTTCATGAGTGCCTCTTTCACCTGCTCACGGGTAACGCTCGGTTGCAAGCCGAAGAATGTGTAGGGAAAGTCACCACCGTGGTTGTTCAACTGCGGCGGGAAATAATAGGCCTCGGGCTTGCCCATCGCACCGATCTTCGCCGCATGCTCATCCCTGTGGTGGATGTGGTGGGGAAGCGGTCCCTTGTTGTCGAAGAATTTGGAGAACATGGGCCACTTGCCGAAGGTCTTCCACAATCGTTCTCCGATCAGGGCTCCCTTGAGCTCATCGACCGCATCGCGAAGGAGGAACTGCTTGGTCTTGCCATTGTCCTCGAACACGCAGAAGCTGAGTCCCTCGAACTCACCGGTCAACGGACCGTTGTCCGCGGGAGTCGTGGAGCTGAACCAACGCTCGTCGATTCCTCCCCTGTTGCCTCCCAACGCATAATAATCATCGGGATGGAGCTTGATTCTCCTCCCTGGTACACAGAACGAACGGGGAACCCAGTTGGGTGCCAAACGGAAAATTCCCTTTCCCTGTTCGAATGCTGCGTGGATGTCTCTCGTATTCATATCTTTACCTCTCCTGTGAAGAAAATCAGTTGGATTCTGCCCTGAGTCTGTCGAGGATGACTGCACCGATGATCAGTGCGCCCTTCACTACCTGCTGGAAATACGGCGAGATGCCGAGCAGGTTCATGCCGTTGTTGATGGTTCCGATCAGCAACGCTCCGATGAGCGTGCCGATGATGCTTCCGCGTCCGCCGCTGAGGCTGGTGCCTCCGATGACGACCGCAGCGATGACATCCAACTCATACCCCTGTCCGGCGACCGCCTCTGCCGAGTTGAGCCGCGCAGAGAGGATCAGCGCACTGAAGCTGCTCATGATGCCGACGATGACATAGACCATCGATTTGTAGAACTTGACGTTGATGCCCGAAAGCTTCACCGTCTCCTCATTTCCTCCGATCGCATACGTATAGCGGCCCAGTCGGGTATGATTCAGGATGAACCAAGCAAGTGCCACCATGGCGATGAAGACGATGACCGGTACGGGGATGCCGAGTATGTAGCCGCCTCCCAGATACCGGAACTCAGGGGAGAATCCGCTGATGGGGTATCCCTTGGTATAGATGAGGGTCAGTCCGCGCGCGATCGTGACCATGCCGAGGGTGACGACGAACGGAGCGATCTTTCCGATGGTCACCAACAGTCCGTTGATCAATCCGATACCCGCACCGACCAGGATTGCCACCAAGGCGGCCACCAAGGGGGCAGCTCCTTGATTCTTCATCATACCTGCCGCGATCGCCCCCGACAACGCAAGGATGGAACCGACGGACAGGTCGATTCCTCCGGTGAGGATCACGAATGTCATGCCGACGGCGATGATGCCGTAGATTGAGGTCTGTCGGATGATGTTCAGGATGTTGTTCGTCGTGAAGAAGTACGGCGACAAGAACGACAACACCACGCAGATCAGCAGGAATACGATAAGTATTCCGTTGTTCTTGAGCAATTGCTTGTAATCGATTGTCTTTTTCATGGTTGTTCCGATGCTCCTTATTGCCTGGATCAGGCCCTGCGTCTTTCGTGCAGGCCGAGGGAGTATTCCATTACCTGCTCATCGTTCAGTTCGCCCTTCTTGAATTGCTTGACGATCCTTCCTTCGAATACCACGGCGATACGGTCGCTGATGTTCATCACCTCGGGCAATTCGCTGGAAATCATGATCACCGCCGCACCCCGCTTCGCGAGATTCTGCATCAGACGGTATATCTCGACCTTCGCACCGACGTCGATACCCCTGGTGGGTTCATCGAAGATATAGACATCACAATGACGGATGAACCACTTGGCGAGGACGACCTTCTGCTGATTGCCTCCCGAAAGGTTCACCACGAGTTGCTTGACCGACGGGGTCTTGATGTTCATGGAATCGACCATCGAGTTGACCTCATCGTTGATTTTCGATCGGTGCAGTACCCCGAGCGTGGAATAGAGATCCAGGACGCTCAGCGCGGCATTGTCGAATACCGACATGCCCAGGATAAGTCCCTGCTGCTTGCGCTCCTCGGGAATCAGACCGATCCCCTTCATCACCGCATCCTGGCAATTCCTGATGACGACCGGCTTGCCCCTCAGCAGGATCTCGCCAGAGTCCATCTTCCTGTACCCGTAGATGGTCTGCATGATCTCCGTACGACCTGCCCCGACCAATCCGACGAAGCCGAGGATTTCCCCTGACCTCGCCTGGAACGAGACGTTGTCGCAAATGCCCTTCTTGGTGAGAGCCTTCACCTCCAGGACCACCTCTCCCGCTTTGCTGTCATATTGGGGATACTGCTCCTCGAGTACTCGGCCGACCATGTATTTGATCATCTCGTCGTTCGACATTTCCCCACGTTTCTTGGTGATCACACGCTCACCGTCACGAAGGATGGTGATGCGGTCTGCAAGGAGGTGAACCTCCTCCAGGCGGTGGGAGATATAGATGATGGAAACACCGTTATCCTTGAGCTCCCCGATGATCTCGAACAGGCGGTCTACTTCGTTTCCCGTGAGCGCAGCCGTCGGTTCATCCATCACCAGGATCTCTGCCTTCAAGGAGAGAGCCTTGGCAATTTCGATGATCTGCTGGTACGCAGCACCGAGGGACATGACTTGTTGTTTCGGCTTGATGTCGAGCTTGAACGGCTTCAGCACCTCTTCGGTCATGGCATGCATCTTCGGCCAATCGATGGTACCGACTTTGGTTCGCGGTTCACGGCCGAGGAAGATATTCTCCGAGACTGAGAGATACGGAATGAGATTCAACTCCTGATAAATGACCCCGACCCCCTGTCTGATCATCTCGGCCAAGCCGGTGCTGGTCACTTTCTCACCACGCAGATACAGATCACCCTCATCTGCCTTGTACAGCCCTGAGAGTATCTTCATCAACGTCGATTTTCCAGCTCCGTTTTCCCCTACCAGCGCATGCAACTCACCCTTCATCAAATCGAACGAGACGTCCGAGAGGGCGCGCACTCCGGGAAAGGATTTTGAAATGCCAGACATCCTGAGCAATGGTTCCATGGGAATCTCCTTGGAAGGTACATTCATGGGGCTGGAAAACCAGCCCCATGAAAACGCACAATCGTTTACTTGGTGACAGGAAGCGGGTTGATGTATTCGACAGCGTTGGCAGGCTTTTTGCCGGTCTTGATGAACTCAACCAACACATCGAGTGCCCTGGAGGCCTGCTGGCCGGGGAACTGGTCGATGGTCGCATCGAGCTTGCCTTCCTTCATGTAGGCGAACGCATCTGTGGTAGCATCGAAACCGATGGTGACCTTGGATGCCGGGCTGATCCCTGCCGACTGCATGGCCTCGATGGCGCCGATGATCATCTCATCGTTCGCACCGAAGATGGCGTCGAAGTTCGGGTGGACCTGCATCAGGTTCTCCATGACGGTCTGGGCCTTGGCGCGGTTGAAGTCGGCGTCCTGGCTGACGAGCACCTTCACGTTGGAAGTCTTGATGATTTCATCGAATCCGGCCTTTCTGTCAAGAGCCGCGGAAGCTCCGGGGGTTCCCTCGAGCTGGATGACAGAGCCCTTGTTTCCCAACTGCTCGATGATGTAGCGTGCCGCTGCACGTCCACCCTCGACGTTGTCGGCACCGACGTGCACGAGCACCTTGTCGGTATTGGCCTTGCGGTCAACGGTTGCGACAGGGATTCCTGCTGCGACAGCTGCCTCGATCGCGGGAACGAGGGAGTCGGTCGTCAACGGGGAAATCAGGATTCCATCGACCTTCTGGGCGATGAAGTTCTCGACGGCTGCCATCTGGATGTTGGATTGGTTCTGCGCATCGTGGGTGATCAGCTCGATGCCAAGTTCCTTCGCGTACGCGACGGCCTCATCGAACATGGTCACGAAGAACGGAAACTGCAATCCGGGGACGGTCATGCCGATGGTGATCTTCCCATCGTCCTTTGCTTCGGCCTGACCAGCTGCAAAGAGCGTGGTTCCGAGCATCACGAGCACCAGTGTGAGTACAAGAATCTTTTTCATGTTACTCCTCTCCTTTTGTATGGATGTAGGTAAATGTTACCATACAATTTCATGTTGTCAAGCATGAAATCGATTGCGCAATCGATTTCTTTGACATTTTCCTTGACAGCTTGCCGATTCGGCTCTACCGTGTCATAGGGAGGATCATCGCATGCAGAGACCCGCTTCCATCGACGCAGGAGAATTTTGCGCAAAACTTGAGCAGTTGAAAACAGTAACGCAATCCAACGGCTTTACGGCCATCTACCTCGGCAGCGAGGGGGCGATGCGGTGGCTCACCGGGTACCGTCACCAGGTAGTCGACATCCACCCGGGAGCGACGACCACCGTCCAATCGGTCATCCGATTCACCGACAGCGGCCCGTCGATCTCATTCTTCAGCGATCCATGGGAGAAGGCACGCGTACTGCACATCATGGAACACGGGATCTGGAACACGTGCGGAGTCCCGGTCATGTATGGCGGATCCTCCTATGATCCGAACGAACCGGACCTGGCTCACCCGGCCCTCCCCGGGTATGGTGAGATCGAACGTGCGGCGATCAGTCCGCTCGCCCAGGGGACTGAAGGAAACCAGTGGGACAAGCTCCAGTGGCTGATCGCCACCAGCCGGCAAGTGCTGATCAGGACCGCAAGGAAGCTTCGCGCGGGAATGAACGGTTGGCAAGTGCGCCGTATGCTCATCGACGCCTACCACGAACAGCATGTGGAACTGAATCTGGTCATGCTCGGCCTGTCGGGGATGAAGGATCACCTTCATCCGGTGATCGAGGATGATTCGGTGGTCGAGGAAGGCGCGGTGGTCAAGCTGGTCGTCGGAGCCAGGTACTACGACATGTTCCACTCTGCAAGCCAGCTGGTGAAGATCGGATCGGAGCCGTCGGAGCGGGAGCGGCAGGTGCATCAGGCACTCGTCGAGGCGACCCTCGCCTACGCAGACCTGTTCAGGAACGGAGCGACGGAACGGGAACTGCATGCTTCGCTGCAACCGATCTTCGCGCACGTCGCACATACGAGAAACTTGCCGGGATTCGAACAGTCTGCTTACCTGCACCACCCCGGAGGACCGCTGAGTCCCCTGGGCAATCGTGATTTCGTGATTGCTCGCGATGGCGCACGCAGATTGCTACCCTACGCCCAGTTCTCCGTGAACCCTGTCGATTGCCTCGAATTCCTCAAGTTCGAGTTGCAGGGAGTGGTCCTTCCGGAGGGCGAACCGATCATATTCGATGAATTCTCATGGACCGACGATCCTTCCCTGCAAGAGAACATCGAGTGGCACGGCCGTGCGCTATCCCTTCCCACCATCATCAGCAACGAAGGAGCCGACCGATGAAACAATACTTTTTGGGAGTCGACAACGGAGGAACGGTGAGCAAGGCCGCGATCTTTGATGAGATGGGTAATTTGGTAGCCCAAGCATCATCGACCGTACGGATGCTCACCCCTCATGCAGGACACACCGAACGTGATATGGAAGAGCTGTGGCAGGTGACTGCATCCACGATCGCAAAGGCGATCGCGAAGAGCGGATTGCAGGGCAAGGACATCAAGGGTGTAGCATGTACCGGCCATGGCAAGGGTCTCTATCTCTGGGGCAAGGATGACCGGCCGCTCGGGAACGGCATCATCTCCACCGATACCCGGGCATGGGAATACCCCAAGCGCTGGCAGGAAGACGGAACCGCCGACAGGGTGTTCGAAAAGACCTTCCAGAGCATACTCGCGTGTCAGCCTGTCAGCTTGTTGAATTGGATCAAGGATCATGAGCCCGGGCGGTTGGATCGGATCAAGTGGATTTTCGAGGTCAAGGATTATATCCGATTCCGCCTGACCGGCGAAGCGTTCGCAGAAATCACCGATTATTCGGGAAGCAACCTCCTCAACTGCAAGACGAAAGCCTTCGACCGTTCCCTGTTGGATGAGTTCGGGCTTGGGGATCTGCATGGAGCCCTCCCCCCTCTGGTCGGATCGTCGCAGTTGTGCGGTCATATCACCAAGGAGGCGGCTGCCGCGACGAACCTCACCGAAGGCACACCGGTCGCGGGAGGCATGTTCGACATCGATGCATGTGCGATCGCGATGGATATCACCAACGAGGACCATGTGGCAGTCATCGCGGGAACCTGGAGCATCAACGAGTACATCAGCCGCCGTCCGGTGCTCGACCGCAGCGTGATGATGAACTCACTGTACTGCATGGAGGATTACTACCTTATCGAGGAGAGCTCCCCCACGTCGGCGAGCAATCACGCATGGTTCGTCGAGACGTTCCTCGCCGAGGAACGGGCACAAGCGGCTAAGCTGGGCATCCATCCGTATGCCTATTGCGATCGCTTGGCCGCGACGGTCGGTCCTGCGGACCAACGGATCATCTTCCTTCCCTACCTCTATGGATCGAACTATGATGCCCAGGCGAAAGCTTCGCTGATCGGGCTCGGCAGTCACCACACACGTGCGCACATGATACGTGCGGTCATGGAGGGCATCGCATTCGGCCATAAGGTGCATCTCGAACGCCTGCTCGCGAACCGCAGCGCTACCGCGTCGATCAGGCTCGCAGGCGGAGTGACCGCAAGTCCCCTGTGGACTCAGATATTCTGCGATGTGTTCGAGTTGCCGATCGAGACCGTGGATACCGCGGAGCTGGGAGCTCTCGGTTGCGCAATGGCCGCAGCGGTGGCCAGCGGAACCTACAAGGATCTTGCGGAGGCGGCACGGCACATGGTCCGGATCACCGGGCGTTCCACCCCCGATGGCGAGGCTTGTGCAATCTATCGGGAAAAATTCGCATTGTATGAGTTGGTATCCAAGGCATTGGAACCGATGTGGAAAGATTTCAGCGTGAGAAGCTGAGGGAGATACCATGGCAGGAAAGAAACACCTTATCATCGCGGACCCGTTTCCGCAGACACTGGAGAGGATCTTCACGAAAGAGACTTGGGAAAGACTGACGAAAGTGGCCGATGTCGTCTCCTCCGACGAGGAACACATGGACGGCGCACAGTTCGACTCCCTCCTTCCCGAGGCGGTGGCGATCATCGGCCAGACGGCGATGCCGAAGGAGCGGTTGGACAAGGCCCCCAATCTCAGGGTCATCTTCAATGTGGAAGGGAATTTTTACCAGAACATCGATTACGCCGAGTGTTTCAGGCGGAACATCCGTGTGCTCAACTGCGGTGCGGTCTACGCACGGCCTGTAGCGGAGATGGCCTTGGCGATGGCAATCGACCTCGCACGCGGGATCACGTGGGAACACATGCGGTTCAAGGAAGGAACGGAACGCTATGTACTTGCGGGGAATACTGAATCACGCATGCTGACCGGGGCCTCCGTCGGACTGATCGGATTCGGACTGCTGGGCAGGAGCCTCCGCCCTTTGCTCGTTCCGTTCGGCTGTCCGGTGAAGGTGTATGATCCTTGGCTTCCCGAGAGCGTGATACGGGAGCACGGGTGCGAACCCGCTTCACTCGATGAGGTGCTTTCCACCAGCGACTTCCTGTTCATCCTCGCCGGTGTCACCAATGAGAACAAGGGGTTCCTCGGCAAGCGGGAGTTCGACCTGATCAGGTCCTCAGCTGCCGTCATGCTGATGAGTAGGGCCGCGGTCGTCGATTTCGATGAGTTCACCCGTCAGGTCACGATCGGCCGGTTCAAGGCCGCTACCGATGTGTTCCCCACCGAACCGTGTGCGAAGGACCATCCGATCAGGAATGCTTCGCATGTGCTGCTCTCGCCGCACCGTGCGGGAGGAATCCCCCAGGCATTCCATATGATCGGCGAGATGCTCGTGGACGACTTCGAGCTGATCATGAAGAACCTCGCACCGGTACGGATGCAGCCTGCACAACCGGAAATCGTCTCACGACTGGCGAGCAAGCCGGTGAAGTGATCGGGATGGGGCGTCGTCACAGGCGCCCCAGGAGTATCGGACATGCGGTTGTTCGTGGCCATCGATGTTTCCACCGAAGTACGCACCGTATTGCTGGAACACCAGAGGAGGATCAGCTCAGTTGCCTCCTCTGGCAATTTCAGTCATCGGGACAATCTCCATCTCACCCTCGCATTCCTTGGCGAACTACCACCCTCCGATCTTCCGCGCATCACCGGGATCGTCGACTCCCTAGACATTCCGCCCTTTCCCCTTGTGATCGACACCCTTGGCCGCTTCGCCCGTTCCGGCAGCGATATCTGGTGGGCCGGAGTCTACCGAAACCCAGTGCTTCTTACATTGCAGTCACTCTTGGACTCACGGTTTCAGGAAGCCGGATTCACGCTCGACAACAGACCGTTCGCCGCACACATCACGCTCGCCCGCCAGGTTCGCATGCCTGATGCCCACGCTGTTCGGGAACTCTTGGATCCGATCAAGCCCATCAGGATGACCGTCGGGCGGATCAGCGTGATGGAATCGACCAGGATCGAAGGGAAACTCACGTACATCGAGTTGCATGGCCACGACTTGGGACGATGAGGATTCTCCTTCTTTCATCGATGATTTTCCGTTGAGTTGTGCTGATGTTCATGAGAGAATGGGCACACCAAAGGAGATGCCCATCATGAAGATCATCGGATTCAACGGAAGTCCTCGCAAGAATGGCAACACGAAAACACTCATGACCGAAATGCTCAGGGGAGCTGAATCCGCTGGAGCCGAAATCACTTTCATCCATTTGCCTTCCTATCACATCGAGAACTGCATCGGATGTGAACGGTGCAGGAAGGACAAGACTTGCACCCAGTTTTTCGACGGGATGCATCTGTTGTATCCGTTGCTCGATGAGGCTGAGGGAATCATCCTCGGTTCGCCCACCTATAATTACGACATGACTCCCTGGATGAAGGCCTTCATCGACCGTATGTATCCGTTTTTCGATTTCGGCGAGGTCAGGCCGGGGCCGTACAGCTCACGACTGGCGAACAGAGGAAAGAAAGCCTTGGTATTCGGCGTGTGTGAGCAAGTGAACCCGGAGGAGATGACGCATAACATCACCTGCATGCGCGATGCGATCAAGGTGATCGGCTATGAGGTGCAGGACATGCTGGCGTTCACCGGTCACTTCAAGGCAAACTCAGCCGCATCGAACGCCGTGGATCTCAAGAAGGCATTCGACGCGGGATCAGCTTTCGCCCGTTCCTTCACCGTGCAAGGTTGAAAAGTGTCCTGAGCAATACCTCTGCGCCCTTGCGTATATCCTCGGGCGCGGTGTATTCGTCGGGACGGTGACTCTTGCCATCCTTGCTCGGCACGAAGATCATTGCAGTCGGGACATGCCCGGCCAGGACCTGGGCATCGTGTCCTGCGCCGCTGCTCATGCGCATGTGGGTGATGCCCGCTTCCGCAGCACTTGTTTCGATGGCCTTGCAGATGCGTTCATCCATGGGAACGGGATCCAATTTCAAGATCATCTCCGTATGGACGGTGAACTGACCATCACGCATCATCTCTTCGATAAAAGAGGTGATGTTCCGATCAAGCTCAGTCAGGATGTTCCCATCCTTCACCCGGAGATCGATGGAGCAGTAGGCCTTGCCAGGCACGACATTCTCCAATCCAGGGAAAACCTTCACATCCCCCACGGTATAGAGCAGTCCGCTTCGTTCGTACACTCTCGCCAGGGCGAGAATCCTTGTCAGCAATCCGTGCAATGCAAGGAACGCATCGGAACGCCCCTCCATCGGGAATCCGGCATGATCGGGTTTCCCTGCGATCGTGATTGCGTAGCGGTAGTTCCCTTTGACGGTATCGACCACCCCGATATCGATACCCTTCATCTCCAAGAGGGGTCCCTGCTCCACATGAAGCTCGACGAAAGCTTCGATGCGATCAAGATCCACCTTGCTGGTGTGTGTCGCGGTATCCGGGTCGAAGCCCTGTTTGTGCATGCATTCCTGCAGGGGGATCCCATCACTGTCGGCAAGGGTTTTCACCAGGTTCGCGTCCAGGTCACCTGTGTAGGCATAGCTGCCGAGGAAGCTCATGAACCGCTCCTCCTCATCGGTGAACGCCACCAACTCGATGGGATGGGTGACTGACAAGTTCCGTTCCTTGATGACCCGAATTGCCTCGAGAGCCGATATGACACCCAGGATCCCATCGTATGGGCCTCCGTTGGGAATGGTATCCAGATGGGAACCGGTCACCACGATCTTACCCTCGCCCGGCAACAATCCGCGTACATTGCCAAATCCATCCACGGAGACTTCCAATCCGACATCCTGGAGTTTCCTGACCAGCCAAGAGCGAGCCTTGGTATCCTCATCAGTGAAACTGCGTCGGGTGATTCCATCGGCATTGCCATGAAAATCGGTGGAGAAGGAATTCACCTCATCCAAGTCACGAAGCATCCTCTCCAGGTTTACCATCATGCTGTTGTCGGTATTGCTCATGTTGATCGTACGTCCTTTCTTCTCATAGTCTCTGTCCTGGTAGCACCGATCCGCACAGGTGTGTCAAATCCACTTGTTGAACTGTTTCAATACCATGATACTCTCCGTGGAATTGACTCCTTCGAGAATCCCGATCTTCTCACTGATGAATTCGGCGAGTTCCGATGGTGCGATGAACACCTCGAGCAACATGTCGAACCTGCCGGTGAGCAGGCTCACCGAACGCACCTCAGGAAGTTGCGCAAGTTTCTCTCCTATATTCATCCATCCCTGGCGCAAAGGAACGGAAAGGAGCAGGTAAACCAACTGCTTGTCGATGAACTTCGAAGGATTGATCAATCCTCGGACCTTGAGGTAATTGTGCTTGACCAGTTTGGCGATTCGATTGCGGATCGTACCCTCTGACAAGGAGAGTCTTGCAGCAATCTCGTTGTTTGCCGTCCTGCCATCCTCCTGAAGGATCTCTATGATCTTCAGATCCGTCTGATCAATCTTGGAAGCATCGTTTCCCGATTCTTTCATAATGCGTCACCCTCTTCCCTTCTCGTCCTATGGATGCTCTGATTTTCTGATCCCATCGATAAATCATGCATGGTACATGCTCCTCTTCTGGTCAATCCACATTATTAGTGGACATGATCCAAATGTGGAGGGGCTCTCAGCCCCTCAGCCTCTTCTTGGTGGCACCGAGGAAGTTCATGACCAGGGCACTTGCCATGATCGAGGTGACCCCGACGGAATCGAGATCGGGTGCAACTTCCAGGAGGTCCATGCCGCGTGCCTTGGGATGCTGCCCGATCATCCAGACAGCCTCGAGCGCCTGGTAGGAGAGTAATCCGCCCGCATTCGGTGCACAGGTTCCGGGTGCGCAGGACAGATCGAGTCCGTCGATGTCGATGCTCAGGAAGATGGCATCGGTACCGTCTCCGGCGCGCTCCAAGGCCTCGGTCACCGCATCCTCGATTCCCCGCTTGTGCACTTCCCTGGCAGGTATCACCCTGATGCCCTGCTTGCGGCAGTAATCCATGTAGAACCGTGAATTCAGCCAGCCGTTGATGCCCAGCTCCACGAAGTTCTTCGGATCGAGCGGCCGTTCCTTCGGCTCTTCCATCAGTCGTCTGAACGGTGTCCCGCTCGATATCTCCCCGTGGTGCGAGACGCGTACGTCGAGGTGGCCGTCGATGTTGATGACTCCGACCTTCCCGCCGATGCTGTTGATCAGGGCCTTGATGTCCGGGTATGCCAACGAATGGTCCCCGCCGATGATCACCGGGGTGGCTCCCGTCTTGTAGATCTCCGATACCACCAGCTCAACCCTCCGGTGTGTCTCGAGCACGTCCGTCTGCATCACATCCACGTTGCCGTAGTCCACGACCGCGAAGTCGGTGGAGAGGTCCATGTCCAGTCCCGCGTCATACAGGTCGCTGAACACAAGCGCGTCGCGCACCCCTTTCGGTCCGAACTTGCACCCGCGCCTTCCCATGACCGACGTGTCATACGGAATGCCCAGCAACGCGATATCCGCTTTCTTGTCGGAATCCGGCGGGATCATGATGTCTTTCAAGGATACGTCGTATTCATCCTTGACCCACTTGCCCGGTGTTCCCACCTCCAGCAAGTATTTCGCAGCGTCCTTTCCCAGTCTCATGTGTTCTTCTCCTCCCGTATCACGTTCGATAACGACGAACGTGTAGTTTGTGATCATGAACAGTGCAACGCCCGTGGAACATCCATGAAACGTGTGCATCCGTTCCCCGTAACCAATACCGGTTCACTCGTCTCGAAGACGTCGGAACCAATGCGTAAACTTGCAATCAGATGGATAGTCATGTGCTCAGCCAAGACCGTCTTTTCCCCGGGCCGGAGATTTACCGTGTGTTCTCCCCAATCGGGAACATAGTTCAACCCGAAGGCGTATCCGACCCGGGCAGGAGCAAGTACATGGTGCGGTGCCATGATGGCACGCCACTGCCGTTCGATCGTCTCGGCGACCGATCCCGGCATGATGCAATCCAGCAACGCTGTGAAGGCATCATCCATAATCGCCGCCATCGAAATCAAATTCGCGGACGGTTTGCCGATGCACATCGTCCGATAGAGCGGCATGTGATACCGCTTTCGACAACCGGAGAGTTCGAGCATCACGATGTCTCCGTTGCGGTAGGCTCTCTGTGGGTCGTAGGTCAAGTGCCCGGCCACCGTACGCGGGCCTGCGGGCATGATCGGAAAGATGGCGGGGGAATCTCCTCCGATCCCATCGATTCCTTCGATCTGTGCCGCTGCGACAGCCGCAGCAGCGGATCGTTCATGCACCCCCTCCTTGATGACAGAGAAAGCGGTTTCCATCACATGCGTGCAAATGGATGCAGCCTCCCTCATGAGCACCAGTTCCTTTTCACTTTTATAGGTACGGACCCAATTCACCAGCCGGTCGGCATCGACGAGTGTCGTCCCGGGCAATCGTTGCTGCAGTTCGATGTGGCTTTTCGCTGAGTACCAGTACCCATCCAGCTCGACACCCAAGCGACCTTTGTCCCAACGGTTCGAGGCCAATACCGATGCGACGAATCGCATCGTATGATCGGAGAACGATTGGACATAATGTTCCGGATAGGTGAACAGATGGTCCTCGGGCAACCAAGTCGTCAACAGAGCACCGGAGCGGTCTTGTTCCCGTCCGAACCAATAGGGAACGTCCTCATCCAATCGGACCAGCAACCCTTGGTGTGCATAGAATGACCATCCGTCATAACCCGACAGGTAGTTCATGTTCGCCGGATCGACCACCAAGAGGGTATCGATGTCCAGATCAGCCATGCGGTGATGAACTTTCCTGATTCTCGCCAGATACTCAGTCTTTTCAAACACCGCTTGGTTTTCCATCAGTCGTCCCTCCGGTTTCTCTGGCAGGTCACATATGACCGCTGAAAGTCTTCTTCACTATTGCCGAATGCACATAGTTGATCATGGTGACGAAATCGAATACCGGCAGTCCCGTGGCATCCTGGATGGCTTTGCCATACGGAGGAAGGACACTGCACTCCGAGAGGATCACCCGGATATCCTTGTCACGCTCCAACAGCGTCATCGCAGCCTGTACCACCTCTTTCTCCACCAGATCGGTATCCAAAAATCCGCACTCCTCGTTGATGCCAGAGTTGAATGCAGGCTTGTCCTCCAATCCTTCGATGACCAACCGATCATCGAACGGAACGTCGATGGCATCGAACACCGTCTTGTCAAGCGACTTGGCATTCGCCGTGATGATCCCGATCTTCTTGTCAGCAGGAATGAGCAGCCGGATGAAGGGAATCTGCAGCAGGCTCGAGAGCATGACGGGCACTCCCAATGCCGCGGCCATTTCCTTTTGGAACAGTGCCATGAATCCGCAGTCTCCGGTGATGGCACGTACGCCACCCTCCTCCACCAAGGATCTGCCGGCGCTGATCATCTCATCCTTCAGGCTCAAGTCATGCGCGAAAATCCTCTTGACCGTCAGTCCTTCGACGAGCTTGAACCTGACGGGGAAGTCATAGGTAGTCGCGTTCGCCGTGTCGCCGGGGATGAAGGGGGCATAATTCTCAAGGAGAAGTATCCCCACCTGTTCTCCGTAGCTTACCTGTTTCCCTTTTTGCCGATATATCATGACAACCTCCGGATGGGTATCAGAACCCTTTGTCGATATCCACGATATTCGCGGGACGCTCACCGCGACCGAGCATGTCCACATTCCGCAATCCGGCGACCACGAAACTGTCTTTCAAACCCTTGGTGTATGAGGCACGGTCGTTCGAACCCACCACCATCGGCAGACTGTTCACACCCAATCGCGAGGGAACACTGTAGTGGAACCCGAAATCGAACCACGATTCGCTCTCATTCTTGCTGAAGCTGTTCGCGGATACTGAGTAGGAGTACATCCACCAGACATCGGAGGCGAATCCCTTGATCCTCCCCTCGGTGAGGGCGTCGTAGAGTGCCTGTTCGTTGATGATGTTTCCCCGGGAGGTGTTGATGAGATATGCCGACTTCTTCATGGCTCCGATCTCACTCTCTCCGATGCTGTTCATCGTCTCACGGGTAAGAGGCAGGGAACAATGGACGAAGTCCGCCTTGCCGATCACATCCAACAGTGTGTCGGGTGTGCCCAGGTAATCCAGGTTCAGTTCCTTTGCCCACCGATTGTTCGGATCACGGTCGATGGCCATGACCTTCATGTCGAAGGCCTTCGCATATTTTGCGACCAGAGCTCCGATATGTCCCAGTCCAAGGATCAGCAGCGTACTGTCGTTCAGCATGTCGCTCTTGGTCTCCTCGGTAAAGGGATACCACTGGTTCTGGCTGATGGCACGGTTGCAGGGAACCACCTGTTTCGCACAAGCCATGATGAATGCCATCGCTTGTTCCGCGACCGCACGTGCATTGCCATGGATGTTTCCCATGAGGATGCCGCGGCTCTTGAGAATGCGCGGATCGAAACCAAGCACCACATCCCCAGGATAGGCGGTAGCCACTCCGGCATGCAATATCTGGACCATCTTGGCCTTCTTTGCCACCTCGATGATTTCTTCATGGATGTAGACGCCGATCAACGCGTCGGCGTCGACCGCGACCTCCTTCAATGATTCGAGATCCCCACTCTTCGGGTTGATCAACGTGCATCCGGGTGACAGAACCTTGCAATACTCGATATAATCCTGTTCATCCGCACGCCACATCATCGCAATCTTGAACGTACCAGCCATACTCGTCCCTCCTGACATCATTCTACATCACTTATTGCGGAAGTCAACAAAATTTACATATTATATATATTCTGATTTTATATATTACGAATTATATATTTTACTACTGCTAAAATTACAGATTATGTATCCTTAATGATTTAGTCTTTATCAATAAATACCTACAAGAGGATCTTGAGTCACGAATTGACCGGAATGTTGTCAGGTGCTGTTGTTCCGTCCAAATCCTTCCTGGGGGGATGAGACCAGGATGATAGGGTTCATGCCCGATTTCCCCGGTTCTCCCGCAAGCAGAGTGATTAACTGACAACGTTGGCATGCGTGTGGTACGTTGGTATCGGAACAACATTGACAATCATTCTTCAAGTTATGTATTTGCTGGCAAATTCATGCGGTCATGATGGCAATATCTTAGAAAGTTCCATCTTTGATAAACTTTTTCATGTCAAGTTATGACATGAAGCGACATCGTGCGTAACAGGTGATGGACGCAGATGACGTATCGATGAAAACGGTACCATGACAAATCCTGTCACCAATCAATTGCATTATCTTAAAAAATTTACCCTACGCTTGTCACCCGCTCGGTCTTTACAACATTTGTGAAAAGTCTCGATATACAAATAAAGAATATTGTTGTATCATTGAACTATGACGGAAATTGATGAAGGATATTTTTTTTGGAAGCGGGTGGACGCAACCCGACCAAAAACAAAAACCCTCAAACAATTGGTTGAGGAAGCTGGGCTCAATTATCATCTGGTGAAAGTGCAGCGCTCCTGCAACCGGATACCGAAGGCCATGGAAGCTGCGAAACTTGCCAAGGTCCTCGACCTCTCCTTGGAGTGGTTGCTCACCGGCAAAATTTGTGAGATACCCGTCACCGATGCCGAGATCATCGATTCACGCAAACGACATCAGATCACCAAGATCGTCAACTTGCTCTGGAATGCAGACCAGAGCAAGTGGAAATCAGTGGAGACCGTGCTCAGTTCAGGAATCGGAAGCGACTGATCGGGTCCGTCAATCCAGCACCGTATCAAAGGAAGCTCTCTTACGGTGCATTCCCGTGAAATTGTCAGCTCCGTTCGCACCATAAGCCAACAGTACCTTATATGCTTTCCCAGGCACGAAGTCGAGGTCATAGGCATCCTGGGCTTGCAACGGAAGCGCGAACGTGATGGTGGTCACACCACCCTCCTCTGAGTGTCCCAGAGGTCGCACATGCTGGGCACCGCCGACCGTATCATCGGAAGCATGGCTTGTCAGTCCCGTCCCATAATCATCGCGAAGGAAAAGTTGTCCATCTGCCACATAGCCGAGGATGTAGTGGGCATCTTTCATCATCCTGCTCGGGTTGAATCCGATCGCTACCCAACCGGTGGTTGGCGCCATGACGGTGAATTCGATCTCCTCGGCTGCAAATTCCCAGGAAAAGCCCCAATTCTCACCCGCGATGACGGTTTGGGGAGGGGTGGTGGTGCTTGCCACGGGAGCTTCCTCGCTTCCCCCGCCAGCGAACAGGATGAACGGTATGATGAGCATGCACACGGCAAGTGTTGATCTACGCATGGTTTCCTCCTCGGCAAGCGGCCGTCTCGCCGCTTGCCTGTTGAACTTTTCACGAATATACTCATAAAAACATAATGGGGAAACAGCTGTTTCGGACTATGATGGAAACAGGAGGGCAAGCCATGGATTTCTTGCAACAGACAGCCTATACGCCGATTCTCGGATTCCCTTTGATCGGATACCTGGGGATCATCGGATACCTTCTGATGGTCGCGACCGCAGCGGTGATGATCCTCACCAGGCGCAAGATCGTGAAGATCAAGCCGAAGGTCCATTTCCGCCTTGCATACATCACGCTGATCGTAGCGACATTACACGGATTGCTCGCCCTTTCGATCTACCTCTGAGGGCACGAGGCAAAGGTCACGATACAGGTCTTCCCTCCTGTCGCGCTTGAACGGATGGGAGGCCCGGACGGACGCCACCTCATCGCCTTCGATCCCGTGCAACGTGAGATCGCCCTCATCCACAAGCGGTGCTGCCTCGCGGCCGAACGGATCGTAGATCACGGAGCTGATTGCGTAGGTGGTGCCGTCGGGTGCCATGCCGCTGCGATTCACGCCGATCATGTACACCTGATGTTCGATGGCACGGGCACGCAACAAGGTATGCCAGTGCACAATCCGTTTCTCAGGCCAGCTTGCGATGTTCACGATCACGTCGCTGGTCCGTGAGAGCCCTTGGAACAGCTCGCCGAAGCGCAGGTCGTAGCATATGCTCAACCCGAAGCTCATCATTCCAGAGGGGCAGACGCACAGGCTGTTTCCCCGTTCGAACAGCTGGTCCTCCCCCGACAGGCTGAACGGATGCACTTTCACATAGGATGCGACCAAATCTCCCCGGGAGTTCAGGAACACACAGGTGTTCTCCCCTTTTGTTCCCTGCGGATTCCACGCAACGTAGCCTGCGATGATGGCAATGCCGAAGGAGGCCGCCTGTCGGGCAAACCATCTGAGCGAGGGAGAATCGGAAGCCCGTTCCGCCGTAACGCGAAGATTCATGGAAAAACCCGTCAGGGTCATCTCAGGGAACACGATCAGGTCAGCTCCCAACGCGGTGGCCCTTGCCAAGTGGCGCATGCACCGCTCTTTGTTTGCTGCCTTGTCCTCCCATGCCTGGTCAAGCGAAACAAGTGCAATCTTCATGGCAAGAAGTATAGGGGAGAAACCATGGTCAGTACAGCAAGAAAAAAGGGAGACCATCCGAAGACGATCTCCCCCTTCATGCTCTTCTAAACTCAGATCAGGGATTTCGCAGCCTCATACACCGCATCGGCGGTGATGCCGAACAGCTTGTAGAGCTGATCGGCGGGAGCGGACTCACCGAAGGAGCGCATCCCGACCACTTTCCCTCCCAATCCGACGTACTTGTACCACCAATCGGCCATCGAGGCTTCGACAGCGACGCGACGGGTCACCGAGGCCGGAAGCACCGCCTCACGATACGCTGCATCCTGCTTGGAGAACACTTCGGCGCAGGGCATGGAAACCACGCGTACCGCCACACCTTCCTGTGCAAGTTTCTGTGCCGCTTCCATCGCCAACGAAACTTCCGATCCGGTTCCGATGAGGATCATCTCCGGTTTCGCCGAGCTCTCGTACAACACATAGGCTCCCTTCTCGATCTGCTTCAGCTGATCGGCGTTGCGCTTTTGGGGTGCCAGGTTCTGACGGCTGAGCATCAGTGCCACCGGGCCGTCCGTGCGCTTCACCGCACTCTTCCACGCCACGGCGGTCTCGACCGCATCTGCGGGTCTCCAAGCCTCCATGTTCGGGGTCAATCTCAGTATCGCGGGTTGTTCGACCGGCTGGTGGGTAGGTCCGTCTTCCCCGAGTCCGATGGAATCGTGGGTATAGACATGCACGACGTGCAGCCCCATCAGGCTCGCCATCCTCACGGCGTTCCGTGCATACTCCATGAAGATCAGGAATGTGCCGCCGTAGGGAACGAATCCGCCATGGAGCGCCATGCCGTTCATGATCGCTGACATGCCGAACTCACGCACTCCGTAGTGGAGATAGTTGCCACTCGCATCATCGCCGCTGATCGCCTTGGATCCCTTCCACTTCGTCAGGTTCGAGGGTGCAAGGTCTGCAGATCCTCCGAGCAGTTCGGGAAGGTCGGGCCCGAGCTGGTCGAGTACCATCTGGGAAGCTTTCCGGGAGGCTACCTTGACTCCCTCTTCCTGCCACTTGGCAATGAATGCATCGAACTTCTCTTCCCAACCTTCGGGAATCCCACCGGAGATGCGGCGGGTGAACTCAGCAGCCTTCACCGGATACTTCTTCGCGTATGCCGCGAAGAGGCTGTTCCAGGAATTCTCAAGGTCTGCACCCTTGGCGGAGCAATCCCAAGCAGCGTAGATTTCCTTGGGAACAAAGAACGGCTCTTCGTACTGCCAACCCAACTGCTTGCGGGAGAGTGCGACCTCGTCAACTCCCAGCGGAGCGCCGTGGCAATCTTCCTTGCCTCCCTTGTTCGGGGACCCGAAGCCGATCACGGTCTTGCAGCAGATCAACGAGGGCTTGTCGGTCACCAACTGCGCCTCCTTGATGGCCGCCTCGATCGCAGAGGCATCGTGACCGTCGACATTCCGGATCACATGCCAGTGGTACGCTTCGAACCGCTTCGCAGTATCGTCGGTGAACCAATGCTCGACCTCGCCGTCGATCGAGATTCCGTTGTCATCATAGAACGCCACCAACTTGCCCAACTTCCAAGTCCCCGCGAGGGAAGCTGCCTCATGGGAGATTCCCTCCATCATGCACCCGTCACCCATGAACACGTAGGTGTGGTGATCGACGATGGGGAATCCTTCCTCGTTGAACTGTGCGGCGAGGACTTTCTCCGCGAGCGCCATGCCGACCGCGTTGGTGAACCCCTGCCCGAGAGGACCGGTGGTCGTCTCCACGCCCGGGGTCAACTTGTATTCGGGGTGTCCTGCTGTCTTGGAGTGCAACTGACGGAACTGCTTCAGTTCCTCGAGCGGCAGATCATAACCGCTCATGTGGAGCAGGGAGTAGATCAGCATAGAGCCATGCCCGTTGGAGAGGACGAACCGATCGCGGTCAGCCCACTGCGGGTTCTTCGGATTATGTCGCATCGCCTTCCGCCATACGACCTCTGCGATGTCGGCCATGCCCATCGGGGCGCCGGGGTGTCCCGAGTTTGCCTTCTGGACTCCATCCATGCTGAGGATTCTCAACGCATTCGCCAATGTCCTGTTATCCATGTGTTCTCTCCATACTAGGTTTTTCCGGGGCTGTTGCCGTATCGCCCCGTTTTCGTGCAAGATCAACATAGTGAGTGTACCCTCTGTCAGGGGGAAGGTCAACAAGACCTCCCTGAAGCCGACACACTTGCAGCACAGGACGATGCCCAAGCATGGGAGAAAAATTGTGCAGATGGCCAGGGGAAGTTCCCTTGCCTGTCTGTCCCTATTTGTGGCATGGTAGTCCACGGGGGAAGGGAACAGAGTAATTTCGTGCGATACCATGGAAAGAAATTCTGCATGTCACTGTGTCTCATGATAGGCTTGCTGTTTCCGCTTGCGGGCGAACAGTTGCCCCTGCTCTTGCAGGAACGTTACCTGTTGGCCCAGGTGGAAAGTGAGCATGAGGAGCTTTCGATAGGCTACAACGTGTTCAACGGTGATTTCCCCTTGCTTCTGCACGCCCGCCCCGACGAGCTTTCGGTCTATCTGGGAAGCCCACTGTTCTTTCCCGCATACTTCTCGGTCGGAACCACCAGCCAAGTCGGCTACTATGATGCGTACCGGACCTACACTCCCCTTTCCCTCCTCGCGGTCGGGTGGCGTTACGATCTCATGCAGAGCAAAATGATGACGCACCCAGGATTGTTTTTCTCCTGGGGCTGGAGAGCGGGAAACCTGTCGGGTGCGCTTGCCTACCACAGTGCATCACGGGAAGCGGAAATTTACCTCGGGGCATCATTCGACCGCGTCGGTGTGACCACAGCATTCAGCACCGATCACCTGGTCGCAAGCATCTCGGTCCGCAGCAAGGCTAGCTGGACGATACAAGCGGCAGTCGAGGCCCGCGCCTCAGGTCCTCCCAAGTTTTCTCTCGGATTCGGATTTTCCCGGAGGGACTACCCCTCCCAATCAATCCGGAATGAGCGATGGAAAATTGAAGTGGCCCATCGGGGATCGCTGGAATTGGCACCGGAGAATTCCCTCGAGGCGTTTGCCATCGCGCTTGAGGAACCCGGGTATATCGCAATCGAAACGGACATACAGATGACTGCCGACGGGAATTTCGTCCTGGTCCATGATCCGATCCTTTTCCGATACCGCCATGGGTTCGAACTGGTCAAGGAGTTGACGACCGATGAGTTGAAGAGCCTCGACATGGGATCGTGGTATGACCGTGAGTTCGCAGGGGCCAGGATGATGGAGCTCTCCGAGCTCGCCGAATTGGCCAACGAGAATCCGGATGTCTACTGGTTGCTTGAACTGAAAGTCCCCATCTGGGAAGAACAGGATGCACGCCGATTCCTTGCAGAGATCGACCGGCTATTCATCCATCCCGGACGGGTCGCGTTCTACGCGATTTCCCGGGAGATGATGGTACTGATGCAGCGTCTCACCGGCAGGCCCGTCGGCTTGCAGCTCGACTCCTTGAAATCGATGTTGTTCTACAGCGATCATGTGTTGCCATTGATGAAATCGGAGTACCGACCCCTGATCGAGGGAGCCGATTTCTTCACGATCCTCTCGTCGAAGTACGATCGGCAAGAGCTGTTGATCGAATTGTCCGAGGAACTTGGGATCCCCGTCATGCTGTGGAACTTCCACGATGTGATCACCGCTTATGTGCCGGTATCGAAGCGCAGGTACCCGCTCGGCATGCAGAAGATGGCCGACGGGAAGGTCCTCCTGTGACGTGTGCAGGACCAGGTGGACAAACCTCCCTCAATTGGGCATAGTGAAACTCTCGCCGGAGGAGCTTGTGATGTGGTTGAAGAAGAAACATGAAGAGGCGCCCGAGGAGTTGCTCGCCGGGATACCGTTTTCCCCCATGGAGGGAAAAGAGTGTACCGATGCGTTGACGCTCTTCGCCCTCAGCACGTGCGGGTTCTGCCGCCGAGCGATCGGATATCTCAATGAACAGGGCATCGCCTATCGGTTCGTCTATGTCGACAAGTTGGAACGGTCGATGCAGGATGCCATCAGGGCCTATGTGAAGAGGCGGTTCAGGACCATGCTGAGCTACCCATTCCTCTGCATCGGCGAGCGTGATTACCTGACAGGATTCATCAAGGCTTCCTGGGAGAAGGAGTTGTGCCATGAGTGAGACACAACGGATCGATGTGTCACGTTTCGTACGCAATGTGGCAACGAAGAAGGGATGGGTTCTCAACCAGGACCCCGATTTCCTCGCATCCCTGATCGAGGGACTCGAGGCGAACCTGCTGCGCCTCGGATATCTGCAATGCCCTTGCCGGCTTTCATGGGACGATCCGAAGAAGGACAAGGACATCATCTGTCCCTGCATCTATGCCGGTGAGGATATTGCACAGTACGGCCACTGTTTCTGTTCGCTCTATCTGTCGGAGGAGTTTGCACGTTCGGCGGCAGAACCGGCCAGCATCCCCGAGCGCCGACCGGAACATCTGTTTCCCTGAATGACTACGGTTGCGCGAACAATGCCATCGCAGCGCGCAGGTTCTCGATCTTCGCGTCCAGGTTCTCGATGTTCGTGTTCACCTCGAGTATCTCATGTCCGAGTGCCACCAGATAATCGCTTGAGTCGAACCCCGCATGCTGGAGCAACTCTTGGACAGCAGTCTTCGCTTTCAGGTAATCCCGGTTGAGCAGGTCGACCTGAGTCCTCATCGCCTGCACCTCGACACGCGGCGAGAGCAATGTCATGGCGGTCTCGATCTGTGCAAGACGTTGTTCCGTCTCGGAGAGAAGGATTCCCATCTGCTCAGCCATGTCGGTGAACTCGCGCTTCAATACGAGTTCTCCTTGCTTGGATCCTATGTTCGCAAGCTCAAGTTCCAGTTTCCCGATCCGATCCTGGCTGTCCGAGCGGTAGGCTTCGAATTCTTCAAGTGAAACGGATGATGCACAGGAAGCGAACAGCAGCAATGTCACAACCAGCATCAGAAAGGCCATCGATGTTGCCTTTCCCATGCTATCCCCCTGATACACGTCGGATGTCCGCATGGAATGCAAGGACATCCGAGATGATGAGGAATGATAGCACACCGGTTTTGCGTGCACAAGAAAGATCATGGGTTCCGATCATCCGAGTATGCTTTTCATACGACATGATGGTGAAGGTGTATCCTGCTTACCGGTATTTTGCCTGAACTGTGACCGACAGGGCTGTATTCTGGAATCCTGATGCTATCCAAGGAGCCTTGCCATGCAACAGTACCGGCAGATGTCCCTGAGGGAATTGTGTCGCCTTCAGGATGAGATCCTGCAAGAACACCTCAAGCGTCTTTTGCCATCCGTGATGGAGGAGACCGGAACCGACATGTGGATCGTCATCGGTGATGAATACAACGAAGGTCCGACCGGAGAGTCCTTACTCCCCAGCAGTTTCCATCACGCTCGCAGGACCGCAGCATTCATCTTTTCCTGGAATGGCACGAATCCTACCCGGATGGTCATCTCGAAGCCCGATTACATGATCGCCCGCTAGTACCGATCGGTCCTGCAACAGCTCCAACGCATAGTTGGTGATGGAACCTCCCACCTTTTGGTTCGTGATATGTCCGTTCACGATATGGCAGATGGAGTGATACAGGTCGCTCAGGTCATGGATCAGCACATAACTGTTCTTCCCGTTGATCGCAGCGATATTGTCGGCGATCGGGAATTATCGCACCAGCTCCTCGCGAGTCGCCATCGCGATCACCCTTTCATGCAGATCGCGTCTATCTCCACACTGACATCCTTGGGCAGCCTGGAGACTTCGACGGCGACGCGGGCCGGCGTATGATCGCCGAAGAACTTCGCATAGACAGTGTTGACCGCGGCGAAGTCGTCCATGCTCTTGAGGAACACCTGGCACTTGACGATGTCACCGATGCTGAAACCGGCGGCATCGACGATCGCCTTGATATTCTTCAACGACTGGAGCGCCTGTTCCGATACGTCGGGTGAGACCAGCTGCATCGTCTCGGGGACAAACGGAATCTGTCCGGAAACAAAAAGGGTGTCATTCACTTGGTACGCTTGTGCGTAGGGTCCGACCGCTGCCGGTGCGTGTGATGTGGCGATGATCTTTTTCATTCATGTTCTCCTGGTGTGTGCGTATGTGAGACGGTTATAGCCGACAGTCTGAGGCAAGCGGACACAGGGTCCTTGCCAACAGTCCTGAGTTTGGTTTCTCGGTACGGTATGACTCCATCACGACCGGGCATCGTGTGGAGAAAGGACAGCCCTTCGGTGTGCTCATGGGATTGGGCATCACTCTCTCATCCACCTCGGTCCAACTGAGGTCGAAGGCCTTAGCCTTCAAGACAAACTTGTTGATCGATTCGTGGCTGAACAGCGCAGGAGCTTCTTCGTGCATGGATTTCCTTTTCACATTTCATTTAAGGATTTGCATAAATATACAATGAAGCGTCCAGGCCTGTCAATTAATCACCATACATGATAATCATTTAAAGAAAATTGTCTCACTGTATGCATCTATCATAGTTCCACACGACATAATATTTCATCATGCAACTAACAATTGCATGAAACACTTTCACGACCAGGAAGCACTTGAACCGAGGATCATTCCCTTGCAGTCACGTCAGCTCAGAATGAGCACATCACGCCCGTGGTGAATTGCACATCGCCGGTTTTGTCTTCCCTGATTCCGCTCGACTTCACGAACGTCTGTCTTCCGACCAGATCAAGCTGAGCCCACCAGGAAACGGACGCCCAGGAGAATGCCGCTTCGGGAATGGACACTTCAGCGGCGAATGAGACCACACCCGTCTCGGTGATCCTGTCTCCGGAGGGTGATGGAACACGAGTTGCATTCACCGTCGTATTGAGAGTATGCCAATCGATCTCACCGTGTCGCATCCCGACAAGGGTGAGGGAAAAGCTTCCCCACTTTGGTATCCGGTAGGAGAACTCCAACTGCGCAACTTGCGCATCGGGTCCGTGCTGGTATCCGATCCAATCGATGTGGGAGACAAACCCCACCCCGTTCGTCGCATAGCGCCTGAACATCAGGAAATCAGCAGTGTATCGCCGGTACAACGCAGGATTGGTCTGTGCATACTCAATCGATGTGGAGAGGACTCCGGGTCCCGCCGACACGGCATGCTCCACTCCGGCAAGCCAACCGAATGCATCGGCCTGGTCAGAGGTATCGTTCGGAGCTCCCGCTTGGTCGAGTACGTACTGGGCATAGGCATTGAACCCCTTGGCAAATGCGATGTCGAGCTCCGCATGTGCGATCGCATTGAACATCGAAGTCGTGTTCAGATTGTGGTAGACGAAGGCAGGATTGAGGAATCGGAAGTTGTACACATCGCCACGGTACATGATGTTCTCAGAGAGGGCGAACGTGATGATGTCGAGAATGCGGAATTCCAGACGATGGGCCATGAGGATCCGGAACTCGGTATCCTGTGCCACGGTTTCATTCGGTGTCGGATTCGTCTCGAAGAACACATTCACCCAATCGTACTTGAAGTGTTCCGAATAGGCGGTGAACCGGGAATATTCCTGGTAATCGACATGATCGCCGATGATGAAGTTTCCCGAGTGTCCGTTGCCCCATTTCATCCGGTCCCGCGATAGGTTGAAATTCCAATTTTCCCCACCGAATGAAGCGACCGCACGCTTGGGGGTCTGGAAATCCAGGTCCCGGGTTGGCCAGAGCACATTGGTGAGAAAGCCTTGGCTGTATGCCCATGAGGTATCCCCTTCGCCGACGATCATTGCAGGGTGCGGGGATTCGTCGTCGAGGATCGAACCGATGTGTGTCGAGGTGCCTTTGCCGACAGTGGCGAACGTATCCCGTTCGGTGAAGCGGTTGCGACCGTACTGCAAATCGGTGAAGATATAGAGGAAGTCCTTGAGAAGGAATGAAAAGTTGAAGCGAAGCAAGGGAACGCGGTCCTCGAATCCACGTACCCAATCACGGTCGGTCTTGAATCGTGCTCCGTTCGTGTGTGCATACAGTTCTCCGCTGACATCGGCGGAGGCATCGAACTGGAACCCATCCGAGTATGAGAATCGCAGGGGCCCGCCTATCGTCTCCTCCACAATCCGGTAGAGTGATCTTGCCGAACCGGAGAGTACCGAACTGTCAAGTCGCGAAAAGATGAGCGAGGCCTCAGCTTTTGTCCATGGGCGTGCGTTGGATGGCGTCCCGTTTCCTGTGATCAGATAGAGCGTATCCATGGATTCATACACGAAACTGGAGAGCGGCAGGACCTGCTGTGCATTGCGTGCCCATGACACGGACCCTACGACCATCAGGATACAGAACAGCAAGATCGGACGTCTCATGATTCACCTCCGAAACGCAAGACCGTGTCGGGTGACAGGGCCTCGCATCGCTTCACTATAGCATATCAGAGGGAACAGGAGACACCGAAACTCAGCTGGATGTCTTGGATCGCATGCGTATCCCGGTTCCCGGGATTTGCCATATGGATGAAATCCCCTTGTGCGTAGATTTCCAGGCCAGGCAGGATCACATACCCTCCCTTGAGTCCCACCACGAGCGTTCGGCTCACCGCAACCCTATCAGATACATCGACATCACCATTGTTGCCAGTCACATGTGTCTTCGTCGGTGTCGGCGCATCCACATACACCGGGTCGTCGTCATTCACTCCATCACCGTTGTCGAACTGGGAGAACAATGTCCACTTGTCGTGGGTTCCGTGGAACATGTAGAAGATATTCCCTTCGGCGTACCATTTCCCGTATTCCCGGAAGCCTACATTGCCGTTCAGCACGATGGCATCGGGACCGTACTGATACCCGATGAACTCTTCCACATAGGCGAGCGCCATGTGCGTGGATGCCCCGGCATACTCCCGATGCGCGACTACCCAGTTGACGCCGAACTCTCCCGGATCCTGCCGACGATCGCCATTGTCACGCAGATAAAGATAGGGATCGGTCTTTGCACCTTCCAAGGACCCATACAGCATACCGGTTCCCAGGGGAGTAGCAGTTTTCACTCCGGCCATGAATCCATATGCGGACGGCCGGATGTTGTCGTCAATACCGGCGACCCCTTCACCCGGAAGGGTGAACTCATCGATGGCCACTTGTCCGTAAATGTTCAGATGCTTGATCGGAGAATAATCCATTTCAAGGGTCAACAAAGAATTCGCATTCGAACGGATGTAGAGATTGTGGTAGATCATGGACGGGTTGAGCACGCGCAGGTCCAACGCAGTGTCCTTGAGAAGCCCCGTAACCGGATCAACCGCCGTCTGGTACATGATGGCTTCCGAGAGGGCGAATCCTACTTTGTCCGCGAACATGCGCCATTCGAGCCGATGTCCGAGGAACATCCGCAAGCCTTCCGACGGCTGGTCCTGGCTTCTCCGATTGATGAACTTCCCATAGTCGGGATCAAGGGGATCGGTCTCCATGATCGGATAGTACTGTATCGGATGGGCGAAGAATGAGGTTGCCATCGTATACTTGATCTTGTCTGCGTAGAAGGTGACCCTTCCCGTATCATGATACTTCAGATGATCTCCGAGCATGAAGTTTCCAGTGACTCCCGGTCCCCAGGAAAGTCTGTCGCGGCCAGCCTGAACGCTCCATCCTTTCCCGCCAAGCGCTCCGAACGCACGATAGGGCATGCCAAGGTCAAGATCTCCGATCCCATGCGCATACAGGAAGAACAGATTCGTCGTGAACGGAAGCACTCCATAGTACGCCGAGGTCAATCCCTCGTCCAGATCGTGTTCGTGGAATCTCCGACCGGCAAAGGAAAATGAGGAATAACCGTAGGCATGATCGGTGATCCACGTCTCGAGCACCACATCCGCCAACGGCTTGCGTTCATCAGAACCCCGTACCCAATCTTCCTCACGTACGAAATTGTGCTCATCGGCATGATAGTATCCCTCAAGTGCGAGGTCCAATCCGAAACGGAACGAGTCATCGCCTTCATCGAGTGCATCGGACACGTAGTCGTAGGACTTCTTCCCCGATTCCGATAACCGTGACCGATCGATCTTGTGAAGCATCCGGGACAGCTCATCGGTACTCCAGGGACCTCCGGTAGAGGGTACGGCATACCCGTTGCTGATATACAACAGGGTGAGTGCATGATACACCGGTGAGTCGACAGGATGGATCTTCTGTGCATTGGCAGCAAAACCACTTGAGACACAGACACACCATACCAAGACCAACAGCAGTGGCTTTTTCATGAGATTCCTCCCAAAAACAGTGTTTCCTGAAGCCAGTATACCATCGGACATGTCGATGTATAGAGGCATTTTCGAATAATTAGCAAGAAACAGAGGAAAGAAAAGCAAATTGCTTTTGAATCGACGGTTATAGGGCAAAGGACATCCCTACCGTCAACTGGACATCACCGCTGTGGTCCTTGTGCGTGTCGGTGACCTTGTCATACGTCCTCTTGCCGATCAGGTCCAGCTGCCCATACACCGCAACATCGGCCCACGGGAAATAACGGTCGGGAACGGACAGTTCTGCCATCATGGAGATCAGACCGGTTTCCCCGATGGCATTCCCGGAGGGGGATGGGACGCGGATGTCATTCACTGCTGTATTGGTGGTGAACCAGTCGACCTCGCCATGACGCATCCCAAATAGACGAAGTGCAAAGCAAGCCACTGCAGGGATACGGTAGGCCAGATCAAGCTGCACTACCTGTGCATCGCCTCCATACTGATACCCGATGTAGTCGATGTGGCTGATGAAGGAAGTTCCGTTCCCGTGGTAACGGCGGAACATCAGGAAATCGACATACTCCCGACGATAGAGTGCAGGGCTGGTCTGAGCGTATTCGATCGAGCTCGAAAGGATTCCGTTGCCGATCGTGATGGCGTGCTCCACACCTGCCAACCATCCGGTTGCATCGGCTTGGGAGGCCGTCTCGTTAGGTGCGACCGCCTGGTCAAGCACATACTGTGCATACGCGTTGAATCCCTTGGCGAAGGCTATGTCGAGCTCTGCATGCGCGATCGCATTGAACATCTGGCGCGAATTCAGGTTATGGTAGATGAACGCGGGATTGAGGTACCGTGCACTGAACAGGTCATGCTGGTACATGATGTTCTCCGAGAGCGCAAACGTGATGATGTCGAGGATGCGGAACTCCAGCCGGTGTGCCATGAGCATCCTGAACTCCTCGTCGGCACTGCTCCCCTCACCGACCGATGGATTGGTCTCGAAGAATACGTTCAGCCACTCATACTTGAAATGATCGGAGAACGCATTGAAGCGGGCGAATTCCTGGTAATCGACATGGTCGTCGATGATGAAGTTCCCCGAATGACCGTTACCCCACTTCACCTTGTCACGAGAGAGATTGAAGTTCCATCGCCGTCCGCCGACCGAGGCGATCGCCCGCTTCGGTGTCTGGAAGTCAATATCGTAGGTGGGCCACATGATGTTGGTCAGGAACCTCTGGCTGTAGGCCCAGGAGTGATCGACAATCTCAGCCGAATCACCCGATTCGATGATCGATCCGACGATTTTCCCCGAGGAGCCTCCCACTGCCATGAATGGCTTATCCCTATCGGTAAAGCGGTTCCTGCCATACTGCAAGTCGGTGAAGATGTAGAGATAGTCCTCCAGTGAGAATGCAAGGTTGAGCTTCACCAAGGGCTTGCGATCCTCGAACCCGCGTATCCATTCGGTATCCTTGTCATAGTCGACCGTATTGTCATGCCAATAGAATTCGAAATTGGTCTCCATCGAAGTATCGAACTGGAATCCATCTGAGAAGATGAACCGCAAACCTGGTTCGATCTCCTGTGAGATGGAGCGATGCAACGCATAAAGCGGTGCGGAAAGGTCCGACGCATCGATGCGTGACAGGATGAGCGAGGCCTCCCCTTTCGTCCATGGCTGCGCGTTGGATGGCGTGCCGTTGCCAGTAGCAAGATACAGGACTTCCATATCCTCGTATACAGACGAAGAGAGTGGAATCACCTCCTGCGACCTCTGCGCACAGAGCGAACCGATCATCATCACCATCGCCAATGTCATCAGAAAGCGCCGCATGCATATCCCTCCTCAGCGATACATACCTCTATATAAAACATAGGGATTCCCCCATCAAGAGGGAACCCCCGGAATAACGATTGTTTCTCTTAGAGTGAATAGGAGACACCAATGGTCAACTGGACATCACTGATATCGGTACCATCAATATTGCCTGCATTCTTGATACTGATGAAATCACCTTGTGCATAGACATCAAGACCGGGAAGGATCGTGTAGCCACCCTTCACTCCTGCGACTAATGTCTTGCTGACAGCGTTTCTGTCACTTACATCTGCATCACCATTGTTTCCCGATTCATGGCTATCCGTAGGTCCTGGGACGAAAACAGGATGATCATCAGCGACTCCATCACCGTTGTCCACAGAGGTCCACCGAGTCCACTTGTCGTGAGTTCCGTGGAGCATATAGAAGATGTTGCCCTCGGCAAACCACTTGCCGAATTCCCGATAGCCCACATTACCGTTCAATACCACCGCATCAGGACCATATTGATACCCGAGGAACTGTTCATCATAGAGCATCCGACCGGTTCCGTAGTACTCCCGGATAGCCACGACATAATTGATACCATACTCGCCTGCATCTTGTGCATAGCTGCCGTCATCGCGGAGATAGAGATACGGATCGGTCTTTGCCCACTCGAAAGATCCGTACATCATGCCATTGGCCATCGGATAGCTGGCCTTCGCTCCTGCCATCATGCCATACGAGGTCGGCAGTGCGTTGTCATCCTTCCCCGGGACCGGTTCGCCGGGCAAGGCGAATTCATCGACTGCAAACTGCCCATAGACGTTCACATGCTTGATCGGAGTGTAATCCACCTCAAGGGTCAACAGCGAGTTGGCATTGCTTCTGATGTAATAATCGTGGAAGATCATGGCAGGATTCAGGATCCGCAGGTCCAAGGTATTGTCCAGCGACTGATACATGATCGACTCGGAGAGCGCCAAGCCCACCTTGTCCTGGAACATGCGCCACTCAAGACGATGCGCCATGAACATGTTCAGCCCGGCCAGTACTTGGGTTTGGCTCCAGCTGTTATCGAAATTGTTGGAACCGTCGAGAATCGGATAGTATTGGTACGGGTGCGGGAAGAATGAGGTGACGAACGTATACTTGAAATTCTTCCCATAAGCAGCGACCCTACCGACATTGTGGTACTTCAAATGTTCACCGAGCATCAGATTTCCGGTAACTCCGGGTCCCCAGGAGAGACGGTCACGGCCGATCTGCACGCTCCACCCATCACCGCCGAATGCACCGAAGGCGCGGTATGGCATGGCGAAATCAAGTTCATTGATTGATCCGGGTGCAAGGAAAAACAGATTTGTCGTAAACGGTTCCTGCCCATAGAACATGGCCACGGGACCCTCTGCTGCAGTATACCCGGAAAACTTCGTTCCACCGACATAGAGCGAGGAATACCCGTAGAAGTGATTCGATGGCCATGTTTCCAGCACAATATCCATCAGAGGCTTGCGCTCATTGTATCCGCGGATCCAATCCTCTTCGTTGGTGAAGTTGGTGGTATCTGTATGATAATAGCCTTCGAGCGCGACATCGAGTCCGAACTGCACGGCACGATCACCTTCGGAAAGCATGCTCACCACATAGTCATACGCAGCCTTGGCTCCGTCATCCTGTGCATCGCGATCAAGCTTGTCGAGCATCTTGAGCAGCTCATCGGTACTCCAGGGGCCGCCGGTCGAAGGCAACGCCAATCCATTGCTGACATACAGATACGTAATTGCATCGTACACCGGTGAGTCGATCGGATGGATCTTCTGCACATTCGCAGCGAAACCCATCGAGATACACAACATAAGTGAAAGAGCTACCATCAAGAGTCTTTTCATTATTTCCCTCCCGAAATTTGCCAAATGATTGTCTGATTATACCACTGAACCTTGCGAGAGTTACAGAATAATATGAACTCGAGTGGTAGTTTTTCTCCGAATTGGAGGGATACGCAGGCATCTCATGGAACAAACCACAAAAGTAATTACCCGGGACAACATACTGCCGACCCAGCAAAGGATCGGCAGCGACATGCGAAGCTAGCTACAGCTTCCAACTTACTCCGAAGGTAACCTGGATATCGTCAGTGGTGACATCCTTTACATTGTCCCGGTTCCAATGCTTCAGATAATCGACCTGCGTCATCACCCCGATATTCCTCAAGTGCTTCGATGAGGCATCCTGGAACGGATGAGCTTGGGCATTCGCTGAAATTGTCAGGGACTTCTCAACCGTTGCCGCGGTCAATGGGTCATCCCATGGGGTAGTCTTGTTGACATGCGTCGGGCCCTCACCCCAAACGGTCGACATGGAGTTTTCTCCCTGGAGCATGTAGGAAGCACTCAACGTACCACTGAACAAGCGGGGAATCGTGTATCCGAAACCCGTTGCGACCATGATCAGGTCATTGCCAAATTCATAACCCATGAAGTTTTTCTTGATCGCGATATCACTCTCAAGGTTGAACATCCGACGGTTCACGATATAATCCACATGGTTCCGGAGGTAGAGGTACGGATCGGTCTTCACGTATTCGAACCACCCGGTGATGAAGCCCGGACCCATCGGATACATCCCTTCGATGCCATACTGCTGCCCGATCCCGGTCGGCCGCGCACTGTTGGATGTCTGGTCTTCTCCCGGGTAGGGGAACTCATCCACGAGAAAGTTGGCCCATACATGCAGGTACTTGAATGGGTTGACACTGAGTTCGAGGGCCAAGGTCGAGTTTGAATTGCTCCTGGTGAACAGGTTGTGGTAGAACAACGCAGGGTTCAGGTACCTGAAATCCAGTGTGGAACTCTGGTACATCATCGCTTCGGTGAGCGCCATCGTTACCCGATCCTTGAACATGCGGAACTCGAAACGGTGGGCCACATACACTTTGACATTGTCACTGTCTCCATCAACCGCATCGTTGCTGTCGATAGTGGAATCCTGCCCCCCTGTCCACGAGGGAGAGTCGAATCCCGCGACAAGATAAGTGTACTTGAACTTGTCATGAAAACTGGTGAATCGCAGGAAATCATAGTAGTCAAGATGATCCCCTACCGTCAGGCTTCCGGTCTTCCCGGAACTCCAGTAGAGGTCGTCACGCCCCAAGGTGAGGCTGTTCCGACCGATTCCCATACCGACCACCGCCCGCTCGGGAAAATTCAGATCGATGTGGTTAAGCCCTTCGGAGAAGGGATGGTTCATTGTGAACTTTGGGGAGAATATCTCGGAAGAATCGGTGACGCTAGAGGAGTTCCTCGAGAATCTGGTTTTCATGATTGCAAAGTCGACCTTGCTGTAGATGTGGTCGGTCATGTACAACTCTATCGGAATGCCAATCAAAGGTCTGCGCGAATCGTAGTTGTACACCCAATCGGTCTCTTGTGCATAATCGACGTCATTGGTATGGTAATACATCTCGAAGGTCGGTACGAAACCGATCGAGCCGTGGAACGTCTTGTCTTTGGTATCAGGCATCTCGACCATCGCCCGCACCTCCTCCATGATGGCTTTGCCTTCTTGGGTGAGACGATCTTGGGGTATCCTGTCAAGATGATGCAGCAGCTCGGCTGCAGACCACGGGCCGCTGGACGAAGGAGGAGCCGCACCCGCCTCAAGATAGAGCATCCGTACCAACGAATAAACTTCCGAACCTACAGGAATCACGTGTTGCAGGTTAACCGCACCGAGAATCACCGTGGAACACACCAGAAATGCACCGAGAAATACCATGAATCGTTTCATACTTACACTCCTTGGATCAGTATCATAAGATATAGGCAATACCCAACGAACCTTGCACATCGTGAATGGGATCATGCGTCGTGTTCCCGAGATTATGGATCATCACATAGGAGACACTTCCGTTCACTCTCAGCGACGAGCTTTCCAAACCGAACTTTCCGGCACTTATACGAAAGGAAGCTCCTACGGTACCCCTGACTCTTGTCTCGGGAATACCGGTAGGAGTCGTTACCTGTGGATCTGCCGGAGGATACGGAGAATCGAAACCCACAGCTCCGTCGACAGCATACTCGGCCCGTATGAACCCGTTCCAGTTCTCCAGGGAGTCCCAATCGAGTCCCACTGCGTAGACAGTCGCATCTCCTCCGAGAGGATATCCCACATACTCCCTGACATACCGGGTTGCACCACCATCAGGTTCCATGGCCTTGAACGAAACGACATAGTCGATGCCATCACGAAGGTAGAGGTACGGATCTGTGTGGACATACTCTGCCCACAAGAGGTATGAACCGCTTTGGTCAACCCACCCATATTCCATGCCTACCTGCCAACCCAACGCATTCGGCTTGGAATCGGACTCGTCGATGAATCGTACATCATCGAATCCGATTTGGCCGTAAAGGGCCAACCCGGGGAGAATCGACACCCAAGTCTCCGCGGTCAAGAACGAGTTTGAGACACTCGCCATGAAATATTGGTGGTAGATCATCAATGGGTTGAGGAATCGAAAGTCGATCACGCCATCTTGGTACATCATTGCCTCAGTGATCGCGAAGTGCCACTCCGGCAGGATCGTCCAGTCGAAGCGATGGGTGAAGAGCGCCTTTACCTTTGCGGTTCCTGTACCCGTCTCCGCAGGAGATGGGAAACCGACTAGAGCGGTCGAGTACTTGATCGGTCCGAGCCATGCCTTGAACATCATGTAGTCGTGGTACGGCAAGTGATCGGATAGAAGCAGGTTCCCGGTATGCCCGGGTCCCAGGTTCAGGCGTTCGCGCCCGATCTGGAGGTTCCACTGGTTCCCCCCGGCGACCGCGATGGCACTGTACGGCCAATTGAAATCGAGCTGGAAGAAGTCCCGGAGTGAGTGATTCGTGGAAAATTCCGGAGCATAGACGTAATGCATTCCACTTGCATAATCGAGCAATCTGCGGACCACAAGGAACTCCACGTGAGTGGAAAAATGATCGGCTACGGTAAAGGAGATGGGAATGGAGAGGATTGGCAAACGATCTTTCCATCGAGGATGCCACAATGGTTCTTCAGTGAAATCTTCTTCATTGATATGCAGATAGGCTTCAAAAGAGTATGCCGGTGAGATATCCGCGCTTCCTTGTCCGCTGAATGGGAACAGGGGTCGATACGCCAACCCTGCCTGTATGGATCCGAACAGCTTTCCCTCGGATAATCGTGGCAAGCGTTCCATAGCGTGGAACAATTCCCGTTCCGTCCATGGACCGACCCGAGGCGGGATTGCACGTCCCTCGATCCTATGAAGCTGTTGGATGCGTGAGAATACCTCAGCATCCGAGGGAATGAATCGTTGGTCCGAATAGGCCTCGAGCGATACCAGGCAGAACAAGAGGAGGAGACACACCAAGACGTACTGCTTTTTTCCACCCATACCTCAGTACTATAGCATTACATGACAGACAACTCAATGTCATTCTGATATACAGGCGCAATTCATTTTATTATAATTATTTATTATTCATGTTTTACCTAAACCGGTGTCAACCTGAGAATTGATAGGAAATGACACACCTGCCCCCCTAAGCGATCAGGGGGGCAGGCACAATGCATCAAGACATGATACGTCAAGGAGTCGGTTTCACGATTGCCCGTGAAGTGACGAAATATCCCTCGACCGTATACAATTTTTGGGCATCCGGATCATCACCTTCACCGGGGACGACCGTGATGACCGTTCCATTGACTACGCCCTTCACATACGAACCGATGGAATTTCCATACCGTGTGTAGGAGATCAAGACTCCAGGACTTGCTGCATTCCACCAACCGTCAGGCCATAGCCGCTCACCAGTCACCTCATTTATCACCGGATTGTGGAAACTCTCCCTGGAAGCAAAATGGGTCTCATCCCCCTCACCATCGATAAACGTGGCATCGAAGATACATTCTTCATAGGGTACACCGAGCACAACGGTCTCGCTATCCATATTCCAGGAGGCCATCACCACATTCATCCATGCACCAGTATGTGAGGGGTCTGCGGGAGACAATGCGTATTCCGCACCAACGGCCAAGGGAATCGATGAGGAAACCATGCAACTCGCGGGGGTTATCTTATGGGCCCGCTCAAGTGGCATTTCGATGTGGATGGGTATCTCATACTCAGGAAAATCGGCGATTTCCCCGAATCCTGTTTCTGCATCGGGACCATTGGCGGGACCATTGGTGAACACAAAGCGCATGGTATCGGTTGCATCGTCTTTGCTGGTGAAGGTCAGGTCGATCCAGCCTCCCCTGCCGACCAGATCATCCACATAGAAGGCAACGGTTCCGGAGGAGACCCAATCGGCTGCTTTCTTCACCTTCACCGAAAGGTTGTGCCAGCCGAATGCCATGCCTTCGCCGTCAATTTCACAGACAGCCTCGTTCGCCCCTGCGATCTTCTCACCATCAAGGTACCACTGGTACGATGAGGCATCAGCAGGGGCTACAGTAAAAGATTGGGAAGTCGCACACTCGAGGATGAAATCATCCGAAGATATGGTCACCGGGAACGGATTGTTCATGTTGATGACCACCGACACCTCGAACGGATATACCGGGAGATCCTCAGAACCTGAGGTAGTCTGACCAGCTAGGATGCGCACTTCATGGAAATTTCCCGCGAAGATTTCCTCATCATCCTTCAGGGTATAGGTGAAGTCGTAGTATCCACTCGGCAAATCCCCCACCGTGATGGTAGCGGTAGAGCCACTGATTACGATCACTTCTGATGGAATACCCACGGTCTCTGAAGAGTCCTCGGGAGTAAGCGTCGCAGTGAGAACCGGAGAAGCAAGCGCATTGCCCGTCCAGTCGAGCGTGAAGGAGAAATTGCCTGTGCCGGTCACAGGAACCACCACCACGTTCGCCACCGCTTTCGGTCCCCCGGTGAGCACGACATAGGCTGAGCCTTCTCCGATCCTGACATCATCCTCATTGTAGGCTTCGACGGTGATCGTCCAGTTCCCTACCGGGATGCCGCTGAAGGTGTGCGTTGCTCCGGCGATCTCCACGGGTCCGACCGAATCGGAAGATCCCTCGCGATTCCCATTGATCAGGAACTTCGCAGCTTCCATGTCCAATCCGGGAACGATCGTTCTGGTATTGAGACCGTCCACCAATGTGATTTCCAAGGAACCGGTCTGTTCCTCGGATCCTTCCAAGTCGCATCCGACGCATGCGATTGCCATCAGAAGCACCAGCAGGAGGGCTAAGCTTCCTGCCTTGTTTCGGTTCTTCATCTTTCGATCCTCCCATGTATATGCAGGCCTTCAGGCCGAGCAGACACGATAGCGAGATGCAAACAGACTTGAACTTAGCTGAAGGGATTCCAGTGACACGCCGGATAAGTTCTTTGCAGTGACACAAAGCTTGTGTTTCCAAAGAGTTGCAATACAGTGCAACAAGCCATTTGAACTATACATCCACGCAGTTCTTGATGCAATGGTCGCATCCTGCGAGTAACGAAACGTGGTCTGATATATCAAAATGTCATGACATGACAGCCCAGATACGTACCGAGACCTCCCTACTCGGTTATGACCTGATGTACATACCAGTCATGCAATCTGGTGCTTGTGGCGACGATGTTCCCGCTCCATCCTGTTTCCTGCGGATCGATCGGACTGATCTTCCCGCCTGCTTCGGAGAGGATCACCATCCCCGCGGCGATGTCGTGGTATTGCAGTCCGAATTCCACGAATGCCTCGGCCATCCCGGCAGCGACGAGGCTCATGTGATAGGCCGCCGATCCGAAGTCACGGATTTCCCCGGTCTTTCGTGCAAGGCGTCCGTAGATCGCCAGATACTGCGCGAATTTCCCAGGAATGCGGGAGGGGGGACTGATGATCAAGAGGCTCTCCGATGCATCCGCGAGAGAAGAGCACGAGATGGATACACCATTCTTGAAGGCTCCCATGCCTACGGAGGCATGGAACAGCTGGTCCAGGCACGGAACGAAGACCACCCCGACAACCGGACAGTGCCGTTCGATCTCATACGCGATGCTGACGGTGTAGGTCGGCAGTCCGTAGATATAGTTGTTCGTCCCGTCGATGGGATCGATCACCCACGTACCCCCGTCTCCATGGGCTTCGAAGCCGGTCTCCTCGCCAAGGAAGTTGTCCTGGGGAAATTGTGCATGCAGCAGGTCCTTGATCAGTCGTTCCGAAGCAAGGTCCATCACGGTCACGAAGTCACTCTTTCCCTTCGCCTTCGCCTGCATGCCATCCTGCGGTCCGCCGAGCAACAGCTCACCTGCCTTCCGTGCCGCGGCCTTCGCAGCCGCGAGCCTCTGTTCAATCGATGTGGTGTCCATGTCCCCTATGGTGCCGGTATCCGAGGAAAAATCAAGGGGTGCTATAATTTTGTAATATGGATTGACAAATTAAATTGACAACCCCCCTGTTCGATGGTAGGGTAAACTCGATAAGCGGAGGAATACATGAAAACATTGGGATTCGGAGTCATCGGACTCGGCGTGATCAGTGATGTGCACGCCAAGGCGATCAACGACTTGCCCGGGTGCAAGCTCGTGGCTGGACTCGACGCAGTCGAAGCACGTGCGAAACAGTTCGGTGAGACCTACGGATGCAGAGGCTACACCGACTTGGATGCCTTCCTCGCCGACGAGGAGCTCGACATCGTGACCATCGCGACCCCATCCGGCTTGCACCTCTCAGGAGCGCTGGCAGCGGCAAAGGCGAAGAAGCACGTGATCGTGGAAAAGCCGTTGGAGATCACCAAGGAACGGTGCAATCAGATCATCGAAGCATGCGATGCAAATGGCGTGAAACTTGCCGGGGTGTTTCCTTCCCGCTACCACGAAGCTCCCCGTCTGATAAAGCGTGCGATCGAAGAGGGCCGGTTCGGAAAGATCGTCATGGCCGATGCGCAGGTGAAATGGTTCAGGACCCAGGCCTACTACGACAGCGGCGCATGGCGCGGGACCTGGAAGCTGGACGGCGGCGGTGCTTTGATGAACCAATCGATCCATGCGATCGACTTGCTGCAATGGTTCATGGGAGAGGTTTCCGAAGTCTTCGCATTCACCGGTACGCTTGCCCACGAGAGGATCGAGGTCGAGGATACCGCAGTAGCTGCCCTCCGTTTCGCAAACGGAGCGATGGGCATGATCGAGGGAACCACCAGTGCCTACCCCGGATTCCTCAAGAAGATCGAAATCCTCGGTACCCGAGGCAGCGTCGTGCTCGAGGAAGAGAGCATCATCACCTGGAAGTTCGATGAGGAACGACCGGAAGACGTGGCGATCAGGGACAGATACCTGCACGGAACCAGCAGCGGTGGCGGAGCCTCCGATCCGAAGGCGATCGGTTACCATGGGCACAAGATGCTGTTCGAGTCCGTCGTCGACTCGATCCGCAACGACAAGCCGGTGGAAATTTCCGGTGAGTCGGCACGCAATGCCGTGGAAATCATCGAGGCAGTCTACCGAAGCGCACACACGGGATCGAAAGTCACGCTCCCGCTCTGAGCACATCAGCAAGGGGAACCGTTTCCGGTTCCCCGCGTCTCAATCGGGGCAGCTTTCGCCGAAGATCAACTCAAGCTTGTGGTCAAGCAGGAAGGTCGCCGATCCGATGGCTGCACCGTAGTCCCCTTGCGTCCCCTTTGAGATCACCATGTCGGCGACCTGCCAGTCCAGCAACCGTTCATAGACCCGTGACCTGACGCAATCGACCAGATACGAGCTCGTATCCCCGAGCGGACCTCCGATGATCACCTCATCGGGAGCGATCGCGTTCGCCAGCGTACAGATTGCGATTGCCAATGGCTGGGCGATGTGTGCGATGCACTGGCGCGCGTTGTCATCCCCCTCTTCCGCAAGCTTCGCGATCATCTTTCCGCTGAGCGTGGTTCTCCTGATAGGACCGAGGAACGTAGGATCTTGTTCCATGCGGCTTCTCGCGAAGGAGATCAGCGCTCCTTCCGAGGCCATCGCCTGCAGGCATCCGTGCTGTCCGCATCCGCACACCGGTCCGTTCGGGTCGATCACCATATGCCCCAGACGGTACTTCGTGCTGTTCAGGAGGACCCTGTCCAGATATATGGAACCCGCGATACCGGTACCGACGCCGAGGTAGATCATGTTATGGGAACGGTTGTGATTGCCGAACCTGATCTCCGCCAGTCCGTTTGCACGGTATCTGTTGATGACGAACGCACGGACTCCGGTCCTCTGTTCGACGATCTCCTTGATCGGAAGTATCTCCTTCCACCCCAAGTCATCGGCGCGGAATACGGAACCGGTGCGGTGGTCGACCAATCCGGGGGATCCGATGCCGAAGCCCTGGAGCATCGTTCCGGGACAACAGGAACGCATGTAGCGCAACCCCTCGATCAGTGAAGTGACGATCTTGTCCATGTCTGTGGAGATGACCGGCATGTGATGTTTCACGACCACCTTGCCCAGCAGGTTGATGACCACGAAGCTCCAGGTCCCGGAGTAGTAGGCAGCTCCGATGGCGTGCCAGGTGGAGTCATCGGGAACCAAGGGGGTACCCGGCCTTCCCCTTCCCTTCTTCGCACTCTCCAGTTCCTTCACCAGTCCGACCTTGATCAATCGTTGCGCGATCATCGAGATAGCGGTCCTGCTGAGGCCGAGATGTTGCGCCACCTGGGCTCGTGAGGGCTTGTCGAGCTCGTGCTCGATGCAACGGAGCACGTCCTTGCAGTTGATGAACTCCAGATCGTCATTTTGCATGATACGTGATTCTAGCCCAACATCAGCAGGTTGGCAAGGTAAACCCAGTCTCGGTCAGGCGGTCCGGAAATCGATCGAAAACTATCGAAATTATTTTGTCATTCACGTTGACAAAACAAAAATCTGTGCTACTGTGAAATCAGAAACCACGATCCGTAAGGACTGTCGGAAGACGTTTCTTGCGGGTCGAGGAAACCACTAGGAGGAAAGACATGAGAAAATTCTTGTTGGTCCTGATGATTGTGGCAGTAAGCTCGACGATGTTGTTCGCACAGGGTGCGGCCGAGACTGTCGACAACTTCCCCAGCAAGCCGGTAACGGCGGTCATCGGATGGTCTGCAGGCGGCGGCGCTGACATCGTATTCAGGGCACTCGCCGAAGTATTCCCGAAGTATGCCAATGGACAGCCGTTGGTCATACAGAACCAAGGTGCAGCGGCCGGAGTTCCTGCCATCACCGAGTTCATGAAAGCGACACCCGACGGATACTCCGTCCTGCACTGGAACGTCGCCCACGTGATCAAGACCCACATGACCCAGACTCCGTTCAAGGGAACCGAGTTCGACCCGGTCCTGCAGGTCGTCGCATCGTACAACTACCTGGTCGTGAACGCGAACGCAAAGTGGAACACCCTTGCTGAGTTCCTCGCCGATGCGAAGGCAAGGCCCGAAGGAATCTCGTTGGGCAACGCCGGAGCCGGTGGTGGAAACCACATGGCAGCCCTCCTCTTCGAGGAAGCTTCCGGAACCAAGTACATCCACGTCCCGTTCAGTGGCGGCGGTCCTGCGATCACCGGCCTCATGAGCGGTCAGTGTGATGCAGTCATGGCCAATGCTCCCGAAGGCATCGCCAACGTCCAAGCCGGACAGTTGAAGATCCTCGCAGTGTTCAGCAACAACCAGATTGCGGGCATCCCTGCAAAAACCGGTTTGGAACAGGGTGTCGACCTCGTGCTTGAGCAGTGGAGAGGAGTCGTGGTTCCGAAGGGAACTGACCCCGCGATCATCGCGAAGCTTGACAACATCTTCAAACAGTGTGTCGAAGATCCTCTCTATGTCAAGAAAATGCAGGAACTCGGATCGATTCCGACCTACAAGAATGGCGCAGATTATGGCAAGCTCGTCGCATTCGACGATGCACGCTATGAGAAGATCGTCCGTGATGGCGGCTTCGGCGACAAGTATTGATTTCCTTTCCGTATCATGTTGCTCCAGCTCGTCTGGAGCAACATGTGTGTGACACCTCAGGACCTGCTCCCACCAAAAGGATATGAACATGAAAGAAACTAAGCGAGTCGATTTTTGGACCGGCATCGGGCTCATGGCCCTGAGTGTCGGTGTCTGGGTACTGACAGCCGATTTGCCGGTACCGAAACGAGGCATAGGACCCGGGCAATACCCGCGAGTGATTGCTGCGATGATGTTCTTCCTCGGGCTGGTACTCTCGATCACGAATATCATCGGAGGTTTCCCGAAGAAAACCCAGCAGGTCAATTGGGTGCAACTGGGTCGTTCCATCGGATTGGCTCTGATGGCTTTCGTGTATCTGCGTCTGTTGAAGCTGATCGGATTCCCGCTGCTCACTCCTTTCTTCCTGTTTGCCACCATCAAGCTCTTCGGGTACAAGAACTGGAAAATCGCGGCGCTGGTGAGCGTAGGCTCCACCGCGGTGATCTTCCTGTTGTTCAACGTCGTATTCATGGTCTTCCTTCCTCTCGGAAGGCTTTTCTAAGGGGTGCAGCATGACTAACTTACTTTCTGGCTTTGCATTGGTCTTCCAGCCCATGACTTTCCTCTTGATGGTATTCGGCACCGGAGTCGGAGTCATCATCGGTGCCCTTCCCGGCCTCACCGCCTCGATGGGAATCATCCTTTTGCTCCCTCTGGTCTATCGCCTCCCGGCGAGCGTCTCATTGGTCATGCTCTGCGGCTTGTTCTGCGGTGGCATGTACGGCGGGTCGATTTCCGCCATCCTGTTGAAAACTCCAGGAACACCTTCGGCCTCCGCAACCGTCCTCGACGGGTATCCCTTGTGCGAACAAGGCAAAGCGGGCAAGGCCTTGGGCATCTCCACTGTCTCCTCCTTCATCGGAGGCCTGATGAGTACGATCTGCCTGATCCTCATTGCCCCACAGTTGGCCAAGGTTGCCTTGCAGTTCCAGGCTGCCGATTATTTTTCCCTCTCCATCTTCGGACTGAGCATCATGGCCTCCTCTTCTGGCAAGAACGTCGTGAAAGGCCTGATTGCCGGCTGTGTCGGACTGTTGGCCTCCTGCATCGGCATCGACACGATCGTCGGTGTCAACCGGCTGACTTTCAACAACATGTACCTTGCAGGCGGATTCACTCTCCTGCCGGTCCTCATCGGTGTGTTTGCGGTCTCCGAGGTACTCACCCAGGTACAGTCGATGAAAGCAGGTGCAACTGTTGCGGTACAAACGGTTACGAATATCCTTCCCAGCTGGATCGATATCAAGCTGATCCTCCCTACCGCACTTGTCGCAGGTATTCTGGGAGTCTTCATCGGAATCATCCCGGGAACCGGTGGTGCGATCGCCTGTTTCCTCGCCTATAACCTTGCCCAGAAATTTGCAAAGGATCGCCATATGTTCGGCAAAGGAGCACTGAGCGGAATCGCCGCACCTGAGAGCGCAAACAATGCCACCACGGGTGGCGCGCTGATCCCGATGCTTTGCCTCGGTGTCCCCGGCGACGTGGTGACCAGCGTCATGCTCGGTGCATTGATCCTTATCGGTGTCCGACCCGGACCGCTGTTGTTCGTCGAGAACGTCGACATCGTCTACTCGATCTTCGCAGGAATGGTCATCATCCAGTTCCTCATGCTCGGATTCGGATTGCTCAGCAGTCGCTTCGCTCCTTCTATCCTTAAGGTTCCCAATACCCTGTTGATGCCGATCATCCTCGTATTGTGTGTCGTGGGATCCTTCTCGCTGAACAACGCACTCTATGATGTGACTGTCGCACTTTCGTTCGGAGTGCTCGGATTGTTCATGAAGCGTTGGGGATACCCTGGAGCTCCTCTGGTGCTCGGAGTCATCCTGGGCCCGATGGCCGAGGAAAACCTGAACCGCGCACTGTTGGTCTCAAACAACAGCTGGGCAGTACTCTTGCAGAGACCCATCTCTCTCACGTTCCTGATGCTCTCGGCAATCTCCATCGGTCTCGCGATCTACTCTGCACGGAAGAAGGAAGCCTGAACATGCAGATCATCACTGGCGGCAATGGTTCATGGGATGTCATTGACAGGCTCCTCGGGAACATCCATGTCCCGAGGATGGCCCGTGTCCGCCAGCTTTTCCATGATCCCGGTCCGATCGATGTTGCCGAAACGTTGGTAAGCCAATTGCAAGATCCAACGTATTGGCATGCCTTGAAACCGGGTGACACGGTTGCGATCGCGGTGGGAAGCCGGGGAATAGACAACCAGGTAGCTGCAGTGCGGACCATCGTCCGCCTGATCAAGGCCCACAAGGGCGTGCCCTTCCTCATTCCCGCGATGGGCAGCCATGCAGGAGCCACCGCGGAGGGACAGAAGGCGATGCTCGAGGGGATGGGATTTACCGAAGAGCAGGTCGGAGCTCCCATCAGAAGCAGCATGGAGACTGTCGAACTCGGGAGGACCGAAAGGGAACACCTTCCCGTCCTCACCGACAAGATCGGTCATGAGGCCGATCATCTGGTGATCATCAACAGGGTGAAGCCGCACGTCTGTTTCCGCGGTCCCTACGAGAGCGGACTCATGAAGATGATCACGATCGGATTAGGAAAGCAGAAAGGGGCGGAGATCGCACACAATCTCGGATTCGGACACATGCCCGAGCATATCGAGATGATCGCGCGAGAGGCTCTGCGGCACCTGAAGGTGCTCTTCGCGGTCGCGTTGGTGGAAAATGCCCGTCATGAGACCTGCATGGCACAGGTGATGGCCGGCAATCGGATTGCCGATCGTGAACCCCAATTGCTCGAGATGGCGAGGCGTTACAGTCCGCGGCTCCACTTCGACACTCTCGATACGCTGATCATCGATGAGATCGGCAAGAACATCAGCGGCTCGGGATTCGATACCAACATCGTGGGGCGGTATCACTCTGCGTTCATCAGCGGAGGACCGGTGATCACCCGCGTGGCGATCCTCGACATCTCCAAGGAATCGAAGGGAAATGGAAACGGCCTCGGGATGGCCGATTTCACTACGGTCCGTGCAGCCGAGAAGTTCGACTTTACGCAAACCTATCCCAACACCCTGACCGCGTTGCTGACCGGAGGGGTGAAGATCCCGATGGTGCTTCCGAACGACCGGCAAGTCTTCCAGGCGTGCATGAAGACCAGCACGCATGAGAACTGGGAGGACACGAGCATCGTACGCATCCACAATACCCTGTGCATGGGGGAGATCGAGGTATCCGAGAATCTCCTGCCGAAGATCGCAGGCGACCCACGTTTCGAAATCCTCAGCGGGCCGTATGAAATGGCATTCGATTCGCAGGGGAATCTATTCTAACACATCCATGAAGGCGGTAAGTACATGACAAGGAAAGAAGAGCTGGCAATCAAACTCGAGCGGATCAGATCGCTCATGCTGACACTCGGTCTCGATGGCGTCTATCTGAAGCGACAGGACGATTTCGCATGGCTGACCTGCGGCGGACAGAACTATCTTGGCTGGGGAGAGATGGGCATGGTCGGTCTTTTGGTCACCCAAGCCGAAGCGTACGCGATCACCAATGATATCGAGAAACAGCGGATGCTCGACGAGGAGCAACTTGAGGATCTTGGATTCGCCATGCACTCGGCTGTCTGGCATGACACCGGCTTCGAAACCAGGACCCTGAAGACCTTGGTGCCTTCCGGCAAGCTCGGACTAGATTTCACCAGTCCCTTGGGAGCGAACATCGACAACGAGGTGAAGAAACTGCGTCTCTCGCTGACAGCGGGAGAAGTGGAGCGGATCAAGCAGGTCGGCTACATGGCCTCGCTTGCCATGGAAGAAGCTGCGATGTCGTTGCGGCCCGGACTCACTGAAATCGAGGCGGTGAAACGTGTCGCCATGGCGCTCTATGACCAGGGGATGGAGTTCACCAGCCTCATGTGTGCTGCTGACGAGAGGCTTTACAACTACCGGCACGCCATTCCGACCATGAACAAGATGAAGGAACGTGTGCAGATCGGTGGCAACATGCGCAAGTGGGGACTCACCGTCTGCCTTACCCGGTATATCAACTTCGTCCCGGTGACCGATGAACTGCGCAAGCAGTACCGGATCAACCAGGAGATCGACTGCACCTTGATGCAGAAGACGGTGGTGGGCCGTCCCTACAACGAACCGCTGCTGGCCGCGAAGGCGCTCTACGAGAAGTACGGCTATGCCTCTGAGTTCGACAAGCACCACCTCGGCGGTCCCATCGGGTATGCGAACCGTGACTATCGGGTGGATCCTGCACTCCAGCTTCCGGTCATGGAAAACCAGGCGTTCTGCTGGAACCCCTCCATCACGGGAACGAAGAGCGAGGATACGATTATCGTGCACAAGGGTGGATTCGAGTTCGTCACCAGGGGAGTCCTCTTCCCCGAGAATACGGTGACGGTCGGAGGAAAGACCTACACCCGATGCGATATCCTGGAAAAATATTGATGGCGAAAAGGCCGGCTCTCTCGGGAAGCCGGCCTTTTCTTTTTCCGCCCTAGCAAGTTTCCCCCAGCAATGAGGAGGAATCCCCATCCAAGTACCAATGGCAATCGGGGTGCGCACGCAAGATCGATGCGGGACACTGGTTCGATAGCGGTCCCTCGAGTGCACTGTGCACTGCGCTGGCCTTGCGTGCATCCGGAGAGGTGACGATGAGATGGCGACTTTTCATGATCTGCCTGACCGACATGGTGACCGCTCTCGGGGGCACTTCCTCAAGTGAGTCGAACCACCCTTCGCCTATCTGTTGCTTCCTGCATGCCTCATCAAGTTCTACGATCAGATAGGGTGCTTCAGTTTCGAAATCAGCAGGTGGGTCATTGAACGCCACGTGTCCATTCTCCCCTACTCCTACGAATGCGACATCGACTTTCCTTTCCGTGATCAACGAGGAGATCCGATCGATCTCCGCTGCGAGATCACCCGCATCACCCCAGATCGCATGAAATACACGCAGGTTCACGACCCTCGCGACGAAGCGGTTGAGCAAGTAGTTGCGGAAGCTCGCGGGGTGCGATACCGGAAGACCGATATATTCATCCAGGTGAAACACCTCGACACGCGACCAATCGACATCCTCTTGCACCAAGGCCTCGAGCATTTCGAACTGGCTGGCTCCGGTGGCGAGGATGATCGTCGACTGGCCGGTCTTGGAAATCGCCTCCCTGATGAAGGAGGCACCCATCCGTGCAGCTTCACGGCCAAGCTCCCGCTTGTCCCGGATGATGGTCACACGTTCGTGCATGGCTGTTCATCCGAACACATGGAGGAGAATCTCGACCATCAGATGTTCGTTGTGACGCTGCAATTCCTTGTTCGCGTCGTTCTTCCAGATGCCTTTCAGGCGGGCAACCATCTCGTCGGTCAGCTTTCCACCCGACACATACTCCCGTAGTGCCCAGGAGGCCTTTTCCGTGAGGAATGCGTGCGAATCGGGATGGTCTTTCAGCTTGGAGGAGGGAACCAAGGGAGAGATGCCCTTCGGTCCGTAGGTGGCAAGCACCGCGAAGGCTTTCCCCTCCTGCGGAACCAGGTCAATGACCCGGTCTGATTGCATGAACAGGGCGACATTGGCGGTCACCGCCTCACGAGGCACCGCTTCCGCATTGGGGAAATATTGCGGCCAATCGAGCATCTGCTGTTGGATGTTCAGGCGGTTCATCGGTACCTGCATCATCCTCGGAGGATCCTGGAGCGGTGTCTCGCTCCCATGGAAGCCCCAGTGCCCATCCATTCCGATGCCCTTGATCTCAAGCACATAGGTACCTGCATCTGCCAATCGATTTTTCAATGCTTCCTCATACGTGGCGATCACGCGTGCATCTGAATCGGTTCCGGTCATCTCCAGCAGGTGCTTGCCAGGCAACCTTCCGACGATCTTTTCCAACGGCCCGAAGAAATAGGTTTCCAACAGATGCCGGAAGGTGATGGGAAACCGGTGATCGCTCCTTGCCACCGGATAATCGTCGAATTGGAAGAACTCGGTAGCGGAGAGTACCTGTCGGAACTCCTTGTCCTGCGCGGCCAATTCGACAAAGGATTTGTAGAAGGTGAATCCGCTCGGGGCGGCCATCATCCACAGCACAGTCTTCTTGCCCGCCAAGGAGGCCTCCTTGAGCGATTTCATGGCAAGGACAGCAGCCTCGCTGCCCATCGCCATCTCATCCTTGACAATATTCAGTACGGTCTTTCCCGATTGCATGGTCATTGCCATCCTCCTACAGGTGCCTGATGCGCGAAGCATAGGTATCTTCGTTGCGCTTGTTCTTCTCATCACCACCGGGGAGGTTCGCGCTCATCCACACCGGAGGATCGATGCCCATCTGCGAAAGCTGGCGGATCGTCTCGATCATCAGCAGGTTCATCGTGAACACATTGCACAGCGTTGCCGTCGGACCGGTCTTCTGGCTTACCCCCTCGACCTCGACGACCGCATCACCATAGGGAACATGGCAGTTGATCCAATAATCGGCCTCCTGATAGAGGTTCTTGGCTGAGGGATGGCGCGAGGGATGATCCGGGGCGAGCTTGTCCGCGAAACTGTTGGTGGTGATGGCGATCGAAGTCATCTTCCGCCTCTTCGCCTCCTCGACGGTATCGATGGTCATCGGGTTGATCCCATAAGCATTGACGATGATGATCACCTCTCCCGGTTCGCGTCCTACCCTGTAGGAATCGAGAACCTGTTTCGCATACCCGACGGTCCGTTCCACATAGTTCGAACGTTTCGCACCGTGGATGAGGTTCGTTCCCGCATCGAGTATGGAGTTGATGGGAACCAGGCCCCCTGCCCTCCAGAGGACCTCCTCGACCGCAATGTTCGAATGCCCGCCCGGCCCGATCACATGGATCAGTCCTCCATCGGCAATCTTGCGTGCCATGACGCGTGCGGCGGCTTCAAGCTGGGGATTGTCGGTCGCAATCTTCGTGAACAGCGATTGTGTCGACTCAAGATAGGTCTTGGTCTCGTTGGTCATGTGGTGGCTCCTTTGGTTGAGAATATTTTGTCTATGCAGAAGAGTCCCATCAACAGACCGTTGATCGGGACGGCGACATACGCGTATCCGGTAGGAAGTTTCCAGGTTTCGAACGGGATGCCCATCCGCACCCGCGTCACCTGCAATCCGTAGATCACCATGATGACGGCGAACGCGAGGAACAGTACATGCTGGACGAGCATGATGCGGGAGGCAAGTTTCGGCGAGAACTTGCCACTAAAGAAATCCATCACCAGATGATCGTTCCGGTAGTAGAGGACCGCGGTCCCGGTAAAGACCATCCAGATGAAACTCAGTCGCAGTATGGCATCCATGAAAAGCCAGGATACCCCCAGTACATTTCGCAGCAAGATGTTGGTCACCGTTACCAGAAGCACGATGAAGAATAACGCACCGGTGATCTTGGTCATCACCGATTCACAGGTTTTCATGATCCTTGCAAACATCGGGACCTCCTAGAATATAAGGTTGGGCAACCAGGTGACCAACTGAGGGACGTAGGTGATCAGCATGAGCACTGCCACCAATGCCCCGATATGGGGCCACATCTCTCTCACCAGCTCATTGATCCCGACCTTCGCGATCTTCGTCTGGATGAAGAGCAATGCTCCCACAGGCGGAGTGACCAGGCCGATCATCAGGTTGAACACCACGATGACGCCATAGTGCACCGGATCGATTCCCAGCGAGAGGGCAACCGGCAACAGGACCGGGAAGAATATGAGCATCACGGGAACCGCATCGAGGATGCATCCCATGAGCAGGAAGAAGATCATGCTCACCAGAAGGAACATGTTGCGCGAAAGATTCATCGCTTCGATCAGCGAGAGCAGCTGCTGCCCAAGCTGTTCGCTGGAGACGATATACTGGTAGATGCCGACCACTGCGAATATGACCATGATCGAAGAGCAGAAGACAGCGGTGTCGGTCACGGTCTTGAAGAAGGACTTGATCGTGATGCTCCTGTAGACGAACACGCTGATGACCAGGATGTAGATGATCGAGAGGGCCGCTACCTCCACGAGGGTGACGAATCCGAACACGACGCCGCTGATGATGATCAGCGGTGCAAGCAGCGCGAGGATCGTATCCTTGAGCAGACCGCGGAACTTCTTCCAGGAACGTTCTACCGTCACTGCCTTGTAACCACGCTTGTTTGCTTGGTAGGTGACCAGTATCCAGAGAATCATCGCGATCAGCAGACCCGGAATGAAACCTCCTATGAACATCTTTCCAATCGAGATTCCGCTGATGATGCCGATTTGCAGCATCGGGATGCTCGGCGGGATGATCGGTCCGATCACCGCTGAGCTCGAGTTGATCGCAGCGGAGAAGGTATCATCATACCCGCGTCGCTTCATGATGGGATGCAGGACCGCCGAGGTGCTACTCGCATCCGATACGGCTGAGCCGGAAATCCCTGCCATGAAGACCGAGACCACGATCGAGACATAGGCAAGTCCTGCCCGATAGCGCCCGACGAAGAAGTCAGCGAAATCGGTCAGCTTTTTCGTGATGCCAGAAACGCTCATCAGGTTCCCGGCCAGTATGAAGAAGGGAATCGCGATCAAGGTATCGGAATTGACTCCCGCGACCATCTGGCTGACGATGAGTCGGAGCGACACATCGCCCCGGATGAGCAGGTAGAGGACTCCGCTGGCTCCCATTGCGAACCAGATGGTGAATCCAAGTCCGATCATGAGGAACAGCAGCACGAACATTATGATAATCATAGGTACTCCTGCAGATGATGAAGAGCGGCCGTGGAGCCAGGGAAAGGCCCCACGGTCCGCCCGATGATCCGATTACATGTTCTTGATCTTCTCAAGCAGACCGGCTGGCCACTTCACCCCTTCCCAGTCATTGAACACACCCTCGATCGCCGCGCGGATCTCGCCGAGGCGGAGTTCGGGTTCGGTGACGACGGTCATGTGCTCCGAGAGTTTCTGGTAGGCACTCTGCAACTGTTCGTTCGTCAGCTTGGTGACCAACGCGCCTGCTTCCTCGCTTGCATCACGAATGGCCTGCTTGTCGGCATCCGAGAGCTTGTCCCAGAACGCGGGGCTCATGTAGAAGGTCTCGATGTCGCGGATGTAGTCGGTCTTCATGTAGAACTTCTGGACTTCGAACATGCTGGTGTTCGCTACGGTGATCGCACCATTCTCCTGGGCGTCCACGACTCCCGTCTTCAGCGAGACGTACAGGTCTGCGAGAGGCACCTGCTGCGGCAAGGCTCCGAGTTGCTTCATGACCCGCAGCACGACTTCGCTCGCGGCTGTCCTGATCTTCAGGCCCTTGAAGTCGGCAGGGCTGAGAATCTTCTTGTTCGCGGTGAGTCCGCGCGGAGCGGTATCTCCGGTGATGTTCAGGATCTTGACGCCGGTGGCTTGCTCAGCCGCGGCGACCAGAGGCTTGAACTCATCGGAAAGCATCGCCTTCCTCATGTGCTCATAATCACGGTAGAGGAATGGGATCGCGGTGATCTCGAACGCCTCTCCCCCCTTGATGAATGCCAGCGTGTTGATACCGCCGTAGGCCAGCTCAAGATCACCAGTCTTCATCTGGGCGAACATCTCCTGGATGCCGCCGAGCTGACTGTTGGGATACACGTTCACGGTAATGCGTCCGTCGGTCTTCTCCTTCACCAGATCGGCGAAGAGCAGCGCGCCTTTGTGCGTCGGGTGCTCTGCATCCCTGATATGGCCGAGCTTGATGGTCATGGCCTTGTCAGCCTGCCCCTGTGCGAATGCCATCGAAGCTACGATGGCGACCATGCAGATGACGAGCAGAATCTTCTTCATATCGTCCTCCTCCTTCATGCGTTTTTGTAATCCATCAGATCATATGATCCCGATGTTCGGTGCTCCAGGTGATGACGTCCTTGAAGTGCTCTTGCAAGCACGCGTGGACTCGTGATTCGTCGCGCGAACGCAACATTTCGATCAGGCTGCGGTGAAGCGCAAGGAATTCGGTGAAATTGCTGGTCTTGTACTGCTTGATGACGGTGAGGAACCGCTGGAAGGTCGCAAACACACCGATCAGGCTCTCCAGCAGTTCATTGTGCAACTTGGCGTAGAGCCGTTGGTGGAACTGGGTGTGAATCCGCACCAGCTCATCCTCTCCCTGCTGGGCTTCGATCATCCGTTGCATTTGGACAAGGAGTCGTTCCAGCTCGGAAAAATCCTCCTCGGTGAGGATTCGCATGGCCATCTTGAGGAACGACTCCTCCAATGCCATGCGGACATCGATGATTTGCCTGAAATCGGTGACATGTATCTTGAGGTTGTAGCTGAGGTTCTCCAGCATCGCAGAGTAATTGAAGTCACGGATGAACCTCCCCTTCCCCTGCGCGGTGACGATGATTCCCAAGGCCTCGAGCGAACGGAATGCCTCGCGGATCGATGCGCGGCTTATGCCGAGCGTCTCCGACAATTCGGATTCACTGGGCAATGCATCACCGGCCTTCAGGCTGTTGTCCAGGATATAGAGCTTGATGCTCTGCAATGCTGATTCACTGATCTTGTCATGGGTGATCCGATGCATGCCGTTGGAGGGAGTCATGTCCGGGCCTCCTCGGAGCGGTAGAGGGTAGTGCCCGCCAAGATCGTCTGCTCGATCTGAAGCTTCTTATTGCCACCTTGGGTCCTGAACAACACGAGATCGGCACGCTCGGACACCTCCATGCGTGCCACCGGGGTCCCGGGAGCCAGCAAACCGGCAGGATTGTCTGTAGCAAGCTTGATGCTTTCGGCAAGCGGGAGGCCGGTACTTGCACAGAAGTTGGGAATGCAGGTATCGAGGAGGTGCCCCGCTCCCGCAAGATAGGGGGTATCGGCGAGTCCCAGATGCCCATCGGCATGCACCTCCACCGCGATATCGCCCCATGTATAGCGACCGGGTCTTGAACCGCCGAGGAACGCCACGTCGCTGACGAGGAAAATCCGCTGTGCTCCCTTTGCCCTGAGGAACACCTTGAGGACACTGGAAGGCAGGTGATGCCCATCGGCGATGAGCCCACTGGTCAACCGATCTTCCGCAAGCTGTTCCCATAGGTAGTTCTTCAGCCGTGGCAGCTGTGCATGGCTTCCGTTTCCCAGGTGGGTCGACAGACGCGCACCCGCATCCACCGCTTGGGCGATCTGCTCGGCAGATGCCCCCGTATGGCCGATTGCCACCAGGATTCCTCGCGATACGGCCTGACGGATGAAATCGATCGATCCCTCACGCTCCGGGGAGATGGTCACGATCCTGAGCAATCCTTCGGAGGCATCGATCCACGCATCGAGTTCCTTCATGGAGGGATCCCGGACGAAGGCACGATCGTGCGCGCCGCGCGGTCCGTCTTCCGAGCTGATGAACGGTCCTTCCACGTGGATTGCAGGAATCGCGACGGCGACCAGCGGATCGGATGCGACCGCCTTGGCAATCGCAGCGAGATTGTTGCAGATCCGCTCGGAACTGTTGGTGATGATCGTCGGAACATGTCGTGCGGTTCCCGATTCGGCGAGATAACCGACCAAAGTGGCGATCTCGGCGGTGCTGATGCTCGGTGCGCTGTAGTCGATCCCGCGATACCCGTTCACCTGAAGATCGATGAACGCGGGACTCAGATACGGCAGTCCCTGTCGCATCGGTATCGGCTGCCGGTCGACGATCTTCCCCTGCTCCACGGTAAGTTGCACCGGAGTATCCTTGAAGATGTCGATTCCCTGTACGATCATGGCTGCGCCTCCACTTGTTGAATATCAGTTGTCTGACAAGTTAAGGATACTATACTTTCCCCTCCTGTCAAGCGAAAAGTTCCGGACGATCATACGCATGGTGACTCTTGCACACCTGCGGTCAATCAGATAGCTTGTGTCTCAGGGAGGAACACATGGGTACGCGAGAGGTACTGTTGCTGAGAAACTTCGAGTTCGATCCCGATGATCGTGAGATGGAAATCCTGTGCGGGGAGTTTCCGCAACTGTGTTTCACGGCAACAGACGAACGTTCCTATGTTCCTCAGGATTTGGCACGGTATGAGATCATCGTAGGCTCTCCCCGGCCTGAGGATCTCAAGTGGGCGAAGCATCTCAGGTGGCTCCAGACACAGACATCCGGTGTCGACAGGTTTGTCGACCGCTCACTGTTCGCCCGTTCCGACATCCTTCTTTCCAACGCATCGGGAGCCTACGGACGGCAGATCGCCGACCAGGTGATCGCCACGGTGATCGCCTTCAACCACAACCTGCTGCACTACCATTCGCACATGACCGACAGCCTGTGGCAAGTCTGGCCTAGTTCGGCCGACCTGTGGGAACAGACACTTCTGGTCATTGGGCTCGGGGATCTAGGCCGTCACGTGGCCAAACGGGCGAAGTGGCACGGCATGCGGGTGATCGCGGTGAAACGGACGATTACGGACACGTTGGTGGATGTCGATGTGGTGGCGACCCTCGACGGACTGGACACGCTGCTTCCTGAGGCAGATTATGTGGTCCTCTGTGCCCCATCAACAGCTGAGACCCGACAGGTCATGGACAGACGACGCCTCGCACTGATGAAAAGATCCTCCTTCCTGATAAACGTTGCCCGGGGCACATTGGTCGATCATGATGCGTTGACGGAGGCACTGCGTGAGGGACACCTGGCGGGAGCAGCCCTTGATGTCACGGATCCCGAGCCCCTGCCTCCCGGGCACCCGCTGTGGACACTACCGAACGTCCTCATCACCCCCCACTCCAGCGGTCTCTCACGCAATGATCCCCGCCGTGTCTTCAAGATAGTCCACGAAAACATGAGAAAGTATCTGGCGGGACAGCCGCTGAGGAATCAAGTCGACTTCGATCGCACGTATTGAGGAGGCTCTTCATGGGAAAGGTAGAGGCACTCTTGCTCACCAGTTTCCACTTCGATCCGAACGAAGAGGAGTTGCAACTGCTCGCCCGGAGGTTTCCCCAGGTGCATGCCACCGTGGTGCCCGAGCGTTCCTACACCATCGGGCAGATCGGGAAAGCAGAGATCATCGTCGGATCCCCACGCAGGAGGGACCTTGCAGGGGCGAAGGCCCTCAGGTGGCTGCAAACGCCCTCCTCCGGTGTCGCCCCCTATCTCGACAGGAGTCTCTACGGTGGTCCGCAGATCTTGCTGACCAACGCGGCCGGGACCTATGGACGGCAGATCGCCGACCATGTGATGGGAATGATCATCGCGTTCAACCATCATTTCCTCGAGTTCCACGACCAGATGAAACGAGGTGAGTGGAAATGGCACATCCCTCCGAAAGACCTGTGGGATTGCACGATCCTCGTCATCGGTCTCGGAGACTTGGGAAACAATGTTGCCATGCGTGCGAAAGCACATGGGATGCGTGTGCTCGCGATCAAGCGCACGGTAGCGGAAAGACCGATGCATGTCGATGAGTTGTACCTGTCCGAACGGTTGGATACGCTGCTTCCCGAAGCCGATTTCGTGGTGATCTGTACGCCTTCGACGGCTGAGACCGAACGGATGATCGACGCACGCCGTCTCGGACTGATGAAACGGGGAGCCTGCCTGATCAATGTGGCCCGCGGTTCGGCGGTCGACCAGGAGGCCTTGGTACGAGCACTCAGCAGTGGGCAGTTGGGGTCGGCAGGACTGGATGTGACCGACCCGGAACCGCTGCCGGCCGACCATCCGTTGTGGTCGTTTCCGAACGTATTGATCACTCCGCACGCAAGCGGACTGTCGTACAGCGATGCACGACAGGTGTTCGCCGTGTTCCTCGAGAATCTTGGCCACTACCTGGAAGGGAAACCGATGCGAAATCTCATCGATTTCGCAAGAAGATACTGAGCTTGGCAGTGCAGGTCATCACGAAACGATCCTGGAGAGTCCATGGGCATCACCCGTTGCGACTCTCTGGATATCCACGCACCTAGAGATCCCAGTAGATGGATGCTCCGCTATGCGCCGATGAGGTCATCTTCCTGTAGAGAGCCAGATAACCGGTAGCCGGCTTCTCGATCGGTTTCCACCCCATCCGACGTCGGGCGAAATCCTCTTCGCTTACCTCGACGGTGAGCGAACGGCGTTCGATATCGATGTGGATGACATCACCATCCTTGATGAAGGCGATGGGGCCGCCATCATAGGCCTCGGGACTGACGTGCCCGATCGCAAGGCCACCGGTGGCGCCTGAGAAGCGCCCGTCCGATACCAAGGCGATGTCGGAACCCATCTTCTTGCCAAGCACCGCTGCCATGAAGGTCTCCATGTGCGGCATGCCCGGCGATCCCTTGGGCCCCTCATACCGGATCACCACGACATCACCGGCGACGATCTCATCGTTGAGCATCGCATGCCACGCATCATCCTGCGACTCATACACCTTCGCAGGTCCGCTGAAGCTCCACAGACCCCGGGGAATCGCTGCGAATTTCACGATGCAACTCTCCGGGGCGATATTCCCCTTCAGGACGGCAAGTCCTCCGTGGGGATGGATCGGATCGGAACAGCTTCGGATGACATCCTGGTCGGTACTTCGTCGATCCATGGCCATCGCTTCGACCGTACCGAACATCCCCTTCGCGGTTGCGATGATCGTCTTGGCCTCGAGCATCTCTCCGATGACGGCGTTCAAGCCTCCCGCGCGATCGAATTCTTCCATCGTGTAGGAATTGTGATTCGGATAAATCGCGCTGATCCATGGGACCTGCGCGCTGATCTCATCGAAGAACTTGGGATCTATCTCGATACCGGCCATCCTCGCCATTGCGGGGATATGGAGGATCGAGTTGGTGGAACCGCCCGTAGCCATCATGTAGCGCACGACGTTCTCGAAGTTGTCACGGGTGATCAGATCGAGCGGCTTCACTTCTTCTTTCACCAGTTGCACCAGACGGCGCGCAGCCTCTTTGCCAAGGTCGTGCCACTTTGCGGTCTGGCTGCGTACGCTGGCATTGCCAAACGGTGAGAGCCCAAGGATCTCCGCGGTCGCACACATGGTGTTCGCCGTTCCCATGAACGGACAGGCTCCGGGTGTCGGGCAGGCGGAGCGGACGATCGCCTTGTAGTCGGCCTTGGTCATCTTGCCCCCCTGGTAGGCGGCATAGGCCTGCTTGGTATGGGTCAGGGTGAGCATCTTTCCGTCATGATGACCTGCCGCCATGTAGCCGCCGGTAAACATCACGGTCGGAATGTTCACGCGCAACGCTCCCATGATCATGCCGGGGACCACCTTGTCACAGGTGGAGAGCAAAAGCATCCCCTCCAGCATGTTCAGCTCGGCAAGGGTCTCGACTTCGGTAGCGACCAGATCGCGTGCAGGCAAGGTGTAGCGGTCACCGGGAGTGTTGGAACAGATACCATCGCAAATACCGGAGATCGGTAGTTCCAGGGCCAGCGCCCCTGCCGCGTAGATCTCCTTTTTCAGTTCGGCAATCACATCCTTGAACGGGAAGTGACCCGGATTCATCTCATTCCAAGAGTTCAGGATGCCGATCACAGGACGCTGCGCATCCGCCTCGGTGACCCCCATTGCATAGAGCAATGCATTCCTATGGTCAAGCGATTCCTCATTCCACTGTCGAATCATGTCAATGTCTCCCTGATACAGGTGCAATTGATGCAACGAGTACTTCTCAAGATGATCGGTGGCAACCATCGTTGCCACCTTGTGGGATCAGCTCAGGCCTCTTCCCCTATCCGGACGATGCCCTTGCGGATGATGACGTTGGCGAACCGAGCGGATTCGCTCGTCGCGACGATGGCGAAGGCCTTCGACGCCCGTTCATAGAAGGCCTGCCGGTCAAGCAAACCGATCGAGACGCTTGCCCCATGGGCTTCATCCAGAATCGTCTGGTACTCGCCGATGATGTTTCCCTTGTAATCGGAATCGGCGGGAATGCGCATCATGTGCACCGGGTGTTCCACCAGATAATCGATCGGAAAGTGATACAGGAATGCAGGAAGCAGTTGCGTGATGGGCACTCCGTTGTAGCAGATGAGCCGGTCGGCGAGCGAGACCGCGGGGAAGTTGCGATCGGCAAAGACGATCTCATCTCCATGACCCATCTCGAGCATGACGGTCATGAGTTCTGCAGAAAGTAGTGGGTTGATATGTTTCAAGATCATGTCGTGTGTTTCCTTTGCCTCGCGGCGTCACATCAGTAAGTTCGGGATGGTCATTACCAAGGCTGGCACATAGGTGATCAGCAACAGCACTCCGATCATCACGATGAGGAAGGGAATGAACGCCTTCACCACATAGCTGATCGAACACTTCGCGATTCCGCAGGAGACGAAGAGACATACACCTACTGGAGGTGTGAAGAGTCCTATGGCAAGGTTGACGACCATGATGACGCCGAAGTGCACCGGATCGATGCCCAAGCTGGTAGCTATCGGAAGGAGGATCGGCGTGAAGATGATGACCGCAGGACTCAGGTCCAACCAGGTTCCTACGAAGAGCAACAGTGCATTGATGATCAGCAAGAGAACGAACTTGTTGGTGGTGATGCCGGTGATGAACGAACCGATCATCCCCGGGACTCCCTGCTGTGCGAACAGCCACGCCAATGATGAGGCGGTTGCGATCATGAGCGCCACCTGCCCTGTGGTCAACGCGACTTCGGCAAGCATCTTGGGGATGTCGCGGAACTTCAGTTCCTTGTAGTAGAACTTCCCAAGGAGGAATGAGTAGAGCGCCGCGATACCGGCAGCTTCGGTCGGGGTGAACACACCGCCGACGATACCGCCGAGGATGATGATGATCGTCAGCAGCGCGGGAATCCCCTTGAGCGAGATGATCACGCTCTGTTTGATCCCGACAAACTTGTCACTCGGATAATCCTTGCGATGGGAGATGATGCCGGAGACGATCATCAGCGCGATTCCTGTCAGGATACCCGGTACGATTCCTCCGAGGAAGAGCTTGCCGATCGACGCACCGGAAGAGGCACCGTAGACGACCATGGGGATCGAAGGAGGTATCATCACGCCGATCGTCGAGGAGGTGGCGGTGACGGCAACCGAGAAGTCCTTGTCGAACCCCCTGTCCTCCATCGCGGGAATCAGGATCGCTCCGATCGATGAGGTGTCGGAAGCGGCGGATCCGGTGATTCCGGCAAAGAGCATGCTCGCCACGATGTTGATGTAGGCAAGGCCACCCTTGAAATAGCCCACAAGGACCTTGGACATCTCGATCAAGTCCTTGGTGATGCCACCGAGGGCCATGAACCGTCCGCAGAGGATGAAGAGTGGCACGGCAATGAGGGTGAACGTGTCCATGCCGGTGAACATGCGTTGCACGAACACCATCATCGGTACATCCTGGGTCCATGCGATGCCTCCGACCGTGGCGAGGGCTGTGCAGATGGCGATCGGGACGTTGAATACCATCAACCCGATCATGATAAGGAATACGATTGCAGCTATCATACCTGTACATCTCCCTTGAGCGAGTCGGCGGGGAGTATGACTGGCCCCTGCTTGTGCGTCACATGCATGATCATCTCATGCACACTCAGGATCAAATACAGCACCCCGCTGATCGGCAGCACGCTGTAGATATATTTCATCTGTACACGCATGATGGGCGATTTTTGGCGCCCGACGATTCCCAACAGCTTGAACCCGTAGTAGGCCAGAAGCAGCGCAAAGAAAATCTGTACGGCGTAGACGAACACGCGGTTCACGAACCGTCCCCGTTGTTTCATCTTGCTTTCAAAGTAGTCGATTCCCAGATGCATTTTCTTGTGCATGGTCAACACACTCCCTAAAAAGCAGTACCAGATGAAGGTGAAGCGAGCCAGCTCATCGGTCCATGAAAACGGAACCTTGAAGAAAATACGGGTGAATATCTGCATGAGAACGGTGGTTATCAGCAACACACCGATCAGGCGCACGATATACTCGATGATGTAGTCATAGAGAACATGGATGAATTTTTCCATCTCCCAGCTCCTTTGCGTGGACAGACCAAGGGGACAGGTGACCCTGCCCCCTTGGATAATGGTTCATTATTTCAGGAATGCGTCGATGATGTCGCCACCGATCTCGTTGCGGTACTGTGCATAGATGGGAGCCACAGCCTGCGTGAAGGAGGACTTGTCGGCGATGTCGTTGACCTGCATGCCGAAGTCTCTGAGCTGCGCGAGTGTTGCAGCTTCGCTGTCGGAGTCAAGCTTGGTCGCATAGGCACCGGCTTCTTTTCCTGCCTCGAGGATGATCGCCTGGATATCTGCGGGAAGCTTGTCAAAGTACTTCTTGTCGAACGCAATGATGTTCGGGGTGATGTTGTGTGCGGTGAGGGAGACATACTTGGTGACTTCATACTCTTTCTGGGAGACAATGATGCCGACCGAGTTCTCGGCGCCGTGCACGACACCGGTCTGCAAAGCCATGTAACGCTCGGCAGCTGAAAGGGGAACGGGAACCGCACCAAGCAGCTCGAACGTCCTGGTCATGATCGGGCTCTCCATGACGCGAACCTTCATGCCTTTGAAGTCAGCAGCGGTATTGACGGCGTTGCGGGAAGTATAGAGGTTACGCGGAGCGCGGATCATCCACCCGATGACCTTCAGCCCGGTGCTCTCTTCCAGGGAAGCGTTCAACTTCTCATCGAGTCCGCTCTCCAGGACGCTCTGGAGGTGCTCGACGTTCCGTGCAAGATACGGCAGGTCGAATACCATGAACTTGGAGTCGAAGCCGGACAAAACAGCGGTGTTGATCTCAGCTGCCTGGAGGCTTCCCATCTGCATCTGCTCGATGTAGTCGCGGTGCGCACCAAGCTGGGCGCTATCGAACACCTGAACATCCACGCGACCACCGGTGCGCTCTTCGACGATCTTCTCAAAGTAGTAGAATGCCTTCACGCAGTTGTCTTCCGGGTTCGACGGGTTGGCCATCTTGATCACATACTGACCTTTCGCGTCAGCAGCCGGAGCTTCCTTTCCACCTTGGGCGAACACCATCGATGAAAAAAGTGCGAGTACCAGCAGGATCATGAGTGTCTTCTTCATAAATTCCTCTCCTTTTGTGCGTAGTGACAGTTATCCGCCACCGTTCTGAAACATACATGTATTACGACATGTTTCCTTCAGCATAGCATAGGTCTGCCAGAATGCAACAGGTTTTTGGAATTTTTTTCAAATTTGCGATCCAGCACATGTATGAAAACACATAATTTATTATTTAATGTAGAAATATATAGTATACTCGAATCATCAAAACACCGATGAGCCAAACAGTCCTGGCAAGGAAATCGTTCCTACATAAGTGTGGGCTGCAGAATATCCTCCATGATTTTTGTTGACAATCATGCGGTTCGATGCGAGGATGAACACAACAGGTTTGCTACATGTTGTTTCCCATCATGCCAGCAAACCAAATCATGATCATCGCGGAGGCTCGACACAGATGTGGGAGATGGTAAACAATCGACGGATACTCTTCGGGGAAAACAGGATCGATGAGATTCCCGGAATATTGCAATGGTACGGACTGAAGAAGGTATTCTTCGCTACGGGCAATTCGAATCCCGCGTTGCGCGAACGGATCGGAAACGCCCTTGAGGCTGCAGGCATCACCTATTTCGTGTACAACCGTATCAAGGGAGAGCCCGATCTCCATGTGATCAACAACGGACGGGACCTGTTTCTCGCCGAAGACTGTGATTGCACGCTCGCCGTCGGTGGCGGAAGCGTCATCGATGCTGCCAAGGCGATCAACATGATGGCCACCAACGGAGGACTTGCCGAGGAGTATCAGATGAGCGGTCGTGCAGTGACCACCCTGCCCCCTTTCTTCATCGCCGTTCCGACCACGGCGGGCACCGGTGCGGAGGCAACGAAGGTCTCAGTGGTGAAGAACAACTACAACGGGTTGAAGAAGAGCATGTATCACACCACGATGATCGCCGACGTGACCATCCTTGATCCCCTGGTGACCGTCGGCATGCCGAAGCGTCTCACCGCAGCTACGGGCATGGATGCGCTGAGCCACGCCATCGAATCGTATGTTTCACTGAACGCTACACCGATCAGCGAGATGAACGGACTGCAGTCCATCAGGTTGATCAAGCGTTCGCTTGAAAAAGCGTGCGCGCATCCGGAGGATGTGAAGGCACGTGCGGACATGCTTTTGGGAAGCTATTTCGGCGGATGTGCCATCTCAGCGGGCATCGGTATCGCCCATATCATGGCACAGCCTATCGGTGCGATGTATGACATTCCGCACGGAGATGCCTGTTCGATCTTCCTCCCCCTTGCCATGGAGTTCAACCTCGACAACGCGACGAAGAAGTACGCGGATATCGCCGAAGCGCTCGGTGTGGCTGTCCACGGGGCTGCCGATCGGGACAACGCGATGCGGGCGATAGAAGAGGTGAAGCGTATCAGGACATCCATCGGGGCCCCCGATTCCTTGAAGTCCTACCTTGCAGGGCAGGTGGCAGACCTCGATTTCATGGTCGAGACCGTGAAGAAAACAACCGGCCATATCACCTGCAATCCCAGGAAAGTCGACGAACAGGTCTACCGACAGATATTCGAACTTGCATTATGACCAATTACGCGATAGGTTTTCAGAGGAGAGGTTTGTAATACCGTGGCACATACGAAACTGCTGTACGAGGTCGTGTATGACGCGATCAAAGCAAAAATAATCTCTGGAGCCTACCAGGATGGCGAGTTGCTCCCCTCCGAGCGAGAGATCGGAGAGGAGCATGATGTCGACCGGAGTACGGTCAGGAAAGCCCTGCAACTGTTGGTCGATGACCGCTTGGTCATCAAGCTTGCAGGAATCGGGACGAAAGTCTGCAGGGATTCCGAGTGCCGCGATTCCAAGGAGATAGCCGTCGAGTCCCGTCCCAGGAACGGGACGCACGGGTCCATCGGATTCTTCCTCCCTCCGTCGGTGCATCGAAGGGACCGGATCAGCCAACCGTTCTATTCCAGCCTCTTCTACCACACGGAGCGCGAGTGCAGGTCGAACGGGTATGCGTGCTTCTATTCGACGCTGGACGAGCATGATGATTTCCAGCAGATGTTGCAGAGGCAGCATTTCGACGGCATCATCTTCGTCAGCAATACGGCGGAGAAGTTCATCCAGATGGCGATCGATGCGAAGATCCCCTGCGTGTTGGTGAATGAATACAACCCAAAGCTCCCCTCCTACCTGCCCGACAATACCAACGGGATGATCATGATGTGTGATCATCTGATCGGTCTCGGACATCGCAAGTTCGCGCTGGTCACCGGCATCAACACCTATCTCACCACACGTGAGCGGTATATCGGATGCATGTATGCATTTTCAAAGCATCACATCGACGAACCTTGTGTCGCCAGCTGCGACTGGGAGCCCGATACCGCATACCGGATCACCAAGGAATTGCTCGAGACATCCGATCCGATGCCCACGGCGATCATCGGATTCAACGACAACATTGCCATCGGGTGCCTCAGGGCGGCAAGCGAGCTCGGCTTGCGGGTCCCGCAGGATATCTCGATCGTCGGATTCGATGATATCGAGCAGAGCCGTTATGCGATACCTTCGCTCACTACCGTACATAGCAACATCAGGGAGCTTGCCCTGGCAACCGTGCAGGGGTTGTTCCTTCAGATCCAGCACCCGGGAGCCTTGACTTCGCTCAAGAGCTATGTGCCGAGTTCGCTGATGATCAGGGAATCGGCGGCACCTCCCCCGTCCAAAGCTTCCTGAAACACCCACATCACAGAAAAAGGATGATCACCATGAAACGGATCGAAACGCTTTTCCTCACGTGCTCGCACTTCAATCCCGATGCCTCGGAACTCGCCCGCGTACGGGAAGCCTACCCCGAGTTGCAGGTGACGGTCACCGACGAGCACTCCTACACTTCCGAGCAACTCGAAAAGGCACAGATCGTCGTCGGGTTTCCCAAGACGAAGGATCTGCCGATGGCGAAGAATCTCAAGTGGTTGCAGACTCCGAGCGCAGGAGTCGGACAGTATGTCGACAGAAGCCTCTACGCACACCAGGATATCCTCCTGACAAATGCGGTGGGAACCTACGGCCGTCAGATTGCCGACCATGTGATCGGCATGATCATCGGGTTCAATCATTATCTGTTCACCTACCGCGACCAGATGAAAACGCAGGATTGGGAGCGTTATTTCCCCGTAAGCGACATCTGGGACAGCACGCTCCTCATGATCGGTTTCGGTGATATCGGGAAGAACCTTGCGCTCAGGGCGAAAGCGATGGGGATGCATGTGCTGGCAGTGAAACGCACCCTGACGGAGAAGCCCGGATCAGTGGACGGACTGCACACCACGGAGGAACTGGACTCGCTCTTGCCCCTTGCCGACTACGTGGTGGTCTGTGCCGCCTCGACGCCTGAGACAGAGGGAATACTCGACCGAAAGCGTATCGGGCTGATGAAGCGCGGCGCCTATCTGATCAACGTCGCACGCGGCACACTGGTGGACCAAGATGCGCTGATAGATGCACTGGAGAGCGGACATCTTGCGGGAGCGGGGCTCGATGTGACCGAACCCGAGCCGTTGCCGAAGGAGAGCAAGCTCTGGAGCATGCCGAACGTCCTGGTCACTCCCCATGCCAGCGGACTCTCCCTGAGTGATCCGCACCAGGTCTTCGAGATATTCTTTGGGAACACAGCCTTGTACCTGCAGGGCAGGAAGCTGAGGAACCTAGTCGATTTCGATCTGAAATATTGAAGCGAAAGTCAGCGCCTGCGCTCATCTCGCATGAAGCGCAGGACATCTTCCATCCCGTACAGTCCCGCCTCCCGGCCAACGAGGAATCGGACGGCCCACATCACTCCGCGCGCTATGATCGCTGTGTCTTCCTCCCGGTGGGTGAACTCAAGCCGCTCTCCATTGCCGGCGAAGACCACCGTGTGGTCTGACCGGTAGGAACCGGCTCGCAGCGAGTGGACTCCGATCTCGTGCCTCTTGCGCCGGAATGTCCGCTCATGCTCGCGTCCATAACGCACCACATCGTCAAGATCGTCTCCCCGGGCAGCAGCGAGCAGCTGAGCGATGGTCTTGCCCGTTCCGCTGGGGACATCAGGTTTCGCTGCTGCATGGAACTCCACCACCTCGATATCATAATCGTCCCCGAGGAAGCTCGCTGCCACCTTGAGGATTTCCCAGAACGCATTCATCCCGATCCCATAGTTATGGGACTCGATGATGGGAATGTGCCGTGCAGCTTCACGTATGACCTTCTCTTGTTCCTCCGAGAATCCCGTAGTGCCGATCACCATCGGCATGCCGACGCCAAGCGCGTGCTGAAGATGCCCGAGGGTCGCCTCAGGGGTGGAAAATTCGACGAGGATCGCTCCTTCGGTATCGACCGAGGAGAGGTTGTCACGCAGGATCACCCCCAGATCCTCATCCTTGATTGCACCAAGGTCTCCGGGACGGCAAAGTGCCCCGACTACCTCGATATCTTCCTGACGGGAGCTCTCGGAGAGGATCTTGGTTCCCATGCGGCCTCTGGCTCCTGAAACGATGATTCTGATCATTTGCTCCACCTTATCGACACTCTAACGGAAAACGGATGCCCGGGGAAGGGAAAAGAACATGATCAGCTTTTTACAGGGGGTGCCAGGCGTTCGTGCCACACATCGAAGGACATGATCTGGTCAAGCGGCTTGCGCTGTCTCGGACCTTGCTCGCTCTCCCGGTGTTTCTCATTGAGCGCTTCGATGTCCCCCGGCTTGCCGACTGCCATGAGGATCTCCAGCGTCATATCCTCAGCGATACCGAGCACGTTCTTGGCCTCATCCACATTGAACCCTGCCATCGGGTGGACCACAAGTCCTTCTGAGACGGCCTGTACCTGATATGCCATGGCAGCCATGCCGAGCTCGAAGAAGGCGTAGTCACGGTTGGCCAGTCGCATGCTCCAACGCGCATCGGTCACGAAGGCCGCGATCGCAGGAGCTTTCTTCGCCCAGTAGTTGCCGCCCGAGAGCGTTTCTTTCAAGCGATCGAGCTGCTTCTGGTCGACCACCGTGACGATCCGCCAAGGTTGGTTGTTCGCACTCGATGGCGCCATGTGGGCCGCTTCGGCCAATCTGACAAGAGTCTCCTTGTCAACGGTCTCGGTACTGTAGGCCCGGTATGCCCTTCTCTTCTCTATCTCACGTACGATTGCCATGCTTTCACGCTCCTTGTGCATGCTGTGCTTCTTAGGATTTCCTGATCCGCCTTCGCGAATATGCTTGCGTAACACTGTCCCGGATGGAACAGGCAAGTGATTCGTTCAGGCATCCTGAGTCAGAGGGTATGCGCAAACACGGTCCAGGTCAATCGGCGGTTGGGTGACTTGGTCACCAAGGGAAGCTGATCAGAATTCGGAAGGACGGATGATCGAACGTCCGTCCCGAAGCCGGATATAGATGATGTGCCCTTGTGCCTTCAGGTAGGCCAAGGCCGCTTCGGCGTCTTCGAATTCGCTGGACAAGGCAATGTGCATCCAATGCAAACTCAGCGACGTTCCTTGAGAGTCTTCAGGTTGGAGCACACGGATTCTCCGGAGTGATGGCAAACTTTCATCCTGAATTATATCGGGAACTGTTTGAGCTGTATCAGACCGAGACCGAAGCTGCACGCAGGCTCCAGGATTTCATCGGATTCTGCTCAGTAGTCGAATGTCAGATGTATCCGGTGAATGCGAAGTATTATCTTGGCACATTGGAAGGATTGGGGTTCGGGTACGGTGCCCGTACGCGCAATGCGCGCGAATTCACGCGAAATCGTCAATTGGAAATCGAACAGATGTGGGCATTGACTCAGATGTGGAAAAACCGTGAGAATATGCAGAATACATGAGCAAGAAAAAATTCATCTTAGGTGTGATTCCTGTCCGTTACAACTCAACCCGCTTGCCGGGAAAGCCGTTGCGTGATATCTGTGGGAAGACGCTCATCCGCAGGGTCTATGAGGTTGCCTCCTTGTCGACACTCCTGGATGATCTGATGGTCGCGACCGATGACCAGCGGGTCTATGATGAGGTAATCTCCTTTGGCGGGAAAGTGGTCATGACCTCGGCCGACCATATCTCGGGTAGCGACCGAATTGCAGAAGTGGTCGCCCAGCACGATTGCGACTATGTGCTGAACATCCAAGGTGACGAACCATTGCTCATCCCGGAAATCATCGACGAAGTGATTATCGCTCTGGTCACAGACAAGAAGCAGGTGATGACCACCAGTAGCTATCGGATCACCGATACATCACGAGCAGACAATCCGAACGCGGTAAAGGTCGTTGTGGATACCGAGGGCAACGCGATGCTTTTCTCCCGAGCTCCGATTCCCTATCCACGCAATCACGAATATCACACCATGTTCGAACATATCGGGATATTCGGATTCCGCAAGGATTTCTTGCTTAAATATGTCACGCTTCCCAATACACCGCTCTCATTGACCGAATCGCTGGAGCAGCTGAAAGCGATGGAGAATGGGTATAGGATCAAGGTTGTACAAACGAAGTATCACTACCGCTTCCCCAGTGTGAAAACACAAGAGGACTTGGATGAGGTGATCAGTATCTTTTCACAATCGTCACGCGATACTTTTTCAATCGAAACGCAGTGATTCAAAATAATCGGCGCTCATCATCAAACACGCGGAAAAAGCAGAATCGTTGGGCGTAGTCGTCCCGAGAATGATCTGTGGTTTTTCCAGGAATCCTTTTGGCAAGTAGTTTGCAACAGTCTGTTCCAATTGCATTTTATACCTGACATCCGTACTGTTGAATATTCCCGAGAGCACGATGGTGGCGACTCCTTCGATCTTGATGACATTTGCCAAGGCCACCGCAAGCACTTCTATCGCACGATCTATCGCGATGACAGCAGCACGGTCTCCGCGATAACTTGCTGCCAACAATCTATGGAACAGGTCGGAGGATTCACCATCGACGCCTTGGTCCTCCCCCCCTGCATCGAGATAAAACTTCAGCAAGCCTTCTCCGTTCACATAGGAGCAAAGACATCCTCGTTGGGAACATACGCATGTCGCCCCCCCGATCACCATGGTCATATGCCCGAAGTGAGTGCTCGGCAATCGATCCAGCCGCTCGTCAAAACCCCGATACGTGGTAAGACTCAGCTCCTCTTCGAATAACACGAACATATAGGTGCTTAATGATGAGATGTGATAACTCTGTCGCTCCAGATAGTTCAAGGCTATCCGATCGGGAAGTATCTTGACAGGAATTGAGAGAAATGTTTCCAACGCACTACCAATTCCTCGTATATCAAGGGAAGTCCCATCACGATGGGTGATACATACCCTGACGAAACTGGTGTTTTCCAATCGGGTTTTACTAAGAATCCCTCCGATTAATCCGACTAGCGACCTGGCAAGCTCAGGAGTCGACAATCCTTGGAAATGCATAGGTTCGGTCGCTTGGAAAATCTTACCGTCACGCAAATTGGTTATGGAAATGGAGATCGTTTCCGTATTGATATGCAATCCAAGCACATAACGGGAAATGCCACTGATGCCATACAGTACTGCCTGTCGACCGCCGGTGGTTGGTGCATAAGCCAATCTTTCCACATGGGAATCGGACTCAAGCTGTTTGATGATGCCCAACACTGTCGGATATGTCAAAGAGGACTTTCGCACCAAAGTTTCCAAGGAGACCGGTTCATGATCCTTGACCAGCATGAGTATCTTCTTGGTGTTCTGTGCCCGTACAAGCCTGTTGTTCCTTCGTCGTGGTGAATCCAACTCTTACTCCTGAAATCTCAGTGCCATTCCCATTATAAACCATTAGTGGGGAATACAACATATTTGGTGGCAAATCAAAACATATTCGTTTCCTGAAAACTCGATATGGACCATGGGACCAAAGGATGCTCATTTGCACAGGCAACATGATGCGTAGAGGGAATCATTCATCCACTCTGATGACCACTCAGGTTTTACGGCAGATATTCGGTCTTGAATCAATGAAACGACAAGCTGTACGCAGGTAGTCAATTGGTCGCAAGGATAGGCATGTAAGGCCATACATCCTCGTGCAGGTGACCACACAGGCCTCTTTGCAAGGCCTGTATTCTTGCCAACCATGCATGATGCCAACGAAGAACAACCCATGGCAGAACCTAAAATCTACGAATCTTTATGAAATCCTCATGAGTCTTGTCTTTTAAGTGTATCTTGGAATGATTGCTGACAGTTTTAGTAATATGTTTTATGCTGTATACATCATTATCCAAGTGCATCAAGGGTCTTGGAACCCTGGAGAGGAGAAGGTATGACAAAAATGTTGGCAATGTTCTTGGCAGTGTTCACGTTGGTATGCATGACTTCATGTGAAATGGAACCTACACTCACCTTCGAGGATATCCAGGGAGAGTGGGACCTGCCCGGTGATGATCACATCAGCATCGTGAGCGAACAAGCGGTCGATATCAGCTGGAGCGAGGGAGAAGATACATACTTCACATGGGCGGATGGAACATTTGAGGATGGTGTGTTCACCGGTACCTACTCACACAACTCGACAGTCGGCGGAGTGTCGGTAAGCGCAACGGATCTATCCATCACCATCACGTTGGAATTGATCGATGGTCAGCTGAAAGCAACCTGCTCAGGTGCGGGACCGCTCAACGGACAGACGTTCACCGGCGGTGTCAAGGTCGGTTGAGACCTGCAGTCTCACTACTGAGAGACTTCCTCTGGCGGATAGATGCGCTCGGGGACCCGCCTCCCTTTCGGACGGCAGATCAGCTCGATCGTCGTGCCGATCTGTCGTTCCGTGTCGAGGCAGGCATAGTGCCCGTCCCCCTCCAGCCCGAACCCCGCCCCGTCCATCGTCACCCGGAAGCCCGCCTGCCGTGCCAGCTCTGTCGCCCCTGCCATGTCCTCCACCAGCACCCCCAGGTGATGGATCCCGTAGCCGTGCTCGCGGATGAAGTCGGCATAGACCGTATCGCCCCGCTTCTGCTCGATCAGCTCGATGCGCATCGGGCCGAAGTACGAGAGCGCCACGCGCATCGCGTAGTCGGTCGGCTCGCCGTTGCGCGTCATGTGCGACACCAGCGGCTTCTCGTAGGTGTAGAAGTGCCACGGGCCGATGCCGAAGAGCCGATGGTAGTTCTCCACCGTCCT
>JAHDQJ010000019.1 GCA_018433865.1 Spirochaetales bacterium | reverse complement strand
TCTCATACTCGATCGACAGTAGATTTGGCGTGATTTATCGCTCAAAGCCATAATTTAGCCAGTTTGACACTTTTGTTTGACGATAATGAATCAGACCAGGCAAGTCGATTTACAATGGCCGTTCATTTTGCAAGAGGCTCATACAATAAAAATATTTAGAAATATTCACGAAAAGGTACTATCCTAATATAAGGCTACCTTCTTCTCTGTAGGTAAACACAAAAAGAGGAGGGTGTATAAGACGCGAAGAAGCACTATCATTTTCTTTCATGAACATACAAAGCAAAAAGAACAACAGCTCAGTGCCGGGAGGCCTCTCGGTCCCTGGTGCCTGAAAAATCCTCTCCTCGCAACCACATGTCCAGAGCCTGTTTGCTGAATCGCCAGTTCCTGCCGACCTTCTGGCACGGTATCTTGCCCTTGCGCGCAAGAAGATAGATGGTTGATTCCGCGATCTTCAAGTATTGGGAGCACTCCTGCAAGGTCAAAACCTCATCTTTGATTTGCAACATATCCTCATTATCAGATAAGAACAGAAAACAATCAACTATTGTCAAAAATATTTTATTATGCTCATTAAATGTTAGATTTTAATAATTATTATTATTTATTATTTTTATTTAACAGTTATTGATGGTTTTTGCTTGACAACACACTCCTCTTCCTATAACATGGGATTCAAGAAGGAGTCTCCGCACCTGTCATGCGAGACTCCGGCACCTTCCCATCTTACGCAAGCGCAAAGGCGCACCCCACGTTTCATGCAACATGCGAACCACCTCTTTTTCCACGGGCAAGGAGCATGCTGACATCAGGTCGGCATGAATTCCTCGCATCAGCCGCCCGGCACATGGGGACCGGCTTCCTGTCCACCCCACCCTCTCTCGAAATCTGGAGGATTTCAATGAACAAAGGAAAACGTTCCAAACTGTTCCTGGCACTGCTGCTTGCCATCATCACCATCCCGATGGTTTTCATCGGATGTGATTCGGCAATCAGTTCGCAATCCGCACCCGAGGTACGCTCGACGTTCCCGACGGACGCGGCTACCGGCGCGAATATCAACGGCACCATCACCGCGACCTTCGCCGAGTCGGTTGATCCCACCACCATCAATGACGCAACATTCACCGTGAGCAACGGGGGAACCGAAATCGCGGGCATCGTCACGTATGACGGTCCCAACAAGAAGGCGATCTTCGCACCGTCCGCGAACCTTGGGTATTCCACCGCCTATACCGCCGAACTTTCCACCGGTGTGAAGAACCTTGAGAACAAACCGATGTCCCAGGCGAACGCATGGACCTTCACCACCGCCTCCGCGGGTGTCGGACCGGCTCCGGTCAATCTCAGGACCGCGGCCAATTATGCCATCCTGGCGAAGACCGCGATCTCAACCGTCCCGAGTTCGGCCATCAAAGGCGATGTGGGCCTGAGCCCGGCAGCCATGACATACATGACCGGCTTCTCGCACACGGCTGCTACAGGCTATGCGACATCGGCACAAGTCACCGGGTTCCTGTACGCCGCGGACATGGCATCCCCAACTTCCACGAACCTGACCACGGCGGTCGAGGACATGATGAGTGCCTACAGTGATGCGGCAGGGCGGATCACTCCCGATTTTCTTGATCTTGGTGCAGGGGAGATCGGCTCGCTCACCCTTGCCCCCGGCCTCTACAACTGGACAAGCTCTGTCACCGTCGGATCGGATGTCACGATCAGCGGTGGAGCGAACGATACCTGGATATTCCAAGTGACGGGGGATCTCAGCATAGGCAGTGGTTTCGATGTGATCCTCTCCGGAGGAGCACTGGCGAAGAACATCGTCTGGCAGGTTTCCGGTACCGTGGCCATGGAGGCCGGAGCCCATTTCGAGGGTATCGTGCTCAGCCAGACTGCGATCACCTTGAATACCGGGGCCTCGATCAATGGCAGGCTGCTAGCACAGACCCAAGTCGTTCTTGACCAAGCTACCGTGACAAACCCCACGATGTAGCACATTCTCAAGTAAAAATTATTTTCAAGATTCAGTATGATGAACGACGTTGGGAAATCCAAGCCCGGCGTCGTTTTTTTCATGCGAAAATTACCAGTTGAGGCCATCGCACGGACTGGATGACGCAACAGCCCCCTCCTATCCAGCCCCTCCATCTCCGTGCTATACAGGACCAACCATGTCCGACGATGAGAGACGCGTCACCAAGAGGATTACCCTGCCCGCCAGCACATCGTTCGCCCATGCATTCGGATACCGCCGTGTCGCGTTGTACTGCCGGGTCAGCTCTAAGATGGAACGGCAGCTGAACAGCCTCTCCGCCCAGATGGACTTCGAGAAGCAGGATATCCTCGACCACCCGAACTGGAAGTATGTCGACACCTATACCGACATCGGATCCGGGAGAAGCATCAACTCCCGACCAGGCTTCAAGCGTCTCATGGCCGATTGCGAGGCCGGCAAGATCGATCTCATCTACACCAAATCGATCAGTAGATTCGGCCGCAACTGCGTGGATTTCCTGGTGGTGCTCAGGAGATTGAAGGAGCTTGGAGTGGATGTCTACTTTCAGAATGAGGATGTGCTGTTGTCCAGTGAGGCCGGTGAATTGATCCTGACGCTCCATGCGGCCCTCGCTCAGGCGGAGAGCGAGGACAAGAGCGCCAGCATCAGATGGGGCATCAAAAGAAGCACCTCGCATCCCGGCTCCCCGTTCTTCTCCCGTGTATGTTTCGGTTATGACCATGATGATCAAAAAAACCTCGTCATCAATGATCGGGAAGCCGACATCGTGAAAAGGATCTTCGGATGGTATCTCGTAGGTTGGAGCATCGTGCGTATCAAGAAGGAACTGGAGACCTTGCGCATCCCCAGTCCCACGGGAAAGCGCAGATGGCCGGTCAGCACCATAGACGGCATCCTCTCCAACGAGAAGTATGCGGGAAATTCCGTCTTCGGCTGGACGATGGTCGCCGAGTATCCTGCGGTGAAGAGGATCAAGAACCAGCCAGAAGAAATTCAGAGGTCCGAGAACCATCACCCTCCCCTCATCGACAGGGAGACTTTCAACCGAGTGCAGGAGATGAAGAAGAGACGATCCAACATGACAGACGATGAGCACGGGAACAAGGTCAGAAAGAGCACCCATTACAGCATGAAACGGAGCGATAACAAGAATGAGAGTCCAACCGAAAAGGTGTAGCTTAGGCTAATTTATTACTTAACATATGTTAACTAGTTTGAATCAATTAAACTTACTGTGTATCGCTAGTATCTCTTTTATATGTAAATAGTTATTTTATTTCTAGCTACGAATAGAGGGAGGTCTTTGCGG
>JAHDQJ010000052.1 GCA_018433865.1 Spirochaetales bacterium | reverse complement strand
TACACCCAAGAAACGCAAAACCACAGCAATCATCGACGAATCCCGCATGGATCAGATCAAGGCTTTCGTGCAAGGTGCCGTCTATTGCTATTGCAATGTCGCCGACCAGGGATCGAAGTTCTCGGCGCGAGACCTGTTCGGTGCATATGACAGCCTATGGAGTGCAACTCCATTGAAGGCATTGCATCAATGGCATACGGATAACGATGCTGACGACCCGGCAGGAATGGCGGGGAAGGACCTTGGATGGATCCTGCTCGATGTACTCGATAGTGATGTCCGCCAGTTCCGTAAGAGCAAGGAAGTCGTCAATGTCTATGAATGGCTGCCCTCTGAGGGAGTGGGAGTCTGATCAGATCAGGGTGGAAGCTCCCCAGGTTAAGGTCAATTTTCTTACCAAGACCATCATGGGGGACTTTTACTTGAAATTGAGTACCACTCAATACACGCTCCAGATCGCCCTTCTCATCATATCAGGCGGGACACCCCTGCACCCGGAACAGACCGATGTTAGCGGGTGTCCCCATACTGTCCCAAGAGGCAACTCATGCCAACACAATATATAAGCGAGGCTTTGGGACAGTGGGACAAGAACTCATATAACAAGAGTTTTTTGATAGAGAAGAGGGGTGGATGCAACGCGAGTACCCGTATACACGCGTATACATTTATAGGGCGTAGTGTCCTGTCTGTCCAGCTGTCCCAGCAGCGGGTGAACACAACTGGCGTTCACAACACAACTTTTTCCCTTATATTCAAAATCGATTTCCCTTAGAGGGAAGAACCGGCCTGCAGGCGCATACCCGCGTGAGCAAATATAAGGGAAAAGTTGTGCAGTTGTGTCACTTGTGATCACAAGGGGATGATGTCGTATCCGTCGATTGGACTGGGAGAGACACTTTAGCGCAAAATTGAGCCTAAGTATCGCCATCATGGGTTTCTCATCGTGAAGATCTTTGAAGAGCTGTACGGACCCGGTTCGTATCCACTTTGCCGGTGGCCGAAGAGGTTCTTGGGAACCAGCGGCTCTCTCGGGAACAGCACGTCGATTGTTCCCGAGTTCCCACCAAAGCAATGGGTACATACGCGGTAACACGTTATGTGTTGTTGCCAGATCTACAATTACGGAGAATTTGTTCTTATGTTCCTGAAATATCATGTGTCATCAATACCAATACTATATGGAGAGAAGACCAGCGCGGCATGCCCGTATGCACATATTCACGCGTATAGGGGTTTTCCGGCTCTTGGGTACGGCGTTCGGAACAACAGGAGGTTTGAAAAGCTGGTCCTATCAGCGTGAACGCTCCAGACTTAGGCGCGGAGACTCCAACGACGTCATCGCGATCCTTGCCATCATCTTGTATGATTTGGGGAAGATGCGAAAATATCTTACAGAAATGAATGTACATACATGCTAAAATGATGTAATGTATATAGCATGGAAGTACAAAAAGAGTTGGTGAAAGCCGATGATGAAGAGAAGATTCTCCATATGGCCGAAAAACACCAGGGGATGATCACGAGTACCCAGGTTACGGAGGCTGGTATTCCAAGACGATGCCTCACCTCCATGGTCCGCAGTGGATTGCTTGTCCGAGTCGAGCGGGGTCTGTATACCCTCCCGGAAACCTGGGAGGATGAGTTGTATATTCTCCAATGGCGGTTCTCGAGGGGAATCTTTTCCCATGAGACAGCCCTGTATCTGCATGCCATGACCGATCGTACACCATCACGATATACCATGACATTCCCCTTTGGATACAATCCTGGCAATGTTCTCAAACGAGGTGTGGTAGCCAAAGTGGCCAACGAGGAGACGTATCCGTTGGGAATCATGACGCTAGCCTCGCCAAGTGGGAACTCCCTCAAGGTATATGATATCGAACGTACTCTTTGCGATATGATCAGGACCCGCCACAAAGCCGATATCCAGGTGGTGAACCAAGCGATGAGGATGTATGCTACATCACGAGAGAAGGACATTGGGCGCCTCATGGATTATGCGCAAAGGCTTCGGGTGAAGCCGAAGATCCTGACGTACATGGAGATTCTGCTATGATTACCAGATACCCCATGCAGCTATGAGTATACGCTCATAAGATTTCCTGAGGCTGCGCTTCGCGGACTATCAGCATTACGTCGGATCAATCCTTCAAGCATCCGATCGGCACCACCAGCACACCGTCATCACGGCGATAGGCAAACTCGGTTCCCGTAAGAATCATAAGAAACGAGGGTTCCTTCATCTTCTTGGTATCCACCTTGGCCTTCAGCTCCAGCAGGTGTTCGGCCGCTTCCTCGATCTCCTTGGCACCGAGTTTCACTTCGATCGGAGCCCACCTGCCGTCGTTAAGACAGATTACGGTGTCCGATTCCAATCCACTTGCATCACGATAGTGGAAGACTTGCCCGTCGATGGCTTCTGCGTAGACTCGCAGGTCCCTTGTGCATAGGGATTCAAAGAGGAATCCAAAGTATTGGAAATCCTCGAGCAATCGGGAAGGGGTGAGCCGCATCACGGCTGTTGCGATGGAAGGCTCCACGAAATGGCGTTTCACTGAAGTCCTGATTGCCGTCTTGGAGCGCAGTACAGGGTTCCAGGCAGGAAGATTCTCCGTGACGAAGATACGGTCCAATGCCGTCAGATACTGGCTGATCGTCTTTTCTGAAACGCTTGTATCGGCATCGCCCAAGGCTATATCGTCACGAAGCGTCCTGATAGTGGCCATGGTCGAGATATTCCTGGCATAGGAGCGCATCAGCGCCCGTACCCGGACAGGATTCTTGTCCACGCCATCCACCCGGGAAATATCCGCATTGATGACTGCCTCCACATAATCCACTGCATGGCGCAACGCGATGCTCTCTTCATCGCCGATGGAAGCCGGCCATCCTCCCCGGACAATGGCGGAGGCTATGCTTTCTATGGAGAAATCTGAGAACCCCTCGGGATTGGTCTTCCCATCAAACAACGATTTCAGCGAAACCATGCCGTTCGATTCCAAAGATTCGAACAGACTCATGGGACGCATCATCAGTCGTGAGATTCGCCCGGTCCCCGTATGTTGTACCGCATCATCCTTTGGTACCGCCGATCCTGTGAGAATGAACTGCCCTGGCTTTCCTCCCCGCTGATCGACCATGAACCGCACGGCATCCCACAGAACGGGTGCGCTTTGCCACTCATCGAGCAGGCGGGGCGTGTCTCCCTGCAAGAGCAGGGAAGGTTTTGTATCAGCTGCCATGAGGTACGAGGCTGACTTGTCAGGATCCTGCATGAACAGCTGGCTTTTTGATGCCCTCGTTGCAGTAGCCGTCTTCCCGCACCATTTCGGGCCTTCGATCAGAACAGCACCGCTGGAACGGAGTCTCTCCTGTAAAAGCCCGTCAGCAATACGCTTGAGATAGGTTTGCATTTCCATGTGGGAGTCCTCCTTCCCTGAGAACGTATTGTACCCTTTGCTTCCGATAATATCAATGTTTTACTTCCGATAATATTGATATTCTACTTCCGAGAATAATACTATGTTACTTCTCACTTTGTGTAGCTGTGTACTTGCAGCGCTATGGCCACTGGGAAATAGAAGGAAAAGAATAGAGGGTGGTATGAACACGTGAGTATGTGCTTTCAGGAAGCTACTCTTCTGCTGGAAACGACTTCAGTATCAGGGCTTCAAACATCCAATCGGTACAACATACACGCCATCTTCTCTACGGTGGGCAAATCCCGTTCCTGTCAGAACCATGAGAAAATCTGGAACCTTCTGATTTGAAGCTGCTATTTTCTTTTCCAGCCTTAGCATATTTGTAGCCCCTTCTTCAACACGATTCTGCCCAAGTTTGATTTCAATCAATCCATATTTTCCGTTTCTCCCATGGAATACTGCATCACATTCAAGGCCCGCCGCATCACGATAATGGAGAATATCCGCATCAAGTACCTGTGCATACACCTTAAGGTCTCTTACACAAAGGGTCTCAAAAATCAAACCAAAAGTCTGCAAGTCGTTCAATAAATCTTCCGGTCCCATCTTCAGGGCAGCCGTTGTAATTGAAGGATCGGCCAAATATCTGGTATTCGACTGCCTAATTGCTGTAGCGGATCTGAAATTTGGATTCCAAGCCTCTGATTCATTGGTAATGAAAAGATCCTCAAGAACCTTAAGATAGTCAGCAAGGGTATTTTTTGAAATATCAAACACATCATTTTCTATTGCTGTATTTGGGGCATCTGAGGCGGAAAATCTTGAATATGACTGCAAGACCTTTCTCATCTTCTGTGCAGATCTCCTATGTCCATCAACATTTCTAATGTCGCTTTCACATATTTCATCAATATACAGGTATGCCTGCTTCAAGGATACATCCTTACGCATTCTCAGTGTTTCCGGCCAACCTCCCCGAGAGCAAAGAAAAGCTATGTCAGATACAGTATGCTTACTTTCTCCATACACTTTTTCCACTCCCTTCCATAGAGTGTCAATCGACACTTCCCCGGTTGAATCTCCAGACTCCCATAAACTCATCGTATGCATATGGATCCTTCCAATTCGACCAGTTCCGGAGTGAGCACGAAGCGTTTCTGCAGCCTTTGTCTGTGAGGTTGAACCTGTAAGAATAAATTGTCCAAAGCCAGCACGCTTATCCACTTGATTTCTTATCGTGTCCCAAAGCAAAGGAACCTTTTGCCATTCGTCTATAAGAATTGGGGTGTCTTCAGAAAAGAGTCGGTCAGGATTCTCTCGTACCAAAAACTCCGCCCTTTCTTTCTCAGAATTAACTGACAAATCAATCAGGCTTTTGGCATGTCTTTTAGCAGATGTTGTCTTCCCGGACCACTTGATACCTTCAATGAGAACGGCCCCTCTCATGTGAAGAACATCGTGCATATACAGGTCAATCAACCTAGGCAAGTACTCTTTATTGGCTATTGTCATATCGGTATTCTAAACCATTAGATCGTATCAAGCAATTATAACTGACCCAAAAAGTAGAAATAAATTGGGAGGATTAGTAAATATTAATTGACCTAAAAAGTATGCAAAAATTGGGAGGATTGCACTTCTCAAGAAAAGTAGACACCAAAAGTTTTAATTTTATTCTTCGTAGATAGATTACGCAAATGCCTATGTTACAAAACTGGTCATTGAGAAGGATCGAATCCTTACTGAAAATAGTAATCGTTCCCATGGATTTGGGAATTTGGATCCCACTTCCTTCGAACCATTTCCCAAGAATCCTCCAATCTCAAAGGTGTTCCGTGAAATTGGTTTGGCGGATGAACTGGGTTCTGGAATGCGCAATACCTATAAGTATATGAAGCTGTATAGTGTTGCAGAGCCAACGTTTATTGAAGGAGAAGTGTCCAGAACCATTGTGCCCTTGCATGAAGCAGCTACAACAACAGTTGGCCCTCCCAAAGTTCCAAAGTCTCATGATGATACTTTGGATGATACTTTGGAACTTAGAATCGATTGTAGTAGTATGCTTCTATTCTAGATCAAACATAGTGTGCTGGTAAGAGCTGACAGGGCTACCTGGGTCATGCCTGTATTGAGATGTGTTCGTCAAATTTGTTGTACTCCAATTCATTATCGATTCCCGGGGATAACTCCCCTAGGGTAACCTGCTGCAGACCTTGGAAGCAGCAGGCCTATACAACATGTGCCAAGCAGCAAAAATCGATGAATTCCTTCGATTGATAGTCTTGATCGCCAAGTTCAAGTCTCTGTGTATCCACGTCAGCAGGTCTTTTCTACGGGTTCAATTCCCATCAGGAATCTGAAGATATATGGGTAACGAAACCTTGGAAATTGAAGAATCAACAATTCAAAAAAAAAAAGTAGTACGTCGAGCCTCTTGCAAAATAGCAAAAGTTTGGTAATTTCTCCTATCCCAAGCGCTCGGGAGAGCCCTTGGGTGCACAAAATTGTCTGAAACAGGCCCAAGTCGGGCAAAATATATGGAAATGGACCTGACAATCCTATATAATGTGATTTACCACAAACACATAGAAGGAAAGCAGGTCCATGAAAAGCATAACAGAAATCCTGGGCGGTTGCCAGATGGTTTTCGGCATTTCCTACGACATCCAGGAGATTTTCGAAGGATATGTGACCACCGAGCACCGCACATTCATCCAACTGCTGCAAGTGAT
>JAHDQJ010000009.1 GCA_018433865.1 Spirochaetales bacterium | reverse complement strand
CGATCACAGCCCTCTTGGGAACATTGTACTTCCTGACAGGATCATAGACGCGATCGTACTCATAGAAGATGTAGGTCGAATCCTTCTTCCTCTGGGTCACGATTTTACCGCTCACATCCGGGATGTCGACAAGTGCTTTCAGATACATCGGCTCCGCCTCAATTGAGTTATATTTTCTAACTCAAATTATAGCAGAACAAACCGGTATTTTCAACAGAAATCATGCTCCTTTTTCTAATATTGTGATGATTTATCGATAGCTTTACGGTCTTTAAGGTCGATTGAGTAATAATTTCTTAGGAAGTTCAGATTTTATTGGTGTCACAAGTGGTGTCATATCTGGTGTCTCGCGGTGTGACACCAATTGGATTAATAAAAGTCAGTATTTCATATGCTTCCAGTGTGGTGAATATAAGTGTAGTAACTATGCGACTGAGAAGAGCTAAAAGTATAGTAGTCAGGATGGCCCTTATTTTCTACATAGTAAGGATAAGCTCGAATGCATACGATATGCAAGCATGAAATCAAGGCTCAAACTTGACAAATTATATAAAAAGATGTATTTTCTATACAAGTGAAAAAATATGGTTGTCAAGTAATGACCAAAGGAGTGATATGGATAATATTATTACTGATGCTGAGAGATGTGGAATTATCAAGGCGCTAGCTGTTGCGTATCAAAAAACCACTGAAATGGTTGAAATAACTCCTTCACTAAAAAGAAACAAAAAAAATTGTTTGGGTTATATCCGTAACTGGATGGTAGAAACCGAACTCTCTAGTTGTTTTCAAAATACAAGAAATCCAACTATTCAAGATAACTGCGAATATACAGTTTTCTGGTTAAACGGGGGTTGTGCATTTACAGTTGAACATGTGGCATGGAGTGGAAGTGGACCACGGAAAGCGAAGTATAAAGATGTTCTTTCAGAAAGCTTAAATTATAATCTCTTTTCGGATGAAGAAATTTATAATTTACAGAATTATAGATCGTCAACGTATGGTCAGCTATTATACTCAGGAACAGAAAAACTGGAGAGTGTAGTTTTAAGATCTGCTAACGGAGCTTTCAACCCGATCAATCTTAGTATTGAGAATGTTGATAGTACATCAAAGCGGGTTATTCTTGAAGACTCTACTCAGTTTGTACTGGAAGATAGTATTGCGGAACAAATTTTATGAAAGCTTTCATTTCTGAAAGGCTGAAAGAAGCCCGCCTTGAGAAGGGCCTAACAATGACTCAACTTGCTGAAAGTGCGGGGATAACTAAGGCGGCGATTTCCCAATTTGAAAAAGGGATCACTGCTCCTAAGTATCAAACATTATTACAGCTAGCTTTAGTGACAGGAAAAGATATTACTTTTTTCTATACACCAATTGAAAGGGATTATTCCGAGGAATCACCCGTTTTTTTTAGAAGCTTTGATACAAAATCAATGAAGTCTCAGCAAATTGCTCTGGTAAAAAAAAATTATATTTCGGATATCATTAAATATATTTTTTCAAAGATTAGAGAAAGAAAAGTCGATATCCCAGATGATATTTATATTGAGGACCCTTTAGATATCACTGAAGAAGATTTTACTGAAATTGATGCTCTTGCATTAAGGCTTAGAGATCATTGGGATATCGGAGAGGATCCAATTATTAATCTTGCTTATCTATTTGAAAATAAAGGAATTATTTGTAGTTCTCTAAGTCTTCCTGATAAAATTGATGCGTTCAGTGTAAATATTAGATTAAAAAATTCTACAATTATTCACCCGATGATTATTTTTGATGAAGACTCAAGCTATTATAGACAAAGATTCGATATTGCCCATGAGCTTGGGCATATTATTCTTCACTCAATGGTTGGAGTTGAAGAGTTCCGAGAGAATCTGCAATTTTTTGAGAAACAGTCTAATAGATTCGCTTCTGCATTTTTATTACCGATTAGAAAATTTATGCAGACAGTAATGTCCACATCCATTAATGCTATATTAGATTTGAAAAAGAAGTGGGATGTCTCAATGGCAGCAATTATTAGAAGAATGCTCGATCTAAATTTAATTGATCAAAACAGATACACAAACCTGAATATTGAACTCTCGAAACACAAATGGAGACGGGTTGAGCCCTTCGACTTGGAACATGATAAAGAAAGAACTTATTTTTTATCAAAAGCGTTCGAATTCATTATTAATAATAATTTAGATACGATTACTTCTATTACTGGAAAATTGGGATTCAGTCAGAAAATGCTTGGAACCTTGTCAGGTAATGCTTCAATTTTTAAGATTGATGATAAAATTACGAGTATTGATTATTCTTTTTCGAAATCTTAGTGATTAATAATACTCGCACACTTGATGTGATACTTTCGTCGTGAACCGGTTTATGTCTACGATTAGATGGCTCCCATTTAGTCGTAGACAATGTCTCGCTCCAAACAGATCGTATATAATTTCAATTCAGCAGGCCTTCAACTTCGTTGATAATTTTATCTTCTCTATGTTTTAATTTCTGCCGTAAATCGTTCTCATTTTGATACTTCTTGCGAATATTATTAATTATTCTTTGCTTCCTAGATTTAACCAAATCAACCGGTTTGATAGTTTTTTCTTTGCTAACGGCTATGATAGAAATGATTATAGAAGGCAGTAGACCTATAGTAATTGAAATTAATGGAGAATAATCAGTAGCATAGTTTATGAATAATATTATCGGAATAGAAGCGATTATTATAATTGAAACTAATACTTTCTCAATTAAAATTTTATTTGAAATAGTTTTCTCCGTTTTATTGTAGATAATGTCTAAAGGTACCAGTTGATCCTTAATATTTACTAATTCTTCCTTTAACTCATTTAATCGCTTATTTTTATCCAATTCCATTGATAACTGGAGATTTTTTTCTTCAAGCGTTTTATTTTCTTCAATTTTCTTTTTAAGCTCCTTCCCAGTAATTTCGAGCCGCATGAGCCGTTCTTCGTTCTCAATGATTGCTTTTTCAAAAATTTCCTTGGAAAGGAAAGGCAAAATCTCGAGGCTATTTTCCTCATTAATATCTTCAGGTTTTTTCTCATATTTCCTAAATGATGTGAGACGTTCAATCGCTTGATCTTTGGATAATTTTCCGTTTTTATAGTCTTGTATTGTTTTTTCGTAACATTCATTAATCGATCTAGAAAAATGGCTTGATAATAAGATTTTTGCCTTTGTAATGATAGAAAATGACTGAGGGTACTTATCCCCAAACCCCTTTTGAAGGCTAAACCAGAATTTATTGGTGAGAAAACCTGGCTCACATGCAAGAGGTAATCCTGAAACTCGTTGAATGTTTTCGTTATTCGCTATCCAAAATACACATGAATCACGTGTGACAAGTGTGTACTCAATATCTGCAAGTCTTTGAATCTTCCTACTTTTTCGCAAAATATTAATTTGATTGACTAATTTCAGTTCTCTTTTAATTTTATCTTCAGGAAAATTTCCTTGATTATTTAATAATAAGTCAGAGAGAATCTCATCAGAGGATAGATTGTACTTATTTGAGAGATCAGAATAGTACTGTTCGTTTTCATCTTCATGAATCCCATATGTCTTTAAAGAGGTAAACAAGTCAATCTTATTCTCTTCAATATCCTCGACATCTTTAGAACTATTGAGTATCGATTCCATGGCATCTGAGCCAAGTTCAAGTGAATCGATTCCTTTAAAAATTCTTTTTGCTTTATTGTAGAAAATATCGATTTGGTTTTTTGTATCTTGAAAATATTTAATTTCAATAATCCGATTTTTATTTTTTTGATTAATTTCATTAATATAATTATATAAGTCAAGAAATCTTTCTTTAAATATTATTCCATTGAGTCCATGTAGATCAAAAATGACTTCTTGATTTAGAAAAATTGTTAAAGGTGTTTTCCAAGTTGAGGAAAAATCATTACAATAAGAGATCCCCATATATAATATTACTGCTTCTCTCATTTGATCAATGATTGGTAAGAATGTTTCATCCTTGCTCTTCGTTAATAAGAACACACTAATAAGATCCGCATAACTGTTGCTTGAGTAATTGGTATTTGGATTTAAAATATAATCGCAAATAGCTTCAATAATTTCATTACTCTTTTCAATGTTAGGGTCGGGTAGAAATAACCATTAGGAGTCAGGAAGAAGGAACCAATCAGGGTCGGTCGCAACCAGAGTCAGAGTAAACAACCAAATCCGCCTGGATTGATGACTTTGTCGAAACTTAAGGAAGTTCAGTTCAATTT
>JAHDQJ010000043.1 GCA_018433865.1 Spirochaetales bacterium | reverse complement strand
GTTCGAAGCGGAATGACGGAAGCACCCCTTTAGGGGTTGCGAGCACTGGATGCTGTTGTGAAACGCAGCTTTAGCTGCTGCCAGTATCAGGCCCTTACAGGGCTGACAGCAAGCCACCGGCTATGCCGGTGGTCATGACTAATTGATTAACAAGAAATTACTTCGCCTTGATGCCAGTAACCATGTTAGACAGCTTCGTCGTCAACAGGACTTGCATAGAGAATGTAATGGCCTGCGTTACAATACCGCGCATAATCGTCAAGGATCTTAATGACGGTGTTTGCCACGTTTTACCCCTCCCTTCAGGAAGATATCTCGGACCTTTTCAGTATCCTCATGTTCTTGTATCCGGGGACCTATTGATAGGTTCCTGAAGGTCCTCTCGTTGCAGGAGGTGGAGCTCGCCATGCGTCCGGCATATCCTTGGAAAAATTCACATTTGTACTTGTCAGGTTCTTCTGAACGTACCTGAATCATGACAATCCTTCCGATTCATCACATGCATTATTAAAGTCAGTGTTAATAATATAGTTCAATAAAACATTATCATAGAATAAAATAGATATATATTGAATTGGATTTAATTTGTATTGAATGTACAAATGTGAAATTAGAAATAAAAAGAAACAAATGCTTGCGTTCTGGAAAAACGTGCCGTATACTAACCGGGAGCTTGAGAAACTCAACAGTCAGGAACCAATGAAATTCAGATAGGGCAAAGGAGATTTCTATGTGTAAGTTCGGAGTCGATTCGTTCATTTGGGCGGAAGTGTTCGAGGAAAAGGATCTTTGGATTCTGCCGAAAGCAAAGGAGCTGGGATTCGAGGTAGTCGACCTTGCCATCGCGTACCCGGAACGATTCCCCCTTGAGGCTGTGAAAGAGCAGCTGAAGAAAACCGATATCGAAGTCGTCACCACCACCACATTGGAGCCGAAGGGCAATATCATCTCTCCGGATCCGGCCATACGCAAGGAAGGCGTTCGCCTGCTCAAGATGTTCATCGACATCAACAACGCGCTCGGATCGAAGATCTTCGGTGGCGTGAACTACGCAGCCTGGAGATATTTCACCAACAAGCCCCGAACCGCACAGGAGTGGGATTGGTCGGTCGGTGCGATGACCGAGGTCGCAAAGTATGCGAAGGAGACCGGCGATGTGACCATCTGCCTGGAGCCCATCAACCGCTTCGAGACCCACTTCCTCAATACCGCAGCCGATGCGGTCGCGTACTGCAAGGATGTAGGAACCGGAAACATCAAGGTGCACCTCGACACCTTCCATACGAACATCGAGGAGACCGATCTTGCCGAGGCCGTCAGGACCTGTGGCAAGGATTACCTGGGATATGTACATACCTGTGAGAACAACCGTGGTATTCCCGGAACCGGACAGGTGCCCTGGGCGAAACTCTTCACCGCATGCAAGGAGATTGGATTCAACGGACCGTTCGTCATCGAATCCTTCGACCCGAGCTTCGAGGAGTTCAACGCCGGGTGTGCGATTTGGCGTCACTTTGCTCCGACCGGAGAGGAATTGGCGATCCGTGGATTGGAGAATCTCAAGAGAATCGTCGCAGGATTATAAGAAGGAAGGATGGGAACAGTCATGAAAAAATTCATCAACTCATATGAGAACATGATCAGCGAGATGCTGAACGGTTTTGCAAAGGCGAATGCCGAATTGGTAGAGCGGCCGTTCGAGCGTGTCTTGATCAGGAAGGGGTCGCCGACCAAGGGAAAAGTGGGACTGGTGACCGGTGGTGGTTCCGGCCATAAGCCGGCACTGATCGGGTATCTGGGCAAAGGCATGATGGACGCGGTCGCAGTGGGAAATATCTTCGCTGCTCCTGGTGTCCAGAACTGCATGGATGCCATCAGGATGGCCGACGGCGGTGCCGGTGTGCTCGTGTGCATCGGCAACTATTCGGGCGACCTGATGAACTTCGGCATGGCAATCGACATGCTTGCCGATGAGGGCATCAAAGCCGAGATGGTCATCGTGAACGATGACGTCGCCTCTTCTCCTGTCACCGCCATGGAGAACCGGCGTGGCGTGGCTGGCGAGATCATCCTCTGGAAAGTGCTTGGCTACCTCGCCGACACCGGAGCTGACTTGGAAACCATGAAGCGTGTGGGAGACCAGGTGGTATTCAACACCAGGAGCCTCGGCGTCGCACATACTCCCTGCATCATGCCTTCATCCGGCAAGCCGAGTTTCGAGATTGCCGATGATGAGATGGAAATCGGTGTAGGTCACCACGGCGAACCCGGTATCGAACGGGTGAAGATGATGAAAGCGAATGAGATCACCGACATCATCATGGAGAAAGTCCTTGCCGATCTTCCCTTCAAGAAAGGGGATGAAGTCTCCGTGATCATCAACGGACTCGGTTCCACCAGCCTGCTTGAGCTGTACATCATCTACGCACGAGTCCAGGAACTGCTTGAGCAGCATGGCATCACCGTCTACAAGCCATGGGTCGGTGAATTCTTCACTTCAATGGAGATGGGCGGTTTTTCCATCACCCTGACCAAGCTCGATGAGACGATGAAGCAAGGCGTGGACCATCCCATCGGTGCCATCCACTTCCCCAACTAGAAGGTAACACTATGGAATCCATTACGACGGAACGTGTGCTGAAGGCACTTGACGCCGGCGTGCACGAGTTGCTCGCAAACCGGCAGTATTTCAATGATCTTGATTCCCCGATAGGCGATTCGGACCACGGGGACAGTATCTTTGCCACCTTCTCCATCGTGGAGAAGACCATCGGCGGTTTTCCCGCGGATGGAGACATCGGCAAGCTTTTCGGAGAAGTCGGCAAGGCAATCATCTTTTCCGGCGGAGCAGCGATGGGTCCGCTCTACGGAACGGCATTCATGGACGCTGGCAAGGTTGCAGAGGGAAAACATCAGCTTGACCTGAACGACTTCCTCACACTCTGGAAGGCCTTCCGTGGCGGTATCGAGAGACGAGGAAAGGTGAAAGTCGGGGAGAAGACCATGTTCGATACCATCTCTCCGATGGTTGATGCGCTGCAGGAAGCGGTCGATGCGAAACTCAGTTTCACACAGGCGATCAATGCCGCGATCGACGCCGCGAGAAAGGGTATGGAGTCGACCAAGGAGATGGAATCCCATAGGGGACGTTCGAGCCGTTTGGGCCAACGGAGCATCGGACATCTCGATCCGGGATCGGCTTCGATGTTCCTGTTGCTCAAGAAGTTCATGGAAGAGGTCTCGGCCTGAACTGACATCATGCGAAACATTCAGCTTCGATGAAGTAGGCTGAATTAATTATTCACAAAGAGGGGTTTACTATGAAAAAGGCTTTCAAGGTAACGATGCTGTTGGTGCTCTGCGTGGCACTCTCAGTCTCAGTGCTTGGTTGCTCGAAGAAAGAAGCTGCACCCGCCGCGACAGGGACGACTCAGGCCGCTGCGGCTGCTCCCGTGCAGAAAGAGTATCGGTTCGTGATGATTCCGATTCTCGCCCAGTCCTGGTTCGACATCGTGTACAACGCATCCGTCGAGGCAGCTGATGTCCTTGGCAAGCAAATGGGTGCCAAGATCACCATCGACTACCAGGCTTCTCCCACAGCCGACCTGGTTGCCCAGAACGAGCTGCTTGAGCGTGCCATCGCGACCAAGCCGGACGGAATCGCGATCGACTGCATCGATGTCCAGGCCCAGTTGCCGATCCTCAGGGAAGCGATCAACCGGGGAATCCCCGTGGTCCTCTACGCTTCGGTTTCCCCCGAAGGCGAGATGATCCCTTACATCGGAAACGACTTCTATGAGCAGGGTGCATTCGCTGCCAAGGAACTGCTGAAGAGACTCAACTACAAGGGCAAGGTCGCCATCATCCACGGTGTTCCGACCAACCAACCCCATGCTGAGCGCTACCAGGCATACCTCGACGTGTTCGCGGACTATCCTGAAATCGAAGTCGTCGCCACGGTGTTCGACTACGATGATATCGAAAATGCACAGAAAGAGGCTGCGGCCATCCTCTCCGCGCACCCCGATCTCGACGGATTTGCCGTCTGTGATGCAGCCGGTCCTGTCGGCGTAGGCATTGCACTGAAGGAAGCCGGGAAAGTCGGTAGGGTGAAGTACGTCGGTATCGACGATCTTCCGCAGCTCCAGGTCCTGATGCAGGAGGGAGTGCTCGACCTGTCGGTCGCAACCCGCCCGAACAACATCGGCAAGTGGTGCACCACGAGCCTGCTGATGACGAAACTCGGCATCGAGCCGGTCATCTGGTACGACACCAAGTTCGGTCTCCTTACCCCGGACATGGTCAAGAATGGCGTGATCAAGGGATTCTAATCACGTAATCCGACGTAACGGGAGGATTGTAACAGGTCCTCCCGTATTTTTGAGGTTTGTATGGCAGTATTGGAAGCCCGCAGCATCACGAAGAAATTTCCGGGCGTAGTCGCGTTGCACGATGTCAACCTGACCCTCGAAGAGGGGAAGATCCATTGCATCGTGGGTGAGAATGGAGCCGGAAAGAGTACATTGGTCAAGGTGCTGACCGGATTGTATCAGGCCGACGAAGGAACGTTGACGATCGAAGGCCAGGAGATGAACGCACACTCCCTTCATGACAGCGAGGTAATCGCCTACGTCCCGCAGGAGTTGAACCTGTTCCGTTTCATGTCTGTCGCGGAGAATCTATTTATCCCTTTTAATAAGACGAAGCACACCTCGGTGTTTTATGAAAAGAGAAAAATGGAAGAGGAGGCGGCTCCCTATCTGAAGCGATTCAACATGGCTGTCTCTCCTGGCGATATCGTACAGGATATTCCCATTTCGGAACAACAGTTGCTCCAGGTCGCACGTGCCCTCTCAAGGGAGAAGTTCAGGATCATCATCCTTGATGAACCGACGACTTCGTTGACCAAATCGGAGAGTGAGCGATTGTTCGCCATATTGAGATCGTTGCGGGATGAAGGAAAGTCGATCGTATTCATCTCCCATAAGCTGGATGAGGTGTTCTCGATAGGGGATCACGTGAGTGTCCTGAGAAACGGTGAACTGGTCGGGGATGCCTCACTGTCCGATGTCGATCAGAACTGGATCATCCACAAGATGACAGGTGAGGAGATCGATATCACGAAGAACTATATTCCCGCCGAACCTGCGGGAGAAGTCCTGCTCGAGGTAAAGAACCTGAGCGGCTACATGTTCGAGGATGTCTCCTTCTCGGTTCGCGAGGGAGAGATCCTCGGGTTCGCGGGATTGGTCGGGGCGGGCAGATCCGAGATCATGCAGACCCTCTACGGATACCGCAAGAAGAAACGCGGCGAAGCCTCCTACAAAGGGCAGTCGTGGAAATTCGGCAACACCGCCAGCTCCATCGGAAACGGCGTGATCTACCTCACCGAAGAGCGCAAGACCCACGGCATCCTCCCGTTCCTGAACGTCCGGGAGAATATCGGGATCGTGCTCAAGGACAAGATCAGTGCACATGGCGTGGTGGTTCCTCCGAAAGATCATGCGGTCGCGAAGAAAGTAATCGGGGACTACAGCGTCAAGACACACTCCACCGAGACCAAGATCATCAATCTCAGCGGAGGAAACCAGCAGAAAGTACTGATCGGCAGAGCCATGGAGTCCACGCCGAAAGTGGTCATCTTCGATGAGCCGACCAAGGGCATCGATGTCAAGACCAAGGAAGAGATCTACCGGATGATGAAGGAATTGGCTGAAAAGGAGCGAGTGGGCATCATCCTGATCTCCAGTGAGATGGAAGAGCTGCTCAAATGCTCCAACCGGATCATCACCATGTACAACGGACGGGTGTCCTCGGAAATCGCGGGAAAGGACATTACCCAGAAACAAATCCTCAGAGCCATCATCGGCCTGTCTTGCACAATTCAAGGGAGTGGGAACTGACATGAACAAGAATACATTGGATACATACAAAGCGATCTTCAAAAAATTCGTCGATTGGATCAGGGGCAATCAATTGGCCGGCGTAACCGCCGCACTGGTCTTGATTTTCATCGTCTCCTGCTTCATCTCCGAGAACTTCCTCACCGTGTACAACCTGCAGATCATGGTACGGTCCCTCGCATTCGTGGGAATCATCGCAATCGGCCAGGGGTTGTTGTTGCTCCTGGGGGACATCGACCTCTCGGTCGGTGCGATCGCGGGACTGTGTGGTGTCATCACCGGAAAATTCGCCGTGACGTTCGGTGTCAATCCGATCCTTTCCATCCTCATCGGCTTGCTTGCCGGCATAGCGCTGGGGATGTTCAACGGCTTGCTCATCACCTCCTTCAATCTCAACGCAATCGTGCTGACCATCGGCATGCAGACCGCGTACAAAGGCTTGAACCAGGTCATCACGAAGGGACGGACGATTACCGGGTTCCCGAAGTCGATCACGATCATCGGCGAGGGATCGATCTTCCAGATTCCGACCCCTACCATAGTGCTCCTGATCGTCTTCATACTGATGTACTTCTTGACGCGCAAGACCTTCTACGGACGCAACGTCTATGCCATCGGCAATAGCATCGAAACGGCGAAGATGGTCGGCATCAAGACCAAGAAGGTCCGGATCATCAGCTACGGCATCTGCGGATTCCTCGCCGGTCTTACCGGAATCCTGATGAGTCTCCGTCTTGCTTCAGCCCAGTCCTCCATCGGTGAGATCTGGGTGCTTCCCTCGATCGCCGCTCCGGTAATCGGCGGGATCGCAACCACCGGGGGTATCGGAAGCATCACCGGTGCACTCATCGGCGGAAGCATCATGGGAATCGTCTCGAACATCATCGTCCTCGGCGGTGTGAACCTGTACTGGCAGCAAGTCCTGAACGGCCTGATTGTCGTTCTCGCGATCATATTCGATTCATTCTCACGTAAGTTGCGCACACACTAGGAGTTGGTATGAACGAACACGCCATCAAGCTGTTTCCCTTCTTTGACAACGGTATCACCCAGGTGGGATGGGTCGTGGAGAACCTGGAGGAATCGGTGGAAAGATTCTACCGCAATACGGGCATAGGTCCATGGCATTTCTACGATTACGGCCCCGACTTGCTCACGAGGATGCGCAGAAATGGGGAAGATACCGTATTCAACATGTCCACCGCGGTTGCGAATGCCGGACTCTTGCGACTTGAGATGATCCAACCGCTCTACGGCGACATGGTCTACCAACAGTACATAGACCGACACGGATTCGGCGGCGTACAGCATTTCGGCATAGCGGTGAAGGATATGGCTTCATCCTTGGAAATCGTCAGGAACCTGGGGATAAACATTGCGATGGAAGGGGAGGGATACGGACTTGACGGTGATGGACACTTTGCATACTTGGATACGGCTGAGATGCTCGGTGTCACCATCGAACTGATGCAGCGCCCAAAGCGGCGCAAACCGCCCAAGAAGATTTTTCCTGAACACACGTATTGAAGAATGCGAAATATTGGGGTTTATGGGTCGAGGTATTGGTGATACAGTGCTAAGAGGAACTGAAGCGCTCACGAATCGGGTGGACAGAATCAGATGATAGACAAATACTACAACCGGACTGACGTTCTCATAGAGATTGCGACTCTCTACTACATAGAAGGGAAGACGCAACAACGGATCGCAGAAGTGTTCTCCACGACCAGGTCGAATGTCGCGAAGCTGCTGAAGCAAGCGCTCGACTTGGGAATCGTGGAGATCAAGATCGCGAATCCTGCGACGAGCATGGTCCATCTGGCAAGCAATCTGATTGAGAAGTTCTCCCTGAAGAAAGCAATTGTCGTTCCCTCGGAAATGAATTACCAGGAAACCCTCGTATCGGTAGGGAAGGCTGCGGCCGGATTCTTGGCCAAATGCCTGAATACAAAGATCACTATTGGCATCAGTTGGGGAACGACGATTTACCAGATGGTCGATCAATTTCCTGAGAGTACGCTCACCAGTGCAGCCGTCGTACAGCTGCACGGAGGCGTCGGTTCAAGGAACGTGGTCGTGGATGGGTATGAGGTTTCCAGTGCACTCTCAAGGAAGTTGCACTGCGATGCATACTATATCCAAGCTCCGTTGATCGTCCACAGCAAGGAAGCGAAAGAGATTCTGGTGAAAGACAAGAACATCGCGCGAGGCCTTGAGATGAGCAAGGATGTCGATATCGCATTCCTCGGAATCGGTACGACGGATCCGGAGCTCAATGCACTGTTGCGAGCCGGCTTCATAGATCAGCAAGAAGCACAATCCCTCAGGGCACAAGGTGCCGTGGGGATGGTGTGCGGACAGTTCTATGACTTGGAAGGGAATTTGCTGGATGCCGAGGTGAATGAACGTGTCATCGGCATCCCTGCGAAAGACCTGGGCTCGATCGATACCGTGGTCGGATTGGCATGCGGTATCAAGAAAGCGGAAGCGATCTACGGAGCTCTCAAGGGAAACTATCTGAACGCGATCATCACCGATGAATCGGTCGCCAAGCGACTGCTGGAGATGTGAGCGACCACCGCTGGAATTCCCGTACCCTGTACCGATTGCCCATAGCTCGAGGGACTTGTCATATGAAAGTCGCTGTCGGATGTGATCCCAACGCTCATGCAATGAAGCGTGAGATCCTTGACGAACTTGCATCATTGGGAATCGAAGCCGTCGATTTCGGGTCGGACGATCCGATCTATGCCAATGTGGTCGTGGATGTGTGCCAAGCAGTTGCCTCGGGACAGTTCGATCGGGGCATCGTACTCTGCGGGACCGGCATCGGGGTGAGTATCGTTGCGAACAAGGTCCCCGGAGTCTACTGTGCCTTGGTGACCGACACGTACCAAGCCGAACGTGCCGTATTGAGCAACGACGCGAATGTCATCGCATTGGGTGCACAGGTTACCGGCCCGGTGATCGCCCGCCAGATCGTGCGTACCTACATGCAGCAGACCTACATCCCCGGAGGACGGTCCGAACCGAAGATCCTGCGGGTCAAGGAATTCGAAAAGAAACCGACTGCACAGTGAGCGAAGCAACGCCCGATGCATCGGCCTCATGTGCATGAGGCCCGTTGCCATGCCCGGCTTCCTTGTCTCAAGACACCTTCCACACCTGCTGCGCCATAATCATTACCACCTACGCGATGCTATCGGATCCTGTCGGATCCCATGCCATGCCGTACGTGCATGAAACGCGCGTGAGCTTTATGCATACTGCTGTTATATAATTATTTATTATCGCTTCTCATCACGAAAATCAATTTTACAGCACAGGATATCGCCCCTATCCTGTCATCAGGCAATTACCAAAAAAAATTCGATACATGCAAAAGAAAAAGTTTGACAAACAAGTATATCAGTACTAAAATAACTAAAAAAGGGACAATGTCCTACATGGTGGTACATTGTATTAAGTGTAAATCAACTCCTGTCGCAGGAGATTGAGTATCGTTTCTTCTTGTTGGAGAAACAGAAAAAGAGGAGGACTTGTATGAAGAGGAAGATGTGGAAGAGCATGCTCGTAGTGCTTCTGGTCTCACTGTGTGTGACCTCGATGGCATTCGCCCAAGGCGGAGCCGAGAAGACCTATCCCAGCAGAAGCATCGAAATTGTCGTTCCGTCGGGAGCCGGTGGTGGCCAGGACACCATGGTTCGTTTCATCCAGCCCATGTTGGAAAAAGAACTTGGTGTTTCCATCCGGGTCTCCAACGTTTCCGGTGGTGCACACGTCAAGGGTATCGTCTATTCGCACAGTGCTCCCGCCGATGGGTATACGCTTCACTGTGAGAGCCCTTCGGGAATCATCGCGGACATCTTCAAGAAGATGGAGTTCAAATTCACCGAGGAGTTCATTCCCGTGGCAAACCTCCAGAAAGACGCGGGAGTCATCTGGACCGGATCAAACGGTCGGTTCAAGAACATCCAGGAAGTGATCGCCTATGCGAAGGACAATCCTGGAAAGGTGACGGTATCCATCGCTTCCCCGGGCGGCGTGGATGATGCCGGTGTCGGAATGTTCGCGAACCTTGCCGGCATCGAGCTGGCGATGGTACCCACCGAATCCGGCGGCGAGCGCATGGCCTCCGTCATCGGCGGACACGTCGACCTCATGTATGAAGAAGTGAGCGCAGTCGGTGACATGGTCGCTTCCGGCCACGTGAAGCCGATCCTCGTATTCAAGACCGAGCGGATCAACACTCCCGAACTGAAGGATGTCCCGTGCTCTGGCGAACTCGGATTCGCAGGACTTGAGAACTTGGGAACCTGGCGCGGATTCGCGGTCAAGAAGGGAACTTCCCAAGAAGCCATCGATGTGCTCGAGGCAGCACTCAAGAGGGTGTACGATTCTGCAGAGTATCAGAAGTGGGCCAAGGAAAACGTGCTTGACATCACTCCGGGATGGCTCGATGCAGCTGGCTACCGTGCGTTGTGGGATGCCAATCTGAAGTCCTATACCGAAGTCTTCACCAAGTTGGGCAGACTGTAGGTCTGTATGGTTTCGCGGCGGATATCGACGGGTGGAAACCCCTCCGTCGATACCGCCTGATCTCTCTCCTGCGGGAGAATGAAGGAGGTACATATGCTCGGGGAGCTTGTCGCGCACGGTGTGATTTTCCTGCTGATGTTGTTTCTCTACGTTACGAGCATGTCCTTTCCCATACTGAATATCGGGGGAAAACTGGGCGCTGCATGGTGGCCTCAAGTGGTTCTCGGAACAGGTATGGTGCTCATCTTGCTGTCAGTATTCTTTACTGTCAGGAAGAACCAAAAAGGATTGTCCGGCAAGTCGAAGAAGATCACCAAGAAAGAAATGGTCGGTCTGTTGACGTCGACTGCAATATTCGTATTCGCACTCTTGATGCTCAGAAGCATCGGATTTTTGTTCGTCTGTCCGATCATCGTATTCGGCTTCATGTACCAACTGGGTGCCCGCAAGCCCTTGGGACTCATCTTGGTCCCACTCATCAGCGCCCTGGTATTCACCGTCCTGTTCGGTCACTTCATGGAAGTCTCACTCCCTCGTGGCATGGGATTGTTCAGGTCATTGACCTACTATTTGTATTGAGGAGCAGATCATGGAACATATTTTAGGTGGTTTTGCATTTGCGTTGACTCCTGCCAATCTGCTCTTCTCCATACTTGGCTGTCTCACGGGTATCCTCTTCGGAGCACTCCCCGGGATCAGTTCTGCGATGGGTGTCGTACTCTTGCTCCCCTTCACGTACGGGATGAACGGTATCACTGCGATCATCCTGTTGGTATCGAACTTCTGTGGTTCCACCATGGGTGGTTCGATCACGTCCATCCTCTTCGCCACACCCGGGACTCCCGAGGCGGTGATGACCGTCCTTGACGGGCACCCGATGCACAAGCAAGGCAAGGGTGGCAAGGCACTCGGTCTGGCAGTCAGTGCTTCGGTGATCGGAGGATTGTTCAGCACCATACTCATGCTGTTCCTCTGTCTCCCCCTTTCCAAGGTAGCCCTGAAGTTCGGACCGGCGGAGTATGTCGCTCTTGCATTGCTCGGATTGGCAGCGATTACCGGATTGGGGCATGGCTCCATGGTAAAGACCCTGATCTCCTGCATGATGGGCTTGGCATTGGCAACGTTCGGTACTGATGAGATCACGGGAATTACCCGTTTCCACTTCAACTCGACCACATTCATGAACGGAATCCACTTCATACCGGTCATGATCGGAGCATTCGCGCTCTCCGAGGTTTTCATGCAAGGCATGACGGAGATCAAGAAAAGCGACCTGTCCGTATACAAGAAAATTAAAGTGGAATTCATGTCAAAGGCTGAGTTCTGGAAGTATAAGTGGCTGATCTTGAAGTCCGCGATCATCGGAATGTTCATCGGCGTACTTCCGGGAACCGGTGGAACGATCGCCTCCGTTCTTGCCTACAGCGAAGCGGTCAGGTCTTCCAAATATCCGGAGAAGTTCGGTACCGGACTTCCCGACGGCGTCATTGCTCCGGAAACTGCCAACAATGCCTCCACTGGCGGAGCGATGGTTCCCACCCTGACCCTGGGAATCCCTGGAAGCGGAACGACCGCAGTCATCCTCGGCGCATTCATCATGCACGGCATGCGCCCCGGCCCGTTATTGTTCATCACACAACCTACGCTGCTTTATGCCGTGTTCATCTCGATGATCATTGCGAACATCCTGCTTTTCTTCGGCGGAATCTATGGAGTCAAGTCATTCGCACAAGTCTCCAGGCTTCCCTACTATGTGCAGGGTCCCATGATCCTCCTGCTCTGTTTCGTCGGATCGTACGCGTTGTCGAACGACATCGGAGCCGTATGGGTCATGTTGACCGCAGGTGTCGCCGGATTCTTCATGAAGAAATACGGATTCTCCGTCGCAGGCATGGTACTGGGTCTGGTTCTCGGAACAATGCTCGAGGAGAACATCCGCAAGACATTGATCATCACCGGTGGGGAGTGGGGCGGCTTGTTCTTCCGTCCTATCGCCGGACCTATCTTCCTGCTCTGCCTGTTTGCCATCGCATGGCCCATGATTAAGAAAATGCTTGAAAAGAGAAAGGCTGCGAAGGCCGCAACGACAGGCAGCACGGGCAATTGATCCGAAGGGACAAAGGGAGGACCGATATGAACATTATGGTGTTGCCTGGCGATGGCATCGGACCGGAGATCATAGCTGCAACCATGGAAGTGCTCGGTACATTGAATTCCACCATGGATCTTGGACTCGAGTTCACCTACGAGGATGCAGGATTCGCAAGCCTTGAGAAATATGGGACCACATTGCGCGAGGAGACACTTCAGCGAGCCAAGCAATATGATGGCATCATACTCGGTCCTCAGTCCCATATGGATTACCCGCCTGTTGAGAAAGGGGGGAGGAACATCTCCCTCGGATTCCGGATCGGACTCGATCTGTATGCGAACATCCGTCCGGCACGTACCCGACCCGCCCTCATGCGAGCCGGCCAGAAAGAGATGGACCTGATCATCGTCAGGGAGGCGACCGAAGGGTTCTATCCTGACAGGAACATGTACAAGGGCGGTCCCAGCGAATACATGCCGACTCCGGATATCGCAATGTCGATCAGGAAGATCACCGCGGCCGGCTCCGAGAGAGTCGCTCGTCGGGCATTCGAGCTCGCGATGCGGAGAAAGAAGCATGTGACGGCGATCCATAAGGTCAATAGTTTCAAATTGACCGACGGATTGTTCCTCGAGCAGGTGAGGGCGGTGGCAAAGGAGTTTCCGGAAGTCACCCTCGATGACCAGCTGGTGGATTCGATGACCGCTCACCTGGTACGCAATCCGGGTCGGTTCGATATCGTGCTCGCCACGAACTTCTATGGCGATATCCTTTCGGATCTCGCCAGCGAATTATCGGGAAGCATCGGGTTGGCCGGTTCCATGATGGCGAGCGACACCCATTGCTGTGCACAAGCCCAGCATGGATCGGCTCCCGATATCGCAGGCACTGACAAGGCCAATCCGACCTCGATGATCCTGAGCGCTGCGATGCTGCTCTCCTGGATGGGCGAGCACCATGGAGTGGAAAGGCTGGCTGCAGCCGGAGCACGGATGGAGATGGCGATCGATTCCGCCCTGGCGACACCCGAATACCGCACCTACGACCTGGGCGGGAGCACGGGGTGTGAAGAGTTCGGAAAGATCGTCGCGACCATCTGCAAAGAAGCATGATGTGACAAGGAGAACATATGGCTACTGATTATTTCCATCGGGTACGATCACTTACCCAAACACAGTTCTGGATCAACAATCCCACGAGGGACGAGGCGGACAAAGCCATCGCAGCCGGAGCCACCGGTTGTACGTTGAATCCTTCCTATACGCAGAAGATGCTCGATCATCCTGCGGAGAGCGAGTATGCCTACAAAGTGCTCGACGAAGTATTGGCCGAGATCACCGATGATGTGCATGCGATCGCAGAGTTCCAAAGGAGGATGGCCAAGCCGATCACCGACAGATTCCTTCCGTTGTTCGAGAAATCTGGCCGGGAGATGGGATATGTGAGCATCCAGGCCGACCCGATCCTTGAGGAAGATTCCCAGGTGATCATCTCCGAGGGACGGCTCAACCGGGCTGTCGCTCCGAACGTCTGCTGCAAGATTCCTCTTACTGAACCCGGGCTGCATGCCATTTCCGTACTGCTTCCGGAGCACACGGCGATCAACGCGACTGAAATCTTCGCGATGGAACAGGGCGAGCAATTGGGTGAACTCTATGAGCGTACCATCCCCAAAGGTGCGAACGGACCGAAACTCTGGTACTCCCATATCGCGGGAATCTATGATGACTACTTATACGATTATGCGAAGAAGCATGAGGTCGACATCCCCTTGGATTACATCGCCCAGGCAGGCCTGACCGTCTCGAAGAAGATGTATGCCATGGTCAAGGAGCGGGGATACCGGATGTCCTTCATCGGAGGCGGTGCAAGGAAACCGCACCACTTCACCGAGTTGGTCGGCGGGGATGTCAATCTGACCATCAACTGGGTCGGGACTGCCGACATGTTGCTGGAAATGGATGCACCGGTAGTGGAAAGGATCCATCACCTGGCTCCCCAGCATGTCATCGACGAGCTGTGTGCAAAGTTGCCCGATTTCAAGAAAGGGTACGACGAGCACGGATTGCATGTCGAGGATTTCGAGGAATTCGGCCCGGTCATGTTGTTCAGGAGCAGCTTCATGAAGAGCTGGAACCGCGTGCTGGACATCATCGGATCCCGCAGGTAGGAAACAGGAATATCCGCAGGGGCAGTCCATTCCTCCCATCAGGATGGTCGGACTGCCACCTGTCAGCACCGTGTGTGCAGGGAAGGATCACCCATGAGAGATGAGGACTGGAAAATCATCCAGATACTGTACCAGAACCTGAATTTGACGAAGGCCGCCGATATCGTGTGCCTCTCGCAACCGGCCTTGACCAAGAGACTCCAACAGATCGAGGAGGAACTGGGTGTCAAGGTGGTCAACCGGAGCACCAAGGGGCTCACGTTCACCCCCCAGGGAGCGTATCTGGTACAACAAGCCGAAAAGATCCTCGCACTCGTGCAGGAGACAAAGCACAATGTGGTGGAGATGTGGGACGGACAATCGGGGACGATCAGGATAGGTTCCGCCGCATCGTTCGCTCGCGAACAGCTTCCTTCCTTGCTCAAGGAGTACAAGGAACACTACGCAGATGTCGAGTTCGACATCAACGTCTCCCTGAGCGGCAATGTGGTGAAGATGGTCCAGAACTCGGAAGTCCATGTCGGATTCATGAAGGGCGATTACCCGTTCACCGAAGGGATGGTGAAAGTCTCCTCCGAGCAAGGGTACCTGTTCTGTGATCGGCCGATCGAGATCGAAGAGTTGCCGAACATGGGAAGGGTTGACCACAATCGGGACAAATTCACGGTACAGGTGATCGATTCGTGGTGGTATGACTTGTTCGACCATCCGCCTGTCATCTGCATGAACGTGAACAACAAGGAAACATCGCTGGAGATGATCAAGAACGGTCTGGGGTACGGCATATTCTTCGAGACTGACCAGACCCCGATATATCCGCAGCTGTTCGTCAAGAAGATGGAGTATCGGAACGGTACGCCCCTGACACGCAATACCTGGATGATGTACCGAAGTGCGAGTGGGGAGGTTCCCTTGGTCGCGAATTTCATTTCGTTCATCCGCGAGAAGATGGAGAGATAAAATTCTATCTTCTTTATACCATTTCATTATGACCGAATATCAAAAAATATCATTTTACGTGTATGGAAACATCGCTATAAGATCGTATTGACGAGCGTTGCAAGGAGTGCGGCATGGAAATCAAGTATACGGAAGAAGAGTTGGAACATCTGGCCGGACTGCTGCTTGTCGATGGAGGTTTGCCCGTTGCGGATGCGCGTATCATCGCCCGGGACCTGGTGCAGGCAGACTTGCGCGGCTTGACTTCACACGGGGTCTCGAGAATCCCCATGTACCTCAACCGGATCCGGAACAAGGTCGTCAATCCGAATCCTTCCATCCGCGTTGAGAAACGATCGGTTTGTTCCCTTGCGGTCCATGGGGATGATGGCATGGGATTCATCGTGTCACACCGTGCGGTAGAGGAAGGGGTGGAACTTGCCCGGTCCACGGGCCTGGCTCTGGTGGGAATCTCCCGCAGCACCCACTTCGGCATGTCGGCACTGTATGTCAACCATGCGCTTGAGATGGGGTTCAACAGCCTCATCCTGACGAACTCCTCACCGGCGATCGCCGCATGGGGCGGAAGAACCCCGTTCCTCGGTGCCGCTCCCCTGGCCGCGGGCATGGTCGGGGGGAAGCATTCCCCCCCGTACGTCCTGGACATGGCGATGACCGTCATTGCCAGGGGAAAGATCAGGGTCGCCATGACCAACGGAGAGCCCATACCCGAAGGTCTTGCGTTGGACAGCGAAGGAAGGCCTACCACGGACGCGAAGAAAGCGTTCGAGGGTGTCTGCCTGCCCTTCGGGGGAGTGAAGGGTTCTGCACTCTCCATGCTGATGGACCTGATGGCGGGTCTCTTCACCGGAGCGAATTTCGGAGGAGAGGTGAAAAGCCTCTACTACGATCATTCCGAACCGCAGAATGTCGGACACATGTTCCTGTTCATGCGTCCCGACCTGTTCATGCCCATGGATGAGTACCAAGACCGGATGGATACCTTCTACCAGCGGTTGAAGGCACTTCCCCGGGCACAAGGGTGTGATGAGATCATGCTTCCCGGAGAACCGGAATCCAGGAAGGCACAACAGCGGCGGATCGAAGGGATCCCGTTGTCGCAACAGATTGTCGATGAATTGCGGGAAACAGCCTCTCTCTACGGAGGGGAAGCTCTGACATTTTTCAAGTGAACAACATAACGTGAGGGAGGATAGAAACATGCGTGTCGGTGTCATCTACGGAAATGGGATAGGTCCGGAAATCACAGAAGCAACGCTCAAGGTCTTGGAAGCGACAGGACTGCCGTTCGAGTGGGTACCCGTCATGATCGGAGACGAAGCGTACGACAGGTTCGGGCATCCATTGCCTCAGGACGCGGTGGAGCTGCTGAAGGAATTGAAATATGCGATCAAGGGACCGTTCATCGTGAACAAGATGAAAGGCCGTCTCTCGTGTGTGCACAAGGATGGATCGGAAGCCATCTATCCTTCGTTGAACAATGCCATCAGACGTGAACTGAACCTGTTCGTCTGTCCCCGGCCCATCCGGGGAGTCCCCGGCATCTCCGGAGCGTATGAAGATTTCGATGTGGTGGTCATGCGCGAGATTACCGAGGATGTCTATGCCGCGATCGAACACAGCATCGGCAACGATGCGGCGGAATGCGTGAAACTGACCACACGGAAGGCTGCGACGCGATTGGCGGAATTCTCGTTCGAATACGCACGTGCACATGGCCGGAAGAAGGTCACCTGTGTCCACAAGGCGAACGCGATCAGCATCACGGACGGACTGTTCCTCACCTGTTTCCGTGAAGTGGCCGAACGCTATCCGGATATCGAATCGGATGATGTCATGGTCGATGCCGCAGCCTACTACCTGGTCAAGGATCCGAAACGTTTCGACATCATCAATACTTCCAACCAATACGGAGACATCCTGTCCGATCTCTGTGCCGGCCTGGTCGGCAGCCTCGGATTGGCCCCGGGCGGTAATATCGGAACCGAGGTCGCGGTATTCGAAGCCTCTCACGGTGCCGCTCCCGATATCGCGGGGAAAGGGATCGCGAATCCCGTCGCACTGATCCTCTCAGGCGCATTCATGTTGCGCCACATGGGATTCGTGCGTGAGGCCCAGATAGTGGAAGAATCCACCCGGTCGGTCCTCTCGGCAGGGAAGGACCTGACACCCGACCTCGGTGGATCCGGCACCTGCATGGGATTGGCCGGCATGATCGCCAGGAAGGTGAAGGAAACCCTATGAAGATTGCATATGCCGTGGCCCCTGCAGATATCGCAGGGGCTTTCATGGGCTTGCAGGGACCTCTGTACGAAGCGTTGGAGACCGTCGCCCGGATCGGATACGAGGGAGTCGAGCTGTTCGTACGTGATCCGGCAACCTTGGATGTGGTGCAGCTCAAGCAGGCCCTGCAGGAACATCGGCTCACCATACCGGTCATCGGCACTACCCATGTGCTGAAGCAGGACGGGCTCTCGCTCCTTTCCCCTGATCGTGAGATCCGCAGGCAAACGGTTGCTCGCCTTTGCCGGATCGTACGGCTCGCAGCACAGCTGGGTTCCGACATCTCCCTGGGAAAAGTCCGTGGAAGCCGGGAAGGCTTGTCGGAACTGCAATGGCAGGAGTATCTGGGAGAGGGCTTGTCAGCTCTCAGCACCGAAGCCCGAAAGGATGTGCACATCCTGGTGGAAGCCCAGCATGCTTCCAACATAGACAACCTGAACGGAATCGCCGAGACGCTCAGATTCCTCAGAGGGCTTTCCCTCTCCCCTGTGAAAATCCATATCGACACCTATCACGTGAATTTGACTGAGCAGGATCCTGTCGCTGCCATCGAATCATGCCGAGGCATGCTGGGATACCTCCACTGTGCAGACAGCGGGAGAATGATCCCCTCGGAAGGAACGATAGATCTCAAGCGGATGTTCCAAGCATGCAGGAACATCGGTTATGACGGATGGGTCGGTCTTGAGATTTCTCAAGGACCGGACCCGTTGGCGACCGCACGCCGCGCGTTCGTGGCGCTGAAGCATGTGATCGAGTCATCGGTCTGACCGGGAGGGAATCATGGACACACAGACTCTGGGCCTGATAAGCGTAACATTGAATGCGGTCAATCCGATGACCGAATACATCCAGCGCCATCACAAGGGAATCCGATTGAAGAACTATCTCGACACCGGCTTGCAGGACTTGGTGCGGGAGGAAGGCAAGGTCACCGACAAGAGCATGCTTCGGTTGCTCTCCATGTTGCATCTTGCGGTCGCAGATCGCGTGGATGGCGTGTTGCTCACCTGCACGGTGTTCTCTCCGTATGTGGAACGCCTGAAGACGCTCTTCTCCTTCCCCATCGTGGGCGTGGATGCCGCGATGCTGGAAAAAGCGGTCTCGCATGAAGGAAAGACCGCGATTATCTATACCTTCCCTGCGACACGGGCAACCTCGGAGACGCTGTTCCATGCGGCTGAGACACGTCTTGGAGTCACACGGGAGCTCTCCATGGAATTCGTGGAGGGTGCGAACGATGCCTTGCAATGTGGCGACGGAGAGTTGCATGACCAGCTGATCCTCAAGAAGATCCAGGAGTTGGACGGCAAGCACGACCAACTGGTGCTCGCCCAGGTGTCGATGGCCCGGGTAGCCGCCAAGGCAACGGCATGCAGCATCCCCATACTGACCAGTCCTGAAGAGGCCGTGCGAACCATCCTTGCACAGTTGCAAGCGGGAAGGGAGAAGTAGGATGAAGCATTCCCTTTGCATCGCCACACCGGAGATCTCCCAGGACATCCCGTTCGCCCAACTGACCGGAACATTCGAACAGAAGATAGGCAAGGCCGCCGCACTCGGGTACCAAGGTGTCGAGCTCATGGTCTCTGATCCGCGGAAACTGGATGCGGCTCGGATCGCCCGCACGTGCAATGAACGGAACCTGAAAATCGCCGCGATCTCCTCCGGAGCCATCGTGACGTCGCGGGGCATCTCCCTGTTGCATCAGGAACCTAAAAAAGCACGAGAGGCCTCAGCTTGCCTGTTCGATCTCATCGCATTCGCCTCCGAAGTGGGTTCTCCGATCGTGACGATCGGCAGTTTCCGGGGGAGGCCGGGTGACCACATGAGTACACAGGATGCGCATCGCCTCCTGATTGACATCCTGCGTGCAGCAGGAGCCGAAGCAGCGCGCAAGGGCATACGGATCGTCTTGGAACCGATCAGCGCACGTGAGTTGAATTTTCTCACTACGGTGGAAGAGGTCATGGCGATCCTTGAGGAAGTGGGATCGGATCATGTCGGCGTATTGGTCGACACCTATCATGTGGACAAGGATGGGCAATCATTCGAAGAGGTGCTGGGAAAAACCCACGAAGCCGGCAAGCTGTGGCATGTCCATATCGCCGATTCCACGCGTCAGGTGGTAGGGAAGGGCGGTATCGACTTCTCGCATGTCCTCGCAATCCTCAGGAATATCGGATACGATGGATTCATGTCCGCGGAGTTGCTGCACGGAGCCGATCCGGATACTACCGCACATGAGATACTCATCGGTATGCACAGAGCTTCGGAGGCAAACGCATGAGACGGTATGACGTACCGGTACACTTGGTTGACGGATTGCATCTGGTCACTCATGAGGAAAAGAACGATACGGTTGCGACAACGTATCTTGGCAACCATTTCGGGACTTCCCTCAGCAACCGGCATGACTTTTCGTACCGCGGTACCATCGCTCACCAGATCCTGGCCACGCATGCCGTGCACACCTCCGAGGAGAGCCTCTCCATCAAATTCGATGCACTGGCGAGCCATGACATCACGTATGTCGGGATCATCCAGTCCGCACGGCACGGCGGCCTGACCGAATTTCCCGTCCCCTATATCCTGACCAATTGCCACAACAGTCTCTGTGCGGTAGGCGGCACCATCAATGAAGATGATCACATCTTCGGATTGGGGATTGCCAAGAAATACGGCGGGATCTTCGTGCCGGCTTTCCAGGCGGTGATCCATCAGTACATCCGCGAGATGCATGCCGGGTGCAACACGATGATCCTTGGGTCCGACAGCCACACGCGCTACGGAGCCCTCGGGTGCATGGGCATTGGCGAGGGTGGGCCTGAGTTGGTCAAGCAGGTATTGGGAAGGACGTATGATATCCCATGGCCCAAGGTGATCGCCGTCTATCTCGAGGGAGCTCCCCTTCCTGGTGTGGGGCCCCAGGATGTCGCCCTTGCGCTCATCCGCGAAGTGTTCCACGATGGATTCGCCAAGAATGCCATCCTGGAATTCGTGGGACCCGGCATCGCAAGCCTCTCCGTCGATTTTCGCAACAGCCTCGATGCGATGACCACGGAAACGACCTGTCTCAGTTCCGTATGGATGACCGATCAAAAGGTGCAAGAATACCTGGGAACACATGGAAGAGCGCACGAGTTTGCATCCTTGAAGCCGGGACTCATCGCCCGTTATGATGGGGCTGTCCGCATGGATCTCAGTGAGATCCGGCCGATGATCGCGCTTCCGTTCCACCCTAGCAATGTCTACGCCATCGAGGATGTGCAGAACAACCCCCATGATATCCTGCAAGAGGCACAAGAGCGTGGCCTAGAGCAACTGGATCGCAAGGATCTTCGGTTCTCCCTGCTCGACAAGATCAATGATGGACGGATCATGGTGGACCAAGGCTCGGTGTCGGGGTGCGCAGGTGGTTCCTTCGAGAATATCTGCGCTGTCGCCGATATCCTTGGGGATGCACCTCCGATGACCGATTCCTTCTGGTTGAGTGTCTATCCGGCGAGCCAGCCGATCAACCTGGCACTGATGCGCACCGGCAGGGCCAGTAGCCTGGCACGTGCCGGAGTCTCCCTCCATCCTGCCTTCTGCGGCCCTTGCTTCGGTGCCGGGGATACTCCTGGCAACGGTTGCCTCAGCATCCGTCATGCCACGAGGAATTTCCCGCACCGGGAAGGATCAAAGCCACAGCAAGGGCAAGTTTCCATGGTCGCACTGATGGATGCGCGATCGATTGCCGCAACCGCACGCAATGGCGGGAGACTCACCGCGGCAACCGAACTTGCCGTCACGTATTCCCCTGTGGATTATGATTTTGATGCCAGTTCCTACAAGTCCCGGGTGTACCAAGGATTTCGAAAGGCTCTCCCAGAAACAGAACTCGTCTACGGTCCCTATATCGCGGACTGGCCACGATTTTCCTCCCTGCCGCAAGATCTCATCCTTCAGGTTGCCGCGAGCATCCATGATCCGGTGACTACCACGGACGAGATCATTCCTTCAGGCGAGATCAGTTCCTATCGGTCAAATCCGGAGAAATTCGCTGAATATACACTCTCACGAAAAGTTCCGCAGTACGTGGGGCGGGCGAAAGCCATCCGTGAGATGGAACGCTCCCGGCAGAATCCTACGGCCCAAGCTGATGGGGAGATTGTGAACCTGACCGATCGATTGCGCATGGTCGGAGAAAGCTCCTTGGCACATGCTGCGATCGGCAGTGTGATCTTCGCCAGGAAGCCCGGTGACGGCTCGGCACGCGAACAAGCCGCATCATGCCAGAAAGTTTTGGGTGGATGGGCGAACATCGCAGGGGAATATGCAACGAAGCGGTATCGGAGCAACCTGATCAATTGGGGAATCTTCCCCTTCATCGTGAATCCTGAGGATTTTGCGAGATTGCCGGTGGGTACGATCCTTGTGCTGCGAGGATTGCGCGATGCACTGGTGCAAGGAGAGACACAATTCGAAGCGTTGCTGGTGAGCCAGGAAGAAAATTCACGCCTGCAGGTTTCTCTTCCGGGATTGAGTCCCACGGAAAGGGACATCTTGCTTTCCGGGTGCCTCATGAATTATTATAGAGATGGGAATTGATGCATGGATAAAGGGAGTATGTCTCAGAACAACGCCAAATACTCAGTTCGTAGCCTGGAGAAAGCTCTGGATTTGCTCGAATACCTCGAATCGGTGGGAACACCTTTGGGAGTTCGCCATATCGAATCCGAGACGGGCATGCCCAAATCTACTGCCCAGCGGTTGTTGGAGGTTCTGGAACGAAGAGGATACGTCAAGAAGCAAGCCGGACGCTACTCCCTCTGGATAGGTGCGGTCCCATTGTCCCGATCATTCCTCAAGGGTGACATCCTGGTCCGTGCGTCCGATGAAATACTGCGAAGCCTCACCGATATCTCCAGCGAGACCACCTCGCTCTATGTGCGACAGGGATTCGACAGGATTCTCATACACCGTGTGGAAAGTCCGCATCCGTTGCGATTCTCCACTCCGATAGGTGAACGGTTGCCTCTGCATCTCGGTGCATCTGGTCAAGCCTTGTGCACAGGAATGTCCGATACGGAACTGATGGAATATTTTTCCAAAATTGAACCGGTCCGCCTTGCCGGCGGAACCGAACTGAATCGGTTCGAGTTGCTTCAGCGGGTACAGAACGTCCGTACCTGCGGGTATGCGGTCGGTGTGGCCGAGCGATACAAGGAAGTGACCTCCGTGGCAGCACCCGTCATTACCCCGGCAGAGGGTGTGATCGCGGCAATCAATATCGTCGGACCGACTTCCCGGATGGACAGCGTGAACATGGAGCGATTGCTCATCGAGATACGCGGGGCCGCCGCGGAACTCTCCGTCCGGGTATCAGCAGGATTTTGACGGAAGCTTCCTTGCATCGGTCATGCCGACAGTTCTTCACCCTTCATTTTCGATCCGGCCAATTGTTCTCATCGTGCAATATAACCACTACTACCGAGATATCATATCGGGTTTCATTGAATAAGAATTCGGTAGAATGTAGCTAAGATATATAGTTATTACTGTAATCATGCAGATAGCACGTGCCAATAATACCATTATGCTAGTAATATAACATACAATATGATAGATTATAAAATATCTGTTACAAAACGAGGTTCATGATACATGAGAGCCATAGAACAAGTGCTGCAGTCACAAGTTGATGAACGGGTCCTGATCAAGCCATGGCGAATCATGGACGCCCTGCCACTTTTTCTCCGTTCCCTGTATGCTGTCCATACGGTGATGCTTCTCGACAATGCTTGCGTATTGATCGAGCTGCTCGATCAATCGGTGGGCATCGAAGAATTGGAGGAACATGTCCAGCGCTTCCAACAGGCAACGGACAGGCATGCCATCGTCTACTTCCGTGAGCTCTCTCACTACAGAAGGATGCGATTGTTGGAACGGAGGATTCCGTTCGTGACGGATGATGGACAGATGTTCCTCCCCTTCCTGGGATTGCGTCTTCACAAATCTTCCAGGAACTTGGGGCCGAGCAAGGGGAAGCGATTCTCACCTGCAACACAGCTAACCTATCTCTGGTTCCTGCATCACCCGGATGAGACGGTCAACGCAACCAGGCTTGCACAAGTATTCGGCTTTGCCGAGATGAGTGCATCACGGGCACTTCATGCATTGTACCAAGCTCGATTGGTACACTATCAAGTCGGAGGGAAGACAGGGAGGAGCAAAGAGTACCGGAGGATCGATGATCCCTCGTTCTTCACCCAAGCACAGACGTTTCTTGCAAATCCGGTGAAGAGTCGGCTATGGGTTACTGAAGAACCTTCTGATGCATGGATAGGCGGACGAGAGGCACTTGAACGTTTCGGACTTCTACCGAAGACGGGAAGAGTCGTTCGGGTGGTCGGTCCTGACCGATCGGACTTGCCTGCTCTGCATGAGGTGGAGGATCCGGCCTTCACCGTAGGAACCCACGTGGTCGAGATCGAGGTATGGTCTTACGATCCTGCGGTGTTCGCGAGCAATGGATTCGTTGACAGTCTCTCACTTGTGGCATCCATGGCTGGGCATGAGGATGAACAGGTCTCAAGGGCGTTGCGGGAGTTCCTAAGAAGGCAATCGTGGGCCACAAGATAGGTATCCGAAGGGATGCCCTCAAATCGTACCTGAGGACGTTCCTTTCGTTTTCGGTTCGTAGACCTTGATCCGGCCTTTGCCCTCACTCTTCGCTGCATAGAGTGCTTGGTCCGCACACTCCATGAGCTGCTGTTCATCCATGCCGCGTTCCCATGTCACCAAGCCGATGCTCAGCGATGCACTGGTGCCCGGCATGGCTTCGATCTTCTTCGACATCTCCTCGATTTTCTTTGCTGTCGCGAGGGCTCTGCGTCCATCAAGGCCCGGCAGGATAACGGCGAATTCGTCACCACCGTGACGAGCGCAACTGTCTATCGCGCGGGTATTGGCACGGAGGACATTCGCTATGGATTGCAGCAGCCGGTCTCCCGCTCCATGGCCGGATGTATCGTTGACCTGTTTCAACCAATCGACATCGATGAGCAACAAGGAGAGTTTTGTGTTGGTGCGTTTGGCAGATCGGATCTCCTCCCGCAACCTACGGAAATGATACCTCCTCGTATGGAGCTTCGTCAGGTGATCCTCCATCGAGATGCGGAACATCAACAGGTAGAGGATATAGATACCGACGGTGATCAGGAGGATCAGGAAGATGAAGCTTGCACCTACCGAACCGTTCATGTTCCGATTCAGTTCGTCGATCGTATCACTCGAGAATGCTGCCCCGACGACTCCGATGGGTTGCGAGGACCCGTCGTCAAGAATCGGAACGAGACCGACGACGAAGGCACCCCATCCGGGAGCCTCGACCAGCTCGGTCTCCACCGGTTGTGATGTCATGATGACTTTCTTTGTGATCGCATGCAGCACATCTTTCTCCCCGATAGGTGAGAACGTATCGAGGATATGATCCGTACCATCGAGGATATAGGCTTGCGTCTGTGCATCCAGCATCTTCGCAGTGAAAATGAAATCGGCGCCGGTTGCTTCGGTGATCTGCCTGAGCAAGGTGTTCATTTTCACGTAGAATGTGTGGTCGTAGGCTCCCACACCATCGATCGTGACGGCATCGGACAGCTCCAGATAAGCCGAAGCGTGTGAGCCGATCAACAGTGCGGTGCTCGAAGCGATGCCTCGTGCACGCATCTGCATCTCTTTGATCACAAAGTCACTATGATTGCGTGCTATGACATACGCAGGAATGGACGTCAATGCGGTGATCGCCACAAGGGTAGAAATGAGGATGAACAGTTGGATATTCATGCGGATCGAACGGAACGAACGCATCGCTACCTCGGCTCAGAATTGATGTGGAACACTACGTCGTCCCCTCTGTATCATGGTAACCATAACACGATAGTATCATCCAATATAGCAATTCTTACAGATATGGTCCAAATTCATAAAAGATCGGCATGCAGGTTCACTTGGAACAATAGCAAAATCAGGCTACCCTTTCCAGAGGAGGAACCACACATGGACAGCTTGCCTTTTCTGAAGGATGGGGTGGCGCAGATCGCCTTCGTGGTGGAGGACCTGGACAGGACGGTGGAGAACTACCATCGGCTCTTCGGCATCGGCCCGTGGCACTTCTACACCTACGAGAAGCCGCTGGTGTCGCACATGACGCGC
>JAHDQJ010000001.1 GCA_018433865.1 Spirochaetales bacterium | reverse complement strand
GGAAGTCTCTGCATGGGGAAGGGACAGAAATTCGAACCAGAAAGGCATTGACTGGCAGTTCAAAACCAGCGACGCCAGAGTCAAACTCAAGCGCCTGTACCCGGTGATTAAGGAATAGGTTTAAGTGTTACGAGCTACTAGTCGAAATTTGGTGGTTCTGCTGGGTTTTCGGAAATCGGGGTTCCAGGAAGAAATTCCAACTTATCCACATTGAGAGTAAGCTGATCAAGAAATCCCTTCTCCCCGGTGGTGCAAGTAATAGCGGAAGAGGGGACCCACATCCCATGCATCAATTGCCATTCCAGTGAGCACATGGTGTGAGACAACATCTCCTTCATCGTCCTGACAACTCATTCTCCTCGAGCATCGATCTGAATGATTCGTCGGAGAAGATGAGGTGATCGAGGATTTGAATACCAAGTAGTTCACCTGCTTTCACCAACATGGCAGTTTATTGATCCGTAGGCAAGGATATCAGATTCTCTAAACGCTGATCTCCACCCCATTCTTGAACGTGAACCGCACATCATCTATCCCATGCACCTCGGCATGGTCTGCAAGCGAGTACCAGAGGTGGTCGGAGAATTCACTCACAACACCTTCTTGCTTTCTAAAGTCCTTGAGGAACAGTTCCGTCTTGGTCTTGCGATACCGGCGATCCTGTATCACATGGTTAATCTCTGATATCCTAGCCTCGATGTCTCGGTAACGATCCGATAACTTCTCATATCTCTCTTGATACACCTCCTGGTCCATCGCAGTCGAGGCGTTCTCAGCAGTCAACCGATCCATGCCGCCGATGATTTCCAGGCGCTCCGCCTCGAGGCTTCGCAACTTCGCATTATCCTCCGATGAGTCGAAGATGCTGCCCCTGATCGCCTCGAAGTTCCTGATGATCTCATCCCTGTTCCCTATCAGCTTGTTCACCGCTCTCACGAACAGCTGTTTCAGCTCGGCTTCGGATAGGTTCGGAGCCGTACACGTGTTATGCCTTTCGGCATACTTTTCGTTGCATTGCCATACCACCTTGCGGTATCGATTCTTGGAATGCCAGACCTTGGGTCCGTAGATGCCGCCGCAGCGGCCGCATCGGATCCGGCTGGAAAACAGGTGCGTCCCCTTCCTCGATTCCCCATCCTCCTTGCGTTGCTTGATCTCATTCTGCACCAGATCGAAGACCTCGGGGGCGATGATCGCCTCATGGTTCCTTTCCACATAGTATTGGGGCACCTCTCCCTTGTTCACCACGTGTTTCTTGGTAAGGAAGTCGGTGCTGTAAGACTTCTGCAACAATGCATCGCCTTTGTACTTCACATTGGTGAGTAGTTGCTGGATGGTCGAGGAGTGCCATACGCTCTTGCCGGTCATGGTAGTGTACCCTTCGTCCCCCAGACGCTTGGCGATCCCGTGGGGCGTCAAGCCTTGCAGGAACAACGAGAAGATGTGCCTGACCAGCTTCGCCTGTTCGGGATTCACCGCCAGGTTGCCGTCAGGACCTTTGTCGTAACCAAGAAATCTAGTATATGGCACGGACACCTGTCCGTCGGCGAAGCGCTTGCGCAGCCCCCATTTCACGTTCTCCGAAAGGGAGCGTGATTCCTCCTGGGCGAGCGAGCTCATGATGGTGATCAAGAGTTCCCCCTTGCTGTCGAAGGTCTTTATCGATTCCTTTTCAAAATAGACCTCCACCTTGTGTTCCTTGAGCTTGCGGATGGTCGAAAGGCTGTCCACGGTGTTGCGCGCGAAACGGCTGACGCTCTTGGTGACGATCAGGTCGATCTTGCCCGCGAGTGCATCATCGATCATCCGCTTGAACCCCTCGCGCCTGTTGGTGCTGGTGCCGCTGATGCCCTCGTCGGTGTAGATGCCGACGAACTCCCACTCGGTGTTCGCCTTGATCATGGTTGTGTAATAGTCCACCTGCGCCTCATAGGAGGTATACTGGTCCTCGCCGTCGGTGGAGACGCGGGCATAGCCTGCGACCCGGCGTTTTGGCGCGAAGGCGTCCGTAGACTGTCCGGTTGAGAGATCCCGAGTCGCCGGGATCACGCGTACCGCTCTCATGCTGTCACCTCGCTGTTATCTTCTTGTTGTCGTGCCAGTGCACGCCGATATGCCCACACATCGCGTTTGGCAGTGTTCTTCCACGGTGTGGTCAATACTTCGTTCGTCTTGAGATGGAATTCAAGGGTGTCGGCGAAGGCCACGATACGCTCGACATGTTCGTCGATCCATGCTTCTTCGAACGGATCATCCGAAGATGCTCCTGCCAGCGGTGCGAGAAACGAGCAGCATACCTGGCGCAGGGTATAGACCGGCAGGCTCTTGGACGGGCAGATCTTCGCTCCCTGCTTCCTCTTGCGGGAACACTGGTAGTGGCCCTGTTGGAACGCTGTGAGCTCGCCGCTCCACGTGTTCGGGGTATAGGTGAACGTGCTGCCACAATGGCCGCAGACAATCTTGCCGGTAAAACATGTGGCACGCCGCCACCTCACCGCACCCGCCTGGCGACGGCGTTCACGCTCGGCTTCTACCTTCTGGTGCAGCTGTTCGTCAATGATCACCGGATGGGTGCCCTGCACCTCGAATCGGGGGAACTGGCCGTGGTTCATCAGCTTGCGATGGGTGATATGGTCATCCACGAAGGTCCGCTGCAGGATGCTGAACCCTCGGTACTTCTCCTGGTCAAGTATCCTCATGATCGATGACTTGCCGAAGGGAAGTCCTTTCCGATTGAAGATGCCTTGTGCTGCCAGCTCCTCGGAGATCTCGGTGAGCGTCATGCCATCGGCGAAGGCGTGGTACATGAACCGCACCGCCTCGGCTTCCTCCTCGACAATCTCATAATGATCGTCGGTCCACCGATACCCATAGATGGTGTAGGCAAGGAAGTGCCCTTGGGAGAATCGTTTACGAATGCCCCACTTGACGTTCTCGCTGATCGAGAGGCTCTCCTCCTGCGCATAGGAGGCAAGGATGGAGAGCATCAGCTCCCCGTCGCCGGTGAGCGAGTCGATATTCTCCCGCTCGAAGCGCACCGAGATGCCGCGATCCTTGAGATGCCTCACGGTCTTCAGGAGGTCGACAGTGTTGCGGGCGAAGCGGCTGATGCTCTTGGTGAGGATGATGTCGACCAGACCCTTTCCGCAATCGGCGATGAGGCGTTGGAACTCGCTGCGGTTCCTGGTGGCGGTGCCGGAGATCCCCGCATCCGCATACACCCCCGCGTACTCCCATGAGGGATTGGCTTGGATGTGTGCACTGTAGTGGCTGACCTGGGCTGCCAGGGAGTGCATCAACTCGTCTGAGTCGACCGACACGCGCGCGTAGGCAGCCACGCGCTTCTTGGATGGAGTGGTTTTTCGTCCATACATAAGACTGGTCTTGAGCTGTCATATGGTTGTGCGTAGAGGTTCAGGACATCTTCCATTGCCGCCACAAAATCACCGTTCTGCTTGGCGGGAATGGTCCAGCAGCGCTTCAGGTGAGGCTTAAACGAGTTTTTTTTAGCGTCCGTGAGACAGACATGGCCGAAATCTCATCAATGTAAGACAGTTCGACCATCTTTTCAGCAAGCAGCCTGACGGTCCATCTGGCATATCCCTCAGGTGCCGGACTGCAGCAAAGCGCAATCAGATGCGCTTCCACGTCACCGGTGATTTTCGTCTCCCTCGGTCCTTTCTCTCTCTGCTTGCGGTTGACCACTGCCTCGACATCCCCGCCAAGATTGTGAAAGCTCTTCTTCACCGACTTCACTGTCGGGACGCTGACATCCACCATTTCCGCAATTGCCAGCTCCTTTGGAGGAATCCTTCCACCGGAAATGTCTGATTCCAGTAGAATTCTTGCACGCTTGACCGCCTGCACGGGCCTGACACCCCTGGAGATGAAATCAAGCAGGTATTCTCTTTGTTTTGCGGTCAGGCTGATGGTTCTCTTTGCATATGGCATGGCAGTATTCTCCTTTATTGTTCTCCAATTCAGAGGATACTGCAAGTATCATTAAAAGTATATATTTAAGTGTTACAGACTACTAGT
>JAHDQJ010000036.1 GCA_018433865.1 Spirochaetales bacterium | reverse complement strand
GTGCGCTTTCTCATACTCGATCGACAGTAGATTTGGCGTGATTTATCGCTCAAAGCCATAATTCAGCCAGTTTGACACTTTTGTTTGACGATAATGAATCAGACCAGGCAAGTCGATTTACAATGGCCGTTCATTTTGCAAGAGGCTCAGTTAAGAAAACATTTTTGGTACAGGGAGAGAACGGTTAAAAAAGCCGTAAGCAAGTCGATTTTCTCCCCGTATTTGCTTAAAAGACATTTGGATGATTATCATCCTCAATTTACGCCTTGCCTTGTCCACTTGTTTGGGCAGGGAACCATTTGGTTGTCTTATGTGCAATCTTCACCAGGATAAGCATGACCGGTACTTCGGTAAGCACTCCGACGATCGTAGCCAAAGCTGCCGGAGAATCCGTACCAAAGAGAGAGATTGCAACGGCAACAGCCAACTCAAAGAAGTTCGAAGCACCGATCATTCCGGCAGGGGCGGCAATATCGTGCGGCAGTTTAAGCACCTTGCTTGCAAAGTATGCGATGAAGAAGATCAGGAAGGTCTGAAGCACAAGCGGGATTGCAATCAGGATGATATGCAACGGGTTGTTCAGAATTACATCACCCTGGAATGAGAAAATGATGATCAGAGTAAACAGCAAGCCGATTACGGTGACATTCTTGAACTTGGGCAGGATCTGCTGATTGAGATACTCGGTTCCGTGCTTGTGTACGACGGCGTTTCTTGTAAGCATACCCGCCGTGAGGGGAATTACGACGAACAACACCACCGACATAATCAGCGTGTCCCAAGGAATGCTTACTCCTCCGACTCCGAGGAGGAATGCCACGATCGGGGTGAATGCTATGAGGATGATCAGATCATTCGTAGCAACTTGTACCACCGTGTACGCTGGATTGCCTTTCGTCAGATGGCTCCAAACAAATACCATTGCCGTGCAGGGGGCGGCACCCAGCAGTATTGCACCTGCAAGATAGTCCCTGGCGAGGTCGGTCGGGATGAGGGTCCTGAAGATTACAAAGAAAAACAGATATGTGATACCGAACATCGTGAACGGCTTGATCAGCCAGTTGGTGATCCATGTGACGTAGAGTCCCTTCGGACTCTTACCCACATTCTTGATGCTTTGGAAATCGACCTTCAGCATCATGGGATAGATCATGAGCCAAATGAGGATGGCAATAGGAATAGAGACCTGGGCATACTCAAACCGACCCAGGAATATAGGGATACCGGGAAGGAAGGTTCCGATGAGAACTCCTGCAACCATGCAGAGCACCACCCACAATGTCAGATATTTCTCAAAGAACCCGATTCCTTCAGACTTGCTTATGCCCATAGGCTCACCCCCTGATTCTTTGCAGGATCTTCACGACCTCATCGGTCTTGAGAACCTTGCCGTATGAAACCACTTTTCCATCCACCACAAGAGCCGGGGTCGTCATTACCCCGTATGCCGCGATTTGTGCAAAATCCGTCACGTGGTCAATCGAAGAATCCATGCCCAGCTGCAGGAGCGCAGCTTCCGTCGCAGCCTCGAGCTGGTTGCATTTTGCACAGCCGCTACCGAGCACCTTGACGCTTGCTCCATCGGCTTTGGCCTTCTCCGCTTCCTCCATGCCCTCGGGATTGCAGTTACAGTTGCAACAGCAGGCTGCGGACTTTTCTTCATTCTTTTTCTTTCCAAACAGTGCCATGATTACATTCTCCTTCACATGATAAATCAATGCATTTTCATAAGATGTATTTATATTGGTCAGCAGCAACTGCCACCGCAGGAGCAGCCGGCTTTAGCATGCTTGCCTTCATAGAAGGCCTCAAGATTCTCAGGCAATTCATATGCATCGCAACAAGCGGCGGCTCTCGACTGCCCAAAGACTGCCTTGAGAATCGCTTCAGCGATCATCTCCTTCGGAGGAACCTCGTACCTTCCTCCCTCATACTCGAATACCCGGCAGTCCACATCGGTTCCGCTTATGTCACTGCAGCATCCACAACTGTTCTCGGCAACCGACTGGCAGATGTCCTGCCCGTTCACCCGGATTGTCGGAGAGGAAAGGAACCGATACTGCTTTGCAATCTCGGCACTCTCCATCTGTACCTTGCTGTACTCCACCTCATACCCGGCAAGCTTCAACACCGGGGTGAGCGTCCTCAGGACATCTTCGAGGACACTATCGGTACCGATGCAACGGTCACAGCTTTGCAAATCCAGGTACAGATATTCAACCAGGACCTTCCTGCCTCCACAGTCAGCGCCATCACAACTGTAGCCGGGTTTGCTTGGCTCCTCCGTATAGTTCGGTGGTGTCCAGCCGGTATCATCGCCGACATACGTAATCGCACCTGCAAGACAACGGTCACCACAGCCGTGGCAATGGTCGATGCAGGCCTCTGGATTCTTCACGACGGGAGTTGGAGCCTTCGTGGTGTCATACACACCATGCGGGCAATCAGCGATGCATGTACCGCATTCGGTACACGATGAATAATCAATAACGGGATACCAGGTTGTCGGCATCATATCTTCTCCTACATAATCAAGGGCTGCAGAGCGTTGAATGCGTATCCGATCAGGACGATCCCTATCGTGCAGATGCCAATGAACAGCGCGAGCAACTCCGGTTTGACCGCCTTGCGGAGCATGATGAGCGACGGAAGCGACAGCGTTGTCACACCCATCATGAACGAGAGGACGGTACCCAGCTGGGCACCCTTGGAAAGCAACGCCTCGGCTATCGGGATGGTTCCGAAAATATCTGCATACATCGGCACGCCTATGATGGTTGCGATGATTACACCGAACGGATTGTCACTTCCCAAAAGGGTCACCACCCATGATTCAGGGATCCAGTTGTGAATCAAAGCACCGATTCCGACGCCAATTACGATGTAAGGGAACACCTTCTTGAAGGTGGACACCGTCTGTTCTTTTGCATAGGCCACCCGTTCTTTTCGTGAAAGCTCCGGAGATTCGATGTCGACGCTTGAAGCGGTGAGTATGAAGCTCTCGACATACCTCTCCATGCGGATCTTCTCGATGATGGTGCCGCCGATGATTGCGACAATCAAACCAAACACCACATAAAGGATGGCAATTTTTGCTCCGAATATGCTCATGAGTAGGACCAACGAACCCAGATCCACCATCGGGGAGGAGATCAGGAAGGAGAACGTGACTCCGAGCGGCAACCCTGCCGAGGTGAAGCCGATGAAGAGCGGGATGGACGAGCAGGAACAGAAGGGGGTCACGGTCCCAAGCAGAGCGGCTACCGAATTCGCCCCGATCCCACGAAATCGTCCCAGAATCTTCTTGCTGCGCTCAGGTGGAAAGAAGCTCTGGATGTAGCTGATGATGAAAATCAGGACACAAAGCAACACCACAATCTTGATGGTGTCATACAGGAAAAACCTGATGCTTCCAATCCAACGGTTGGAAAGATCCAGCCCCAACATGACGAACAGTTTCCCGATCAAATCATCGAGATAGGCCATCCCGAGAATCTGCTTTTGGAAAACATCCCAGATTGCACGGGCCATGGTCATACACTTCCTTTATGTTGGCTGCTGCCGCAAAGTTCAGCGGAGCAGCTTGATTCATCCAATATGTTAGTCTCAGGGGTTGTCAGTTCCTTGAGAAGTGACAATGCGTACTCACTGCCGCTTTCACTGATGCTGTAATGGGTCCACTTGCCTGCTTGGCGGCTCTTGACGACTTTGGACTTGACTAGAATTTTCATGTGATAGGACAGCGCCGGCTGCCTGATTTCCAATTTTTCCAATAGCTCACAGGCACACTTTTCCCCGCAACGGAGCATGCCCAGGATCTGAAGCCGATTCTCATCGCAGAATGCCTTGAAAATTCGGGCTTGTTCTTTAAAGTTGGTGTGCATGAATCACCTCATATCAAAATCAATCGATATGTCCAAACATATCACTCACATCGAAAGCTGTCAATGTGAAAAAGGTACATCTTGCAAACAGCCGGCAAAGAGAGGGATGACGGAATTCCGGGTCAGCCGTTGTCTGTCGAATTGATCGCAGTACCCGTGATATTGCATAATGCATTGTCAGCAAACCGCACCTATATGCAATGCAAATGGACCAAGCAGTCGAACCCTATTACTGATTCAGTCTCATTGGTGGCTGGTATGCAGGAGCAGGATGTTTCAGACCAGAGAGATGCAGGAATCCGATTGTCAGCAGGTGAAAGAGATAAATCAATTGGGGATGGATACCAATATAGCCACGTTCCAGAGAGAGTGCCCTCCCCATGAAGAGTTTGACAGGTCCCATCTGAATGAGTGCCGACTTGTTGCCGTCGATGGTGATACCGCCATTGGTTGGAGAACCCCATCATAGTGGGCATGGTTGAAGATCAACAACACACTACTCATCCTGCTTCCTTTTCTCCGATTCTTGCGGGTCATTTGCAACCGATCCTCTCGTTGTGAAGGGGTAGGAACGGCTCGATGCCAGCTTAGTGAAAATCCCTGTGATTGATTGTCCGATACGGCCTTTTGCATGACAAGGAAGGAGGAATCATCGTCCTTCTTGTCGTCAGGGATGCTGCTACGGAAACCTTGGGGTACCCGTCATGAGCAGGGCATTTCCCTTCCACGATCACCCAGACACAAGACGGAAGTGTTCATCCTGCACACAGGAGTGCTGTGATCAAGGGTCCTGTGGTCATCGGTGAGATGAAAGCTTGTGCGTGGCTTGGGGAAGCCAGCATGTTTGGTGACCAAGGCCCTCTCGTCCATTCGGGATGCTACGATCTTGCCCATGCACCTCGTTATCCAGCCCCTAAGTCCGCTTGCTTGGGGAATCGGCAGATCTCCTGTGCTCTACATGACATGGGATGTCCACGGGGAAGCGATCCTAATTTTATACACTGAAAAAGCAATGGGATGGCAGCTTGACAAATAGTGTTCAAAATAATATTGTACACAATATAATTTGAAACGATAGGAGACACGATATGTCAAGTTCGCTGTATGATTTTCAGGTGCTCAACAGTGCGAAGCAGGAATTTTCCTTCTCATCCTTGAAGGACCGTCCGGTACTGATCGTCAATACCGCAAGCAAGTGCGGATTTACTGCCCAATACGAAGGACTCGAAGAGTTGTACAAGGAATATGGTCCGAAAGGCTTGGAGATCATTGCCTTTCCGTGTGACCAGTTTGCCCACCAGGAACCCGGTTCCGATGCTGACATCCAGCAGTTCTGCAAACGAAACTACGGTGTCTCGTTTCCTGTCATGGCGAAGATCGAAGTGAACGGGAAAGGGGCGGATCCTCTCTACGCGTGGCTCAAGAAGCAGGCACCCGGTGCGCTTGGCAACTCGGTCAAGTGGAATTTCACCAAGTTTCTCGTCTCCCGTGACGGTACGACGGTGAAGCGGTTCGCACCTACGGTGGAGCCCAAGGATCTTCGCGGCGATATCGAGAGAGTGCTGTGATGGATGATCCGTCACTGTTGTTGGAAAACCAGATATGCTTCCGCGTCTACTCGCTCGAACGTGCGATCATGGCCGCCTACAAGCCGCTTCTTGCCGCACTGGGACTGACCTATCCCCAATACTTGGTGATGCTGGCACTCTGGGAGAAGGGGGAATCGACGGTGGGAGGATTGTGTTCCGTGCTCGGACTGGACACCGGAACCATGTCGCCACTGTTGAAGAGGATGGAGTCCAACCACCTTGTGGTACGCACACGTCTTCCTGAGGACGAAAGGACAGTACTGGTGCGTCTGACCGCCCAAGGTATTGCCCTGAAGGAAAGGGCGAGGCACATTCCCGCCCAAATCGGTTCCTGCATGTTCGGATCGGAGGACGGATTCGACCCGGAGTCCTACATACAGCTACGTGAAACGCTGGATCGAGCGTTGGTTGCCTTGGATGCACGCAAAGGATCGCTGTGCAATACGATGAATCCTTCATAGAATTCTTCCCCTGCGGCAAATTGTTGTGCTATGCTGGGTGCGACCACAAGTCACAGGATAGGAGAAGCAGCATGAGACGAGGAAAACGGTTTGGAATGGTGATCATGGCGCTGGCGCTTGCGTTTGGCGTGGCAACCGCTTCGGCGAGCGAGATGTCGGGAAACCTGAAATTGATCGGGAGTACCGCTCCCGAAGCCAAGGTCGAAGCAGGGTATACCGTGAAGATGCCGCTTCTCCAGGGAGAGGGACCGCTCTTCAGCGGGAACAACCTCAAGCTGAAAGGCTTGCTCGGCGTCTCCCCGATCGCAGCCACGCTCTCGGTCGATGCGGTGCTTACCCCGGTCGCAGTGATGGAGCTGTCGCTTGGCGGTGCGGTCGGGACCGGATGGGACTTTTCCCCGATGAACCTCGAAGGCCTCCGTCTCGGTGATGGGACGTCCGTGACCGTGACCGATAGTCTCGGCGGAGTCTTCTACAAGGGAAGGGCTGGCGCCGCATTGCAGTTCGATACCGGAGCCATCTGGTCCGGTGAGTGGAAGAGTGTCGTCATGCGCACCTACCATGAGGTCAATTACCAAGGATACTCGAACGCCGGTACCGAAGAGGGATGGGAGTACGAGACAGCCGGGTTGCACATGAACGGATTGAACTACAAGGGTGAATATCTCATCGGGTACCAGATGCCACTCATCGTCAATACGGTGGCAGTCATGCTCGAAACCTTCGTGGACAACATCGGTACCTCCTTGGCGACACCCATGACCATGGATCTCGGATTGGTCGTCAACTTCGGGTTTACGGAGAAGCTGAGCCTGATGGTGATCCCGCAACTCACGACACGGCATCTCGCTGGAGATGATGACGGAAACACCCGTGTGATCAGCCGGCAGGATCTCGGTTTCAAGCGCGTCGCGGCGATGCTGAATTACGCTCTCTAGCACTGTCGTTTCCGAGTTTTTTCCATAGGTTGTTTCAATTTGCGATATGCTCTATGATAGGGCATATCGTGCAGTTGTCGATCGCTCTGATGCCCATCGACGCTTTGATTCACCAGCACATGACCAGAAAATCGGAGGCGGTATGGACAGCACCGTGCCAAACTGCTCCTGGATCGTCCGGGAGCATGAGAAGAAAGAACTCACCTCTTCGAAGGAGATGTTCCCGATCGAGATCGCGCGTACCGCGAGGCGTTTCCACCGGCAGATCCCCGGCTACAAGATGAGCCCGTTGGTGAGCCTTCCCCGGCTTGCCGCGATGTTCGGTGTCGGTGGCATCTGGGTCAAGGACGAAGCCTCCCGCCTCGAGCTGAACAGCTTCAAGGTCCTCGGCGGTTCATTCGCCCTTTACCGTTTCATCCAGGATCGCCTCGGAATCCCCGACAAGGAGATGAATTACAAGTACCTTATCTCAAAAGAGGTCAAAAAGCGGCTCGGTGACATCACCTTCGCAAGCGCTACCGATGGAAATCATGGACGGGGGATCGCATGGGCAGCCCAGAAGCTCGGCCACAAGTGCGTGATCTATGTGCATGAAGAGACAAGCGTCCGACGGATCGATGCCATCCGCAGCTACGGCGCGACGGTACGGATCATCGAAGGGACGTACGATGATGCGGTGCGGCAGATCGTGGTGGATGGCAAGGAAAACGGGTGGGAAATCATCAGCGACACCAGCTGGGAAGGATACCGGACCGTGCCTACCTGGATCATGCAAGGATATTCCACCATGATGATGGAGATACAGGAGCAGTTCAGCGGTCAGGGAATCGCCAGGCCCACCCACGTGTTTGTCCAGGCCGGAGTCGGTGCGCTTGCCGCCTCCGTGTTCGGCTATTACCACAGCCTCTGTGGCCAGAAGGCACCGCGGTGTATCATCGTGGAGCCCGAGAATGCGAATTGTCTCTTCCAGAGTGCACGGATCGATGACGGCAATGCACATCAGGTAGGGGGCGACCTCGATACCATCATGGCCGGCCTTGCGTGCGGGCAGCCGAGCGAGATCGCCTGGAACATCATCAAGGATACCGCCGATGCCTATGTGTCCGTTCCCGACTACATCGCCGCGAGGGGCATGCGTGTGTATGCCACGCCGTTGAAGGATGATCCCTTCATCATCAGCGGTGAAAGCGGAGCGGTCACCCTCGGTGCGTTGCTCACGATCATGAAACAACATGGGATGGAGTCGCTCAGGCAGGCGTTGCAGCTCGATGAGGACAGCCAAGTGCTGCTGATCAACACAGAGGGCAATACCGATCCCCTGCAGTTCCGCCAGATCATCTGGGAGGGGAGCAATCCCGTTCCCAAGGAGTACTGGTTCGACCGCGATTGAGCACTTCGGCGTTGCGATTGGCATGCAGTCCATAGAAGGCAGGAGGGAACAAGATGGAGCATCAGCTGCTGTGTTTCGGTGATTCGAATACGTGGGGTTTTGATCCCGCGACCGGGAGCCGGTTGCCCTATGCACAACGCTGGACGAGCGTCATGGCCTCCCGGCTCGGACCCGGATGGCACGTGATCGCCGAGGGTATGAACGGCAGGACCACCGTGTTCGAAGATCCGATAGAACCGGGAAGGAAGGGGCTCGATTATCTGATTCCCTGCCTGGTGACCCACCAGCCGCTCGATGTGGTGCTGATCATGCTTGGTACCAATGACACCAAATACAGGTTCTCGCTCCAGGCGAGCGATATCGCGCAAGGCATGAGACGCCTGGTACGCACGGTGCTTGCCACCGATTGCGGTATCGCAGGCAGGCCCGAATGCATCGGCATCATCGCTCCGGTACCGATCAACGAATGGGTCCTTGAGGGGCCGTTCTTCCAAGCTCACCAGACCTCCAAGAAACTTGGCGCGGAGTATCGTCAGGTGGCGAAAGAGTTCGGTTGCGCGTTCTTCGACGCGGGAGAACATCTGTACTGCGGCATGCCCGATGGGATCCACCTCAATCCGGCCCAACACGAAAATCTCGGTCAGTTGCTCGCCGCCTGGGTGACCGATTCGTTCGGGAGCGTTTGAACCGCGTACAATTTCTTGACATTTATCATTTCATTCCCGTGGGCCTTGCCATACAATGGAGGCAAACCATGCGAACATGGGGGTTCTGTATGTGCAAGAGACTCGTATCGGCGGGAATGCTGTTCTGCTTCTGCCTCATGCTGTTGCCAGCAGCACAGCGGAGTGAACTCGAATCCCGGCAAGTAACGGTAGGTTCCGGCGCTTCGATCACGGCGGGGAACGCCGTGCATGTCGCCAACACCTCCACGCAATTGGTGATCGCATACCAAGGGGCCCACGGGAACATCCTGGTATCGCGGGCGGGTCCGGACGGCAACTACGAGGTGCAGGCGATCCAAGCCCTGCATGGCGCTTCCCTGCAAGCGCTCGCAGCCAAGGATTCGCTGGTGGTGGTCGCCTATGGCTTGGGGGGACAGGTCTTCACCGTTACAAGCAATGACGGGGGAGCCTCGTTCGCCCCTCCCGTTCCTGTCAGTGGTGCGAAACAGGCAGCCTCGATCCAGGACATGACGATCGATGCACACGGGACCGTGCATGTCGTCTTCCACCGGCATGATCAACATTGGGATTACAACTATGCCCGTTCGTCGGATGGAGGTAAGTCCTACCGCACGTTCCTCGACTTCACGAAGTCGACAGACTCGAACTCGACCGGCTACTCGGGGAATCTCATTGCCGCGCATGGCAATCTCTATACGCTGTATCAGGACAACAATGATGAGTTCGCCGTGAAGCTCGGCATCTCCACGGACGGAGGGGACACGTGGCACATCAACCGCTTGGCACCCTCGACCGGGGGAGCCCTGGCGCTTGCGGTCGACCCGAAAGATCCTGATCTGGTGTATGTCGCAGCCTTCAACAAAGCCGGACTCACGGTCCTCAGGATTCCTGATGCAACATCAACATCAGTGACCCCGTGGCCGGTGCATGGGGATGGAAACCTGAGACCGGACACGAATTCGGTGGCCACGGTGGATATCGCTGTCGCAGAGGACGGAACGGTCGCCGTGGTGTACCTGAACCCGATCACCGGGTCGTACGGCTTGCTTGCAAGCGAGGACCGGGGAGACACCTGGGAACGGGGTATCCTCACTTCGTTGATGAATCCGACGAGCTTTTCGTGGGGCGCCGATCTCCTGGCTTTCAGGAATGAATTCTTCTTCGGTCGTTCCGATGGCAAGGGCCTGGTGCTCCTGCACGGTCCACGCTTCCCTGACCCCACATCGGCTGCGGCATCACAGCGCGTGTTCGTTCCCGACTCGCAAGGCTTGGTGGAACTGACCGATACCGATGCTCCCTTCGGCGTGAAGTTGACTGCAGGAATGCCTTTTGTCATGTTTTCCGTCCCCTCAGATGGAGAATATGAGGTGAGACACCTCACGCAAGATTCGATTCCCCTGTATATCGCCCTGTATGATCTTTACGGAAGCGGCGATGTGGTGTTGGCAGAGAACTACGACGGGGTGATCCTGCATGACCGTCTCTTGTGGGAGATGGATGCCAGTGCGACGTATCTGCTGGCTTTGGGAGTTTTGGATGATGCGTTGCTGGGCGAGACGGTCCGCCTGGAGATTTCCCAGGTCTCCGAACCCGTCCTGCCAGTGTCCACATACATGCCGGCAACACCTAAGAAAAAGGCGGCACAGGTGGTCGCTGGCTACTTCGGCTCATTCGCCATCAGCGAATCAGGGCAACTGTATGGTGCCGGCTTGAATTCCTACGGCCAATTGGCCGACGGGACGATTGAGCACAAACGATCGTTCGTTCCCCTGCAGTCGGGTGTTGCCGAAGTCAGCGGCGGTTTCGGCCATACGCTGTTCCTCACCAAAGATCGCAACCTGTATGCAAGCGGAAGGAATGATGATCATCAGATCGGTGACGGTACGCGGAACAACCGGTCTGACCTCTTTCTCCTTGCCGATGATGTGATCAGCGCGGCAGCGGGATACGGGCACACCTTGTTCGTCAAGTCCGATGGCACCGTATGGGGGCTCGGAGCGAATGCACAGGGTCAGTTGGGGGATGGAACGACCACGAACCGTACTTATCCCGTCAGGATATTCGAAGGCGGGGCACAAGTCTTTTCGAACTTCAGCCACACCTCATTCATACTCACTCCTTCCGGAGACCTTTATGGATTCGGTGGCAACACGAACGGACAGCTTGGACTCGGGCATGCGGATCAGGTGGCCAAGCCGACCTACATCACCGACAACGTGGTGAAGGTTGCAGCGGGACACAGTCACACGATCCTGCTCAAGACCGACGGTACCGTCTGGAGTGCCGGCGGCAATTCCCTCGGACAGCTGGGAACCGGCGACCAGCAAGCCACGAACCGATTCCTCCCGGTAGGTTCGGACATCGAGGATATCGCGTCAGGTCAGAATCATTCGCTGCTGATCGGCCGGGATGGGACGCTCAGGATCGCGGGAAGCAACCAATACGGACAATACGGCTTGGGAGACACGAAGAACCACTCCCTGCCGGGAGGATTCGTGATCGTCATGGAGCAGGTGGCCGATGCATGCGCAGGTCGCGATCACACCGTCGTGCTGAAGAAGGACGGAACCGTGTGGACCGCGGGATTGAACGAGCAGTTCCAGCTCGCGGACCAGACACAAGGGTTCCGCAGGGAGTGGAAACAGGTGTTCACGTTCTGATCAAGGGAGAAGCGCTCTATGGATTCACGGGATTTTCTTGGAACCTCACTGGTCATCGTCGTAGTTCTGGTGTTGGTCGTGGTTTCCCGGATATTCTTCAACCGTTCCATCCGCAAGGCATCGGGAAAGAGCTTTCCGTATCACAGGCAACTGGTTACCTTCACCATCGTGCTGTTGGGGGTTTTCCTTGCCATAGGGTTGTTGCCTATCGCGGATGAAGTGAAAGGCCAGATACTGAGTGTGCTCGGCATCCTGCTCAGTGCGGTGATCGCACTTTCTTCCACCACGCTCGTCGGCAATGCGATGGCAGGCATCATGCTTCGCCTGATGCATGAGTTCAGGTCCGGGGATTTCATCGAGTTCGATGCATGGGTGGGGAGGGTGACCGATTTCGGCATATTCCATACAGAGATGCAATTGGTGACCAGGGATTTCGTGAGCCTGCCGAACCTGATGTTGGTCCAGCGTGCGGTGAAAGTGACCAGGCGCGGGGGCACGTTCATCAATGCGACCGTTTCGATCGGGTACACCGTCGCTCACCAGGAAGTGGAGGAAGCGCTCTGTGATGCTGCGACGCAAGTCGGTCTGACCGACCCGTTCGTTTTCATCGAGCAATTGCTCGATCATGCGGTCATCTATAGGGTTTTCGGATTGCTCGAAGAGTTTTCCGAGCGACTGAGCAAGACCAGCGACCTGCACAGGGCCATGCTTGATACCTTGCATGAACGTGGAATCGAAATTGCCTCTCCCGCCTTGAGCGACAGAAGGGAACTGTCTTCCGACACACCGCATATTCCGCTTCGGGTCAAGAAGGAGACCTCGGAAAAGGGTGCCGAGACTATCGAGCGATTGGCGTTCGACAAGGCTGACGAGGCGGAATCCTTGGAACAGTTGCGCGCTGATGTCGGCAAGCTTGACACATCATTGCAGGAAGTGGAAGAGTCGGTTGCTGACAAGGAGGAAAAGAAGACAGCAAAGGCTCGTATCGAGCGGAAGAAGGAGCGGCTGCAACAGGAGATCGCATCACGGGAGAAACGCAAGAAGGAGAAGCAGGAAGAGTGACCGGGAGGATTGACTCACGAGGATTCTTCCGATGATCCGTCGGGACGCATGATCGATTCCATGTACGACTGCACCTGCTCATTGAGTCCCTTCATCACATCGGAGACCTCCAGGACGCGTTCGGCTACTTTCGGGCTCATCAGGTAGGCGATGTCGATCCCCAGTCCCTCGGCGATCTTTTTCAGGTTCTGGACCTTCGGGAAACGGTTGTAGGTCTCGATTCCGCCGATGTAGCTGGTGGTCATGTTGCACCGTCGGGCCAGTTCCTCTTGGGTGAGCCCGAGAGCCTGGCGATACTTGCGGATGTTGTCGATTATTTCCCGCTCATACTCATCGCGTTTCATCATCACCATCACTCTATCTCGCACGAGCTTTTTGGCTAACCACCGAAACAGGTATAATCGTATAACTGAAAGGTTATAGCACATGCCGGCAGCATGCCATTGCACTCTTCACAGAGACCCGGGCATGCGGTATGCTGTGCCCCATCATGTTGATACGGACCATGCAGGAACAGGATTGGGCACACGTCGCGAACATTCTCAGGGAGGGGATCGATACCGGCATCGCGACGTTCCAGCTTGAGGTCCCCACCTACGATCAATGGAACGCGACCCACCTCGTCCCCTGCCGGATGGTCGCGGAACTGCCCGGCCAGGATATCGTGGGGTGGGCCGCGTTGAGTGCAGTGAGCAGCAGGGTCGCCTACAGAGGTGTGGCCGAACTTTCCATCTATGTCGGCACGCGCTACCGAAGGCAGGGAATCGGACACACGTTGCTGTCTCACCTGATCGTCGAATCGGAGAAAGCCGGATTCTGGACCCTACAGGCGGTCATCCTCAGCGCGAATGAGGTGAGTCTCGCCTTGCATCTGGGGTGCGGCTTCAGGGTGGTGGGCATGCGGGAACGGATCGGACGCCTCGCCGACGGGCGATGGTCCGATACCCTCTTGCTTGAGCGTCGCAGCAGCAATCCCGATTATCTTTCCTAGGTCGTCTTTCCCCTGGCAGAGATCGGCAATTCTGCGATCACCTGTCCATCGCTGACCAGATATGCCACATCGTAGAGGTTTACCACAGGGCAGATATGGTTCGGTATGATGCGGATCTTCTCACCGATTCCTACCGCATCATGGAACTCCCGGTCAAGGATGATGGTGTGTTCGTCGAACACGCTTGTCACATCCAGGTCTCTCTTCCATACGATGCGTCCTTTTCCCTCAGTCTGGCACACCCCTTTCCCCCGACTCTGCATCGTCAGGGCTTTCGCTCCTGCATCGGCGATGACGCGGTCTGCGGTCGGCTTGGAGATGACGGTTGCAAGGACCGATGCCGCGCATTGTGCATACGTGCCGATCGCATTCGCTTGACCCGCATCCATGTAGACGTAGGTGCCCGGCCTGATCTCCGTGATGCCGTCCATCAAGGGATGGTTGCGCCGCGCGGCGTTCATGAGGCTGGGAGTGGAGCCGATGCTGACCCGCTTGCATGCGAATCCGTGGCTCCTTGCGATCTTCACGTAGTCGAGCGTCTCATGCTGCGCAAGGTCGAGCAGACGCAATCCGTCAGCGCTGTCGAGGGCACTGTAGGAATGCCCCTCGTGGCTGAATACTCCGTCGAAGACGATGTGGGTGCTTCGTGCGATCGTTTCCAAAAGCTCGACGAACAGCGCAGGATCCGTGACCCCGCTGCGGTTTTCCCCGGTTTCCACTTCGACCAACAGATGGGCGGGGTAGTCGGAGGTGAAGACCTGTTCGATTTGTGCGAGCGCTTCAAGGGAGTCCACGCCGAACGAGACATTCGTTCCCCGGGTACACAGGGTATGGATACGCTTGAGTTTCGTGGTGCCGACGATCTCGTTGGCGATGAAAATGTCATCCAGGCCATTCTCCGCCATGACTTCCGCCTCACCGGTTTTCGCGACGGTGATCCCTCGTGCGCCAAGTTGGACTTGCATCTTCGCGATCTCAGGGGACTTGTGTGTCTTCGTGTGGGGTCTCAGGTCCACATGCCACGCATCGGCCTGCTTCTGCATCCGCGTGAGGTTCTCATGCATGATCTGCGCATCGATCAACAGCGCGGGGGTATCGAGATCGGCGATTTTCATAGGCAACCTTCCTTCTTTCGTAGTAGAATCGTACGAGATTTCGAGCGGAGGAGCAAGCTATGAAATATGTATGTGTCGATTGTCATGCCGAGTATGATTGGACCGACAGACGGTATCGCTGCAGGTGCGGGGGACTGTTGTCGCTACGGTATGACAAGAAGCCGATCGATTTCCGGGCGCTGGAGACTCATCGCGATAGATCCCTGTGGCGCTACCGGGGAGCGTTGCCTCCGTTCGATCCGCAGGTGATCTCCGCGGTGACGATGGGAGAAGGGGGGACTCCGTTGGTCGGAATCGGTCCGAAAGTCTGGGGGAAAGCCGATTACCTGATGCCGACGCTCTCGTTCAAGGACCGTGGTGCGGTGATGCTGGTCTGTGCGATGTTGCAACAGGGAGTCCGCAGCTGTGTCATCGACAGCAGCGGAAATGCAGCCACATCCGTCGCCGCGTACTGCACGCGCGTGGGAATCTCCTGTGAGGTGTTCGTCCCCAGCTACACGAGTGCGAAAAAGGTCGAGCAGATAGAGGCTCACCAGGCGACGGTGCACCGGATCGAACATACCCGGGAAGATACCGCACGCGCGGCCATCGAATTCGTCGAGAGCACCGGTGCCTTTTATGCCAGCCACATATTCAATCCGCTGTTCTGGGAGGGCACGAAGACCTACGTATATGAATTGTATGAACAATTCGGCGGTCGCCTGCCCGAGGTGTTGGTCCTTCCCGTAGGCAACGGCACGCTGTTGATGGGTGCGATCCTCGCGCTGGATGAGTTGATGGGATGGAACGCGATCACCCATTACCCGCTGATCGTCGCAGTCCAGGCCGCCAACTGTGCCCCGCTGGCCGCGACATTCGCTTCGGGGTCGGCCGGAGTGCTGACCGTGGAGACGAAACCGACGTTGGCGGAGGGAATCGCGAGTGCTGCTCCTGCACGCGGCAATGAGATCATCGCGGCGATGCGAAGGGTAGGGGGGCGCTTCGTGACCGTCTCCGAGCGTGAGATTCTCGAAGCTCGGGATACCTTGGCGCGACGGGGTCTCTATGTGGAGCTTACCAGCGCTGCGAACCATGCAGGATATCTTGCGGCGTTCGGTTCTTCGTCCATGGAGGAAGCCGTGATCCCATTGTGCGGAGCTGGGTTGAAGAGCGCCCATTGAGCATGCATCGAAAATGTACTATACAAGAGAGCCTCTTGCAAAATAGCAAAAGTTTGGTAATTTCTCCTATCCCAAGCACTCGGGAGAGCCCTTGGGTGCACTAAATTGTCTGAAACAGGCCCAAGTCGGGCAAAATATATGGAAATGGACCTGACAATCCTCTATAATGTTATTAGCTACAAAAACATAAGGGGGAAAGCAGGTCCATGAAAAGCATAACAGAAATCCTGGGCGGTTGCCAGATGGTTTTCGGCATTTCCTACGACATCCAGGAGATTTTCGAAGGATATGTGACCACCGAGCACCGCACATTCATCCAACTGCTGCAAGTGAT
>JAHDQJ010000038.1 GCA_018433865.1 Spirochaetales bacterium | reverse complement strand
GGAACGGACACAATCCTTGGATAACCCGAGCCTTGATGCGATGGTGGTGTATCCCAGACCATCATTTCTCATTTCAGTGATTTGTGTAGTTTCTTTTTCAGTCATTGTGTTCTCCTGCTTGATACCGGAGAACCGTACCCCTGAGGTTTTTTGAAAATCCTGAATGGCAAGAGAACAAGAGAATTGTCGTCAATCTTCTACTCCAATCCTTCTGGCTTACTCTGATGAACTACATTTGATTAATCTGCAGGAATTATTGGATTTTAAAATTGGAGGTTGGGAGATGCTCAACAACACTTACTTTATATGGTAATTACTGGGAGTAATTAAAAAGATTGGCCGGTAAAAACCGGCCAAGCACGATTCCAAAGAATAATGTTCGTTGGATAGTTTCAATGAAATCCCTAGCAACTGATTTATGGTTCGCTTCCTTAATCGAAGTTCGGGACCCCTGCTACTTTTCCCCCTTGGAAAAACGAGCCGTGATATAGCAAGAATGGCTGCAGTAGACTCTTTTTGCATTTCCGTATGAACTGAAGGTCTTACCACATTCGGCGCATGTGAACGAATAGTACGCTTTTCGCTTCACCTTGTCCTGATGCGCATTCCACCAATCCATACGACAAGCATCCGAGCAGTACTGTTTCTTCCTCTTTCCAGGAGTGTGCTGCAAGTATCTCCCACAAGTACGGCAAGTGTTGTTACCCACTTCCTTATCCACATGCGAGGAGGATCTCCTTCCCGTAAGTCCGTGAGTCCTGCAATAAGATTTTACGCATTCCTTTGGAAGCCCTATTTGGTTTGCAATCGTAGAATATCCCAAGCCACTTTCTCTCATGTTCGTAATCTGCGTTGATTGTTGATCAGTCATTACCTTCTCCTCGTTTAATTTGTTGGTCTATACATTCCTGCAAGTGGGATGTAAGTCAACTTGATAAAACGTTATAAAGAGAAAAGTTTGGTAATTTTCCACAGATGGAAGATACTGCAATAGCTATGAAGAATGGACGTTTTCTCTATTCTTCAGCTCATTGAGTTTCATGAACACAGGAGAGTGTTTTGCTTCAATTTCTTTAAAAAAGTTTTCCCTTGGCTTTTTCTGTGTGGTTCACTTAGAATGACAATGGAGGTCGGTATTTGTTAAACGAAGGATATCGCATGCACAAAATAATAAGAATCATGACTCTGATGGTTCTTCTACTTCTGTGCATGCTCACGCTGGGAGCTTCTGTTCAATCCGTTCAGGATGGCTATGTGGAGGTTCATTTCATCGATGTAGGGCAGGGAGATGCGATTCTTATACGATCGGCCAATCATGCTGTTCTCATCGATGGGGGAAATCGCAATACCACCGTTCTGGATTATCTTTCATCACTTGGTGTTCAGATACTTGATCTCGTGGTTGGTACCCATGCCCACGCTGACCATATCGGAGGCTTGATTCCAGTTTTGGAGCAGCTTTCTGTACATGAGGTGATGGACCCCGCAGTGGTGCACACCTCAAAAACCTTTGAGGATTACCTCACCGTGATCGATAGGAAAAACATCCGCTTTACCGTAGCTGATACGGGATTGAAGAGATCATACGGGGATATGCTCCTGCACGTACTCCATCCAACGCAATCTGCGGCAACAGACCTGAACAATTCCTCAATCGTGATTCATCTCATCTATCACAAAATCAGCTTTCTTTTCACCGGAGATGCAGAGCAAGTATCGGAAAGAGCGATTTTGGAACGATCTGGTCAAAACCTTGCAAGTACCATCTTGAAAGTTGGCCATCATGGGAGTTCCACCAGCACGAGCTCAGAATTTCTTTCTCAGGTGAGACCAGAAGTGGCCATATTTTCAGTGGGAGAAGGGAACACCTATGGCCATCCTCATGATCTTGTGATTGCACGATTGGCAGCGCAGCATGTGGATTTGTACCGTACAGATATGCATGGTCATATAATTATTCGTACTGATGGGAATACCTTTATGATCGAGGCCCAAAAAGATGTTGAAGATGCCTTTCCATTATATCGTATTGGAATCAATAGTGCTGATGCGTCACAGCTGAAGCAAATCGTTCATATCGATGAGGTCAGAGCGCGATCGTTGATTTCACTACGCCCGTTTACTTCCTTGGAGGATTTGGCAAGAATACCCGGCATAGGGCCCAGCAGGGTCAGAGATATCATACAACAAGGCCTAGCTTATGTTGATGTGGAGGAGGACTGAACATGCGTGCTGTGATAGATCGATTCGAAGAGACATATGCGGTGGTGTTGGTGGGGACACAAGAGGTTGAGCTGCACATACCAAAAGAGGAATTGCCTCCAGAGAGTAAGGAGGGATCGGTACTCTCGATGGGGTTTTCATTGGATATTCAAGGGGAAGTCCAGCAGAGAGAAAAGGTGAGCAGTCTATTGAATAAGTTGAAACAGAAGCAGTTGTGGGTGAACCCTTCCTTAGCAGTCCCTACGATGAAATCGGCCTTGTCTACCTGGGTATGCGGCAGCCATCTGATGCACGGATAGATCCTGCCGTCCACCGAGAGCGCGGGCATGGCACCGCTTCCGCAGTGGCCGGTACAGTCCCAGTCAGGTCCTGTGGACAGATGTGCGTAGCCGAATTGCTCCTTGCTGAGCATACTCCAAAACAGATCGTCGCGATGTTCCAGCACATAGGCGGTGCACTTCTCCATCTGACGGTCCAACTCCTCATAATCGGCTTGGGTACACCCCGTATCCTCCATGATGAAGTTCTGGTTGATGTACCGCAGCCCCAGCTGTTCATGCAAATACACCAATGAGTCGTACAGGTAGGGAATACTCTGTCTGTTTGCAGTAGATTTGGTCTGCATCGACTGGATCGGGAAGGTCTTTCGATACCACGGCCAATGGCGGATGATGCTCTGCATCGAACCGGACCCATCGGGGAACACACGGTTCGCATCATGGATGGTAGGACAGCCATCCAGCGATATGCCCACCAGCAGAAGCTCCTTGTATTTCTCGCAGAACCTCCTGGCTTGCTCGGAAAAGAGCGTTCCGTTGGTGGAGATGGAGAAATGGAGCTTGCTCCGCCAGTTCTTGGCATTGGGGGTGTCGGTGGTCATCACCTTGGCCAGCGTGTATGAGCAGATCTCGTCCAGGAACGGCACATCCATGAAGCTGTCGCCACCGATGAAGTCGACAACCAATCCTTTCTGGTATGCCTTGCGGAAGACCGGATCCGGATCATCGAGCAGCCCTGCAGGATCGGGGTCGGTGAGGATATGATCGATGAAGGCCTTCGCATCCTCCATCGAAAGCGTCCTCCTTCTCTTGTGCACCTCATAGCAGTAGGTGCACCTGAGGTTGCAGTCCTCGGTGGTGTTCAGCGTCACGTTGAACAACCCTGGTTCTCTAAAGGGAATGAGCATATCAGCCTCCAATGCGTGATGAGTTCGAGCAGCCGCTCGAGCAGGAATTCTTGCATGCACCCGAACAGTTCACGTTGCAACTGGCGTTGCAGTTGGTACTGCATGAGGTACAGCCTGAGCAGGCACTTTGGCAATTGCCGGTGCATCCACCACAGCCGCGACATCCACCGCATCCACTACACCCATGGCACGAAACACACCACAGTCCCCCTTTGCAGCTGTAGCAGTTGCCCGAGCATCCACTACAGCCAGTACAGCCGCTGCACCCCGTGCACGATCCGGTACACCCTCCGGTGCAGTTGTGGCAGCCGTTGTAGCACGTCGAGGTGCACGTGTTGCTGCAGTTGGCGCATCCGCGCAAGTCAGTGATATCCTGATGGTATTGATCGATCTGACTCAGCAGGTTGGCGCTGAGCAGACTCCCCGTTGCAACCGAGGCGATGGGGTAGGTGGTGTACAGAAGCGCGCGGGTATTAACCTGCAGCGCATCCTTCATGCTGTTCATGTCCGAAGCCTTCATGGGAAGGCCGATGGCGAAGCCGGCAGGCGGGGAGAACACGTAATAGTTGTCGTAGCGCTGGTAACCGTTGACACGGAAGGCCTCCTGGATCGCCTCGAAGCGGCTTCTGATATCATTATAGGTTCCCATCACGGCTCCTCATGGGCGAAGCACTCGCCGTTGATCACCAGGAGCTCGCCCTCCGGGTAATTGTAATGGCTACGGACGCGGCGTTCCCAGGTGGCATACAAGAACCTGCCTTCTGCCATCTCGTCGAAGACAGCCTTGAAGTAGGCATAGATGTCCCTGTCTTGTTCGAACCGATAGCTGTTGAGCACATCAGCCTTGAGCGCTGTGCCGGCGGTGTTGATCTTGTCGATGGCCAGCTGCATATCTGCTATTTCGCTGTCGTCCAAGATAAAAGGCAGCTTGGTCAGCTGCCGTCCACATTCATTGCATTGCATGGTTGTTCCTCCTAGTTCCATACAGCCCCCCACACCTTCTTGGTGGTGCCCTGTGCGTTTACGTTTCCCGTCACATCCCCTGTGACGTTGCCGCTCACATTCCCACTCACGCTCCCTTGCAGATTCCCATGGAACGTGTTCGCATGGACATTCGCATACGGATTCGAGGACACGCCGATATCAAACTGGCCTGCTTGTTGGGGATACAGGGCCTTGGTATATGCTCCCTTCGCCTCGGCGATCACGGTGAAGGAGATCGAAAGGGCCGAGAACAGGTCGTTGCTGCGGATGCGAGAGGTAACTCCCCCGGCACCGGTGATCGTCAAACTGGTTCCCGACCAGCTTACGATTGCAGGGCTCGCCACAGGACCTTCGATGCTGTTGTAGATGCGGTTCCATGCAATGGCGATGCTTTGGAACATGTCGAAGGCCCCGGCAGCCACCTGGGTGCCGGCTTTGAAGATGCCTGCGAACTTGTAGTAGAACGAGCCTAGAGCTGCAGAAAGGTTGGTCCCGTCGAAGATGAACGTGCCGGCATAATAATCCTTTGCTGTGGTATGGCTGCTGATCTTTGCCCCCTGCCCATCCAGGAGGTTCACTCCCACATCATAGGCGCTGTAGTTGTAGGCTGCACTGAGTGTCCCGGCCGTATAGGAGGTGGGTGTTGCCTCACCCAGCGTTAGGGCACTGAGATACCCCGCGCTGTCGATGGCGTAGAACACCCGCTGTAGCGTGGTACCCGTCGAAACGGGATTGGCTCCACTGGCGGCATAGACGGCAGCTCCCATTTTGGTGGGCGTGTAGCCCAGGGAGCGTTTGGACCAGATGGTTCCTCCGTTGCCCGAGACATAGTAATACGCACTGCCGTATTCATAGGCGATGAAGAACCCGTTGCCCCAAGCTATGCTGCTGGGGCACGTGCTGGCGATATTGATTGCACTCCAGTTCATCCCGTCTGTGCTTCGATACACCGATGCTGATGAGAGGGTGACATAGCTTACCTGGATGTAGACGCCGTTTCCGTATGCGATTCGCGAGTTCATGAAATCGTTATTGTAGGATGGGAATGGATGGGCACAGGTGAAACCTGCGGCTACCCATCCGCTTCCGTTGGTCGAGCGTTTCCAATCGGAGGCCCCTCCGCCAAGCACATGGGCGTAAAAGTATCCATTGGCGAAGAACAGGTTGTCATAGGCTTCGCTGGACAGCTCGCTCCACGAAGTGCCGTTCGCTCCACCGGAGAGTACCCGGCGTTGGACCGAGCCCGAGCAGAGGGCCAGGAAGATACCATTGCCGAATGCCAGACCAATGGTGGAAGGATACGCAGTGCTCAGCGAATAGGATGAGACCGAGCCCACGTTCCCGGTGGGAAATGACTTGAGCGTCGAGCCCCACGCGACTACCATCCTGCCGTTCCCCTCCGCCAAGTGAGGGGTTGATGAGGATGTCGAACTGATGCCAGATACTCGTCCGGTCGTACAACTGCCTGGGTCATACAAGGTGCCGCTGAGCACTTGGCGCACCTTGACCGTCTTGCCCGCAACCGTCGCATGATCGAGTGTGCGACTGTCGTAGTCGGTCCAGGTGCCCCCTCCATCGAGCGAGTACTGCTTCTTGCCTGCAACCTCAGCACCTGTGGAGGTGATTTTCGCAAGGTAGTTGACTCCTCCGAGCTTTAGTGGAGACTGGGTGTAAGCAGGCAGGGCAGGGACGGTGAAAGCGGTTCCCGCATTTGCCGTGGTGACCTGCTGGTTGAGCAGGCTGCGGTCCTGATCGCGCTCGCCAGAAGAGGTGACATGCAACACGTTCTCGAAGACGGTGGATACAGAGCCACCTTCCACCTTGGTGGCCATGAACGAGCCACCCTTGTGCACCACAGCGTTGGGCGTGACCTGGGCGATGATGTCCCCCATCACCGTCCCCAAGTCCCAATAGGGGGTTGAGGACAACGAGCCGTTGAAAGATTCCCCGGTACGTACCTCGTTGACGGTACGCAGCACATCGGCATCAAGGCGCTCGATGCGGGTCTCCGAGAGATCGGCGTTGCGGATGACCGTACCGACGAACTCGCTGGTGCCGTCGCTGTTGATGATGAAGCCCGAATTCCCATCCCCGATAGCATGCTTTCCCATCGAGCGGATGCGTCCGGTATCGATGATCTGCAGATCCTGTGTGGAGAGCACATCGATATTCGCCGACTGCGCATACAGGGTACGATAGTATGCGTACAGTGCGGTGGAGGTGACGGGAATATTCGCCCCACCGAGGAGCACCGCGTTGCCGCATGTGCTCATCGCCTCAGGATATTGGGCTGCGTTCTGGCTGGTGATGGGAATCCACGAACCGCTGGCGAACACCTGGGGTACATAGTCGTCTCCCGTCTGCAGCACATAGCAATCCCCTTCGATCGCATCGCTGATGGTCCCGGGACCCCCCAGGATCCCGTAGCTCTTGGTGTACTCGGTCACATCGTTGGCCGAGAGGGTGAGTGTGCGTATCATCGTCTCGGTACTACCCAGACGGGTATAAGACATCGTGCAGGTGATATCGATCTGGGGTGGCGCCTGCTTCTTGGGGATGGTGAGTGTCAGCTCTCCTCCCGCATAGGATTCGGCATTGATCAGCCATTGGAAGGTAGCGTTTTCGTACCCCCGGCTATCGGCAGTGAGGACCACGACCGAATTTTCCACGCTGCGTACATTGCGCTCATAGGTGCTTCGGTTGCTTTTGATGGAAAACGAGATCGAATTGCGCAGCAGGGTGTTCGCCCCGACATCCAAAAAAGGTTCTGCGTAGGTGATATGGGGTTCTTGGGGAGTGGAGTCGCTCCACACCTGTTTGACGCGCGTCCAGTACTCATAACCGTAATACCAAGGGCCGGGCAAGCTTTCGCTCCACTGTGTAGCGGCCCCCGGAGATAACCCTTCTTCAAGAAGCGCGAACTGGTGGATCGGGGTGACACTGAGCCCATCGGATCCCGCCACCCCGTCAGAACCCGCCTCTCCGGTCTCACCATAGGAGACGAATGAGGTGGCCAGCAGCTCGGTCTTGGACGAATCGGTGTAGATCTGCACATCGAAGGCCCCCACCGAGCTGTAGCTGTACGAACGTACACCTCCTGTCATGGTCCCGCTTGCACCGCTTTGGGCCCAGCTGCTGCCGTCCCAGCTGCGTGCATGCACGTATACCGAGGGTGTGTACAGCGACCCGTTCTTATAGAAAGCCAGGTCCAAAGTCCCCAAGGAAGCAGAAGACATCGTCAACTGCAGTTGGTACGAGGGAGCATCGCTGAGGGATGTGAGGGTATAGCTTGCGCCGGTTAGTGCCATGTGTTCTCCTTTTGGTCAGCTGACCGAACAGAAATAGGTGGCCTTGACCGTCACATCATCGTGCGAGACGGAGATGGCCTTCTTCTTGGTGGTCACGATCGACCCATGGGCAACTGCCGTGGGGGTGAACGCCACCGCTGTTCCGTCCTTGTCTGTCTTGGTCCAGCTGTAGGTGAGACTCACCCCGGTCCCGTCAATCTCCTCGCCATTCTGATATACGCGGCAGATGAGGGTGGTGCTTCCCGTGTCGTTCTTGAAATAGCTTCCCGCGGTGGACTCGATGACCGCCTGGTAGGGATCGGTGACGTCCAGGATCGAAACGGCCTCGGTGTCGTAGCTGATGTTGAAAGTGTCGGAAGTGGCGTCGGTGTCCAGAATTGAGCACTTGAACATGGCAAACGAATCCACCATGGAAGGAGTGACCGTCAAGGTGGCCGCAGTTGCTCCTGCGATATTTTCCCAGACGGTCCCGTTGATCGATTTTTTCCATTGGTAGTCGAGGTTTGTCGTGTCCTTGGTGGTACCGCGGATGAGCTCGGCCTTGAGCGACAGGGAGGAGGGGCTGTGGTTCTTGAACTGGCTGCCTCCGGTGGCGTAAGCCCGGGCGACCACGAATGAGGTGCCGTTGGCCACCCGCGAGAGGGTGATGGCGACCGTCACGGGAAAGGCGAGGTTCAGAACCGGGTCGGTGTAGGTGCCGCTGAATTGGTAGTCGATCTGCCACACATCGGTCGTGAGCTTGTCCTCACTCACCGTGAGTACCCCGCTGGTGGCATTGATTGTCTCACCGTTGGAACCGCTGGTGACCGTAGTCCAGGTGGCAGAACCAGCGATGCGGCGCTTCCAGGTCTTGGCTGTCATGGTAGAAACGACATCGGTCCCTCCGGCCTTGCGCACCACGGGGGTGAGCTGC
>JAHDQJ010000015.1 GCA_018433865.1 Spirochaetales bacterium | reverse complement strand
CCTGCGTCCCACGCACCCCTCGAGCTCATCCTGCAGGGACCTGAGTTCCATCTTGGCCGTCCAAACCGACGGGCAATACTGTAGGTTCATGTACGGGTCCTCCTTGTTAATGTCGTGAGTTGTGTATAGATTTTCTAGCTTACGACTTTACTATAACAGGACCGGAATAGCGGGTCAATAGTCAAAAGTACCATTTTTACTTTCACTTCTCTCTACATTCGATTTTTCTTGACAGGCTCCCCCACCTCACGCTACATTCGGGACAGGGAGGAGCATTCCTCCGTTATCATGTGTAAGAAAGGAGCGCGCCATGCTGCTGATCAGGCCGCAACAGACGGGGTACTCTGCTAGTACGCCCTACGGGGATGTGGTGCTTCAAAGCGGCGACCACCAGGCACTGTTCGATTTCATAGAGGCCGACCTCACCCCATTCCAACAGGCCTTCACCTCCTTCTTCGAAAGCCGCATCGACAAGGCAACTGCCGAGTGCATCGGTGACGGGATCCAATCGGTTCTTGCAGGAGATCTGTGTGATTGCGCGAACGAGGTCCATCCCCTGCTGGGAAACGACTCGTACTTGGACAGCCTGTCCACGATGCTCATCGATTATCTGAACGCATTGTTGATCCATTGCCGTATCGAGCTGACCAAGGAGCAGTATCTTAAGGTAGCCACAAACTTGAGTGATCCCATCTTCCACTCTGGCATTGCCCGGGGGCGCATCAAGGCGCGGGATGAGCTGCTTGAGGCACAGTACCGCATCTATGAGAAGCGGGATATGAAGTCCCTGATTGGAGGCCATGTGCACCTGGTGCGCCTGCAGAAGCAGCTCAGGCTCTGGCTGTACTGGATCCTGGACGCCTCAGCCGCTCGTTTCTCCAAACTGACCATCGACGAGCGCTGCCGTCTGTACCGCCAGGTGTTCAACACACGCGGCATCTCAAGTGACCTCATCTTCACCGAACGCTTCACGTGGAGCAGACCCCGGCGCGAGATGTTCTCAACCGAGTCTTACGTCCTGCGCCCCGAGGATATCATCGAATGGCAAGATGAGACTGGGGAAAGGAAGGAATATGCAAAAGCTTTCAGGGAACTTGACGGTGATGCCATCGAGTTGGATGGGGAGCTGGATCGATACCTGAAGGGTGCAATCGAGAAGGCCAAACAAAGCAATGAGGTCGCGTTGTTCAGCGAATATGAAGTGCATGACTTCGCTCACCTGCTGGCCCTTGAGGTGCGCCTGATGGCAGCCGAGAGCACCTCGGTCAAGCGCTGCCGACACTGCAGCCGTTATTTCATTGCAGAGAAGACCACCATCGAGTACTGCACTCGTATCGCGCCGGGGGAGAGTGCCCCCTGTGATGTCATCGGGCCCAAGCAATCCTTCTCACGGCTCTTGGGAGAGGATGGCGCGCTGAAGGCCTACAACGCCGCCTACAAGACCTTCTATGCCCGCCAGAGACGGGGTACGATGAGCGAGGCCGAGTTCTCATCCTGGCGCGACGAGGCCAAGAGGCGACTGCAGAAGGTGCGTGAGGGCAAGATCGCACTTGATGCGTACACCACCTGGCTCAAGCAGGATGTACGCAAGTGGACGGCCAACTGAGGACGCAAGACGGCACTCGTCACCAGATTTGGGAGGGTGCTTTCTCGAGGGCTCTTCTTGGACAAACCCATGCGAACTCTTGTCTTCATCATGGTGGTGACGGTCGTGATGGTCTATTCCTAAAACTCCCTATAGGACATTTTTCCAAAAATCCCCTTAAAGCGAAGTTCTCTCTATGACCTTCTCGACCTGCACACTTTGGCAATGTGCAAGGTCAGAGCAGGTCGATTCCAGAAATATCACTGCGGCAGTTGCTTCATGCAAACGTACCCTGATTCTAAGCAGATATCTTTCATCAGGTGACGGTCGATGATGGTCTATTCTAAAAACCCCCTATAGGCTCTTTTTTCTCTGAAAAATCCCCTAATGCGAAGTCTTGGATAAGACTGTCACGACCGTCACCTGCCATGCGGATGCAAGTCGATTTTGAGAAGTTTCCAAAAATCAAGAAGCAACCCATCCCATCATGGAACGAAGGAACAAGCAGAACAAGGAATCCCTATATATTAT
>JAHDQJ010000032.1 GCA_018433865.1 Spirochaetales bacterium | reverse complement strand
CTTTCCTGCAACATGCTTCATCCTCTCGCCCTTGTGGCTTTTGACAAGGTATTTCTCGTCAAGCTCCGCCTGGTCAGAGATTCTGGTCGAGGCTTCCTCGTCCTCCAGCGAACACATGAGCTTGTGCCTCATCCTGAATGCCGTGGCGATGTTTACACCCAGGACATTCGAGATCGTTTCCAAGGTCTCGCCGGTGATCGTCATCTTTATCAGCTCATTCCAGGCTTCGGGGCTCTGGTGGGAATAGAATGAGTAGGTGCCATAGTCGGCGGTGAACCGCCGCTGGCAATCCATGCACCTGAACATCTGCTTGCCGGTGGATGTCTTACCGCCCTTTATGATCCTTGGGTGGGCCACTCCACATTTTGGGCAACGTTCAAACAGGATCCCTTCAGCGATGGTGCTTTCCTTGTCATAGGAGTCGAGTATTTCGGCAATCCTGCTGAGAATGAACTCAGGAATCCTTTTCATCCGCTCAACAAGTGTCTCTGCTGTCATCTGTGGCATATTTGCTGCCTCCTGATGACAGTGTATTGCATCAAGTGTGACACAGAGTGTCGTAGTCACTGATTCTTAAAAACAGCCAATATTTTTAAATGATTTCCTATTCGGACGGATACTCCAGATATACTATCTTTATGCATTGCTTCTAGCACTGTATTAAGCATGCTTACGGACAAGTAATTATATACTGTCAGAATCTACTTCACTATTGGGGAGTTCCTCAACTTAACTCCTCATATTCATACACCCGGATTTGAACGATAGGTTGAATTGAACACAAAGTCGGTGACAAACCTAAAGAATTCTGGATGGTCTGTTATCGCTTTGTAGAATTCAATGCCTGTAGTAGAGTTACCTTGTATAGCTTTCCGTGTCGCTTTATCAGATTCGATGCGGGAATTCTGAACATCTGAGTTCTCCATTGCATCTTGGTATGAAACGCTTGCTTTTACGACTTCAGGCAATTCGAGGAGTTGCTTTTGTGCGGCCTTATCATTTGTCCAATTTATACCAAGCCCACCACAAATCTTGTTGAACTCTTCAAGTATCTTGCTCAGGTTTTCCAGATCTGGAACTTGAATACCGACATCGGTTGGCACAGGAATAGGATCAATAATTGCGTTTTCATTCGCAAGTGCAATCGACATGGTTTCTTGTGCAACAGAGCGATAGTTTTCTAAATCTACCGACTCCACAAGGCCAGTAGTGTAATCGTCACCATGCGGTGCTGGCAGTATTTCTTTAAGTAGATTTAGAAATATTGATAGTTTTTCCCACTCCTGTGAACCATAGGGTAAAATAGCAACAAGGAAATTATATGTGCGTACAAAGTTTTTAGCGTTGCTCTTGAACAGAATTTGCTCCTCCACATCAAGCGCAAGATATCGTTCTTTGCAGGCTTCAAGAATAGGTTCAAGAAGAGCACGATCCGCTCCACCAAGATACAGATTCACAAAAGTATCTACCTGTTCTTTTGTAAAAACTTGAAGAGTTTCCATAGAGTCGATAAGTGTATTAAGCTTTTGCGGGTCGGTTTCACCTGAAAGCATTGTTGTTCGATAATATCGATCAAAAGCTTTCTTGATTACACCCGGGTCATTAACAAAATCCAACACGAAAACGCCTGTATCCTTTTTCCCTGGATATGAGCGGTTGAGTCGAGATAGCGTCTGTACTGCTTTTATGTCGGCAAGAGATTTATCAACATACATTGCATTTAGTAATGGTTCGTCGAATCCCGTCTGGAATTTATCTGCAACAATCAGTATTCTATACGGTTCCTTTTTAAAATTTTTTTCAATATCTTTACTGGAGAATTTGTTATATCCCGATTCGGTCTTTCTCTCATATTCACCCGAGAATGCAATAATTGCCTTAACTTCACTTCTTTCTCTCGCGAGGATTGCCGTGATTGTATTGAAGTACTCAACAGCTCGAGGAATTCCTTGTGCAACAACCATTGCTCGAGCTTTACCTCCTAGCAGATTTTTTACGCGAGAAAGAAAATGTTCGACTATAATTTCAGACTTTTTCTCAATGGCAGTTTTTGTTGACTCCACATAGAATCGCAGGATTGCCTGTGCCTTTTTACGGTTAAACTGTGGATCTTTATCTGAAACTCTGCTGGCGAGCGAGTAATAGCTTGCAACAGGGGTATAATTGCGAAGAACATCAATAATAAAACCCTCTTCAATGGCTTGTTTCATAGTGTAGACATAGTGAGGTACAAACTGTTTCTCACCGTCATCATTTAGAACAGGATTCCCATTTAAATCCAAAAGTATTTTACCGAAGTTCTCTAATGTTTTATTCTTTGGCGTGGCTGTGAACGCAAAGTAACTCGCATTCTGTGCCATTTTCTTGCTCTCTATAAGCGCATTGATTTTATCTTCCAGCAAATCTTCATCGTCTGTATCATTGCCGGAAACTGCAATATTCATAGCAGCAGAAAGCTTACCGCTTTGGCTGGAATGTGCCTCATCAATAATTATCGCAAAGTTATCGTGTTTATAGTCCGTTCCTATACTACCAACGATTACTTCAAACTTATGGACAACAGTAATGATGATATTCTTGCCTTCCGCAAGTAACTTGCGGAGTTTAGAAGAATCATCAGCCCAGCCTACAGTCGAACTGACATCTGCAAATTGCCTGATAGTGTCACGTATTTGCTTGTCAAGGTTTACTCGGTCTGTTACGACCAGAGCGGTATCATACAAGAATTTACCGTCCTTCTTTAGCGCTATAAGCTGATGAGCAAGCCATGCGATTGAGTTTGACTTGCCACTTCCCGCACTGTGTTGAATCAAATATTTTCCTCCAACCCCATCATGTTCTGCGTCATACAGCAGTGACGTGACTACTGACAATTGATGGTATCGAGGAAATATCTGCTTATAGGTTTTCGCTCCAGTGTCAGGGTCTTTATCTTCTACAATCTGAGCGTAGTTTTGCAAGATATTCGATAGTTCTGCCTTTGTAAGAATATTCTCCCACAGATAACCGGTTCGGTAGCCGACAGCCACATCAGGATTGCCTGCTCCATCATCCCTACCTTTATTAAATGGTAAAAACCACGATTTTTGACCTTCGAGTTTAGTACACATCATGACTGTATTTTCGTCAACGGCGAAATGAACCATGCACTTCTTAAAGCTAAAAAGAGCCGCGTTGTGGGGCTCTTTGGGGTCACGGTCACGGCAGTATTGAAGAACGGCATCATGAGTTTTTTGTTTTGTTATATCATTCTTCAGTTCAAGAGTAATGATAGGTAAACCGTTAAGAAATATCACTAGATCCGGCGACATTGCTGAAGAGTCACTGACATAGCGAAGCTGTCGAGTCACACTGAAGATATTCCTCTCATACATCTCTGCAGCATCGGCATTATCATCTACGGGAGTCGGAAAGTAAAATTCCAGATGACGGTGCTTATAGCGCATACCACTCCGCAATATTTTTATGACACCATCGCTCCGAAGTTTCGAGCTAAGCGCAGATAGAAATTTCGTTTTTTCAAGTGGAGTGTCGAGAATATGCAAATCCCCAATCGCCATTGGTTGAGTATCGTTGAGAAAGCGAAATAGGCGCACTGTATCAATAGCGTATTCGCGGTTATAGTCCCCCGTAACACCTTGTTCGAAATCGTTTACCTCAACGAGATGCTTTGTGATGGTCGTTTCAAAGCCCTTTTCACTCATATCAGTTCTCATCATCGCCCAGGTCCTCCTCTGTTCCATTTTCATCATCTGCGGTAGCAGATTCATCTTCGACAGCTTCGTAGTTGGGGACTTCGATATCACGCAAGTCAATTTTTCCTGTTACTGCATCCGAAATTATTCGTGTTTTATATTCTTCAACGAGAGAAATCTCTTTCCTCAGCTTCAAGCTTAAATCATCAATCTCTTTACATTTTTTTTTGAGGTAATCTGCGATGGCTTCTTGCTCCTCAAATGGTGGGACAGGAATATCGAATGCTTCAAAGTTTTCTCTCGGCAACCGCCACCGGCCCTTCTCTGCAGCTCCTCGACCAAACGTATAGAATATTCTTCGGTGATAACAGTTTTGAAGTAGCTTTAAGAAGTACTCTGGGGAATCTTCGGAATCATTTCTTAATTGAAACACTCTATAGTCAGGGCTAGTAACTCCATAGATCTTAGAATAGTCCACATATCCTGTTATCAAGTCCATATGATTCATTGCGAAATCACCAGGATTGACAAACTGATACCCTGAATAGTCTTGAGCTATTTGCCCTTCGTTGCTCTTTACGTTTTTCACTTTCAAGCCGTGTTGCGTTATGGAAAGTACATTATAACCCTCATTGCCAGCGATATTCTTCTTGATTCTGAAATGCTTCTTGATGGTACTGACCTGCCAGTGGGTGGGGATGGTTCCAAGCCACTTTACACCGCTGTCCTTCATGTTCACATTGGCATTAATGCCCTGCGTTACGGCAGTACTAATAATAGCATTCTTTAGTTCTTTCAGGCATTCAATCTCGCGTCGTTTTGAGCGAACAAGTTTGTTTATATGGCTGATACGCCATTCAAGCCATCGCACGATTTGGTCTTGCTCGTCGCGCGGCGGAATTGGAATAATAATGTTGCGCATTTCCTGGTATCCTGTTGTCCAGAGGTCAGCCACAATACCACGACCGTTGCGATAAAACTCTTCAGTGAAACCATACGATCGGATCAGGTAATGGGCAAAAGGACCGCTAATTTCATCACGTGGGGTTAGAACGTGATAAATCAATGAAACTGAACCATCAAATGCGGACAATCCACTTGACCCCTTACGGTCCGACCGACTATTAATGACATAGTCACCCTTCATTACTAGTTTCCGATTGTCGCTGGAGGAGGATTTGGCCACGTTATCCCGTTGTGGTACTGTACCATATTTCCCAACAGACAAAGGCACAAAGTCCACATCGCTGACCTTGATTTTTCGCTCATTGAATAATTTTCTTATAGGCAGAACATCCCAACGATCGGGAAGTATTCCATACCAGCTCATACAAGCCCTCCCAACACTGCATCCAGCATACCGTCGGTCTCACGCTCCAAAGCATGGATCTCTGCTACAATGTCTTTTACATCTCGTAACTCAACTGGCTTGTAGAAGTATTTCGTGAAGCTGATTTCCACACCAATTTTCACGGCGCCGGGTTCGTACCAAGCATCTGGCGAATACGGTTTGATTTCGTTTTTAAGGAAAGCCTCCAGCCCACCTTCATAAGTCAGGGGCACAATTTCCGATTCGGTCAAGTTCTTGTCCGCCTCGTAACCGCCTTCCGGCAGTTCGATGGGGTCGGCGTTTTCGTTAACTACGGTGAACATGTCGCGTATCAGCTTCAGCCGGCCTTTAGTCAGTGTGGTCTTCGCCTTAGGGTGCCCCTTCTTATAATTTTCAAGCGCCTTCTCGACCATCGAGATAAACACTTTATACGAAAGCTCCCCTTCTATCGTCATTTTGGAAACAACCTTATAAAGCACGTCATCCTTCTTACTCTCTTTGAGTTCAGCCAGCTTGTCCTCCGTTATGCTCATAGATAACCGGAGCGGACGGAGAATATCCACAGCAAAGTATCCGAAGTCCTCATTTCTAAGGACCAAACTGAATTCAGGATCGGCAGCCTCAAACGCAAGGTATATCTTCAAAATTTCTTCCCGGAGAGTTCGCGTTATCTCGCAGTTCTTTTCTCCGATATTCTTACGAAGGGGTTTTTTAAGAGATGTCGCGTTTATGAGCTGAACCTTGCCTCTACGCTCTGGCGACTTTTTATTGGTCAATACCCAAAGGAAGGTGCCTATCCCTGTGTTATAAAACATCTTCTCAGGCAAAGCAACGATGGCTTCAAGCAAATCGTTCTTCATAATATATCGGCGCAAATTTGTCGCACCCTGTCCTGCTTTACCCGTAAAGAGAGCCGAGCCGTTATGAACTTCAATGATGCGGCTACCAAGCGGTGTTCCCATCTTCATTTTGCTGATATTGTTTGCGAGGAACAACATTTGCGGATCATCAATATCTGGAACAAAGGATACCTCTTCCCCATCCAGAACTGCCCTGAATCGGTTATCGGATATTTCGTCTTTCTTAATGCCTCCCCATGCGTCCAGTTCTTTTTTCCAAGATGTACCGAACGGTGGGTTGGAAAGCATAAAGTCGAAAGACTGCCCTCTATATTTGTCATCCGATATAGTTGATCCGAAAAGAATGTTGTTGGCTTGTTCTCCTTCGCCTTTAACAAGCATATCTGAACGTGCAATAGCGTAGGTCTCGTCAAAGTTCTCCTGCCCGAATAAGTTAATGCTTGCCCGCTTCCCACCTTCATGGGCAATTTCAAGTATGCGTTCTTCGCCAACAGTTAGCATACCGCCGGTGCCACAGGCTCCGTCGTATATGGAATAAACATTGTGCTTAGCCTTGATTTTACTTTGTATCGGTATGAAAGCAAGCTCTGCCATCAGACGCACGATGTCGCGCGGGGTAAAGTGACGCCCGGCGTCGGTCACGTTCGTTTCCTCGTTGAAACGCCGGATAACCTCTTCAAAAAGCATCCCCATTGAATGGTTGTCGAGGGCGGGTAGACGAACAGTACCATCGTCATTCAGTACTGGACGACTTGAAAGATTAAACCTTCGATCAACAAATTTGCTTATCAACACGCCGAGGGAATTTGACTCGGATAGGCGGTTGATTTCGTTCCTAAACTGAAAGCGATTAATTATATCTTGGACATTCTTGGAGAAGCCGTTCAGGTAGTTTTCAAAATTCTGTTTTAGCTGTAGTCGGTTTGAAATTGCTGCAAGACTCTTCAGTGTATGTGGGGAACTGTTGCAAAAGGCTTCTTTCGTGATGCCGCAAAGCCACTCGTCGGGGTTCTGGACTCCTTCTGCATCCAGACGTGCTCTTTCCTTTAATACATCTTTTTTTGTTTCCTCAAGAATAGCGTCAAATCTCCTGATAACGGTCATAGGCAGAATCACTTTTCGATAGTCGCCTACATCGTATGTATCAACGAGGCAATCGTTTGCAATAGACCAGATAAAAGAAACAATTTGATTGTAGTTTTGTGTATCCATAAATCCTTCCTCATATAGATTTAGATTATTTTTACGATTCATCCGAAGTGACTTCCATGATATCTCCGATGTCGCATTCGAGAACCTTACAAATTTTTACGAGTATCTCTGTGTTTATATTCTCGTTTTTACTCAACTTAGTCAAAGATGTAGTACTCATCCCTGTGGCTTCGCGGAGATCTTTTTTTTTCATATCTTTATCAATTAGGATCTTCCACAGTTTTTTATAACTTACAGTCATAATCGCACCTCATTGTTAGCCAATTTTAAGTATAACACTTCAAGCGAAGAAATGACATTTATTTTCGCAAATAAAGATTATTATTGCGTGAATGCAGATTGTTCGCAACTTGCGAATATTTTTTGATTAATTATTGACAACAATATTTTCAATGAGTATTATTTATTAGAAACATGCGAACATGCTAACGTGTAATTGGAGGAAAAATCATGGAGAACCGTTTTGGTAAGTACATTGAGGCAAAGCGTAAGGGCCAAGGCATAAACCTACGTAGATTTGCCGAACTTATCGACCACATGTCCCCTGCATATCTTAGTGATATTGAAAAAGGCAATCGGTATCCGCCTGACAGAGAAAAGATAGCTAAGATGGCCGAAATACTTGGCCTCAATGCCAAAGAGACAGCAGATCTTTATGATCTAGCCGCATTTGATCGAGCATCAGTTGAGAAAGAGAAAAGCAGCACGATTTCGTCTGATTTGCCCGAATACATAATGAGTAATGAAAAACTCAGAGTTGCTCTTCGTGTAGCTCGAGACACTAATGCTGGTGATGACGATTGGATCAAAGTCATTGAAATGTTGGAAAACAAGTCGAACCAATAGGAGTCGATGCGATGTTCTATCTAGAGTATGATTTACCACAACTTATAAAAATCGCCGAAGACAGACTCCGCATTTTTGATGCCGAGCGCCTTAAAGTCCCAAAACCTCTTGATGCGCTTGACTTTATTGAACTTGAGAATGGGTTGAACCTCCGGTTGGATCCACAACGATTGACACCCAATTTATCAATATGGGGGTTAACAGCTTTCAATGATGGCTATTGGTGGGTATGGCCAGAAGATGCAGAAATGCCAGTAAAACATTCAGTTCAGAAAGGCACGATCCTCATTGATGAACGATTATTACAGCCCGAAGTAAATGCGGGATTACGCAACTTCACTATACTTCACGAGGGCTTTCACTGGGTATTGCATCAAAAAGTATTCAGGCGGCAGAAAGTAGCTCTTTCAAAACATTTTAGCAAAGAAGATATTAATGTCCGAATTGGAAATCGAAAACCTGCATTTTCGGGTATTAAAATAACAGAGTGGCAGGCAAACGCAGCTGCAGCCGCCTTTCTTATGCCAGGTCAGGCTGTAACCCATGCATTTCTTGATATATTGAAAATCCCGCAGAAAAAAACACTTCCAATAAAATGGACACCAGAAATAGATAACCAAATCTTTAACATGGCCAATATGTTTAGTGCGTCATATAGCGCAATGAAATATCGTCTTTTGGACTTGGGATTACTAACAGGTATCGCATACAGTTCTGAGAAGACCAACTTAAACTGAAAATGTGCATAAATAAAGGGACAATATTTTGTAAAAAAATGTTAGAAAAACGCGTACATGCATATATGGAATATAAGGAGAGACCGCATGGGAATAAAAGAATTCAAATATGAAAATCCTTGCCTCTATTGCAAAAGGGGAGAAACACTAACTAGCAATATTGCGGAAATAAATATCAGCTATGAATACAGCGAATATCACAATATTTGTAGTTATAATATACGAACAAAACGAGGTATAGAACCTCGAGTAAGATCTTCCCCTAATGTACCTCGTAAACCTAGTCAAAACTACAAAACAATTATCTATCGTGATTAGTTTTACCAACCAATCCGAATCAGAAGTATATACCACCAAAAAATTGACAATACAAGGAGAAGTTATGGATATTCCCATGAGATGCCCAAATTGTGGAAAGCGAGCATTCGATACGTCCGGTTTTCACTCAACGATCCAACCGCTTGAGATCTCGCTTAAATGTCCACAGTGTGGCCGGATCGTAAGGGTCCCGATCGTACGGGACAGGTGCCTGCCCAACAGGAAAGGAGGCAATCACGTTCATATCATAAATAAATAACTGAAGCCGACATTGAGAAAGTGAAGGCGTTCTTCTCCACATCTGACGACCAATACCGCCCCAGCTATGGCAAGGTGGTCGAAAGCCACCCTCGCCAGTGCGTGATCATTGCGACGGTCAACGGAGAACACGGGTACCTTCGCGACATCACCGGTAACCGCCGGTACTGGATCATCAAGTCCAACCTGGCTCGGCATAAGATGACCTGGCAATATTCCGAGGCGTATCGGACCCAGTTCTGGGCGGAAGCAAAGTCAATCTGGGAAAATGGCGAAAAACTGTATCTCGAGGGAGACTTTCTGGAGGAGGCGGAGGAGGTCCAGAGCGAAGCCATGGAGATCGACGTGCGCGAGGGTTACGTCAGGAATTACCTCGACTTTCTGCTCCCCGAGAACTGGGAAGCGATGGACCTCTATGCACGACGTGCATTCCTTTCG
>JAHDQJ010000034.1 GCA_018433865.1 Spirochaetales bacterium | reverse complement strand
GAATGCTATGCAAAGTTGTGGACATGGTTTCTTCTTTGAATGAAGAACATTATGTCCATCTTCTTTGCATAACATTTCACACAGAATAATAATCCTTATTCGAAGCTTTGCATAAGGACTACTACGGGGTGACCTAGATGGGCAGCATACACAATCCGCAGCTCACCCTCACCTTCCTGGGAGGGGACCTCGAGGTCACCCACCCCACGGTGCAAACCATCGGCGAGGAGCATATCGCACGCAGGTCCATTACCTTCCACCAGCAGCTGCTCTCGGGCCTGAAAAGCTCGTCCAACCAGGTGGACCTGCTGCTGGACAGGACCTGCCCCGCCATCGAGGACATCATCGCCACCGAAGGCGATGTGAAGGCCGTCCTCACCGACGGCACAGGGACCTTGTTCACCGGATACCTTTCGACCAGCTACAGCTGGACGCTCACCGACCGCGGCACGCAGGCGCTGGCTATCACCATCGAGGACACCGGCACGCGGCTGTTGGGCAAGGCCTTCGTCGAAAGCGGCCGGCACCTGTTCCATTGCCCGGCAGGCGAGGCGGTCGGGGCGATCTGTGCAAGGGCGGGCATCACCGTGTCGCCGTCTTGCATTTTCCTCACCCCGACGGTCACCCGGAGCGTGGATGGCAGCATCACCTGCCGCGAGCTGCTGGACCAGCTGGTCTACGAGCTGGGCTGTGTGTACTTCTTCGACGAGCTGGGGAAGCTCAGGCTCTTCAAGGTGGACTGCACATCCACCGAGGCCCTCCCCTCTCTCGCCAAGGACAAGCTGGTCGTGGTGGGAGGCAGGGCCATCACCCTGGGCAAGAAGATCCGCCAGTACAAAAGCGCGCGCGTGTCCTTCACCCGCCTGGGGACGGCAAGCGACTATCTGGTGTACCGCCACACCTCCGGACGCGGTGACGGACACCCCTATTGCTACCTGAAGCTGGAAGGCGGGTCGCACTTCGACGGCAGTGAAATATATACCGAAGCCGAGTGGACCGAGGCCCAGGCGGACAGCTTCCGCACTCCCGCCCTCATCGAAGCCTGCAACGCCGCCAGCGAGATCGACATCGTGGGATCGGGCAGGATCATCGCGGCAGCGAACGTGCGTACCGAGTTCACCGCCGAAAGCGGCTACATCACCGCCAACATCGCTGCGGCAGGTGGTCCGTACCTTGAGGTGGCGGCGCACAACAACGGGACGCTTGCCTACCACGTCACCCGCCTCGATGCCCATGCCGACATCATCTTCGAGCGCGATGTGAACGTGGTCAGGACCGCCGATGCCCAGCTCGCCGCCGAAACCTCGGACAATGTGATCGGCGAGGAGCTTTCGTTCGTGCACGAGCGCACCCTCGCCCAGGAGCATGCGAACCTCTTGGGCCAGTACCACCGCCACGCGGGCAGCTCCTACGGCTTCTTCTCGGCGGTCGACCTTCCCTGCGGCAGCCTCGTCAGGCTCGTCGACGATGCCTTCAGCGGCCTCAATGTCGCGGTTTTGATCACCGCAAGGACCTTCACCGACGAGAGCGCGGTGATCGCCTACGAGGCGGTGGGCATCTCAGCCTTCGACCTCAGTGCCCCCGCGTACCTTCAGGTGCTCGCACGGGGCAAGAACGACACCGTCGGTCCGGCGGGACCCTCTGGCGAGGATGCGTACCTGGTGCAGGTAATCAGCGAAGGGGGCACCACCTTCCGCACCACCGAGGCCTTCGCCACCACCATGCGCGCAAGGGTCTTCAAGGGAGGAATTGAGGTCACCGGCTCTTTCACCGACGCCGACTTCCGCTGGCACAGGACAAGCTCCGATGCGCACTCTGATGAGATATGGAACAGCGAGCACTACTCCGTGGGAGGCAAGACGCTGTCCATCACCGAAGACGATGTGGCGGGCAGGACCAACTTCTTCTGCACGCTGCTCAGGAGGATCTGATAATGGCAGTATCGATCGGACAGATCACGATCATGGATTTCAACGACGCGGTGACCCTCACCGGTTTTATCTCGAGCAACCACACCAAGAACGTGCGCTACGACGGGAACAACGAATTGTACAGCCCCGACTTCGCGTCCACACCCCTGGTGCTCACCCCGAGCCTGTTCCTCGCGGGCAGCGGGACCGACATCATGGTCGCCGGTACCAACGTGCAGTCGGTGACCTGGAAGCGCAAGGCGAACAACCAGACGGGGGAGAACAACCTCAGCGCGGGCGAGACGACGGGGGCATCCTTCCCCAAGGCCCTCACCGTGTCCTCGCAGCCGTTCTCCTCGACCGTGTTCAGCGTGGAGTACATCTGCACCATAGTCTATCGGGATCCGGCAACCGGCCTGGACCTGACCTACAAGAACTCGGTGACGGTCCAGAAGGTGACCGAGGGCAACAACATCGCCATCGCCGAGGTCTCAGCCGACCCCGGCTTCGCCTTCAAGAACGGCCAGCCGGCCTCGATCACCCTCGCCGCCCACCTGTACCGCGGGGCAACCAAGGATACCACAAACCTCACCTATGTGTGGGAACGCTTGGTGGCAGGGACGTGGACCGTCATCGCCGGGGCGAGTGGATCCACCTATGCGGTAGCCGGCTCATCGGTGGCCAGCATGCAGCAGTATCGTGCGAAGATCAGCGATACGGTGGTCGGCGACACCTACACCTCGGATCCGGTGACGGTGCTGGACTTCAACGATCCCATCCAGGTGGTCATCGAGTCCACCGGGGGCGAGGTGTTCAAGAACGGGGTCGGCACGAGCACCCTCAAGGCGAAGCTGTTCCAGAACGGCGCCGAGATCGACTCGGTGGGAACCGGCTACACCTACACGTGGAGTGTGTTGAACAAGGACGGCACGGCGCGCAACTTCGCCGATGCGACCGCATCGAAGACGGGCAAGACGATCTCGGTGGGGACTTCGGACGTGGACGTGAAGTCCACCTTCATCTGCACCGTCAGCTAAGGAGTCAACCATGCCGGTAGCGATCGGACAACATTCCATCACCCATCTTCGCGACGGATCCACGAGCGAGGACCAGTATGCCGCCAATACCTCCCTTACGGTAGCCCCTGCCAGCGGCTGGTCCTCCGCGGTCCCCTCACCGCAGAGCGGATCGTACGTCTGGAAGCGCTCGCGGGCAGTGCATGCGGACGGCACCTTCGGATCATGGGGCTCCGCGGTACGCATCACCGGCGCCATCGGGCAGCCGGGTGCTCCGGGAGAAGCCGGCCCCGCAGGTCCGGCGGGTCCCCCGGGCAATCCCGGGCAGCTTGGCATCCATGCCGAGGGCACGACGCTTTATGTGAAAGGGTATGCCGAGGACGGCACGCTGAGTGCGAGCCAGGGCTATATCCATGTCGGCTTGGACCGGATCACCGTTCCTGCATATTCGGAAACACTTGCCGATGGAGGCCAAGGATATGTGGTCTGGACCGGCTCAAGCGTCAAGTATGCGAAGATGGTTCCGAACGGGAGCACCCTGGAATGGAAGGACTATGAGACTTTGGCACTCATCGGCACACCAGAATATGTCCTGGGACGATTCCAGAAAGAGGGAACTGCAATATTTGACATCCAGGTGATGAGTCCCATCAGCCCAGCGATGTTCACGAAGGAACATTTCATGCAGGTGCTTGCAACCGAAGGGTGGGAAGATATGGGCACTTGGGCACAAGCGCTCGGCGTGGCGCAGGTGTTCGAGAGCCTTGCCGTGTGGGACTTCTTTGCAAACAGGATCAAGACCAACAATCTTGAAGTGAGCAAGATCGTCGGGGGGCAACTGTTCAAGCTCGTGCTTTCCAATAACGGCGATGAAGCCTATCCGATCATGCAAGCTTGGAAGGGTAACACCCTTGTATTTGAAATCAACTCGGCGGAAGGAAGTGTATATATCAAGGGCGGCGGTCAGTTTGAAGGGACTATCGACCACGAGGCGCTCTTGACTGAGGTGCATACGGACGGAAACGCTGTCAGCGTTGCCAACACAAAAGACCTTTGGAGTACGGGCACCCTGTATGACAGCCTTTCCACAGTCGCTGAGGATGCTGCCCTCCAAACAGCATCCGGTTCTTTTGCCGGCAAGACAATCAACGCGATCGCGAGGGTAACCCCAGGACAGTTGGCAAAGGTGGCCTATGCCTATGACGCATCGGTCCGCGTCGCAACATCTACGCAATCCGGATATTATTGGACGAAGATTGTCGGCAAGGTGGCAACCCAAGCCGGGTGTTCAAGCCTCCACATGGCTGCATCCGCTTACAAGGAATGGTCGGGCAATATCGGATTTCTCACATTTTTCAAGTCAGCGAGCGACTACCCCATAGACCATGTATTTCCAAGAGGCGAATACGGGTCGTCCTCAGGAACAGTTTTGGCCAGCTTCCAGCTCACCACAGCCTATGCAGCATACGCGTGGTCGGCAAGTGTCGGTCCGAATGAAAAGGTGTATGCAGAGTTGAGATACATGGACAAGGAAGACGTATCATCGCCTAAGGCTTACGCCAAGAACATGGCATTCACCCAACGGCACACGCTGACAGGGAAGGGACTATTCTATCGTACTGCCGACAATACTTTCGGATTGCTTGGCTATGGCCAGTATCGCGACGATGCGCTTTCATTGGCTTCACCTGTGTGGGCCTCTTCGAGCAACATGAACTTCAAGAAAGGTGATGCGGCACAACTTGACTCTGTTGTTGCCGCGCTTACCACGGGAGTCGTGTATCCGGCGAACGGAACGGCGACCATTCAGCCGGCAGGCGGGACATCCGTAGCTTGCACTGTCCAGTCGGTCAGAAAGAATGCGAACGGGGCGACGCTGGGAACGACTGTTGGGGATGTGAACATTTCCAACTGGGGAGGACAAGGCTCTACCATAGGCGTTTATTCAACTATCACCATATCGATCACTTTGGTGGGTCGGCTGAGAGCGATCAGAGCCTCTTCCATACTTCCGAAGGATAACGGGGACGGCAAAGATCAGAAGCTGATCGGTTCGGGAACAAACCCCTTCATATCAGGGTATTTTACAAACGTATACGCCACCACAGTCAACGCGACGACCGTGTACGGAGCGAGGTTCAACTGATGGCTTCCTACGGACAACTCATCGACAAGGCGAACAACGGGAGTGCCATCGCGTATGAGGCGGGGGGAGACACCTCCACCTCGTATTGGACGTTCGTATTCGCCAACAGCTGCTGGTTCCGCGGCTATGCCGGCACGGCTTCCAGCATCTACCAGCCCCACCCCACCGTGGTCACCGAGTTCTGGCGGTACTCGATCTCCCAGCAACAGTGGATCCAGGTACATTCCTATTCCAACGGAAAGGATACCAGCACGTCCTATCGCGTCAGGTGTCCATACAATCCGAACGTGCAGTCGATCTCTCCGTCGCTGAGGGCCGAGTACAATGGCAACGATTCGTACCTGTTCGCATTCAAGGCCCAGACCACCAACGGGGAGCGCAGCCGTTGCAAGGACTATGTGATCGTTTACAACATCGGAGCCGACACCACCTACGACACCACGGTCAAGGGCAGGCTCATCTATGGACGCAGCGAGAACATCGCCTTCAGGCTGCACGAGAATGCCACGGGACCGTCATCATATGCGACCGCGCAGAACTGGCTCACCACCACTGCGATGCGTGGAGTCCTCATTACTCCCTCATACGTAAACCGTATGATCAGCGTCAAGTCGGCGCGCTCGCTGACCTAGGAGGACGGATATGTACGACCGACTATGTGCCCAAATCGATAGCCACGCTGTCGAAATCGCCTTGGAGAACCTCGTGATCCCCCTGCCCGATATCTTGACCTTGGAGGATGCGAATTGCTCGGCATTCCCCGAACCGGCGCGCATCAGTCTGGTACAGATCAATTACCGTAAGGATGCGCTGGATACGTATGAGGTGGGCAAGATATATGTGAGCATAAATGGGCTGACCGAGATTGCCCTTGATGCCTCGTACCGATTCCACGCGCTGAATTTCTACAGGGAATCCGAGCCGTGCATCATCCATTCGTATGACCCAGGGGGAACCAAGCTGGCCGAGTACCGCATCAACCGCGAGGTGCTGTCCAATTGCCTGGACAAGGATGTGTACATGACCAAGAGCACCGGGGACCTGTACCTCCCTCCCTATAAGCGACACGGGGATGCTGCGATCGATGCCGCACGGGACCGATGGTTCATGATGGAGCGGCTGCTCTGCTATTCAGTGAAAGCGGATGGGCGCATAAGCTTCTACATTATTGTGAACCATGAGTTGGAATATCGGTTTTCTGCTGCTCAATTCATGTGAAACAAAACCAACACAGCCACCTACAATTAACTGTCGTAATGATGATAGTCTGAGGGTTTTTCCTTCACGATCTTCGTCTTTTCAATAAGCGCAACCTGATGGTCACGTATCTTGAACACAAGATGAACCTCCCCATGATCGATCGGTTTGATCTCCTGATCTATCCATTGTACGAGTTCCCTCAATGCCTTCTCGTGCATTCCCTGCCCTTTTCTTACATCCATACACACCTCCTTGAAACCAATGCTTGCAAAGGTCTCATCACTGGATACGATAGCGTATAAGCAGTATCATCGGTTTTTCACTATTGAGCCAGAGAAAAAACCTGTTATATTCAATCACAGGAAGGTGATACTATGTGGAATGGAACTGACTACTATAACAGGGAAACACTCTATGACCAGGTGTGGGCAGAGCCGCTCTTGGAGGTAGCCAAACGCTATGGGGTTTCCGATGTGGCAATCGCGAAGACTTGTCGCAAGATGCATATCCCACTACCGGGGAGGGGATATTGGAGCAAAATCCAAAGTGGATTGATGATGAAGAAGGAACCCCTTCCCCCATTCGACACATGCCCGTTAGTGAGAAGAATGTCCCGACCGCCAAAGGCTCCCGAATCTCCCAAGAAATCGATATCTGAACGTCTGGTTCCCGAGGCGTTCATCCTTGAACAGGAGATTGTGCAAAAAGAAACCCAGCCGGAGATGAAAATCGTTTATCGAGCTGATGTCAAGCTGACCAACCCGTATGTGCTCAACACCGAGAGAAAACTGCAAGATTCATTGAGAAAGAAACCCGGGCATTTCGAACGCGGCAGATGCATCTCCAGCAATGACGAAGCATTTGAGGTAAGCGTTGGACCTGACAACATCACCCGTGCGCTGGCGATCCTGCAGATCCTCTGTGACGCCTTGGATGCACGAGGTTACTCGATCGGACCAAAGCCGAAGGATCCGAAAGAGAAGCAGGAAGTCCATTATGGATTTCCCGTGAGAGAGCCCGTCCCTATCTATGCAAAGGTACTCGATACCTACATCATCTTCAGGATCACCGAAAAATCGTGCAAGCGGGAACTCGCACCGGAACACCGGACGAGTAGCTATTCGACTTTTGAATATGTGCCGTCAGGAAAACTCTGCTTCGAGATCCTCACCTCTCCCTATGAAAGCTATGCTCGCCACACGTGGCAGGAGGGAAAGGCCTTCAAAATCGAAGATCAGATACACGAATTCATCATCAACATGATACACATTGCGACCATGAAAAAGGAAAATGCTGCACAAGACGAGATCAGGCATAAGCGATGGCTGATTGAGGAAGAGAAAAGACGTGAGCGTGAGCGGTTGCATCAGATGGAGAATTCCAGGATCAAGACACTCCTTGAGGAAACCGAGAAGCTGGTCAATATCAATCGTATAAAAGACTACATCACAGCGATCACTGAAGAAGGCAAGCGTCGATTGGGGGAGAACTACCCCGACTCAGACTTCGCGAAATGGGTTGATTGGGCACAGCAGTTCCTCGAGAAGAACGATTGTCGGTCATGGAAGCTACCCAAGTTCGATTTGTCGGATCAGTATTTCTTCATCTTGTGAGATAAGAATAATTTCATTTCTAGTTGAAAAATACTATGTGATACAATGAGGCACTAACTATAAAGTATCAGGAGGGAAAAATGAGAAATGAACAATACACAAGAAAAGATCAAATAGCTAAGTTTGAAAAAGTGGAAGACATCTGTTTTTTCTATAGCGAAGACTTCATGACTAATAGAGGATTTGCTATGGATACTAAAGAGTATTTTCCTGAAATTGCAGCCGAGTGGGTCATCAAGAACCTTGAGAAGTTCCAACAGATAGAATCCAAAAGTCGTGAATCTTCATACTTCTCGCAAAGTCATGATGGGCATTCTGATAGACCCGAAGCTGATAGTGAAAAACAACTTGCAATCAAGATGTTTAACCAAGAGGGCGGTATTCCTGGCGCAGGAGTAATTGTTGATTACCAAACTCCTCTGAAAAATAAGCAGATTGACAGGTTTGGTGAGATCGATTTGCTTGCATACGATGCTGATAAGAAAATCCTGCGTATCCTTGAACTCAAGATACCTGATAGCAAAGAACCAATGCTGAAATGCGTGCTCGAAGCTTACACATATTTAAAATTAGTCGATAGAGTAAAACTGATACGTGATCTCAATCTTGCTAGAAAAGGAAAAAGAGAAAGATTTCCGATAATTCCGGAGGACACACCAATTGTTGCTTGCCCGTTTGTATTTCGATATACATCCACCGGGGAGGATGGATTCCAGTATAAAGAAATGCAGGAAGATCATCCGAATCTGAAAAAGCTGATGGAGTTACTTGAAATCAAACCCCTTGTCATTGAAGAAAACAAGCCCCCGTACAATGCATATGAGTTGGAGTTATGAGGATCAACATCATCCGTGGCCAGAACCAAATCGGTGGGTCGATCATCGAAGTAGCCTTTGATTCGACAAGGATCCTTCTGGATGCCGGTTCCGAACTGGAGGAGACAGATCCCGTTGCTCCACCTATAGACGGACTCTTCCTGGGCAACGCGTCCTTCCAAGCAGCGTTTATATCGCACTACCACGGAGACCACATCGGACTCTGTGACAAGATCTTGCCAGAGATCCCAATATTCATCGGTAAGGCTGCAGGGCGCGTGACCAATGCAGCCCGTGCATACATGGGAAAACCAGAGTATCGTTTTTCTGGTTTCTATGAGTCAGGAAAACCATTCATCGTGGGTGACATGGTCGTCACCCCCTATCTGTGCGACCATTCCGCGTTCGATGCGTACATGTTCCATATCGCCTGCAACGGAAAGACCGCGCTCTACACGGGGGATTTCCGGTCCCACGGTCGAAAGAACTTTTGCGCACTCCTAGAGAAAATTCCACAGGTCGATGTACTCATCACTGAAGGCACTACCCTCACCCGATCTCCAGCCAGATCAGTATCCGAGGTAGCCTTGGAACAACAAGCCTTCCAGATTCTTTCACAAACTGAAGGGCCGGCATTCGTTTTGATGGCCGGGACCAACATCGATCGGCTCGTTACGGTGTACAAGGCGGCACGCCAGGCGAATCGTGTATTGCTACAAGACCTATACCTTGCTGCTATCTCTACCGCAGCTGGAGGAAATATCCCGAGGCCACGAGACTTTCTAGATGTCCGGGTATTTACCACGACTGGTGCGGACGAACGATACGAACAACTGAAATCCTATGGCAACGCGAGAATCGGTAAAGATCAAATCGCCAATCTGGACCAGAGGTTCGTGATGTGTGTGCGACCTTCGATGCGTACATATCTTGAAAAACTCTCTAAGTTAAAATCCTTTGATAATGGTGTTGTGTTCTACTCCATGTGGGAGGGGTATAAAGAAAATCCGGATATGGCAAATTTCCTCAACTTCATGCGGGAAAAGGGAGTCAGAATTGTCTCCCTCCATACCAGCGGTCATGCGGACGGCAACACCATAGATGCCCTAGTCGAGAAGGTCAAGCCATCAGTGATCATCCCGGTACACACGGAGAACTCGGCTTGGTTCTCCCGGTACCGGGACATAGACATCGTTGAAGATCAGGTTTTTTCATTCTAGACACAGAGCCTTGTGCTTTTCCGACACCCCCAATATCAACTGAGTTTGGTTCTGATGCATGACCGTCATAAAAATTAGTACCAATGCTTCCATTTCACCCTTGTCATCTCAATCGATACTTGCTCAACGGCTTCAGATCGAGCTTCACGCCCCTTAATTTGGACATTTCCCTCCTGATGGCGATGTTCCACACCCTGCTATACAACCACTCCTTGGTGAGCGGTCCCTGATCTTCTCTGGGAATGACTCTCGCACCATAGAATGACAATGCAAGGTTTTCGAGTGATTTCATATCCATGCGCTCGATGGCATCATACAGATCCCTGACCAGTTTCGCTTTCTTGTCCCTGTAATCGGGATAAAGTTCATCGCGGATGTCTTCTGCCTGGAGCTCGATGATCCCGTAATCTACCCTCGTCTCGGGAGGAAACGCATCCATACGCTCAAGCAATTTGTCCTCGACCGAATTTAACTGCGGTTCATATTCATCATTCGGGAATGAACAATGTGTGGGGTAATTAAGGCTATGTATAAGATACAGCAACCGTTTTCTTACAAGAACATCTGGCTGATCAAGGAGCCGTCTATATAATTTTTGAGTGATGACCTCCAACTCGAAGATGATATTCATGCAGGAAAAGGTCCCATCGAGCTTGTCGCGACCCGTCCTTTCATAGAAATAGCCAGCCGGTCTTCCACTGAACCAGTTCAGAGGATAATGGATATCAAGATTTGAGAATTCATCGTCGGAAGCCGATTGAAACGTATTGTTGAGCATATCCAACTGATCGAGCGGTGCACCCAAGTCCAGATTGGCGATAAATAGGGCGTCGACGCCACAAAATAACAGTTCCTTCAGGATCAGCTTTCGTTGTCCGACCGGCATGTTCCTGTACTGGTCAGAGGAGGAATCAAAGAGGGCTTTGAGGTCGAACCTGCTGTTGTCTCCACTGTACAACCAAGAACCAAGAGCAAACAACCGATCGTTGAGCTCTTTCCATCCCGTGTCATTTCCCATGATGATTCCTCCGCATTTCTTTTTATTAGGTACTCACTAAACAACCGTCACTGAACAGTGAATCGATTGTATCATACGTTCTCAGCGAATCTTCCCCACGTGCATCGAACACACGCCAATCGTCGCTAGGGGCATCAGTGATGCGTGACCTACCCGTCCCTATTCTTATGATCCATGGAAGGCGTTGGAAGTCCAACATGTGGGCAAATCAGCCCTAACCAAATAAAGCGTAGTATAGTAGTATATACCATGGCTCCGTCGCCCGGTCGTCCCTTCTCCCAACAATTTTCATCGGTAAAATCAAAACCCTATTCGATGAACGTGATGTATAAGACCTCATCTAAGTATTATGCGTTGTACTTTTCAAATCCTCCAACCATTTCGTCATATCGATGACACTGCCAGATTCGAATGCCTCGGTAGAAAAGGATAGGTCAATTTTTCTTAGGATGAACAATCTTGACCTCATCTTGAACTCTTCTATGGTAGAAAATATCGATTCCATTTTTGTTTTCAAAACTGTCGTATTCAAAAACCCCGACGAACCTGTATCTGATAAAGCCAAGGTGATCACGATATTGGGCAAATGTCGCGCGTCGTGTCCCACTTTTCTTCTCTTCCTTAAATTCAGCTAATAGTTTATTTCTATCCTTATCCTTATTCGATTGAGAAATGGTTGACCAATCATCTGAAAGTTCATTCAACCAACCCTTTGCTGGTGCAATTTTTTCTCCTGCCTTTAGAATTGCCAATTTGGGGCAATGTAAGCTCAATCTGTGTTCTGCATCTATATTTTTAATGTAGCATCGCTGCAGATTATTATAGTCCCTGCCAAAAATTGTATTCGCAATATCTTTTATGTATTTAAAACCGAAGTTATTTCCGATCGAGAAGGTTTCTTGAGATTTTATTCTCGCGAGTTCTTCCTCATAAGTCAGCCATTCCAATTCAGTGCCCATCGCTGCAATTTTTTCTTTGATAATCTCTACTGCATGAGAAATTTGTTCATCGATTTCTTCTATTGATTTTTCATTCGTAGTAACCCTGAAAACCAAATCACTCGTGGTGCTGTGATTACAAGCCCTCCAATCATCAGAGACCAATGCGGTCAATACATCCTCCATTCTTACTTCATCTTGCTCCTTCTGATTAGTGTGATGGGGCTCATCAACTTCGATAGCAAAATTGATAGCTGGGAAAAAGAGGTCGAGAAGTGCATATCGACCTTCATCTGTTTTCACATACTGTTGTGTAACCGGCTTGATATTAAAATTATTCAATCTATGCCATATTCCCGTTAGTACATAATTCTCTGTATCCTTGCGGTTGGTTCGTGAGAATATCTTTAACAGATACTCCTTTTTATGATCGTTCATACATCCCTCCTTGAAAGGCAGCATGTTGTGATTTGCTCAACCACAGCGTGCTCCTCTGACAAATTGTCATCATTGGTTGATTGTGTTCTTGTCACTCAACCTCTATCGGGATGGGCTTAGTCTTTTCAACCGGTTTCCCATCGCTGATCCTGCTGTAACCTCCAAACCAGGCCTCGGTGCAGGCATGGATGAAACCATCATCGGTGATGGGAAAACCGGATGCATCCCCCACGATGCAGTCGATGCCGCACATCGGACACATAAGCGTCCTGCCCTTGGGATGGGTTTCATCCAACCACTCGAGGTCATTCTCCTTGTGTGGATCAAATTGATAGCCACAATAGAAACAGGTGCAGACCGAGCTCGCGAGGATGTCCTTCTCATGAAAGATGGTCGCTTTGTGCGCTTGTTTGATAAAATCAGGTGAATACGTTCTTTCCATACCGTTTCTCTCCTTAATGGTGTTGTCGTACCAGGGCGGCCACCTGCGATCTCACGAACCCGACACTGCTGTCGAGCAAGGAATCGACAGGAAACCACCTCACCTCGGAAAATTCCTGGTAACGGACAACTTTCCGCTTCTCGGAGAGCTGGCAGGCATATACTACAAAATGATAGACCAGTAAGTACCTGCTCCAAAGATAGGTCAAGTCATTCGGATTGTCTACCATCAACTTGATTTCTTCCCATGTCTCACGAATTGCTGTTTTCTGGTAATTCCTCTTCTTGTGTTCGTCGTATGCATCCTTCATTTCCCACCCGCCGGCCGGGATCGACCATTTTCCCTTTTGCGGGTGATGGGATCTCAAGCCCAGCAGCACAGACAGCTGACCATCCTCGGCTTGGTGCCAGAAAAGGATTCCGGCTCCGTTGTATGGTATCTGTTCCATCAGATGATTCAAACGATGATGATTCATGGACGAAACTCCACTCCCCTGATCCTGCACAAGTCCCGCCTCAGAGCCAGATCATGGATCTCGCCATACAACCATTTCTTCGGATCCTTCTTGATATCCACGAAATGTTCGATATCTCTGTATTGGAACATTGGCAGTTCCTTGAGTGTCCCAAGATCCAGGTTTTCTATCGCTTCATACAGCAACTGTGCTTGCTCAAGGCGTTTTCTCTTATGTTCAGGGTCCAGCTCATCGTGGATATCCTCAGCCAACAACCGTATCGTTCCATATCTTGCCTTCACATCCGGTTCAATTGTCTCAACCCTGCGAAGTAGTTCCTCATCTATTTGATCCAATACGGGGTCCTCATTGGGGACGATCAGCATGTTTGTGCGCTGAGAGTAGACCAATCTCCTGCGAATCAACAGGTCCGTCTGACTCTTCAGGCGCTCATGGAAATCAGGCATCATTCCTTCCAGGACCATGATGACTGTCTGATGCGAGCTCTCACGGATGGAAGGGGCCTCTTTCCCCCGGTACCAGTTCTGTGGATCGTGGATGTCCAGTGAGGCAAGGTCGTCGGCCGACACTGCCTTGAGGATCTCCAGCAATGCATGTCCGAAATCAACATAGAGATCTTCTTGCCCATGATCTGCACAGAACCTCCTACACAAGGAGTTCACATAGACGGGCTCGATCCCACAGTAAAACAACTCCCGAAGAATGAGCATTTTTCGTCGCGTCGGCTTGGAAGCGAATTCCGATGAGAACGGATCGAAGAAGGTCTTGAGATCCAACCCGTAACTGTCTTCCTCGTACAGCCAAGATCCATGGGCAAACAGCTTGTCATTCCATATTTTCCACATATCCGATTCTGGCATACCTACTCCTCCTTCAAGGCGTCATACGTTCGCTTGTCCGACCAATGCGTCCAGGAGATTGTAGTCCTCCTGGTCCAGGAGGGGATTGCCGTTGCCGACGACCTTGAATTCCGGATGGAGAAGGCTGTGCTCGAGCAGGAAGATCCGTCTCCTGGTCCCCAAGGATTTCCCGCTTTTCAACCGTGCGGACAAGTCTGATGAAGAAGATTCCAGCATCCTCAGCACCACCTCGTGTTCGGTGATTTCCGGGGGATCGGACTTGACGGTCCGATACCAATTCATGGGGGCATTGTTGTCGATGTCCCTCAGATCCCACACTATGATTTCCTTTATGAGCTCAAGCAGGAGCAGTCCATAATCCTGATACGGCTTATCGGGCTGTGTTTCCTTGCAATATGCCTTGCAAGATGCGTCCAGCATGGCCGGAGTGATTCCCGACTGGAACAGCTCCTTGAGGACCAACATCTTGTATACGCCAGGGAATTCCTTGAATTCCTCCGTATCGGGATCGAAGAACATTCCAAGTGACCACTTCCTCCCCTCCTCCCGATAGAGCCATGAGCCATGTTCGTATAGCTGTTCGTTGATCTGTTTATAGGAGTCCCCGCTGGTTTCCTTCATGCTGAAATTCTCCTTTTGATCGGTTCCGGAGCCCTCAATTGCCCAAGGCACCGATCTTCATGTGCTCACCTTCCATCCACCCTCCTGGGTTATTTTTCACATGCAACCAGTCACTCCTCGAGAATCGCTTGGATGTCAGGTTTGGTATGTGTGATCAGCTTGCTCAATCGGTCAAGCAAGTTTTCCATATCATACTTGAATCGTAGTTCAATTCCGCTGACACTGGTCTTCTTGTATGCTTTATAATCGTTCTCTTCGAGATACTTCTGAAGAATCCCGGAGATCTTTTCTATCTTCAATTCATTGATCCCGTTGATGAGCAGAGCCTTCTCATTGAAACTGAATAACAATTTGACTGACTTGATCACTTCACTCTCAGGTTCAGGGAATAACCACACTTTGTAGCTCATGTTCCAATTGTCCCAATAATCGCCTGCATACCAAAGATGAAAATATCTGAAAGCCGGATATCCCATTCCAGCCCACCGGCTCCTCTTTGTCGGCATCAAAGAGAAATCCAGTTTGGATCCCAGTCGGGCATAGAGTTCCTCACACACTTTGGTGATCCCATCATCCTTTTTGACCGGACCCGTGAGGCTCGTTGTGGTTCGGTCAGCAGCTCCGATCAACAGATTCTCTACTCCGGCCACAGGAAGGATGGTGGTGGATTGCAGATAGTAATTGCCGCGTTCAGCATCGTGGTAAGGTGTCACCTGCACGCACTTGATATCAAGTTTGTAGTTGTCAATCAGCCAATACACGGCACTGGTCACTTCCTTGGCGAATCGGTGGGAAACCAGGATTATCCGCTGCCGCTTGTTCAAATCCTCCATCGAGCCATCCTCAATGAACTCAGCAATCTCATTCTCGAGCGAGGTGTACTCTTCATCGGTATTGTTGCGGTACTTCGCAAAATAGGTAAGCACTTCGTCCTTGGAGAATTTCGACAAGTAGGAGGCATATTTGATCGCCTGCCATTCAAGGTTTAAACCCGAGTCATCCCGCTTCAATTCGATCACGACCACATTGCCTGCCTTGTCGATGGCAATCAAGTCAGGCCGTTCCCTGGTGTCGGAGAAAAAGCTCAACTCCTTGCCGATGATCAAAAGTTCCTCCCCAAGGATCTGCGGATAGCCTTCGACCCATTCCTGGATGTCGTAACGTTCCTTGACTCCAATGGAAGAAAACTCGACTTCCTTCGTCTTGATCAACTTCTTTTCATCAATGTTGATCCTGTAGAGATTATTCTTTTCCATCTGGGACTCCTCTCAATGGTTTTTTGAAATAGGATCCGACAGGGCTTTATAAGTTTAGCACACGCCCCACCCCGTCTCAATCAAGAGATGCAAAGGATATCAAAAGGGGACCAACTCTCAATCCGTAAAACTTCTCCACATTTCCATCGGTCAAATCCCCTCTCGCATCCGGAAGGTATCGAGGCTCCAAGAGCCTTCGAGCGGGATCCCCTGCCCAAGACGCTATCTGCTCCGATTCTCTCCGCGATGAGAAGAGCTTTGTGCATCGAGGGTACAGTTTTCCGCTAAGAGATAGGGAGGATTCGATGACCAAAACTCATATGAAACTGACCCAAGGGATACGCAACCATGGGTGAATCATCAACTACTGCAACCTTCGGAAGCTCACCAATGGACGATAGTCTGTTCGCGAGGGAACTGGACTACCAAGCCAGCATATCCATCGCCGAGGGTTTGCTGCGACAGGGGCTCCTGACCGATGGAGAGTTCCACAACGCTAGAGTGCTCCTGCTAGCGAAGTACCGGCCGCTTATCGGCGAATTGGTGGCAGAAGCCGGTTGACTATCGGGGCGTTGTGAGCGATTGATACGATACAATTTATTGCATTATATGGATATATAAATCTATATGCCAAAGACGATTGACACCCATGAGGAGGCAACACATGACTGACGTCCAGAAAGACCGGATACACGAGATGCGCCGCTATGGCTGCACCTACAAGCACATTGGGGATGCGCTTTCACTGAAGCCGGGTACGGTGAAGACCTACTGCGTACGTGCCGTGCAGAAAGGCCTGGATATTTCCCCCGATCCTGCCGCCGCCAGCCGGTGCAAGCAATGCGGAACACCCCTCGAACAGATTCCCAAACGCAAGAAGAAGGTCTTCTGCTCGAAGGCATGCCGCCAGGAGTGGTGGAACACCCATCTGTATCTGGTGGATCGATCTTCGAAGGCCCTCTACCACTTCACCTGCCCCGCCTGCGGCAAACAGTTCTCCGCCTACGGCACTCCCGACCGCAAGTTCTGCAGCCATGAGTGCTACATCAACGCACGCTACTATCAGGAGGACGACCATGCATGCACGGTGTGACCTGCCCGATCATGATGCGACCCTTGGCAACCGCGAAACTTTCGGTGCGATGGCCGGTCATCCGGACAAGGTCTCATCCCGAAGCCCCAAGGTCATCAAACTCGAGCGCACCGTGGCACCCATGCCAACTGCTTTCGTACAAAAGAAAGAGTATTCTCATGGAATGCGGAAAACCGCTGCGGGAGGACTCGGAATACATCCGCAATGGAACCTGCAGCATCTTCATGTTCAATGAGCCGCTGGGCAAATATCGGTATGTAGATGCAAAAGAGCACAGGACCAAAGCAGACTGGGCCCATCAAATCAAGAGGCTCGTTGATGAGGATTATCCCGAGGCCGAGGTCATTCGTTTGGTGATGGACAACCTCAACACACATAAGATTGGATCACTATACAATACATTCCCTCCAGAGGAGGCTTTCCGTATTGCATCAAAACTGGAGATCCATTACACCCCAAAACATGGAAGCTGGCTGAACATGGCCGAATGCGAGCTGGCTGCATTGACGGCACAATGCATAGAAACTAGGCGGCTGCCCGATCTCGCGACCGTTTGCAGGGAAGTCTCTGCATGGGGAAGGGACAGAAATTCGAACCAGAAAGGCATTGACTGGCAGTTCAAAACCAGCGACGCCAGAGTCAAACTCAAGCGCCTGTACCCGGTGATTAAGGAATAGGTTTAAGTGTTACGAGCTACTAG
>JAHDQJ010000007.1 GCA_018433865.1 Spirochaetales bacterium | reverse complement strand
GTTCGAAGCGGAATGACGGAAGCACCCCTTTAGGGGTTGCGAGCACTGGATGCTGTTGTGAAACGCAGCTTTAGCTGCTGCCAGTATCAGGCCCTTACAGGGCTGACAGCAAGCCACCGGCTATGCCGGTGGTCATGACTATTTATTTTAATATCGTTTTTATATAAATTTTGAGTAATTTACATTTTTTTTATATTAGTTTTACTATCATATTTCGTATATTTTGATTGTATAGTAATATATTTTTATGATTATTATATTACTATACAATAATCAAATTGGTTTCATTCGCTACTCAGATGATACCATAGCCGTATCCTTATAATTGTCTTTGGATTTTTTTAAAACCTCTTGAAGAAGACTTCATGCAACATTCCTTGGCACATGTGTGTTATGATGTGCTAGGATCACCACAGATCATTTTCCCCATGATACTTTTCATTGTCGTGTACAACTAGTACCCACGCAGCATATGCACATGGTTCCCATGCATCTTTGAGTCACGACCACATTGTAGATTTTTTGGGAAGTACATCGTGAAACAGAATTGGTGTGCAGGTACTGGTATGGTCAGTGAAATTCTTATCCAATGAAGGTCCCCAGGAAATTGGCCTACTGGATCCGAATAACGCGTTATCACTTCAATCCAAGGTTTCCTACAGCGCTGATTTCTACATCGTACAAGAAGAACGTGAGGAAGCGATGTCCTCGCACCCAAGTCATCGCAAATCGGGTCTCCACCATACCGAGATCTTTCCTATCGCGGGAAAAATTCGCCGGTAGGAAGACGGTATCAGATCGAGTGTCTTGACTGAGGCAACCGGGAATTAAAAAGGGAACTGCCATGTAGTGGAAAATTGTTTCCCGATTACCAGTGAAAATAACTTATGCTACCCTCACAGTACTATGCAACACGTATGCTATATTTCGGATAGGCAGGGTAATCAAACCAAACCGTGTTGGAACAGAATGATTGACATGGCATGATAGGAAATAGAGCCAGCATCACCATTTGGAATACTGGCTCTTCTTGTAAATAATTGTATGCAATATAACTAATATTATTGTATTATGCTATATGTATTATATAATTTTCATTTAATATTCACAGAATCCCGATATGATATCACGCATGAAATACCCACTATCCTTTATGATTCTTTGTAAACTCTTATAATCACAATATACAATTCCGAAACGTTTCTCATATCCCCACGCCCATTCGAAATTGTCTATGAACGACCATTGGTAATATCCTTTCAAGGGTATCCCGTCATCAATCGCCTTTTTGGCTACTTCCAAATGCTTGATCAGATACTCGATCCTATCACGATCATGTACCCTTCCGTCTGGATCGATGACATCATCTGAAGCACATCCGTTCTCCGTGATATACAGGGGTATGCCGGGAGCTTCCTTTGCGATCCATTCCAGTACACGGTAGAGTCCGTATTGGTTGATTGCCCAATTCTGACTTGTGGTAGGTTGCCACGTGGGAACGACACGATAGCCCGATTCCTGTTGCATATCCGCCGCCAATACCGTTTCCTGGTAGTAGTTCACCCCGATAAAATCCATTGGCTGTGAAATGATGTCCATGTCACCAGGTTCGATGGGAAATTGCCAGCCAAGTTCAGATGGGTAGGTACCATGCAGCACCGGATCGGTGAAGACCCTGGATTCCCTGATCAACGATTTCCTTGCAGCCTCCATATCCTCGGACCTTCTCGTAGCATTTCTCGGTACGAAGAGATTCCACGAGATGCCCACAGGTTTTCTGATTTCCTGTGTTCGGCACTCAGCAAGTGCCATACCGTGGGCCAGATTGATATGGTGTATGACTTTCACGGTCTCTTCGAGACTCTGGTGTCCGGGAGCATGCTCGCCGATGAGGTGGCTGAGATAGGAAATGCACCATGGTTCGTTGATGGTGATCCATTGATCCACCAGATCGTTGAACCGTTCGACACACACCCTTGCATAAGTCCTGAACGCTTCGACCGTATCGCGTGATCGCCATCCCCCGCGCAGTTCCAATGAGTACGGAAGGTCCCAGTGGTAGAGTGTGGCGACAACCTTGATACCTGCCTTTCGCAGGGCCAGCATCAAGTTCCTATAGTAGGTGACACCCTCTTCATTGACCTCACCCACTCCCTCGGGGATGATCCTGGGCCATGCGATTGAGAACCGGTATGCTTGCAGGCCCAGCTCCCGCATGATGACAATGTCTTCTGCATACCGATGGTACTGATCAGCGGCGATTTCCCCGGTATCGCCGTTGGCCACCCGGTTCTCCTCACTGCAAAAGACATCCCATATGCTCGGCTTCCTGCCACCTTCATCCGTGGCTCCTTCCACCTGGTAACTCGCCGTGGCACTGCCCCACAGGAAATCTTCCGGGAATTCTAGTTTCATACCTGTACCTCTGTCGCATGCATAGTCTTGCAAGATCCCCGGACGATGAGTTCAGCAGGGATCCTGATGACGGATTCTTCCGATTCCCCATGGATCGCCTCCAACAATTTCTGTGCAGCAACCGATCCGAGCCTTTGCTTGTCCTGACGAAATGTAGAGAAACCAGGAGAGACAAAACCTGTCCATTGCACGTCGTCAAAGCCGATGACCGACAGATCTTCGGGAATACTGATATGACGCTCACGACAGACCTGCAACAATCCCATGACATAGAAATCGGCTGCACAATAGACCGCGGTGATATCTGGGCAACGGGTGATCAGCTCCAGGAAAGCTTTGCGACCATCCTCGGGAGTCCACCCTTCGGCCCTGATTTCCCATGCATCGTTGCGCAGATTGAGATCCTGCATCGCTTTGTGATACCCGGCTGCACGCTCATCTCCGGATACGGCGAGCGGATTCGATGGTCCTCCGATGTGTGCGATCTTCCTGTGACCGGCATCGTAAAGATATCGGACAGCCTTGGCCGATGCATCTGCGTTATCGGTGAGGACTGATGTCAGTGAGGGTACGATCGCATCACACGAGACCATCGGGATACTCTTCGAGGCAGCGAGGAACGGATCCAACGCCTGCTTGGCGATGTTCATGAGCAACAATCCATCGACCTGGCGACTCGATGCGTGGGAGAGCAGATTGTCCCCTACGAACCGTGAGTGCTGTGACAGGAACAGCAGTTCATACCCGGACTCCTCCATCGAAGTCTTGAATGCGTTCATGATGGGGAGGAATAACGGGTGTTCGAGAGCATTCTCCTCTCCCTCGCCATAGACGATACCGACCAACCAGGACTGTTTCATCTTCAATCCCCGTGCGTGGACATTCGGTCGATATCCCATGCGTGCAGCTACCTCGATCACACGATTGCGTAGCGTCTCGCTCACATCGTGTCTGCCGTTCAGAGCCTTTGATATGGTCGCGGTAGAAGTCCCGACCGCTTTTGCGATATCATAGATGGTCACGTGATCTGACATGCTAGCCCCTGTGTCGAAATCGTTTTCGAATCCTTCCCCATCATACCGCTTCCGAAGCGTCTTGAAAAGAGGAAACCTCTGTTTGCGGAAATTATGCAAAAAGATGCATGAATATGTATCTTGGCATTGACATGAAGCGGTGCAAGCCGGTAGTTTTTCCCTAATATTTTTTTCCCATCTTGAGGTGGGCCGAACATATGCAAAGGAGGAGAAGCATGTGCGGATTCGTTGGTGCATTCAACATTGCACAGGATTTCGACACAGTACGTGAACATGTACTGCTCATGTCGAAGAAAATCAGACATCGCGGGCCGGATTGGTCAGGGGTATTCTGTGCGAATAATGCGATACTCGCACATGAACGCCTTGCAATCGTCGACCCGTTCTCAGGAAAGCAACCACTGCTCAGCGCTGATGGAAAGCTTGCCCTTGCGGTGAACGGGGAGATATACAACCATCGGGAAATCAGGAAACGGTATGCCGATTCCTATCAATTCCTGACGCAGAGCGACTGTGAGGTGATCCTCGCGCTCTATCGGGACTGCAAGACCGCGTTGTTCGACCAGCTGAATGGGATCTTTGCGTTCGCCCTCTACGACAGCGAAACCGGTGATTTCCTGATCGGGCGGGATCATCTGGGCATCATTCCGCTCTATCACGGGTGGGACAGCGAGGGACAATACTATGTTGCTTCGGAACTCAAGGCGCTAGAAGGGACCTGTACCCACTATGAGGAGTTCCCCCCGGGATCCTGGTACCATAGCAGCGAAGGGGAAATCAAACGCTGGTATGATCGTCCCTGGATGTCTTATACGCAAGTGAAGGATGCTTCTACCGATATCAGCAAGTTGAGAACCGACCTGGAAGCGGCAGTGAAGCGCCAACTCATGACCGATGTACCGTACGGTGTGCTTCTCAGCGGGGGCCTCGATTCATCGATCATTGCCGCGATCACCATGAAGTACGCAAAACGCAGGGTTGAGACGGAAGGGGTTTCCGAAGCGTGGTGGCCGACTCTCCACAGTTTTGCGATCGGACTCGAAGGTTCCCCTGATCTCCTTGCGGCGCAAAAAGCTGCAAAGTTCATCGGAACGGTGCACCACGAGGTTCACTTTACGATCCAAGAAGCTCTGGACGCATTGAGTGATGTCGTATACCATCTGGAAACTTACGACATCACGACAATCAGGGCAGCGACACCGATGTACCTCATCGCCCGGTTCATCAAATCCATGGGAATCAAGATGGTGCTCAGCGGAGAAGGGTCCGATGAACTGTTCGGAGGGTATCTGTATTTCCACAAAGCACCGTCGGCTGAGGAATTCCATGCAGAGACGGTGAGAAAGCTTTCCAAGTTGCACCTTTATGATTGCCTGCGCGCGAACAAGGCGCTTGCAGCCTGGGGTGTCGAAGGAAGGGTCCCCTTCCTTGATGTGGCATTCATCGACACTGCGATGACGATGAATCCCAAGGACAAGATGTCGGGAAAAGGAAAGATTGAGAAGTGGATGCTGCGGGAAGCGTTCAAGGACATGCTTCCCGAGGAAATTGCCTGGCGACAGAAAGAGCAGTTTTCCGATGGTGTCGGATACCATTGGATCGACACGCTCAGGAAATTGACAGCGGAGAGGGTCTCCGACCGCCAATTTGCCAACGCGCGGCACCGGTTTCCCATACACACTCCCCTGAACAAGGAGGAGTATTACTACCGGTCCCTCTTCGCAGAGGCGTTTCCCTCGGATTCCGGTGCGCTCTGCGTACCGCATGAGGCTTCGGTTGCGTGTTCCACACAGATCGCGCTTGAGTGGGATGCCGCTTTCAAGAACTTGAACGAACCGTCCGGCAGGTCGGTCTCGGGCGTGCACGACAAAGCGTACGCGTAAGGAGGACACCAAGATGAGAACATCACAATTTCCCAAGGATTACAGTCCGTTGATGGATCAGAAACATACGGAGAAAGCCATCAAGTTCGTGAAGGATACATTTGAGCGGGAACTGTCCGGAGAGTTGTATCTCTCCCGCGTCACCAGCCCTCTGTTCGTCCCGAAGGGCTCGGGCATCAACGATGACCTGAACGGCATAGAACGTCCTGTCTCCTTCCCCGTGATGAACATGGACAACATGGTGATGGAGATCGTCCATTCCCTCGCCAAATGGAAGCGCATGGCATTGGCCGACTATGGATTCGGTGTGAACACCGGTCTCTACACGGACATGAATGCGATACGTCCGGATGATGATCTTGATGCCATACACTCCATCTACGTCGACCAATGGGACTGGGAACTGGTGATGCCTGTGGAAAACCGGAACCTGGATTACCTGAAATTCATTGTCAGGAAGATCTACGGAGCGTTGAAGAGAACCGAATTCCTGGTCGGTGAGCTCTTTCCCGTCTGCCGACCTTCCCTTCCCGAGGAGATTACGTTCATCCACGCCGAAGAGGCTTTGGAACGCTACCCCGATCTTACGCCGAACGAACGCGAGACTGAACTTGCGAGAACCTACGGAGCCGTGTTCCTCATCGGTATCGGGCATCCGTTGCCCGACGGAAACATCCATGGCGGACGCGCTCCTGACTATGACGACTGGTCCACTCCGACCGGCAACGGCATGTACGGATTGAATGGGGACATCATCGTCTGGGATCCGGTCAGGCAAGACTCCATCGAGCTCTCATCGATGGGTATCAGGGTGGATTCGGAGGCGCTGCTCAGGCAGCTTCAGATCCGAAAGAACCCTGAGCGCAGTGAGCTGTACTGGCACAGGCGCTTACTCGCAGGGGAGTTCCCGCAGACGATCGGCGGTGGTATTGGACAATCCCGGATTTGCATGCTTTTGTTGAAGAAGGCACACATCGGCGAGGTACAAGCATCTGTGTGGCCTCCCTACATCCATGAAGAGGCGGCGAGGCACAACCTGCACCTCCTTTGAAACAGATGGCATTGACCAAAACCTGGGCAGCCTCTACACTTTCCACATCATTGGAAAGAGAGGGGCTGCCATGCGTATCCTGAACTTCGGTTCCACCAATATCGACATCGTGTTCGCTGTAGACCATATCGTCCTGCCCGGAGAAACCATCAGCAGTCATGCCATGTCCCGTTCTACGGGAGGAAAGGGAGCGAACCAGTCGGTCGCGGTCGCGAAAGCCGGTCAGCATGAGGTTTTTCACGCGGGACGCATCGGCCCTGACGGCTTGTGGATCAAGGACAAGCTGGCAAGCATGGGAGTCGATACCACCTATCTTGACGCAGGCGACACTCCTACCGGCCAAGCATTGATACAGGTTGCTTCGGATGGACAGAATTCGATCGTCCTCTACGCGGGAGCGAACAAGGAATTCTCCGAAAGATGGATAGACTCGGTGCTCTCCCACTTCGCCGAAGGCGATTGGGTCATGCTCCAGAACGAGGTGAACAATCTCTCCTACATCATCAATGCTGCGAAGGCGAAGGGCATGCGCATCTGTTTCAATCCTGCTCCGTTCGATGACTCGGTACTTGCGCTTCCACTACGGATGATCGATCTGCTGGTAGTGAACGAGGTGGAGGCTGCAGGTATATCGGGTCAAGAGGATCCGGAGAAGGCGATGGATAAGTTGACGATGACCTATCCGGATACCGACGTGATCATCACCCTCGGGAAGAGCGGAGTCCGTCACGGAAAGGGCACCGGGCCACGGCACCGGTTCGGAACATGGAAAGTGCCGGTTGTCGACACGACAGCCGCAGGCGACACGTTCATCGGCTGCTACCTGGCCAATATCGCGCGGGGGAACCCTGTCGAGACAGCGTTGCGCAACGCGAGCGCAGCCTCCAGCGTGACGGTCATGCGAGAGGGAGCGATGGATTCGATTCCGACACCGGAGGAACTGTCGGTCCTCGATTCCTACCCCCTGACCTGATTCACAGGTATTCGGGTATGTAGCCCCGACTCTCAAAAATCTTCCGCTGTTGTGTGTTCAGGATACGTTTGCAAAGCCTGACCGATTTCGGAGTCACCTCGACCATCTCGTCGTCCTTGATGAATCTGATGGCCTGTTCCAAGGTCATGGGAACCACTGGGGTCAGCGTCACTGCATCATCTTTCCCGCTCGCACGAAGATTCGTCAGCTTCTTGGTGCGCGTGGGATTGCAGGCAAGGTCTTCCTCCCGGTTATGCTCTCCGATGATCATCCCCTCGTATATCGGATCCCCAGGGACGACAAAAAGGCGTCCTCTCGGTTCGAGACCGAACAATCCGTAAGCGACTGCACTGCCATCCCTGTCCGATACGAGAGAACCGGAGAAGCGATCGGGGAAATCCCCGCGATACGGCTCATACCCCTTGAGCAGTGCGTGCATGATGCCCGTACCCTTGGTATCGGTGAGAAACTCATCACGATAGCCGATCAGGGCACGGGACGGGACTTCGAACCGCATCGTGACCCTGCTGTCCGAATCGTACGTGATGTCGAGCATCTGTCCCCTGCGTTTCGACAGTTTCTCCATGACTATGCCGCTGAATATCTCGGGACAATCGACGCGAAGATATTCGATCGGTTCGAGCTTGTGTCCATCCGCATCTTCCTTGTAGATGATGGTCGGTCTTCCTACGCAGAGCTCGAAACCCTCCCGCCGCATCGTCTCGACGATGATGGCGAGCTGGAACTCCCCCCTTCCCTTCACGGTGACCGAATCGTCTCCCTGGTTCTTCTCGATCCGGATGGAGACGTTCTGCAAGGCCTCCTTGCGCAACCGCTCGTAGATCTTTGTCGATTGTACCTGCGTGCCATCCCTTCCGGCAAGCGGCGAGATGTTCTTGCTGAACCGCATGGCGACGGTAGGTTCGTCTATCGAAATCCTCGGGAGTGCTTTCGGAGATTCACGGGTACAGATGGTATCGCCGATGGAGACTTTCTCCACTCCGGACAACACGACGATGTCACCGGGGAAAATATGTTCGGCCTCTTTGAACGATGGGCCGTCGTAACACTGCAATCGGGTCACCCGCAACGGAACTTTCACGCCATCAGGACCCAGGCATACCAGCGCATCGTTCGTGTTCGCACTTCCGTTCACCACCTTCCCGATGGCAAGGCGACCGAGGAAATCACTGTAGCCAAGATCGGAAACCAGCATCTGGAACGGTTCGGCATCATCATACTGCACAGGAGGGACATGCTTGACCATCATGTCCAGCAACGCATGCAAATCACCGTCCAGGGCGTCGGGGCGGAGACCGCACGTTCCCTCACGCCCGATGCAGTACAGCACGGGGACTTCCAACATCGATTCGTCAGGATGCAGCTCAAGCAGCAGGTCATAGACCTCCTCAAGCACCTCCTGGGGACGGGCATCCTGTCGATCGACCTTGTTGATCACGATAAGGACAGTCAAGTGAAGGCTCAGCGCCTTCTGCAGGACGAACCGGGTTTGCGGGAGCGGCCCTTCGGCTGCATCGACGAGGAGGACCACTCCGTCCACCATCGAAAGACCCCGTTCCACCTCGCCACCGAAATCAGCATGTCCCGGGGTATCTATGATATTGATCTTGACACCTTTCCAGGTGATCGCACAGTTCTTTGCACTGATGGTAATTCCGCGCTCACGCTCGATCGCACCCGAGTCCATGATCCGCTCCTGCATGGTTTGCGAAGCGAACAGTCCGCTCTGGCGGAACAGCCCGTCGACCAAGGTGGTCTTTCCGTGGTCTACGTGGGCGATGATCGCGATATTCCTGATATTCTCATTGGTTTTCAACATAACTGCGCCACTATATCACAACGGAGGAAAAGCACATAGGGGAAGGGGCACCACCGCGTGATAATAATCCCGGCAAACCTGTGCGAACTTCTTACATCGCCTCTTACAATTTATGCTGTACACTGCGAGCCTCCCGTGGTAGAGTACAATCCAGTGGCCATCAACTGTATCCTTGGCCACCAATTACCTATGTCGGAGGACTCGGGTTGCGATTCAGGCGCCGCATGCAGACCATCATCTTCGCGTTCTCTCTGGTACCGACGCTTGTGATCATGATCATCTTTGCAATCAGCTTCACCCACCGGTTCGAACCGTTCGTACGGGCGGCACTCTCCTATGATGCGGATCTTTTTGCAAACCGCATCGAATCGTACATCAACCAACAATTCATACAGATGTCCCAGATCACCGATCAGGAGACTACCAGGGGATTGTTGGCATCCGTGCGCGATGCAGACGGATATCCGATAGACCGTAAGTTGCACGGAAACCTGATGACCCAACTCAATTTCCACAGAGATTCCCACCTTGAGATCAAAGCTCTCTACATCGAGGACGACAAGAGAAATATCCTGGCGTACATCGACCCCCTCTACCCTGCCAGGAAATCGACGATGTTCGATATCGGAACTTCATCAGAAGGTCTGCCGACTTTACGTACCAGCGGACTGGTCAGTGCCCCCGCCGAACATCCACAGGACATCTATATCGTGCTCAGTACCCCAGTCGTGGGAACACAAGGGCATGAGGGAACGATCGTCGCGATGATCGATCTCGGAAAGCTGCGATCGAGTGTGCTCGAAGCGGGCATGTTCGAGTCGACGTTCCGCATCGTGTTCGATGACGATGGCGCCATTGTCGCGATCTCGGATGGGAACCAGTCCTACTGGTCATTGCAGGATCTGGAGAGCAGGACCGATTTGTCCGAACACATCCGAAGAGACGAGCACTCAGGCCAAGTGAGATTCACCTTGGACGGAATGCAGCACACCGCCCGTTACCGATACATCGATGATCTCGGATGGACCGTCCTCACCGGTATTCCCAACACTGAATTCATCCGTCCGATCCTCGATGTCCTTCCCCCGTTCTTCATTTTCTGCACGATATTCATAATCGTGCTCGTCTTGGCGATCCAACATTTCTCCAGCTTCGTGGGAATTCCTCTCCAAGCGCTTATCGATGGGATGGAACATGTGCGCAAGCATGATTACCGGTACCATATTCCCGCGGAGGACCATCAAGTGCTCGGTTCGATCATCCAAGCATTCAATTCCTTGATGGATCATATTGCCAGCGATACTGCTGAGCTCAAGCGGCTGAACCTGGAACTCGATGAGCTCACCACGAACATTCCCGGGGGACTGTTCACCTGCAGGATGGAAGGCGATTACCCGTTCATCCTGGCCAGCGAACCGTTCGCACGGCTGGCAGGATTTCCCGATCGTGACGCGTTGGTCACACAGACCACAAACACATTCATCAGGACGGTCCACCCTGCAGACCGTGCACACGTCGCACAGGTGATCAAGGTCGCATCGAGAAGCGCCTCCGAGGGGACGGTAGAATACAGGACCGGACAAGGAGACCGGCAACGCTGGGTCTCCTGTTCCTTCAGGATCATCGGGAACCAGACATCCGAACCGTCCTTCACGCTGTACGGCATGGCCGTGGACGTGACCTTGGCACATGAGGCATATGAACAGTTGCGTACGAGCGATGAGCGCTACCGTATCATTCTCGAACAAACCGATGAGGTCATCTTCGAGTGGAGCGCTGAGCAACAACGATTTCTCTTCACCAGCAGGGAGAAGAACTGGGTCAGGATGTTCGGTGAACCCTTTCCCGATGATGCGAATCTCATGGAGGCCAATTTTTTCGACATGCATCCGCAAGACCGCATCCGTTTCACCGCCAAACTGAAGGAACTGGTCTCGTTGGGAATCAAGAGTACCCGCATCGAGGTGCGCCTGACAAAATCGGACGAGCATGGCCACAGCCTGTTCTGGACACGGTTCCTCCTCACTTCGATTTTCAATGATCAGGGAAAAGTGGAACGGTTGGCGGGAAGGATACAGGATATCCATGAGGAGAAGGTCGAATCGTTGCGTCTTATCGGTCTTTCCCAGACCGATTCGCTCACGACCCTGATGAACAGGCGAGGTTTCCAGGCCTCCGTCTCCAGGATCCTCGACATCGCATCGGGAGCGTTGAACCGTCATGTGCTGGTCATGCTCGATGCGGATGATTTCAAATTGATCAATGACACCTATGGGCACATGCACGGAGACCAGGTACTGTCGAGGATCGCAGAGCACATGCGCCGGACGTTCAGGATCACCGACCTCTTCGGAAGGCTCGGTGGCGATGAATTCGCCGCATTCCTGGTGAACTTCCAGGACGAAGGCGTAATCCGGAAGAAGATCGAGGAGTTGTTGGCAAGGTTGCGGGAGGACGGGCTTTCATGCAGCATGGGAATCGCCATGTTCCCCGAACACGGAAGCACGTTCCAGCAACTCTACCAAAGCGCGGATATCGCTCTCTATCAGGTCAAGAACAGCGGGAAGAACGGGTACGTAATCGCAGTCAGCGATCCGCAATGACGATCTCGGAACGTCTCGGAGGATCGGCACCCTTGCGGCCCGTGGTCACCGCCGCCGCAGCCGCGGCGAAGACCAAGGCTTCGCGAGCGTGATCTTCGTCAATCGGATCGCCGGTTCCCATCCCGTGTTCCTCGAGGTAGGTCAGCAGCGCACCGGATACCGTATCGCCCGCACCAACCGTATCGACGATCGGATTGTCCACCGCCGGGACGTGGACGTCGAGAGAGCCTTGCGAACGCCAATGCAGCCCATCCTTTCCCTTGGTAAGGACGACATGAGCAACCCCGAGGTCCATAAGATAGTCTAGGGCCTGCTCCGAAGCGATGCCGGGGAAGAGGAGCGACAGATCCTCGTGGGACAGCTTGATCATCGAACTCAACCGCGCAATGGAGAGTACGCGCTTGCGATATGCATCGAAATCATCGATCACGGTCGGCCGTACGTTCGGATCGAAGAAGATGAAGGGCTTAGGATCGAGGCGTTTCAAGGCTTTCAGGATCTCATTGCCCGAACGATCCAAGGCAACGGCAACCGAACCGACATGGAGGTAGTGAAGTTCATCCCGATCCTCCAACGCATCAAGGATCTCATCGGAGGAGAGAGAGGTGACGGTGGTACCATCGATGTAGAAGCTGTAGGAGGCGGATCCGGAATCATCGAGCTTCGCGAATCCGATCATCGAATTCTGCGGGACATCGCACAACTCGCGTACGACCTGGACCGAGTTCTTCCTGAAGTGCTCCTGCATCTGCTTCCCGAACATGTCTGCGGAGAGCTTGCCGACGTAGAGGACCTCCGAATCGAGTCGTGCAGCGGCCGTAGCGGCATTCAACGCACATCCGCCTGCATAGTAATGGAAACAGGGCTGTCCGTCCGCTCCGATCCCGCCGATCAGATCAATCAAGGCCTCGCCCAGAAATGCAATCATCCGTGACCTCCTCTGCTTCCCTACAGGTATTGTTTCTTGGTTTCACCCGTGACTCCGGCATACAGCTCGACAAACGGTTTCACGGGGCTGGAATTCACCTTTGGCAAAAGCACCTCTTCGATCTGGAAGAAACCGACCTCTGCCGACATGTCCACCTCGATGCAGATCGGCTTTACCGCTCCCTTGCGGATGGAGACCCGTTCGATGGAGTTTGCCGAATACTTGTGGATATCACCGATCTTCGGTTCCGTGTTCAATGCGATGGGAATGCGTGCCCTTCCCTTCTCCATGTCGCATCCGTCGGCCAGAAGGATCACCCCTGCTTCGATACTGTGGATGCGTCGGTTCGCCATGTGTCCCACGATACCCTCCAACGCGAGGGATTTGATCACCACCCGTTTGCGGATGTCCTCGGGATAGGCACCTTCAAGCAATCTGCCGATGATCGGCGTCGCGAGCGTCGCGCTGAGCAATTCATGATCCTGCCTGCCGACGGCCATGCCGAGATCGTGGAGGAAACTGGCCAGCAGAACCGCCGAGATCGAATCATCGAAGGTACCGACCCGCTCCGATTCGAGGCTGCCCATGATCTGCGCATCCCGCAACAGATGCATCATCTTCACCGCGTTGCGGGCTACCTGACGCATGTGCACCGGTCCGTGATCGTTGTATCCGAGCCGAACTATGGAAACGCTGTTCGCATAGTCCTGCATCATCTGGACCTCTTCGTCCTCAACCAGAAGACGTGCGAGAATTGCCGGTGGAGCCCCCGGTTCCAAGTCCGCCAGGAGTTTTCTTTCAAGAGTCAGTTCTTTCGGGGATTTCGTGTGGGTGTTCATGAGACAAGTGTACTGTCTGAGAAGGTGAAAGGCAACTGCACTTCATCCTGACGATGAGGGATGCATACAATGAAAGCCGCCTGCAACGGCGGCTTCCAACGTATTTCATCCGATCATCACATCCCCATGATGTCACGCATGAAAGCGACCAGGAAATCATCCTGCAACTTGTCTGAGGTGAAGATCGATTGGACCAGGTCCTGCTGACTTTGCGATTGGGCCATGTAGGGATAGATGAGCTTCATGTAATCGCGCATTCCCTCCTCCATCGGACTCTCGGAGACGACTTTCGCCACGACGTAGGCATTGTTCGCCTTGAACGGTCCCGTCACCGAGCCGACCGCAGCACCATACAGACTTCTCATGGCATCAACATCAGCGGAGAGGCTGTTGAGGTAGCCGCTTGCGTCGGAATAGGCAAAGCCCGCAAGATAGTTGGAAGCTCCGACATTCAGCGGAGTCGCATCGACCTCCACGGTAATGAGCTTCTTCGCTTCGGCAAGCGCGGCGAAATCTTCCGTCGCCGCCAAGGCTGCGAAATCAGTTGCCTGTTGCTGGAGATAGGTCTCCACGATCTGGGCGTCCTTGAGACCGATATAGGTCTTCACATCGCCAAGCACCTCGGTATCCTCGAAATCGGCGAGGAACGGTGAGCGTTCGACACGATAGATCACGCTTCCGCCAGGTGAGGCGAATACCTGGGAGACTTCGCCCGCGGGAGTTGAGAACAGGACATTCACCTCCTCGGGATTGGTGAAATTGTCCTGCAACTCATAGAGGTACCAGGTACCGGCCTTGCCACCCTCACTGCCGAAGGTATCAAGCGAATCGGCCTTGGCAGCTTCTTCGAAACTGACGCTTCCCGACACGATCGCGTTCCTCAGGTCTGTCGCCTTCTGTGCATCGGAGACGGTGATGACGGAGATGTCGATGAGTGTGAAATTCGCCGGGTTGGCCATGGCATATTGCTTGGTCAGGTCATCAGGATAGAGGGATGCATCGAAAACCGCATAGGTGAATGCCCGTGCGTTGTCACCCATGCCGACCACATACTCGATTTCCGCGGGAGCGGTGAGTACGGTTGCCACATCCTCCACGACCATCTGGACCGGGAGGCTCTCGGTATACTGCACCTTGATTTGGTTCTTGCGCTCGACGCTTGTCTGTTCATAGGTGGCAACATCGAACTTGCCGTCCTTGTTGTAGATGCCGCTGTCGATGATCGCCTGGTTGACCGTCTCGTCAACCACGCGGATACCGGCTTTCTCCGCCTTCTTCATCATGGCGGTGTGGAACACGGTACTTTCGAATGCTGCTCTCCATATCTGATACGCTGCAGATTGTCCGGTCGCCTTGTTCTGTTGCGCCTGATTCTGGTACTGGCGGTAGAAATAGTTTCCGAAGGCGAATTCGATGGGAGTACCATCGTAGGATCCGAACGCTACGGATGAAGGACCACCTTGCGAACCGAACGAGGGAAAGACACCGACGACCAGGACGATCGCGAGCAAGCCCAGGATCACGTAGGTGACGATCTGGGTGACGGTCACCGATCCCTTCTTCTTGGGCTTATCAGTCTTTTTCTCATCTTTTGCAGCGAACTTGACGACGTTCGAGTCATCTTTTCCCGGAGTTTGCGAATCCTTGGAAGGCATGTACGACCTCTTTCTAGCACGTATTGGAGATATCCTCCATCTGAAGGACATCCCGAGAAAAATAGCATGTACGGGTATGAGTGTCAATGTTTCGCATTGACACTCCTGTGTCTAACGTATATAGTTCTCACCGTTGCGGTCGATCGGCCGATGACATATTCGGGTAGTAGCGCAGGGGCTAGCGCACTTGGTTCGGGACCAAGGGGTCGGAGGTTCAAATCCTCTCTGCCCGACGACAGGCCGCCGGAAATCATTTTCGGCGGCCTGATCATGTTCCTACAACCGTACCACCTGCACAGACTCTGCACGAAGATACCTGATCGCATCCACCGCTGCCGCCGCGGCGCTCGTGGTCGTCGTATAGGGGATGCCAAGGTGCATCGCCTTCGTCCTCAGGTTCTCATCCCCCCGTTGTGAACGCTTTCCCATCGGGGTGTTGATCAGCATCCGTATGCGTCCGCTATCCAGATGGTCGATGATGTTCGGGTGTCCCTCATCGGTTTTCAATACCGTTTCGCAGAGTATTCCCATCGAAAACAGATCCCGTGCGGTACCACGCGTGGCGGCTAGTTCGAATCCGAGTTCGCTGAGTTGTCGGGCGATCGGCTCTATCGTCTTGCGATCCCTCTTGTTGACCGAAATGCAGATGCGACCATGAGTCGGCAAACGGTTCCCCGCTGCGATCTGCGATTTTGCGAACGCTTCTCCGAATGTCGATCCGATACCGACCACCTCTCCGGTCGAACGCATCTCAGGTCCCAATTGCGGATCGATATCGGCAAACCGATCGAAGGAGAACACCGCCTCCTTCACCGCCCACCCATAGGCACAAGTCCCTTCTGCCACCGCCCCCCGGTGTCCCACAAGATGCTGGGCAGGCAGATCCTCACCTTCCCAGATGCGGACAGCCGCTGCGATCAGGTCGACCTTCGACATCTTTGAGATGAAGGGAACCGTTCGCGAGGCCCTAGGATTGACTTCGATCACATAGAGTTTTCCCTGTTGTACTGCAAACTGGATATTCATGAATCCCTTGATTCCGAGCCGTACGGCGATGCGATGTGCCGCCGAGCGCATCTGGTCGAGTATCTCGGGAGTCGATGCATACGGAGGGAAGACAGCAGCGGAATCACCCGAGTGTATGCCTGCGGCTTCGATATGTTGCAAGATCCCTCCGATATAGAGCGACTCACCATCACTGATCGCATCGAGGTCATATTCGAATGCATCCTCGAGGAAGTGGTCGACCAACAGGGGTTCGTCCTGCGAGACCCGTACATGCGAATCAAGGTATTCGGTCAATTCGCGTTCATCGAACACGATAGCCATGTTCCTTCCGCCCAATACATGTGAAGGTCGAAGCAATACAGGATAGGATACTTCCTTGGCAGCAGCGAAGACCTCCTCGATGGAATGGGCACTCCTGTTCGGACTGACGGCAAGATCAAGTTCTCCCATGAGCCGGGCAAAGAGCTTCCGGTCATCGGCGATCCTGATTGCATCATAATCGGTTCCCGCGATGCGAACCCCTTCGCGATGCAGCGCCTCGATCATCGACAGCGGGGTCTGCCCGCCCAGTTGCAGCACGACCTGTGCCGGCCTCTCCCGACGAATCACGTGCAGTACGTGCTCAGTGGTCAGCGGCTCGAGGTAGAGACGGTCCGATATCGTATGGTCGGTCGAGACGGTCTCCGGGTTGGAATTCATCATGATCGTCTTTTGTCCCCTTGCCCGGTATGCCAGTGAGGCAAGCGTGCAACAGGTATCGAACTCCAAACCCTGGCCGACGCGATTCGGACCGCTTGCCACGATGAGCACCGAACGCTCATCGATTTGCGTCGCCTCATCGGTCTCTCCGTACGTCATATAGCAGTATGGTGTCTTCGCATCAAATTCTCCCGCACAGGTATCGACGTAGTGGACCGCAGGGAGAATATCCAGAGCAAGGCACGCACGACTGACCGTTTCGGAATCGGAGCCGGCCAGGCGTGCAATCCGCAGATCGCTCATTCCCTGGCGCTTCGCCTGCAACAACAGATCCCTGTCCGCCGCGATTCCGGTTCCCGCGTCGGTGATCCTCCTGTCGAGGAGAACCTGTCGGTACAACTGGTAGACGAACCATCTATCATACCCGGTGATGCCGCAGATCTCATCGATGGAAACGACACCGGCCTCATTCAACCGTGAATAGGCGGCGAAGATGCGCAAGGGGTGGAGGTTCTCCAGGATCCTCGGTACATCGGCGGCGGTGAAGGGCGCAATCTCTTCCAGTGGGACCAGCCCTTCGATATTCCGCTCGTTCGACCTGATGGCCTTGTTCAACGCTTCACCGAAACTCCTGCCCAAGGCCAACGCCTCGCCCACGCTTCGCATCTGCGTCCCCAGTGCAGCTGCCTGCATCGGGAACTTCTCCATCTCGAACCGTGGGATCTTCACTGCGCAGTAATCGAGAACGGGTTCGAAGCTGCTTGCAGTGGCACCGGTGATCTCATTGAGCACCTCGTCCAGCGTATAACCGACCGCCAGCTTCGCAGAGCATCGGGCGATCGGAAACCCGGTTGCCTTGCTAGCCAACGCTGAAGAGCGGGATACACGCGGATTCATCTCCACGACCACCATCCTCCCATCCTCCGGATTGAGGGCGAACTGCACATTCGAACCTCCGCAGTCGACACCGACCGCACGGAGGATATCGATCGCACCCATGCGCATCCTCTGGTACTCAGTATCGGTCAAGGTCTGGATCGGAGCCACGGTGATGCTATCACCGGTATGGATTCCCATGGGGTCGACATTCTCGATGGAACAGACGACGATCGCGTTGTCATGCACGTCCCGCATCACCTCGAGCTCCAGTTCCTTCCAACCGAGCAAGGATTCCTCTACCAACACCTCATGGGGACCGCTCGCGGCGAGCGCGGCACGGAGCATCGGTACGAAGGATTGCTCATCCATCACCATCCCTCCTCCGTACCCTCCCAAGGTGAAGCTGGGACGCAACACCAGGGGAAGACCCACGAGGTTCTTGAAGGCAAGGCCCTCCTGAACCGATTTCACCGTGACCGACCGTGCAGATTCAAGACCGAGCGTGGACACAAGCTCCTTGAACCTGCGGCGATCCTCCGCCAGCTCGATGGAAGCGATGCTCGCGCCGATCACCTCAACCCCATACTTCTCAAGGATGCCTGCCCTGTGCAGTGCTACGGTCACGTTCAATCCCGTCTGGCCACCCATCGTAGTGAGTACCGCATCGGGACGCTCGAGCTCAATGATCCTGGCAAGATACTCGACCGTGAGCGGTTCCATGTAGATCACATCCGCGATGTTCGGTGTCGTCATTACGGTCGCCGGGTTCGGGTTCACCAAGACGATGCGGTATCCTTCCTCCCGAAGGGCCTGGACCGCCTGGGTCCCCGAATAGTCGAACTCGCATGCCTGTCCGATCACGATCGGTCCGCTCCCGATGATGAGAATCGATTCCAAATCTTTCCTAGCAGGCATGTTCGGCCTCCCTTGCAAGTATCTTGTACACGCCGGTTTCCACGAACCTTCTGAACGCTCCGAACAAGGAGCGTGCCTCCCAAGGCCCCGGCCCCGCCTCAGGGTGGAACTGCACCGTCATGACACGATGTTCCTCGTCGAAGAATCCTTCGACTGTCTGGTCGTTGTCGTTCACGAGCCACACCATCGCCGATGGGGGAAAAGTCGATGGGTCTACGCAGTATCCGTGGTTCTGAGCCGTCACGTAGACATTTCCGGAGATCAGGTCTCGAACAGGATGGTTCGGGCCGTGGTGACCATACAGCATCTTCATCGTCTTTGCCCCGAGCGCTTGGGCCGCCAGTTGATGCCCCAGGCAAATGCCGACGACGGGTATCGTGCCGATCACCGAGGCGATCTGTTTCACATGAGACTGCAACGAAGCCGGATCTCCCGGTCCGTTCGAGAGGAAGAGTGCATCATAGCGTGCATCCGAGGATAGTATGGATACGAGTGGAATCGAGGCAGGAAACACCGTCACACCGATACCGATTCGCCGAAGCTGTTCCACGATGGAAGCCTTGGTGCCGAAGTCCCATAACGCATAGGAGGCGTGTTGGTCTCCGTACGATTCGAACCGGATCGGCTCGGGTACCGTCATCGGCGTGATGAAATCCCGCTCTCCCATCGCTGGACATGATCGTATCCACCCGGTGACCATCCTGATAGCCTGCGTGTCGTGGCCGATACCCTCGACCACCACGCCGTACTGCGAACCCGATGAGCGGAGGTGGAGCGTCAGTGCCCGCGTATCGACATCCGTCAGTCCACAGACATTCCATTGTGCACACAGGTGACCGAGCGATGCACGTCCCGGTGGTAGTGGCCCATCATACAAATCCCTTAGGATCAAAGACTTGCAGGTAAAACGGTGCAGGAACGTCTCGTCCCAGGAGGGATCACACCCATAGTTCCCCATGTGTGCGCTGGTCATCACGATCGTCTGTCCCGCATAGGAGGGATCGGTGAGGATCTCATGGTACGCCCCCATCGTCGTGTTGAAGAGCACCTCCCCCAAGGGGGACTCGTCATGCTCCATGTGCACGAGATCGGCCGGCAAGGGCGCTCTCCTGCCGAATCCGATTCCGGTGAACCAGGTCCCATCGGAGAGAATCAACGTCGCATCATGCACCACACACCATCCTTTGCAACAGCTTGTTGCACGCTTCGGGAAAGTTTGTTGCATGATACTGATTTCGGTATATTTATACAACACTTTATACATAATTATGCAACAATATTTTTGACTGGCGCATGCGAAAAAATCAGGCTCCCCAAGAGGGAGCCCGATACCTTGGATGAAAATCGAGTCAGGAGGGATCGAACCGTTTGACCGACTGTCCCTTGATAATCAGATTCCTGCCCTGCTGCAAGGTGTCGATACCACCGGTGGCGAATTTCTGCACCAGCATGTTTCCCAGGGCAGTGGCCTCTACCGGACCCGCGAATACGGTCAGTCCCGTCTCATCGGCAGTCCATTGGTCAAGGATCTCGTTCTTGCATCCGCCGCCGATCACATGCAACGCACCGTAGCGCTTGCCGGTGATGGATCCAAGGTGAGCAATCGCCTTCGCATAGGCTTTCGCCAGGCCTCTGTAGATGGCCACCATGTATTCCCCGTGTGATCGGGGAGCGGGGAATCCGAATTCCTCGCACTGGCGGGCCACACGATCCACCATCAGGGACTGGGCACTGTTCGGCTTCAGGTAGCGTTGGTCGTCCGGGTCGATATACCCGGGATACGTGCTGCCCTGCAGCGTTTCTCGGTCGAGATCCTTCCATTGGATCTGTTCTCCCAAGGACTCCCAATACCGAACGCATTCCTGTTGTATCCACATGCCCATGATGTTCTTGAGGAACCTGATGTTTCCGTTCACCGCCTTCTCGTTGGTGAAGCCGCTCTCCAAGGCCGAGTCGGTGAGCACCGGTGTTTCGGATTCGACTCCGAGCAACGACCAGGTGCCACTGGAGATATACAAAAAATCCTCTCCTTCCTTCGCAGGAACCGCTGCAACCGCAGAGGCGGTATCGTGTGTTCCGACAGCCACCACCACGATATCTGAAGGAGCGTTGAGCTCCTCTGCTACGAACCGATGCAATTTGCCCACGACCGTCCCGCTCTCCACCAGGGTGCCGAACAGTTTTCTCGGGAACCCCATGCCGTCGATCGTTTCCCAATCCCAATCACCAGTATTCGGATTGAACAGTTGTGTCGTTGATGCGTGGGAGATCTCGTTGACCATCTTGCCGGTAAGCCAGTAGGTGATCAGGTCGGGGATCGAGAGATAGCGGCCTGCAGCCGCGAAGGCCTCGGGACGATTCTTTTGCATCGCTGCAATTTGATAGAGCGTATTGAACGGTTGGAACGCGATGCCCGTCCTCGCAAAGATCTGCTGCCGGCCCAGCTTGGAGCATACCTGTTCGATCATCCCGTCGGTACGGGAGTCACGGTAGTGGTATGGCAGACTTACGAGCGAGCCGGAGGAATCGAGCAATCCGTAGTCGACTCCCCAGGAGTCGACCCCGATGGAGACGATCTCATCCCCGTATCGGGTGAATGCCTCCTTGATCCCCTTCTTGATCTCACTGAAGATGTACGTGATGTCCCAGTGGGACTCCTTCAGCAACATCTCGTTGCGGGTCACGAACCTGTTGGTGATCTCGAAGCCGTCGAGGTCCCCGACGATCACCCGTCCGTTCGATGCTCCGAGGTCGACCGCGATATGCTTGGCCATCTCTCTCCTCCTTGTCAGTCGGTATGCTTCGGGGCATGAGCCAGAAGGTATGATTCAGCCTCTACGTTCCACAATCCGCCGTGCCGGTCTACGATCTCGGCCAGCTTGGCGAAGAACGGATCGCTCTTGCCCTTTTCCGCAAAGTCTGCGATCGCAGTCAACGGCAACTCGTAATGAGTGTAGATCAATTTCTTGCCACCCGGGATCGAGGGAAGCTTGATCACCGTCTCAGGCACGGCATTCAGGCCGCCGACGTGCGTGATCATGGCGGACGGATTGATCAGACCCTGCTCCATCATGTGCAACGAATCGCGCATGTCCTCGGTATTTCCGCCGCTGGTGCCGACGATGTGTGTCGATGCATAGTGGACATTGTAAAAATTGAGGCTCGCGGTAAAATCGGTCCTGTTCGGTCCTGCGAAGAAGTTGAGACATCCATCCTTCGCGAGAATCGCGTCGGCTTGTTCGATCAGTGCCTTCACGGGTGCCATGACCATCACGTCATCATACCCATGTCCGTTGCTCAGTTCCATCATCGTTGCCACGGGATCCGAGAGTTCCTTCGTATTCAGGTAGACCAGCTTCACCCCGTTGCGTGCTGCTTCCTCGACAGGATACAATGCCGCGGCACGAGCGAGACGCGCATCATCGATATCGGTGACCACCATGAGTGCTGGCTTGCGATCACAGTGGATACCATAATCAATCGCCCCGAGACCCATCGGGCCGACCCCCGCGATGATCGCAAGGTTTCCCCCCTTCACGATACCCATCTTGTGCTCGTACGACCCTCCTGTGGTGTGATACATCGCGTGATAGGTTCCGACGATGCAGGAAACCGGTTCGGCAAGCGAACCGAGGAAAAATGCATCCCCCTCGTACTTGAGCAGGCATTCCATCTCCATCACCTCGTTCGGGATGACCACATAGGTGGCATCACCACCGATGTAGTGGTACGAGTATCCGGGAGCGTCGAGGGAACCCTTGTAGTTCAGGGCAGGCTGGATGGAGAAACGATCTCCCGGTGCGAAGGATGAGCTCCATTTGCTCCCCACCTGTACGATTTCCCCGCAGAATTCGTGCCCGAGCATGATGGGATTCCTATCCACATCCTTGGGGATGCGCTTATGATCGGCACCCTGTTCCGCAGCCTTGTGGTCCGACATGCAGACACTGTTCGTGACGATGCATGCCAGAATCTCGTCTTCCTTGATCGCAGGCAGTTCGAACTCCTCGATCCTCAAATCATTCTTGCCATACAGTCTGACGGCTCTTGTTCTCATGTGTTCCTCCTTTCTAGTTGAGCATGACCTGCCCACCGGTGACGGGCACCGCTTGTCCCGTCTCATATTTCTGCTCGACGATGTAACAGAGAGCACGCACGACATCCTCTGTCCTGCAGCCTCGGTTCAAAGGTACTTTCGATTCATATGCCCTTCTCACGTCCGCTACCGTGTTCGCTCCGGGAACCTTCCCGGCTCGCAGGTATTGCACGAAGAGGCCTCGTTCCGGATCCGACCAGAGCGGACCATCAAGAAAATTCCCGGGACAGATGGCGTTCACCTTGATGTTGTCCGTCACGAGCTCCAGCGCAAAGCTCTGCGTAAGCCCGATGGTTCCGAACTTCGCCCCTGCATAGGCTCCATTCTTGTTCGATCCCTCGAGCCCGCTCTTGCTGCTGATCGCCACGATATCGGTCATGTAGGCATGATCGGATCCGATGTTCTGTAGTGCAAGCTGACGGGCGGCAAACTTGGTGCATAGGAAGAATCCGGTATAGTCGACCGAGGTGACGAATTGGAAATCGGCCAGAGACATCTCCTTCACGCTGCCTGCCTTCAGCACGCCGGCGTTGCTGACGAAGAGATCGAGCGAACCGGTCGTGGAAGCGACCGAATCCATCATCTGCCTCACCGAATCCTCGTCCGTCACATTCACCGCCAGGCTGAATGCTACGGTGGAACCGGCTTGGGAGTTCAGTTGCAGGGCGAGCGTCCGTGCACCCTCGGCGTTCAAATCCGCGATGTAGACGTATCCCCCTTCGGCGACCAAGGATCTCACGATTCCTTCTCCGAATCCCTGTGCACCGCCGGTCACCAGCGAGACCTTGCGCTTCATGATCGCACCGCGGGAGTTGTCTGCACGTGCAGCAGGATCCTTGGAGACCCCCGAAGTCCGTACAGCCTCATCGTATGAGATGCCGAGTCCCATCGACCATGAGGTCCCTTCCAGACCGATCGTCCGGGGATACCGTGCATGCTCGGCACAGAACCGGGAATACCGGGTACGCCAAGAAGCTGCCAACTCCTCGATTTCAAAAGGCCCGGCACCATGCAAGGGGAGCTGAAGCTCTGCCTGAACATCTTCGAGGACCGTCACGACCAACGCGGTCTCCCCGTCGCTCGTCATGCCCCTGATGATCGGGGGGACCCAACTCTTCACCGATTCCTTAGTCATCTGCGTCATACAACCTTCCTTCATTGCAGTTCACGCTTTGCAAGAGCGACGATCGATTCGGGTTCGAACGGATCCATCGCCTTTCCCAGCTTGGCATAGAGAGCGATACGTTCCTCCAAGGTTCGGTCCGCCAGGGGATTGTCCTTGCTGAATAGCGACCACTGGTCACGATAGTCGGTCAGCTTCTCATGAGCGACCAGCGCCCAGGCGGAATCGACCAGATGGATGCAATCGGGAGCGAGAAGCTCGGGACAGTTGAACGACTGTCGTGATGAGTTGATATCGACACCGCTGATTTCCATCAATCCGTGACGTTTGCATAGCGTCTGCAGGCGCCGCATCTGGGCAACCGAATTCCTCGGCGGCATGTAGGTGATGGCGGGATACCCGAGCTCTGCGAGATAGGCAACCAATTCATCGAGATAGGCATCCTCGAACCGTTCGGCTTTCTTGTCCCCGGTAACGCTCTGTTCGATATCCCCCAGATAGGCGTACGCGGGAATCGCACCGATCGAGAGGCCGAATTTGACGACATCACGCACATCTATGGTCTCTTCCCGTGAAGGTTGCATGAAGAACCGGGGAAGGAAATTGCCCTTGAGCAAGCCCAGCAGATCATACCCGTAATGTGCATTCTGCGGATCCGACAACAGCGAACCGATTCTTCCTTCCACGGGAATACCGAGCTTGCGTTGTAGGAAATCGACCACGGGAGTGCCCCTCCCTACCGTATCCATGATACGCAGGGCGAGAGCATGGAGGATATGACGTTCCGTCACGGAACCTCCTTCCTCGAATCGGGAGAGCGGCATGACATCGCGATCGAAATCGAGACTCTCCAGGGAAGAATCATTCAGGAGTTCGTTCAGGAGAGCTACCTGGGCCCTGTTCCTTTCATTCCTGATGTTCCTGATGGGCTCGAGGAACCGCCCGGCCTCTCCGATGGCCTTGCGCGGTACACCGTGCACACACATGTAGACGATACCCTCGGAATCGGGGTTGTTTATCTTTCGGGTGGCGAACGGAGTGTCATGGAACGAACACCTCACCTCGAACCCGACAGTACTTGCGATCCCGATCCTCCGTGAGGCCTCGAGCATCTCCTGTGCCGCGGCGATGCTGTCATGATCGATCGATCCTACGATGCCGAGACCTGCGCGCCATGCTTCGAATGCAGCCGCCGACGGCTCATAGGGGCTGAATGAAAAGGATGTGTGCACGTGGTTGTTGACCTCCTGGAGCACTCTCCTTTGCAATTTCCCGTCTCGTACCGCCTGCCCGATCCGAGTTGCCGCATCCAAGCGCATCGATAGGTCCCTGCCGTTCAATTGCCTGATCAGATCATCCATCTGTCCACCTGTCGGATATCCCATGTCATCTCCCCATGAAAAGTCAAGAGGGGCCCGCCGTTTCCGGCGGGTCCCAAAAACGAGCCGCACCCGTTCTTACACACCCTTTGCACTGGTGCGTCTGAATTCACCATCTGTCTTGTTCCTGCGTGTCTGGTGCCCAGGCAAAGGCAGGACCTGCTCATGGATCGCATCGATGATCGAGTCGACCTGCGGGAAGTAGTAGTCCTCCATCTCGGCAGGAGGAGTGATCCAGTTCTGTGATCCCACGACCACCACAGGCGCATCGAGATAATCGAACGCAAGCCTGCTGAGGTTCGCCGCCACGGTCTGGAGGTAACTGCCCCGCTCCGCACTGTCGGTGACCAACACCGCCCGGCCGGTCTTCCTGACCGACTCTACCAGCATCTCATACTTCAGCGGGTTTATCCACCGCAGATCGATCACCTCGGTCTCAAGACCGTAGGATTCCTTGATCTTCTTCGCCGCATCCATGCACGTATAGAGCGAAGGCCCGAGCGCGATGAGCGTCACGTCCTTTCCCTCCCTGCGGATCGCAGGCTCTCCCTCGGCAATCTCGTAGTACCCCTCGGGAACACCACCCTTCTCGAACTGTTCTCCGATACCATACAGTTTCTGGCTCTCGAAGAAGACCACGGGGTCGGTTCCGCGAAGAGCGTAGTTCAGCATCCCCTTCACATCATACGGCGTGGCAGGATACATCGCCTTCAGGCCAGGCACCGAAGCAACCATGCTTGTCCATTCCTGGGAGTGCTGCGCACCGTACTTGTTTCCGACCGACACACGCAATACGAGAGGCATCTTCAGCGCTCCTGCTGACATGGATTGCCACTTCGGCATCTGGTTGAACACCTCGTCGCCTGCACATCCGAGAAAGTCACAGTACATCAACTCGACGACCGCACGTCCACCGGACATCGCATAGCCTACTCCGCTCCCCACGATCGCCGATTCGCTGATCGGAGAGTTGAAGAACCGATGGTACGGCAACAATTCCGTAAGTCCGCGGTAACAAGCGAACGCTCCGCCCCAGTCGCGGTGATCCTCACCGTATGCGACGAGGGTCGGGTCGATGGAGAACCGGTGCGCCATCGCCTCGAACACTGCATCACGATACTGGTATTGGCGGCTCGCAGGCAACTCCTTGCCCTCCTCGTCGAAGGCATAACGTGCACGACGGGCAATCTGCTGTACCCGGGGATTCTCCTCGAGTGGCATGGAAAGCTCAGGATCGCGATCATCAAGCTTTTCGATGTTGCCATTGCTGAACATCACGCTCTCGATGAACTGTCCGTCCACCATCGGCGAGAGTTTCTCGTCGACGGTGATCTCGAGCGCCTTGCGCATCTTGGCGAGGACAGCCGTCTGCATCTCCTTCAGGTCGTCCTCGGTGACCAGACCATTCTCAACGATATACCGGCCGTAGGCGAACACCGGATCCTGGGCCTTGAATGCCTCGAGTTCCTCCTTGGTCCGATACGTCATCGCATCGGAGGGGCTGTGTCCGCTGAACCGGTAGGTGATGGTATCCATGAAAACCGGTCCCTTGCCTTCGAGCAAGAGCTTCTTCTTCCTTGCGGTCGCCTCTGCGACTGCAAGGGGGTTGAAACCATCGACGCGCTCCGCATGCATCGCATCGGGATTCACTCCAGCTCCGATACGTGCGGCGATTCCCTGTCCGGCTGTCTCGCCGACAGGTTGTCCGCCCATGCCGTAGAAGTTGTTGAAGACATTGACCATATAGGGAGGAGCGCCTTTCATGTCGCCCCACAATTGCTGGTACTGATCCATGCTCGCCATGTTCATCGCTTCCCATACGGGACCGCGGGCAAGCGAACCGTCGCCGATGTTGGCGATGACGATTCCCTTTTTCCTGTTCACCTTCTTGTAGAGGGCGCTTCCGAACGCGATGGTTCCCGACCCCCCTACGATCGCGTTGTTCGGCATGCTGCCGAAGGGAGCGAAGAAGGTGTGCATCGAACCTCCCAAGCCCTTGCTGAATCCCGTGGCCTTCGCGTAGATCTCTGCCAAGGTTCCGTAGATGATGAAATTCTCAGCAAGATCCTTCACATCCTTGCCAGGGAAATGTGCCTGTACGACCTTGAATGTCTCGCCACCCATGAATTGTTCCAGGATAGGCTGGATATCCTTCGCATCCATCTTCTCGATGGCAGAGAGACACTTCGCGAGGATTTCTCCGTGGCTGCGATGGCTGCCGAAAATGTAATCTTCCGGATCCAGTGCCAGTGCCTGCCCTACCGCCGCCGATTCCTGCCCGGCAGAAAGGTGCGCGGGGCCTTTATGGTTGTAGGTGATTCCCTGGTAGACACCCTCTTTCTTGATCGAGTCGAGCATGGTCTCGAACTCACGGATGACCAGCATGTCGTAGAACACCTTCACCAAGCGTTCCTTGCCATAAGTTTTCAATTCTTTCTTGAAATCGGGAGTGTATTGGTTCAACGGGATCGCAGGGATCTTCAGGGTATCCTTCTGACGAAGCTGAACCGGATCGAAAGTGATTTGCTTGGACATATATGTTGCTCCTTATACCTGTTACAGGGTGTGATCGATGGCGAACAGCGTATCCTTGATGATCTCGGAAACGCTCGGATGGGGAAATACGATTTCCTTTACATCCTGGATTCTCAATTCTGACTCAATCATGACGGCAGCGCCATGTATCATCTCGCTGCTGTAGGGTCCCAGCAGGTGGACACCGAGGAGAGCTTTCGTCTTCGCATCGACGACAACCTTGCACAATCCGGCGGCCCGTTTGCCATGTTCGGCCAAGAAGCGACCGTTCGCACGCATCTGTGTGGTCGCACACAGGACCTCGCGTCCCTGCTTCTTTGCCTCCTGCTCGGTCAATCCGCACCCTGCGGCTTCGGGCATCCCGTAGACCGCCCAGGGGATCGCATGGTACCGCATCCTCATCTTCTGGGTACCATAGAGGTTGGAGATCACCACCTCCGCCATCCTCGAGGCCGAATGCGCGAGCAACGATTTGCCGTTCACGTCCCCGATCGCATGGATGTTGGGGATGTTGGTGCGCAATCGGTCGTCGACCTCGATACCGCTTCTGGTGATGACCATACCCAGTCTGTCGAGACCATTCACATTCGGACGCCTTCCTACGCTGAGCAGGACCTTAGCCGCAGCTACCTGCAGGGCATTGCCTTTCGCGTCGGTGTAGGAGACCCCGTCTGCCGAGATCGCGGTGACGCGGCAGCCGAGATGGAAATCGACCTCCTTCATCTCACGCCTGACAAGCTTCGCGAACTCGCCGTCCATCATGGGAAGGATCTCATCCATCATCTCGATGACGGTGACCTTCACCCCGACACTGGAGAAGTAGGAGGCAAACTCGATGCCGATCACTCCGCCACCGATCACCACAAGGGATTCGGGCAGCTCGCCGATCGAAAGGATCTCGTTGCTTGTGAGCACGTGTGGCAGATCATGACCGGGAATCGGTGGTACTGCAGGCGAGGAACCGGTTGCGATGATCAGGTGTTCCCCCTCGTATACCGAATCTCCCACCTGAACGTGATGTGCATCCACGAACGCGGCCTCACCCATCACCACGGTGACATGATTGCTCTTCATGAGATACGCGATGCCGCTTCGCAAGGTCTCGATGGTTTCCTGTTTCCACGCCATCGCAGCGGGAAGGTCATACGTGACCGCCTTGGCGACCACACCCATCTTTTCCGATTCCAGAGCATGTTTGTACAGTTTCGCGGAGTTGAGCAGGCTCTTGGTGGGGATGCACCCCCAGTTGGTGCATACGCCTCCCAGCTGGTCCTTCTCGATGAGCAGGACCTTCTTTCCAAGCGCGCCAGCCCTTTCGGCAGCAACATATCCTCCAGGACCGGCTCCGATGACTATCAAGTCGAAATGTTCCATCTTCACCCTCCTACAAGGCAAGCAGCGTGTCTACTGCTGCGATATTCTCGCACAATGCCTTGAGAAACCGTGCCGCAGGAGCACCGTCCACACCTTGGTGATCGATCGTCAGCGAGAGTGCGATGTGTGGGATGAAAGCGTAATCACCCTCCTCGTCCTCTATCGCGCGCATCGAGATGCCACCGACTCCGAGGATCGCCACTTCCGGGACATTGAGCACGGGAGTGAAGGTATCGATGCCCATGGCACCGAGATTGGTCACGGTGAAGGTGCCGCCGGTCAGGTCGTCCGGTTGTGCCTTTCCCTCCATGCACATGCTGGCAAGTCGCTTGAACTCGTCACTGATCTGCTTCAAGGAGCGACTGTCCGCGAACTTGACGACGGGCACGAGCAATCCCCTGGGGGTATCGACCGCACACCCGAGATGGACATGTGTGAAATTCACCATCCTGTCACCGAGGAAGTGACTGTTCATGTACCCGAAATCCTTGAGTGTCTTGGCGACGGCAAAGAGGATGATGTCATTGATGGTGACCTTCTGCAATCCCATCTCCGCCGGACTCGACTTCAGGCGCTGTCGGAGCGATTGCAGGGCCGTCGCATCGGCATATGCATTCATCGTGAACTGTGCGGTGGTTGCGATCGATTCGTGCATCCGCTTTGCGGTCACCTTCCTCACTCCCTTCACCGGGGTCTCGACCATCGGTCCGGGGAACGATGCATCGGAGGAAAGCGGTGCAGAGGCCGCTACCACGGGGGATGTCAGGTCGGTCGAGAGTATCCTTCCGCCGATTCCGCTTCCTTGGGCAGGAGATTGCAATCCGCCCTGTGCCAAGGCTTCCTTTGCCACGGGACTCAGAGGAGCGCGTGCGGAGGCGGCGGCTACCACATCCCGTTCGATGACACGGCCTTTCGGACCACTGGCGGAAATGGAGGCGGGATCGATGCCCATCGCTAGGGATGCGGCACGGGCTCTCGGGGAGACGCCTTGTGCACCAGCGGAGGCAACGGACACCGTCACGGGGACCTCTTGCGAGGAGGCCTTGCCTGCCGACACGGGTGCGGATCCTGAAACCTCAGGAGCTTCTGCTTCCGGTGCAACACTGACCTGTTCGCCTTTCTGTCCGACGATCATCATCGGTTGCATGACCGGAACCTCCTCGCCTGCCTGGTAGAGCAGCTTGAGGACTGTCCCCTCTGCACTCGATTCGACCTCGATGGTCGACTTGTCGGTCTCGGCTTCGCAGACCACGTCTCCGATTGCCACCTGATCTCCTTCCTTCACCTTCCATTCGAGGATGATGCAGGATTCCACGGAATTGCCCTGCTTGGGCATCACCACTTCAGTTGCCATACGTTCTCCTATGCATGTCACGCACGCTCATACAATCATGACGTCTATCCCCATCGCACCGATGTCATCGATGGCGTCGCGGGGCAGACCCTTGTCAGTAATCAGGATATCTATCTCGGAAAGGCCGAATATCTTCACGAATCCCTGCCTCCCGTACTTCGAGGAATCGACGACCAGGACCCTTTTGGCCGCTTGGCGGCACATCTGGCGCACGATCTCGGCATTCTCCATCAAGTGGGTGGTCAGTCCATGTTCCTTCGTGAACCCGTCGGTCCCGGTGAATGTGAAGGCGACATGGTACTCCTGAAGCTGGCGGAGCGCTGCGGGTCCGACGAGCGCTTCCGCGGAAGGCCGGAACTCTCCGCCGACCATCGTGAGGGAAATGTTCGGATTCACTCGGGCGAAGGGGAACAGCAGCGTGGAATTGGAAACGATCTGGATGTCCCGCTTGCCGAGAAGATAACGGCCGATGAGCGCACTGGTAGTTCCGTTGGTGATCATGATGCGATCCCCATCGTGTACGAGCGAGGCCGCTGCCTTGGCAATGGACTCTTTTTGCTCTACGTTGCTGCCTTGCTTTTCCATGAGCAACGGATGGTAGGCACTCATGGCAGCTCCGCGGGTCCTGAGAATGATGCCCTTCGACTCCAAGGCTTTCAGGTCCGATCGGATGGTTACCGAGGATACCCCTAGCGTATCGCTCAACGAGGCCACGGACAATTCTCCGCCAGCCTGGAGCAATCCCACGATCCTCTCTTCCCGTTCCGTCAGTCCGACCACCTCTGAACCACCTTCAATAATTCTTCCATTTGCTTTCGATTCTATTACGTTTTACTTTCCATTGCAATACCATATCCGAAATTTTATCGTACCCCCTGCGAAACCGACTCTTGAAAAGTGATGTCCTACAGTATACAGTAGCCTCTCAAAGTCACAGGGAATCTGGAGGACATGATGCGCATCATCGGTCAGCTGACGATCATCGCCACGGTTGGATTTGCAGGGACGTTCTTCGCAGGACTGCTTCCATTCCCCTTTCCCGGAAGCATCATGGGGATGTTGCTCCTCTTTCTTATGATGACGCTCAGGATCGTCAAGACCGAGCATGTCCGGGAAAGCGCGCAATTCTTCTTGACTTACATGGCAGCCTTTTTCATCGTACCGACGGTGACGCTGATCGAGAAAGTCGGGATGTTGGACGGCCGATCGTTGTTCCATTTCATCTGGATCTGTATTGCAAGTGCATTCCTGACTTTCCTCGCCACGGCAGCATCGGTGAAGCTCACGCTCCGTCTCTTGCACCGATCATCGGGAGACAAGTCATGAATGAGCTGCTGCACGCTCCGATGTTCGGCATCGCACTGACACTCTGCACCTATGCCATCGGGCTCTTCGTCTCACGGAAGGTCCATTCTCCCCTGGCGAATCCGATGGTCGTCGCCTCGATCCTCTGCATCGCATTCCTCAAGCTGACCGGCATCCCCCTGGCAGCATATGCGGTGGGAGGTGATTTCCTGGTGATGCTGATCTTCCCCGCGACCACCTGCATCGCGGTTTCGGTGTACTCGCGCATGGATCTCCTGAAGCGTCATTTCATTCCCATCGCCATCGGGTGTACGGTCGGTGCGACCGTCTCGATCCTTTCGGTCCGTGTTCTTAGCCGGCTCGTGGGCCTGCCCGAGATCCTTACCAACTCTTTGTTGCCCAAATCGGTGACGACCGCGATCGCATTGGAACTGGCCGGACTGTTCGGCGGAGAACCGTCGTTGACCGTGGTTGCCGTCATGGTGACGGGAATCTCGGTAGTGCTCGGGGCGCCCTTTCTCATCCGTCTGTTCGGAATCACCGATCCCATCGTGCAAGGGGTTGCGCTCGGTACCTCCAGCCACGTGATCGGGACCACGAAGGCTCTCGAGCTCGGTCAGACGCAGGGAGCGATGAGCGGCATCGCGATCTTCATCACAGGTTGTGCTACCGTGATCGTGTCGCTACTCTTGTTCTGAAGATACGGAACCGAGCATCTGCAGATAGTTGCGACGGTATGAGGTAGGAGCGAGTCCCGTCTTCAGCTTGAACTGCTTGCTGAAGTGGAATTCACTGGAGAATCCCAGCTTCGCAGAGACCTCCTTCACCGAGAGGTCGGTACAGGTCAGAAGCGCACTCGCAGCCTCTATTTTCAGCTTCATGTAATACTTCATCGGGGTTTGGCGCATCCGCTTCGAGAAGAGCCTGATGAAATAAGATTCGGTGAGGTTCAGTTCATGCGCAAGATCCCCCAGCGTCAGGTTTCCCATGACCTTCTGCTGCATGATCCGCAGTGCACGCTCAAGGTGTCTGCTCTCACTGTCATTTCCGAGCGACTCTGTGCCATCGCACAACAGATACAGCAGGGAACAGACTTGGTGGCTCGCCGATTGACGTCGGTGAAGCAGTTGGGAGAGGCCTTTCTCCTTCACCTCCTCGAAAAAGAAGCGGTAGTTGGTCCCGATATGGAATGGGCTGTTTTTCTCCTGTTCGGCAAGCAGTTCCCAGAGGTCCCGCTCCTGATCTTCCAAGCGGAAGAGGATCGCGTAGTAGGTCACCGGATCATGCGCCCGGGCCTTGATGGTATGGACGGTATGCGGCGTGGAGATGAATAGCACGCCGGGATTGATCAGATACGAAGTCTTGCCATTGATGAACTCGCCATCTCCCCCGAGGAAATAGTGAATCTCGAACTCACGCTCGCCATGAGCGTGTGTACGGCCATGCCATCGCAACTCGCTTTTGGTCCGCATCTGGTATACGAAAACAGCGTCCAGAATTTCCATAGGTCAATTATATACATGCCTACGCAATTTTGTCTATTCAATATGAAGTGTTGTCCATACGATAGTTATCATATCAAGTAGAATATGATTGATGAGGAGATGCCATGGCAATCGTTGCAGGAATTGACGTTGGGACACAAAGCACCAAGGTACTGTGCTATGACACTGAGGCAAGGAAAATCCTCGCCACGAGCCAGTCTCCGCATGAGCTCATCTCGCGGGAAGACGGTTCGCGAGAACAAGAGGCATCATGGTGGATTGGTGCGATGATCAGCTGTTTCGCCTCGATCGATCCGATCATCCGCCGTTCCATCGAGGCCGTCGGCGTATCGGGGCAGCAGCATGGTTTCGTTCCGGTGGATGCTTCGGGAGAGGTGTTGCATGCAGTGAAACTCTGGAATGACGTCTCCACCGCTGCAGAGTGCGCACAGATTTCCTCGTGCGCAGGGGGAGATGCACAGCTGCTCGCAGGAGAAGGGAACCTGATCCTTCCGGGATACACGGCTTCCAAGATCCTGTGGTTCAAGAAGTACCACCCCGACAAGTACGGGAAGATGGCCCACATCCTGCTTCCCCATGATTACATCAATTTCTGGCTTACCGGGAATGCGGTGATGGAATATGGAGATGCCTCCGGAACAGCACTTCTGGATATCAAGAGTCGTACGTGGTCAAGGAGACTGCTGCGTTGCATCGATGCGAAACGTGACTTGAGCGAGGTGCTTCCCCGTCTGATCGAAGCGCATCAGGTGGCAGGCAATCTCACCGCGAAGGCAGCAACCCTGCTCGGACTCGTCGAAGGAATCCCGGTTTCCTCGGGCGGAGGAGACAACATGATGGGGGCCATCGGCACGGGAACCGTCACCGACGGTACGCTCACGATGAGTCTCGGCACCTCGGGAACCATCTACGGAGCTTCCGACACACCCGTGATCGATCCCCAAGGATTGCTCGCTGCGTTCTGTTCCTCCACCGGAGCCTGGTTGCCGCTGCTTTGCACGATGAACTGCACGGTCGCGAGCGAGGTCACACGAAAACTGTTTGACCAGGGGGTGACGCAATTCGATGCGATCGCGAACGAGGCTCCCATCGGCTGTGAGGGGGTCGTCATGCTTCCCTACTTCACGGGCGAACGTACTCCGAACTATCCGCGGGGAAAGGCGTGCCTGATGGGCTTCGATTTGCATAACATGAAAGTCCGGAACATCAACCGCGCCGCGCTCGAATCGGCCATATTCGGATTGCGACTGGGACTTGATGCATTCAAGGATCTCGGGTACCGGGCCAAGGAGATCAGGTTGATCGGAGGTGGCGCGAAGTCATCCGTATGGCGCCAGATGGTCGCCGACATCTGCAATCTGCCCGTAGTCGTCCCGGCCGTGCCGGAAGCGGCTGCCTTCGGTGCCGCCCTGCAGGCTTTCTGGGCTCTCGAGCACGCAGGAGGAAAGGATACCGGCATCTCCGGGATCGTTGCCGATCACGTGGTACTGGAGCAAGAGGCCTCGTGCGTCCCCATACCGGCCAATGTGACTAGATATGCGAAAGCATATGAAAATTATATGTTGTATGTATCCGCCGTGAAACCGATCTTCGGTTGAGACGGATGAACCTGATTCCATGAGGAGGAACAGATGAGTAACGTTTTTATCGGGAACCGTGAATATTTCAAGGGTATCGGAAAGATTGCATATGAAGGGCCGAAGTCGGACAATCCGCTCGCATTCAAGTTCTATGATCCGAAGAAGGTCGTTGCAGGCAAGACCATGGAGGAGCACCTGCGCTTCTCGATTGCCTACTGGCATTCCTTCTGCGCAGACGGAAACGATCCGTTCGGGAAAGCGACCATGGTGTTTCCCTGGAAGGATGCGGATCCGATGCAGGCCGCGAAGAACAAGGCCGAGGCAGCATTCGAGTTCATCACCAAGATCGGTGCGCCATTCTATGCCTTCCACGACATCGATGCATCGCCCGAAGGAAATACGGCGGCCGAGTATGAGCAGAACTATCTCGAGGTGGCCGCGTACCTGAAGGAACTGCAGGACAAGACCGGCGTGCGGTTGCTGTGGAACACCAGCAACCTCTTCAGTCACCCCCGCTACATGAACGGAGCTGCATCCAACCCCGATTTCCCGGTGGTCGGGAGGGCTGCGTTGCAGGTCAAGACCAGTCTCGACGTCAACGTGATGCTCGGCGGACTCGGGTACACCTTCTGGGGTGGCAGGGAAGGATACATGACGCTCTGGAATACCGATACCAAGCGGGAGCAGGATCACCTCGGAACGTTCTTTAGGATGGCACGCGACTACGGAAGGAAGATCGGGTTCGACGGAACGTTCTACATCGAACCGAAACCGATGGAACCTTCGAAGCATCAGTATGACTATGATGCGGCGACCGCGATCGCCTTCATCAAGGACCAGGGACTCGAAGGCGATTTCAAGTGCAATATCGAAAACAACCACGCCACCCTCGCAGGACACTCCTTCGCCCACGACTTGCAGGTCTGCGTAGACCATGGCATGCTCGGAAGCGTCGATGCCAACCAGGGTGATGCCCAGAACGGATGGGACACCGATGAGTTCCCGACGAACGTCTATGAGACAACCGAAGCGATGCTCATCATCCTGAAGAATGGGGGGCTGCACTCGGGCGGATTGAACTTCGATGCGAAGAGAAGACGCAACTCAACCGACCTCGAGGACCTGTTCATCGCTCACATCGGGGGCATGGACGCATTCGCACTCGGTCTCGAGACCGCTGACAAGATTCTCCGGGATGGCAAGATCGAATCTTTCCGTGCACATCGCTACCGCTCATTCGATACGGGTGACGGCAAGGCATTCGAGGAGGGCAAGCTTACGCTCGAGCAACTCGCCCAGATGGGTAGGACGGCGAAGTGTGATGATATCAGCGGAAAGCAGGAGATGCTGAACAACCTGGTGAATCGCTATCTCTTCGATCGTTGAAGCCTGTCGGCAGTTCATCCGGGGCGCCTTCCGAGGCGCCCTTCCTTTTCTCCTATTGTTCCTATAGGTAGAGTAAGGTATATTGGGAACCGAGGAGGCTCTTGTCATGAAGATTTCGACCAAAGGAAGATATGCGCTCAGACTGATGCTCGATCTCGCACGCCATCCGAACCAATATGTTTCCATCAAGGAGATTGCCAGTCGACAGCAGATCAGCCACAAGTATCTCGAGCAAATCATCATCCAGCTCGTTCGGTCGGGATTCGTCAAGAGCATCCGCGGCCCGCAAGGCGGCTACACGCTCGCGGCAGAACCGGAAAAGATCACCGCGGGAATGGTCTTGCGCGTGATGGAGGGAAGCCTCTCTCCCGTGCAATGCCTCGACGATGGGGCCGATTCCTGCTCGCGGATGGGGGAATGCGATACGATCGCGCTCTGGAGAAAACTCAAGCAGGCCATCGATGACGTCGTCGATCATGTTACGCTCCAAGACCTGCTGGACCGTACGGAAAAACCCCAGATTGCCATGTGGTTGTGAGTAGTCAGGATTAACTATCACGTCATGACCCTCATTTTCACGAAGCCTACGAACACAATTGACATTTTGCACCGCATGCTCCACCATGAAGACACAATGACTTTTACCGCATAGTGAATAATCACCATATGCAGTCTTGGGGAGGAAACAGGCGATGCGTCATGCATGGGATATCCTGGAAGAATATAGGGGGACTCTCTTCGAAGGAGAGTGGCCGTCGATCTGCCACATGTTTCTGATCACCTTGCGCAGATATACTGAAAGACCTGCGTTCACCGTGATCGAGGGGAACGCGAAGCACTCCCTCACCTATGCGCAGATTGCACGTCGGATCGGAGGCATGGCTGCATTCTTGCACAGCCGCGGGATCGTGAAGGGAGACCGTGTCATCCTCAACGGCAAGAACTCCCCTGCCTGGGCAATGAGCTATCTCGGCATCATCTTCAGCGGAGCGATCGTGGTCCCGCTAGACAACCAGATGGGTAGCGACCGCGTCGATGCACTGAGCGCGTTCAGCCAGGCGAAGGGAATTTTCGCCGATCGGGATGTGCTGGATCGGCTGGAAGAGGGTTCGTGGCTCGCCACGCAAGACCTCATCGTCTCCCTTGATGGTGCTGGTGACGATACCTACCGCCGGTTTGCATCGATCAAGGAGAGCGATGTGCCGCTGGAGGAACTTGAACTACCTTCGGGAGAGGATATCGCCGCGATCCTCTATACCAGCGGAACGACAGGAAATGAGAAGGGGGTCGTGCTTACACACGCCAATTTCACCAGCGATGTCTATCAGGCGGGAGACCCCCAATTCCTCTCGATCACGGAACATGATGTGTTCTATGCCTTGCTTCCGTTGCACCACTCCTACACCATGACCGCGGTATTTCTGGAATCACTGATGCACGGCTGCGATTTGCTCTTCGGACAGGGAATCGTAGTATCCCGTGTGCTCAACGAGATGCGCATGGGTAACGTCACCCTGTTCCTCGCCATCCCGTTGCTCTACAACAAACTGCTTGCCGGCTTGATGAAAAAGGTCCGTGAGCGGGGAATCGCTGCCCATGCATTGGTCAGGACGCTCATGTGGCTAAACGGCGTGCTGCGCAAGACCTTCAAGGTGAATCCGGGACGCAGATGGTTCCATCAATTGCTCGACGGAATCGGGATGGTCGACAACAAGGTGTGTATCTGCGGAGGAGGACCGCTCTCACCCAAGACTTTCCAGCAGTACCAGCAACTCGGTCTCGATTTCATCCAAGGGTACGGCCTCACCGAGACCGCCCCGATACTGACGCTCAATCCGGTGAGCCGGTTCAAGATCAAATCGGTCGGGAAAGTGTTCCCTCTGGTCGAGATGAGGATAGCCGATGCGGATCTGTTCGGTGTCGGTGAAGTACAGGTGAAAGGTCCAAACATCTGCAAGGGGTACTACAACGATCCGGAGAATACGGCGCTCCTGTTCACCCGGGACGGTTGGCTTAAAACCGGTGACTTGGGTTCGCTTGACAAGGAACGGTATCTCTATTTGAAAGGACGTGCCAAGAACCTCATCGTCACCGAAGGGGGAAAGAATGTGTATCCCGAGGAGATCGAGGATCTTTTCCAGCTCTACCCGCAAGTCGAGCAGGTGATGATCCGGGGATACCTTGCCAACAAGTCGGCACGCGCCGAAGGTATCGAGGCTGTCATGTATCCGAACCAGGAGTACTACAAGCTGCGGGGCATGGAGGGCAAGCAGATTGCCCAGGACATGGAGAAAGTCGTCTCCGAGGTCAACCGCAAGCTCACTGCCTACAAGAAGGTTTCGAAGACGACTCTCGTGGAAAAACCGATGGCCATGACCAGCACGAAGAAGATCCAACGGAACAAGGTCTCACGGACCATCGGCAGGTTGCGGGGAAACGGCTGAGCCGTCAACCCGTCACTACCCCTTTCTTCAGGATGATGTTCGCATAGAGAGCCTGCTCGCTCGTGGCGATGATCACATAGGCTTTCTTCGCACGCTCGTAGAATGCGAAGCGTTCTATCATGTCGAATCCGACATAATTCGGATCACCGGCCTGAGCCAACCGCTTGTAGGTCTCCCAGATCGGAGTCGGCACGTCATCCCCTGCCATTTTTTCCATGAGGAACGCGTTCGCCTCGAATCTGTCGAGGGGGAACACTTTCAGGATTGCCTCGAGTACCTCGGGAACCCCGAGACCGTCGAGCCGGATCAACCGCTGTGCGCAGGAAGCAGCGGGAAAGTTTCCGTCACCGATCACCAACTCATCCCCGTGTCCCATCTCCTGGAGGATCTTGAGCAATTCTGGGCTCAGGATCGACGGAATGTTCTTCAACATGATGCACTCTCCTTCCACCTGCCGGTGGTAAAACAATTGATTGCGTTATTCATGACTTCATGCGATACTGTACCTGATGTAAACGATTACACGGTCCATATAGCATGGAATCACTGTATCATAGGAGGTGCTGAATGGCAAACGTATCCGATATCAAATCAAGGGGTCCCGAACAACGGTATGCTGATCCGCTGCCGAAAATCGGTATCCGTCCCGTCATCGACGGCCGACGCCGGGGAGTCCGGGAGTCGCTTGAAGACCAGACCATGAACATGGCCAAGGCCGCGGCGAAACTCATCAGTGAGAATCTTAGGCACTCCACCGGGGAGAAAGTCGAGTGCATCATTGCGGATACGACGATCGGAGGAGTTGCAGAGGCTGCAGCCTGCCAGACGAAATTCAGCAAGGAGCATGTCGCGGTCACCCTTACGGTCACTCCCTGCTGGTGTTACGGGACAGAGACCTTCGATGCAGATCCCATGACGGTGAAAGCGGTCTGGGGATTCAATGGAACCGAACGCCCCGGTGCCGTGTATCTTGCCGCAGTGCTCGCTGCACATGCACAGAAGGGACTTCCTGCGTTCGGCATCTACGGAAGGGATGTACAGGACAGTAATGATACGAGCATGCCTCAGGATGTCACGGAGAAGATTCTTCGGTTCGTCCGTGCGGGAATCGCAGTCGCGCGGATGCGTAACCGCTCATACCTTTCCATCGGGGGCAGCTCGATGGGAATCGCCGGTTCGATCGTCGACCAGGACTTCCTCCAGGCCTACCTTGGGATGCGTACCGAGGTCGTCGACATGAGCGAGATCGCTCGCAGGGTGGAAGAAGACATCTTCGATCCCGAGGAGTTCGCACTCGCCAGAGCGTGGGTCGCAGAGAATTGTACCGAGGCTCCCGACCTGGTGAATCCTCCAGAGTGGCAGAAAAGCGAGGAGCAGAGGAAAGCCGATTGGGATTATTGCATCAAGATGACGATGATCGGGCGTGACCTGATGATCGGCAACAAGAAATTGGCCGATCTCGGATTCATCGAGGAATCTGTCGGTCGCAACGCAATCGCCGCAGGCTTCCAAGGACAACGGCAATGGACGGATCACTGGCCAAACGGTGACTTCATGGAAACCATGCTCACCACCAGCTTCGATTGGACAGGAATCAGGGAACCGTTCATCATGGCGACCGAGAACGACATGTGCAACGGCATCTCGATGCTTTTCGGGAAGTTGTTGACCAACCGTGCCCAGATTTTCAGTGATGTACGTACCTACTGGAGTCCCGAGGCGATCGAGCGGGTCACCGGATGGAAGCCCGAAGGACGTGCCAAGGACGGATTCATCCACCTCATAAACTCAGGAGCGACTACGCTGGACGCAGCGGGAAGGATGAAGGATGCACAGGGCAACTCCGTGATGAAACCCTATTGGGAGGTGACCGCCGAAGATGTGCAAGCCACCCTTGAGGCGACCGAGTTCAGCGTGGCGAACGGAGGATACTTCCGTGGCGGAGGCTATTCATCGACCTTCCTCACCCAGGGAGAGATGCCGGTCACGATGTGCCGGCTGAATATGGTGAAGGGCCTTGGCCCGGTGATGCAGATCGCCGAAGGATGGACCTGCGACATTCCTGACGAGGTGTTTGCGAAGATCAACAAGCGGACTGATCCCACCTGGCCGACCACGTGGTTCGTTCCTCGGCTCCTCGACTGCGACGGACCGTTCAAGGATGTCTACTCGGTCATGGCGACATGGGGAGCGAACCATGGTGCGATCAGCTACGGACATATCGGTGCTGACCTGATCACGCTTTGCTCGATGCTGCGCATCCCGGTTTGCATGCACAACGTTCCCGACCACCAAGTGTTCCGCCCGAGTGCATGGAATGCCTTCGGGATGGACAAGGAAGGATCGGACTACCGCGCTTGCACCGCTTACGGTCCATTGTACGGCAAATATTGATCGACAAGTTCACGATCAGGGCTCGCGACTTCCGGTCGCGGGCCTTATTTTCTTTCCACACCATCCATGCTGACAGTACTTTGAAAAGCATGCTATGATGCGCCCATGAGAATTCTCATCAGGAACGCAACCATCTTGCCCATGGACACCCGGGACCACGTCATGCGCGGTTCGATCGCCATTGAAGGCCGCAAGATCGTGGCGGTCGGGGAAGTCCCTCCCGGATTCGTCGCAGACAAGGTGATCGATGCCGAACAGTGCATCGCCCTACCCGGCTTGGTGAATGCCCATACACATGCCAGTATGGTCTACTTCCGCAATTATCGTGACTCGGTCTCCGATTTGCATGATTGGCTGCAGGAGATCTGGAGACTTGAGGACACCTTGGTCCCCTCCGATATCCGCAGCGCAAGCAAGCTGGCCATCGCGGAGATGATCCTGGGTGGGACCACCTGCTTTTCTGACATGTATTTCTTCCAGGAGGAGACGGTCTCGGCAATCATGGAAAGCGGCATCAAGGCGAACGTCGGCCTGACGCTTTTCGGAGACGAGGAGGATTCTGCACGCAGGATCGAACGCTCCCTCGGATTCCTCAGGCAAGCACGCGACCGATCCGACCGGATGCTCCGTTATGACATCGCACCGCATGCCGTCTATACCTGTACGCCCGGGACCTACCGCCTTGCCGCTGCGGTAGCCCGTGAAGAAGGGTGCAAGGTACATACCCACGCGAGCGAGACCGCCCGCGAAGTAACGGAGTGCAAAGCGCAATACGGCAGGACACCGGTATCCCATCTCGATTCCCTGGGCATTCTCGAGGGGGGAGCCTATCTCGCGCATGTGGTCCACCCCGACGAATCGGACATTGCACTGCTTGCGCGACGTCAGGTGACGGTAATCCACAATCCAAGCAGCAATTGCAAGCTGGGTAGTGGCATCGCCCCCCTGCATGCCTACCAGGAAGCGAATGTACCGCTTGCCCTCGGAACCGACGGCGCATCTTCCAACAATGCACTCGACATGTTCCAGGAGTTGCGTCTTGCGGCCATGCTTGCCAGCGTCTCCACGGGCAATCCGACCGCACTGTCCCCCTACGACCTGTTGCACATGGCGACAGCCGGAGGAGCGAGAGCCCTCGGGCGCGAAACCGAGTGCGGATCGATCGAGACAGGAAAGGATGCGGACATCATACTCATCGACACGAGCGGGGCTCACATGAGCCCCTTGAACAATCCGTTCAGCGCGTTGGTCTACTCAGCGAAATCCTCCGACATCAAGACCGTCATCTGTGCCGGCCGTATGCTCATGGAAGACCGGGTATTGCAGACCATCGACCTGAAGGCGGTGACGGAGGAGGTCCTCGACCTCTGGCGGAATATCCAGGGGCGGGAGGGCTAGGAGGAGCATATGGACGAACGATTCATCACGCTGGAGTACAAGGATGACGCACTGTACCTGCTGGATCAACGGGTATTGCCGAACGAACAGGTCACATTCATCTGCAAGGATTACCGGGAAGTTGAGTTCGCCATCAGGGACATGGTGGTCAGGGGAGCCCCCGCGATCGGTGCGGTGGCGGCCTACGGCGTACTTCTCGCGGCAAAGGAACTTGCGCCGATTCATGCGAAGCTTGGCAGGAAGGAGTTCCGCAAGGAACTCGGTTCAGCATGCGACTTCCTCGATGCTTCGAGGCCAACCGCGGTGAATCTCCACTGGGCGTTGCAGCGGATGTTACGACGCTTGGACGGTGCAGATTGGAAAAGCATGGATGAGATCCTCGACGGTTTGAAGCGAGAGGCGGATGCCATCAGGAGCGAGGACATCGCGACGAACAAGGCGATGAGCAGGATAGGAAACGAAATCGTACCACCGAAGGCGACGATCCTCACCCATTGCAACACCGGAGCACTTGCCACCGCAGGTTGGGGAACCGCCCTCGGTGTCATCAAGGAGGCATTCTATTCGGGCAAGGATATCTTTGTCTATGCGGATGAGACCCGTCCACGACTCCAAGGAGCCCGCCTTACTGCGTGGGAACTCACCCAAGCGGGAATCCCGAGCAAGCTGATCGCAGACAGTGTCGCCGCGACACTGATCAGGGACCGGAAAATCGACTTGGTGATCCTCGGAGGAGACCGTGTAGCGGCGAACGGTGATGTATGCAACAAGATCGGCACATTCATGCTCAGTGCGCTTTGCAAGCTTTACGGGGTTCCTTTCTATAGCGTCGTTCCGGTCTCCACCATCGATTTCTCCATCACCAGCGGAGCGGAAATCCCGATCGAGGAACGAGATGCGTCGGAAGTCACCAGTCCTACCGGTGTTCCTGTCGCACCCGAAGGGATGGCGGTATACAATCCGGCGTTCGACGTGACACCGCATGAGCACATCACCGGCATCATCACCGAACGGGGCATCATCTATCCTCCGTTCGACATGCATATCGCGCACCTGCGTTCTGAGTACGAAGGCCGTTGAGATGGTGTTCCTCACCGCGTTCAACGTACTCTTTCCCCTCTTTGCCAAAATATCGCTGGGGTATGCGGTACGACACATGGGATTGCTCTCCGAGAAAACCTTGCGTGAAATGAACAATCTCGTCTTCCGCCTCTTCTTGCCCCTTTTGCTCTTCTCGAATATTTACAAGACCGACTTCTCTACGATCACTTCCTACGACCTGCTTTGGTTCGCTGTGCTCTCCCTGGTAGTGATGTTCGGCTCCTACATGTTCCTGATCCCCCGCGTGGAACAGGAGAACCACAAGCGAGGCGTGCTGGTACAGGCCATCTGTCGCAGCAATTTCATCTTCTTCGGCATTCCCATGGCAACCACGCTGTATGGTGGGACCAGTGCGGGAATTGCATCGCTGATGGTCGGTGTGGTAGTCCCCCTGGTGAACATGAACAGCGTGATCGCCTTGGAGTATTTCCGGGGCAATACTCCGAATTACCCGAAGATCCTCAGGGGAATCATCGTCAATCCGATCATCATCGGCGGCTTGCTCGGGCTCTTGTGTGCGTTCACCGGCTTCAAGCTTCCCCGTTTCCTCGAACAATTCGTGTTCGAGATCGCAGACATCGCCACTCCGTTGGCATTGATCATCCTCGGGGGATCGGTGACCTTCACCTCGATGAAGACCAACCTGAAACCGTTGCTCATCGGCGTCTTCAACAGGTTGGTAATCGTTCCCGCGATCGGACTCACGGCCTCCATCCTGATCGGGTTCCGCTCTGTCGAGCTGGTGCTGCTCATGTCGATGTTCGCCTCGCCCGCAGCCGTTTCCTCTTATACGATGGCCCAACAGATGGATGGCGATGCCGAGCTTGCCGGCCAATTGGTGGTCTTCACCACCGTATTCTCGCTGGTCACGCTCTTCTTCTGGATCTCAGGCTTGATGGCATTCGGATTTATCCAATAATTTTTGCATATTTATACATTTCATGTATACATAATTTTTACATGGAGTTTTTTTAGTTTTTACGCAATCGAACCAATTTCTTTGCGGTAGTCGTACGTCTGTTGTTTTTTGCGTAAGTTATTGCACTATGATCATGCGATTGTCCGGTCTTTACCAAATTCATCCAAATTTCTATAGTGTGCTTCCAAGGAGCACACCATGCGAGAAATCACTTCCTCAATTCTTCAGAAGGTCCGTCGAGAGGATCCGGGACAAGCCGAATTCCATCAGGCTGTCCATGAGTTCCTCATCTCAGTGGACAAGATCATCGATGACCTGCCACATATCGTGTACCACAAGGTCCTCGAGCGGCTCATCGAGCCTGAACGCACCGTGATCTTCCGCATCCCTTGGGTCGACGATGATGGGATCTTGCAACTGAACCGTGGCTACAGGGTACAGATGAACAGCGCGCTCGGCCCGTACAAGGGAGGCCTGCGGTTGCATCCGTCGGTAGACCTGAGCATCATGAAGTTCCTTGCGTTCGAACAGACATTCAAGAACAGTCTTACCGGATTGCAGCTGGGAGGAGGAAAAGGAGGATCGAACTTCGACCCGAAAGGGAAGAGCGACGGGGAGATCATGCGGTTCTGCCAAAGTTTCATGACGGAGCTGAGCCGTCATATCGGCGCAGATACCGATATTCCCGCGGGTGACATCGGGGTCGGTTCCCGTGAGACCGGATATCTGTTCGGCCAATACAAACGACTGAGGAATGAGTTCACCGGAACCTTGACAGGGAAGAGCCCGCTTTGGGGAGGATCCTACATCCGACCGGAAGCGACCGGATACGGATTGGTCTACCTGGCTGCTGCGATGCTCCATGATGCGGATGACACGCTCGAGGGAAAGACTTGCCTCGTATCGGGAAGTGGCAATGTCGCCCAATACACGGTCGAGAAACTGATCGACATGGGAGCCAAGGTGGTGACATTGAGCGATTCGAGCGGATGCATCCATGATCCCGACGGGATCGACAGGGAAAAGCTCGCGTATGTGAAACAGTTGAAGAACGTCTCACGCGGTCGTATCGCAGCCTACACCCAGAAGTATCGCCACGCTACCTATCACGTCGCATCCACTGCACAGGGTTTCAATACGCTGTGGAGCTTCCCTGCCGATTGTGCGTTCCCTTGTGCGACCCAGAACGAGATCTCTGACCAGGATGCTCGGAACCTCACGGCAAACAAGATCAAGCTGGTTGCCGAAGGCGCGAACATGCCGACCACGATCGACGGCATCAGGATACTGCAGGAGAGCGGAGTCCTGTTCGCGCCGGCAAAAGCTGCGAACGCAGGAGGGGTAGCGGTCAGCGGCTTGGAAATGGCGCAGAACAGCAGTCGACTCCAATGGACGGCCGAGAAGGTTGACCAGAACCTCCAGAGGATCATGAAACAGATCCATGGGACGATCAGCACGTATGCCGAACGGTACGGAAGCAAGGGAAACCTGGTCGACGGAGCGAATATAGCGGGATTCCTGAAGGTTGCGAATGCGATGATCGACCAAGGTTATGTATAGAAGGCAGCTTGGAGCGCAATGAACGCAGGATCGCCGAGCGAGCGGTCGTTCCGAGGCGTGTCGATGTCATGCCGTTCAATGATCCGCATGGGACGAGAGGACAATCGGATCACGGTATCGGCCATCAACACGGCTTCCTGCACATCGTGAGTCACGTAGACAGTAGTTCGCTTGTCAGCCTCCCAGAGCCTCAGGAACGCCTTCACCAAAGACCACCTGAGTGAGGAGTCGAGGCTCTGGAACGGTTCGTCGAGCAGCATCATGCGACCCGGATAGGCAAATGCCCGGGCGATCGCCACACGTTGTCGCATGCCTCCCGAGAGCTGTTCAGGCTTGAACTTTGCATAGTCGGCGAGTCCCACAAGCTCGATGAACTCCATTGCCTTTGCCGTCCTTTCGTGATGATCCGCCCCGAATGGACGCAAGACGAGCTCAACATTCGCCAGCACCGTGTGCCACGGAAGAAGCCGCGGCTCCTGGAAGAGATAGCTGATTGGGCCCTCCTCCTTCCCATTCTTCGTGATGGAGCCCCTGTCGGGCTGTTCCAGCTCTCCTACCAAGCGCAGGAACGTCGTCTTCCCACACCCTGAGGGTCCTACCAGCGCGGTGATGGTATCAGTGGGGACGATGAGGGAGAAATCCTCGAGTACCGGGAGGGTTTTCCCTGCCACCACGTACGTCTTGTCCAGGTGCTGGGCTCTCATCGCATCATCTCCTTCATGGATGCCCGTGCAGCGCGTATATGCTTCGGGAGCTTCAGGATTGCGAGAAAGAGCATATCGCCCACCGCGGTGAGGAAGATCGCGACCAATGTCCAGGCAAGCACCTCGGCGGTCTCAAGATTCACCTGTGCCATCTGCATCCTCGATCCCACCCCGTAGCGCGGAACCGTGAGGACCTCTGCGGCGATGACGACTTTCCATACCATCGAGAGCGAAGCCTTCGCACCGGTGATGATCGAAGGAGTCAGTGAGGGAATCACCAGATGGAAAAGACGCATCCTGGAGGAGAATCCGTACAGGACCGTCATCTCGTGCAATTGGGGAGAGATCAGCCGTACGCCTTGTTCCACTTGCACGAACATCACCGGAAATCCCATGAGGAAGGCGGAAAAGAGCGGTACCGTACCGCTTGAGAACCAAATGAAGGCCAGCAGGATCACCGACATGACCGGTGTGGCCTTGCATATCACCAAAAGGGGTTGCAAGAATGCGTGGACCGGTCTCGCATACCCGGCAAGGATGCCGAGCGCGGTGCCCACTGCGAATATGATGAGGAAGCTGCGGATCGCCCGACCGACGGTCGCCATGACCTGCAATGCGAGCGGAGGGCGGCTGAGCAGCCTGGCGAGCGCACGGAAAGTCTCTGCCGGGGTCGGCAGGATCACGCTCGCGTCAAGGAGAGTCGCCCCCACCTGCCAGATGCCGAGCAGCATCATGACGGAGAGGGCGATGATGACCTTAGAAATCCAAGTAGAACGTTGCATCGGGTACCGCACCCCCGACCGATGCGAAATCAAATCCGTAGAGGACCTTCAGATAGGTGTCCATGGAGTCATAAGACTCCTTGGCGGTCCTGAAGACGAGATTGCAGTACGGGATCGCAGGTTCGGCCATGGCGGCTTTCATGATCCCCGCCTCCTCGATCATCTTTCCCGCCTCGGCAGGATTCGAGTTCACCCACTCGACAGAATCCTTGATCGCGTTCAAGATCGTCGCTACGGATTCGGGATGAGCTGCGACGAACGCATCCGATACCACCACGACTGTCATCGGATAATTTCCCGTACCGGTCAGGGCGCTCCAGAGCGCCTGCACATCAAGCAAGGGGATGATCTTGTCACTCGAGCGGCGCGCCATGCTCACGAACGGCTCGGGAAGTACGGCGAGATCGATCCTACCTGCGATCAGCATCTGCGCCAGTTGTGCAGGGGCAGCGATGCTGTAATCGAGCTCCACATCGGTCTGTGAATCATAGCCGAGTGCGGTGATGAGGATCCTGGTCATCTGGTCAGGGGTGCTGCCCGCACCGGGGATGGATATCTTGCGTCCGGCCAAATCATCCAGTTCGGTGATGGTCGCATCGTTGGTGAGGAACATCAGCATGCCCTCCCCCGTCACTGCCGCGACCTTGACTTTCACCCCTTTCGCATAGAGGTTTGCCGCGACATTCGTGGGAAGCGCAGCGAAATCAAGCTCGCCATTGGCCAATCGTGCGATCACCTCATTCGGTGAGGGATAGACCGACACCTCGACGCTCGTGGTCTCATCGATCCTTCCTCCGTCACGATTCAATGCGACGGTTCCGAATCCGCTCGGTCCCTGCATCACAGCCATCCGTGCATTCACTTGCAAGCTCGCAAGCTGGGCCTCCTTGGCCGCACGTGCCATGATCGGTGCCGACAACACCACCATCAAGCTCACCATCAGCATCACTACTTTTACTGAAACCTTGCGTTTCATGTTCCACCTCAGTCGGAATCGGCCTCCGGCATGCCTTGTATCAAGAGGAAACCACGATCCTGAAGTACCGCTTCTTGCCGGCCCTGAGGATCATCTCTCCTTGAGGAGCCCAGGATGCGTCGATCATTTGCTTCACATCCTCGACTTTCGTCTCTTGGATCATCGCCCCGCCCTGCTCGATCAGCCTTCTGGCATCTGAGTTGGTCTTGCACAAGTCGGTCATCGCGAACAGCTCGATCACACCGATTCCCGCTTCCAGCCGCTCACGGCTGATGGTCGCAGTCGGTAGACCCTCCTTCGCCTCGGCGGCCGGAGTACCTCCGAACATCGATTTCGCGGCATCCCGGGCTTTCTCGGCCTCTTCGCATCCGTGGATGATCATGGTCTGCTCGAACGCAAGACGTTCCTTCGCCTCATTGATGTTCATCCCCGGTTTCTCATAGGCGGCAATCTCCTCGAGCGGGAGGAATGTGAACAGTTTCATGAAACGAATCACGTCGGCATCATTCACATTACGCCAATATTGGTAGAAATCATAGGGACTGAACAGTTCGGGATCAAGGAATACCGCGCCTTTCTCGCTCTTGCCCATCTTGTGGCCATCAGATCGGGTGATCAGATTGAAGGTCAATCCATAGCTCTCGGCACTTTCGAGCTTCCTGATCAGCTCGATGCCTGCCACGATGTTCCCCCACTGATCATCCCCTCCGATCTGGAGTACGCATCCATGATCACGGTAGAGTGTCAGGAAATCGAACGATTGGAGCAACTGATAATTGAACTCGATGAACGAGAGCCCACGCTCGAGACGCTGCCTATAGCTTTCGAAGGTAAGCATCCGGTTCACCGAGAAGTGCTTGCCGATGTCACGGAGGAACTCGATGTAGTTGAGATTGCCAAGCCAATCATAGTTGTTCAGCATCTTAGCGGTCCCCATCCCGCTTCCGGGACGGACGGTGAAATCGACGACCGTACCGAGCTGGGCCTTCAACGAGGCGCTGTTCTCCCTGATCTGTTCGATGGTGAGCATCTTGCGCATTTCGGTCTTGCCAGAGGGGTCTCCGATCAGACTGGTACCGCCACCGACCAGCGCGATCGGGTTGTGTCCCGCCTCCTGGAGATGGTGCATTGCGAAGAACGGCACCATGTGCCCGATATGGATGCTCCTGCCGGTCGGATCGACACCCACGTAGAAGGTGACCGGACCTGCGTCCATGCGGGCGCTGAGACCTTCGAAATCGGTACACTGCCGAATGAAACCCCTGTCTTGCAAAACCTGTAATGCCTTGTTCATCACGCTGCTCCTACACTCGCTTGTACTGCTTGGTCTCCATTCTCATCCGATTGACCAGATCGCTCACCGGCACGCGGACCTGCTCCATGGAATCACGGAACCTGAGCGTGACCGTATGGTCTTCCAGGCTCTGGTAATCAACGGTCACGCAGTAAGGGGTTCCGATCTCATCCATGCGGCGGTAACGACGTCCGATCGCTCCGCTTTGGTCATAGAAGGTGGCGAAATCCTCGCGCAGATCCTTCTCCAGCTTCTCCGCATACTCACCGATACCATCTTTCTTCACCAACGGGAGCACCGCGACCGTCACGGGGGCGATGGATGGATGGAAATGGAGGACGGTACGGATGTCCCCGCCCTCGAGCTCCTGGTCCTCATAGGCATCGGAGAGCGCCATGAGGACGTTCCTCGTCAAGCCCGCTGAGGTTTCCACGACATAGGGTACGAACCGCTCGTTCGTCTCCTGGTCCAGGTAGCTCAGATCCTTTCCGCTGAATTTCTGGTGCTGTGTCAGATCGTAATCGGTCCGGTTGTGCACGCCTTCGAGTTCCTGCCATCCCATCGGGAAGAGGAATTGGATGTCATACGCATCCTTCGCGTAGAAGGCAAGCTCATCCTCACCGTGACGGTGCCACCGCAAGGAATCGGCCTTGATCCCCATCTTGTGATAAAAGGCCATGCGCTGCTCTCTCCAGAAGGAGAACCAATCCTCATCAGTGCCTGGCTTGACGAAATACTGCATCTCCATCTGTTCGAACTCGCAGGAGCGGAAGATGAAGTTCTTGGTGGTGATCTCATTCCGGAATGACTTGCCGATCTGGGCGATGCCGAAGGGAACCTTCACCCTGCTGCTCTGGACGACATTCTTGAAATCGACATAGATGCCCTGGGCGGTCTCAGGACGAAGATAGACCACCGAACTTTCATCGTGGACCGGACCGATATGGGTGGAGAACATGAGGTTGAAGTTTCTCGGTTCGGTAAAGGAGCCTTTCGTGCCACAGTTCGGACAGGGAGCGGCGAGGTCGATCTGGTCTGCCCTGAAACGATTCTTGCACTGCTTGCAGTCCACCATCGGATCGGTGAAGTTGGACACGTGTCCGCTCGCTTCCCATACGCGGGGGTGCATGAGGATGGAGGCGTCCAAGCCGACGATGTTGTCGTGCATCTGGGTCATCTCCTTCCACCAGAAATCCCGAATGTTGTTCTTCAGCTGGACACCGAGGGGACCATAGTCCCACGCACCGGAGAGTCCGCCGTAAATCTCGCTCGACTGGTAGATGAAACCACGCCGCTTGCACAGGGAAACCAATTTGTCCATTGTCGTATCAGCCATCATGCAACCTCATTCTGCAGTATCGAAATGGCCCGTTCCAGACGGGCGACAGTCTTATCCAAACCCAAAAGCCGAATCGAGTCGAGCAACGGGGGGCTTACCTGGCTCCCTGTGACCGCGACCCTGATCGGCATGAACACGCCGTTCAGCTTGATGCCGAGTTCTTCTGCGATCGCACCGAGTCTCTCCTCCACCACCGCATCTTCCGATCCTTGCATCCCTGTGATGATCACCAAGGCACGTCGGAGTGCTTCGAGCGTGGTAGCGGCATCCTGTTTCTTCGGCAGCAGTTCCTCCGGTGCAGGAGCCTCGATATCCGTGAACAGGAATCGGGTCATGTCGACGATATCGCCGAGCACCTTCAGCCGCTCCTTCACCAAGGGCACCAAACTCACGATCCTCGCGAATTCCTGTGGTCCCGCATCCGGAGCCATGAATCCCGATCGCACCATATAGGGCATCAAGAGTGTCGCTAGCTCCTCATCCGACTTCTGCCGGATATACATGCCATTGTACCAATCGAGCTTCTTGTAGTCGAATATCCCGGGAGCCTTGCTTATCTTCTCCAGGCTGAAGAGCTCGCACAGCTCATCCGGCCTGAAGAACTCACGTTCTCCGTCATAGGACCACCCGACCATGCTCACATAGTTGATCAAGGCCTCGGGAAGATACCCCTTCTCCCTGAAGTCCCGAACCGACGTCGAACCGTGGCGCTTGGAGAGCTTCTGTCCATCCTTTCCCATCACCATCGGCAGATGACAGTACATCGGAGGTTCCCACCCGAAAGCCTCATAAAGAAGGATATGCAGCGGACCCGAAGGAATCCATTCTTGTGCACGCATGATATGGGTGATGCCCATCATGTGGTCATCGATGACATTGGCGAGGTGGTACGTCGGAAATCCATCCGACTTGAGGAGGACGGGATCGGGACTCACATCATCGTTGCGCCTGGTAATGTCCCCCATCAACACATCGTGGAAGGTGGTCTTGCCTTCGAGTGGCACCTTCAGGCGGATGACCGATGGTGTACCCGCTTGCTCGAGTGCGTGTCGCTCACTCTCGCCCAGGTTCCTGCAATGCCGGTCGTACCCTTGTTGCTTCGATTTCGCAGCTACCTGCTCCTCCCGAAGGGTCTCAAGCCGCTGAGGGGTGCAGTAGCAACGGTAAGCCTTGCCGTCTGCGACAAGTTTCTCGGCATACTCCTGATAGATCGAGAAACGCTCGCTCTGTATATAGGGGCCATGCGGTCCGCCGACGAGCGGACCTTCGTCCCACTTGACTCCCAGCCATGCAAGGGTATCGTAGAGATCCTGCAACGCCTCATCTGTCGAGCGCTCCTGATCGGTGTCCTCGACACGCAGGATGAAGGTGCCGTTGTTGGCACGTGCGAAAAAATAGTTGAACAAGGCAGTCCTGACGCCGCCGATATGTTGCATACCGGTCGGAGATGGTGCGTAGCGAACGCGTACACTCATGGGGAAACGTTCCTCCTGCAAGCGGGACCGATAGGGGTACCCGGTTGCTACAGTTTTATAGCAAAAAGGGAAAAGTGGCAACAACCTGTGCAGGAAGCTCTGTTCAGTCGTCCCAGCGCATCCACGCCACCGTACGTTCCATGGCATCCTCCCGCGAACGATCGTCTATGTCGTAGGGAATCAGATGTGTCGCGTCAGGCAGGTGGATCCAATTGTTCTTCCCCTTCCCCTGCTCTACCACCATGGGACCCACATCGGAACCGACGGTGACGTCCAGGCCTCCGGTGATGACCAAGATGTCGTTGTGCGTGCGTCCGATCGAGGAAGCTGCCTCCTTGACGATCGAAAGCAGCGCTTTCAATTGCGGGATGTAGAGCCAACTCCAGTACTCCGAGCCGAGGAAGGCATCATCATCAGCATCCCGTTCATCGAAGAACCGGTAGCGCGGATCGGATTTCCACGCTACTTTCTTGCGCTTGGCAAAGAGACCAAAGACATGCAACGCGAGAGGCTTCAGCGCAGGGATGGAAAGTGCGGGAGCGTAGAGGACACAAGGACCCGCATCATAGGTCGCACTGAGGATCGCCGCGATCGCACCGCCCATCGAATGTCCCACCAGCGAGACCCGGTCATAGCGTTTCGCCAAATCCTCGTACGAGTTCCTCGCACAGGAGAGCCAGCTCTCCCTGGTGCTCCTCAGGAAATCCTCACCGTTGGTACCATGACCTGGCAAGCGAGGCACGAATACGTCAAATCCCGCTTCATGAAGTCGTTTGGCGGGAAGTGCAAGCTCCCCGGGATACCCGGTGTATCCATGGATGCAAAGTACCGCGCGGGTGGATTTCGGTACATGTACCAGGGATATCGGGTTCGCACAGCGTCTGATGGGAACTTCTTGCATCGGCATCATGAGGGACTCCTTATGCATCGTTGAGCACGTTCAACAAGTCGATCCTGCTCCGTACCTTCGTCTTCGCGAAGATGTTGGCCACATGGTTGTTCACGGTGTTGACCGAGATATCGAGCTTGGCGGCGATCTCCTTGTTCGTGAGGCCATCCTTGATCAGCGTGATCACCGAGTATTCCCGTTCGGTGATGTGGAAGCGAACCACCCGTTCATAGGTGAGTTCGCGCACCACGGCGTGCGGCATGCGCCGGAAGTATATGAACAGATACACGAGTATGATGACGGAGAATGCCATGAAATAGATGGGATAGGACAGATAGCGCAGGTGCGGATAGACGATGCCCACTGCCAGGAGCGGGGTCATCACGAACGAGAGGATGATGATCGCCTTGCTGACTGTCCGTACGTCTGCTTGGGTGATCGTCTTCAGGTTCCTGATGATCACCGCGACACAAAAGAACAAGGTCGCGACGAAAAGGAGCATCATCGAGCTCTGGAACGCCCAGGTCGACACGAAAATCATGTCCAGCACGCTCAAGGCCATGTAGGCGGTCGCCAGGATGATGAAGAGGACCCTGAACGGATCGCGCCACGGCTGGGCGATGATCCAGGTGGTGAAATACGGTATGAAGGCGATGAGGAAACTGACATTCGCGGCCAGGAGGCTCTGGATGACGATTCCGGTGACCAGTGCGACGGTGTCGCCAAGGAAGACCTCCACGAAGACCTTGAGCACCTGGAAGACCATCACCAGAAGCAATGATGCGTGGAATATGATGAAATACTTCGTCCACTCATACGATTCGCGGATATGAAAAACCACAGAGAGCACGAGAGTCATGCACCCTGTGGCAAATGCAAACATATAGAGCAGGATCGTCAGGCCTTCCCGGAGCATGCTCAACCGTTCTTCAGACCGATCAGCTTCTGGTTGTGCGACATGTCCGCAGTTCCGCAGATGTCGGAGATCTCGTTTATCAGCTTCGTCATGTTCACCGGAGCAAGACCCTGCGATCTCTGCTGGGAGATGGAGTTGTAGGATCCGGCGTTCACGACAGCCTGGGCTTTCGAGGGGAAGAGCTTGAGGTGCAAGGAAGCTCCCTCATCGAGCAGGTATGACGCGGATGAGGAAAATCGTGGGAATACCCCCTTGAGCGTCGACTCGACCACACGGACGTCCCCGATCGGCAGGCGGGGTGCCTGCAGGTGCAACAGGTACCATAGGGCGATGCCCGGATTCGTCCATGCGAGCTGGATCTTCCTCTTGTCGGCCAGATCCATGGCTTGCCTGACCTGCATGGCATCCACGCCGAGGTCTGCGAAGCCGAAGACGCACCAGGCGCTGTCGAACTTGCCTTTGGTCCGTTCGCGCGCAGCCGTCTTGATCAACTCCTCGACCCCCTTCGCCTCGCTGTCCCACATGACGGTCATGTTGGTGTACCGACAATCCTTGCGCATCTGGGAGAAGTAGAGCGACTCAGCTTCGGAAGCCGTGACGATGAGCAAGGTTTTTCTCGGATTCTCATTGATCTTCTTTCGCTTCATATCACTGCTCCTTCTCTTCGCTGTCGATGAAGATGTATTCACTGGTGATGGGCAAGGCCCCGAAGGACCCGTTCAGGTAGAGTTGACCGGTGAGGTCCTTCTTCGCCTTGGAATACTTGAAATCGGCCAAGCTGAAATATTCGGTCGCCGACTCGCTGTTCTTTTGTGCGAACCAGATGGCATCCCTGCGCAACACACCGTCCTTCAGGAGGGATGGGTTGCAATCGACCGCCATCATCTGCGAACCGAACGTGTTGTTGCTCGCTTCGAAGACATTGACCACGTGCTCGAGTGCGTACGGATGGAGGAGCATGCCGAAATCATCGACGACCAACAGACGCCGGTTGGTGAAACTCTCGAACATCGCGATCGCGATGGAGGTCAGGCGGCGCAAGCTGAGCGATTCGTTAGAGAAATAGGAGGCGTAGTGTTGCGTCACGTTGGTGTGGACGAAAATGAGCCGGTCGTCCTGCAACCTGATGTCCCTGATGTCCGTGATGTCGATGCTCCACAGGAAATCGATCAGTTGCTTCTTCCACCCGGGATGCTTGCGCAGCTGTTCGACCACTTGCTTCTCGCTCGTAGCGGAAAGCCCGAACGGCAATATCATGAGTTCCTCGGAGAACCACGTGTAGAGAGGAAGCAGGGTCGAACTCTCCTTCCTCGCAGCCGCGGCAAGATAGGTGTGGCAGTGCGGGACTTTGCCCACGAGCCGTTTCTTCTCGCCACGGAACATCTTTCCCCATCGATAGGAGTACTTCAGTTCTTTTGCATTTCCGTCGATCAGCTTCCTTTCGAACATCAGCTTCCTCGAACGGCCCACGAAGAGGTGGTACGACTCCTCGTATATCTTTTCCCGGTCGGCAACCAAGGTATACTTGCCGACCAGCGGCTGTCCGGTCTCTTCATCGGTTCCGAGCACGAGTTCCACCGTGATGTCGGCGGGACCGCCCTTCACATCGGAGTACGCAAAGGATGTCCCGGCCAACAACTGGAGAGGATTCTCGACCTCGCTCTCGGAGAGGACGATTGCCTTGAGCGCCTCAAGCGCACGGACGAACGTACTCTTTCCGGCACCGTTGGGACCGATGATGGCCAAGGTCTTGATCACCTTGAGCTTCTCAGAAACCTCCACCACCTTCGAGAGAGCGAGACGATTGTCCTTGACCGCCTCGAAGGAGATCGTCTGCGCGTCTCGCACCGATCTGAAATTGGATATGGTCATGTCCAGCAGCATGTATGTTTCCCCCTCTGGAAATTGCATTCAAACACGAAACAGATTTTCCATCCTCCGCCGGATGGTCCCATGGGTCTCGAGCAGTGCGGCCAAACGCGCAGGCTGCGCAGGATCCCCGTGGTTATCCCCGGCGATGATATCGACCAAACCGATCTCGAGGTATCGATTCGCCTCTCCCTTCTCCACTCCTTCGACGTTGCATTGGAAGTATACTCCCATCTCACGAAGCTTGTTGACGAGATTCGAATCGGGATCGAACCAACGATACCGTTCTATGTGGGCAAGTATGACCGAATATCCTCGCTTCAACAAGCCGTAGGCATGGTGCAGCAAAAACAGCGGCTCGGTCTGCGTATCCACTTCAAGCAAAACAAAATTGTCCATGAAAGGCAACACGCGCGGATCCAAGGTCCCTCCCACGTAGGTTTCGCTGCCCAACAGCAGTTCGATCGACCGCTTCTTCGCTTCTTCCTTGGCCCATTCATGCATCGGTCGGATATTCTCCGTGCGCGTCGTCACTTGCGGATTATACAGATGCACTGTGGTCACCACATGGGAGAATCCGGCACCGGCATAGGCATCAAGGACTTGCAGACACTGCTCCTTGGTTCTCACCCCATCATCAACGAACGGTAAAATATGTGCATGACACTCCACCAAGCCCACTGAGCAACTCCTTTTTCCGATTATATCCTGTTTTCACCATTTGGTACATAAAAATCGTAGAGCCTTTGAATAGGAGGCCCCTGTTCAATATTCAATCATGATCTGTGCGGGAACTGAGGAAGTACGCCAGGGATGCTTGATCTCCACGAGCTCATGGACCATGTCACACCGATCAATGAGCCGTTGCGGAGCATCGCGACCCGTGATCACCACATGCGGGCGCCCCTTCTCTGCCTCAAGCCGTACAAGAAAGGCGAGGAAATCCTCCATCGGCACGAATCCTTTTGCCAGTACATAGGTGAACTCATCAAGGACTATCATGTCGTACGTACCGGAGAGGATCCATTGCTTCGCCTGCTCCCATCCGTTCACACACGCTTCCCTTGCCTCCTGAAGGTCTGTTTCGTCCCAGAGGAATCCGGTACCATGGTTCTCCCACTTCACACCGAGTCGCTCTGCCATCTTCCGTTCCCCTGTCTGCAGCCGTTCGGACTTGATGAACTGCATGACTGCGCACGTGGCGTCGTGCCCGAGCGCCCTGAAGAGCAATCCGAGCGCTGCGGTGGTCTTTCCCTTGCCGTTGCCCGTGTAGAGAATGGTCAAAGGCCGCTTGACCCGCGCGACTCTCTCAGAACTGTGATTCTGCATGTTCCTGTTCCTCTTGGTACGTACGCATGCGTGCTCCTTGCCGTGCGGCACGCGCATCCTGGGATATCCGGTGGACCCGATCCATCAACAAGATGGCCTCCCCCCTCCTGCCGAGCGACTCGGCCACCAAGGCTGCATTGTACCCCGATGCAGGATCTTCGGTACGCTCCCACTCACGCAGGAACAGATGGTACGCAGTCGCCAGGTTGCCTTCCGCTGCAGCTTCATAGGCTTCACGGAAACCATCTGATCCATCTCGGTCCTTCATCAGCGCGATGGAGGATACCTTGCGTTCGGGGACAAGATCGGCGAGCGTCTTGTCGACCAAGGTCGAGACCATCTTTTCCAACAGCGGCATCAAGGGAGGAGCGAACGCAACGGTTCCTTCATCACCGTCGAGTGTGAAGCTCCGTTCGTGCCGATCCGTTACGGTCGATCGGTACACCGCAAGCCCGTCCTTCAGATCGATCACCTCGATGGACAATGCAAGCTGCACCGTCTGCATCAGGTGATGGGAAAAGAGATTGTCACCGAGATTGCGTGCAAAGAGATACTCCTGGACATCCATCCTGCTGATCGAGGGAACCAACAAGGCTGAGTATCCCGCATGTGTGAGCGCTTCGAAATCCGTAGCACGTGTCTGGGTCTCATCAGGAGGGAGGAGGTCGAAGTAGCCGCTTTCCGAAAGCCTTTTGGCAAGCACCTCCGTCGCGTATTCGGCTGTCCTGCGCCCGGCAAACAATTCCAGTCCTGGATACACGATCACCGGAGCAGTGCTGCTGAGGTCCTCCAGGGCACCTGTCCGTTGGGAAAAGGGGCCATGTCCGACGGATTCTACGGGAAGCAGTGCGAGCGAACGATACGGGCCCATGTCCAGCTTCGCCGGCACGAGTCGGCTGACAGGGACTCGTGTCGCACATCCGATCGTTGCGAGCAGCATCACGAGGACGACCGACAGGAAAAGTGATTTCCTCCCCATACCCATCGCCCCCATCATACGGTTTGCAGGATTCTCTCCGAGTTGAAGAGACGGGAAACCAGCATGGCTCCTACCATGGCGAATGCAAGGTTGGAGAGGATGGTGATCAACAGGTGGCTTGCCACGACCATGCCCATGAAACTCTCCTTCATCATGAAGATCGTATTCACGATCGGTATGAAGAAAAGCAGGACGTTCTGTGAGGGATCCATGTACATCGTGGTGACTCCCACGAGCACCACCAACATGTAGAGCGGCATGACATAGGAACTGCCCTCCTTCACGGTCTTCGCGATGCAACCGAGCAGCGTGACCACCGAGGCGCTGAGAAGTGCCGTGGAAAGCAACGTGGCGATGATCACCCAGAGCGCTGTCGATCCGATGGCCACTCCCTCCAATCCTCCGGGAACCAAAGCTGCGGAGCCCGAGGGGAGATACATCGTGATCAGCAGTCCGAGGAATGTCGCGCTCGCTGAACAGAGTGCCACGACGGAGACATAGAGGATCTTGCCCCACGCGATGCTTGTCCTGGACACTTGGTTCACCAGCAGTACGGCAAGGCTTCCCCGTTCCTTCTCCCCACTGGTGGTATCCAGTCCTGCGTTCATCGATCCTGCGAAGAGGAAGATCACCATGAAATAGGGTACGAGCATCGCAAGCATGGATCCCCCGGATTGGGCGGCTTCGCTTGCCGTGTCATCAAAGGCGACCTCAAGGGTATCCAGGTCCTCGTGCGACAGACCGAAGAGAGAGAGCAGCTTCCTGGCGAGTTCCAGCTCATACGCTGAAATCACCTGGGTTGCCACCTGCGAAGCGTACTGATTCTTCCGGCTGCTCGAATCGAAGGTAAGGATCACCTGTGCTGTAGTACCCGGTGCATAGGAGGGGGGAAATGTGATCGTAAGGTCGGCTTTTTCCGGCGAGGTGCCTTTCCAAGACAGGTGTGCCGAGAGCAGGTCACTGAACAGCGGGTCGGGGTTTCCGACGATGGCGATCGCATAGGTCGATTCCTGTGCATCTTTCTCCATCGATGAGAGTACCGTGCCCATGCCGATGAAGATGATCGGAAGGACTACCAGAGGAAGGAGGAAAGTCGAGAAGAGGGTCCTCTTGTCCTTGAACAGGTTCTTCAGTTCCTTGTTCAGGATGATCAGGGCATCGTTCATCATGGATGTTCCCTCCCCTCCTGCACCAGGCGGAAAAACAGTTCCTCAAGGTCATGTGTCCCGTGTTCCTGCAACAGTTGTTGCAATGGCCCTTCGCAAAGCAACTTTCCCTCATGCATGATACCCACCCGATCGCACAGGCGCTGTGCATCGCTGAGGATATGGGTGGAAAGGACGACGCATTTGCCCGCTTTTTTCGCTGCCCTGATGAAATCCGAGACGATCTTCGTCGCCATCACGTCGAGATTGCTCGTCGGTTCGTCGAAGATGATCACGTGCGGCTCATGCAACAGGCTGACGGCGATCGACACTTTCTGTGTGACGCCCGAGGAGAGTTTCGCAATCGGGGTATCAAGATACTGTGTCATCTCCAGGTCGTTCGCAAGCTCCTGCATCCGTCTCTCCACCCGATCCTTTGCCATGTGGTCGAGCTGACCGAAGAAGCGAAGCAGCTCGCGCCCCGTCAATTGGCCTGTCAGGCGCATCTCCCCGGTGAGGAAGCCGATGCGGTCGCGTACCGCCCTGCTCTGCGTGACGACATCGAGTCCGTCCACGGTGACGATACCCGAATCGGGTTGCAAAAGCGTGGCGATGGTCCTGAGCGTGGTCGTCTTTCCTGCACCGTTCGGACCGAGCAAGCCGAAGACCTGTCCGTCGTGTGCAGTGAACGAGATATCCTGGACGACCCGTTTGATACTCTTGTGACTCTTGTATGATTTGCTGAGATTCTTTACTTCGATCATACGCTGCCACGGGCTCCTGCCAGATACCGGACAGCCACACGCATGGCCTCGACCATGCTGATCTCGCTGGCGATTCCCCTCCCCGCGATGTCGAACGCGGTCCCATGGTCTACCGAGGTCCTCAAGAACGGCAAGCCCCAGGTTATCGAGATGGTACGGTCGAAATCGAGTGTCTTCGCGGCGATGTGTCCTTGGTCATGGTACAAGGAGAGGACCGCCCTGTACAGCCCCTTGCGCGTGAGGTGGAACACCGAATCGGCTCCGACAGGACCGACCACGTCCAGGCCTTCGGCACGGCAACGTGCTATCGCGGGCACGATTGCCCGCTCCTCCTCGTCTCCGAACAATCCATGTTCCCCTCCGTGCGGATTGAGTGCGGCGACCACAAACGGAAGGTTGGTGTCGAATGCATCGTTCATCGTCAGCGCATAGCACTCCTTTATCGATCGATACACCCGTTCTTCCGTCACCGCATCACAAGCCGCACGCAAGCTGAGATGCCGTGTCATGAAGAATATCTTCAGTCCCAAGGTCTCGAACATCGTGACCGCCCGATCCGAGTTGCTCAGCTGGGCAAGTATCTCCGTATGTCCGATCGCATCGATGTGCGCAGCGCGCAGCGCCTCTTTGTGCAAGGGAGGGGTGACTATCGCGTCAGCATACCCGGCTTGCGTCAGGGAGACTGCACGCGCGATCGCCTCATAAGCCGCCTTCCCACACATGCCGTCGATCGTTCCATACCGGAACCGGGCAAGGTCAACCAAAGGCATGTGGTACAGTACTGCTTTCCCCTGTGAATCTTTCCGTGCAATCCCAATTTCGTCCTCATGTTCGATCACCGCATCGAATGGATTCCCAAGTGCGCAATCGGAAGCTGTCTTCTCGAAGAGATTCCGGTCTCCGAGCACGAGGACGGTCGCTTTGCCTGCGTGGGTTCCGTGACTGAGTGCCTTCAGGATGATCTCCGGTCCTATCCCCGCTGGATCACCCATGGGAACACAGAGAGTCGGTATGGCGCGCATAAGCTGTCTTCTCCTTGCACGTGAAACTATATCAGCATCAGATTGCCGACGCAAGCGAACCCTGAAAAAGGTCTCACAGGGAGAGAAAACCCAATTGACAGATGAACTCTTCTCGCCTACTGTGTAGACATCCGTACCTGGGAAGGGGGTAATCCATGAAGTATCATGATGAGGACGAGTGGGAAGACAAATACTTCGACGATGATCTCGAAGATGACGACGAATTGGAAATCGATGATGATTTCGACCCCGATGAGCTCAGGGAGGATGATGACTATGATGAGTTCGAAGAGGAGGAAGACGACGATTTCGACGGATTCTTCCTGGATGACGAAGAGACCGAAGTCATAGAAGAGGAAGACGATGACGAGGACCTTCTGTTCGACGACGAGGAAGTTGCCGAGGAAGAGGACCCGTTCGATTACTGACCCATCCCACCAACAACCGTACCTACTACCGCCGGCGTTCCCGGCGGTTTCTTCATGTTACCCTCCTGCATCCTTGATTCGGATTTGCAAGGAATGAAAATGTTTCAGATTTCCTTTTTGTTTCTATTTACAGAAACACGTGATTGCGCTATAGTCCTCCCCAACAGGATAGGGAGGGAATCATCATGAAGAGAATCATCTGTAGTATCACGGTACTGATGTGTGTCGCATTGCTGTTCGGGACGGGAATCCAGGAGCAGACTCCCGACACGTACAGGATCGGCGTATCGAAGATCGTCACGCACCCGGCACTGGACGCCATCGAACAAGGGATGAAAGATCATCTCGCCGAACAGGGCTTCTCCATCACCTACGACGTGCAGAGTGCCAACGGCGACATCACGACGGCCGCATCCATAGCCCAGAAATTCAAGGCCGACAAGGCCGACTTGGTGGTGGGCATCGGTACCCCTACCGCCCAGGCGCTCGCGAATGTCTTTACCGAGACACCGGTGCTCTTCGGAGGGATCACCGATCCGTTGGAGGCTGGGCTGGTACCCACCTACGAGCCGAATGCCGGCAATGTCGGCGGGGTGTCGGACAAGAATCCTGTGTTCGACCAGATCAAGCTCTTCTCCGAGCTGACCGGAGCGAAGACTATCGGCATCGTGTATACGAGCGGAGAAGCGAACGGCGTGCAGCTGAAGGATATGGTGGAACAGGCAGCAAAGGACCTCGGCCTCGGATTCGTGGCTGCGGGGGTCTCGAACTCGGCTGAGGTGAAAAGCGCGATCCTATCCATCGCAAACAGGATCGACGGGCTGTATATCGGGACCGATAACACTGTGGTGTCTGCGATCACGAGCTTGAGCGAAGTGTGTGCACAGCAGGGCATTCCTTTCTTCACTGCTGATCCGACAAGCGCCGAAGGTCTCGACTACTTCATGGTATGGGGATTCAACTATTACAAGCATGGGAGGAAGACCGGTGAGGCGGTGGCACAAGTATTGCGCAAGGAAAAGACTGCCGGTGAGGTGGGAACCATCTTCATCACCGATCCCACGGAGTTCGAGCTCTGGTTCAACCTCGATGTGGCAAAGAGACTCGGTATCGAGATTCCGCAACGCTACCTGGAGAGTGCCGCGGTGTTGCATCGTGATGGAAAGATGATCAAGTCTGAATAACCACCGTATTTTTATACATGTATATGCATAGCATCTTTACAAAAGAGCTTGTGAGGTCTATAGTGACCAACAAATCACACGCCAAGGAGCAAGTTATGAAAAAAATCGGTATCCTCTTGCTGTTGACTTTCGTCCTGACAGCCAATGTCTTCGCAGCCGGAGCCCAGGAGGCCGCAAAGGCCGAACCGCTGATCGGTGTTTCCAAGTTCCTCGCCCACCCGGCACTCGATGCAGTCGAAGTCGGCATGCAGGATTATCTCAAGTCGGTCGGCAAGAATGTAAGGTTCGATTTCCAGAACGCGAATGCCGATGTATCTGCCTCCGCACAGATTGCCCAGAAGTTCAAGAGTGATCGCGTGGACATCGCTGTCGGTATCGCAACCCCGGTTGCCCAGGCGTTGGTCAATGTGTTCCCTGACAAGCCGGTGGTATTCTCTGCAGTGACCGATCCCCTCGGGGCAGGTCTGGTCACCACCTATACCACACCGTATGCCGAGCATGTCACCGGTGTGTCCGACATGAATCCTGTCGATGCCCAGATCGAACTGTTGGTCAAGGTCACCGGTGCGAAGACGATCGGAAACATCTATGCCAGCGGTGAGGCCAATGGTGTTGCGTTGATGGAGCTTGCGAAAGCCGCAGCGGCGAAACTCGGTGTCAATTTCGTTGCAGCCGCAGTCGCCAATACGAGCGAAGTCATGCAGGCCACCCAGTCGATCATCGGAAGGGTCGATGCCCTCTATATCGCTACCGACAACACCGTCATCTCCGCCCTTCCCTCCGTCGATGATGTCGCGAAGAAAGCCGGCGTGGCATTGATGGCTGCCGATCCTTCCAACGTCGAGGGAACCGATTTCCTCGTGGCATGGGGATTCGATTACTACAAGATCGGCTTGGCAACGGGTGAGATCGTCGCGCAATTGCTCGATGGGAAGAAGGCTGGGGAGATCGGAACGGTGTTCCTCACCGATCCCGAGGACTTCGAGCTCTGGTTCAACCTCGATGCAGCCAAGAAGCTCGGTATCACCATCCCCGCCGACCTGCAGTCCTCTGCTGCCGTGCTGATCAAGGATGGACAAAAAATCGTACAATAGGAAGAACCGATGCTTGAAGGTATTTTTGTAGATGGATTGATATTTTCCATCATGGTGATCGGTGTGCTCATCTCATACCGTATCCTGGATTTCGCCGATCTGACCTGCGACGGCTCCTTTGCAACAGGAGCCGCCGTGGCGACGATGGCAATCGTGAATGGAACAGGGCTGGCGACAGCCCTGTTGCTTGCGTTCTTGGCGGGTGCGGTCGCCGGTGTCGTCACCGCGACCATCCACAACCGCCTGAAGGTTCCCGGCTTGCTCGCAGGAATCCTGACGATGACGATGCTGTATTCGATCAACATCAGGATCCTCGGCGGCAGGGCGAACGTTCCTCTCCTTCGTATCGAGACGCTCTATACGAAGTTTCCTCAGATTTTCCCGATGGTGAGCACTCCGTGGGCACTTTTGATCGGAACGTTGCTCATCGTATTCATCGTGAAGGAGCTGATCGACGTGTTCTTCCGTACCGACCTGGGCATCTCGATCGGTGCGCTGGGAAGCAATGAACAGATGATCATCAGCATGGGTATCGATCCCAAGTTGCTGAAGGTCATCGGCATGGCGCTTTCCAATGCATTGATAGCCCTCTCCGGGGGACTTCTGGCCCAATACCAGGGATTCGCAGACGCGAACCTCGGCCAAGGGATGGTGGTCCAAGGGTTGGCTGCGATCATGATAGGCGAATTCCTTTTCGACAGCAACAAGATATCCCTCATCACCTTGCGGGTCATCTTGGGAGCGATCATCTACAAGGCGTTGATGTTCCTTGGCAGATACTACGGATACTACATCAACCTGACCCCGAGCGACCTGAAGCTGCTCACGGGAATCTTGGTCATCGTCTCCCTCATCGTCGCACAGACGAGGAATGCCGCCTCCACCGCGGATGCACGCAAGAAGGCGTTGCGCCGGAACAAGGAACGACGCGAGGCGAGCATGAAGGAGGACGGTGATGCTTAGGATCGAACAGCTTTCGAAAGTCTTCTACCCCGGTACGGTCAACGAGAAGACCGCGATCGAGTACATCGATCTCGATGTGCGTGACGGTGATTTCATCACGGTGGTCGGAAGCAACGGCTCAGGCAAGAGTACCCTGTTCAACCTGATCAGCGGAACCTATCCCGTCACCGGAGGAAAGATCATCCTCAATGGGAAGGACGTGACGAACTCTCCCGAGTATCGCAGGGCTTTCACCATCGGCAGGATATTCCAGGACCCTACGAAAGGAACCGCTGCGAAGATGTCCATAGAGGACAACATGATCACTGCCTTCAAGAAGGGCATGAAGGGCCTGGGGATCAGCTTGAATGCAAGCAAGCGCGGCTATTTCAAGGAAGAGCTGAAGCAGCTTTCCATGGGGCTCGAGGACCGATTGAAGGACAACGTCGGACTGCTCAGCGGAGGCCAAAGGCAAGCGCTGACCTTGCTGATGACCGTCCTGTCCAGGCCGCAGATGTTGCTGTTGGATGAGCATACTGCCGCGCTCGATCCCCGCAATGCGCAGATCGTCATGGACCTCACCACAGAATTCATCAGCCGTTATCGCCTCACAACGCTCATGGTGACCCACAACATGCAGCACGCGATCGACTTCGGCAATCGGCTCATCATGATGGATGGGGGAAAGATCATCCTCGACCTTTCGCAAGAGGAGAAACATTCACTTACCGTCCCCAAGCTGGTGAAGATGTTCAAATCGATCAAGAACCAGGAGTACGTCTCAGACGAGGATCTTCTGACTCCCTGAACGACAGACAATTCCTCCCATGACGAAGAACGCTTCCCGAAAAGGAAGCGTTCTTTGTCACCGAAGCACCATTTCAGCGCTTCGCAGCCGATTGCATCAATGCAAGGAAGTCCACCTTCTTGCCCTCGTGCCACAGCTTCTCAAGTGCATAGAACTCACGAAGCTCAGCACTCATCAGGTGGATCACAATGTCTCCGCAGTCGATCAGTTCCCACCCGTCCGCAGAAACGCCTTTGTGTCGGTTGATCACCGTGATGTTCCGCTCTCCGAGAAAGCTCCACAGCTCCTTGGTGATACCCCGCAGGTGACCAAGGCTGTTGACGGTGGCGATGACGAAGCAATCGGCCCAGCCGGCATGCTCCGACACGTCGATCACCACGGGATCGGAACCCTTGTGATCCGTGATGAACTGTCCAATCTCGGCCGCCAACAGTGTTGTCGATTCATCCATCATCCTCAAATACTCCTTTTCAGCGCGCCGCTTCCCGCAACGCCTGGTATGTCCACTCTTGTACCCACCCGCTCAAGTGATGGGCATCGATATTCGCCGGAAGGAAGCTCCCCAGATCGTAGAAGTGCATCACGGGGTTTTTCTTCCCCAGAATCCTTAAGACCTTGATCATGTCTTCCCGTGTCGTGTACGGACCGGCGAGAGATCCCAGTGTATCGTCAGGTGCCGATTTGCTCAAGTATCCCGCGTGCTTCAGCACCAGGTTGGCAAGTGCTTGTGCATTGGGACGGATGCCCCGGAACTCAAGGTTCTCCCGCTTCATCAGCAAGGTCGCAAGGGCATCCCACTGCGAGGCGTTTCCCTTCAGGTAGTGTGACGCTTCGGAGCCGAACAGGCTGCGGATCGCACCGAGATCGTCCGAGACCGTACCCTGTGTGGCAAGGTCGTTGCGGTAACGCGCGATGATGTCGATCGGAATGACCGCGACCAGCACCGCTTGTGTGCGCTCGGGGACGGCGATCATGAAGCCGTACCTGTCCGAAACCCCGTAGAATACCTTTGGGTCCCTCCCGCCTGAGCAGGAAGTCATGAGAAGGATCAGGGCAAACAGCACGACAGACAATTTCCTCATGGGACGAACTTTCCCCCCTCGCCGAGGAACAATCCGAGCGCGACGGTGGTCGCGGCAATAGGCTTGCCCTTTCGCCGCAGGTAATCTTGCTGGGAACGAACGATGTGCAGGCACATGGCCTCCATCGAACCGAGTGCGAGGATGAACTCCTTTTGTGCCGTGTCGAGATGAGTCCGCAGCGGTTCGAGGTAGTCGGCGATATAGAGTGCCGCTCCCAGCGGCCCCATTTCCTGAGATCCCAAGGTGTGCCACCTGATCGCCAGTTCCCACTCTGCATGATGCGATCCCGTTGCCACCGCAAGCAGGTGTGCACCGACCGCACCGTGAAGGAGCATCGGCTCCTGTGCTTCTTCCGGTTCCATGGCAATGCCATGTTCGAGGCAGTAGGAAAGGAGACGTTCGTCCTTCCATTCCCGTGCCACATCATGCCAGATACCCACGACATGGGCATCCTCGGCGTCATGGGCACGAGAGAACCGTCTCACCAGGCTGGCAGCCTGCATGGCCGTCGAACGGGAGTGTGCCAATCGGCGTGCAGATACTTGTGTGGCCACGAAGGCTTCAAGTTCGATAGAGTTCATGTTCCAGGATATAGTGTACGACACTTTTGGGAACCAAGGTAGCCAATCGTTCAGGATCGGCCTCGCCAGAGGCGATCGCCGTCCGTACCGAGGTCGACGAGTCGATCATGACAGGGTTCTCAAGGAACCTTCCGCGGACTCCGGGAGGCAACACTTGGGGAGGTCTCTCCTCGGTCCTTCTGCAGATGATGAACTCAACCTTGTGCCGCAACTCATCGAATCGGTACCAGCGACGCAAACCGGCCAAGAGATCGTCTCCGAGCACGACGCCGATCTGTCCGTCGACATCGTAGCGCTGATACAGTTCATGTACCGTATCGAACATGTAGGAAGTTCCGCCGCGGTCCATCTCGCAGGTGTCGATCCCGATGATCGTCTCGCGTTCCGAAGGATACAGATCATGGTATTCATCCAACGCAAGACGCAGCATGGTGAGCCGATCCTCGTTGGTGACCGATTTCTCATGTCTCTTGTGCGGCGGACTGGCGACCGGAATGATGAGCACATGCTCATAATCGGTAAGCCCGATCAGCGAGTGCAGAAGGTGGAGGTGTCCGAGGTGGACAGGATCAAATGTGCCTCCGATGACAGCCGTTTTCATTGCTCCTCACGATATTCGGCCTCGGTATCGATCGTCGTGGTGAAACTGTCGTCGCGCGTCCTCTTCGATTCCCCGACCAAACGGATGAAAGCCTGTTTCACTGCATCGAGGCCCTCACCGGTGATATTCGAAAGTCCCAGGATGTCCAGGTCGCTTCTCAGCGAACGCAAATTCGCCAGGCGTTCCTTCGCTCCTTCCTCATCGATCTTCGTGCCGATGATCACCTGTCCCTTCTCGAGAAGGGCCGGTGCGTAGGAACGGAGTTCCTCGCAAAGTGTGTCATAGGCACTTTCGTACCGGTCATCGGAAAGATCGATCATGAACGCGAGACCCACGGTCCTGCTGATATGACGCAGGAACTTGAACCCCATTCCGGCGCCTTGGCTCGCTCCTTCGATGATGCCCGGGATATCGGCGAGAACGATATCATGATCATCGTATCGGAACATGCCGAGCTGGGGAATCTTCGTGGTGAACGGGTATCCTGCGACCTTGGTGCGTGCGTTGGTGAGATTATTGAGCAAGGAGGACTTCCCTGCATTGGGGAAACCGACGAAGCCGATGTCGGCGATGACGAGGAGCTCGACACCGATGCGGAGGGCGACACCTTTCTCTCCCGGTTGTGCAAAACGGGGAGTCTGACGGGTCGCACTCTTGAAATGCCAGTTGCCCTGCCCGCCCCTGCCGCCGGATAGGAATACCCAACGTTCTTCGCCGGTAAGGTCCTTGATGATCTCGCCGCTTTGCGCGTCCTTGATCACCGTTCCCGGCGGTACGGGAATCTCGACATCGGCACCATCACGCCCGAAACATCGGGCACCCATGCCGTTCTGGCCATTCTCGGCCCGGTATGTCCTGACCTGCTTCAGATGGGCGAGTGTCCTCAGGTTATCGCGCACGATGAACACGACATCTCCGCCACGACCACCATCCCCTCCGTCGGGGCCACCTTTGGGAATGTATTTCTCCCTGCGGAAGGAAACACAACCGTTGCCCCCGTTTCCGGAGGCAACGTCTATATACGTCTCATCTGAAAATCCAAACATGTACCGTCTCTGGCGTTACCGCCCCATCCTTACTCTGTCGCAAGGATGCGAACGTACTTGCGGTTGTTCTGCGTGTGGAAATCCACCGCGCCGCCGATCTTTGCGAACAGGGTATAATCCCTACCGCAACCGACGTTCTCTCCCGCATGAAATTTGTTACCGTGCTGACGCACGATGATTTCTCCGGCCTTGACAACCTGTCCGCCGAACCTTTTGACTCCCAGACGTTGCGAGTTGGAATCACGACCGTTTCTTGAGCTTCCGCCACCTTTCTTATGAGCCATTGGTTATCTCCTTACGCCTTGATTTCTTTGATGGTAATCATCGAATACTTCTGGCGATGGCCCTGAGTCCTGCGGTATCCCTTCCTGCGATGGAACTTGAAGACCTTGATCTTCTCGCCTTTCACGACATCACCCAATGTTGCGACAACCTTCGCACCCTCCACATAGGGGGTACCGAAGACGGAATTCTCTCCGTCGGCAATCGCGACAACCGTATCGAATTCCAGCTCGTTGCCGGATTCCAGATCGATCTTATCGACTTTCAATGTGGCGCCTTCCTGCGCCTTGTACTGCTTGCCAAGAATCTCTACCAGTGCGTACATGTGTATACATCCTTACTCTGAAATGTGCAGGCTACCTTATACCACAACAATAGATTAATGGCAAGACCTGCATGATCATGACTACATGGATTCGAGGAACGGAATTCCTACGAGGGCATAGGCATTCCTGAATACCTGGAGGACCATGCAGACCAATGAGAAGCGGGCCTTGACCAACGGAGCCGACGGGGCTTTCAGCACCGGATGGTCGTGATAATACCTGCTGAACAATCTCGAAAGTTCGTACAGATAACTCGTAACGGCCGAAGGATTGAGGTCCCTGCCCGATTCGGTCACCACTTCCGGGAAAGTCGCGATCATCTTAACCAATTCGCGCTCCTCTGGCAAGGAAAGCTGCGTACTGTCGAACGGAATATCGGAAAAATCTTCGGCCATGACCTCGAATTTCCGCACCATGCTGCTGATGCGTGCACCCATGTACTGCAGATAGGGACCGGTATTGCCGTTGAACGAAATTGATTCGGCAGGATTGAACACCATGTCCTTCATCGGGTTGGCCTGGAGGAGGAAGTAGTTCAGCGCGCCGAGCGCGATTGCCTCACTGGTGTTCCGCACGTCCCCGACGGCCTCCTCACGCCCCTTCTCCTTGATCTCCTGCATCGCTAGCTCGGTCAGCTGAGCGAACAGATCATCCGCGTCGACGACAGTCCCCTCCCTGCTTTTCATCTTGCCCTCGGGCAGGTTGACCATCCCGTAGGCGAGGTGATGCAGGTCCTTGGCCCACGCATAGCCGAGCTTGTCGAGCACGTGGAAAAGCACCTTGAAATGGTAGGTCTGCTCGCTCGCGACCACATAGATCAGCGAATCGAATGGCCAATCCTCATGACGGGCAATCGCAGTCCCGATATCCTGCGTAAGATACAGCGAGGTACCGTCCTTGCGCAGCAGCACCTTCTTGTCCAGGTTGATGTCGGCGAGGTCGATCCATACCGAATCGTCCTCCTCCCGATAAAAGACCCCGCTCTCCACTCCCGCGAGCACCTTGTCCTTGCCCAAGGTATAGGTATCGCTCTCATAATAGTAGCGATCGAATGAGATTCCGGTATTCCTGTAGGTCTCGGAAACCCCCGCAAGCGTCCATCCGTTCATCAGTTCCCACAATCGGAGCACCTCGGGATCGCCTGCCTCCCACTTCTTGAGCATCTCTTGCGCCAACTGGACGATGCTCGGGTCTTCCTTCTCCCATTGGGCAAATTTCACATAATACTTGCCGACAAGGTGGTCACCCTTCATGCCCGAGCTTTCGGGAGTCTCACCGTTGCCGAATTTCTGGTACGCGAGCATCGACTTGCAGATATGGACACCACGGTTGTTGATCAGGTTGACCTTGAGGACCTCTGCTCCGTTCGCCTTGAGGATCGCGGAGATGCTCTCTCCGATCGCGTCGTTGCGCATGTGCCCGAGATGGAGCGGCTTGTTGGTATTGGGGCAACTGAATTCAACCATCACACGCTTCGATGCCATGAGGTCGGTGTTTCCGTATGAGGAGCCCATCCGGGCAACTTGCTCGTTCACCCTGTTGGCCAGTTCGGCCATGTCGACGCGCACATTCAGGTAAGGCCCCGCAGTGAGCAACTCACCTTTCGGCACGTCATCACACAAGGAGAGACGATCCTTCAGCACCTGTGCAAGTTTTTGCGGAGCCATCCTGAACGCTTTCGCGAACACGAACAGGGGAAAGGCGAGATCCCCCAACTCACTCTTCGGAGGTTTCTGGACCGCAAGGGGAAACGCCGATTCGGCAGCTTGTGCGGTCCCGAAGGTCTCGGTAGCGTAACGGGTCAGTTCTCGTTCGATCACAGCCCGCCAAGAATCTCTCATCTGTTGCATGTTCCATACTCTCCATCGCGTGCGCCGGGCACGACCTCCACTATACGGAAAATGGACACAACACGGCAAGAGGAGGGGCGACCTTGAGCAAAGGAAGGTGTTGGTGTATTGTTTTGCCAGGACATCGATGGGAGGTTGTCCGCACATGCAAGACGATCCATACGATTTCACACGATTCATCGATCCCTACCTCGAGAGTTTCGAACGGTACGGACAGACGAATTTCATCAGTTTCCGGCCGATTCCCTCCATGATCGAGATCGAATCGATCGTGGAAGATTTCATGGAATTGCTCTTCCCAGGCAGGAGCGGCCGCCGCGTACTGAGTCACGATTGCATCCGCGATGTGGTCATCACGCTGATGAACCGCATCGGAGAGTCGCTGCAGAAGCAGATATACTTGGCATGGTACCATGAGAATCCGCTCGGACTTGCCGATGAGGAGACCGAGCCTTACCAGGCACTTGCGATACAGGTCGTCGAAAAATTGTTCGAGGCACTCCCCTCGCTACGCAAGATGATGAAAGAGGACTCACAGGCGGCTTTCGACGGCGACCCTGCAGCCACTTCGATCAGGGAGACCATCCTCTCCTACCCTGGTGTCAGGGCGCTCACCATCCACCGCATCAGCCACTTCCTTTACCAGGAGAATGTACCGCTCGTGCCAAGGATGCTCAGCGAGACTGTCCACAAGCAGACGGGAATAGACATCCACCCCGGCGCGACTATCGGTCGTTGCCTGTTCATCGACCACGGTACCGGCGTGGTCATCGGGGAAACCTCGGTGATCGGAAACCAAGTCAAGATCTACCAAGGAGTGACCCTCGGTGCACTCAGCTTCCCAAAGAATGCCTGCGGCTCGCTGATCCGCGGGGCAAAGCGACATCCGACACTCAAGGACCGTGTGACCGTCTATGCGAACGCGACGCTCCTCGGCGACATCACCATCGGTGAGAATACCATCGTGGGATCGAACGCCTGGATACGGCACGATGTGCCTGCCAACACGTTGGTTCAGAACGAGGAACCGAAAAACGTCATGCGGGAGATCATGCCGAGGCAAGGGATCCGCCCCTGTGACAACGAAGCAGGAGCTCTTCAGCGCTCGTAGATCGAGTTGATGTACTCGGATGGAGTCATCCCCGCATACCGCTTGAAGACCTTGCTGAAGTAGTTGCTGTCGTTGAATCCGAGCAGCTCCGATATCTCCTTGATGCTGGTCCTGCCGTCCTCGAAGTAGAGTTTCGCCAATCCGATCCGCAACTTGCTCACGTATGCGGGGATCGACATGCCGGTCTCCTTCTTGAACTTCCTGGAGATGTGGGAGATATGGGTATTGTGCATCTTCCCCAGCTGTTCGATCCGTACATCCTCGGTAATGTGCACTGTCAGGTAGGTGACGATCTTCCGGATCATGGGACTGTAGCTGTTTACCGAGAACTCGAGCACCGCGTTTGCATAATCGATGGCGATCTGTGCATACAGCACATCGTTCAGGTAGGTGATGGAGACTGCATTCTCTATCATGAGTGCATACTTGTTTGCGAGACTGTGCAGATACAGCGGTTGCACCCCACCTTGCCTGGCGGAAAATCGACACAATGCATTCAATGCAACCAATTCGTTCTTGCAACATCGGAGGGACTCGGTGGCACTGTCCTTGCCGCAACTGATCAGGTCGGGAAAGACCTTGCGCCGCATCTCGAGCAAATCCTCCACTTTGTAGGGGTTGCCCCACTTCACCGCATGGAGAATTTCTTGTTCCAATTCATACCGGCGCTCAATCTGGACCATGTTCATGGAATCCGGCATGAAACCTTTTTCATTCACATCGCGATCGGAATCGGTATTTTCTTCCATTTTTGTCACCTTTATGGAAAGGATAAAGGTGTTTAGGCTGAAAAGCAAGGGAAATTGGACCGTATCATACTTCTGCTGTGAAAAAAAACCTGTTACTATAGTGTAATCAACCAGCAAGGAGGGTCTGCATGGCCAACGGAATATCGGGCAAGACAGTAGTCATCACAGGTTCGGGAGGTGTGCTCTGCAGTGAGTTTGCCCGTCATGTCGCATCACTGGGAGGCAAAGTTGCACTGCTCAACCGTACGCTCTCCAAAGTGGAGACGATCGCACGGGAGATCGAGGCTGCGGGAGGTTTCGCCAAACCGTATCAGGTCGACGTACTGGACAAGGCGTCGATCGCCAGCGCTCATGCGAAGGTGCTCGAGGAGATCGGCCCCTGCGACATCCTCATCAACGGAGCGGGCGGAAACATGGATGATGCGGTCACTTCGGTGGAGTACCACGAGCTCGATCTCGACCCGTCAGTCCGCAGCTTCTTCGCATTGAAGGAGGAAGCGGTACAAGGCGTGTTCAACCTGAACTTCCTCGGGACATTCCTCCCCACCCAGGAGTTTGCCAAGGACATGATGGGCCGTGAAGGATGTTGCATCCTCAACGTCTCCTCGATGTCCTCCTACCATCCGCTGACCAAGGTGCTCGGGTACTCGGCCGCCAAGGCTGCGGTGAACAACCTGACCGAGTGGCTCGCGGTACATTTCTCCCATGTCGGCATCCGCGTGAACGCGATCGCACCCGGATTCTTCGCCACCGCCCAGAACCGCAACCTGCTGTTCGATGCCGCGGGAAATCCCACGGCACGCTCGAAGAAAATCATCGCGGGGACACCGATGGGCCGGTTCGGGGATCCGAAGGACCTGCTCGGAACCGTACAATACCTGATCGACGAGGAAGCCTCGAGATTCGTCACCGGAGTGGTGATTCCCGTGGACGGAGGATTCAACGCCTACGCGGGAGTCTGAGCAACATAGCGGCCGACAGGCAGTTTCGTTCGCTGGTCCCTCTCCAACATGACGGGGACCAGTGCCCCCCGGGCAACCCAGGCGGGCACGCCATAGACCGGCACATGCAAGTAATTGCCGGTCAAGCCATACCATAGGTCCCCACGCAACTCCTCGAGCAATACGCATGCATCCTTGCCAATCTGACGTTCCATGTATCGTCTGAAATGGATTGCCGACACATCCCTCAACACCTTTGCACGCTGGTCCCTGACCGATTCGGGAACCCTATCCTTGGCTCCGAACAAAGCCGTCTGGGGCCTCGGTGAGAAGGGAAACACATGCAATTGGCTGAAATCGAGTGCCTTTATCATCTCAAGCGAGCGTTCGAACTGCAGGTCATCCTCGCCGGGAAGTCCGGTGATCATGTCCGCGGCGATGAACGGATCATCCTTCACCTTGCGCAACGACTCAACCGATCTGGCCAATTGCTCGACATCATAATGTCGGTTGACCCGCTTGAGCACTTCATCCGAAGCCGATTGGACCGGGAGGTGAAAGTGCGGTTGGATACGCCCGTCGGAAAATACGTCGATCAATCGATCGTCGAGCTTGTCCGGTTCGAGCGAACTCAACCGGATACGGGTGTGGGAATCCACCTGCGCGAGAAGCAGGCGAAGCAACCCGTCAAGTCCGAGCTCCCCGCTCCGATAGGCACTGATGTTCACTCCCGTGAGGACGATCTCCGCGAAACCGTTTCCTTCCAGGGCGAGACAGCGCTTCGCCACCTCCTCATGATCGAGGCTTACCGCTTTTCCCCGTGCGATGGAAACCCTGCAGTAGGCACAGCTGTTGTCACACCCGTCCTGTATCTTCAGGAATGCCCTGCTATGGAAGGAAAATGATGCAGCATCGTAATCGAACGGTGTCACGCCACCAGGCTCTTCCTTGATCGATGAGACACACTGGCGTATCGCGCTGAGCAGGTCGATGTGTGCCACCAGTCGGTTGGCGAGTGCGCGAGGCAAATGGAGAAGCGCAGGCTTCTCGTCGAGAGAGACCACCACCACCCGCTCGCCGAGGCTTTCGATCTCGCGTGCTTCCATCTGTGCATAGCATCCGGTGACGAGGACTACCGGATGCTGCTTTTCGGCTGCATACTTGCGGATCATCCGGCGGGCCTTCTGCTCCGCCTTCGTCGTGACGGTGCAGGTGTTCACGACATAGAGGTCGGCACCCTCATCGGCACCGGCCACGATGAATCCTTCATGCGCGAATGCGTCCGCGATAGCCTCGCTCTCGCATTGGTTGAGCTTGCAGCCCAAGGTGTAGACGAATACTTTCATCGGATCTCCATTGAGGCGTTGTCCTGTGCGTCGAGGACCGCGAGGACCGTGTCAAGTGCGTCCTTGAGTCGCAGGTGCATGTCGTGTGCATAGGGATTGTACCGCTGCAGGTCATAGAAAAGCTGCAGCGGGTCGTTGCATGTCTGCTCGACGATCGTCATCAGGTTCCGGTACCCGAGCGTGGCGATCTCGGTGCTCTTGAGGTGCAGTTCATCCAAGACCCTTCCCACGAAGTGCGTCACTCCCTGTGAGTAGGCTGCCTCCCGGTCATGAAGATCACAGTCCATCTTCAGCACTTGCAGCCCCATCGAGCGGAATGTCTGCAACCAGCGATCCGCCGCATCGGAGTCAGCCCGGATCGGAGAGAACACCAAGGGAAGACCTGCCAGGCCATTCTTTGCCGAATCGGGACCGAACATCGGGTGCGTGGCGATGATCTGTACGGAAGGCGGAAGGAGAGAGCCCATCACCTGCGCCGGATACACCTTGACCGAACAGGTGTCCATCACCAACGCATCGGGACGCAACCGTCCTGCGATCCGGGTCACCACCTCCTTGAAAGAGGAGATGGCCACGCAGAGGATGACGGTGTCGCAGGAGAGGACTTCATCCTCACTTGCCCGGGCAACGCCCTCAGGGTACCGAGCGAGAGGACTCCTGTTGTATCCTTTCACTTCGACGTGCTTTGCCAAATGCCCGGCCCAGAAAAATCCGAACCTTCCCAATCCGTAGATTCCCACACTCATGCCACGCATCCTATCATACAAGCATGGAGACCGGCAATTGCCGGTCGGCCTGGCAAAGGGTATTCAATTCAATCCTGCGTTGTGGTATCCTAGCAGGGTACATTATCTACAGATGAGGAGTCATACATGACATTTGCTGAACACATGAAGGCAAAGGCACGACAGCTGCACAAGGCTCTCGTATTGCCCGAAGGAACTGAAAAGAGAACCGTCGTGGCTGCCCGTCGGATCGTCGACGAGAAGCTGGCCTCGGCTGTGACACTGCTCGGTGCAGAGGACGCGATCCTCGCTTGCGCCAAGGAGGCCGGCGTCTCGCTCGAAGGCATCACGCTGATCGATCCGGCGCTCTCTTCGAAGCGCAAAGCCTATGCGGCTGAGTACCATGAACTGCGCAAGCACAAGGGAATGACTGAAGCCGAGGCATTCGAGGGCATGGCGAACCAGTTGCGCTACGGTGCCATGATGGTACGTCTCGGTGATGCCGATGCAATGGTGGCCGGAGCAGAAAACACGACTGGCAATGTCCTGCTCGCCTCATTCCAGATCATCAAGACGAAACCTGGAATCAAGAGCGCATCCTCCTGCTTCGTGATGGCAACTGACAAGAAGGACCTCGGGGTCGACGGCTCGTTCATCTTCAGCGACTGTGCGACGATCCCGGAGCCTACCGCCGAACAATTGGCGGAGATCGCCGAGGAATCGGCCGAGTCGTGCAAGATATACCTCGGTGCCGATCCGGTGGTCGCGATGCTCTCCTATTCCACGAAAGGATCCGCGAAGGGAGCGTTGGTGGACAAGGTCGCCACTGCGGTCAAACTGCTGCAGGAGAAACGACCCGACATCCTGGTGGACGGAGAGTTGCAGCTCGATGCGGCAATCGTGGAATCTGTCGGCAAGAGCAAGGCTCCCGGATCGCCGGTGGCAGGAAAGGCAAACGTATTGGTATTCCCCGACCTCCAGGCGGGAAACATCGGATACAAGCTGGTCCAGCGTCTCGCCGGAGCCGAAGCCTACGGGCCGATCCTCCAGGGCTTCGCGAAGCCGGTGAGCGATCTCTCACGGGGTTGCAGCATCGAGGACATCGTAGTGACCAGTGCCATCACACTCGCCCAAGCGGGCAACTGAGAATGGATGGGGGGAGCCGGAACGGTTCCCTCCTTTTTTCATCCCCCGGGATCGGAACGAGTGTCTCCCGGACATCTCGTACAACAGGCATAAAACCGCTATACTCCCCCTACGTCCTCCCGTAAGGCCATGGCGCAGGGCAGCGATTACATCATCGAGTGCATCGACCGCTCGTATGATACAGGTAAGGTGATGACTGATGGCTTCGCATGAGAACAACGCGCTCTTGAATGGCTCACGTTCCCCCGCCCGCACGATCTGGATGCTGGCATGGCCTGTCATCCTCGACCAGAGCTTCAACACGATGGTCCAGTACGTCGACTCCGCGATGGTCGGCTCGCTCGGCCCCATCGCGACAGCGGCCGTCGGATCGAACAGTTCCACGATCTGGCTCGTCCACGGGCTGATGTACGCATTCGGAGCGGCATTCGCCGTGGTAGCGGCACGTCAAATCGGCGCGGGAAACACCAAGGCCGTCCAGCACACCGTGCGGCAAGCGTTGCTTGCGATCGTGGCATTCTCCATCGTGGTGACCACGATCATGCGATCCATCGCCTACCGTTTGCCCCTCTGGATCGGTGTCGATTCCCAGGTCGTTCCCGATGCGGGACTCTACATGAGCTACATAGCGGCCGCGTATCCGTTCACCATACTGTTCGCCTACATGGCAAACCTGATCAGAAGCAGCGGTGATACCCGTTCTCCCCTGATCAGCAACATCATCACCAATGTTGCGAACATCATCGGAAATTTCTTCCTCATTTTTCCCACCCGGAACATCGTGTTGTTCGGCAATGAATTTTCCCTCTACGGAGCGGACCTTGGCGTCGAGGGTGCCGCCATCGCGACTGCTGGCGCCACGGCACTCAGTTCGCTGATCCTGTTCGGGGTCCTCTTGTTCAAGGACTCGCCGTTGAAAACCCCGTTCAGGGGAGTCTCCTGGAAAGTGGACTGGTCATTGATGCGTACCGTATTCCGGCTGGGAACACCGCATGCACTCGAACGGGCCACCTTGAATGTCGGACAGATCGTCCTCACGGTGCTCGTGACCCGGATCGGGACCATATCGCTCGCTGCGCACCATCTCGCGATCACCGCAGAATCGATCACCTACATGCCGGTCAGTGCATTCTCCATGGCAGCGACCACGCTGGTCGCACAATCGTTGGGAGCACAAAGGCGTGAACTTGCGCTCGATTTTGCAAAAAGATGCCTCAGGTGGGGAGTGATCCTGATGACGATCACCGGAACATTGATGTACATCTTCTCGGTTCAACTCATGTCATTCTTCACCCGTGATGCCCAGGTGATCGCACTCGGATCCCGCGTATTGCGCATCGAAGCATTCGCAGAGCCGTTCTTTGCCCTCAGTATCGTCATCAGCGGCATACTCAGGGGATCAGGCGACACCAAGTGGCCGTTCATCAACTCGATCATCGGCATGTGGCTCGTCCGACTCGTCCCTGCTTCCATACTGATCCTCGGTTTCGGCGCCTCGCTCGAAGTCGCATGGATGTGCATGGTGGCGGACTTGGTGGTACGGGGATTACTGAATTATCGCAGGTATCGCAAGGGGACTTGGGTCGACGTCTGGAAGGATTGACCGATCACGCAAGGGATCCGAACGCATTCGCAAGACGGACCAACTCATCGAAACCGAGCAGTTCCGCCCGTTGGTTTTCCACGATGTGCGCATCCGAAAGTGCCTGCAAACATCGTTCCTTGCCGAATCGGGCACCACTTTCTCCTTGAAGCAAGTTGTTGCGCACCGTCTTGCGCCGTTGTGAGAAGAGATCGGAGCAGACCGAGAGAAAGAGTTCCCGGATACGTCCGTCCACCAGGGGAGCATCACGCTTGACGAGGCGGACAACCGCAGAATCGACCTTCGGAGGCGGATAGAACGATCCCCCCTTGATCATGAACAGCTGTTCCACCACATAATCGGTCTGCGCAAGGATGGAGAGTGTCGACCATGACTTCGAACCGGGTTCGCTCGCGAGACGTTCGGCGACCTCCCGTTGCAGGGTATAGACCATCACGGGAGGGAGACACTGGTGTTCGAGCAGTCGTGCGATGCAGATCGAACCGACATTGTAGGGAAGGTTGCCGCAGATGGCCCGGGGGGTCCCTGCCGACTCCCAGACTCCCATCCAAGTCTTCAACGCATCGCCTTCAACCAACGAGAACCGGCTTTCGTCCGCAAACGCCTGCTCACGCAGGATGCGGCAGAATCCATGATCGATCTCAAACGCGGTGACCAACGCTCCTTTTCCCAACAGTCTCGCAGTCAATGCTCCGAGTCCCGGACCGATCTCCCACACCTGTTGCCCATCGATGGATCCGAGACTTGACGCGATCCGATCTCCTGCCGATGACGAGAGGAGGAAATTCTGTCCGAATTTCTTGGACATCGCAAATCCGTTGCGTTCGAGGAGCTCACTGATGGCGCTTGGAGAATCGTAGGGAAAATCCCACATCGTATGTCTGCCCGTTCCTTTTCCGTTTGGTACGGCAAGCATAGCCAACTATCACCGCCACAGTCAACATCGCCGCAACCGAACAGGCCCAGAAGCGCAAGGTACTTGCCCAGTGATGACCGGCAGACCACTCACTGGCGACCATGACCACCTTGGTGAACCAATCGCTGAGCAATCGTACGGCGTTCGCTGCCAAGGCATTGCCCGTGATGAGATACAAAACCAGCATGATGAACAGGAGCGTGACCAGCGGCACGACGATGATCGACACGATGATGCCCACCGGATACCAAGCTCCGAACAGAAGGATGGAAAGCCACCCGGTTCCCAGCGATGCCGTCACCGATGTCGCCAAGGCCGAAGCGAGCATGCGGGTGAGATACGGATGGAAAAGCGCAGAGAGCGAAGGAGCGAGCAATAGGATTGCAGCGAGTGATGCGTAGGAGAGCAGCGCTCCTTCGCTGTCGATCGTCTTCGGAAAGCAGATGGTTTGCACCACATAGGACATCCAGAGGATCGTGATCATGCCGAACCGTCTTTTCCATGGTCCGAGCGAGAGCATGAGGAGCGCGCGCGTCAGCGATGGCTTGAAACCCACGAGCATCACATACCCCAAGGCGAAAGGGTACGCTACCATCCTGCCCTTCGCCGCTCCGAACATGAGCGTTAAAATCGGCATGATGAGCAAGACGAAAAACTGCAGGTGCATGCCCGATAACGCGAGCACGTGGGCCACTCCAGCCTCTACCGCCAGTCCTTTCACCCGGCCCTCGGCAGACGCTGTCCCAAGCAACAGCGCTCCCGCAATCGGTTCTCCCAACAGATCGAGCCTCTGCTGTGCCCACGCAAGGATCCGCAACCGCAAAGATGCAGAACATCGGCTTGCTTCGATTGCCGTCACCGAGTCGACATAAAAGAGGTTGAGATCTTTCTCGGGAGACCAAATGTGCCCGTCTGCACCGATTCGTGTCCCTGCTTCGAGGATTCCCTGCGTTTCGTGCGACAGGAGCATGAGGTTGCCCTTCGCGGAAAATCGGTTTCCCCATCGATCCCCTACCGAATCGAGCTGTACCTGGAATACCGTGTTGCCGCGGTCACTCAGGCTCGTATCGAAGCGGAGGACACCCTCGACATGGGTGATCCGCTCCGACGGCGTCCCGCAGCAGAGACTTCCGTTACGCACGGTACAGGCAAGGAAGATTCCTCCGATGCACGACACACACACAAGCACAAGCAAGGTGAAGGAAGCTCTCGCCTGACACACCGTGCACAGTGATGCCAATACAGCCGACACGATGAGCGGAAGCAACAATGCAAGAGGATTGGCGGGAAAGAAATCGGAGAGGACATGGATGCCCAGCAGTTCCAGCAAGGGAACGCTGCACACCAAGGATCCTACGGCTGCGTGTGAGGTTCTCCGTATTCCCATACGGGAACTACGGAGAGACGGTCACCCCTGCTTCGACGCGGTGACCAGGAATGCGAGCAACGGGAGGTCGAGCTGCTGATGCATGGCCAGCTTCACCAATCGTGCGGCGAGCGCCTCGTCCGCCTTCCCCGCCCGCTGAACCGCCATGATCTGCTCGAACCGATGGAAGAACTGTTTCCGGCTGAGGGAAAAATCCTTTTTCAACAATCCGAGGAACTCCCGTTCCCACTCCCCGCGTTGCTCCTGTGGGATATCGAGGGGAGGAAGCTCCTGATCCGTGGCCATCGCAAGCCGATCGGCAAGATCCAGGGTATCCAGATAGGAACACGTATCGAGATAGGCCTCATAAGCCGACAATCCTTCCAGGATCACGAAATCGGCACGCGATGCATTCTGCTTCAGCTCCAGACGACGCTTCATGGCCAGATCGCTCTTCTTGTCACGCTTTGCAAGAGCGACAGAAGCTCCGATCGCGCCTGCAAGGGCGAACACCAGCTCGTCCACCATGGGAAGCGGATCCCTGACCGCGAGAGAGAAGAAAAAGTAGACGACGAGGAATATAGCCGCGGCGATCAAGAGGCGTGGCACATAGCGCTTGTCCTGGATCCATCGGTCGACACCCCTGTCAATCTGTGAGTAGAGGATGAACAGCGCATCGTCCTTCTCATGGGTAGTCAGCCCCGTGGAAGCGTACCATGTGATCTCATCCTCCTCTTTCCATACGGAAGCGTCTTTCGGATCCGCGTATCCGGTGATGCGAAGGGTCTCCCCCTTGTTTCTCCTGAGCATGAACGCTGATGACATGTTGATCCAACCTTTACAATTCGGACTTGAAACGTGCGATCCTCTCCTGTAGTTGGGCTTGGAAGGTCTCCCTTTGTGATGCCGCTGCATGGAAGAAGAGGTAATACTTGATTTTCGGTTCCGTCCCCGAGGGGCGGATGACCATCTTGTCACCCGTGGAGAATTTCAGGATGATCACATCGGAGGGAGGCAGTCCGTCGGGGCCTCCATGCAACAGATCGGTCTTCTCCACGATCGTGTACCCTGCGAATGCATCGCCCTTGGTCATCGACCTGAACGATTTCATGATGTCGGCCATCTTCTGCTTTCCTGCAGCTCCTTCGTAGGTGAAGGAGAGGACCGATTCGGTGTAGTACCCGTAGGTATCGAGGATCTGGTTGAGTCGATCCTGGAGGGAAAGTCCCTTCGTACTGTAGTACGCCATCATCTCGACCGCAAGGACAGCCGTAGAAACCGCATCCTTGTCCCTGACATGCGGAACGGAGAGGTACCCGAAACTCTCTTCGCAACCGAAGAGGAAGAACCGTGTTGCAGACTCTTCGAGCGCAGCAATCTTCTCCGCGATGTATTTGAATCCGGTCAGGACATCGACACAGGCCGCACCGCCAGACTCAGCGATGGCCTTGACCAGATCGGTGGTCACGAGCGATTTGACCACCAGCGGTTGCTTGCCGTGTTGGTAGCCCTTCTCCTTCCACGTCGTGATCAGGTAGTCGCACAGCAGGACCGCGATCTGGTTCCCGGACAGAAGCGTGTAGGTGAGCTTCTGGGGATCGGACGGAATGGCGATGCCGAGCCGATCCGCATCCGGGTCTGTTCCGAGGACGATATCGGCCTTGGCCTTGATTCCCAGTTCGATCGCCAGTCGCATCGCCTGCGGATCTTCAGGATTGGGCATCGATACCGTCGGGAAGTCGCCGTCGGGTTGCTCTTGCTGCTCGACCACCTCGCAATGCACGCCAAGTTTCGCGAGCATCGTCCGTACCGGAATGTTCCCGGCTCCGTGGAGCGGAGTATAGGCTACCGTGACTTTGGAGGCGGCGAGCAACTCGGGTCTGTGCAATGAAGCGCCGACCATCGCATAGTATGCTTCATCGACCTCTTGCGGAACTGGATACAGGAGACCTTGGTACTTGGCCTCGGATTGGCTCATGCTCCGGATCGCGCCAGGTTCAACCGAAGCGACACGATCGGCGATACCGATGTCATGGGGAGGCGTGACCTGTCCGCCGTCTGACCAGTAGACCTTGTATCCGTTGTATTTGGAGGGATTGTGGCTTGCGGTGATCACGATTCCCGCGGTCGCTTTCAGATAGCGGAGTGCGAACGAGAGCATCGGGACCGGATGCAAGGCATCATACAGATGGACTTTCACCTTGTTCGCGCAGAGCGTCAGTGCGGCTTGCCTGGCAAACAGCTCGGAGAAGTTCCTGGAGTCGAATGCGATCACCACGGAAGGATCGGTGACCTGGGAAACCAGATAATCGGCGAATCCTTGGGTAACCTTGCGGATCATGAAGGGATTGATGCGGTTCGTTCCCCCACCGATGACTCCGCGCATTCCCGCGGTGCCGAATGAGAGCGAGGTATAGAAGCGGTCGTACAGTTCGTCGAAAGCCTGTTCGTCCAGGGCGTCCACGATCTCTTTCTTGAATTGGGCTTCTGTCTCCGCCTTCACATACTCATTGGCCTTCTGGATGATCAGTACGTGCTCTTGTTCTGTCATACTCATGGAAACACCTCCGTCTCAAGCTCCTCGACCGTGTCGAACAGCGGTTCGCATCCCGACGACTCGAGAGCTCCCCTGCTCCTGAACCCCCACGTGACTATCGCACCGCGCATCCCTGCCGCTTCGGCGGTCAGGTGGTCGACCTCACTGTCACCGATGAGCAACACCTCATCCGTGCGACAACCTGCCTTCCCGGCGAACTCCAATGCCTTCGAGGGATCCGGTTTCAACGGGACTCCATCGGCTGCTCCTTGGATCATGATGAACGGGGTCTCACCGAAAAGTGCTCTCGTGATCACCTTCACCAGGGAATCGTCTTTGTTCGATAGTACTCCGAGCCTCAGGTTTCCTGCAACTGATTTCTCCAGGAGCCCCACGATGCCCGGATAGGGAAACGAATCCTTGAGCGGCTCGTCCCGATAGGTCGCCTTCAGCACACCGAGCAGATATTCGAGACGTTCGGCATCCGCTTGGATGTCTCTCTCGGCCAACGCACCCACAAGCGTGTTGCGCAATCCCCGTCCGACATGTTGCATGCACTGTCCGGTACTGATCGGCAATACGCCCGCTTTTGCTAGCGCGCTGTTCACTGCGTGGGCAATCCCACCCGATGTATCGACCAAGGTACCGTCGAGATCGAACAAGAGGGCCCGTATCCTTTGTGTATTGTCCATACCTGAGTATAACGCATGTTTACTAAAAGAGTCACCGGGGGTATAATCGCCGCCATGTATTCATCCACTATCCGCGCATGCTACATAGGGAACTTGGTGGGAGCGTTGGTGACCAACCTCTCCCCGCTCCTCTTCGTTACCTTCATGAGCCATTATGGGCTGAGCTTCGAACAGGTCGGAAGGTTGACGCTGATCAACTTCTTCACCCAGATCATCGCCGATTTGGCTTTCAGCAAGCCTGTGGACAAGCATGGGGTGCGTCCTTTCATCACGCTCGGACACCTGCTGGTATTCCTGGGATTCGCATGTTTCGCCTTTGCTCCCACCCTGTTTCCCGGCAATCCGTATCTCGGCATCATGATCGCGACCGTCGTATTCTCTTGTGGGGGCGGACTGCTCGAACTGCTGCTCAGCGCGATCATCCAGGCGATTCCTTCCGATGCGAAGGCAGCGGCGATGAGCTTGTTTCACTCATTCTATGCGTGGGGATTCATCGCAGTGGTGATACTCACTTCGGCGATGCTCGCACTCTTGGGCAGCTCGAGATGGCCGGTCATCGTGCTCATCTGGTCTGCCATCCCCCTGTGGAACTTTTTCAATTTCCTCCGCGTGCCCCTTGCTCCGCAGGTTCCCGATCATCACAGGACTCCGACCAAGAAGCTCCTCGGAACGCCATTCTTCCTCATCGTGGTGGCAGGAATAGCACTCGGAGGAGCTGCTGAGGTCTCCATGTCACAATGGACAAGCGCGTATGCCGAATCGACCCTCGGACTGTCCAAGGCCACAGGAGATCTGCTGGGGCTCTGCCTCTTCGCAGGATTGCTGGGGACCGGGAGAGTTCTCTACGGAAAGTATGGGAAACGGATCGATGTCTGGCACGTCATGTTCTGGGGCTCCATATTCGCCAGCGCATGCTATCTTGTCGCTTCGCTCTCCCCTTCCCCCATGGTCTCCTTGATCGCGTGTGCCGGTTGCGGGTTCGGAGTGGCTCTCCTCTGGCCCGGCTCGGTGGTATTGGCGGCCCATCGGTTCCCGTTCGCTGGTGCTTCCATGTTCGCCATCCTTGCAGCAGGAGGTGATTCGGGAGCTGCGGTCGGACCGTGGTTGCTCGGTGTGATCGCAGACGCGGTCCCCTCCACATTCGCCCTTCCTCCGTTGAGGACCGGCATGCTTGCAGGAACAGTATATCCGCTGTTGATGATCGTAAGTCTCGTACTCCTCAGGGTGATGGACAAGCGGCCAGATCAGGATGCAAGCGGATTGGGAGTCGGCACCAGCGGGTCGGTGCCGCCGTTGTCATCGCCGCCAGATTCGCAATCGAGATAAGCGGCGATGAACCTGAGCCGGTTCATCTGTTCCGTCACCGCGATGCCAAGAGGCTTGCTCTGTGAACCATCCGTGATGGAGGAGAACTTGACGGCATAGCGTTGCATCGTGGGAACCGTGCCGGATTCCGATCCGAAATCCTCCGGTCCGAGCTTTGCGGTCGCCTTGGCATCTTCATTGTACTTGCACTTCCTGAAAACGGGAAATCCGCCCTTGTTTTCCGAGGGACAGGCTCCGAAGAGACGGCAGATCATGCCCCTGACAGGATAGACGGTACAATGGTGATCGGAATGAGCGTCATACAAAGGACACGGTCCGGACAAGGACCCTGCGTCAGCAACGGGAGCAGGCACGTTTTTCACATACAGCAGATATGCTGCGATGAGCGAGGATTCGGCATCGGTGAGTTCAGGCACGAAGTGCTCACAACAGGTACCGCAACCGGAAGGGCAATGGACGTCGAAGGCATGGCAGAATGAAGCCGTCTCCTGTTCTATGGTCTTGTACAATTCGAGCAGGCTGCGCCACTGAGTGGCAACCGTCGCGCCTGCAAAACGGTCACACAATAAGTCGGGGGTATCCATGTTCTGCCGTCGCTCCTCCGGAGACGGCAGAAATGTATCCGAAAGGAGATTCCTCGTCAATCCTCTTTCGCGAGCCCCTTCCTCCTATTGGAACGACGCCGTTTCTCCTTCCTCTTGCGATTGGTTTCCATCTGGCGCTCAATCCTCCTGATCGATCTTCTGTCGCTGAGGACATAGGCACTGAACATGCCTGCGAAGAGACTGATGCCGATGATCCAGAACTGCATGAGGTGGTTGTTCTGGAACGGAAGGTCGAGGTTCATTCCATAGTATCCGACCAGGAAGGTGGGAAACATGAACGCGATCGAGATGACTGTCAACCGTCGCATGATGATGCTCAGGTTGTTGCTGATGACCGATGCGAACGCATCCATCGTGCCGGTCAGGATCGATGAATAGATGTTCGCCATCTCGATTGCCTGCTTGTTGTCGATGATGACGTCTTCGAGGAACTCGCGCTCATCTTCGTTGTTGGTCTTGAACCATGGGGATTTCTGCAGCTTCTCAAGGAGAATCTCGTTGGTCGTGAGGCTTGTGGTGAAGTATACGAGCGATTTCTGGATGGAGAGCAGTTGTATGAGCTCGTCGTTGCGGACGGACCTATGCAGCTCCTCTTCGATCAAGCTCTTCTGTCTGTTCAGATACTTGAGCAAGCGGATGAAGACCATCGCGGCGCGGCCCATCAAGCTGATCACGAACCCCTCTTGGGTCTGGACCGGGTATTGACGGAAACGATTCCTCGCAAAATCCTCAAGGATCACGCTATCGCTTTGGCAGATCGTGATGATGGTGTCTTTCATCATCACGATTCCCAAGGGGACGCAATACTGGTTGATCCCGTGACTGTCATCGGCAAATGCCGGCAGACGGACGATGAGGGCGACGTACTCGTCCTCCTTCTCGATCCGGGCCTGTTCGTCCAGGTCCATGATGTCTGCGAGGAGTTCCGAGCTGATCGCATAGTTCTCCTGCAGTTCGGTGATGTCGTCGCGGGTTATCTCGCGGGCATCGATCCACGTGTACCCGCTCTTCGGCGCGGTATCACCTGGAATGCGGCTGGCAATATCATGTCTGATGGTGATCATGGTTCCTCCTGGACCCTCCCGGGGAACCATGCCCTGCCCGTTCAGCGGACGGTCATGACAGTGATTCGGAAGGAGGGTCGGTTGCTGGGTGTTGATGGGCGATAGCGTCTACTCCCGCCATCGTCTGTAGTCGACATAGCTTCCTCCTTGCCGTGTGGGGATCCATCGCCTGCCTGGCAATGGGTTTCTCGGAAAAATCATAGCACATCCGCATCTTGTAGGAAAGGGGGATTGGAAAGTTTTGCCGGGGTGATTGCCCCTTTGGCGAGCAAGTGGTACAAATCGAAGTACATCGCAGATATGCGAGCGGAGGTGATCATGACCAGGGAAGATGCGCTGGCGTTGTATCGGTCTTATAATAGCTCGGAGAGCCTCTATAGGCACGCGTTGTCGGTCGAAGCGGTGATGCGCCGCTTCGCCACGGAGTATGGGGAGGATCCTGATTGGTGGGGAATCGTGGGAATCCTGCACGACATCGACTATGAACTGTATCCACAGGAGCATCTGAAGCACGCTCCCGACATGCTACGCAAGGCAGGAGTCGACGAGCGGATGATCCGTGCCGTACTCTCACACGGATGGACCATCTGCAGCGATGTGGAACCGATGCACCGCATGGAACAGGTACTGTTCACGATCGATGAACTTACCGGCTTGGTGACCGCGACCGCATTGATGCGACCATCGAGAAGCCTCTCCGACCTGGAAGTCTCATCCGTGAAGAAAAAATGGAAGACAAAGGGATTCTCAGCGGGCGTGAATCGAGAATTGATCGCCGAAGGCGCCTCGAGGATGGGGATGGACCTGGACAGGGTCATCCGGCTGACCATCGAGGGCATGCGCACGATCGCGGCCGATCTCGATCTCGCCTAGCCTACCGAAGTCCCACCCGTTCGAGACGGAGTATCCCGGTCTTGTTCATGATCACGCGGTAGTGGCTGATCTCACTGATGCCCTGACGCTTCGAAGTCTCGGTGATCACCAGGTGAAGGTGGTAGACACGCTCACTGTTCTGTTGCTCGAAGTCACCATCGTCCGATGAGACATACATGATATCGTTGGGATCATCCATCTCCTTGAGCCAATCATCGATCCTGATTCGGGTGATGACCGTGATCGCATTGATCCAAGGACCGATGGTGCGGTCCTTCTCCGTCTTGTAGATCTTCACGAATCTCGTGTAGTGGACCACATCTTCCTCAGGAAGCATGTCCTGGAACGGATTACCGTCCTCAAGCCGCTTCTTCTGGATCTCCGGGGGCATCTCCGAAGCCTTCTTGATCCGTATGATGATCTTGGTCCTGCTGAGCTTCTTTCCCGTCCTCGGTGAGATGAACGATGAGATCTGGTCCGCGAGCAGTCTTGGAACGACCTTTGAGAAGAATGCCCGGAGCCCCTCCTTGATCCTGTCCTTGAACACATAGGCTAGGATGACCAGAAGCGCCCACTGCATGCTGTTCTTGAGGAAAAAGGTTTCGGCGAAGATCGCCGCCATGGTGGCGAATGTCATGGCGATCGCCGCTGCCGTTCCCGCGAGAATGCCGGAAACACGCTGCGGTGCCTTGGAGTGGACCGGCGTAAGGTACAATACCGATTGCGTCCACTTCTTCAGTACACCGGAACGATAGGCGACCGCTTCGCTTGAGTAGCGGTTCTCCTTGCTCACCACCGATGCATATTTCTTCAGCCGACGGTAGCTGAGTTCCGCACGAGAATGCTTCAGCAACGAATATGCGGTCTCCTGCAGTTCATTGAACAGCGGTTCCAATGAGAGATACATCTCCAGGCTCGTTCCCTCGACCACCAAACTGATCGCCTCATCGGCCCACTCGAACGCGTCGATCATCCGGTTTCCACCAGGATAGTGGCTGCGGATCGCCTGCATCAGTGACCTGAGGCGACGCAAGCCCTCACCGGTCTCCTTGCACCAATCCTGCAAGAGCCCGCGCAATTCATCAACCTTGTGCTCTGCGGTCAACTCCTTGCATTCACTGAGTATCATGCCCGATTCATGCCGGAAGGAGTTTCCGAGCGTCTGCAACTCGTGGATGAAAATGGTATCGGACACATCATAGGGGCCGTTGATCCGCTGTTGCGTGTACTGCTCAAGCAACACCAGCGGGCTTGTCTTGTTCCCACGGTCCAACAATTCGTCGAGTGTGATCTCAGGCGATGCATAGCGGGCATGAGCCTGGAACTTTCTCAGCATCGCCGCGTTCGTGATGAAATCGGAGGAGACGTTCAACTGTGCGGGCGTGAAGATATAGTAATCCACATCCCGGTCATAGGATTCGTGCTCGGGAATCGGGTAGGTGATTTTTGTCTCGAGATGCCTGCTGGAATGTATCCTGACGTCGATCATGCATCAACTCCGTTCATGGAAGGAGATTGTAAGGCAACACATGGTGAAAAGCAAGGCACCGCGGCAAAACGGCTGGATTCTTTGTTTGACAGCCTTTAGAACCTCCAGTATATTGAGCACAGGAGGCCTGATGGCAATATATTTGTCCACCAAGACCGATAGCTATCCTGCGGGTTTACTGGGTGACCACAACCGTGGACTGATCATTCCCGTGTACAGCCCTACGCCTATCCTGAAAGAATCACACGCGCACAATGCCCTCAGATGGGCACAGAAGGAGTTTCCATGGACGTACGGTATAAGATCGACCGCTTCGAAGAAGATTTCGCAGTCTGCATCGCCAATGGTGAACGAACCGTGAACATCCCCTTCGAGATTATCCCGGCCGACTCGGTCGTGGGAGACTCGCTGGTGTATGTTGACGGCGCATACAAGAAGGCTGACTGACTCATGATTTGATGACCCTGACGATTTCCCGTTGCGCCTCGCGTGCTTCCTTGATCGGAAAGAGCGGGAAGTCGTGGTTCATCTTCGGATACTCATGATAATTGATCCTCACTCCCTTTCGTGTGCAAAGCATGACCAGTTTCCGTGCATCTGCGAGAAATATCTCATGCGTTCCTACGAACAACGTGAGAGGAGGCAAGTTCTCGAACGGTCCGTTGATCGGGCTGACACGCCAGTCGGAAAGATCCGTCGATCCTGCCCAGGCCTTTCCCATCAGCTGCAGGAACCGTCGGCTGAGCATGGGATCCTTCGACTCGAGCCGGTCGATCGATGCGTTGCGCAATGAAAGGTCGAGCCACGGGGAGATCATGATCACTGCCTTGGGTCTTGGCAATCCGAGCAATGCGATCTGTTGGGCAAGTGCGAGCGCAAGCCCTCCCCCCGCCGAATCTCCCATGATCACCACATCCTCTCCCCGTGTCCTCGCGACCATCGATGCATAGAGCTCGGTGATTTTCGGGAAGGTCTCGCCTACGGTGTGGACCGGAGCTTTCGGATAGAGCGGAACGGTGATCACGGCATTGCTTTGGTTGTTGATCCGATCGAGGAAGAGCCAATGCGGAAGGATCGGTTGCTCCACATAGGCACCCCCGTGCAGGTAGAGGATCCTGAGTCGTGTGGTACCGCTGCGTTCGGAGAGCAGGATGCAATCCATGTCGGCAATCCGCTTGCGTTCGATGATGCCCAGGAATTTGAGTGGGGGCGGCATGACATAGGGTTGTTCGTTGACGAGTGACCGGGAATCGAGGAACTGATCAGGATTGACATGGCTGTTGAACCATCCCTTCGTAAGACGCAGTTGCAACAGCTTCTCGCTCAGCCAGCTGTTGAAGCTGCGTTTCTCCTTCCTGGTGATGTACCATGCGAAAAGCGAGAGCGATGCCATGACTGCGATGAACAGTGCGAAAGCCATGATTGTACAGTACAGAAAGAGTTCTTGGGTGTCAAAGCAAATTCCTTTCCCTTTCGCTTGATTGCAAGGTGATAAGGACGTACATTCATCACATGGGAAGCATTCGGATAGGAACGTGCTCATGGAAGTTTCCCTCGTGGGAGGGATTGCTCTACACCTCGACGCATCATGCGGATGAATACCTCGCCGAATATGCCCAGCGCTTCGACATGGTAGAGGTCGACCAGTGGTTCTGGTCGCTCGGCAAACAGAGTGCCGCCCTTCCGAAAGAAGAAACCGTCTCGACCTACGACAGGCAGACTCCCTCGGATTTCCGCTTCACCATCAAATGTCCCAACGCGCTGACCCGGCCTTTCCATGACAAGGAGGATGGCAGAGATCGTGAGAACCGGTTCTTTCTTGATCCCGAGCTGATGCAGGCCCTCATCGCAACGCTACAATCCATCAGGACAAAAATCGGTGTGCTCATGCTGCAATTCGGATACCTCAACCGCAAGGCCTTCGGAGACCAGTCACAGTTCCTCCGATCGCTCGACCGGTTCTTCGATGCGGTCGACAATCAGATTCCCTACGGTATCGAACTGCGGAATCCCCAATGGCTGAACGGAACGTGGTTCTCCTGGCTTGCCGAGCGCAGGATTGCCCCGGTGCTCATCCAAGGGTATTGGATGGAAGATATCTGCCGTACGATCGATCGGTTCGAACCGCTGTTCGGTGATACCGTGAGCATCCGTCTCCATGGGGAGGACCGACAGGAGATGGAGGAACTGACACACGAAGTGTGGGATCGGCTGGTCCACCCCAGGGAGGTGGAACTGGCACGAGTCGCAGCATCGATCAAGACACTCGCAGAACGGGGACGTGTGGTATACGTCCAGGTGAACAATCATTATGAGGGGTCGGCGATCCTTACCATCGAACGATTGCGAGCTTTCCTCGCCTAGGGAAGGAGGCGATACGGGGGCACTGCCCGTTTGTCACAGGCCCGGAAGCCTTCCGCATAACGACACCCGCATTGCAACCCGCGATACTCTGCAAGCACCTCTGTCGCATGGATGACGTGCAGGCCCGTACTTCTGCGCAGGTAGTCCACTTGGCTCACGTGACACGAGAGGGCTTCGATCTTCCGTTCGAATGTTTGCGTGACATCCACATACTCGGTAGGCACGAACAGTCCCCCGCCCACCATGTCCATGTAGTACACCATGAACGGGTGTGCCAATGGTTCGTTCTGCGTCTTCACATGCACCAAGTTCGCCATGACCATGCAGTGGAATACCAGCTTGCTCGTCTCGACATGGTCAGGGTGGTAGTCATTCGGATCGTGGGTGATGACCACATCGGGCTTCACCGAACGGATCATCTCCGTCATCCTGAGCCGCACCTGGGCATCCGATGCATCAAGTGTCATATCATCGACATCCAAGGTCGAATAGGAGGCTCCGATGACCTGGGCCGATCGTGCGCCTTCCGCCATCCTGATCATCCTGAGACGCTCGGGCTCGATCTCCGTATGGCCTTGGTTTCCGTTGGTGACTGCACAGACCACTACGGAATCACCCCGTTCGACACACCGTGCCAAGGTGCCGAAACAACAGATCTCCACATCATCCGGATGCGCGCCGATAGCCAGTATCTTCATGGAAAATCCCCCCCCCGATAGGAAAATCATACCATGAAACGACAGTTCCTGCTATGATCGATCCTATGACAACCACTTCCTTCGCACTCTTTCTCATCGCCCTTGCCGGATCGTTCTTGCAGACGAACATCGGGTTCGGATTCCCGGTCCTCGCGATGATCTTCCTCCCCTCCCTCTTTCCTTTTCCCACGGCAGTCGCCATCTGCCAAGTCGTAGCATTCGCAAGCACTGCCTACCTGACCATACGCTATCGTGAGCACATTTCGTGGAGCACCATGCTGCCGTTGCTCGTGATCTCCCTCGCCACCGGTGCATTGGTGACCATCTTTTCCTGGAGCATCGCACAGAGGAGCCTCGAGATGCTGCTGGGGGGGCTGCTGGTACTCATCTGCATCTTTTCCATTGCCAGCAAAGAGAGTTTGCGGATACGCCCGACGATAGGCAACGGCGCGGCATTCGGGTTGATCGCGGGATTCGGCAACGGGCTGTTCGGTATCGGAGGCCCGCCGGTAGCCATCTACCTGATGGGGGGCCTGCCGACGAAGGATGCGTACCTGGCGACCATCCAGTGCTATTTCCTCCTATCGAATGCAAGCACGATCGGATTGAGACTGGCTCACGGGGAAGTGCAATCCCGACACATGCTGCCGATCCTCTGTGGTTGGGCCGGGATCGCCCTGGGTACCTTCACAGGCCTCAAGTTTTTCCGGTCGCTGTCGAAACAGAACCTGCGCATCGCGGTGCATGCATTCGTCGGCATCTCGGGTCTCGTGATCATCGCGAAGCATCTGTCCTAATGCGTGCCGTTGCCCCTGTCCCACCGGGATCTCAGCGACTCCAGATCCTCTGCGAACCGGAGGATGGCGTTTGCCAGACGCTGTGCATCTTGCGAAGAGGGATCGGAAAGTACTTGTGCGGCATGCTCGTGCAGACGTTTCGATACTCCTTCGACATCCGTGAAGATCGCATCAAGCTGACCGAGGGCATCCTGCAGCTCGCCGAGGCCGCTGACCCACAGTTTCTCCCGTTCGGCCACCGGAAGCGCCTTGCCCAGCAGGTCGAAGCTTTCGTTCGGCTTCGGAGCCCACGCCGGCAAGTCCAATGCAGAACCGAGCAAACCGGCGAAATAGCTGGAGACCTGTTCATCACCATGGACGACGAAGACATGGCGCGGCCTCTTGGTGAAACATCTGATCCACTTTACCAATCCGTCCTGGTCAGCGTGACCGCTGATTCCCTCGAGTCGCTTCACGCTCGCCCGGACATCGATCTGCTCACCGAAGATCGTCACGCGCTCGGCACCGTCGAGGATGGAACGGCCCAACGTACCGTTCGCCTGGTACCCGCAGAACACGATGGTGCTCTCAGGCCTCCAGAGGTTGTGCTTCAGGTGGTGCTTGATCCGTCCGGCCTCACACATGCCGCTGGAACTGATGATCACCGCGCTGCCCTCCCTCCGGTTCAGTTCCCTCGATTCGTCGGCGGTGACGGTGGTGGTCAGCGAATCGAAGACGAGCGGGTTCAACCCCTTGTTGACCAAGTCCATGGCCTCTTCGTCGAAATATCCCTCGATGTTCCGGGAGAAGACCTTTGTCGCCTCGATCGCGAGCGGACTGTCGAGGAATACCGGCAGATAGGATATCTCGGGAAGCATGTCGTGCACGATGATGTGCCGCAAGAGATAGAGCAGCTCTTGGGTACGCCCGACCGCGAACGAAGGAATGATGACGTTGCCATTCCGAGCGAAGGTCTCACGGATGATTCCGGCAAGGTCCTTCGCCCGCTCTTGCGTGGAAACGCGCTGGTTTTCGTGTTCCGGCTTGCGGTGGAGCCTGTCCCCGTAGGTAGATTCCATGATGACGTAATCGGCTTCGCGGACATAGACAGGATCATTGATGATCGGTTGGTCGAGATTCCCGATATCGCCGCTGAACACCAGATGCCGCTGCTGCGTGCCTTCGGTGAGCCACACCTGGATCGAGGAACTGCCGAGCAAGTGTCCCGCATCGGTGAACTCGATCTCGATTCCGGAATCGACGGTGATGCGTTTCCCATAGGGATGGCCGGTGAACAAGTCCATCGCCTTCTTCGCATCGTCGACGGTATACAGCGGTTCGATCTCGCTCTTTCCCGCCCTCCGTCGTTTGCGGTTCAGCCACTCGGTCTCCATCTCCTGGATGTGGCCTGAGTCGGCGAGCATGATGGAACAGAGGTCCGCGGTTGCCTCGGTGCTGTGGATCGTACCCCTGAACCCATCTCTCACCAACAGGGGAATCCTGCCCGAATGATCGATATGGGCGTGCGTCAGCAACACGTAGTCGATCTGCGTCGCACTGAAGGGGAGCTCAAGACCCAACTTCTTCTCATCGTTTCCTTGGGGCAGACCGCAGTCCACCAACAACTGTTTTCCCGCACATTCTACCAACGTGCAACTACCGGTGACGGTTCTTGCACCGCCGAAGAAAGTCAATTTCATGTATCCAGCATACCTGCTCGGTCCCGTCATGTCCATGACAAATTTCCCATGCATCGTCTCGCAGCTCCTTGAGGCGGAGCGTCGGGTGGGGTATCATGCACGACAGAGGAGGTCCCACATGGATGCGAACAGGAACAAAGTGCGTGAGATGTCGATCGCGAGGACAATAGAGAAATTGCGAAAGAACAACATGGATGCAGCATACCTTCCCAGTGCACAGGATGTGGTCCCGATGCTCCGATCGATGCTTGAGGAGGGATGCTCCATCGCACTCGGAGGTTCGGTCACCTTGGTCGAGACAGGGGCACTCAAGCTGTTGCGCAGCGATTCCTATCGACTGATCGACCGGTATGAGAGCGGTCTGGATGCAGCAGGGATCAGGAAACGGTTCATCGAAGCCTTCGGAGCGGATGTGTTCGTCACGAGCGTGAATGCCATCACCGAACATGGCGAGCTGTACTGTGTGGATGGCACGAGCAACCGGGTTGCCGCGATGCTCTTCGGACCTACGAAGGTCATCGTCATCGCAGGGTGGCAGAAGATCGTTCCTTTACTCAGGGATGCGGTGGATCGGGTCAAGCGGATCGCGGCTCCGGCGAATGCGATCAGGCTGGAACGCGACACTCCGTGCGTGAAGACAGGCTATTGCGTCGCACCGTTCAACGATGATCGCAACCTGATGAGCATCCCGCCGGGGACGTGCGACCACGGCGTATGTTCCAATATGGTGATCATGGGCCGCCAACAGGTGAAAGGCCGTCTTTCGGTCCTTATCGTCGGCGAGGAGCTCGGATACTAGGCGCCTTCGTCAGTCAAGGAAGAGACGCATCACCTCATCGGCAGAGCGCGCACAGCCGAGCAACCTTCGGAATGTCGGCGAAGCCGTCGCCCGCGCGATCGAGGCAAGGACCTCGATGTAGGCACCTGCTTCCCGCTCCGGTGCGATCACCAGGAAGAAGAACTGACTTCCCTTGCCGTCCTGCGCGTCGAATTCGATCGGATCCGGCGTGATGCCGAGCACGAGCGAGACCGATTCGATGGCGCTCGTCTTCGCGTGCGGGATCGCGATCCCCTCCCCGAGTCCGGTACTGCCCAGGCTTTCCCGGGCAATGACCGCATCGAGAAGCTCATCGCGGTTGCGCAGGCGTTTTTTCTCCACCAACACGTCTACCAACTCCTCAAGGAGGGCATGTTTCGTCGTTGACTCAAGCGGGATCTTGATCAGATCCCTATCCAAAATATCGGTAAGTGTCATGCAAGCCTCCTACTGTACATCGGGAAGGGACTCGAACATGTCCCAGATCGCGTCGTTGTTACGTACGACCAGCACGGGACACGATGCGGTCCGCATCATGCGGTCGGTCTCACTGAGCAACTCGTCGCGCCTGCTGTGGATCTCACTGATCCCTCCGAGAACGAGCAGATCCATGCGATGCTCCTGAAGATATCGCTTCACCTCTACGTGCACCGTACCGGAAGCTTTCACCGGCGTGACGGCGACGCCCTTTTGCATCCCGAGCTTCTCCACATGATTCAGGTAGCGCTGTGCATCGCCTTCGATATCCCTGCGATACTCCTGCTCCTCGATATCGAGGAAAATCCTGGCTTTCACCAAGTCCTGCAGGGCCTTGGTGTTGACCACATAGATGGCGGTAAGGGACGCCTGCAACCGCTGGCACAGCGCAATGGCAGCCATCGCAGCAGTCACGGAATCCTCCGTTCCGTCAAGGTACACCAAAACGCTCTTGAACGGTTCTCCCATCACGTGACCTCCGCCTGCCGCTCTCGCTGCCGGTCCATCCGTTCTTTCACTTGCTTCATCAACATAAAGCTCTCCCTCTCAGACTCCTCGATCCTTCCGCGGGTATAGGCCAGGGTCTCTTTCAGTTCCGGAATCACGATCTTCTCCAAGGCATTGACCTTCCGGATGGTCTTCTTGACCTCTCTCGCCAACCGCATGATCGAAACCTTCAACTCGGCCAACCGCCCCATGAGCTGCAGCGCGTCCCGGTAATCGTCCAAGGTCTGCTCGACCGAGAGCGTGGTTCCCTCGGGGCTGAAGTACGGACCGTTCTCCGTGAATGTGGTCTCCACCCTGGGAATCCGTACGCCCATGACCTTCCGGTCGGTTAGCTCTATGGTCGAGTCGATGGTCACCGCACCGAAAAGATTGGCCACCCTGAGACGTCCCATCTCCATGACCGTATGTTGCATCGAATCGGAGGCCTTTGCAAGCGCTTTGTCGACCCTGCCCTGGTACTCGACCGCCTGGTCGACGAGGGTGAGCAACTCGACGACGAGAATGGATCGCTTCTGGTCGAGCAACTCGTGCCCGAGGGTGGCGAATTTCAGTTCGTCGGTAAGCTTGAGCAGGTTGCTTCTGGTCGGTGCGACATTGCGAGCCATCCTACCTCCCGTAATATTCTGCCAATTCTTCGTCGGTCACCCGTTGCAACTCCTCCGGAGGAAGCTCCGCGAGAGCCTTCCATCCGAGATCGAGCGTCTGCTCGATCGATCGGTTCTCCGTGAACGACTGGGTGACGAACTGCTTTTCGAAGAACGATCCGAACTCCAGGTATTGGTGGTCAAGTGCGGTCAGTTCCTCCTCCCCGATGACCGAGGCCAGGTTGCGCACATCCTTGACATGACTGTAGGAGGCAAACAGCTGGTTGGCCAGGTGGGGATGATCCTTCCTGGTCATCCCCTCCCCGATGCCGTCCTTCATCAACCGGCTGAGACTTGGCAATCCGTTCACCGGAGGATAGATGCCCCGGCCATGCATCTCGCGGTCGAATACGATCTGTCCCTCCGTGATGTAGCCGGTAAGGTCGGGGATGGGGTGCCCGATATCGTCGTTCGGCATCGTGAGGATAGGGAGCTGGGTGATCGAACCGTCCCTCCCGGTGATCTTGCCGGAACGCTCGTAGAGCTCCGCGAGGTTGGAATAGAGGTATCCCGGATACCCTTTCCTGCTCGGGATCTCTCCGCGAAGGGTGGATATCTCACGCAGGGATTCGCAGTAGTTGGTCATGTCGGTCATGATCACGAGCACATGCTTGCCCTTGGTGAATGCAAGATGCTCTGCCAATGTCAGTGCCGTCCGCGGGGTGATCGTCCGCTCGATCGAGGGATCATCGGCGAGGGAGAGGAACAGGGCAACATTCTCCAGGACTCCCGAGTGCTCGAAGCTGTCGATGAAGAAGCGGGCCACATCGTACTTTACACCCATCGCCGCGAAGACGATCGCGAACTCCTGGTCCGCCGCAAGGACCTTCGCCTGTCTCGCTATCTGCGCCGCAAGCTGGTTGTGCGGCAGTCCGTTTCCGCTGAAAATGGGAAGTTTCTGGCCTTGTATCAAGGTGGTCAGCCCGTCGATCACCGAGATCCCGGTCTGGATGAAATCCCTCGGATACTCACGTGCGGTCGGGTTGATCGGCAATCCGTTCACATCAAGCTCATCCTCTCCCTTGGGCAAGGAACCTCCGTCGCGGGGATACCCGAGACCGTTGAGCACCCGTCCGAGCATCTGTTCCGAGACCGGCAACGTGAGCGGCTCTCCCATGAACCGCACGCGCGTTCCCGGAAGCGTCAGTCCGCTGGTTCCTTCGAACAGTTGCACGACCACGACATCGTCGCTCGTATCGAGGACCTGTCCGGTTCTCCTGTGCCCGTTGCTGTCAAGGCATTCGACCAATTCCCCGTACCCGATCGGGTGGGTATTGCGCATATAGACGAGCGGTCCGTCGATCCTGCTGGCTCCGACATACTCGCGTCCGCTCAACAGCGCACGATCCAGTCCGACCAACACTTCACCGTTCCTCATAGATTCCTCCGAGCTGGCTCATCGCCCGCTCCAGCCTGATCTGGATCCTGTCCAGATCCTCTGCCTGCTCGTTCGATACGGTGAAACGCATTCTCGCGATCTCCTGAACGACCTTCATCCTCTTGAGCTTCACCATCGTGACTCCTTTGGCGATAGCCGCGGCACCAAGATGCCAGTAACTGAGGATCAGGCGGAGCATTCCCATCTGCTTGCCGACGGTGCTGTAGCGGTCGATATCATCGAATGCGTTCTGCTGGAGGAACGCGGTCTTGAAAAGCGCGCATACCTCGAGGATGAAGTTCTGGCTGTCGGGCAGTGCATCGGGTCCCACGAGCTTGACGATCTGCTGGAGCCGGACCTCCCGCTGCAGGAGTTCCATGATCTCGCGCCTGCTTTCAAGCCACGAGCCATCACTTTGGGTCTCCCACCAGGGAGCCACCTCATCGATGTATTCCGAATAGGACTCCAACCAGCTGATCGCAGGATAGTGCCGGGCACTCGCGAGCGAACGGTCGAGTCCCCAGAAACAACGGACGAACCGTTTGGTATGCTGGGTGACCGGTTCGGAAAAATCGCCTCCGGGGGGAGAGACCGCACCGATGATCGAAACGGATCCTTCAGAGTTGCCCAAGGTAGCCATGTACCCCGCCCGCTCATAGAACTCGGCGATTCGGGTCGGCAGGTAGGCAGGGAAGCCCTCCTCCGCCGGCATCTCCTCCATGCGTCCGGAAAGCTCGCGAAGGGCCTCTGCCCAACGGCTTGTCGAATCGGCCATGATCGCGACGTGGTACCCTTGGTCGCGATAATACTCTGCGAGCGTGATGCCGGTGTAGATGCTTGCCTCACGAGCTGAGACTGGCATGTTGGAGGTGTTGGCGATGAGGATCGTCCGCTCCATGAGCGAACGACCCGTACGCGGATCGATCAGGTGGGGAAACTCGCGCAGCACATCGGTCATCTCATTGCCGCGCTCGCCGCAGCCGATGTAGACGATGATGTCAGCGTCGCACCAGCGTGCGATCGCATGCTGTGTCATGGTCTTTCCCGTCCCGAATCCTCCGGGTATGGCTACGGTTCCTCCCTTCGCAAGGGGGAACAGCATGTCGATGACCCGTTGCCCTGTGATCAGGGGAACCCGAAGCGCCTTGCGCTCCGAAACCGGACGGGGGACGCGGATCGGCCATTTTTGGAGCATGCTGAGCGCGATCTCATGGCCCTCCTGGTCCTTCAGCGAGCATATGATGGCATCCACCGCATAGGAGCCGGGAGAGACGGTGCGGATGACGGTGTATGGACCGGTTCCCGAAAGTACCGGAGGAACGAGAACCCGGTGTTCGACCCGCTCCGTCTCCTTCACCGTACCGAGCGTGAAACCGGGACCCACTTGATCGCCCACGCGTACAACCGGTTCGTACTCCCACATCTTGCGACGGTCGACGGAGGGGCTGCCTACCCCACGCTTGATCAGATCACCGCCGAGATCCCGAAGGCGTTCGAGCGGACGCTGGATGCCATCGTAGATGGTGCCGATCAACCCGGGTGCCAGCTCGACGGAAAGGGGCATCCCCGTGCCGTAGACGTTATCGCCGGGGGCGATTCCGGTCGCCTCCTCGTACACCTGCACGATCGCCTGTTCACCGTCGAGCTTCACGAGCTCGCCGACGAGCATCTGTTCGCCTACGTGCACGAGTTCCATCATCATCGCATCGGTGACTCCCTTGATGGTGATGACCGGTCCGTTCACGCGCTTGACCTGTCCGACTATCCTTTGTGGCATGTTTGTCCTTCCATCAGTTCCTTCAATTTCCGTTCATGTCGCACCAAGCGGGTCGCCACCTGGTTGTTATAGGCAACCTTTCCGTCGGTACTGGAGACCTCCACACCCTGCCCGGTGAGCGTCGCCCCGCCGAATTGCAGCGTGACGTGTCTTCCCGTGAAGCGAAACACCAGTTGCTCAGCTTCCCGGAGCATGTTCTCGTCGACAGTCTCGGTGAACGAGCAACGGACCACCGCTTCGAGCCGGTCAAGTCCGATGACCCCTTCGGCAATCCATCCGATGAGGACCTGCCGATACCCTTCCGTACCCACCAGGAGGGACATCTTCCTTGCAACGGATTCGAGCGTTGCAATGCGCAGGCGTTGTCCCCGTGCGACCTCGTACTTTCGCTCCATGCTCCTTGCGGAAGATTCCTCGAGCCGTTTGATCTGTACGAGGCGCATCTCTGCGAAGCGCTTCTCCTGTTCAACGGCTTCGGCGATCTTCTTGTGGTAGGTCGCCAGTGTCAGGTCCGCATCCCGCTTCGCACGACTGATGATCTCTGCCGCCTCGCTTCTGGCGCTTTCCAGGATACCTTCGAACAATTGATCGGTGTGCCCTTCGTTCATAGCGAAACCCCTATTGCCTCGTGGACCAGGGCCTTCAGGTCCCTGGATTCTCCTCCGGTCGCCCGGTTGGGGATCTCCACGATCAGCGGAAAGGTCTCGGTGAACACATATCTGTCCACCTCCGACCTGATCATATCGGCGATGTCCTGGGTGATGATGATGATTCCGTACTCGTGGTTCTCCAACGCCTTGGCAAGCGCGGCACGGGCCTGCTCGGCATTGGCAGCACTCAACCCTTGGGTGCCTACCAGCGAGAATCCGAGCACAGTATCCTCATCACCGATGACGAAATAGCGCATGGGATGCTCAGACCTTCCCGAGAATCATCAGCGCGGTGATGAAACCGAACACGACCAATCCTTCCGCGAGCGCGATGAAGATCAATGCCTGCGAGCCGATCTCCGGTTTCTCGCTCATCGCACCCATGGCCGCGGCTCCGACGTGGCTGATCGCGTATCCTGCCGCTGCAGCCCCGAAGCTGAATGCGACTGCGGCAGAGATGACGACCCACATGAGATCGCCACGGGCGGGTGCGGCAGTTGCGGCCACAGTCGTGCTCTCGGAAGCGAAAAGCGGTGGCGTGAAGACAAACGCCGACAAGGCGAGTGCCAACAGGGTGAACAAGAGCGAGAGGACGAGACGTTTCTTGAATGCTTGTGTGGTCACGATGAACCCTCCTGGACTACGTGCGATTACCGTATCTGTCTGCCTGCATGCGGATGCAAGGCGATCGGATCATAAGAAAGACCCCGGCCGGTGAAATATTTGGTGAAGAACTCATAGTAGTTGAGCCGCAAAGCCTGGATGCCGGCCGAGAGACCTTCCAGGGCAATCACCATCACATTGCCGAGCACAAGGATGAGCGGAGCATAGAACCCTCCGGCGAGCTCTGCCATCTGCATGAATGCAGTCATGAGACTTACGTGTGCGATCCCTAGTCCCGCGACCCGCATGAAGGAGAGCGTATTCGCCAGGAAACCGGAAAAAATCTCGAGTACGTCGACGATCCACTCCATCACCGAATCCATCACCAACGATGCGAAGCTTTTCGGTTCGACCTCATGACCGGCTTTCCGAGCCATCGAGCGGTGGAGCGGAACCTTCGCGAAGAGGATCAGCAGCGGGATGCCGAATGCGAGCGGGAGGAACACTCCCTCAGGCAGTGTCTTGTATCCTGAACCGACGAACGCGAATGCCGCCCATGCTCCGCAACCGAAGAGCCAGCCTCCGATGATCCCGTTCTTGTCCATGACCAGATGGAACCAATCCCTCTTGCGTACGAGATTGATCCAGTTGAGCAGCAATCCGGTTCCGATCACCACGATGCCGAACCAGATGGTGATGCCGAGGATCGAGTAGACGTTCCTCCCCATCGCATCATGACCGACCACGGCTCCGTGGTAGTCGAACCATACGGGCGGGAACAGAGGCAACCCGAAGTAGGAACCGAAGAGGATCCCCGAGAGGATGGAGGAGGCCCCGAGATAGATGAACAGGCGATACATGTCGGGACCGATCATGGGACGTTTCGTTCCCACGAAGGCAGGTTTCTTCCTCGAGCCGAACAACCCGAGCAAAAGGATCGCCAAGCCCTGCCCTGCATCCGCGAACATGAGTGCGAACATCGCCAGATAGGAAACGGCGACGAAGGGAGTCGGGTTGATCGTCCCGTATTCGGGGACACTGTAATTGTCGACCAGCTTCTGGAATGGCCTGAGGAGGGGAATATCCGGCACCGCCACAGGAACTTCCTCGCGAGGCATCTGCTCGGCATCCGTCCACTCGATGACGCATGCCCCGCCGCTTGCATCCCGGATCGCACGCTCAAGGTTTGCTGAGGCAGACTTGGGAACCCAACCGGAGAAGATGGTGGTATTCCTCGTGTGGCTGAAGTTGCGCGAGATCTCCCCGAGCAGTTCACGGAGCCGCAGGTCGCACCAGAGATCCTCGAGCGCGTCGATCTCCTCTTCGATCCTTGCGACGATCTTCCGCTTGATCTCATTATTGGCCGATTCAAGCTCTCCAAGCCGTTTCTCCAGATCGGCCTTGAGCATCATCATGGCCTCGTGATGCCTCTTCCCATCGGGATTCTCGGTCCACCGAAGATTCTCAACCAAGGGCGTGACCTGTTGCCGGTCGCGCTTGAGCGTGAGCAGGATGGAATCCTTCCACTCCTGCGGCTCGAGAAACACATGCGCGATATTCGCAAGTCGCGAATCCACCACTTGCGCTCCCTCTTTCTCGAACGATCCCACCCTGATGTCGATATACTGGGTCTTCTGATCGGCGACATAGCGGAAAAGTTCCTCCACCCTGATCTTTGCCTGGCTCAATTGCTTCTGCTGTTCCCTGATTGTACCCAAGTCCGAACCGATCTTGTCGAGTCGCGCTTTCGCACCGGTGATATCCAGCGGTTGGGAATTCTTCGGATCCAGCTTCTCACTCGGAAAGACTGTTCGCCCCGCTTGTTGGAAGAGGGTCTCCACTCGTGTGCGCAACTGCGCATGGAGTTGGGGATCCTCGCCCTCCGTGCTTTTGGTGAGGCGGTAGGCCTGGTCAGGCGCAAGATGGGAAACCTGTATGAAATCCAGGACACCCAAGCTGAGCAATGTTTTCTTCACCGCATCGGTAGCCTCATCGAGAACAACCGCGGTCAGCAGTTTCATGGGTACGGTGAATACGTTCATAATGCGAACTCCCGGATCTCCGGAGCACGATAGCCGTAGTTGATTCCGTTGATCATCGTACGGATCAGTGCGTCCTGCCGATCCTCAAGATAAAAATAGGCAAGGATCACGCCGAAGCTGAAAGGGTATCCCCGCAAGATCGCGCGGAACGATTTGCGTCGGACTGCGAAGAGATACCGTTCTACCAGGAGCGTCTGTCGTTCAGTGGTCATGGCTCCCGCCTCCTGCAACTGCTTCGCCAGGTCGGGAAACCTGCGTGCAACCAGCGCCTGGGGAGAACGGTCCTCCTTCGGACACGCAAGATAACTGTCGAACTCCTTGGTGGAACTGACTGTGCCGCCTTCGAGCATCAAGGTCCTCAGCGTGTCCGATGAAAGATCATAGAGATAGCCGAATCGCACGAGATTGATGATGTTCTTCAGGTCGGCATCACGGTCGAGCACTTGTTTCACCAATTTCCTGTCGTCCGCGGGGAGGTTCCCGACCACTGACCACAAGAGCGAGACCCATACGCGATCCAGCGCAGTTTCAAGCGGGAACAGTCCCGATTGTGCAAGGGATGCCCCTTCGAACCGGGCGGCGGCTTCTCCATAGGGGGTTCTCGCGAGAGCTGTCACGATATCTTCGTATCGCGGGGCATTCACGATTCGCTCCCAATCGATCTCGCTCACGATTTCCTTCTGGAACAGGTACCCGTAGCGATAGTCGATGTTCTGCCGTTTCACGGTATTGCTGAACCAGAGTCGGATCATCCCCTTCAGGTTTTCCACCTCAAGCTTCCTTGTCATCGCGGTGACCACGTCGGCATGCGTTCCGCTCATGAAGGAGGCGACCTCACGGTGCAATCCTACGCTCCGGCTGAATAGCCATGCTTCCAATCTCTGGATGTCGGCACTCTGGTCATACAGGTCGAGCAACGGTTCGTAGGGAGTTCCCTTGCAGAGATTCAACAGCTCCTCAAGGGATTGGCTTTGCAGCATCTGTTCGACCTGTCGGTCGTCAAGCATGCTCCCGATCCTGGAACGGAGCTTTGCATTGATGAATGCATACCGGCCAAGAGCACTTGTGCTCATGACGTGTGGTCCCCCAACTGTGTCATGCAGAGGATATCGACCATGGAGGAGGCAATCCGATCGGCACATGCGGCCAATGCACTATCCTCCACTGATTCCTTGGAAAGGCGATCCTTGAGTGCTTGCAGATGTTCCGCAGATGCTTTTTGCGCGGCGGCGATGGCCTTGTCCCGTTCGGCTCGAGCTTGTTCAATTGCCTTCTGTAGCTGCTTCTCGCCTTCTTGCTGGCTGGCGGACACCATGGATCGACCCTGTTGCCGGGCTTCGGAAACGAGTCTCTCCGCTTCGGTTTCCACCGAGAAAATCTCACCGATCAGTTCACTGCGCATAGGCCCATAGTACCCCTTTCCGCATTTCATATCAAGGACAAGGAGCGCAATCGCAGCGGTCTCAAGGTATCGACGGACGCCACCCCTCCTTGGGAGCTGCGGCATCAAGGTACGGCTTGATGATCGAACGCAACCGGGCAAGGTTGAACAGCTCTTGCTGTCTCTCGCGCGCCATCCGTTCGACAGCAGTCAGCTCCTGTTTCTGCGAAGAGAGCATTTCGACCAGGGCGTCTCCCGTCGCTTCGACCTGTTCGCCTGTCACCGACTCGAGGATCATCCGCTTCGGATAATAGCTGTCCCAGAAGCTCGTCTCATCCATGCTCTCGGTCACATCCAGCCAATAGTAGCCGTTCTCATCGAAAATCTTCGATTCGGTCTCGATGCCCATGAGACTGTCATAGAATTCCTGTTCCAACGCATAGGAGATGTCGCTCGCCACGAAGGTGTCGAGGACGAACACCTGCGGCTCCTCAGCCTTCCCATCCGATTCCAACGTGAACCGTATGTCGACCGGAGGTTCGTCGTCCGCGCTGTTCGGCAGGAAGAGACTGAACTGATACGTGCCCTCCTGTACGCCGCTGAGGAAGAAGAAGCCGCTCTCGTCGGTGAAAAGATACAGCGTCTCGTCAAAGACCAGCTCCTCCTCTCCCTCCCCGCTCGTCTGTACCCGGAAGAGATCGGTGGTGTACCGGCTGTAAGCCGCTGTGGGTGAGCGCAGGAGTGTCCCCACGATCGAATAGGTCATCTCTGAGCTCACGGTGACCGCATACCCCTGCCGGGGTCGCGGGAGGAAGTCATAAATGTACGAACCGCTGTTGTTGAACAGTGATTCCCCGATGCCATAGACGACCACGTTGTTCTGCTGGTGGGAAGTGATGGCTGAGTAGGTGCCGACGCCGAACAGGGAAGGCAATGCAGTCGGTTCGCTGGTCATGGTCCGGGTGACCGCGATGTCACTGCCTTTCAATGCACCGGTCGGTCTCACCAGGAGGAAGTTGTCTCCGATCGAGCGAGTGATCCCGAGCATTCCCTTGGCGTAGGCTATCGAGGTGTTCAGCGAGATGCTCGTGGAGAACCGTGAGAAATGATCGCCGTACTGTTGGCGGACCGAAAGACCATATGCCTTGTCGCTGTGGCTGAAGGAGACGCTTCCCTGGTGCCCGAGAGGATCGGTGAAATCGAGGTTGCTGAAGGAGAATTGGAAGCTGTTGTTCTGTGATCCGAACGGTTTCCAGGATGCACTGAGGTAGGTAGAATTGACCAAGTCGGATGAGGCGGACATGCTCAGGTTCGGAGTGAACGCGTAGTTCATGCTAAGTTGTCCCCTGACTTGGGGAACCGGAGATGAGACATTGGTGTAGATGCTGACCGACCCGCTGATGGACATGTTCGGGATCAGGGGGATTCCTGCGCTGGCTGTAAGCCTCCACGTAGGCAACACCTGGCTGGTAAGCCAATTGAGACTGCCACCGAATGAATAGCGCAGCGCCTTGCCCACACTTCCCGAATAGGAGGCGGAGAGGTCATACGTGTCACCCGTTCCGGCGATGGCCGTAGGACTCACCTGCAAACTGGTGTTGTAGTTTCGCGTACTGAACCCCAAGGAGGTGTCGAAGGAGCCGAACGGGGAATCTTCCCTGCCTGCGATGCGGTAGTTGAGGCGGGAGGAGATTCCGAAACCCAACGGACCGCTGTAACTCGATGCGATGGTACTGTCGAAGGATCCGAACCTGGTTGCAAAGGTGCCGGAGAATCCCAACGTGATCGCCGAGGGACTGAGTGCGAATGCATAGGAACCGGTGATGGTGTCGGTAAGCCCGAGCTGTTGGTTGGCCCGGAACGTGGTACGTGCGATGTTGGTCTCGGGGAATGTCAGGCTGAGCGAGTAGAGCGTATCGCCGCGCGCCAGCAGCCGTGAATCATACCCGAGGACGAAGAACAACTCCTGTTCCCGCGAAGGATCGGCAAGCGGAGTGACCACCACGCGAGCATCGTTCGCCCCCTGGGTGAACATGAAGTCCCGCAATTTGTAGATTCCCGCTTGCAATTCCCGTCTGTACACACTTCGCTCGTTGATGAACACTTCGACGGTGGATGGTTCTTCCACGGTCACCGAATACTCGAATTGGTGCGACTTGGGTACGATGTCGCCGTAATTGTACCGTTTCTCCACTCCCAATCCGATCGAATCCTTCGACAATCCGAGATAATCGTTCACGTTTCCGAAGAAGAACCGGAGGCTTTTCGGCTTGATGTCGTAGAATCCCTGGATACCATGGAAGGTGATGTAATCGGAAATGTCGTCGGACCACGGGTCGGCAAGCAACTTGGAGTATCCCCGGCCGGGATGCACGGTGTAGCTGAAATCGAACGCGACGTCGTACAGTGCGATCGAGTTCTGGGCTTGCATCGTCAGCAACGAACCGATGTTCGGTTGCCAACCGGTGGCTTTGTTCAGGTCGATCAGCGAATAGAGCGAGAGATTCGTGAACCAGGAGAACCGTGCGGGTTCAAGCGGGGTGCTGCCGGTCATGCTGTAGGTATTGTAGCGGACGACATTTCCCCGGTTGATGGAGAGGACACGTACCGGCATCATCCAGGAGGGGAAATTCATGTATAGTTCGAATGTGGTGTAGTCGTACCATGCATCGATCCCCTGGGACTGCAGGTAGTCGAGGCTGAACCGAGTCTCCGTGGTTGCGAACAATTGTGCCTCGAAGTCATCGACCAACAGATCCGAGATGACTGCCCTGAACTCGTTCACTTCCAAAAACAGTGCATCCGTGGTGAACGTGACGTTGATGTCGGTCAGGTACTCATCATTGACAATCAGCGGGACCAAGTAGGTTCCGTCGGAGAATATGGAATAGTCTTCCTCGCCAGCTACGTAGAAGTCAGCCCAAGGGTCCTCCTCGACCGTAACGAAATCGGCCCAGGGGTCGGGTTCTACGTACGGAGTTTCTTCAGGGAGGGGTTCCTCTGCAACGGTCTCCTCCACGGGCATGATGACGTTCTCGGGTATCTTTTGGACAGGTTGGGATTCGGAAGGAGGTTCGGTCGTGACCGTGACAGGTTCCGGTCCAGTCGTGACCATGACCGGTTCCGGTTCGACGGGAGCAGGTTCTTCGATGATCGGGAAAGGCGTTTCCAGTGGGGCCTCCACCGCTATCGGAGGAGGCATGTCGATCGGTTGGGGTTGTACGACTGGAGTCTCAGTGGTTTCAACGACAGCAGGCTCGGCGGGCATGAAGGAAAGCGAGCGGAACGAGATGACGGCAAAGAGCACGATCATATAGATCAGCAAGATGACCAAGATGCTGATGAGTCGCTTCCTTCCTGCATCTGTCATGCATTTGTCCCTCTACCCAGCGACTGAATCAATTTGTGTAGGTGATCTTGCCAGTAAACAACCTTTCTGCATCAGCCAGATTGACCGGGAACTGCATGTTCTGCGGCCATGCGACCTGTACGGTCACCGTCTTCCCTGCCAAGAGGTTCAATCCGTTCACGAAACCCAGGGCAGCGCCCTCATAGATCACACTCTGGCGCGTCGCATTGTTGACGAGCTCCACCTGCACTCCGTTGAGGATCTGGTGGATCGTTCCCGAGTTCGTGACCGTAAGTGCGATGACCTGCTTCCCATCGGTGGTCACCATGGGCTTGGCTGCATCGACTTGGACGCGTGTGGTGGAACGGGATGGTGATACATAGAGACTGGTGGTATAGACGTAGAGGAAGTTGAACATGCTCTGCCCTTCCGTTGCACGTCCCTGTGAGTAGGGAATCTGCTCTGCTCGCAGGCGGAAGGACATTTCGGTCGGTACCGTGCGGGGGCCCCGGTATTGGACACGCACGATCTGGGTACTTTGCGGCTTCAGGATCACCTTGCTGGGAACGATCGAGAAATATGCTGCCGCGTTCTCATTCACTTCTTGGCCGTTCACCGTAAGATCACGTGTCAGTGCCGAGATCTCCACGGCGATGCTATCATTGGAATCATTCACGATGGTGTACGTCTTCGTGCTGTTCGCACCACTGGGGGCAAAGGTTTGCTCCAGGGGAGAAAATTGGAACGCAAAGAGAGGAGAGACTGCACACAAGCACAAAATGATTGCCAGTATCAGAATCCGTTTCCTGTTCATGTGTTGCATCATATCATTCAAACGTACGGGGTGCAAAGGTCTTTTTACTACTGCTATGTACGATTTCATGAAATACTCCATGCTTATGATAATCTGACCCGACCTTACCATTCGGCAGTACCGCCAGAAGGCTTGCATCCATCGGTGATGTCAAGGATACGAGAAATCCCCACTTATGTCAATTGTAGTGCACACATCTTGTCAATATCTCACAAATTTTTCAATTATTATTATCTTCTGTATACATGGATTGAAGTTATAATTTTGATACACATGCGATCTTATGACATAGTATCCGGTTTGTTCCCAAGAATGAAACCGTATCGGAAACACTCGCATTTGTTGACTGAACTTTTCATTTGTGCTATGTTCATCCAAGTGTTGCGAGACATCGTACACGGGCTGTAGCGCAGGGGTTTAGCGTACAAGTCTGGGGGACTTGGGGTCGGCGGTTCAAATCCGCCCAGCCCGATCAGGGGAATCACGGGAGACTGTGGTTCCCCTTTTCATTGATGCCCTCCTCATTCACGCTCGCGACAGCTCTTGTGTGCCGGACAAGTGCGCTCATCATGATTGTGTTCCCTTTTGCCATGCGATAGAATCAATGTGAGCAGGTCATGCGATGCGATGCATCGCATCCGGAGGTATGTCATGAAACGCTCCGAACGCAGTATCGGTTTTTTCCCAGTCCTGATGCTCTCTCTCGTCGCCCTTGCCGGCTGCGCGACGCACCCGGCTGCCGTCGATCCGCTCGTTACGGTCGATTCCTTGGATCTCGAGCGCTATCTCGGACAGTGGTATGAGATTGCCCGCTACCAGAAGGGATTCGAAAAGAATATCGTCGGAGCAACCGCTGAGTATTCGCTCAGGGAAGACGGGCGTATACAGGTAGTGAACAGCGGATTCAAGAAAACCCTCGAGGGTGCATACACGTCAGTGAAAGCCGTCGCATGGAGGCCTGACGATGCGGTCCCGGGAGCATTGAAAGTCAAGTTCTTCGGATTGTTCACCGCCGATTACCTGGTGTTCGGCCTGGATGAAAATTACCAATGGGCACTGGTCGGCAATAATGAGCGTGACTCATTGTGGTTCCTTGCGCGGACCCATGAGATTTCCGATGAAACACTGGCGAGCATGCACACCATCGCCACAGGGCAAGGGTATGATCTGGACGCGCTCTATCTGGTACCACAGAAACGGCGCTGAGACAGATGCGACGGAACCTGTGCATCAGGCTCCGTAATGCATCACGGTCAATGTTCACTCACGTGGATTTCCGATAGCGGAGCTTCCACGATGCATTGCCGGCCATCGTCTCCGTCAATGCTGAACGAACCCTCCTCCCGCTGGTTGAAAGACCACGTGACATGGTACCGCTTCCCCTCATACCATGCATACGCACCTTTGGAGAAGCGCAATCCCTCTTCGATCTTTAGCCATTTTGCTTCCGTGACGACCGTATCCGACGATGCATCACCGTTACCCCAACATGCCGTCAGATAGACCTTTCTCACCGGGTTTCCCTGTGTCTGTTCCATTTCCTATCCTCTCAACCTTTCCTTGTCCCACACATCCATATCATGATCGAACCATCTCACACCACCCCTCATAGAGCATCACCATCGCGAAGGTATCCAACTCGCAATATTTCAGCAAGGCCTTGGAAATCTCCTGGCGCTCATATGCCGACATCTCTTCGAACTGCATCCTGCAATAGGCGGTCAAGGCAGCTCCGCCATTGTGCAGGTCATCCGAGTCGCTCATCAGCAGGATTTCTTGCGTCTGATCCGACACGTCCAAGAACATCTTGGGCAACAGCTTATACGGATCGACAACCCTCCCCTTCTCCCAGGTGACCCATCTGTGATCGCGAAAGTTGTGACTCGGGATCCCTTCCTCAGTTCCGTAGATCGGCTCGGAGTATTTCTCTTGGAGGTACGCCGATCCGTTCAATATGGCGGGCAGCACCTGCTTGATCGAGTTTGAACCCCGTGTCGCCGGATCGTACCAATACCGTTTCACCAACTCGCACATATCCACCATCGACCGGGAACCGATCCATTGGATATCGCTTGCCCGTCCCGATTGGGTGAGTGAGCGTATGAATGCACACAGTTCTTCACGGTCGCTTTGGGAGGGATCCTCTTCGAGCTGTCGGTGGATCGTATTCAATACGGTATTCTCATGATGCGAATAGCGGAAGACCGTCCCTTCGTCACGGTCGAGTTCCCGCTTGAGGTGTCGCAGGAACTCATGACTCGGGAAATCGCCGACAGCTGTATGCAGATACTGCCCTGCATGGGCTATGCGTCCATCAGCATCGACCGTATGGTGCGAGTACTGGAAAGCAAGCAACTCATAGGGGTGTCGTCCCTTGTTGAACGGGATGGCGGTGAGGGTCGTCTCGAAATCTATGAAGTGCAGGGGATATGTCCAGCTCTCCATCTGCCTGCGCAGGTTCGCACGGTCGACCCACGGTTGTGAATCGCCTGTGCGGACCTTTTGGACTTGCAACCACTGTCGGTCCTTAACCGACAATCCTTCCGGTCCGCTTTTCCCATCAGGATCGATCATCCGCTTGTCAACCTGCGACATCTTGACGATACGTTGGTCGAGCAGCTCCTGCTTTCTCCTGAAGTTCCAGATATCGAGGACCGTAGGTGCAAGAAAATCCTCGTCGGTCCACCCAAGAGCCTCTTTCCAACACTCATGGTATCCGCTTTTCATATGAGGACCGGAACTTTCGTTCGTCCTGAATTCACAGGTCTTGCACTCGCCCGTTATCCTGGGAGGGATCTTCCTGTCTTCCCGGTAACTCGCGGCATAGAAATCCGCAAGTTCGACGAAACTCAACGCGCCTTCTTCGCCGTATCGTGCCTGAAAGATCATCGAGCAATAGGTGTCCACGGGAATAGCTACCAGAAGACGTTCGGAGAGTTCGGTCTCGGAGAGGCGACCGACCCGCTCGGCACGCTTTCTTCCGTGTCCATCCTTTACGATCTTGAATTTCTGGTGCAACCCCTCGGAGGGACACACACTGTTCTTGTCCATGAGCATCAGGAATGCGTGTACATCGCATTCGGGAAAGGCTGAGGAAACCACATGTTTCTGGAATGCGATGTCTTCCAGGTATGGTAACCATTCACTGGTGATCCTCCGGTCGCGCTTGGTAAGGAAGTTGGCATCACCGTCACCGTCGATCGATTTCGATTTCACCTCAAACAAGTCGATCCGCCGCCCATCTTTCACCAGGATATCGGCACGGATGAAAAAGTCTTCGTATCGGATGGCCGCTTCGAAAATCGTGACATGCCCGAGTTCCAACAGATTGCGTGTCAGAGCCAACGCCTCATCCTTGTCCAGTGTGGTGATTTCCTTTCCTTCGGGAACATAGCACTTGGCCAGCTCGCCTACCTGGAATCCGCCTTCCGCGAGGGCGAGCAGGAAATCATCGTCGATCTTCTGGTCGGCATAGTATGGCTTGTTCGTGTAGAAAAGTTTGGTCGGACACTCTTGTGCGAGCCTGAAACGGGACTTCGTCAGATACCGGTCGGCATTCATGTGCTCCTCCCTTGTCACACCTATTTCCATCAATCGATGGCAGGCCTCGTGACCTCATTCGGTCGGATATCGCGGAAACAGGTTTTCACATCCCCAAGGATCTTGTTTCCCGGATCCTCCAGTACGAACACTTGCAGGTGTTCCATCGCACGAGTCATCGCCACATAGATCAGATTGCGCGAAAGGGTCTCATGTACCGTCTGGTCGTAGGCTTCGGAGGATTTCGTCTCCCCAGTCAGGAAGAGCAGCACCACGGGGAAGTCCAATCCTTTTGCCGAGTGCAAGGTCGTCATGCGCATTACGTTGCGCTGCTCCTCTTCGAAGGAGAATTTTTCATCCACGATGCTCATGACTTGTACGTCCGACTCCGCCGCAAAAGAACTGAAATGCCCGAAGTCAGTCTTGGAGGGAACGATGATGCAAATGTTTGCGGGATCATAGCCCAACGCATCGGTGAAAAAGCATGCTCGCTCCCACAGCCTGGTACGCAGTGCATCGGCTCGGCAATCCACGTGCAATTCGGGCATGGGGCCATCCTTGAATGCAGTGGTGACCGATGGTCCTGCGGATGCGGAACCACTTCTGAAGTGCTCTGCCAACGCATGGATCTGCACGGTATTGCGGAAATTGGTGCGGAGGATGTGGGTCTTCCCTTGGATGTCCAACCCTGCGCGTACATAGGTGAACCCCGGTTGGTAGATCGACTGATCGGCATCTCCCGAGAGTATCACGCCGCGTTTAGCCAATCGCTTCAGGCTCTTGAGTACCGCCGCAGACAAATCCTGCGCCTCATCGACAAAAATATGGTCGAACCGGGAAATACGTGCTGCGACAGACTCATCGTCAAGCAGCCTGAGCAAGAACGGTGCAAAAGCCTGGAACGGAACCCGATGCGTCTGCTCGATCAGCCGTTCCACCTCCTCCTTCGCCTTCCAGACGATCATGCGTACGTGTTTCTGCAACGGCTTGCCCATCCCGGTACGCTCGATCATCAGATCGATGTACTCGGTTTCCGTGATATCGTTTCCCCAGAGGAAAATGAGGATTTCCTGGAATATGTCCTTCCCGGAAAAAGACTCGGTCGCGTATCGGTCGCAGATCTCCTCAAGGGATCGGTGCTGATCGATCGGGAGTGCGGACCATCTCCCGTCTGCCTCCTGTATCCTCTGCAAGAGGAAAGAGTGTGCAGTACTGATGGTATCTTCGGGAACATCACCTTTCATGATATGGGCAAGATATCGGTTGAATTTGGTCAGTGTCTTCGTGAAGGTCACCAACGCAACGGTTTCGGTACGATCGGCCAAGTGCAACTCACCTTGCTCCCCCCGACCCAGCATCTTCTCGATGCCTTTCAGGAGCACCAGGGTCTTTCCCGTCCCTGCCCCGCCTTTGACAAGGAAATCGCTGTCGAGTCGGATACGCTCCAATATCCCCTTCTGCTCAGCAGTGAGTCGCACGATCATGCGTTCGTAATCTCCTCGGGTGCGGGTGTAGAGGGTCATGCTTCTCATGACCGACACGTAGCGGTGCACGGGCTCATACTGTTGTGCTTGAGCTCGCAGCTGCTCATTCAACTCCCACCGTTCCTTCCGCAGCTGTTCGATCTTCTCCTTCTGTTTCAGCTTGCCCTTCTCCAGTTGCCCGATCTGTACATTCAACTGTGCGAGCTGAAATTCCATCACCCGCGTCTCTTCTTCGATACCGGACAGTTTCCCGAGGCTCTTGGACAGTTCGCTATTCTCGGACAATGCATTCGTCAGTTGCAGTTGCAATCGCTGTTTTTCCTCGAAAAGGTTCCCAAGCGATTCACGGATGGACCACAGGGCCTCCATGCGACTCGCGATATCACTCAAGGCCCTGCTCGGGGTCAACCCCAGGGTGGCACAGAAAAATTGCAAGTGTGAGATTGCCACCAGGGCGGTGTCCCTGCTGCACTCCTTGAACAGATGTCGTACCTCGTTCACCTCATGGTGGGCTTGCACGACATCGTGACAGAACCTGGAGATATCCCAGTTACCGGGGTTGTCGTCCTTGAGCCTGAACACCAGGCTGGGAAAGGAGTCGGATCCCTCCCCGTACGACAGATGATAGCGCTCCCTGAGTATGCCTTCGATGAACGAGTGAACCGCCAGGGCGAAGAATCCGATGTCGGTCCCCTGTATCCTCCCTATTCTCGACAGGGCTTCCTCGGTCATCTGTTTTTCCATCAAGCCACCTCCGGTCCAGAGATGTGAAAAGTATCGCACGGATATCATGTCGGTAGTACCATATCGGAGAGATGTATCGATTTGCATACTCTCGACGCAGAGCATCATGATCATGCTCAAGGTCCTCTGCTCCCTGTCACTGCCAAGTTATGTGGCGTTGGCACCACTCTTGCCCTTCCACGGTTTGACGGATCGTGAATCAGGGATTAGCATGGAACACACAGGTGGTCGTGATGACAGATGAACGGTTGGTTTCGTTCTTCAGATCTCTGGACCGCAGCCGATTCATGGAAGAATCGTATCAGGATCTTGCAGGCATCGATGCCGCGTTCCCCATCAGATGTGGTCAGACGATCAGCCAACCGAGTCTCGTTCTCTACATGACTGACAAGCTTCGGCTTGACCACACGTGTTCAGTGCTGGAAATCGGTACCGGAAGCGGATACCAGACGGCATTCCTCGCTCACTTCGCACGATGGGTCCACACGGTCGAGCGGATCAGCGAGCTGTCGCAACTCGCGAGGAGCAGGCTCACCGAGTTGGGGTATCGGAACATTTCGTACAAGACAGGAGATGGCAGTTCGGGCTGGATCGAACACGCGCCGTATGACCGCATCATCGTCACCGCCGCTCCACGTTTCATGCCGGATGACCTGACCGATCAATTGGCTCCGAACGGCATCATGATCCTTCCCCTGGGAAAACGGGGCAGGCAGAGGCTCCTGCGCATCGAACGATCGGCAGAGGGCATCATCACCAACACTCACCTGCTCGACGTCGCCTTCGTCGACCTGGTGGGAAAGTACTGTTGAATCATTCGCCAAGGAATTCCAGGATTTTAGCATCCGATGCCACATCCTGGGGAACAAGGATCACTCTCCCCCCGGCATCGTGCCACACCCTGTCTGGAGTACGGAAGAAGTGCACGTCCAAGGAGGCGGGGAATCCGGGACCTATGGCCGCCGTGACGATCGTACCGACCACGATGACCGCTTCTTGCTGATACGCGGTCAACAGAGCGACGGCTTCGCCGACGAGCACATGATCATCCCTCACCTTCTCACTACGGATCACCAGGCTTGTGTGCGGTTCGTTCCCGGTCAATACGATCGTGCCGCGGATAAGCAGAAGATCGGAAATCGCTTTGGATGGTTGCTCGCGTCTACCCGCAGCTGGCAGCACACACAGGAGACAGAGCAACATGATCGCGAGGAGCGTCCTGCGATACCCGATCATCGCACCACCAAAGTCATCACGTACCCGTCAGGAATGGAAAATTCGTAGGTTCGCCGTACCACTGAGGACTCCTTGAAGTATGCGTTGGAAGCTTTCAGGCCTCTTCCGACTGTACCGGAGATCGTGTGATGAGGTCCAGCCTGCGAAGCATAGGAATAGTTTTCCAAGTTGATGGAACCCACGTGATACTCGACTCCTCCCTGGGAACTGGCAAACCACGAACCGTTGTTGTAGGAAGTGTATGGTTCGGTATCCGTCGAATCGGAGAGTACCACTGCCTTTCCCCAATCCACCAACACATCCGCGAAGGTGAGATCCGGACAACTTGTGGCCAGTGCGGCCTCAATCGCCCGATGATCCCCCTCTTGTGCATCCATGATGGCATTGAACAAGGTGGCTCCGCCATGGTTCCTACAGAGGTAGGCTCCGAATGCATACGCGGTGGCATAGCTGCGCAATACCTCATCCCCACTCAACCAGACATTCACCGATTGATCATTGTACCTGTTGAACAGCGGGAGCCGGCCCTCGAGGAGTCCCGGAGTTCCCCCGGAGTAATCAAAGGTGCCTGCGACGGGAACGCCACGCGGACCGCTCAGCATCAACTTGTCTGCAACCAGGTCTTCCGTGACCAGCGAACACATCTCATTGAGCCATACCTCGCTCGATACGTCCCTGAGCACGTTCTTCTGATAGAAGTGGATCATGTGTTGGAACTCATGAGCCAATGTCGAGATCTGTTTTCCCGGCCAATAGTCATCGGCTTCCCATTCCGTTCCATCCGGGTTCGCCAGGAGCACCGAGTCGAGATAGAACACCAAGGATTCATTGGATCCTGAGATCGAGCTTGCCAGGTAATTGTCCTTTGCCCAATAGTATCCCAACACGCCACCATCGGTGCTGTCATCCCCATCGATATCCTTCAGCAAGATATGGATGTCATCGGTATCCGGGATGAGATTCGGCCATTCGCTTGCCCCCCATTCTTCGCCGTAGATCGCAGTGACCCAATCATAGATGTCGTTCGCGGGACCCGGTACAAGGAACTTGTCGGCCAGGACATCGACCATCTGCTGGGTCACGAGGAACGCACGATCACCAGAGGGAGACCAGGAACGCTCCTCCACCCAGATGTAGAGGTTCTTCGTTCCGTTCAAGGTATCGATGCCGGTACGTACTTTCTTGCAGATCGCAGGAACATGGTTCGTGCCATGGTAGTCGATGGAAAACAATCGTGCATCATCAAACCGGATTTCCTCGGATACACTTGCAAGGTGCCTGCTGGTTGGATACCGGGCGGGAAATGCGGAGGGCAATTGCCTGTTGAACTCATCGACACCCGATTTCTGCCGGATGTCGGGTAGCATGGTCCTGGAGACTGCCTTGGCTACCGACAGTGACCGATCCGTTGACACATACCCAGCGCCAAGTCCGATCGAAGGAACACTCAGGTTGCTGTTCGTACTGGGATTCGTCAGGATGTACCAGACATCCTTCGGATCGTCAGAAAAATCGAGTGATACGCTGAAAGCACCGTGTCGGTCGATTTCCAGGACTGTCTGCTCGGGATGGACCTCGACCAGATAGTCACCCAGATGCGTCTCTCCCCGGTACAACCCATAGATCACTCCGGTTGAGAAATCCTGGACCGACTCACCGCTTATCTGTCGAACGCCGTCCACATAGAGATCCACACCATCTTCGGTGATGAAGCGGGGAACCAACGCGGAAAGGATGGTCCCGACCGGTACGGACACGCGAATCCTCCTGGATTCCTGATCTATCTCCCCTACCGAATCGGTGAACAGCGTATCGGGATTGTCCGCGAACCCCAGGAGGAATCCCAACGGATGGACATCCGAGTCAGCGTGGGAGCCAGAGACTGCATAGGAAGCGGCTGAATCACCGTCGGCGACGATCCTCAGGATATCGGTCTTCGTCCAGATGATCGCATCGCCGTCCGACAGCGAGATGATCACTCCGTAATAGCCTGAGTCGAGTGTTCCGGAGGCGGTGGCCAACCCATCATGGAGATGGAAACTGACAGCGATCTCAGATGAATCCTCATCGGACAGGGAAAACAGGCGTCCCGATATCGAGGGATCCCCCACCTCGCTGCTGTCCCAGGTAATATCGAGCGCATAGGAACCTTCGCCTTCCAAGGGGACCAAGTGCACATCGGCTTGGACAGAGAGACCACGGGAGACCTGGACGGTGACACATCCGCTTCCGACGCGGATTCCCTCCGGATTGTATCCATCGATGGTGATCTGCCAGGTCCCGACGTCCAGATTGTTCAGCAACACACTCTCTTCGGTGATATCGGAGAGGGAAACCTCTGATCCATTGGGGCCGATCGCCTCAAGTCCATAGGAGACGATTCGCATATCGATATCGGTATCGATCGTACGGCTCGAAGCTCCAAAGAAAAAGAGCCTCACATCTCCCCGATACGGTCCCAGGTCACTCGAGAGTTCAGCATGATCGCATCCCACGACCAACGAGAGCACCAGCACGGTGAGTGTGAGTATCATATGTATGTTCGTCGCGAATGATTTCTTCGACATCCGATTCCTCTTGGCTATCACCTGGGGCATCACCATGCAAGCGGTGCCCCAAGCTTTCTATTTCGTGAAATCAAAGACCAAGCAAGTTGTTGGTACGGGAATCGGAGACTATGCTCGATTCGCTGCGTTCCACGAACTTGAGTGCATCGGTGCGCGGCCCCGATAACGAGACAGGCATCGGAGTGCTGCCGTCAATCTTCCGCAACAAGTTCTCGAAGAGCTTCTGGCCATCCGAGGAAGGCACCGTATCCTGCAGGAACCCGAGAAGCAACGTATTGCCACCATTGCCCCACACGATAGCAGATTCGCTGGAAGGGAAAGTTGCCAAGGAAACGCCACCAGATGCGGGCGTGAGGCCGGTGGTATCAACAGCCCATACGTCAGTGCGTAGTGCAACAGGATTGGTCACACCGTCAGAAACCGAATCATCCGTGATCGTCATCGGGGTCAAATCCACACTACCGGTGAACGCAGCGTCTAGGCAGGCTGCCAAGCTTTCTCTCATATACCATGAATTTGCCATGACCTTTCCGCCACGAGAGATATACCCTGCAAGATTGCTCATATCCAGGTAATCCAACGAGCAATCGCCTTGTTCGAAGATGATCAGCATCCCATACGTATCGGAAAGCGTCGCTTGGTTGAGATCGTCCACCGAGGAGGCCTGGGTCACCTCATAGCCAAGAGCCTCGAGCGCCCCCAGGATATATATGCTATCCGCATGATCATAATCGACATAGCACAGTACATCAGACACCTCGCCGCTTCCATACGCAGGCACGGTGAAGGTGATGCTCCCCTGGCTTGCTCCTACATAGAACTCCCGCACGAGGAACATCGAGCCAAGGGTGATGTTGAGGTATCCCATGTCGGAGGGAATAGAGCTGGTCGTGAACAAGGGAACGGAGGACATTGGTTCCACCGATCGTGACCATCCGTCTCCACAGGAATCGAATCCATACAAGGTGTAGGTTCCCGGTGCCAGACTCAGATCGACGGTGTATTCATTATACGATGAGTATCCTGAGCCGCTTGCCACTGCGGTTCCTGCAGCATTGTCGATCCGCCAGGAATTCTCACTACCCCATGCCATGGTCTTGAGGTATAGTTGCAAGCTTGCGGAAGGGTCGATCGGCAAGACGCTGAACGTAAATCCCTCGGAACTATATACGGAGTCTTTGTACATGAGGAAATCCAATGAGTAGGTACCGACAGGAGGAGTGACCGTGACTGTAGTACTATCGGAACTGATCTCCTCTCCATTCAACAACCAGACGAATTCATCGGGCGTCTGTGCACACTCAGCGGTGACAGTGATCGATTCTCCTGCTTGGATACTCTCCACCACGCCGTTCAACGTGATGGGAATGGGGTTGCGCAGATCCTCCGTGATCACTACCTCGATCGCTCCGGTTCCGGTTTCGAACAGATTGATCGTGTAGGTGGCAGCGGATGTCCCACCGGCTACGATCCGTACGATCGCGTTCTTTGACCAGATCAAGGTATCATTATTATTCAGGGTCAATTCCAAGTGGTAATATCCTGAAGGAATGGTACCGGTGTAGCTAGCATGAGTGCCTTCAAGGGTGAATTCAAGTCCGATTTCACCATCGCTATCGAACAGGTTCAAGGCCGCTTCAATGGAAGGATTGGAAAGTATCCCTTCGGTCCAATCCACTGCCAGGGTGAGCGTACCTTCACCGGATATCGGCCTGACGGTAACCAATGCCTCTGTCGTAGCGGATCGGGTGATGGTGGCATTCGAGGATCCCCGCCCGATGAGAATACCGGAGGCATTGAAGCCTTCGACGGTAACGGTCCAGGTACCGATGGCCAAATCCTCGATCACGATGGAATCGGTTTCCAGGTTCTCAACTTCGAAGGTTTCACCCGGTCCTTCACCCACGATACGATAGTATGCGATATCCATCACGATATCGGTATCGATAGTCCTGGTCGCGATTGAGTCATCCCCGAGTACAATGTGAAGGTCACCGGTAGTGAAAGACTCCAACGTACAGCTCAGCGCTACCACTGACAAAAGACACAAGAGAGAAGCATACACGATTCCCCTGATTTTTTTACTCATGTGAGTTCCTCCGATTCACTGATGATTACGTAACAATGATGACAATCAAACACCTATTTCACCGTAAATCTTAGCACTGTCAGATAAGCTGTCAATAGCAAAAATTCTAATAATTCCTTATATATCAATGGTATATTTTTATTGACTAAAATTTTTATATGTTATGACAAGTTAAGTGGAAAAGCAATTATTTGCTTTTATACTGATTACATTTCTCGATGTGAAAGACAAAAGAGAACAGTAATTAATTATGACATATCTTTATGATTTTATCATAATCGGATATTTTTTTTATGTTTCTCCCAAGTCATTTTTAATGAACTCTTTTGACATGCAACATGACGATAATCAGGTGAATTAATAATAATATACTCTCTTGCCAAGCTCTTGCAGACCTGCATGTACCAAAGTTGTCATAATGCTCATGACGCAACCGTGCACCACCCTTTATGTACAAACGGTAGACGGGATTTCGATATTCCCATAAATTTGGATTCAGTTTGTTTTTGGAGGACCGTACTGTACATTCCACTCGCTGCACGTGTTGCAGGCATCATGGATCATCGGCAGCTGAGGATGCTGTTCCTCTTTCCCTTGGGGTTGTTCTGCTTCTACCTGACCGATCGGATCACACACTCAATCAGGCTCTACTCGGATGTGAGCATATATCTGTTCATCGTCATCTCTCTGCTGGTGTTTCTGCTCGGCACGCACGTCCACTTCGCACAAGTACGCAATGGCAGGATCCCGCACGCGATCGCGCGTCCTCGACGAAGGGAGTACCTGCGTATCGTCGGCGATATCATGCATCACCAGCAGTTCATGAAACTGAAGGACCATTTTCACCACACGTCGCACATCTATGATCATGTGGTGCGGGTCTCCTACCTGTCGTATGTGATCGCAAAGGCTTTCGGACTTGACTATCACGCGGCTGCACGGGGCGGCCTGCTGCACGATTTCTTCCTGTACGACTGGCGTGAGCGGAAAGCATCCGACGAAAAGCGTTCACGACATGGCAAGGAGCATCCCCATATCGCATTACGCAATGCAAAGGCCTGTTTTTCCGTCAATGAGCTGGAGGCCGACATCATCGTCAAGCATATGTTCCCCAAGACGCTCGCCCTCCCCCGTCATCCCGAGAGCGTGATCGTCTCCGTCGCAGACAAGATCGCGACGATCCAGGAATACGCAATCCTCTGCAAGGGCAAGTTGGTCAGGAGTCGCTGATTGCGATCATTGGTTCGCGAGCGTCCGTTCGAGCATCGCGAGCGCCTCTTCCATCTTATATTCCGCATAACGGGCTGCATCGTTTCGCTCGAACTCCTGGGATGCACTTTGGAAGGCCTTTTCCACGTTCTCCTTGGGAATGGAAAGCAATACCCATACGCCTCCATCGGGATCAACCCACAACGCCTCCTGGGTGACACCCATCAGCGACGTGACGCTAGTCTGCCGGGAGATCGACTCGAACGCCTCAAGAGCCTGCAAGTCCCCTTCGGTCCCCATGTCGCTCGTATAATTGACCACCACGTTCTCCACGGTGGTGTTGATCCACTGGGAAATCTTTTCCTTTCCGTCGGCACTGGCACGCTTGATCGAGTTTGCCTTGTTACTCAGTTTCGCATAACCGGTCTCGTAGTGGACATCCTCACCCTTGGGCGTGGTCATCACCCACCCGGGCTGCACTACACCCTCGGCACCGATGATCGCAGGTCCTTTCTGTGCAGAAACGTCCTTTCCGGATGTACATCCGACCGATACCAGCATCACTACCAGACAAGCCGCGAGGGCCAAGGCGATCTTTTTCATCACATATCTCCCATTTCCATTCTGATCCTGAAGAAGGGTACCATGTGCGACACTACAAATCAAATCCTTTTCCCCACAATTTCCTCTTGTGCGACGCAAGATAACGCTTGTCTCTTCGTGACACTCCACGTATATTTTTCCTATGAAGATAACCGTAAAAACCATCATGCTGTTCTTCGTCATCATCATCGGATGTTTCGCGTCGGTCTTGTTCGCAATGGAAGCACCGCTCGCGAATCCCCTGGTGACTGTCGGGATGATCACGGCGCTTACCGCTGCAGTGAGCTTCCTCTTCGGTTTGTTCACCAACGACTACTCATGGACCGACCGGTTGTGGAGCACCTCTCCCGTGGCATACGCGTGGATCTATGCCGCTGCAGGAGGCTTTTCCACCGTCGTGACCCTCGCCGCGATACTGGTGACGCTCTGGGGAGTACGTCTCACCTATAATTTCGCACGAAGGGATGGCTACACCGGCGGGGAGGATTATCGGTGGCCTATCCTCCGTACCCGAATCGGGAATCCCGTCATCTGGCAGCTGTTCAACCTCCTGTTCATCGCCGTCTATCAGCAGTTCCTGTTCATCTGCTTCACGTTGCCGCTGTATGTGATTGCCAGGGAAACCGACCCGGGCCTTTCGGTGGGTGTGATCGGTGCAGCCGTCCTCCTGCTCACCTTCCTGGTGTTGGAGACCATCGCGGATCAGCAGCAATTCGTGTTCCAGCAATCCAAGCACGGGCATTTGCCTCGCCTGGAGGATTTCGAGGACGATTATCTGCGCGGATTCAGGACTTCCGGACTGTTCGCGATATCCCGTCACCCGAACTACCTCGGGGAACTGGGAGTGTGGTGGAGCGCATATATCATGGGAAGTGCGTCCACCGGCAGTGCGATCCATTGGAGCATCGCCGGTCCGATCCTGCTCACCCTGCTTTTCATCGGGTCCACCATCTTCACGGAGGGGATCACGAGAGAGAAATATGTCGAGTATGAAACATATCGCAAGACGGTATGGCCGATCTTCCCCAAGCTCTGGTAGCTGGGGAACCGGTCCTGGTGGGACCGGGTGGAGGCTTATGTGGGCACCAAGGGAATGCGCATCGTCGTGGTGGTCCTGTTGGTCGCATGTCTGATGCCGTTGTCGGCATCAGGGAAACAAGAGAACGGGGAGGAGATCCGTTCCTCCGGGGAAAAGGTTGCAGACATGAACAAGGAATCGATCGGGGACCGTTATCCATACCAACCGTTGTCGCAGGATCTGCTTGCGAAACTCAATCTGTTCGAAGCCCATGTGATTCTCCAGAAAGGAACTGAGCGGGCCTTCGTCGGTACCTATACCGATACTGTGGACGAGGGAACCTACTATTGTCGCCAGTGCGACTCTCCGCTCTATCACTCTGCCGACAAGTTCCACTCGGGATGCGGGTGGCCATCGTTCGACGATGAGCTGCCTCAGGCGGTCGAGCGGCACGCCGACGCCGACGGGATGCGGACCGAAATCGTGTGCGCCACCTGCAAGGGGCACCTCGGCCATGTATTTTTCAACGAAGGGTTCACCGACAAGGAGACCCGTCACTGTGTCAATTCGGTCTCGATGGTGTTCCGCCCAGGTGATCCGGTAGCGAAGGCCGTCTATGCCGGAGGATGCTTCTGGGGGGTGGAGTACCTGCTCGAACAATTGGACGGCGTGCATTCGGTCACCAGCGGCTATAGCGGCGGTCATGCTGCGAATCCGACCTACCAGCAGGTCCTCACCCATACGACGGGGCATCTGGAGGCAGTCGAGGTGCTCTATGATCCGCGTGTCATCAGTTACGAGGAGCTCACGAAGTATTTTCTCGAGATCCATGATCCCACGCAGGCCGATGGACAGGGGCCGGATATCGGGAATCAATACCTCTCCGCGATCTTCTACCGCGGCAAGTATGAATACGACACAGCCGTGAGACTGCTCGACATCCTGCAGGACAAGGGGCTGCGCATTGCCACGAAGCTGTTGCCGGCCGCAAAGTTCTGGCCCGCAGAGGAGTACCACCAGGATTATTATGTGCACAAGGGAACCCAGCCGTACTGCCACAGCTGGACGAAGAGGTTCTGATATGTGCGACACGATGGTGAGCCGGACAAAGGATACCGGGATGTTCCTGTTTGCCAAGAATTCCGACCGGGATCCCGGAGAACCGCAGATCATCCAATATGTCGAGGGTCGCGAAGGCTTGGACGAAATGAGCCACCCCGAACATCGCGATTCCTATGACAAGATCCAATACCGCCGTCTCGTCGAAGCGGCAAAAGGGCTCACGAATCCGATCAGGGCACTGATCAGCCGTCCATCCTGGATATGGGGTGCGGAAATGGGTGTGAACGAGCGGGGCTTGGCCATAGGCAACGAAGCGGTCTTCGCCCGCTCCCGGGTGGACAAACAGGGGTTGCTTGGGATGGACATCCTGCGATTGGCCCTGCACAACGCGAGCAATGCCCGCGAAGGTGTCGATTTCATCTCTCGATTGCTGCAGGAGTTCGGACAGGGAGGCAACGGATCGTATGCGGGTACGTTGCGCTACCACAACTCATTCCTCCTCGCAGACGCCGAGGATGCATGGGTGTTCGAGAGTGCAGGGAAACGATGGGCTGCACGGCAGGTCGGATCGGTTGCTTCCATCTCGAACGCCTACTCGATCGGGAAAGACTACCACCTCGCCGACGAACAAACCGGCAAGGATTCCACCGATTTTGCTGCTTTGCATGCCAGTCGATTGCATCTGTGGTTCACGAAGGGTGAGTTCAGGAGGGAACGCAGCAGGTCCATGCTCGAAGGAAACCCTGCCGATTGGGAGACGATGGCGACCATACTCAGGCACAACGAAGGAAAACCCGGTTCGGTGGATCACTCCATGCGGTCCATCTGCATGGACGCCACGGGATTCGTGAAAAGCCGTACGGCCTCATCGATGATCGTCGAGTACCACGACGGAGTGCCGTTGGTCTGGATGACCGGTGCTCCCTTGCCTGCATACAGTCCGTTCTTGCCGTTCACGGTCGACGACAGTGCATGCGAGACTGCTCCCCATGCCGACATCAGGTTCGCCTATCGCTTTGCCCGGGAACGGCTGGAGTTGATCGAGCACATCCTCATCGCACCGCAGAAAGCGAGGGAACGGATCGCACAGGTGGCCATTGAGACGGAACTGCGCTGCCGAAGCATGATCCTGGAGGCCCAGAAGGGAATGTTCGCCCAGACAGCAGTTGCGGCACTTGCTGAGGAGCAGACCTTCCGGAACCAAGTGCGTGAGGTTCTGGTTGAATTCGGTGCCGAGTCGAAGAGTTTGCACGAAAAACCTGACAGCTACTACCGGTGCGGTTGAGTCAGTCGACCCAGTTCTCCTTCCCTTCCACCGCGACATCGGCGGAGAGCATGCCGCTGAACACCAGGTAGCTGCCGCGTTCGCACGTTCCCGTGCACATCTCCCTGACGAATGCGACGTCCAAGTGACCGAACTGCGTGGCGATCGTCGCGATCAGGAATGATCGTTCTTGGTCCGGATCCGAATGCGAACTCTCACGGAGTTCCAGCACGGGTCCGCAGCAGAGTACCACATCATCGGAAAGATTATGATTTCGCCGCTCCTCGGGGATGTCGGGGTCGTGCTTCATCATGAAATTCAAGGGGAAGATGCGCTTGTCAGTCAGCAACATCGGGAACGCGGAGGCATCGGGGTTCGCGGCATAGGAACGCTCATAGGCCTCTCGGTCGGCATAGGATTCGAGCACGAAGGGAAAGGCGACCACCTGCATCGCCAAGCTCTGGCCTTCCTGCAGTTCATCAAGCACCGCCGCGTTCATCAGGTGTGCCACGAAGACCCCGTCCTGTGCTTGGTTCGTGCAGGCGACCACGGCGCTCAGCTCATCGGCATCTTTCGGTGTCGCGTTGAAGAACGGGATTGCGTTCCAGAGGCAACGGCCAGCGAGGTGGGTATCGGTACCGATGATGCGCAACTCTTCTCCGTCGGGAACCACGTGGAAGATGAAACGTACGCCCGAAGTAAGCGTATGGTCGGCATAGAATGCCCCATGCGCGTGCCTCCACCGGGCCTTGCGATACAATTCAAGCATCTTCTGCGAGTCGAGTTGTCCGTGTTCCACCAGATGCTCCAACGCGAGATTGCGAACGAATACGGGCATGTATGCCTCCTGCTGTTTCATCGTACCAGAGAGCAAGAGGTTTTACCATGCCGAGTTACGTCCGATACTTGTCCTTTTCGCCCGATTCTGGCTAGAATGGCCTCCGTATGAATGGAGAACAGTTCCTTACAGTGTTTGGCATCGCCGTAGGATTATCCATGGACGCGTTTGCCGTTTCGATCACGCAGGGTGCGTGCCTGGACATCAGGACGATCAAGTACCCATTGGCGATCGGTGTCACATTCGGAGCGTTCCAAGCACTGATGCCGCTCATCGGCTATCTCGCCGGGTCCACATTCAGCTCCATCATCGGACATCTCGACCATTGGATCGCGTTGCTGCTGTTGGCGATCATCGGGGGGAAGATGTTCATCGACGGGTTTGTGGACTACCGGAGGAAACAGCATGCCAAGGCCAACGGTCTGGCCTGTGTAGTGACTTGCGGCGGAAGGCTCTATCTCAACGACCTGATGATGATGGGCATCGCCACGAGCATCGATGCACTTGCGGTCGGCATCACGTTCGGCATGCTGCGCATCGACATCTGGCTCAGCATCCTCATCATCGGCACCACCACCTTCGCATTCTCCTCCTTCGGTGTCTACATCGGAAAGCGTACCGGACCGCTGTTCGGAGACCGGATGGAGATGATCGGCGGGAGTGTCCTTTTGCTGCTCGGATTGAAGATCTTTGCAGAACACCTGCTGAAGGGGATCTGAATGCTGGACATCCATCGGCATCTCCCGCTGACCGGCGAAAGCCCCATCCCTGAAGATTGGATCGTCTGGTTCGCAACCAGCTCATCGCAGGAGTGGGATGACTGCCAGACGACTCCCGCAACTTCCGCAAGGCGCATCGGGTATGGGATCCTTCCCGTGAACATTGCACGGCTGAATCCGTCGACCGATGGTTGGGACATGCTGTTCGAGAGATTGTCGCACAAGCTTTCCCAGGAATGCTGGGCCTACGTGGGAGAGTTCGGCATCGATGAGCGGTACCAAGATGTGATCAGCCTCTCCCGGCAACTCGATTTCGCCCGGCAACTCCTGCGCATCGCACAAGCGGCCCATCGCCCGGCGGTGATCCATCACGTGGGATCGGCCGGAGACCTGAGGAAACTGTTGCAAGGGATGGAGCACTCCATCCCCGTGATCATCCACGGATTTCTCGGTTCCATTGAGAGCGCCCGCGAGCTTGCATCGTCGGGAGCTGTAGTCTCGCTTGCGCCCTCTGTGTGGAAGCTCCCCACCAAGCTGGCAAAACGGTTGGGAGAGCTTGACGTTCCGTTCCTCCTTGAGTCCGATTTCACAGGGAAGGAAGATCGGGATTATGCAGGCCTGATGCGTGATCACCATCGGAGGATCGCCGAATTGCTCGGCTGCGAAAAGACACTGCTAGAGGAGAAGCTGCATGGATTCACGAAGGTTCTTGCGCATCAGCCGATTGCTCGGTGAGGATGCCGTCAGGACATTGTCGGAGAGCAATGTCACCATCGTCGGCATGGGAGCGGTAGGTTCCTACGCCCTGGAAGTCCTCGCGCGCAGCGGCGTGGGACATCTTCGGGTGGTCGACTTCGATACCGTGGGAATCACCAATATCAACCGGCAACTGTTGGCAACCGAATCAAGCTTGGGACAGAAGAAGGTCCTGGTCGCCCGTGAGCGCATCCTCGACATCAACCCAGAAGCTGCGGTCGAAGCTTTGGACCTGTTTGCCCATGAAGATACCCTCGATGCGATCCTCGCCCCACCGATAGACCTGCTGGTCGATGCGATCGATTCGGTGACTCCGAAACTTGCATTGCTCGAAGGAGCGTGGAAACGGAACATTCCCACCATCTCTTCCATGGGAGCTGCACTGAGGACCGATCCTTCGCTGATCACCACCGGGGATCTCATGGATACCCGCGGATGTCCGCTCGCGAAGCAGATCAGGACCAAGCTCAAGCGCCGTGAGGTCGGTCGCGGGATCCTTGCGATCTACTCGACCGAACCGGTGCGGTTCGAATACCGTGAGGCCGAAGAAGAGGCACACCGTGAACATAACGAACAGATCCTGGACCGCGGAAGGGTGCGCAAGGTACTCGGAAGCTTGCCGGGAATCACCGGAATGTTCGGACTCAGGGTTGGGCACGAGGCGATCGGAAAACTCTTGGAGATGAAGCAAAACAACAAGTCGTGAAGTTTCTTCCTCGAACCGGAAAGAGCCGGTGAAGGAGGAAACATCATGAAGAAGAGCACACAATTCGTACTCCTGCTCTGTGCGTTGCTGACGATCCTGTGGGCAACGGGATGCGACACGCAAGGTACGGTCACCACCAAAGATGTCACACTCGTGCTGAGAACCGAGGATCCACGGTTCGCGAGAAACATCTATCCCGGGGATTCGGTGGATTCGGTCATTCCCGTCTCCTACGACATCACAGCCACGGGACCGAACTCAGACGGACGTTTTTCCAACGTACGGATCACCAACGACAGCTTCACCTTCCAGAACATGTCGGTGGGCACATGGCACTTCGAAGCCACCGCGTACAACGCGGATGATGTCCAGCTGTCCAGCGGGTCTCTCGATTGCATCATCACTCCGTCGACCGATACCCTGGAGATCCTGCTTGATGAGCGGGTCGGATCGGGAACTTTCGCGCTCACCTGCAATTGGAATGCGGCACAGACATTCGGAGGAAGCACGGTTCTGTTCTCGCTTTCGGGAAACAACCTGACAGAGGACCTCCTCATGACCGAGACGGTGGATGCCTCGACCGCATCGGTCACCTTCACCACCGGATCCATTCCCGCAGGATTCTATACCCTCGATGTGACGATGGAGTGCGAGGGGACCACGATCTCCGGTTTTTCGGAGATGGTGGCGATCATCGACGGAAGTCAGACGCAGGCGGTGAAGGAGTTGACCATCGGCGTGATCTCCGATGACAACACCTTCTCGATCATCGACACGACGGGAACACCGGTGAGCGGAACGATCAGCGTGAATCCGGTTGAATACGGAGCCGGGGACCCCGTGACCCTCACGTTCGAGCCCGATGTCCTTCCTGCCGGCATCACGGTGGCAGATCTCACCTATGCGTGGTACTGCGACGGTTGCGAGATTCCGGAGGCACAGTCCGAAAGCCATGGCATCGCACAGGTCACCCCGGGAAGCTGCCGCTACGATGTGGTCGTCTCGCACACGGCGATCGGAACGGTCGGATCCGCTTCGATCACCATCTCCGTCGCCAGCGTTCCGTCAATCGTCGAAACCACCGACTAGAGGGTGGCTACCGCCTCGGCGAACCATGGTTCGAACGGCACCGGCTTGTGCGAATCAAGATCGATCGAGGCGACACGGACCTGCATGGTCGCCAACTCCTCCCCCGATCGCATGATGCGTTGGAGAAAGGTGACGGAGAACCGCTTGGCGCTCTCGATGGTGGTCAGCACCTGCAGCGCATCATCGAGGAACGCCGGCGTGTGGTATTCGATCGATAAGGACTTGACGACGAACCCCAACTTGCGATCACGCATCACCTGCATCTGGCCGGGACGGCCATCGGAGACTGCGCGAAGGAGCTCGGTCCTCGCATGTTCGGCAAAATCCAGGTAGCGTGCGTGATACACGATGCCACCGGCATCGGTATCACTGTAGTACACCCGCAGGTCATACGCATGAGCCATGGCAAGACCTCGCTCAGAAACGGAGTGTGGCGAACAGGTCGTCCATCGTCTCGGCACGCCGGATCATCCGCACCGACCCGTCCTCCTGTAGCAGATACTCCGCAGAACGAAGCTTTGCATTGTAGTTGAACCCCATCGCATGTCCGTGTGCGCCGGCGTCGTGGATGACCACCACGTCCCCCGGTTCCACTTTCGGCAGTCTCCTGTCGATCGCGAACTTGTCGTTGTTCTCGCATAGCGAACCGGTCACATCATAGACCTGCGCATCCGCATCGACCTCCTTTCCCACCACCGTGATATGGTGGTACGCGCCATAGAGCGCCGGCCGCATGAGATTAGCCATGCTGGCATCAAGCCCGACATATTTCTTGTACTTTTCGGTGACATGCCGCACACGTGAGACGAGGTATCCGAACGGTCCTGTCACCATCCTTCCGCATTCGAACACGATCCTCAGCGGATCGAGTCCCGCGGGAATGATCATCGAACGGTAGAGTTTCTCGATCTCGCTCGATACCCAGGTGAGATCCATGGGCTCCTGATCGGGCCGATACGGAATGCCGATTCCCCCTCCCATGTTCACGAACTCGAGCCGTATGCCGAGTTCCCGGTACAATCGGATCGCCTGGGAGAAGAGCATGCGGGCCGTCTCCACGATATAGGTGCCGTCCAACTCATTCGATGCTACCATCGTATGGAGGGCGAATCGCGTGGCACCGAGATCCCTTGCCCTCCGATAGCATCCTGCAAGCTGGTCGGTGGTCACGCCGTACTTGGCTTCCACCGGATTGCCGATGATCGCATTTCCGGTCCGGTCGGGACCCGGATTGTAGCGGAACGAGATCAACTCGGGCATCCTGGCACTACGGAGCAACGCATCGATGTGGGTGACATCGTCAAGATTGATCACCGCTTTCAGGTCATACGCTGCCTTGAACTCTTCGTCGGGAGTATCGTTGCTGGTGAACATGATGTCCTCTCCGACGATACCGACACTTCGGGCAAGCTCCAACTCGGGGAGGCTGCTGCAATCGGCACCGAAGCCCTCCTCCTTCATGATGGATAGGACATGGGGATTGGGACACGCCTTCACTGCATAATAGTTCTTGAAATCGGGAACCCACGCGAATGCCCGCTTGAACGCACGGGCATGCTCCCTGATCGCCTTCTCGTCATAGAGATGGAACGGTGTCGGAAGTTCCTGTGCGAGGGCAAACAGGGACTTGGCATCGAGCGGCAGTTTCTTCTCACTCATCTGGTCTCCTCCTTCCGGAGTCTCAGGTTTTTCCTTATGCTCTCGACAGCCTTCAGGACATTCTCCCTGTGACCGAACGCGCTGACCCGGATAAACCCTTCTCCCGCTGCACCGAATCCGCTTCCCGGGGTCGCGATCACCTGGCATTGGTTGAGCAACTGATCGAAGAATTCCCAGGAGGAAATGCCGTCCGGGGTCCGGACCCACAAATACGGTGCATTGTCACCGCCAAAGACCGTCAGCCCCACCGAGCGCAAGCCTTCGCGGATGATCCGTGCGTTCTCCATGTAATAGGCGATGATCGCACGGGATTGCGCAAGACCCTCTTCACCAAGCACGGCGATCCCGCCTGCTTGCGCGATATTGCTCGCTCCGTTGAAGAAGGTCACTTGCCTGCGGAACCACATCGCGTGCAACTCACCGCTCTTCGTGTTTTCCGCTTGCAACTCCTTCGGTACGATGGTCCATCCGAGGCGGACACCGGTGAACCCTGCGAACTTGGAGAAGCTGTTGATCTCGATCGCACACTCGCGCGCTCCGGGAATCTCGAAGATCGTGCGAGGCAGGGAGGAATCGCCGATGTATTCGGCGTATGCCGCATCGAAGATGATGATGGCCTTGTGCGCTCTCGCATAGTCGACGAAGGATTGCAGTTGCGCGTGTGTCGCAACCGCTCCGGTCGGATTGTTGGGGCTGCACAGATAGATGAGGTCTACCTTCTCTCTCGGAGGAGCTGGAAAAAACCCGTTCTCCTGCGAACCTGCGAGATACACGAGCTTGCCGTACTGCTGTTTCTCCTTGTCGAACAGTTCCGTCCTTCCCGATACCACGTTGGAATCGACGTAGACGGGATAGGCGGGGTCCTGGATGGCTACCACATTGTCATCGCCGAAGATCGATTGGATGTTCGCGGCATCCGATTTCGCACCGTCGCTCACAAAGAATTCGTCGGGAAGCATATCCACGCCGAGTGAGCGATAATAGCCTGAAAGCGCTTCGCGCAACGGGGTATCCCCTTGTTCGTCACCATACCCGGTGTAGGTTGCGCCATTGCCGAGCAGGTCGACCTTGTGATGCAGCGCCCCGAGGACCGCCGGGGGAAGCGGTTCGGTCGTATTGCCGATACCGAGCCGATGCAGAGTCACACCCGGATGGGATTCCTGGTATGCCTTTGCCCGGCGCGAGATCTCCGGAAACAGGTAGCCTGCCGAAAGTTTCCTGTAATGCGTGTTGATCGTAGCCATTGATGTTCCTTCCTACGTTGTATGATAGCGATTGTATTGCATGACGTCCAATGGGTGCAATGTCGAGAGAATCAGCTTCCTGTGCTGTTCGTCCTCGAGCGAGCACATGGGAAGCCTGAACTGTTCGAGACACCAACCGTATGCCGCCAACGCGGTCTTGATCGGTATCGGATTGGTTTCGCAAAAGCATGCGGCGAAGAAGGGAGCGAGATTCTTCTCCCATCCGCGGGCTTCGGTGAAATTCCCGTCGAGCGCGGCGTGGATCATCGAACGCATCTGTGACGGAAGCAGGTTCGAGGCGACGGAGATGACGCCGTCCCCTCCCGCCTCGATCAGGTCGAGCGAGAGATTGTCATCGCCGCTGAGGACCGAGAAGTCCTCGGGAGACCGGGCGATCACATCCTTCATCTGCTGCAGGTTGCCGCTGGCCTCCTTGACTGCGATGATGTTCGTACAGTCGTTGGCGAGTCGCACCAAGGTATCGGTTTCCAGGTTCACACCGGTTCTCCCCTTGATATTGTACAGGACGCACGGGATCCCCACGGAATCGGCGATCGTCCTGAAATGGAGGTACAGGCCCTTCTGCGTCGGCTTGTTGTAATAGGGATTCACCAGAAGCAGCGCATCGACACCGGAGGACTCGGCGTGCTTGGAGAGTCGGACCGCCTCGCTGGTGGCGTTGGAGCCTGTTCCCGCGATGACCGGTACCCGTTTGCCGACCAATTCCACGGTGGTGGCGATCAGCCTGTCGTGTTCCGCATGGCTGAGCGTGGGACTCTCTCCGGTCGTACCGCACGGGACCAGACCATCGATTCCCTGGGCAATCTGGAACTCCACGATTCGCGCGAAAGCTTTCTCATCAACCAAACCGTACTCGGTGAACGGGGTCACCAATGCCGTGTAGACACCTCTGAACTTCTTCATCCTTACTCCTTCGCGCCGAAGGCGCACCTTTCATGACAACAATTGCCGCAACATATCATCAAGCGTGAAAAATCCTTTCCTCCCGTCGCGGATCCACTCGGCGGCCTGCAGTGCACCCGTGACGAATCCTTCCCTGCTCCTGGCACGATGGGTGATCTCGATGCTATCCTCGGGACTGTCGAAGATCAGCGTGTGCGTCCCTGGATTCGCTCCACCCCGGGCACTGCTCAGGTGGATCTCATCCGCAGTGCGTTTTCGGTCCAACCGGCCGGTCTCGAGGCGTTCTTTCCTATCCAATTCCTCAAGCAGGATCTTTCCGAGCATGAGACTGGTTCCCGAAGGACTGTCACCCTTGCCCGCATGGAACAGTTCCTGGACCACCGGATCGTAGGTAGCGAAACGATTCATCAGGCTCGCGGCCTTCCTGGCGATCGCGAAGAAGAGGTGCACTCCGATCGCATAATTTCCCGACCAGATGATCGCACAATCCTTGCCGTCCATCTTGGCAGTGATCGAATCGAGCTGACCGTACCATCCCGTGGTCGCGATCACCGCAGGGACCTTCGCTGCGACATAGGTGTCGAGCCGGCCCTCGATTCCTTCGGGAACGGAGAATTCGATCGCCACATCGGCACCTGACAGTGCTGAAGCGGTAAGGTCCCTGTGGGTGATCTGTCCGGCTGACCCGTGGGGATCTATGACTGAGACTACAGTGTGTCCCTGCCGAAGGGCTGCTTCATGCAGCACATGTCCCATCTTTCCGTAACCGACGATCGCAATTCGCATAGAGCCTCCTCGCCCCTCTTCTCGTTGGGGGGCAGTGTATCAGAATTGAAACATTGTGTCTATATTTCTAACAAATTGTTTTTATAATAACATAAATGCGCCTAGAGAAGACGCTTGTCATCACTATTGCGATTCTTCTGGTACTCATGCCAGTACTGATTCACATCACGGGTAAGTTTGCTGATGTGGTCGATCATGCATTGCTCGGCCTCCTCCGGATTCCGTGATTGGAGAGCCGAAAGTATGCGTCCATGGTAGTTGGAGTAATTGTCTCCTACCCTATGGCGCAACTCTTCGAAGAGCTGAGACTGCTGTCCCATCGCGGAGAGCATCATGTAGAGGGAAAAAAGCGCCTTGTTCTTGGAGGCTTTCGCTATGGTGCTGTGGAAGGAGATGTCGTCGTTCGCAATACTCTGGTGATCCTTGGAGTGATTCTGCTGGTTCTTCAGGCAAAACTCAAGCTGATCCAGTTCTTCATCGGTGATCCGCAGGGCAGCCAGCCGGGCAGTTTGCCGTTCTATCGCAAGCCTGGCTTCCAGCACCATCAGGAAATTCTCGAGCACATCGCTGTTGATCAGTTCATCCAGGCTCTTCTTGTAGAAGTCGAGCTCCACCTTGGTGTTCGCCGCTTCGATGACCTGTTTTCCGAGCGTGGTGATCGATCGTCCCTTGAAACCGTGCTTCTCCACATACCCCAGGACCTCGAGTTGGTTCAATTCACGTCCTACGGTCGCGCTGCTCACTTCGATGCCACGCTCAGTGAAGGTGTTCACGATATACCAAGAGCCGACAGGACTCTCGGATTCATTGATGATCTCCAAGATCGGTTTCTTCCATTTGTCACTCGCAATATCCACAAGACCTCCCGAGGCAAGACACCCGTGCATCTGCCGGCAGGGCAAAGTATAGCGCATGTCATTGACGATTACCATAGTAGAATGAAAATCCGTTCCTTACAAGATGAGTAGTGGCCAGGCATCACGTTGTTTTCCGCTGAATTATTCGGTTTTTTGCAAATGTTTTACCTTGACTGCACACTACATCCGTTATAAACTACTACCACTCATAGTATGAGTAGCATATTGATTCGGAAGGAGCAACCCATGATCCAAGGAGTATTCACGGCATTGGTCACCCCATTCAACAAGGACGGGAGCATCGATCTCGAAGCCTACAAGGCCTTGCTTCGCATGCAGGTCGAACACGGTATCGACGGACTGGTCCCGGTGGGAACCACCGGAGAGAGTCCTACCTTGGATGCGAAGGAAAAGGACTTGATGATCCGGCTCGCCGTGGAGGCTGCCGACAAGAAGATACCCGTCATCGCAGGGACGGGAGCGAACAACACGAAAAGTGCGATCGAAGCGACCAAGAGGGCCAAGGACATCGGTGCGGACATGACGCTCCAGGTCGCTCCCTATTACAACAAACCTTCCGAGGAGGGGCTGTATCGCCACTTCACGACGATTGCCGATGAAGCGGGCCTCCCGGTCATCCTCTACAACGTTCCCGGTCGCAGTTCGGTGAACATGAGCTCCTCGTTGCTGTTGCGCCTCGCCGAACACCCGTTGATCGTCGGAGTGAAGGAGGCAAGCGGAAACATGGGGCAGATCCAGGACCTGTTGCACAAGAGACCCGCCGACTTCTCCGTCGTTTCCGGAGACGATGCACTGACCCTCCCGATGATGGCATGCGGTGCACAGGGTATCATCAGCGTCGCCAGCAATATGTTCCCCGCGGAGATGGTGGCGATGACACACGCGATGCTCGAAGGAAACCTGGAGAAGGCGCTTGGGATACACAACCGGCTCTATCCCTTCTTCGTCAATCAGTTCATCGAGACGAATCCCGTACCGATCAAGACGTACATGGCTTCGAAGGACATGCTCCAGGAGGTCTTCCGGCTTCCCTTGTGTGAGCTTCGTCCGCAAAACAAGGAAAAACTGCTGGCAACCTTCGACTGATTCTTCCGCAGGTCCCTTGGCAGCCTCCCTCCCCGGGAGGCTGCTTCTTCATGATTGCGCATACATAACGTTTTGTTATTATTGATTAATTTTTGTTTTTAATATAACATCACCGTCATCCAGATAACAAGGAGCTGTCTATGACACGGGTGATTCTCAACGGATGTGGCGGAAGGATGGGGACGGTGCTCTCAGAACTCATCGGAAAGATGGACGACATGCAGGTGGTAGCGGGAATCGATATCGCGAAGGTCGAGCGCTCCTACCCGGTCTTCGCGTCGCTCGAGGCGTGCGACCGGGAAGCAGACGTCATGATCGATTTCTCCTCGCCGCAGACGATCCACACGTTCCTTCCCATAGCGGTCGCCAGGCGTCTTCCGCTTGTGATCGCGACGACCGGGCTGGGACCGGACGAGCTCACTCTGGTGGAGGATGCGGCTCTTTCCATCCCCATCTTTCGCTCAGGGAACATGTCCTTGGGGATCAATCTCGTACAGCAGCTGTTGCAAAGCGCGACGAAGGTCCTGGGAGACCGGTACGATATCGAGATCATCGAGAAACACCACAACCAGAAAAAGGACTCGCCCAGCGGGACTGCGCTGATGCTCGCCGATTCGATCAACGCCGTACGGTTGAAGAAGTTGCGGTATGTATGCGGAAGGGAGGGATCCGATACCAAGCGTCAGGCCGACGAGCTGGGGATCCATTCGCTTCGCGGTGGGACGATCGTGGGGCAGCATGAGGTCGTCTTCGCAGGTCAGGATGAAATCATCAGCATCGAACACCAATCATTCTCCCGGACGGTCTTCGCCACCGGGGCACTCAGTGCCGCACGCTATGTAGCACGCCAGAAGGCGGGACTCTTCTCCATGCAGGACATGATCAACGAGTCGAGCGCGGTCACTACCCTTTACGCCTACCCTGACCAGGTCCTTGTCTCGGTCGAGGACCTTCCGAGAGACATGGGCCTGATCACCCGGCTCTATGGATTGCTCGCGGAAAATGATGTCTTCATCGACATGATCAGCCATACCGGTGCTTCGAATGGCCATATCGATGTCTCGTTCACGATCCACCTGAAGGATCGGGTGAAGACTGAGGCTCTGCTCAGGGACTTGGTCGGGGAACACCCACCGGTGAAGTTCGGCATCATGGACGAAATCACGAAGCTCACGGTCGAAGGACCCGGAATGGAGTTCCAATCGGGCGTCGCCTACCGGGTATTTTCCTGCATGGCTCGCGCCGGAATCCAGATTTACGCGGTCACGACATCGGAGAGCAAGATTTCCTACATCTCTCCGACATCGGACGTCGATCGCGCCGCGGCGATCATACGGGAAGAATTCGGTATCTGATCAGTTTGCAGGCAACCGCTTCATGTTGACTACCCGTTCATAATAGTCGTTCGGGTAGGAGACATGTACGACTGTGGTCCTGTCCATCCGCTTGATCTTCACGACGCGGAGCACCGTACCGTCGCATACATACTCACCATAACGGTCGACCATCTGTACCGTGGCTCCCTCAGGCGGAAGCGGCAGGTATTCGAACGGGAACGCGATATAGGAGAGATTCTCCTTGAACTCATACTTTTTCAGATAGATTGCCAAACCGGGACATGCGGCCACGCAGATGCCGCAACCGGTACACTTCTCGAAGTCGACCACAGGGAGATTCGTGATCTCATCGCCAACCGTGATCGCTCCTACCGGACAGCTCGTCTCACAGGGATTGCAAGGAATCCCCTCGATGCATTCGATGACGGCCGCGAGCGCCCTGCGCTCTTTCGGCGGAAGCTGGTAGCACGGACTGGCATGCAGTTCGTCGAGGCTCGGAGCTCCCGTGATCTTCAATCCTTTCTCATAAGTGTCTTTCGTTTCCATTAAGATCATCCTCTCGAGTGGCCCACGATGGCCGCTTTCGCATCACGTCGTTTCTGTCCGAACATACCCGATCGCAGCGCGAGCATCCGCTTCTCAGCCGCATCGAATCCCACGGCATAGGTCTCCCGGTCGACATATCCCAGCGAGTAGGCAGCGGATAGTCCTGCCATGCGCCCCTCCTCCATCGCAGTACTGGCTTCCTCGACTCCCGAGATGTCCCCGGCGAGATATATGGTGGGGATGCTGGTGGCCATGCTCCGATCATGCCAAGGAACCATGCCTCCGAGCAGGGGACTGTACAGCGGCTCGCACCCTGCGGCGAAGGCGAGCTCCACCAACGGCGTCAAGCCGGCGGCGATGCAGATGGTATCGACATCGAGTTCTTTCTCGGTCCCGGGTATCGGTTTCCACTTGTCATCGAGCTGTACGATCGTCGCAGACTCGACGTGGTCGGTTCCCCTCGCCTCCAGGACGGTGTGGCTGGTGTAGAACGGAACTCCGGCACGCCGCACCTTCGCGGTATGGACTCCGTATCCGCCGAGGCGCGGAGCCGCCTCGACCACCGCCTTCACATCCGCTCCTGCCTGCAACAGCTGGTAGGATACGATGATGCCGACGTTGCCCGAACCTACCATGAGGATCTTCTGTCCCGGGAGGACCCGATGCAGGTTGATCATGGTCTGTGCCGCACCAGCTCCCATTACACCGGGCAAGGACCACCCGGGAAAGTTGACCGAGTTCTCGACAGCTCCGGTCGCCAGGATGATCCGCTTCGCACGGACAGTCACCGACTTCTCCTTGTTCCTGACGATCCATACATCTGTCGTATTGAAGATTCCGCAGGCTTCCGCATCGAGCCAGACCTCGATATCGAGCCTTTCCGCCTCTTCAAGCAGTTGCGTCCCGATATCGATGCCCCTCACGCCCGCACGGTGCTCGTGGGATCCGAAGAACTTATGGATTTGCTTGAACAGCTGCCCTCCCGGCTTGCTGTTCTCATCGACCAGCAGCACGTGGGCTCCCGCCCGTGCAGCTTCCAACGCCGCGGAAAGACCTGCAGGTCCCGCTCCGATGACCACGACTTCTCTCTCTTCCATCGTTACTGCTCCTGCTTCCAGACGCCGTAGCCCATCTGCGTCTCGATCACCATGCCTTCCTCGACCGGAGTGACACAGGTCCTGACATTCGGGATGCCGTTCACTGTCATGACACAGTCGGTGCATCGTCCGATTCCGCAATAGATGCCACGCGGCTCGTGAGTCTTCACGGTTTTCCTAAAGTATTTCTTGCCGGTCGCGATCAGGGCAGCGGCGATCATCTCACCCTCCCTGGCCATGAGCGATTCTCCGTCCACGATGATCCTGACCATCTTCACCTCGGGAAGCGGTCCTAGTACCGGGTGATCAATTATCCGTTGCATCCGACCCACCCCCCTGTTCAAGCGCCTTCATCTTCTCGGTCCTCACGGGGAAGCGGTAGCTCACCTGGAGTACCTCCTCGATCGGCTTGCCGGTCTTCTGGCTGATGATCCGGGCGATGACCTTGCTGCAGGAACGCCCTTGGCACAGGCCCATCCCAGCACGGGTGATCCGCTTCACATCGTCCAGTGTATCGTATCCCTCATCGATGACCTGTTCGATCTCCCGTAGGGTAACCTCTTCGCACCTGCAGATGAAAAAATCCTTGTCCTCGGCCATCAGGATACCTCCTTGGCGTCTTTCGCAAACCTGTTCGGAGAGAGCTCACCGAGCCTTGCATCCGTGGTCCCACATACCATGTCGGCAAGCAGCTTGCCGGTGATCGGTGCCAAGCTGATGCCATCCCCTTCATGTCCCGCTGCGGTGTAGAATCCCTTCATTCCGGCATGTTCACCAAGGATCATCTTCCCATCAGGGGTCGCAGGCCGCAATCCGGCTATCGCCCGGATGAAATTGACGTCCTTGAGAACCGGTACGATCGAGACCGCTTGGTTGATGATCGCACGAATCCCTTCCATCGTAGTGCGCTTGTCGTAACCGACCGACTCGCGGGTACTTCCGATCAGGTAGGAATCACCTTCGGTCCTGGTGAATGCGAATCCCAGACCCAGCCTCTTCTCCTCTTCCGTCGAATCGATCTCGAAACCGCTCTTGAGCTTGCTCACCAGGTACTTTGCCGTCCACAGGTTCGTTTCGCCGACCGCGGGAACCTTCTCGGTGATGATGATCTGACCCCGCCGCGGTTCCATCGGTACATAGGCACCTGCAAGGGCAGCAACCTTCCCGGCCCAGGCACCGGTGGCATTCACCACGACCGGAGCTGTATACGTAAGGTTTTGTCCCGTGGATACGCGATAATCCCCGTTTCCATCCTTCTCGATCCCCGTGACCGGAGACTTGTGGATCACCTGCATGCCCAGCTTTCTCCCTTTGCCAGAGAGCTTGTGCATCACCGCGAACGGATAAGCCTGGGAGTCCATCGGACTGTAGGTCGATGCGATGAAGCGATCGCTGAGGAAGGGTTGCTTCCTGAGCATCTCCTTGCGATCGAGAATCTTGACATCCAGTCCGTAGGATTGCTGTTGCGTGACGAACTCCTCCATCACTTCGAGCTCCTGCTGGTTCTGGATCAGGACCATGCCACCGTAGTTGGCAAACCCGAGCGAATCATCCAACTCCCCCACGAGAGACTTGTAAAGCTCAAGGCTCTCGAACGCGAGTTCGAGATTGATCCCCGGCTTCTTGGATTGGAACAGGATCATGTCGTCGCACGCACCCGAGGCTCCGTCGGCAAATCCTCCCGCCTCGATCACTGCGACCCTTTTGCCCTGCTTGGTAAGATAGTAACCGCAGGAGAGTCCGATGATCCCGCCTCCGATTACGATCACATCATACGAGCCAGCCATCTTCACATCCTTTGCCTTTGCGGGCGGGACCCGACGAGCAGGTCCTTTCATCCGTACGCACGCTTGTTGCGCAGATTACAGAACACACATTTCCAGTGCAATCGGTCGATGCAGGATTCGGCACACGGCAGGAACACTACACGCAACCCATGACTACTCATTTGATGAGTAGTATCCTCATTGTACCATGAGGGTTCCTCTTGTCAAGAAAAAAATGCCAGACACCTCCGTAACGGAAGTATCTGGCACACAAGTAGTTGCATCACGCAGTTGCGGCGGTGCCTCCGGAACTTTTCTTCACCCTGGCCAATACGTACAGGACCACGATCAGAACTGCGGAAGCGAGGATCGCGATCTGCACCGCCATGTTGTGCATGATGGTCAGGTTGCAGGAACCGATGATGAGTGCTGCGGAAATCACTCCCATGATGCTTCGCTCCACCTTGGTGAGGACCCTGTGCAGGTACCCGCGGAACGCTGAGGCAAGGGTGATCACCGCATAGAGCACCACGATCACCAAGGTGACGATCTCCAGGAATGAACCGTTGAGCATGAGTGCCGGATTGAAGACGAAGATATACGGGATGATGAATCCGACAGTAGCAAGCTTCATGGCTTCGAATCCCGTCTTCAGCGGATCGGATCCGGCGATCGCTGCGCCACAGTAGGAAGCGATGCTCACCGGAGGTGTGATTTCCGCGAGGATTGCGAAGTAGAACACGAAGAGGTGCGCGGTCAGGACGTTGATGCCCATCGCTTGGAGCGCAGGCCCCCCGATGGTGACGGCGACGATATACGCAGGGGTACAGGGCATGCCCATGCCCATCAGGATGCTGGTCACCATGATCAACATCAGCGCAGGCAGCAGGACACCGCCCGACCAGGATTGGATGACCGAAGCGATGCCGAGCGCAAGTCCCGTGTTGGTGACGATGCTGATCACCATACCGGCTCCTGCACAGGAGACCGCAAGCATGATCAGGTTCTTGCCAGACAGCTCGAATGTATCCCACAGCTTCGCGGGAGTCATCATCGTCTCCTTGCTGAGGAACGTAAGGAGGAAGGTGGCGAGGATGCCGTAGACTGCTGCGATGAAGGGAGAGAACCCGATGACCAGGAAGATGACGAGGAGAATCAGCGGAATGAGCTGGTAGGAATCCTTCAGGATCTGTTTTGTCGAGATGACTTCGCTGTCATCCATTCCACGCAAGCCTTCTTTCTTCGCAACGAAGTGGACGCGCATCAAGATGCTCAGATAGTAGAAGATGGCGCCGAGCACCGCGGCCTTGATGATATGTACGTACGCGACTCCGGTGATCTCGGACATGACGAACGCACCTGCTCCCATGATCGGGGGCATGAGCAATCCGCCGGTAGAAGCTGCCGATTCGACCGCACCAGCGAACTGTGCGCGATACCCCAGCCGCTTCATGAGCGGGATGGTGAATACGCCGGTCGCGTAGACGTTCGCAGCGGCCACTCCGCTGATCGAACCGAACAGTCCGGAGGAGATGACGGCGATCTTCGCTGGTCCTCCGACACTCTTTCCCGCCAGGGAGACGGCGAGGTTGGTGAAATATTCACCAGTCTTCGTGTTCTGCATGAACGCGCCGAAGATGACGAATACGGCGACGAAGGTCGCGGTGACTCCCACGATGGACCCATAGATGCCGTCACTGGTGATCAGGTAGTTGATCTCCGCGATCCTGCTGAGGTCCATCGGCTTCGAGTAGAATATGCCGCCGAGGAACGGGGCAATGAAGATGTAGACAAAGAAGATACCGATCAGGATCGCCATGGCAGGGACAACGGTCCGCCGCACGGCCTCGATGATCAGGACGATGTTGATCCAACCGAGGATGGTCTCGACGGTGGAGACGGGATCGAACAGCTCCATGCGCATGTTCAACGTATCGTTCATGAGCATCAGGTAGATCGGCGGAGCGATCGCGAGCAAAGCCATGATCACATCGAGCACAGACGGACGATCCTTCGGCGATTTCTTGGTCGCGGGATAGAGCAGGAATGCCATGGGGAGAAGGATCAACAGGTGGATTCCTCTCTGGACCCTAGGCTGGAACACACCGAAAATCGCTGTATAGAGATGGAACAACGCCACCGCAACCAAACAGATACTGACCAACCACTTCATCCAACCTTTCAATTCACGCATATGGGATCACTCCATGTGTACTTGATGTGGGAGCGCGTCTGCTACAAGAAACGCGCTCCCGATTGATACATGAACCCTATTCGGATTCCTACTTCAACACTCCGATCTCACGATAATATTTCTCGGCACCGGGGTGCAACGGAACCATCGTATTTACTGCGCCTTCCTTCGAGAAGTACTTCTGGAAAGAGGGATTCAGTGCCTTCACATCATCGATATTCTCCATCAGTGCCTTCACGAAATTGTAGGCAACGATGTCGGGCATGGTTGCTCCGGCAATGATTTCGGTGGAGTGACCGATGGCCTGCACGTCGGTGGTCATGCCGGTATAGGTACCTGCGGGAACCTTGAGCAGTCCGCTCTCGAGCGCGACCGTACCATAGGTAGAGGCAGAGAACTTGACCAGGTCATCGCTCGCTGCGAGCAAGACGGAGTCACGGGAGAGAGCCATTTCGGTAATGGCCGAGCCGGGAAGTCCGAGACATGCGATGACATAGTCTACGTGGCGGTCCTTGTAGAGGTTGACCATGTCGCCATACGCGGCATAGATGACCCTTCCGCCGTTTTTCTCGATCTGCTCGTAGGAAATGCCGTAGTAATTCTCGAACAACAGACCGGTGAGGGCCCGCTCACTGGTACCGACCATCGGTCCCGCGAGGTTCACCTTCTCTCCTGCCTTCACCTTGGCCACCAGCTGATCGATCGTGGTGATGCCGGTGTTCTTGGCAGCGAGGAAGTGGTAGAAGTCGACGGAGAAATTGCCCGCCAGACCGCGGATGTTCTTGTACTCCTTGTCGAACAGCGGGGCGATGCCGTTGTAGGCGGCCTTGTCCACATATCCGACGCCCCAACCGAAGTTGTCCTGTCCCGCATCAACCTTCGCCGGGTTGACCGTTCCTCCACCGGGGATGACCTTGATGGTGATCTCGTCAACCGAATTCTTCACGATCGCAGCCATTCCACCGGCCTGCGTATACCAGCCGCCACCCATACCACCTGCAGTCCAGGAGTACGTTGCGGGCTTCAGTACCTCGGCATCGGAAGCCATCGCCTCACCCTGTGCGGCTGCGAACAGCATACCCGATGTCAGTACCAACGCGAGCACCAACATAGCTTTCGAAAACCTCTTCATGTTTTCCTCCTCTTGTTTCGATGTTCCTTAACGATACATCAGCTACTTCTTACAGTATGAGTAGCAACTACATCATACCACGGCCCTGCCCCTTGTCAATCAAATTGTGCAATTAAATATTTCCATGCACCACGAATGCTTAGGAATGCAGAGTGTATATATATACAAATTGTTTCCATTCCGGAAACAGCTGCTTCTCATCTTTTACGCTTCTCATCACGCTCGCGCTTGCGTTTCTCGCTTGCCGCCAGAAGGTCCGCGAACGTGGTTCCCTCGCCCCCCGAGGAACCGAAACTTCCCGGTGCTGGCTTGTGATCCGGTCGTGCATCACGCCGCTCTCTTTGCGGCCTCTCCCGCTCCGGTTCACGTACCCTGCGCATCTTTGAGGGTTGGACGACCTCAAGCACCGTCTCCCACTCATCAGTTGAGGGAACCTTCGGACCCTTTTTCACCACCACGACCTTCTTTCCAGTCGCCGAGGAGGCAGACATCGACTTGGTGCGCACCAAAACCTTCTTCGGTGCATCATCCTCGACCAAAGCGGCCGGTATTGAGGAACGCCTGCGCTTCACCAAGGCCTCCTCGTAGGAACAGGAGAGTTTCTGACAGAGGAAGTGCACTTGTCCGAACTCATCGATGAACCGCATCATGGGAGAAGAGCAGAACGGACAGCTCTTTCCGTCCGGGAAATTCGGTGCGAAGCGCTCTTTGCCCGATGCAACCTCCGAAACGAGGCTTCGCGCATTCTTCTTGATATCCTCAAGGAAATCCTTGGCCGACTCGGTTCCATCGCTGATCGCAGCGAGCCGGTCCTCCCATCGCGCGGTCAGCTCGGGTGAACGCAACTCGACCGGAGCAAGCCTGATCAACTCCCTCCCCTTCGGCGTCGGCACCAGGTACTTGCCTTCCCGCTCGACATAATGGTTCTGGAGCAGTTTCTCTATGATATCGGCTCGGGTTGCAGGCGTACCGAGACCGCCGCCCATCCGCTTCTTGAGCGCCGCATCCTCGACGAACCGTCCTGCATGCTCCATCGCCGATAGCAACGTTCCTTCGGTATAGCGCTCAGGAGCCGCGCTTGCATTCCTTCTGGTCCGAACCTTCAGGACCTTCACTTCATCGCCGACCTGTACTGCCGGTGCATCCCCTCCGGCACGCTCATACGGAGCATCATCGATCAGGGCAGCGGTGCTGCGCTTGCCGATCAGACGCGCCATGTCATGCCAGCCTTGGCGGATGGCAGCGCTCAAGCGGGAGACGAACCGATTGCCGGCCACTTCTGCTTCGATCGTGGTCGTACGATACAGGTAGTCACCGGAGAGCACCTCCATGAAACGCAGGGCGATCAACTCCCACAGCGCCCGTTCCTCTTTCGAAAGTCTCGCCAGATCGACGTGCTGTTCTGTCGGTATGATCGCATGGTGATCGGTCACACCGCTTTCCATCACGAATCGATCCATATCCGTCCGGTACCCATGAGCCACATACACTGCCGCCACCTGCCCGAAGGGGGTTGCCTCGAGCGCTGCAAGCCGTCCGCCCAGCGTCGGCACGATGTCAGGTGTGATATAGCGGCTGTCGGTACGGGGATAGGTTACGACCTTGTGGTTCTCATAGAGCCGCTGGAGGATATCCAGGGTATCCTTCGCGCTGTAGGAGAGATATTGGTTCGCATCCCGCTGCAATTCGGTCAGGTCGTACGCCAACGGAGGTTGTTCGCTCTTTTCCGTCTCTTCGACGGAGAGTACCGTTCCGGAACCCCCCTCCACGGCGCCGGAGATCGTTTGTGCCAGTTCCTCGGTCGGAATGCGGACCGATCCCCCTGCATCCTGCCATGAAGCGGTGAAGCGGTCGAAATCGACACGCATCGACCAATAGAACCCCCCGATGAAGGCTTCCCGTTCGTCCTCACGGTTTGTCATGAGCGCCAAGGTAGGAGTCTGCACCCGTCCCGCGGAGAGCTTCGCATCATGACGGCAGGTGAGCGCGCGGGTGACATTCATGCCGACATACCAGTCGGCGGCAGCGCGGGCTTGCGCTGCATCATAGAGGTTCTCATACAGGCTCCCGTCCTTCAGATTGGCGAATCCTTGCGTGATGGCCGCATCGGTCTGGCTGCTGATCCACAGTCGCTTGACCGGCTTGTCCCAGCCAGCCATCTTCATGATCCAACGGGCGACCAGCTCTCCCTCACGTCCCGCATCGGTCGCGATGACCAAGCTCTCGATATCCGCTCGCCGCATCAGGGATTCCACGACGCGGTATTGGTCGGATGTCTGTTCCATCACCGTCTGTCGCAACTCATGCGGAAGCATCGGCAAGTCCTGCATCGACCAGCGCTTGTATCGTTCGTCGTAGTGGGAAGGTTCGGCCAGCTCGATCAGGTGACCGAGTGCCCAGGTGACGACATGGCGATCCCCCTCGCTGTAGCCGCGTTCACGGATCCGACATCCCAATACCCGGGCGAGCTCGCGCCCGACGCTCGGCTTTTCAGCCAATACCAACTGTTTGCCCATGGTGTACACCTCTTGAAAACCGGATGATTGCTGTCTGATGGGACTATACCGGGATGGAGGGAGCAAGGCAAGCCTTGACGTGTGGCACGTGAGGGTATATAGTCGAACGCGTATAAAAACCCAGAAGGAGTCAACTATGGCTTACACTATCACCGATGCGTGTGTTGCTTGCGGATCCTGCCTTCCCGAGTGCCCGGTAGAGGCTATCTCAGAGGGAGACATCTATGTGATCGATGCCGAACTGTGCATCAGCTGCGGCGCTTGCGCCGACGCATGCCCCACCGGTGCGATCCTCGCTGACTGACAATCGGCGGATGAGCGCATCCGGGTGCACCAAGAAGGCAGCTCTCACGAGCTGTCTTTTTTATCATCCGGTACCTGAGGCAGGCAGAGGATGAGTGGTTTCGTCATGTTCTTCTCAGTCATCGCAGGTGCTGTCGTGCTCTTCGCAGGCTCCGGGCTCCGAAGGTTCCTGCTTCCCATCGGTACTGTCGTCACGTTCGTATTGGCAACAATCCTCATCATGCTCGTCTGCAGGGCACCCGAGCCCGCATGGCATTTTCCAGAGGTGCTACGTTACGCCGGCGACGCAACGATGCCGCTGACCGTGGGAGCCCTCATCGCAGCCGCCCTCTCAGCCCTGTCGGTCCGGTTCGTCCCGAAGTTCGCCTCTATTTGTACCGATGTACTCTTCGGAGCGCTGTCGAGTTACGCAGGCATCTCTGTGCTCCCCCCCCATGCACCGCTCATCACGATCGCGAGCATGCTGGGAATCGGCATCGCGTTCGCACTGTGGCATCTGTTCGATGCAACACGGTACCTCATCATCACCAGCAGCATGGTAGGCAGCATTGCAATCGCCCTGCTCTTCACCCGCTTCTATTACCTTCCGATGTGGGTGTGCATCCTCATTGCCATCCTCTTGACCCTCACCGGCATATCCACGCAAACTCACCGAAGGGACAAGCGTTCCGATGCACACCCGAACGAGCATCCGGAGGAGCACGAATGAGCGACCTGTTTTCCGATCACATATTCAGTGTCGAGGATTTGACCAGCCTCATCAAGCAGACTTTGGAAGGATCGTTCCAAGGGTTGTCGGTCGAGGGAGAGATATCCAATTTCAGGCCTGCCGCGAGCGGTCATTGGTATTTCCAGCTCAATGACGCCGAGGCCTCGCTTCAGGCAGTGATGTTCAAGCAAAAGTCCTGGCGTCTTCCCTTCATGCCGAAGGATGGCGATCGCGTGGTCGTGACCGGCAGCATCTCTGTCTATGCGAAACGCGGGACGTATCAGATCATCTGCGAGACGATGCGCAAAAGCGGTGTCGGAGACCTGTTGCTCATGCTGGAGAAGCGCAAGCAGGAGTTTGCCGCCGCAGGGTACTTCGACACGGAAAGGAAACGACCGCTTCCGGAGCATCCGAAACGGATCGGAGTCGTCACGAGCCCCACCGGAGCGGCACTCCAGGACATCCTGAAGACGCTGCAGCGGAGAAATCGCATGATAGACATCGTGGTGCTTCCCGCACTCGTGCAAGGGGATGGGGCGGCGAGGACGATAGCTGCCCAGATCGAGGCGGCGAACCGATTCGGCCTCGCCGACGTGTTGATCGTAGGACGGGGCGGCGGATCACTCGAGGACCTGCTGCCGTTCAGCGAGAAGATCGTCGTGGAGGCGATAGTCGCCTCCCGCATTCCCGTAGTCAGTGCGGTCGGGCATGAGATCGACTGGGCCTTGAGTGATTATGCCGCCGACATCCGGGCATCCACCCCTACCGCGGCCGCAGAGCTGATCAGCACATCATGGGAACAGCTGGTCGATGCCATGCAGGGAAAGGTACAATCGTTGGGACAGCTGATGCATGCACGGATCATGCGAGAGCGGTCCAAGGCGGCATTGGTCTCTCCCGGGAGAATGCATGAGTATGTGAAGCGGAAAATCGAGCTGGCGCAGTTGACTTGTGACGATATTCGCCAAGGTGCCAAAGAAGCACTCGAACAGAGGCTGCGATCTGCACGCCATGCACACCAACTCGCGAAGGGGCAGCTGGAGAGTCTTTCTCCGATGGCGGTCCTTCGACGGGGATTCGCGATCGTCACGAGTGCAGGGACGATCGTCCGTTCGGCTGCCGTGCTTTCCGAGGGAGAGCTGTTGCACATAAGGTTTGCCGAGGGAAGCGCACAGGCACGGACGGAGAAGTTCGACCATGTTGGAAACAAAGGGGAGGAATCACGATGAGCATAGAGACGGACATCAAGAGGATGGAGGAGATCACCGCGAAGCTGAAAGACAACCAGACTCCGCTCGAAGAGGCGATCAAGCTCTTCGAAGAGGGCGTCGGGATAGCGGAGGCGCTCGAGAAACAGCTTGCCAGCATGGAACGCAAGGTGGAAATCCTCCTCACTCCCATCGAGGACAAGGAATCGACCGAACCGCACCTGGAGAGTTTCGGGGCGGCGCAACGCGATTAGGTCCTGTTGCCACGACCGTTCTCTCTCCGTATACTGATCCGAAATTCGGCGACCGTCCGCGGTCCGTTCAGGAGTGACAGAGCATGCAGAAGATCATATTCCTCATCCAGTGCAATGACCGCAAGGGATTGCTGGCAGCAATCTCCCAGTACTTCTACTCACGGGGATACAACATCCTGCACTGCCAGCAACACTCCGATACCCGTGCCAAGCGTTACTACATGCGCGTCGAACTCGACCTCGCCGACCTGAGGACGACCCGAAAGGAACTGCAGAAAGATTTCGCCGCGTTCGCACAGGATCTCGAGCTCACCTGGGAATGCCATTTCACCGATTATCGGAACCGGGTGGCGATCCTCGTCAGCAAGACGAGCCACTGTCTGTTCGATCTGCTGAGCAGACAACACGAGGGGGATCTGGTGTGCGACATTCCCCTGATCATCAGCAATCACCCCGACCTTGAATACATCGCGGATCAGTTCCGCATCCCCTACTACTACCTGCCGATCAAGAAAGACGGCAAGGAGGAACAGGAGCAGATGATCCGCTCGTTGCTCGACAAGCATGACATCGACCTCGTCGTGCTTGCCCGTTACATGCAGATACTGACTCCCGCGTTCACCCACGAATGGGCGGGGAAAGTGATCAACATCCATCACGCGTTCCTCCCGGCATTCCAGGGAGCCAATCCTTATCTCAGGGCGTATGAACGGGGAGTGAAGATGATCGGAGCCACGGCACACTATGCCTCGGAGGACCTCGACCAGGGACCGATCATCGAACAGGATGTCGTGCGGGTGAACCATGAGCTGAGTCCGGACGGACTGAAGCAGGTGGGCAAGGATGTCGAGAGGCAGGTGCTCTCACGCGCCGTCCAGGCACACCTTGAGCACCGCATCATCATCTTCGACAACCGCACGATCGTATTCAACGCCGAACACTGATCCTAGGCGAAGTTCAGGTCCGTGAACGCGGGATGGACGAACAGTCCGTCCTTCCGGATCAGTTCTCCGTCGATATGGATCGTGCCTCCGCCGTATTGTGGTGTCTGGATCTGCACGAGATCCCAGTGCACTGCGCTCCGGTTGCCATTGTCACACTCCTCGTACGCGTTGCCGGGGGTGAAGTGGATGGAACCGGCGATCTTCTCGTCGAACAGGATGTTGTCCATCGCGAACGTGATCTTCGGATTGCATCCGAGTGCGAACTCTCCGAAATAGCGTGCACCGGCATCGGTGTCGAGTACTTTGTACAACGCCTCGGTATCATCAGCGGAAGCCTCGACGATCCTGCCGTCCTTGATGGTGAACGAGACGTCGGTGAAGCAGTGTCCGTTGTATGTGGAGGCGGTGTTGTAGGTGATCCGTCCGTTGACGCTCTCCTTCACGGGACAGGAGTAGATCTCGCCATCGGGAATGTTTTTCCGACCTGCGCAGGGAATCGCACCCATCCCCTTGATCGAGAACGAAAGATCCGTACCGACTGCCTTGATCTCGACACGATCCGCCTTGTCGAGGAAGGCCTTGGCCTTCTCCATCGCCACGGCCATGGCCTGGTAGTCCACTTCCGTGGTGACACGATAGAAGTAGTCCTCGAATTCACGGGTGCCCATGTTCGCCTGATACGCCATCAGCTGTGTCGGATAGCGCAGGACCACCCACTTGGTAGCCGGGACGCGCACCTCATGGTGGACCGGAGTATTATAGGCTTGCATGTATCGGGCATACTGCGCACCGATGGTCGCACTCTCGCGAGGGTTCGCAATTCCACGGATGCCGATGAAGGCGTCCATCTTTTTCATCCTGTAGACGTCGCAATCGGCCCATACCGCAAGGCTGCCGTCGGTTGCACCCGCCGCGAGCGCACGCTCGATGCGGACCGTGGTCATGTTGACCTGAGGATTTCCTTTCGCCTCGTATACGGCCTGCACCAGCTCCTCGACGATCGACTCGGGAACATCCACTGCGTTGATCAGACAATTCTCACCAGGTTGCAGGTTTACGGAAAAACGGACCAGAAGCTTGGCGAGCTCACGCTCTCTGGGATCGGACATGCATCTACCCTCTTGCCATGAATTGGTGGATCGGAGAACCACCAAGACACTATAGCGCATCTTCGGATGTTGCGGTAGCCCAATCGAAGGGAGCCTGCCACCTGACAAGGACTAGTTCGTTGGTGATCGGATCAGGGAAACGGATTTCCGTGCATGCAAGGTGCAGCAATTCGTCAGGCGTACCTCCGTACAACGCATCGCCGACGATCGGAAAGGAGGACCACGCGAGGTGGCAGCGTATCTGGTGCCTGAATCCTGCACTGATCGTACAGATGCGCAAAGCTCTTCCGGCACGGTCGAAGGCTTCTTCGGCGACGGTCTGGTACTGTCTCGACGTCCCCTTCCCAGCTGCACGTGCCGGAGAATCCCCTGTGACCGGACGTACCGATTTCCTTCCTGCGCCGTAGGGCCTGAATCCGCTGCGGATCACCAATCTCCCGTCACGGTCAGGGTCGCACGTGAACGGGGGGAACCCCGATGCGGGTGACACGTGAGAGACCGCCGCGACATACCGTTTCACGAACTGTCCGGACGATTGGGATTGCATGAGGGAGCCATAGGAATCGGCACTGCGGGCCATGAGGACCAAGCCGCTGGTTGCGGTGTCGAGCCGATGCAGGACCAATCCCTCATGGGCAAGCTTCCCCGCGCCTTGCAGTATCTCGGGATACCGGGAGGCCGCGAGGCTGAGGAGCGTGGTCCGACGCGGTTCGCCCGCGAGCGGAACGGTCGGAATCCCGGCCGGCTTCGCTACCACGAGATAGGAACATGTTACCGCCACGAATTCGATCGGAGGCACTTGCATGGCATCCAGCATAGCAGATTCACTTCCTTTGCGCCATGTTCCTGTGTATACTGGTCACATGCAGACGATACCGATCAATACATACAATTCTCCGACGGTGATCCTCGAGCTCATCTATCGACTGAAGGTCAAGGATGTCATGACCAGGAAACTGGTCAGCGTTCCCTTGGGAACAACCATGCGTGCGGTGCAGCACTTGATGCGGGAGAAATCGATCACCGGAGTCCCGGTGGTCTCGGGGACGAGGCTCCTCGGTATCGTGAGCATGGACGACATCATCCAAGCGCTCGACTTCGGACATATCGAGGAGTCGGTCGAACTGCATATGACGAAGAATCTGATCGTGCTTGAGGATGACATGCCGGTTTCCTTCGCCATCAGTTACTTCGACCGCTACCGTTTCCACCGCTTCCCCGTGCTGAACAAGGACAAGGAACTGGTGGGGATCGTGACCACCCGCGACATCTCGACGAGGTTGCTGTGGGAGATCAACCATGAGGTGGAAAACCTCGAGCGGATGAACCTCAGCACGAAGGTGACCGACGGCCTCGCCCGAGACGTTCAGTCATTCTCGATCCTCAAGCATGACTTCGAGAATGCGGGATTCGCCTCGACGGAGATCAAGAAGAAGCTCAAGCAGCGGGACGTGTTCCCCCGGACGATACGCCGTGCGGCGATCGCCTCCTATGAGTTGGAGATGAACATCGTCGTCCACTCGAACGGTGGTCGCATCACCGCTGAATACGGACCCGAAGAGGTGGTGATCACCAGCGAGGATACCGGGCCGGGCATCACGGACATCGACAAGGCGATGGAAGAGGGGTACTCCACGGCGAACGAGTGGATCAGGTCCCTCGGATTCGGCGCAGGGATGGGACTTCCCAATATACGGTCTGTCTCCGATGAGTTCAGCATCACCAGCACCCCGCAAGGGACCGTGGTGACTTCGATCATCCGGTTCAGCGAGCTTGAGCGAAAGAGAAGCGCCAAGGAATAGATTGTAACGTACAGGAAGGAGAAGGATGGATATGGTTCAGATCAACGAATTGGCCAGCAAGCTCGGGTATGAGGTCCATGCGATGGCGAATCCCGCAATTCAGATAGCGCACGGCTATACCGGCGACTTGCTCTCCGATGTCATGGGCAACGCATCCGAAGACAGCGTGCTCATCACGATCCAGGCGCACAAGAATACCGTTGCGGTGGCATCGTTGATCGGCATACGCGCGATCGTCCTCTGCAACGGCAGGACTCCGACCGAGGATATGATCCAGGCTGCCAACCAGGAATCGGTGGCGATCCTGGGAACCGATGACACGCAATTCACCGCCTCTTGGCGGATTGCCCATCTCATCGGTGCCTCCTGATCCCATGATCTATTGCATCGACCTCCATAACCACTCCTGCCTCTCTCCTTGCGGGAGCGACGACCTGTTGCCTGCAGTATTGGCGATGGAGGCTGCAGACAGGGGCATAGACATCCTGGCCCTTACCGACCACAACAGCACGCGAAACCTTCCCGCCTTTTCGGAGGCATGCGAAATCGTGGGAATCGAGCCCATATTCGGCCTCGAGGTCACCACGATCGAGGAGATACATGTCCTCTCGCTCTTCGGCTCGCTTCAGGAGGCGATGCGTTTCGGCTCGTGGATCGAATCGATCCTTCCGCCGATACGAAACAATGCGCGGCTGTTCGGAAACCAGCTTGCCTGCGATGTCTCGGGGCAAGAGGTCGAGGAGGTGCAGCTCTTCCTCTACGGACCGGCCGACATATCCTTCGACGATCTGGTGGAGAAGACGCTTGGAGCGGGAGCCTTGGTGATTCCCGCACATATCGACCGGCCGGCAAACAGCGTGACAGCCAACTTGGGATTCTTGCCCCCCCTGCCCTACTCTGCCGTGGAATCGATCGCCATTCCCCCGACGGTCGATACCTTGGGTCACGCGGTAATCCAAGGCTCGGATGCCCACTACATCGGTCATGTCGGCAGGCGCAGGTGCTTCATCGATTCACCGTTGACCGGGTTCGCTGCGGTACGTGATGCACTCGGACGGAAGGCCGTCAGCTACCTCGGAACCCACAACTCATGATTTTCAAAAAAAACTTCTGACGACTTATTACCCAAATTTGATCAATGTTTGAAATATGTTGGGACTTTTTACCCCATTCCCCTGTACTCGACGTGAGAGCTTCCCACCTCAGTGACCGATGTCATCACCTCTATCATAGCAGTATCCCAATACCACCCATGCTCGAGCATTCCTGCGATTTCCAGTGAAATTTTGCACGTCCACTTCTTACATTCGATGTCATATGTTTGAGCTTTTCTGTACGAAGTGAGCGTACACGGAGGTTCCGTGAGTGATGGAAACGAGCAAAACCCACAACATCTGTCATACCAAATAACTCCTTTTATAACAAAGAATTAATAGTTGACATTACGCATGAATACCTGTACATTCCAACCATGAAGAGGTTCAAGAAGCTTGGACCCGAAACGGAGGAAGTCATGCTGAGGGGCAACAGGATAATCAAGTCGATCACACTGATCCTTTTGATACTGGTGCTGGGCATGTCCGCGATCCACGCACGTGTGGTTGCCTCCGAGATGTTGAAGATCTACGCCTACATCCCCGAACGGACGATGGTATCCTTTTCCGAAACCGGGGAATTGCTTTTCAACTCCAACGTTCCGAGCGCGCAACTCGGTGTCAGCTACTTGTCGGACACGACACTCCTCTCGGTGATCGCTCGCTGAGCCTCTTACCCTGCATACACAACGAAGCCCGGTGTCAACCGGGCTTCATTTTGTCAGGGGATCGTCCGTTTCAACGGATATAGGAGACTTTCCACTCGCGTTCCTTTTCGGTGAATGCGGCCTTGGCCGCATGTCCGAGTGCGATGGAGAAAACCGGCTTGTAGTTCTCGGGAAGTCCGAACTGAGCAAGCAGGTGCTTGCCCGACGGATGGTCGAACGCCTGGACGAAGGAACCGATGTAGCACGAACCCAACCCCAGCGCGGTTGCCGCGAGGCACATGTTCTGGCTCGCATTCGCACAATCGGCGAGTGAGTAGTGCGACCCGTCGCTCGAGACGAAGATCACGGTCGGTGCGTGGTGAAAGCAGCTGAAACCGGTAGTGCGCGCACGTTCGATAAGCGAGGGAATTCCCGAGTCGACCATCACCGCTCCGACCGCTCCGCTGATCGCATCGAGCAACCTGCGGTCCTGTACCACGGTGAAATGCCAGCTTTGCCGGTTCATCGCCGTCGCGGCGTGCAATCCCGCGTCCACGATCGTCTTCACCTCATCGTCGCTAAGTTGCGTCCCAAGAAACTCCCGAACCGACCGTCGGGTCATCAGTACCTGCAAGGCATCAGCCATGGTAACCTCCATCAGCGGTTGTTGCGTCCGAAAATGCGCAGGAGATAGAGAAAGATGTTGATGAAATCAAGATACAGCATCAAGGCTCCGATGATCGAGAGCTTGATATAGAGCTCCTCATCCATCCGATCCCCGTATGCTTCATTCATCCGCCTGATCTTCTGGGTGTCCCATGCGGTCAGCCCGAGGAATACCAGTACCCCGATGATGCTGATGAAATAATAGACGTTGGCGCTTCCAAGAAACATGTTGATCAGCGATGCGATGATGATGCCCCACAGTCCCATGATGAGATAGTGACCGATGCCATCGAGGTTCCGTTTCGTCATCATCCCGTAGAAGCTCATGCCCCCGAAGGCCGCCGCGGTGGTGAAGAACGCACGGGAGATGACCAGTCCGCTGTAGGCATAGAACACTACCGACAACGTGATCCCGGTGAGCATCGAGTAGGCTGCGAACGAAGCGACCGCCGCAGTCGAGGTCATCTTCTCCAGCCGTGCAGTGAGAAAGAACACGATGCCGAATTGGGCAAGGATGATGAAAAGGAAGCTCACTGAGCTGCCGAGGAACATTCTCATGAGCGAGGGTGTCGTGGCAACCAGGTATGAGATCACGCCGGTAAGGGCGAGGCCTGCGGTCATCCACAGGTAGACGTTCTTCAGGATGCTTCGCTCACGGTTCTTTACGGAGGAGAGCGTTTGGGTGCGTTGTTCTGTCATCAGGTACCTCCATGGTGGTATCTGCACATAATGTCACACGTTTGCAAGGAATCGTCAACTCACACGCGATTGCGTTCCCAACGCGACCGTCTGAACAGCACGTATCGGGCAATCAATTCGCCGCCATCCCCAAGAAGGATCGCGATCCACAGCCAGATGAGGGGCAACCGGAACACAAGGGAGACGACAAGTGCATAGGGAACCATGACGGCCCACTGTCCGACGATGCTCGCGATGAGCATCGGCCGGTTCTTCCCCGATCCGGTGAAAGCGGCTCCCATGCCGCTCATCGCCGCTCCGATCAGAAGTGCCGGTCCGATGATGCGCATGAGAAGCACGCCTTGGGCCCCCGCATCGGTGCCTCCCATGAAGAGGGAGAGTATTGCCGACGGAGCGAAGAATACGGGGATGGAGAGCAATCCGACGAAAAGCAAACAATCCAAAGTCGTCAGGCGAACCGCCCGCATGGCACGATCGACACGATCGGCCCCCAGATTGTGCCCGATGATGATTCCGCTTCCCATGGAGAGGCCCCACCCCGGCATCATGCCGAACGAGTAGACCCTGAAGCCGATGCCTGCCACCGCAATGGCCTGTGTTCCGTGGATGGCCACCATCCGCAGGAAGAGCGTGATCGAAAGGTTCCTGAGCAAAAGGTTGATCCCCGAGGGAAGTCCGATCGAGAAGAGTATGCGCGCCACCTGTCGGTCCAGACGGACAAGAAGGCCTAGCCGGATGCGGGCACTCCCTTTTCCCGACAGAAGTATGGCGAAACCGATAGCAAAGGAAAGGGTGATCGAGCCTACGGTTGCGATCGCCGCACCTCTCATGCCCCACCCCATGCCCCTGATCGAGGTCCCGGGAATCGTGTCGAACATCAGCAGCGGATCTGCGACGAGATTGACCAAAGCGGAAATCACCATCAGCTTCATCGGTGTCTTTGCATCCCCTGTGCAGCGGAAGATCGTGTTCACGCTGTATGAGGAGAAGAAAATCGGCAGGAAGATGACACGGATCATGCCGTACTCAAGTCCCAGCCTCTTCACCTCCTGATCCTCGGAAAAGAAGGTGAACAGGTACGGAAGCGCGAGACCGAGCAACATGGCTCCGCAGATTGCGAGGAGGAACTTGAACAGGAGAGTCTGGTGTATGGCACGCTCGGTCCGCTTCGCATCACCCGCTCCGTGGCTCTGGCTGATCAGGGAGACACTGCTGGTGCCGACGATCTCGTTGAGGACTTCGACCATCCAGAAGAAGGTGCTGAACAGCGTGGCAGCCGCTATGGCCGACGGACTGATGAATCCGATCCAGAACATGTCGACCAGATCATATACAGCTTGCAACAGCATGCCGATCATGGTGGGAAAGGAGAGTCGAAGGATCTGGGCATTCACCGAGCCTTGTGTGAGGCGTTCCATCTGTGTGGACATGACCGGATGACTGTACCACACACCTTCTGTTTCCACAATATGATGGGCGTGCTATAGTGTGATCCATGAAATGCCGTCCCCTGCTGTGGTTCCTGTGCCTCCTCATGATCGGACTCGTCCTTAGCTGCCGGAGCACCGATCCGATCGCGAAGACTCCCGAGGAGATCGCGTTCGCTCGTGAAGCCGTCCTCGTGATGATGGAGGAGACGCTGGTCGCCGCATCGGGAAACATCAGCAGGCCGGGAGGGTGGACCGGAACGACGGCAGACCTGGTCCCGTCGCAAGCCGCGGTGATCGTACAGCGCGCTCAGTCGGTACCCGGGATCCCCCGGCTCCTCTCACGATATCTCGGTCAGATGAACGAGGCTGTCGTCAGGTCGGTCGAATTGCTTCCGGAGTATCTGCAAAAGACGGTCTTCCCTTCCCTCGCGATACCCGATCCGTTCTCATTGATCGAAGGAGAGGATGACGCGGTGACACGATACTTTGCCTCGATCGTCTATCCCACCGTAGAGACGTGGCTTGAGAGCCGCCTACGGGGAGAAGAGGGAAAATTCGCATTGGAATCATGGAGAGAACTGCTGCGTACCTATCATACGTACAACCGTTCCCAATTCCTCATGCGCGGTACTGAGAGCATGTTCGATGGGGTGGAAGTGAACATCGATCCGATCAGGTCTGTGGTCGTCACCGTTCTGCGTCTTCTTTTGGAGGACATGCGTACCCAGGAGGCTTTGGTCCGGACGATGGCTCCCGCCTATGACAATCCCTTGATAACCCTGTATGTACGACCCTGAGCATCTTGGTTGTCGAGAAGTGCCCTCTGGCGTATAATCGCGATATGGACCTTTTTGCACAGCACGACGGAAGTGCCCACCAACCCCTTGCCTACCGCATGCGCCCCAGGACCTTGGACGAATACATCGGACAGGATCATATCGTGGGAAAGGGACGGTTGCTCAGGCGGGCCATCCAAGCCGACCAGCTCTCCTCGATCATCCTCTACGGACCTCCGGGGACGGGAAAGACGACGCTCGCCAGGGTGATCGCGAACACGACCCGCAGTCATTTCAGCACATTGAACGCCGTGCTCTCCGGAGTGAAGGAGTTGCGTTACGAGATCGACGAGGCAAAGAAGCGGCTCGACCACTACGGCAAGCGTACCATCCTGTTCGTCGATGAGGTCCACCGATGGAACAAGAGCCAACAGGATGCACTGTTGCCGTGGGTGGAGAACGGGACGTTCATCCTGATCGGCGCAACCACCGAGAATCCCTATTTCGAGGTCAACTCCGCGCTGGTCTCCCGCTCCCGGATCTTCCAGTTGCTGCCGTTAGGTCCTGTCGAACTGATGCAGGTGGCTCGCCAAGCGCTTGCGGATCGCGAACGAGGGTATGGCAGATGGTCCGTACGGTTCGCTCCCGGCGCGCTGGATCACTTGGTGGATATTGCCAACGGCGATGCACGCTCATTGCTCAACGCGCTTGAGCTCGCGGTCGAGACCAGCGGGGACAGTTTTCCCCCGCCGGAAGACTCGGTGATAGAGATCTCACGGGAAGCGGCGGAAGAGAGCATCCAAAGGAAAGTGGTCCTCTACGACAAGGAAGGAGATTACCATTTCGACGTCATCAGTGCATTCATCAAGTCGATCCGCGGGAGCGATCCCGATGCCGCACTCTATTGGATGGCGAGGATGGTCAGCGCGGGAGAAGATCCTGCCTTCATCTTCCGCAGGATGCTGATCAGCGCGTGCGAGGACGTCGGATTGGCCGATCCTGCGGCGATCACCGTGGTCGAATCGGACGCAGCTGCGTTCGAGAGGATCGGGTTGCCGGAGGGCAGGTTCCACCTCACCCACGCGGCCCTGTACCTCGCTACCGCCCCGAAGTCCAACACCACCTTGGGATTCTTCGATGCGCTGAAGGCCGTCGAAGAGGAGCGGGAGGCGGATGTACCGAATCACCTGAAGGACGGGAGCAGGGACAAGAAGGGATTCGGCCACGGCGAAGGATACCTCTACCCCCATGCCTATCACGACCACTGGGTTCCGCAGCAGTATCTGCCCGCGACATTGCAAGGAAAGGTCTTCTACAGACCATCCCGGATGGGGCATGAGGGAAAGATCCGCGAGGAGGTGCTCCGCAAACGGGAGTCCCAACTCGAATCGGTCGTTCCCGATACGGTGGCGGGGAATCTGACATTCTCACCGAACGATCGGCAACGGGACCGTTGGGCACAACGGACCATCGGGGAGCGGGGAACATTCCTCAGCGACCTGCGGACCAAGATTTTCTCATGTGTCACCATCCGCAGGCACGATCGGATACTCGTGCTCAACGCAGGACACGGGATGTTCGTGTGGGAAGCGTACCGGAGGGTACCCGAAGGCTTGGTGGTTGCCCAATCTGCCGTCGCCGAGCATGTGAGGCACATGGAGCACTACGCCCAAACGCTCGATGAGCTTGAGCGACCGAGGATCATGCACGCCCAACCGCTCGCCCTTTTGGGCGGGCTTGAGCCTGAGCTCCGATTCGAGTCGATCATGGGAAGGAACGTGCTGACACGATTGCACGAGGGGAGGACCCTGCTACCGGCGATCAGGGAACGGCTGGCTGAGGGGGGTACGCTCGTGCTCGCACAGACGATCCCTACCGAAGGCTCCCGACTCTCGGACCTGGTTTCCGACGCGCAGCTGAAATCTCTCTTGAAAGAGGCGGAATCTTCGATTTTCGCAGCGGATTCCGCAAGCGGCTTCGCATGGGGACTCGATCAGCTGGTACAGGAGATGACCGCCTGCGGCTTTGATTGCGAAGCACAGCGGCATGCAGGCAACGAACGCCGTTTCATCGCATCCCAGGATATCCAGCGGTGGATGGAAAAGAGCTATGCGCCCGCATGGCAGCGTTCCCACACGGAGGTCGACATCGCACAGGTGACCGATTCCTTGGTTACCTTGCTCGCCGACCGCTATGCCCAATGGCACCAGACGGTGGCACTGATCACTGCCCGCTGACTTTTTTCATAAGTTCCGGTGAATGCTATTGACAAAACGGATCGAATCGGGCAGATTATCGTACGTTGATTTGCGCTGGTCGTACCGGACTGCAAAGACATCTTGGTGGATGTAGTTCAATGGTAGAGCACCAGATTGTGGATCTGGTTGTTGCGGGTTCGAGCCCCGTCATCCACCCTTGTGCAGCTTAGCTACACGATAGTGGCGTGCGATGCGTTCGTAGCTCAGTTGGATAGAGTTCCGGACTTCGAATCCGTAGGTCGCAGGTTCGAATCCTGCCGGACGCAAGAGTGTTTTTTTACAATGTTTTGGGCCGCTAGCTCAGCTGGTAGAGCAGCAGACTCTTAATCTGCGGGTCAAAGGTTCGATCCCTTTGCGGCTCATGAAAGGCATCGCCATCCTGTACGGGAAGGCAACCACTGCGAGAGTGGTGGAATTGGCAGACACGCTAGACTTAGGATCTAGTACCGTAGGTGTGAGGGTTCAAATCCCTCCTCTCGCACTTGACCTTTGGCAGGCAAGTCTGTAAGATGCAGCGAACGATTGCGAGAGTAGCTCAGTGGTAGAGCTCCACCTTGCCAAGGTGGATGTCGCGGGTTCAAGTCCCGTCTCTCGCTTGGGCGACCCGGTTGACCGGGTCGCTTTTTTATTCGGATTTTGCTATGATGGTCCGGGTATGCTGCAATGCGCTTGCCGAGAGGCAAAGGCATGCTTACTATAGAGAACACCAATGTAAAGAGGAAAGAAATAGGATGATTGCCGAACAAAAAGTCAAAGAACTCGAGAACTCAGCCGTCGAACTGACCATCACGGTCAAGCAAGAGGCGCTCGCCCAGTCCTACACCAAGGTCTTGCAGAAGTACATGAAGACACTTCAACTTCCCGGCTTCCGCAAGGGCAAGGCTCCCGCTTCCGTGCTGGAACAGAAATTCGGTACCGGCATGCGCGAAGAGGGCGTCTATTCCACCATCGACGAAGCTGTCCAGGAAGCGCTGAAGACAGTAGAGGACAAGTACAAGCCCCTCCCCTACAGCCAGCCGAGCCTTGTCGACGAGGAGAACATCTCCACTGCGATCGATACCGACTTGCAGTTCGCCGTCACCTATGACATCCTGCCCCTCTTCGAGCTTCCCGCCTACACCGATCTGGAAGTCGAGGTTCCCCAGGTGGAAATCACCGAGGAGACCATCACCAAGGAGATTGACAAACTGCGTGAGCAAAACGCCTTGGTGGTCGAGAAATCCAGGCCGGTCGAACATGGCGACATCGTGACGCTGGACTATGTCGAGCTCGATGCCGAAGGAAACGAAGTCGCAGGTACCGATCGGAAGGATTTCGTCTTCACCGTAGGAAGCGGCACCAATTTCTACAAGATCGACGAGGACTTGGTCGGCATGTCCAAGGACGAGACCAAGACCATTGAAAAGACATTCCCCGAGGATCACGAATATTCTGAGTACGCAGGCAAGACGGTCACGCTCAAGATCCTGGTAAAGCAGGTCAAGGTGCGTGAGGTTCCTGCGCTCGACGACGAGTTTGCCCAGGACGTGAGCGAGAAATACGACACTGTCGCCGATCTGGTCTCAGCAACCCGTGAGAAGCTGGCAAATGGTCTTGAGAGTCACCTGAAGGAGACGAAGCTCAATGCCGTAGTGAACAAGATCCTCGAGCAGGTGACCATCCCGGTCCCCCGCTCCATGATCGATATCGAGGTCGATTCCTCGTGGAGAAGGTTTGTCAGCCAATCCGGCATGCCGGAATCCCAGGTTCTCAAGTTCCTCGAATTCCAGGGGCAGACAAAGGATGATTTCACTGCAAACTGGCGCGAGGGTGCCGAGCGGAACATCCGGGTACAGCTGATCATGGAGAAGATCAAGGACAAGGAAGCGTTCTCGGTGGAAGCTGCGGAGCTTGACGCCGAAGTCGCCGCGCAGTTGCCAGAGACCGCCGACGAGGAAACGAAGGCATACTACCGGACCATGATCGAGGATGAGATGAAATTCCGCAAGGCCGGGGATTTCCTCATCGAGAAGAATATCATGAAAGAGGGATCGGTAGTCAGTTACGAAGCGTTCATGGCGGATCACCACCACTGATTCGCCCCTGGTCCGACGGAGGGCATATGTTTGTACCAAGAACTGAAACGGAATCGTCGCTCGTCCCCGTGGTCATCGAGCACTCGGGCGTCGGTGAACGTTCATTCGATATCTTCTCGCGCCTCTTGCGTGACCGGATCATCATCCTCGGCGAGGAAATCAACTCTGCGGTCGCCAATATTGTCGTCGCTCAGTTGCTCTTTCTGGAATCCGAGGACCCGACCAAGGATATCAGCCTCTATATCAACAGCCCGGGCGGAAGCGTGACCGCCGGGCTGGCTATCTACGATACCATGCAGTACATCAAAAGCGATGTGCAGACCATCTGCCTCGGTCAGGCAGCATCCATGGGAGCCTTGCTGTTGGCAGCAGGCGCTCCAGGCAAACGATCCATCCTTCCCTCGGCACGGGTAATGATCCATCAGCCATGGGGAGGTGTGAACGGCCAGGTATCGGATATCGCCATTCATGCACGCGAATTGCTCAGGATCAAGAAACTGAGCATCGACTACTTCGCCCGCCACACGGGCAGGAGCGTCGAAACGATTGCGACCGACCTTGAGCGCGATTTCTTCTTCACTGCCGGAGAAGCCGTTGCATACGGGTTGGCTGACAAGATCATGGAGAGGAGTTGAGATGGCACGCAGCAGCAAGGTCTGTTCATTCTGCGGACGCGGTTCCAAAGAGGTGAAACGACTGATCGACGGACCGGGAGTGGCGATCTGCGAGGATTGCATCCACACATGCAATGACATCCTCAAGGCTGATCCCAGCCATGCACCGGTTCCTGATGACTATCTTGGGGAAATTCCCACTCCGAAGGAAATCCACGATTATCTTGACGATTACGTCATCGGCCAGGATGAGGCGAAGAAGGTCCTCTCCGTCGCGGTGTACAATCACTACAAGCGGGTGAAGTTCCAGGAGCAGTTCAAGGCCGAGGGTCTTGAGATGGACAAGTCCAACATCCTGCTCATCGGTCCGACCGGAACGGGAAAGACGCTGCTTGCCAAGACGCTTGCGAAGAAGTTGAAGGTTCCGTTCGCCATCGCCGATGCAACGACGCTCACCGAAGCCGGTTATGTCGGAGAGGATGTCGAGAACATCCTTCTCAAGCTGATACAAAACGCGAACGATGACATCGCGGCTGCTGAGCATGGGATCGTGTTCATCGATGAGATCGACAAGATCGCGAAGAAGGGAGAGAACGTCTCGATCACTCGTGATGTCTCGGGCGAAGGTGTCCAGCAGGCACTGCTGAAGATCATCGAGGGTACCGACGCTTCCGTGCCTCCGCAAGGGGGTAGGAAACATCCCAACCAGGAGATGCTCAAGATCAATACCCGCAACATCCTCTTCATCTGCGGCGGAGCATTTGTCGGACTCGACAAGGTCATCGAGAAGCGTGTCGCCAGCCACCAGATGGGATTCGGCGCGAAGGTAGGCGATGCCGATTCAAAGGATTCGGCAAGGCTTTTCAAGCAGATGCACCCCGACGACCTGATCAAGTTCGGGCTCATTCCCGAGTTCATCGGCCGCCTGCCCATCCATGTCTCGCTGAACAACCTGGGAAAGGATGATCTCATGCGGATCATCACCGAACCCAAGAACTCGATCATCAAGCAATATACCGCGTCCTTCAAGCTCGATAACGTCGATCTGGTGTTCGAATCGGGGGCGATCGAGGCGATTGCAGAGAAGTCGATCGCACAGAAGACGGGTGCGCGCGGTTTGCGATCGATCGTGGAGAACATCATGATCGAGGTGATGTACGACATTCCCTCGAGAAAGGGAATCAAGCGGGTCGTGGTGAATCGCGAGACGGTCGAGAAATCGAAGCTGCCCGAGCTGGAATTCGATTCAGCCGAGATCGCGTGAACGGAGCAAGTGATGTTCACCTACCCCGAGATCCCCTCCAAGATCATCGATGAGATCCGCAGCTGTACGGTTGCGATCGTAGTGGGGCACGTCGGCCCCGACGGTGATTGCATCCATTCGCAGATCGCGATGCAGAAGCTCCTGCAACGGTTGGGAGTCGAGGTCCACCTGGTCAATGCCGGTCCGTTCGCACGGAAAGAGATCAAGCAGTACGAGCCCTTGTTTGCTCCGCATGTGGACAGGCAGCTCTACGACCGCAACCCATTGGTGGTGATGGTGGATTGTTCCACCTTGGATCGCATCGGGTATCTTGGTGATGAGATCGATGGACTCACCCTCCTGACGATCGACCACCACGCCTCCGGCTCCAAGTTCGGAGACCTCTCCTATATCGTACCGAAATCATTCTCCACCAGTCTCTGTGTGATGCAATTCTACAAGGCGCTCGAGGTCGAGATGACCTATGAGATCGCTGATCATATCTTCTTCGGCCTCGCCACCGATACCGGATTCTTGAAATTCATCGGGCCATACCGCGGTGAGACGTTCCACCTGATGGGTGAGCTTGTCGAGCTCGGAGTCTCCCCCAACGACATCTTCAACCGGATGGAGGGAGGCAACAGCTTCGAGTCGCAACAATTCCTCGGGAAATTGCTGCTCAGGGCTGAACCGCTGCTTGAGGGAAGATTGATGGTGGTCGTCGAAGCACCAGAGGATCTCAAGGAATTCAGCGCTGACCAGCGTCCTTCCGATTCCCTCTATGCGCACCTGCTCGGAGTGGATGATGTGGAAGTGGTGCTCTACATCAAGTTCATGGGAGAGGATCGTTGGGAACTTGGCCTCAGGTCATCCCACTCCTCGTCTGCCGACGTGGGGAAAATTTGCGCGCAGCTTGGCGGGGGAGGACATCGCAAGGCTGCAGGCGCGACGGTCACGGGAAACCTCTCGGAACTGAAGCCTTCATTGATCGAGACCATAAAGTCTGTGCTGGAACAATCTCCAAATTCTTACAAATAAAAATCTTATCATGTAATACATTTGTAATTTGGCATGCATGATGCAATACCCTTCATCCCACGGAGGTATACATCATGATGTCCGATCTGACGATGCGTGTCCTGGCCTACCAACACCTGCCCCCTTCGGATGTGAAACGCCGAAGACTTGAGTTCCAGCGGATCTGTGACGAATGCAGGATCATCTTCTATACGTACCCGGTACGGATCAGGGTACTCAAGCAAGAGGATGCTTCGGAACTCCTGCTCCTCATGGAAAACCGGTTGCGCAAGATCATCGAAACGTTCTCCTTCGAACGGATTTCTTTCGAGAACTACCTCTGCCGGATCGCATATCTCCAAGCCCAATCGTTGTTGCGCCGGCAAGCGAGGGAGGGACGTCGATACAGGAGCCTCTTCAGGAACCTGGAGAATGTGGATGGGGAGAATGTCGCCGACCAATCGCCAGTCTATTATCCTCACCTGCTGGTCGGGGAGCAGGAATGTGCATGGAGCGAGGACTCTGAAGCAAGCAGGATCCTCAAGCAAAAGATCAAACACAGCAAAACCTTCAGGAACCGCTTCCTGCTTTTGGTATTGCTTGCCTCGGAGGAACTCAATGCAAATCAAGTCACATTCCTTGCCCGCTATCTCGATATGAATGAACGGACACTGGCTCGCAAGCTCTCAGAGTTGCATGATCTGTCACGGAGGAAACGGGAACGTACCGAGTTTCTCGCATCGATACGGAACCGCCATTTCAGCACACGACAATTCCTCAGGCAGGAACTGGTCATTCTCGAGGAGTATCATGCGGATCCCCTCCTCATGGAACGCGTACGGGAGAAGTTGGAGCGTGAGGAACGACATTTGGCTGCATGTGTAGCCCAGATGCGCAAGAGACCGAATCCGGTGAGTCATTCGCTCTTGGCCAAGAAGTCCGGAGTACCCAAAGGCACGATCGACTCAGGCTTGCATGCGATGCACAAATATGTGCGGCAGATAATGGACGGCATCGAGTAAATCGGCTATGTTCAAGACATGACACTGATGTTTGCCACACAGAATATACACAAGAAAGAGGAGATGGCTGCATTGCTCGTCCCCCATGCAATCATCATGCCGAGTGAACTCGGCATCGACTTTTCATTCGAGGAGATTGGCAGCACGTTCATCGAGAACGCACTCGGCAAAGCCGAACACCTCTTCATGATGACCGGAAAACCTTCGATCGCCGATGACTCTGGACTTCAGGTCGATGCGCTTGGCGGAAGCCCGGGTATCTACAGTGCCCGCTATGGATCCGATGTGTTCGGCCGCATGCTCGATGCCCCAGAGAAGAACCGCTACTTGCTTTCCAACTTGCAGGGAGTCGAAGGTGCAGCAAGGAGCGCACGGTTCATCTGTGCGATCGCACTCGTGCTCTCTCCGAGTCGCAAGTATGTGGTGCAGGAGACGGTCGAAGGCCGTATCGCTCACAAACCGTTTGGAGACGGTGGGTTCGGGTATGATCCGGTGTTCCTCGTCGGTGATAACGAAAGGACCATGGCTGAGCTCACACCCGCTGAGAAGCACCGGGTGAGTCATCGTGGAATCGCAGCAAGGAAGATATTGACGATCCTGGCAAGCATAGAGAACAAGGAGATACTGCATGTCTGCTGAAAGAAAAATCACAAGCATTCCGGAACGGAAACAGGTGCCGCCCAACGATACATGGAACTTGACCGCGTTGTATGCTGATGATGCTGCGTGGCAATCCGATTGTGACAAGATCGAGCAGTCTGTGCAGGAGTCCTCGCGGTTCAAGGGAACTCTCGGACAATCCTCGGCAGCGTTGGCTGAGATGCTCGCGTGGCTCAGCGAAACGGGCAAGATCGTCGAGAAGGTGATGCAATACGCATTTCTCAAGCATGCCGCGGACGGAAGCGACTCGGAAAACCAACGCCGAAGGAGCCTCTCCCACCAGTTGGCGACACGCTATTCTGCCGCCACCAGCTTCATCGAACCGGAAATCATGACAATCGACCCAAATACGATTGAATCATGGACGAAATTGCCAGATTTCAAAGAATTTCGTGTCATGCTTAGCAAGATGTTGCGCTTCAGAGAGCACATCCTCGGCCCGGATGAGGAAAAGATCATGGCATTGCAATCGGAGGTCGGGGGAAAAGCCCAGGAGGCCTTCGGTGCACTCACGAACGTAGATTTCGATTTCGGTCACGTCATCACCCCCGAAGGCAAGGTTCCCCTCACCCACAGCACCTATGCCTATCTTTTGCAACACAGCGACAGGTCGGTCAGGGAGCGGGCATTCCGGAAGTACTATCGCACCTTCGAGCATCACAAGAATGTGCTGACCAATCTCTATGATGCGAGCGTGAAGCAGGATATTTTCCGTGCGAAAGTCCGTTCCTACCCCGATTCCCGTTCGATGTTCCTCTTCCCCGACAAGGTTGATCCGACAGTCTATGACAACCTGGTCTCGACGGTCCGCGGATCGACGGATCAACTGCATCGATATTATGAGATACGCAGGAAGTTGCTCGGATTGAAGAAATTGAGTCACTATGATGTGTACGTACCGTTGGTGAAGGGTGTATCGGTCCGTCACCGCTATGAAGAGGCGGTAGAACTGATCGGAGAAGCATTACGGCCGCTCGGACCTGAATATGTACAGACGCTCACCCGGGGATTGACGGAGGACCGTTGGGTAGACCGGTATGAGAACCGGGGAAAGCGCTCCGGTGCGTTCTCCTCGGGCATCTATAGCGGACTGCCCTACATCCTCATGAATTACCAAGAGGATGTGCTACGGGATGTGTTCACCCTGGCCCATGAGGGAGGTCACTCGATGCACTCATGGTATAGTGCCCGGAACAATCCTTTTTCCTCGTATGACTACACGATATTCGAGGCGGAGGTCGCATCCACGTTCAACGAACAGCTCCTTGCCGCCCACATGCTCAAGCACGCGAAAAACACTGAGATGACCGCTTTCATCATCGGGAAGCAGATCGACGATGTGGTTGCGACCCTCTTCAGGCAGACGATGTTCGCCGAGTATGAGATGCTCGTGCATCGGATGGTCGAATCGGGAGAACCGATCACTGTCGATTCGTTACGTTCTACCTACCGCATGTTGTTGGAGGCTTACTTCGGCCCAGACGTGCAACTGTTCGGCGTCAGCGATCTCGAGGGACTGCGCATTCCCCACTTCTATCATGCCTTCTACGTATACAAGTATTCCACGGGGCTGTGTGCATCGATCGCCTTGTCGGAGCAGGTGTTGCACGGTACCGATGCGGATCGGGATCGTTACCTGGCATTCCTGAAGTCGGGAGGATCGAAATATCCGATGGATTCGCTGCGTTTGGCTGGTGTGGACATGAGCAGGCCGGAACCGGTCAGGAAGGCGCTGGATTCCTTCAAGGGCCTCCTGGACAGGTTCGAATCATTGATGCTCTAGGATCGGTTTCTCGCCAATTTGGTACGTCAACCGTCTGGGAAAAAGTCACCTGAGAAAGTAGTGGTTTTCAGGGGTTTTGCGAGGAGTCTTTAGTCCACGGGAGGCGATTGAAAGACAGGTTTCCGAGAGAGTGACGTCTGAAGACGGCCTTTCGGTCTTTAGGGATGGTCATGGGTGCAACCGGCGGGCATGGCGTAACGGCAGCCCGACCGGGGGTTGCGGAGGAAGAAACAATTCGGATG
>JAHDQJ010000029.1 GCA_018433865.1 Spirochaetales bacterium | reverse complement strand
GCCGCGCACACTCGTCCCATACCATACTGCAACCACCTTAATCGGTCGGGGTCGGTTCCTGTGTCGTCGAAACACTAAAGATGGGAACCGGCCCCTCGTCTTGTTCTTCCTGCGGCACTATAGCACATTGAGGCACTCGGTAAACCCTGTTCTATACCCCAGTGACAAAGTCCCTTTCATTACCTCAGGACTTTATCACTTCCCAATGAGGCTAGGATCGGTTTCTCGCCAATTTGGTATTGACCAAACGAAGGCAATAGTGTAATTTTTCCCCTGTCAGCTCGCGGCAGTGGTGGAATTTGGTAGACACGCTAGCTTGAGGTGCTAGTGGGCGAGAGCTTGTGCTGGTTCAAGTCCAGTCTGCCGCATGACAACAACCCCTTACCATATAACAATTTGGCGAGGGGTTCTTCTTATATATCACCCCTCAATCTGATGTGTGACACCAGTTGTGACACCAATTGAAACGGGGGTTTTATGCGTTTTCGAGAAGAGTTCTCCTTGTATAAAAGAGTTCTCAACAGTGGCAAGACAGTATGGTATTACCACGCTTATGATGACGATGGAGTTCGTGTATCCGTCTCCACAGGACAGACCAAGAAGTCGAAAGCCAGAGACCATGTACTCAATCTCATCAAGCAGGATCGACTCATTCCCACTACCATCAAAAGGGCCATCTCCCTGAAAGAATTTTCCAAGCCTTTCTGGATCTGGGGTGAATGCCCGTATGTCATGGACAAGATCAAACGTGGCGGATCTTACTCCAGGTCGTTCTGTGATTTTAACCGTAAATCCATGGAAAAGCACATCCTCCCTTCTTTCGGGTCGAAGAGGATTGCTGATTCGCTCTGCGACCTTGTCGTTCACATTGATCGATCCGGAGACATCATGCTTTTCGGCGACCCCCAACGCATCACGCTTGGTCTTCACAGCAAACTCGGCAAGACCTTTCCATTGGGTCGCATTGATATCGGAATTTTTCAGACATGCCAGCTTGAGCAGCAACAGCTCCATGACCTCATCGGCAAGCTGGATATGTTCCCTCGCAGCCTTGACCTGTTCGTTCTCAAGCTCGGCCCGTTTCTGTTCCTCCAGATAGACATCATATGCTTCCGACCTAGAGATCCAGTTGAACTTCTTTGACCACACCTGGATTTGTGACTTGTAGGAATCCTTCCTGATTCAGCATCCACACGATGGGCTTCAATGAACTTGTCGAGATCCTCTTTCTTGAACCTGACAGCCTTCTCGAACTTGATGAAAGGAACCTTGTTCAACATCACCAGCTTTCGCATGTAGGAAGGTGCATAGCGGAGATACTCCGCAGCTTCGTTTACGGTCAGTAGTGTCATGAGGTCCTCCTAGAAGACTTTTTCCTCAAAGCATCCTCCGCCTGTGGTATGATCATTTTGACAACATCAACCAGCCACAAGGCGAAGGAGCTATAAATGCCTACGAATATGTTTGGACACGTTTGTCTTCCCGGCTTAGGTAGTAATGAGGTAAGCTGCCCAAAATGTGGAAAATACCTGCAGATTATCGTCTTGGAAAATGAGAGTGTCCCCACTGGTAACGGAGCGTTTGCTTCTGGCCATATCCTTGCAGATGTCATTGCTTGCTCTCATTGTGGTGCTGCGATTTCAGTAATTCCGCGTCGGTAAAACTGACATTGATCTCAATGATTGGCATTGACTGAATGGAAAACCTTTCCTGCCATTCGTAAGGCTCGAGATTCAATTCTTGTGCCTTCTCAATAAGCAGGGTGGTTAGAATCGAAAGTTTCTCTTTGAATGTCATTTCTTCACCTCCGATAAAAAAGAGGCACCATCTTCCCGTGACGGTTCACGGAGAGACGATGCCTCGTTCGATTCTTTGATTGTTGATGAAAGGACTGACTGGGCTTTCTCAATGATGGCTCGGCGGTAGAATTCCGACTTCCTGAGACCCAATAATCTTGAAGCTTGATTAGCAAGCCCTTTCTCATTATCTGTGAGAGTCTTCACTCTCAACAGGCTTGTCTGGTCTACTATCGTATACGGGTTGTGTTCCATATACGCATTATTGTCTACGGTTGTAGTAATGTCAACATATTTTTAACTTTTTGTATACGCCGGTAGACCAGTGCTGTATAATCAAACTATGAAAACAATTGACGCAGGATTATTCTGGGATAGGATCGACGAGCTCCGGAATCTCTTAGAACTCACACTAATGCAAGTCTGTGAAAACGAGCCAAGACTCGTTTACCGAACACTTACACAACAGCGGACACGAAACATTCTTCCCAATGTTGAAACCCTCGCGCTTCTTGCGAAAGCACTAGATACAAGTATTGACTACCTCATCTCCGGCGAAGAGAACGCCGACACCATTACCAAATTCCTCCGAGCCAACAAACCCATCAGGGATCTCGCCTATCGACTCACCCTTTGCGACGCCGAACAACTCCATTGCGTAAACAGCTTGCTTGACACCTGGAGGATCGATCGGATGCCGGGGGAAGCCAAGAAGCAAGGAGTCATTCTTGCGTAATATTGAAGTTTCAAAGAATGGATATGGGGTGAGGGGAAAATTTTTGAGGCATGAATCCTTTTTACAAAACCAACATAGAGAAATATATACTTTCCGGAGGAAAGTCCCATTGCAATGAAACAAGTATGGTTTTTCTTCTAAAAAGTTACTAATTGGAGGTATTGTTTATGATTCCTAGAACATTTAGCTATAACAGCCTTGCTTCATTAACAATTTTTAGAATTTTATTTGAACAAAATGATATTTATGATGTAATTTACGAATTTATAAAGGATATTATTATATCAGAAAACTTGCATTCATTCTCTTCCGTGACAATCAAAGAAAAAATATTTAATATATATAATTTTAAAATTCCAGAAGCAATTATTCGAACAGCTTTAAAAAGACATAACCAAGAATTTTCTCTTGCATACGGGAAATATAATTTAAACATAAATATCGATGCTCTTAAGTCTAACCTACCTGAGAATTCTCAACAACTCGAAATTAAGCATCAAGAAGTTTTTAATGATATATGTAAATTTATCGCTAATGAACTTGGTATAGAAAAATTGTCAATTGATGTTGGCGTCAGGCGAATACAACCACAAATAGTCGGATAAATACAACCAATCCGCGGCAAGAGAAAAGAACCCATACATGAAAGCGATATGGTGATACCTTGCAATAGTAATGGGTAACGAATGCTGTAACAATAAGATG
>JAHDQJ010000024.1 GCA_018433865.1 Spirochaetales bacterium | reverse complement strand
CGACCCTAGCCTTAGCCCGCTCCACGTGCTCCTGCTTTTCTACCCTTGAATACTTCATCGCTTGCTTCTCCGTGATTGATGCTTGAAGTCAGTCTATCGACGGAGTTGTCGGTTTCAAATTGGGATTTATAGCCCGCTTACACTGTATTTCCGGGATTACCTGAGAGCACATCCATCCGTTGCATGGCAATATGAAAGCTTGAAGTTGTCATTGTGGAAGACATACGAACATGATCGTGATGCCTACACCGAGCACAAGACGGGTTTCATCGCCGGATGCACCCGGCTTGCACGGGAAGAATATGGAGACAGGTATCGAGATGCAGGCACATGGGGAAATTCTCCTGCTACATGCGTACGGTAACAGAGGCCCAAAAACTCCTGCATTGCCTATGGACATCCCTTTTCCTGAGTAATGGGAGCGAAACCTTCGTTCGTGAGCTTCCGAGGCACATCTCTTGAGTCCGTTCATCCTTCGGACATGGATGGCGGGACCTAACCCAGTGTTTCATTCGTGCCGGTTCCCATCACTTCAGGTTCCGGCACGTCGCAGGGAATTGTCCTTTCAGCACCGAATGGACTTCGACCTGTATTCGGCAGTTGGATCAGCTGAGATCCTTTTTCATCCTCTCGTAGGTTTCCCGATCGATCTCGCCGTCGGCATACCGCTTCTTCAGGATTGCCATCGCCTCATGGCTATCCGACCGCTTCCGTCGTGTAAGATGCACCGCAAGGAGTACGATGATGGTTATGCCGATGAGCAATAATCCGATCATCATGCCCCGGGACCACCAGTCGACCCCGAACCATCCGCACCCTCTGATACCGATCCTGCCCATATTCCCGAAACCGTAATACGATCCGTACATAACATTCCTCCATGATCAATGAGCGATTTCTTCTTTCATCCGGAAGAATTCCTCCCGTGACAGGGAACCTTCCGCGTACCGCTTCTCGAGTATTGCAAGCGCATCATCGGCTCCCATTCCATTCGAATCATCCTTCCTGCCAAACATATCCGTCTTGCTAGCCAGATATACAACCAAAAGAATCCCCAGGATTCCAAATAACATCATGCATTACCCCCTCCCACCCCTGAGGGGGTGTAAGGATAGGATACTGGAAATCCTCCGGAAAACCAAGGGTCTTCTTGCATTCTTTATCTAATCTTCACCTTTGTCAGGGACGGGTGGGAGTATTTCGCATCAAAGGAGCCAATGAATCATCATTGCTTGGCACGGTCGTACCGCAGCATATCGAGCAACTGATCCTCAGGTACCGGCTTTGAGAAATAGTATCCCTGTACATACCGTACACCGGCAGCTTGGGCAAACTCAAGCTGCTCCCTCGTCTCCACCCCCTCTGCCACGATCTGCTTGCCGAGCCGCTCAAGCATCAGGCTGATCACGGTGATGAGTTCATAATTGTTGCGAGAGTTGGAGATGACGCTGCGATCGATCTTCACCACATCGAACGGTAGGCTCGTCAGGCTCTCCAGGTTTGCGTACCCGGTACCGAAATCATCGAGCAGGAATTTCACTCCCTTGGAAGAGAATGCTTCCCACCTCTCCAAGACCGATTGCTTCGAGGAGAGCAGCATCGACTCGGTCACCTCGAATCCGATCCGTGAGGGATCGGCATCGGGTCCAGAGAGGATGTCCAGCAACCTTCGGGAAGCCTCGCTGGAGGACAAGTCATCAGCCGAAATGTTGATGGAGATGTGTGAGAGCGAAGCGAGCAAGTTCGCATGGTCGTGCAGGAATCGAGTGACCTTCTGTACAATCGATTCGGTCAATTTCGAGATCAATGCAGTCTGTTCTGCGGCAGGAATGAATTCACCCGGGGAGATCATGCCCATCTGCGGATCTTGCAAGCGCATGAGTGCCTCTGCGGCGTGGATGCGTCCGCTGAGCACATCATGGATCGGCTGGTAGTGGACGATGATCCGTGATTCATCCGCGATGGCACCTCGAAGCGCAGTCAGGACATCCAGGCGTCGCAACTGCAGTTGCGTCAACCGTTTGTTGTAGATGATCACCGATTGACGCCTTCTGGCCTTGATCTCGGTGAGCATGAAATCGAGGATCTCCAACAGCTTGTCACGTGTGTTCGCATGCCGCGGAAGCTCGGCGATCGCAATGTTGACGTAAAAGGAGATCCCAAGCATGCCCAGCGACCACCCTTGTACGCAACGAGACTTGATCGCCTTGACAGATCCGACCACTTGGTTGTGTGTCATGAGATGAAAAGAGAGTGCAAACCGATTGCCCGCGATCCTGAAGACTTTCGCACGAGGTTCGAACCCGACAAGATATGCCGAGAACACCTTGAGCACCTCATCTCCCACGGAGTTTCCATACCGATTGTTGATCAGGCGGAAATTCTCGATATCGACGACGATCATCGTCGATTCGATCTTCGCGCGGAGCACATGTTCCACATGATCGATGAATGCCGGAAAGTTGGGAATGCGGGTCAGTACATCGATTTCCAGTTCCCTTCTTTGAAAATACAGATAGGAGAACAACAGCATGAAGGTATTGCTGAGGGCAAACATATAGGGTTGCCTGAACAAATGGAAGAGCACGAGGGAGAAGAGGATGAACCCGGAGGAAAGGAGATGGACCATCCGTGAGTAGCGGTCGATGCTGCGCCACGCATGCAGGACGGTCATGATTCCTGTCACGGTGTAGGCTCCGCAGAGCAGGAGCATGATCGTGATCCCGCTTCCCCCCTCCAGCTGATGTGCATCCGAGAACATGAACAGCCGACCCGTACCGAGATCGACGATCGTGAGGATCGTAAAGACCGCAAGGAGTGCGAGCTCAACGATGAGCAGCATCCTGAAACGGCGTCGTGTGAGTGTCTTGCGTTCGATGTGTGTCATCCAAGAGAGAATGAACTGGGGAAAAGAAAGGGTATGGAGGATCGTGATCAGCTTGACTGCCGGCTCGGGATACCTGATCAACAGCGACATATGGAGGTGGTTCAAGATCGAGATCACCAAGTAGACAAGAAAGGAGATCAGCACGGGGTACATCGTCGTGATGTTCAGCATGCTGTCGGAGAAACGCACGCTCTTGCGCTCGAGGAGGATGGCAGAGACGATGACCAATGACAGTGTTTCGATGACAATCAGTTCCGTGGACATGACGGGTGCACTGTAGCACAAAACCTCTGCTCACTCAAAGCCCTGCATGCCTGCGACAAGGAGACTTCCGGGAATGATCCGCAGTCCCGGTGTGTCAGGAAAGAGCAGTGGTGAACATCGGCCTGATTCGATCATTTGTGCCATTTCTTGAAATGTATGTTTGACAAGGCCTATCTTCTCCCCTACGCTGGTAAGCGTACGTTTTCCTACAGAAGGAGTTTCGCGCATGACTGAGATCGGAGCCGACCAGAAATCCCGTTCCTTGAGGATCGCCATGATCAAGCTGTTCTTGGCTCCGGTGATATGGGGGGGAGCATTGAGTGCGGGAAGGATCGTTTCGGCAGAGTTGCCGGCGTTCACCACCAGCTGTGTCAGATTCATCATCGCAAGCCTGCTGATGTTCCCTGCGCTGAAATTGAAAGAGAAGCGGTTCCCCAAACCGACAGGGAAGGATCTTCTTTGGATTTTCCTCCTCAGCCTTGTCGGCGTGGTGATGTTCAATGCATTCCTCTTCACCAGTCTCAAGACCATCACCGCGGTACGCAGCTCCGTCATGCTCGCATTCACGCCCGCGCTCGTCACCGTCGTGGCGTTCTTCCTCTTCAAGGAACCGATCAAGATCACAACCATTCTCGGGATCCTGTCGGCAACCATCGGTGCCGTGCTCACCATCACCAACGGGAACTTCAGAGAGGTGCTTCGCTCGGGAATCGCGATCGGAGACATTTACATGCTGGGGGCGGTGTGTGCATGGGCTGCCTACAGCATTCTCATCAAGTACGCGATGAAGCGGCTCAGTCCCCTCGCGCTGTTGGCCTACGGGTCGGCGATGGGAGTGTTGATCCTCATCCCCCTGACGATCATCGAAGGCAGCTGGTCCGCGGTCCTGCAACTTTCACCGCAGGCGATCTGGAGCATGATCTATCTGAGTTTCGGGGCAGCGGGATTGGCGTACCTGTGGTACTACGAAGGAATCGCGGTGGTCGGCAGTTCGAAAGCCTCGGTATTCCTCAACATGGAGCCGGTCGCAGCGATATTTCTCGGAGTCCTGGTACTCGGCGAGGAACTCACCATGGTGATCGCCATCGGGGCGTTGCTCGTCATCGGTGGGTTGTTCCTCACCAATCACAAAGGAAAGCAACGCGTTTAGAAATCGGGTTCGAGCGCGAATGTCATCCTCTCGCGTGTCACGGGGTGCGTGAACGACAACTCGCTCGCATGCAGCATGAGCCGTGGCGCCGGTTCTCCCGTACCGTAGAGCGGATCTCCCACAATCGGATGTCCCAGGCCTTTCTCGTGTGCGCTGTGGAGCCGCAGTTGATGGGTCCTTCCGGTAAGCGGGGTGAACGATACCCGGGTGACTGTCCGCCGTTGCCCCCCGTATGATTGGACACACAAACGTTTCCACATGGTCGTTCCCCATTTGCCCAGGACCGGGTCGTACTTCTGACGCGGTTTCATCTCGGGATCATAACGGAAGGCAAGTTCGACGGTCCCGCCCTCACCTTCCACCTTCCCCTCAAGCAGCGCGACATACCGTTTGGACACGGTCCGCTTGATGAACTGGATGGAGAGCTCACGATGTGCCTCCTGGGTGAACGCGAGGACCAGCAATCCCGAGGTATCCCTATCGAGCCTATGCACGGAAGGCTGCTCGATGCAGAGGGGAAAGAGCCGTTTCACCCGAGAGACTACACAATCCTGCTTCTCCTCACCTCTTCCCGGCACGGAAAGGAGTCCCGGCTCTTTGTTCACGACGACTATCGACGAATCGACGTAGAGGATATCGAGCATAAGCATTGCGGCGATCAGCGGTCGGCACCACTGTTCGCACGGAGGAAGAAATTCCTTGTGTCGTCTCGAGTCGGATGATCCGTAGAAAAACTGGTCGTAGCTCACCGGAAGAAGCTTTCTCTTGAAGGCTTCGTCCAGCAGCTTCGGGGCGCAGCAATCACCGGCTTCAGGCGGTACCTGCCGATCACCGAAGATTTCCGATAGCGACCGTACCGAACCGTCGATGCAGTGGAAGGACCGCACGTGTTCCCCGGACAGCGGTTCAGGGAGACCACCATCAGCATCACACGCAGGGGAAACCCAACCGGGAACCGACCGGAGATCCTGGAATTCTCCGCTGAAGGCCTTCAATACCACCTCATGTCCCGAACCGTCGATGCAGACGAGGATCCCGAACATCTTTCCTCCCGAGGGTGCGAAGAGCGCTTCGGTACCACACGAACCTTTACCATCGAAGTCGATGCAGGAGAACCTGTCGAGTTGTTGTTGGAGCTTCAGGCATAGCATATGGGCACGCTCGGTCGGCAACGGATGACTCATGCTGTGGATACTACCAGAGAAATCACTGTATGCTCAACGGATCGTAAGGGAGAGATCGGCAAACTCATCCAATCCGACGGGATCGGGCGGGATCGGGGTAGTTGCGATCATCGGCAAACTCACCATCCGCGCCGGTCGCATCATAGGCAACCCACACCCCATCCAGAGAGACCTCCGGTCTGTAATGGATGAATGTTTCCCGCATCGCATCATTGAGCAGATACTCGGGAATATCGTACCCGAGATCCCCCAGGGTCTCGCGCAATGCATCCGATTCCTGTCGGGACATGCCAAGATCGGCACCCTCGTTTCGATTGGTACCTTCGAACCAGCTCTGGTCCGAAAGATATATCCGGTAGGTGTTGAGACGGACCTCCACCCCATAAGCTTCAGCAATCGCGATGAAGATCGCCGCATGATCCCAACATACTCCGTAGATCTTCAGCCGGCCTCCATCATCAGGATCCTCATGATGACGTTCCCGTATCATCCGCTTCACCGGATAGACTCCGGGTAGTATCTGGTTCCAGCGCATGGGATAGGAGAGATCGGATAATTCGCCATCCAGCGCGAGGAACATGCGCGAGCGTTGCCATGCGAGGATCGCGTCGGCGATCGCCGCATCCCCGGAACTCTTTGCGCCATCCATGAAGGAACCCAAGTCGAAATGCTCCTCAAGATAGGCGATATCCTGTGCATCGAGCGGAGGATACGGATCTTCCACCGGAAATCTTTCGAATACGGATCCCCGGTGCTCACAGCCACTGGCGAGCACCAGTACCAGAAGGATGACGGCAAGCAGGATCGCAAGGATCAGGTACCGTACGCGGATCATGTTCGCCTCCTGCCTCTATAACACATACGGACCGGATGTGATACATATGTCCTGTACGATACCCTGGGGTTACTCCTCGCGCAGGTCCTCCGCCGTCAGCTCGATGACCCAACCGTCACGCACGGGAGACCAGTTGCGGTGATAGACCGTCCCATCGTCCGTATACGCGACCACATGTATCGGCGCGGTGGGATCATCCGTGAAGGATTGCAATACCCAACGATACGATTCGGGAATGAGGTGGAACGTATCCCCTGCATACAGGATATCATCCTCAAGCACATCCGAGCCATTGTTGCCGCTCACATACATCTGCGCAGTGGAAAGATGCAGGTACCAGATGTCCTCGCCGGTCTGGTTGTCCACACGCAATACGGAACTTCCGAACACAGCCTCCGGAAGCGGTTGGCTTACCAACGATTCATCGGTCAGCACGACATTCCAACCGTCGACCGAAGGAGTCCAGCTCATGCGGTAGAGATTGTCCATCAAGTCGAACGCAACCAGATACAGCGGCTCGGATCGGCCGGCATCGAGGTACTGGCCGACTTGCTCGTGCGTGGAGAGATCGATCCACATCGTATCCGCCTGGTCCAGGATGTCCATGCCCAGCAAGTCGTCACCGAACCGCTCATCAGCAAGCATCTCCTCGGTGACCACATGGAGATACCAGATATCGATGCTGCTTTCGTTGGAGAGGAACAGCTGCCGCTCCCCTGTCATCTTCGGCGAATGCGGGCTCGACCGGTCCAGATCCTCCAAGGTAAGATCGATACGCCAGATATCGGTGGTAGGATACCAAGTCTTCCGATAGTAATCGCCATCCGTATCCTGTGCCGTGACAAGGACTTTGCCGTATACATCGAACGGCAATTGCTCGGCGATCCAAGGCATATCGGCTGTTTGGATCCGTACGGTACTACCCGCAGGAAACAGGGAAGTACCGAGCAAGTCGACTGGTTGCTGTCCTTGGGAATTTGTCGGTTCCTCGAGAAAGAGATCCTGCAGCGCATAGCCGGTCGCGTTCACGATGTCCACATGGTCCCCTTGGGAAGGCGGGACGGGACGGGAATACTCATAGTCATGATCATCAAAGGTGATGATGATGTTCCAAGGATCACTCTGGGCTTTCCACGTACGGAAATACATATCTCCATCGGAATCCTTCGCGTTCAGGATGAAATCGCTTTCCCCCTTCGATTCGATCGCCTCCTTCAACGCGGGATGATCCGCAAGCAGGATGACCCGTGATGCCTGGTCCTCCAGGACCTCTTCTCCCAACAGGTTCACAGACGCGTCATCGGACAGGTACATCAGATCGTTGAAGAGATCGAACGAGACCAACGGATATCCGGTGCGATTGGTCACTACCAGCCTATCGCCATAGCGTTGTACAGGGATCGTGCGCACGTACCGCTGATCCCCAAGCGGCATCGCGATCGCCATCACGGTTTCGGTGGCGACGTCTTCCACGGCGGCGACCGGTGCGACGATTTCCGATTCCGTCTCCTGCTCAGGAGTTGAAATCGCTTCCTGCACAGGAACAACCGGCTGTTCGACCTTCGCTGTCGAGCTACAGGAAGACAACAGGAACACACTTATCACCAAACTCAGGAAAAGGATCGACTGTATCCGTCTTTTCATGATCCGCTCCTCATTTCTCCTGGACATCCTCGGATGTCTTGGAGATAAGTATCGTAACGAATCGAAAGAAAGGCAATATCATGAGTCATGAATCCTGACAGATTAATCGATTTCATTGGATGTGACATGCTTTTGATACGATAGATGCACTCCCTGTGTTCGCAAGAGGAATCAAGAAGTATCCATTTCTTAGCTTGTCCTCCGACTGTGAATCAAGCGATGGAGGTAACTTTACCAATTCGAGAATCAGTCCTATAATACCATCAAGCTGTGATTTGTCTTGTTTCCGGCACAATCTGTTCGTATGCAACCGAATCCTGTTCGCGCTCTTGGAACAAGTCTTTGAGAAAATTATCAATGCGGCAAGAGGGACGCCTATGGTCAAGGACAAGCTCAAGAGACTGGACATAAAATACTTTTGGCTCTTTTCGCTTAGTTTAGTTAGCTGAAACTGAACGCAGTACTTCAGGCAGCTCCCAGCTCCTGATCTCCTTCATTGTGGCCGCTCGCTTGCCCGGTACTACCAAGGTCTTCAGGATGTCTTTCTTTTCTGCCAGGCT
>JAHDQJ010000027.1 GCA_018433865.1 Spirochaetales bacterium | reverse complement strand
TCTATTTCTACAACGAGCAGATCCACCTCCTCAGTCAAGCAGGGGAGTTGCTCCTTACTCTTCATGCCGGCATAGCCCAGGCTGAGAGTGAGAACAAGAGCGAGAACATCAAGTGGGGCCTGAGAAGAAGCACCATGGATCCTGATAGCCCTGCATTCTCAAGAAGGTGTTATGGCTATGATCGTAATGAGGAGGAAGGACTCATCCTCAATATCGCTGAAGCCAGAATAGTCCTGAAGATATTCGATTGGTACGAGCAAGGCTGGAGTATCGTGAGGATCAAGAAGGAACTGGAAGCGCTGAAGGTTCCCTCACCAACCGGTAAGAAGAAATGGGCGGTGAAGACGATCGAGAACATCCTCACCAATGAGAAGTATACCGGTACCTCCGTCTATGGAGAAACAGAGTCCGCAGATTTTCCCTCAACCAAGAGAACGGTTCGCGACCCGTTCGAGGTCCACCGATCACGCAACCATCACCTCCCAATCATCCATGAGCGCCGTTTCAAGCGTGTGCAGAAACTCAAGGCGAAACGCTCCAACATCGAGGTCGATGAGCACGGCAACAAGGTCCGAAAGAGCACCCATTACAGCTCCAAAAAGGCTGTTGCCAAGGCAAAGAAAACAACCAAACCCCAAAACTAAATGGCATATTAATCAACGGTATTGTTGAAGATACGAGTGTGCGTATCTTCGGTAAAAATTGACGAAATTGAGTAGTCTAAAATATCAAAAAATGATGAAAAACTGGTAAAATACCAGAAAATTAAATGTTTACAAAACAAACACTTGCATAGGGTAATCTTGTATCATGGGCAAGTTGTCATTGAGGGCAACCTGACCCAAGATCCCGAGATGAGCGTGCTTCCCAGTGGCAAGAGTCTCTGCAGATTCTCCATCGCTTCGAACCGCTATTATCGAAATAGTGAGAAGGAACTGATCAACGAAGTTTCCTATGTGAACATCGACACATGGGGGGCGCTCGCAGAGAATTGTGGCAAGTTCCTCTTTAAAGGTAGGGGTGTCCGGGTTGTCGGGCGGCTGAAGCAGGAAAAGTGGCAGGGCGAGGATGAGCGGACGCGGGAACGGTATGTCGTGGTCGCCGAACATGTGGAATTCCATCCCGACTCCAAGAACCAAGAGACGGCGGAGACATTGGAAAGTCTGGTCAGTGAACCGGTATCACAGAAAAAGAAACGGGGGAAAGCAGAATAACAACCGTAGATGTACATCATTCCCCTTACGTGCGCGCATGGAGGTTCACACAGGCGGCCTCCATGCGCCTTTTTTGCATAGGAGGAATGAACGGGGAGCTTACTTTGCAAGAATGGGAATCTGCACCTCGGTGATGTACTTGTTGCTGTCACGCTCGACAAATTGGTCGATGATATTGAAATCTACGGGCACCGGACCGAGTTTCAGTCCTCTGGCATGTGATCGCATCCTCTCGAACGTCTCGTGCATGGTGTGATACGGCCCGACATGATAGGCACAGAAGAAATCACCTGCCACTATCTTCTCGATCCTTGGGGTGAGCCGATCATCCGCGGCGAGATCCCCTGCGGTCCAGTCGTGCAGGTATGAACCGAAACGCTTGCCCTCCTCATGGTAAAACACCAGGGTGGGGTAGAAGTAGAACTCTTCGGAGGCATAAAGGGATTCCTCGTTGCCGATCGGGATGTAGTACCGCTCATCGAAACTCTTCACCCCCATGAATGTGGTGTCGAGATCGATGACCGAGTGCTCGATGAACCCGATTTTCCGTTGGATGACCGAGTCGATCTGGACCAAGTGTTCCCACTTGCGCCGCAACTGGTCCGACTGGTCTCGCAACACCTGCATCGAGGTATTCCTGTCCCGCCCGTCAAGATATTCACGGATCTGGTCGAGCGAGCATCCCAATTGCCTGAGGTACCTGATCTGCGCGAACCGGTAGACTTGGTCGAACCGATAGGAGCGGTATCCGGTATTCGGTTCCCGATATGCAGGTTCCATCAAGCTGATCGAATCGTAGTACCGCAGGGTCTGCACGTCGATGCCGAAGAGCTTGCTGAATTCGCCGATCGAGAATGTATCCTTCATGTCATTGAGCATATAGAGTGGTGCTATGTGGTGTCAATCGCACCAGCTTCGGTCGTAATCTGTGCTTTGGTCCGGAACGTTCACACTTCGGCCAACGCCGATTGCAGGGTCCGTTTCTCACCATTATCCAAATGGTCATAGATGGCCTGTTCGATACGTACGGGGTCCTTGCTGCGGAGGCATTCGAGGATATGCAGATGTTCATTGCAGACTTGACGCATGATCGACTCGTTTCGTTTGGTGAAGTTCTCCGCTTGGTAGCGCATGCGCAACGAGATGTTGTTGAGCTTTTGGAATGTCTCGATGATCAAGTCGTTCTGGATATGCTTGAAGAACAACTCGTGGATACTCTGGTCGGTCTCGATATAGAGTTCCTGTTCGAAATCTTCATGTAGTAGAGTAGTGATATCCTTCTCCAGCTTCGCTATTTCGGCTTCGATGTCATGTTGTGCCGTCAGCTTTCCAGCATACGGTTCGAGCAGCTTGCGCATCTCCCAGATGTTCAGGATATCTTTCGGAGTGACTTCGACGACCATCGCCCCTTTGTTTGGAATGAGGGTCAGCAACCCGGCACTTTCCAGTCGGATGAACGCTTCCCTGATCGGTGTCGAACTCACGCCGAACTCACGCGCGATCTTGTCGATCGGAATGATCTCCCCCGGTTGATAATCGTTGCTCAGCACCGACTTTTTGATCCTGTTGAATATTTGCTCGCGTACCGGTACGATCATCGATTTCTTCCTTTCCATGCACTGACTCCTCGACCCACTAGTATATGATACAATTGTACTCTATTGAAGATTCCATCGTACAGAGAATTCTCTGGATCGGGTGCCGGTTCCTGCTGGAGGCTCCAGGCTCCTGCCTGTCGCGGTTCACCGGCACTCGCAGATCCCGAGAACCTTCCCTTCCCCGAGTTCACACCCATCTTCCACCTGCCAAGATCACTCCGACAAGGAGAAATCGACTTGACTGCATAGAATTTGCATATCTATGCATGATTCTGAAAATATTCTGCAGGTTTCGCTTGCAATATTGACCTTGTCATTATACTATCACCACATCATATATGATGTCTAATGCAAAATATATGATATATTCTAAAGGAGGACGTGTATGAAAACATGGAAAATCGCGTTCACAACCGTTCTGTTGCTTACGTGTGTCTTCGGTATGGTATTTGCCGGTGGCCAGAAAGACGCAGGTGCAGCACAGAGTGCCGATGGGGGGAAGAAGATCCTCTATATCGCGTATGACAGGGAATTGGATCTGTTCAATCCGTTTACCAGCCAAATGTTATGCGATCTGCAGCATAACGTGAGCGAGGGATTGATCATCACCAACGATAAGAACGAATTCATTCCTGTCTTGGCGAAGGAGATCCCGACATTCGAAAATGGTGGCGTCGTCAAGAATGCCGATGGTACCTACGACATGACTTGGCATCTGCATGAAGGCGTCATGTGGCATGACGGTGTCGAGTTCACTGCAGAAGACGTGCAGTTCACCCTGGATTTCGTGCACAACACCCCGCAGGTCTACAACCAGAGCGAGTACAACAAGATCATCAAGTCGGAAGTCATCGACAAGTACACGATCAAGTTCACTTGGGACGACCTGTATACCTTCTATCCCGGAATCTTCGAGGCCATGCTCCCGAAGCACGTGCTCGGACACTTGAGCTGGGAAGAGATTGCCCGCTACGAGCCATACAACCGCGGACCTGAGTTCATCGGTACCGGTCCTTTCATGTTCAAAGAGTGGAAGTCCGGCGAGTACATCCGTATCGTCCGCAACCCCAACTATTGGAGAGGACCGCAGTATCCTCTGATCGATGAGATGGTATGGCAGTTCATCCCTGACCAGACGGCTCGGTTCAACGCCATGAAGTCGGGTGCGTATCACATCGGGCAGATCGAGGCTACCCAGGTCAAGAACTTCAACACGAAGGGCTTGCACGTGGAAATGATTCCCTCGAACGTCTTCTATCATATCGATCTGAATGTGACCAAGGAGGGCGGACGCCCGGAATTGTTCAGTGATGTCCGCGTACGCCGCGCACTGTACAGTGCCATCGACCGGAAGGCAATCGTCGATCAGCTGCTCGAAGGGACGGTCCAGATTGCGAACAGCCCGATTCCTCCGACAAGCGCCTACCACAACCCCAACATCAAGGCTGCCCAATACAATCCGGAAGAGGCAAAGCGGTTGCTCGCCGAAGCCGGCTGGCGCGACACCAACGGGGATGGGATCCTTGACAAAGATGGGGTGAAGTTCTCATTCACCTTCATGAACCGCTCAGGTCGTGCGGACCGGATTGCGATCGCACAGGTTGTCCAGGCTCAGCTGAAGGCACTCGGGATCGAGGTGCTGATGAAAGAATACGAGGCAGCCGCTTGGTCGGAACGCTGGAGAAACAGCCAGTGGGATGCACAGGTAGGCGGTTGGTTCATGAGCAGCGATGCCAGCCTGACGAACTACTATCATACGCGTGATGGGAAGAACGGCAGCAACAACTTCACCGGAATGGGGAACCCTGAGCTCGACCAATTGATGTTGAAGGCTGACAAGACCCTCGATTTCAACGAGCGCAAGGCTCTTCTCGACAGGGCCCAGCAGATTCTTGCTGATGAAGTGGTCTCGATGTACCTCTACTATCGTGACAGCCCGTGGGTGGTTTCCGACAGTCTGGTCAATTTCCGCGGTTCCGGCACGAATCTCGGCAACTGGTGGAACGCGTACGAGTGGGACCTCAAGTAAGAGGAACTGTTGATTGTTACGATGCCGGGGCAATCTTGCTCCGGCATCTTGTACGCTTTTTGACTTGCAAGAAATTTACAGAGATACATGCGTAAGGACGGACAATGTTAAAATATGTAATTCGGCGTACCCTGCAAATGATCCCGCTGCTCTTCGCGATATCCGTCGTGATATTCTCGATAATCCAGGCGGCTCCAGGCGGACCGGAGGGGACCTTGCTCGACAGGGGCATGTTTGTCGACCCTGCGGCGATCGATGCATATCGTGCTCGCCTCGGCGTGGACCAACCGGTCTACATCCAATATTTCAAGTGGGTCGGAGCGATGCTCACCGGGGACATGGGAATCAGTTTCCAGACACAACGGCCGGTGCTCATGATGATTCTCGAGCGGATGCCCGACACCTTGCGCCTCATGGGCTTGTCGTTCATCGTCGCGGCGATCATCGCGATACCGCTTGGGGTGTTCTCAGCGGTAAAACAGTATTCGACGTTCGATTTCCTGGCCACGGGAGCATCTTTCATCGCTATCGCGATGCCCGTGTTCTGGTTCGGACTGATGATGCAGTATTTTTTCAGTGTGAAGCTGCAATGGCTTCCGGTAGCCGGCACGATGACTGTCGGTGTCGGAGGGTTCATGGACAAGCTCAAGCACATTCTCATGCCGGCGACCGTGCTCTCGTTGCACAGCATAGCAGGGTGGTCCCGGTACATGCGTAGCTCGATGCTCGGTGTATTGAACCAGGATTATATCAGGACGGCACATAGCAAGGGACTCGAAAAGCGCACCGTCATCTCGGTACACGCGGTGAAGAATGCGAGCATCCCGGTCGTCTCGGTCATGACGTTGGACATCGCACGGCTTTTCTCAGGTGCGGTGATCACCGAGACCATCTTCGGCTGGCCCGGGATCGGCCGGATGTTCATCCAGGCGATGCATGCGCGGGATTATCCGCTGCTCATGGGAATCATGATGATGGGGTCGACGATGGTGGTGGTATTCAACCTGATCGCTGATGTGATCTATGGCTGGCTGGATCCCAGGATTTCCTATGAATAGGGTTACGGAGATTGCACATGAGTGAAACAGTATCAAGCAACCAAGCGCAGAGTCTGGCTGCAGAAGGCATCGCAGTGCAACTGCGTTCGAACAAGAAGATCATGTGGGAAAAGTTCTTGCAACACAAGTTGGCCGTGGTGGCGTCCATCTTTCTCCTCTTGCTTGCAACACTTTGTTTCTTGGCCCCGGTGATAGCTCCCTACGAGTTCGATGCGATCGACTTGTACAATATCAGAAGTGCTCCTTCGATGAAGCACCTGTTGGGTACGGATGCACTCGGTCGTGACCTGCTCACCCGATTGCTCTTCGGTGGGAGGATATCGATCACCATCGGGCTGACAGCCGCACTTCTGGGTTCGTTCGTCGGCACGGTGATCGGCTCGAGTGCAGGGTATTTCGGAGGTCGGATCGACAACTTGCTGATGCGGTTCACCGATCTTGCCTATTCGATACCCACCTTGCCGCTGATCATTGTCATCAGCAGCTACTCGAATACACAGGCATTCGGCATCGTGGTGATCATCGGCCTGTTCAGCTGGATGCAAACGGCGCGTGTCGTGCGAGGAGCGATCCTGTCGGTCAAGGAGAACGAATACGTCACTGCTGCACGTGCGTTGGGAGCTAAGGATCGTTTGATCATCCTGCGGCATGTGTTGCCGAACATCTCCAACTCGATCATCGTGGGAGCGACGTTGGGTGTCGGAAATGCGATCATCACGGAGTCCTCGCTGAGCTTTCTCGGCTTGGGCGTATCGCCTCCGACACCGACATGGGGAAACATGTTGATGGACAGTCAGGCGACCATGGCGAGCCAGCCTTGGCTCACCGTTTTCCCAGGCATGGCTATCTTGTTGACCGTCCTCTGTGTCAACTTCATCGGGGATGGTCTCCAAGATGCCCTCGACCCGACTTTATAGGAACTAGGCATGGCAAACATACTGGAAGTAAGGGACTTGAAGACCCGGTTCTATACCCGAGAAGGCGTAGTGAAGGCAGTGAACGGCATTTCCTACACCGTCGATGAAGGGGAGATACTGGCGATCGTGGGAGAAAGCGGTTGTGGAAAAAGCGTGGGAGTGCTCTCGCTCATGCAATTGATACAGCAGCCGCCGGGAAAGATCGAGAGTGGCGAGGCGCTGTTCCAAGGCATTGACTTGCTGAAACTGAGCGATGAAGAGATCCGCAAGGTACGGGGCAAGGATGTCTCGATGATTTTCCAGGATCCCATGACGAGCTTGAACCCCGTGCTGACCGTCAAGCGGCAGATGATCGAGGGAATGCTCAAACATACCGACATGACGAAGCAACAGGCGTATGAGCGGGCCGTCGACCTGTTGAAGCTGGTGGGAATCCCGAACGCAGAGAAGCGGATAGAGGGCTTCGCCTTCCAGCTTTCCGGAGGCATGCGCCAGCGGGTGATGATTGCGATGGCACTGACATGCAATCCGAAACTGTTGATCGCCGATGAGCCGACAACGGCACTCGATGTCACGATCCAGGCCCAGATCATGAAGCTGATCAAGGAAATCCAGCAACAATTCAAGATGGCGGTCATCTGGATCACCCACGACCTCGGTGTCGTGGCGAATTTCGCCCAGAACGTGCAGGTCATGTACTCCGGCTATATCGTCGAGAAGTGTAGCGTGAAGGAGTTGTTCGCACATGGGATGCATCCCTATACCTTGGGATTGCTGAACTCATTGCCGAAAATCCAGAATCGTCAGCATAAGAAACTGGAGACCATCAAGGGTGCTCCCCCGAATCTGCTGACGCTCACCGAAGCCTGTCCGTTCGCACCGCGGTGCCCCAAGGCAACCGAACGATGCATCCGGGAGAATCCTCCGTTGGATGAGATCACGAGCGGACACTGGGTTGCCTGCTGGAATATCGGTGAAGGAGGAACCCATGCAGAGTGAAGCACAGACATTGGTACAAGTACGCGGCTTGAAAAAACACTTCATCGTAGGCAAAGGATTGTTCAGGCGGGGAAATCTGGTCCAAGCGGTAAACGGACTTGATTTCGACATCCATCAAGGAGAGACCTTGGGACTCGTCGGAGAGAGCGGGTGTGGCAAATCGACTGCCGGAAGGACCATCCTGCAACTGTACAAGCCGACTGCGGGAACCATCCATTACCAGGGGGTCGACATCACTACACTGAAACATGATGCGCTGCTCGAGTACCGGCGGAAGATCCAGATCATCTTCCAGGACCCGTACTCCTCATTGAATCCCCGTCTGACAGTCGGGAACATCATCTCGGAACCCCTGTTGATCCACCACCCGGAGATGAGCAAGCAGGACCGGCTTGACTACAGCAAGGAACTCTTGATGCAAGTCAACATGAATCCAGGATTCATCAACCGGTATCCGCATGAATTCTCCGGAGGACAACGCCAGCGGATCGGCATCGCACGTGCACTCGCGGTAAAGCCCGAGTTCATCGTGTGCGACGAGCCGATCTCCGCGCTGGACGTTTCAGTCCAAGCTCAGGTCGTCACCCTCATGGAAGAGTTGCAGGAGAAGATGAATCTCACCTATCTCTTCATCGCCCATGACCTCTCGATGGTCCGCCATATCTCGAACCGCGTGGCGGTCATGTACCTGGGGAAGATCGTCGAGCTTTCGGACCGTGACGAAATCTACGAACACCCGCAACACCCCTATACACAGGCCTTGCTGAGGGCGATCCCGGTACCCGATCCGGTGTACGCCGAAGCGCATCCGCTGCAATCTCTCGAAGGGGAGGTTCCCAGTCCGATCAATCCTCCGAAGGGGTGTTACTTTCATCCGCGGTGCCCGATGGCAACACAGATTTGCCGGGAGGAGGCACCGATATTCGAGGAGAAGACCGCCAAGCACTTCTGTGCTTGCCATATGGTCTGAAGAACAAGAGGAAAGCCATGCAAGACGCACTGACATTAGCACAGGATCTCATCGATTTCATCCATGCTTCGCCGAGCCCGTTCCACGTCGTACGTTCCTCGGTCGGAATCCTGCAAACGGCTGGATTCGTCGAACTTGACCAGTCGGCACGTTGGGATCTCGAACGGGGAGGACGCTACTTCGTGACGGTGAACGGTTCTGCGTTGATCGCATTCACGGTGGGGACAGGGAAGGTCGAGACCGATGGGTTCCGATTGATACAGACCCATACCGATTCTCCCTCCATCCGGATCAAACCCAATCCCGAAATGACCGGCGCAGGTGGCATCGTCAAGCTGAACGCAGAGGTATACGGGTCGCCGATCCTCCCGACCTGGCTCGATCGTCCCCTCTCCCTGGCCGGCAGGGTCTCCCTGGCCGGAACATCGCCCCTGGCTCCTCAGCAGGTGCTGGTTGAGTTTGCCGATCCGCAAGTGTACATTCCCAACCTGAGCATCCATCACAACAAGAGTGTCAATTCAGGGGTGGAACTCAATCCCCAGAAGGATATGATTCCGATTCTCGGACAAACAGATGGATCGCATCCTCTCAAGCTGGTTGACCTGTTGGCCCGCCAGATAGGGTGCAAGCCAGAAGAAATCCTTGACTATGAATTGTATACCTCCGAATTTGAGCGCGGATGTGTGTTCGGGCCCGATCGTGAGTTCATCAGTTCGAAAAAGCTGGACAATCTCGGACTGCTCTATGCTTCGGTCTGTGCGCTCGCGCATGCTTCGAAGACCAAGGGGACCCAGATCATCTGTTGTCTCGATAGCGAAGAGGTCGGAAACCGGACCCGTCAGGGGGGAGACTCCCCGATGCTCTCCTCGGTCCTCGAGAGGATCGTGCTCGCATTGGGCGGAGATAGGGAGGATTACTTCCGTACCCTGCAGCGCTCATTCATGCTTTCTGCCGATATGTCCCATGCGGTGCATCCGAACGTTCCGGAGCGAAGCGACCCTGTGGTCCAAGCCAAGCTGAACGGTGGGGTGGTCATCAAGTCGAGTGGTGCACAGAAATTCACCACCAACAGTGAGTCGAGCGCAGTATTCCAGCAGATTTGCAAGGAAGCGAAGGTCCCCTGGCAATACTACGTCAATCGGGCCGATTCGCCCGGAGGATCCGCCGCCGGTGCCGATTCCATCACGCATGCTGACATGCGAGGTGTGGACATTGGGCTCGCGCTGTGGGCGATGCACTCGATCCGGGAGACCGGTGGGACACGTGACAATGCGTATGTGTACGCCGCCTTCACACAATTCTTTCACACCGAAAATTGATGCGCAAAAGCGATACAGGTAGGCAATCAGGCCTTGCCGATGAAACGAGGAGGAGTACGGAATGGAACAGGACATGAGATTTTCGGAGTACCTGACAGCTTTTTTCAAGGAGCAAGGTGTCAAACATATATTCGGTGTCCCCAGCGGTGACTGGATGTCATACATGGAAGCGATGGAGAAGGGCGATGTGGAGTATGTCCTCGTCGCGAATGAGGCGAGCGGAGGATTCATGGCGACCGTCTACGGATGGCTGACCGGCGTCCCGGGAGTGTGTTACGGAACGACCGGACCGGGTGCCACGAACCTGTCCACCGGTGTGGGCAGCGCCCTGCTGGATCGCGCACCCCTGATCGCGCTGACAACCGAACCGCCCAACCATATGATGGGGCGGACAACCCAGATGGCCATCGACCATCAGACGCTGTTCAAGCCGCTGACCAAGAAGACGATCCGCTTGCAGGCGGACCAGGCTGCCGAAGCGCTGGCCGACATGTTCGAGACCGCGTCGGCTGAGGTCCCCGGCCCGGTCCACATCGGTCTTCCCGAAGGATTGGGAGACATGCGGATCACCGGTGCGTTGCCCAAGGTCTCCAAGCCGGCGATGCCTTCGGATCCCGACGAGTCCGCCCTGATCGACATGGAACGGTTGGTGAAGCAATCCCGCAAGCCCTTGTTGGCCGTGGGATTGACTGCGATCCGGTTCGATCTTGGAGAGAAGATCGTCAAGCTTGCAGAGCAGTTTGATGTCCCGGTCGTCCTGACGCCGATGGCCAAAGGGTTGATCGATGAGGACCATCGCAGCTACGCGGGAGTCCTGTTCCACGCCCTCAGCGATGTGGTCGCGCAGACAAACGTGCAAGCTGACCTGATCATCGCCGTCGGATACGACCCGGTCGAGTTCAACTATGAATCGTGGATGCCCGTGGTTCCCCTGATCCATATCGATACCGTCGCGTGTGATATAGACCGCAAGACGTATGCGAAGGTCTGTGATGTGGTGGGCAATCCCGTGTGTGCACTTAAGCGCCTGTCGGCTCTCGGGCCGATGTCGTTCGGGTGGGACATGCAGGCATTGCGTGAACGTCGTGAGGCAATGTTCGCCCGGTTTGAACCCAAGGCCGGGGTGTTCGGTCCCTTGAGTGTCCTGAAGATCCTTCGTGAGCTGTTGCCTGACGAGGGCATCATGACATGCGATGTCGGTGCGCATACCCACTTGATCGGACAGGCATGGCGAACGAGACATCCGTTCGGGCAATTGATGACCAATGGATGGTCCTCGATGGGCTTCGGTATTCCCGCGGCACTTGGAGCCAAGCTTGCACGCCCTGAGGTTCCGGTGGTCTGCATCACGGGTGACGGCGGATACATGATGATGGCGGGAGAGATGGCCACCGCACGCCGGATCGGCATGAACATCGTGTTCATCGTCCTCTCCGATACCAAGCTCGAACTCATCCGCCTCAAGCAGAAGAAACGTGGCAAGATCACCGAGGGTACGACCTTGAGTGATGAGCAACCGCCGGTGCCCAACAACATGTTCGGCGTCCCGGTCCTTGGTGCCGCTACTGCCGATTCCTTCCGGATCGCGTTGGAACAGGCCTTTGCAGCCGAAGGTCCGGTGATCGTGCATGCGATCGTCGACCAGAGCGAATATGAGCCGTTGATCCTGAGGAAGCACAAATGAATGGTACGGAAGGTGCCGCGCAGGCCATGAATCCAGGATTCCTTGACGGAGTGGATACGTTCCTCGATACCCCCGTCACCCCCGATGAGATGCGGGAAATCCTGGGAGCGGCCGGATACGCTCCTTCGATCGCCAACTGTCAACCATGGGAGTTCATCGTGACTGTCGATGCTGAGGCGAAAATGCATGTGGCAGGTACGTTGCTTGATGTGCAGTTTCGCCCGATTCCTCCTGGGGCACAGGAGGTTTCGTGGTTCGGACAAGCTCCCGTGATCCTCACGGTCCTGATGAACAGGCTGCGTGCGAACGCAAAGAGCGGGCCTGTCGGTGCCAACCGATTCGCCTTGATGGATATCGGGATGGCGGTTGCGTGCATGTTCCAGGCAGGCAAGCGACTTGGAATCGGGGGAACCATCATCAGGGAATTCGACCCGGATGCGGTCTGTCGACTGTTCTCGTTGCCATCGCACATGGATCCCGTACTGCTGCTGGCAATCGGGCACATGGCGACAGAGCCCAAAAGGAGGCCTCGGTTGTACCTTGACGAGTATGTGCGATGGGATGCCGATGGCCTCGGATCAGGAGTGTGACGAAGTGGATGTGTTTTCATGCATGCGCGAACGCAGAAGCATCCGTGAGTTCACCGACGAGGCGGTAAGCGACAAGGAGCTGTACGCAATCCTCGAGGCAGGCACTCATGCGCCATCGGCAGGCAACATGCAAGCGAGAGAGTTCGTCATCGTACGAAGTCCCGAAGGTCGCGAGGCTGTCGCCGCGACCACGGATGCAGGAATCACCTCCCGGGGAACCGTGCTGACTCAACGGTGGGTCTCACGTGCGGATGTCATCATCGTCATCTGCTATGATCGGCGCCGCATGGGAGCTCGATACGGAGACAAGGGACGGACAGACATGAGCAAGCTTGATTGCATGGGTGTCGCCCAGAACATGATGCTTGCGACCACCGCATTGGGATTGGGCACTACCTGTGTGATCGGCTTCGACGCAGGGCGGCTGAAGGATGTGCTGGGGATACCTGCTGAGTTGACTCCCCTGTTGTTGTTGCCGGTCGGGAGACCTGCTGTGCAACCACAACAAGTGTCACGATTGCAGGTGGAGGAACTGATACGGGCTGTCCGATGAATCGGACACCTGCGGATTATTGCAGAAGGAGCAAAAGATGAGAGAGAAACTGAGAGTAGGGGTGATCGGAGCGGGCCGCTGGTGTCAACGTGCTCACTTGCCTGGATATGTCGGTTCGCCGTTGTGTGACATCGTGGCCATCAGCGACCTGCATGAGGATTTGGCAAAGGATGCCGCGGCGAAGTTCGGGATCCCCGATGTCTATACCGATTACCAGCGCATGTTGCAACGTGAGGACATCGATGTGATCGATGTGGTGACCCGAGCGGGAGACCAGTTCGACAACAGCCATGAAGTGCTTACATTCCAGGCGCTCGAGGCGGGAAAGCACGTGCTGGTGGAGAAGCCGGTCTGCCACGATTACAAGGATGTGATCCGGGCACAAGAGCTTGCGGACAGCAAGAATCTCAAGACAAAGGTGGGACTTACGTTCCGGTATGCCCCCGCGGTCCAATACATGTTCGAGTTGGTCAGGGACGGATTTATCGGCGATCCGTTTGTCTACAACGGATACGAGCAGAACTCACAATGGTTGAGCCCGGATTATCCCATGGACAAACGCATCCATCGTGTCTATCCGAGTACGCCCCCCTCATTCCACAAGGACCTGACTCCCGAAGGAATCGGCATATTCAGTCTCGAAGGATATGGCGCTCCCACGATCGATATCGGGTTGGAGCTGATCGGATCGGACTTGGAGCGTGTCAGTTGCATCATGGCCAACATGGTCAAGCACAGGAGGTTGACCAATCTGGATACCGAGTATTCCAGGATCAACGTGGATGATGCTGACATCTTCATCGCAGAGGGGATGAACGGTACCATGTTCTCCTTGCAGTCGAGCATCGTGACCGTCGGCAACTACCCGGGAATCGAAGCGCGCATCTATGGTTCGCAAGGCGGTCTCCAAGTCAGGCTGGTTGAGGAATTCGGCGTGATCCAGACGCTCAAGGGTGCGAAGCCCGATGCGGTCGAGTATGTCGACATGCCGATCCCCCGGAAGTTCTTCCCACCCGCATACGAGGAAGGTCAGTCGTGGGACCAGGTCTTCTACGCGTGCCTGATCCACAACTTCATGGAGGAAATAGTCTCCGGTGGCAGCGTGAACCAAGGAAACTTCATACAGAGCGCACGTGTGCAGAAAGTCATCAACATGGCCAGTACCGCACATTATGAGAAGCGTTGGGTTCACCATTCGGAGATGTGATCACATATCGGGAGATACAAAGCATGACAGAGATCGAGAGTCGGTTTTCACAGTGGTCGGATGATTTTTTCGTGCACATGTTCGCAAGGCGCCCCGTTGACGCAACCTTTGCCGGTTTGCGTGAGTACAACGCGATGCTTCCGGACATGAGCGGGGAAGGGTTGGCAGAAACAAGGGAAGAGATCGACGGATTGCTCAGGCGTCTCTCGGAAATCGATCGCGATGCGTTGGACAAGTTCCAACGCATCGACTACGACCTTGCCAAGGGGTTTCTCCTCATGCAAGGGTGGGAACGGGACGACGGGATCATGTACCGATGCAATCCGGTCACCTATACCGGGGAGGCAGCGTTCGCATTGCTCTCGCCGTTCCTCTCGGACTTTCGGCCGGTGCCGGAGAAACAATCCGATTTCCATGCCAGGCTCAGCGGTTTGCCACGGTTCTATGCGGATGCGAGACAGAACCTCGTGCAAGCTCCGCACGCATGGACCGAACGTGCGATCAAGGAGTGCACAGGCACCTTGCTATTCCTTGGCGAAGGACTGGATCATCTGATTGCCCAGGAGGGGTTGGCCGTTGATCCGAACTGCCGGTCGGCAGCCATCGAGGCGTGCGAAGGATTCTCCCGCTTCTTGGAAGAGGACCTGTCAGACAAACCATTGGAGTATACCGGTTGTGGAAAGACCGCGTTCCGGAACATACTCGGTTGGGCTCATGGGATTGATCAAGATTTCGATCTGCACGCGTACGCGGCACATGCGGAGCAGATCATCCGGCAGTGCAGCGCCGCACTGGAATCACAGGCTCCGCAGTTCGGTTGCACTACCCCGGAAGTTGCCCTCGCACGGTTGCGTGATGCACATCCTGATGCCGAAGGATACCTGTCAAGCTACGGAGAGTTGTGGGAGGCGAGCAGGAAGCTCAATGAGCGGGAACGCTTGGTCACGTGGGACGATAATCCCATCGAGTATCAACCGATTCCGTTGTGGGCGAGGAATGTGCAACCGTACCTCTATTTCCTCTTCTACCGTTGTCCTCCACGGTGGCACAAGCCGCCTACGTATCGGTACCATGTGTATCCGCTGGAAGAGACAGCGTCATTGCAAGAGGAGTTCTTGCGAGCCAACAATACGTTTGTCATCAAGACCAACCATGTCCTCCACCACGGTGGCATCGGTCATCACGTGCAGAACTACAATGCAGTCCGTTCCCGTTCGCGGATCGCGCAGGTTGCGGCGAACGATGGTCCGGCGCGTCTCACGATGTTGTGCGGCGGTACACTCTGTGAAGGGTGGGCATGCTATATCTCGGAACTTGCAGGGCACCGGGGATTCTTGGAACCGCTTGAATTGTATGCTGAATTGTCATCCAGACGACGCATGGCAGCGCGTGCCGTAGTGGATATCCGGTTGCACACCGGACAGTACAGCATCGAGGATGCCGAAGCCTATTATCGGGAATATGCGAAGATGCCAGGGGCCGCGGCTCACGGCGAGGCGGTGAAGAACAGTCTGTTCCCCGGCGGGGCGATCATGTATCTGTACGGCGTCGAGCAGATAGAAGCATTGCGCGATGAAGTCGCCCGCAGGTTGGGTACGGATTTCTCGCTGCAGCGGTTCCATGACGAGTTCCTCTCCTACGGCACCGTTCCCGTATCCCGCATCGCACAAGAGATGCTCGCGGATCTCGACGGTCAGTCGTAGATCCAGCGGTAACGGGTATCATCATCAGTAACCTTGGAATCGGGATAGTTGCCACAAAGGGATCCCCCATCCACGGTTATCACCGAGCCGGTGATATAGGAAGCGAGGGAGGAGGCAAGGAACAGGGCCACGTTTCCCACTTCCTCGCTATGCCCTGCCCGTCGGAACGGGAGCGTGGGAATCCGAGCTTCCAGACCCTCGCGCATCGCGGGAGGAAGCGGTTTCGGTTGGGTGTCGATCAATCCCGGCCTGATCGTGTTCACCCGGATGCCGTAGGGGGCGAACTCGATCGCGGCGCTTCTTCCGAACGCCTCCGTCGCCGCCCTGCTGGAAGCATACGCCGCGCTTCCCGCCCCGCTCTTGACTGCTGCGGCGGACGAGAAGTTGATGATGGTTCCTTTGGTCCCGGTCTCACGCATCAAGTTGCCTGCAGCCTGGGTCATGAGGAAGGTGCCTTTGCAGTTGACGTCGTAGACACGGTCCCAGACTTTCTCCTGATAGGTCTCCAGGCTTTGGTGGGGAGCAACGGCGGCGTTGTTGATGCACACATGCAACGTAGCACAGTGCTCCTTGATGAATCCCATGAGATTCGTCACTGCATCGATGTCGCGGATATCCACGGTCCTGGTGATGCAGGACCGGCAGAGCGACTGGGTCTCCGACAATCCTTGTGCATCGCGATCGACCGCGATCACCCGGGCTCCCGCTTTGGAAAACTGCAACACCATCGTCCGGCCTATGCCGCGGGCGGAGCCGGAGACGAGGATCGTCTCTCCCGAGAAATCAAACATTCCTGTTCCCATGCGAAGCCTCCTGTGAACTGCACATCGCTCTACATCCTTTCACACAAGGTTTTCCTTGTTCAGGGTGGAACCACGCGATATACTATATATCATATATTATGTAAAATATATCTTAATTGATCATAATGGAAAGGGAGTGCATATGGACACCAAGGAACTCGGTTACGAAATCACGGCGATCGCAGCAGGTCTGGATTCGTTTGAACGCAAGGTCTTCAAGGGAAAAGGAATCATCGACGATGAAGGACTCATTCCCCTCTACCTCGGCAAGGACCTGATCGACGAGCGGGACTTTCGCAGCTGGGAAGAGGTCGACCATGCGATCGAAGAGGCGGCGGCTTCTGTCGGAAAGCTGGGGCAAGGACCGAGGAAATTGTTCTTGGAAAAGCTGATGCATTCGTTGCGGATGGCATCGATGCTGTTCCAGGGAGGGGATGCCCCGTTCGTTGACAAGCTCACGAAATTGGTGGGAGTGCCTGCCGAATCCTTGGAGGACAGTTTCATTGGGGATCTGGCCTCACGTCTCGAAGAAGCATTGGACCGTGCAGGATTCTCGACAGGCACGGTCAGGGACAAAATCTTGGCTTGGGAACAGAGCGGCGCGATAGAACCCGAGCACCTTGAAAAGGTATTCGGCGAGCTGATGGCCGAAGCACAGGAGCGCACCGATCGGATGATCGTGGATACGGAAGGCTACACGATGGTCCTCAATCCGGTACGGAACACCCATTTTTCCGCAAGATGCAACTTCAGCGGCGGCAAGATGGACATCAATGTGGACAACCGCTTCTCACGGGCAGCACTGAAACACCTGGTGGCACACGAATGCTTTCCCGGCCACTCGACGCAGAACATCTACACGCTGCGCAGTTTCAAGCAGGGGACCGCATCGGCAGATGTGCTGCTGTGCAGTCTCAACGGAATCACCGGGGTCATCCAGGAAGGCATCGGCGACCAAGGTGTCGAGCTGATCGATTGGATCGAGGATGTGCATGACGAGATCCAGGCGCTGTTGCGACGGTATCAGAGTTCCGTAGCCACACAAGCGGCATGGAAGATCAACATGGAGCGGATCACGGATGCTCAGGCGTACGCCTACATGCGGGATGTGGGGGCGATGCAAGATGCGAGGATCAAAGGAAGGATCCACATGGCCAGGCACCCCTTCCGCAGCGGATTCATCAGTTCCTATTTCTATGGGAACGAAGCGGTGAGACGTGTCCGGCTCGCAGTGGAACATGATCCGAAACGGAGACGATTGTTCATCGATGAACTGTACGGCAACATGCACGCTCCCGAAAGTCTCTGCCTCGCCACCGGTGTTGCATACCGCAGTCATGGAGACCGCTGATGTACGATGACATGCAGGTCGGATACGACATTACCGCGATCGCGTTGGGAATGAATGCATTGGAGCGTCGGCTGCAGCAGGGTGGCAAAGCGCTCGACACCGAAGGATTGATCCCGATCTATACCGGTGAAGATCTGGTGGAACCGAATCGGTACGCCGATTGGACAGAGGCCCAGCGAGATCTCGCTGCGATAACCGCAAAGATTGGGGAGTGTCCCCTGGACACGCGGAAATCATTTCTCGAAGCGCTGGTCCGTTCGCTGCGAGCAGCCATCAAAGTATTCCGGGGAGAACCCACTTCGTTCGCCTATCGGTTGGAACATCTTGTGGGAGTTCCGGCAGGTCCCGCCGATGAAAAGGTGATCGAGGAACTCCGTGAGGAGATCGATCGTGCGCTCACCAGGCGGAATATCATCAGGGGATCCTTGGCCGAGCGGGTGCAATCCTGGCAGGGCAGCAAGTTCATCCCGGTGGAAAAACTGGAATCCGAGTACCGTATGCTGCAAGAGGAGGCGGTACGCAGGACCGCACAGCGGGTGTTCGATGTGGGTGATTTCCGGATGGAATTGGTGCTGACTTCAGGCACACATGCTGCGGGCAGGTGCAACTTCCTCGGGAAGACCATGGAGATCAACACAGACATCGGATGTACCCGTGCGGCATTGAAACACCTGGTGACTCACGAGAACTTCCCCGGACATGCGACACAGCTGCTCTATACGGCGGATGCCTATCGGAAGGGGAACGCGAGTGCGGATGTCCTGCTGTGTACCTTGAACGGAATACCCGGGGTGATCCAGGAAGGGATCGGCGACCAAGCTACCGAGATCATCGATTGGGTGGAGGATGATGACGATGTCATCCAGATCGCCCTGCGAAGGTTGCGTATCGCGGTCGCCACCACTGCTTCCTGGAAATTGATGCAATTGGGAGAGGATGAGCAATCGGTCGTCCGGTATATCAAGGAAACGGGATTTGCAATCAATCCCTATGTGGATGGTCGCATCACCCAAGCCAAGCATATCTATCGCGGACCATTCAACGCTTCCTATTATCATGGGAACCAAGCAGTACGTGAGGTGCGCCTGCATACTCCCAAGGAACGATTCGGAGATTTCATCACCTATCTCTATGGGAGGATGCATTCGCTGGAAGGATTCCTTGGTGCGCCTTGGATGTGATTTTGCACGGTACCGGTCAACCGCGTCTGTTCCGGTCATAGGGAGTGCCCAGTGCCGCCGGATCTCCGGATGATCCGATGGTCAGCAGCAGTGCGAGGATCGTCATGAGGTAGGGAAACATTGCGAAGAGTTGGGAGGGAATGTTCGTCCCTGCGGTCTGCAACCGGATCTGCAGGGCTTCCGCTCCTCCGATGATCAAGGCTGCCCCGAGGACGCCGAACGGGGTTCGTTTGCCGAGAATGACGGTCACCAGCGCGATATACCCCTTGCCTGCAGTCAAGTTCTCCTGGAAGAATCCCAGCTTCACGATGGTGAGGTATGCCCCTCCGAGTCCTCCGAGCATTCCGTTGAGAAGCGCCGCGACATAGCGGACCGTAGTGACCGAGATTCCCGCGGTGTCGGCAGCGATGGGGTGTTCTCCGACCGCGTGCAATGCGACACCGAAATCGGTCTTGAAAAAGACAAAGTGCGTGATGACCATGCACGCGATGGTGAGGTAGACGAAGAGATTCTGCGTGAACAACAGCTCGCCGACCACCGGTATCGCCGAAAGAAGGGGAAGCCGTATCGCGGCCATCACTGCAGTCGAGGGGAGGGTCGTGGTCTGTCCGAAACTCATCAGGAAAAGGAAACTGGTCAATCCGAGGGCAAGAAAGTTCAGTGCGAGCCCTACGATCGTCTGGTTGGCCTTGAACCGGATGGACAGCAGCGCGTGGATCATGCTCATCGATACGCCGCCGAACACTCCCCCCACCATGCCGAGGAAAAAGCTGCCGGTGGCAAAGACTGCCATGAAACTGAAGAACGCACCGCAGAGCATGATTGCCTCTACTCCGATGTTCAACAATCCACTCTTTTCCGAGATGCTTTCACCGAGACCTGCGAGAGCGAGAGGGATCGCCATGCGAATCGAGGCTGCGAGGAATGTCACGAGCAACAACAACAGTTCCATCTTTCATGCACCCCCTTCCGGCATGGAGACGGAGCGCTTGGCATCCCTGATTACCAACAGGAGGATGAGCGTTCCCATGATGATCGATGCGATCGAGGTAGGAACCTTCGCCGCACGCTGCATGGCCATCGAACCGACTTGCAATGCCGCGATGCCAAGCGATGCGAACACGATCCCTACCGGATTGTTCTTCCCGAGCAACGCGACGATGATCGCGACATACCCGAATCCGCTGCTGATTCCCTCGATGAGGCGATGGTGCAAGCCTGCGATCTCACTCACTCCGGCAAGTCCCGCGAGCCCTCCACCGACTATCGCGCTGATGATCAGTGCACGGTTGACCGCGATCCCACTGCATGCACAGGCCCTGCTGTTCAGCCCCACTGCACGCATCTCGAATCCCAAACGGGATCGGAAGAGCAGCACATGGACTGCCAGGAGGGCAAGCAATGCCAGGATGATGCCACCGTGGATCCGGGTCGGGGGAAACAGTTGTACGAAATCAGATGTGTTGCTGAGCATGGGAGACATGGGGTAGGGGTATGACGGATCCTTCAGCGCGGTCCTCACCAGTACTCCCGTCAAGTTGATCGCCACGTAGTTGAGCATGATCGTCATGATGACTTCACTGATCGCAAAACGTGCTTTCAGGATTCCCGGAAGCAGCGCCCAGGCTCCTCCGGCGACAAATCCCACCACGATCACCAAGGGTATCATGAGCGGTGCCGGAAGAGAGGGGAACAGCATCGCGGTGGCGCTCATCGCGATTGCTCCTGCATAGATCTGTCCCTCTGCCCCGAGGTTGGTGAAGCCGGTCTTGAACCCGACCGACACTCCCAACCCGGCGAGCATGAGCGGGGTGGCCCGCACCACGACCTCGCTCAAGGCATAGGTCGAGCCGAATATTCCCTTGAGGAAGCTCATCACGGCGAGTGGCACATCACTGCCGACCAGTACGATGAGTATGATCGCCACGGCCAACGTAGCTCCCCCTGTCCATACCATGGAAAGCCAACGCCTCATGTCTTTTCCCCCTGGCAATCGATTCCCGCCATCATCAGGCCGATGCGCATGATGTCAGGCGAGTCGTTATCGATGATACCCGTGATCATCCCTTCGTGCATGACTGCGATACGGTCGCTCAACAGGAGAATCTCCTCGAGGTTCGTACTGACCAGAAGCGTAGCCGAACCGGCATCCCGCATGCGCAAGAGCGTATGATGGATGAACTCGGTGGCACCGATGTCCAGGCCCCGTGTCGGCTGGAACGCGATGATGAGATCCGGCCGGCCGGCAAGTTCCCTGGCGAGGACCAATTTCTGCTGGTTCCCACCCGAGAGGAAGCGCATGGGTTCCGAAATTCCTTGTGTCTTGATCCCATAGGATTCGACAGCCTCGGCCGCCAGCCGATGCATCTTCCTGCGGTCGATCAGATGATGCGTGACTGTCTCGCAGAGCGCACCCGGGCGCAACATCATGTTCTGTGCCGCTCCCATGTCCAGCACCAGCGAGTCGTGGTGCCGGTCATCGGAGATATAGCTGATGCCCATGGTCCTCCTCTGGGCAGTGGAAAGCATCGAGATGTCCTTGCCTTTGAAAAAGGCGTTCCCCGATACGTGGTCTCGCAACCCCATCAACGTCTCGAGCAACTCTTTCTGCCCATTACCGTCGACACCTGCGATACCCACGATCTCCGAACGGTCCAACGAGAGGTCTACGCTTCCCCGTTTGGTTCCCGAACGGGCAAACCCATATCCTGCAAGTTCCAGGATCGTCTCGCCGGAGCCCTTTCGGTCACGTTCGCGGGCCACAGGTACAAGATCCCTGCCGATCATCAGGCTGGAAAGACGCTTGGCATCGACATCGGCAATCCTCTCGGTCCCGATCGACTTGCCGTCACGGAGCACGGTGACCCGGTCGCAGTGCTCCAGGACCTCCTGGATATGATGGGTGATGACAATGATCGAACAACCCTGAGCCTTCAGGAGCTTGAACATTTCGAAGAGTTGGGCCGATTCCTGCATGGTCAGGACCGCAGTCGGTTCATCGAAGATCAACACACGTGCGTTCCTGTACAGAAGCTTCAGTATCTCGACCCGCTGCATCTCGCCGACCGAGAGCTCCCGTACCAAGGCCGACGGATCGATCTTCCACCCATACGACGTTGCAAGCCGTGCGATGTGCGCGCAACGCTGGCGCTCCCGTGAGCATGGATATCCTGCATCTTTCAGTCCGAGGGTGATGTTCTGCTGCACGGTGAGGGTCGGTACCAAGGTGAAGTGCTGGTGGACCATCCCCACGGAGCGTGCGATCGCCTCCTTGGGACTCTTGAAATCCACCTCTTCACCGTCGATCGTGATCGTCCCGCCATCCTTTCGATAGATTCCGTAGAGGATGTTCATGAGAGTGGTCTTGCCCGCACCGTTCTCTCCGAGGAGTGCGTGTATCTCAGCACTGTCCACATCGAGGCACACCTCGTGGTTCGCATAGGAACCGAAAAAACTTTTGCTTATGTTGCGCATGCGCAGTCGGGTCATCGAGAACTCCTCACGGGAAACGGGGAACCGGAAGCACCGATTCCCCGCCTTTCCTCATTTTGCGGTCGGCGTCTCGATCATCGGGATCTTGAGGCTTCCGTCAAGGATCGAGTTTTTCGTCTTCGTGATCAGATCCTTCACCGCAGTGGGTATCTTCTGTTCGAACGAATTGTACGGTGCAATGTCAACCACACCGTCTTGCATGCCGAGGTAGAAGACTCCGCCCTCGTACGTGCCGTTCTTCACCTTCTCGACTGCATTGAGCACCAGCATCGGGACGCTGTAGATGGTGGAGCACATCACCGTGGCGGGTGCTATGGAATTCTGGTCGTAGGAGTCGCCGGTCGCCAGCAACCCGCGTTCTTCGGCTGCCTTGATCACCCCCGTTCCCGCCTGGTTCGCCACATGGGAGAGTACATCCGCACCGCGGTCAGCCATCGCAATGGCCGCCTCCTTGCCGAGTGCGACATCGGTGAAGCTGCTGACATAGGCTTCGAACACTTGCACGCCCGGGTTCACTGCAGCAGCTCCGAGCTTGTAGGCTTCGACGACCTTCACGATCGAAGGTTGTTCGAAACCTCCCACCATGCCGATCTTCCCTGTCTTTGTCATCGAAGCCGCAAGCATGCCCATCAGGTACCCCGCTTCCTCACAGGCCATCACATACGATGCGGCGTTCTTCGAATGGACATTGGACTCGATCGCCATGAACTTGGTATTCGGGAACCGGCCGGAGACACGCACGGCGGGATCGCCGAACTGGAATCCGTGTCCGATCACCAAATCATACCCTTGGGATGCATAGTCGGTGAACGCGGCTTCGCCATCTGCGATGCCGACGTGTTCGGAGTAGGCTGTCTGCAGACCATACTTCGCCTCGGCTTCCTTCAGTCCCGCGAATGCGACGGCATTCCATCCCTGGTCATTCGCCGGTCCCGAGAGCAGCAAGGCTACCTTCATGGCATCATCCGCTTGCTTCTCCGCGGCGCCGGTTGCGAACAAGCATCCGATGCTTGCCAGTGCGACGAACAGCACGATTGCGATCCTCTTCATATGTATTCTCCTCTTCACGGGGATTCCCCCGGTGATAGCGATCAATCGTTCAGAGAGGGAAATGGGGAGCCATCCTTTCGGTACAGATGCGATTTCCCTCACGTGCAAGCTCCCGCTCATCCAATGTGGGAAACCTGCCATGCTCCCAGACCGTCTTTCCCGCCACGATCGTCCGTTCGACAGGACCGCAGACTCCTGCGCGGGCGATCAGGTTTGCCGGGTCGTGCAAGGTTCCGCAGAGTTCCAGCATGTCGACATCCACGAAAAAGAGGTCGGCAGCCTTTCCGACTTCCAACGAGCCGAGTTCGCTCCTCCCCAGGGCTTGTGCCCCTCCGACGGTGGCTATCTTGAGCATCTCGTAGGGCGAGGGGACCCGATTGCGGCTTTTCCCGTGGAATGCTTGCATCAGGTAGGCCATGCGCAATGAATCGAGCAGGTTCGAACTGTCGTTCGTCGCCGATCCGTCGCATCCGAGGCTGAGCGGGACGCTCTTCTCCAGCATCCCGGGGATGTCGAGGATGGGGAACCCGCCCAAGGTCGCAGGAGCGGGACAGTGTGATACGCCGCTACCCGTTGCAGCGAGGACTGCATGTTCCTGTGCATCAAGTTCCCACGCGTGGGCGAACCATACATCGGGTCCCACGAACCCGATCTCTTCGCACCACGCGAGGGTTCTCTTCCCGTGGCGTGCTTTCATGATCGGATTCTCTCCCTCTCCGAGATGCGTGTGCAGCCGGACATGCTTGTCCCGTGCAAACGCTGCCGATTCGATGAAGGTATGCGGATGGCTGTTGATCGGCTGGCACGGAGCGACGACGATCCGATGCATGCCGAACGGATCGGGTTCATGATAGGCATCGATCAGGCGCTCGCAATCGGCGAGGAAAGCGTCGGTGGTCTCAAGCATTTCGTCCGGTATGGTGCTTCCTTGGCTGCGTGGGAGTGTGTTGCATCCTCTTCCCGCGTGATAGCGCAATCCGATTGTGCCTGCCGCCTCCATCTGACGATCGACTGGCGATGTCCCGGTCTTCTTGGTGTAGCAGTATTGATGATCGAACGCACAGGTGCACCCATGTTTCACCAGATCGGCCATCGCGGTAAGCGAAGAGTGGTAGATGACATCGGAATCGATCTCCTTGAACACGCGGTAGATGCGGTCGAGCCACTCGACGACCAGCATGTTCGGATAATCGATGCTCATCAGGTTGCGGACGAACGTCTGGAAGAAGTGATGATGCGTGTTGATCAGCCCGGGGTAGACGAACGAATGGGACGCGTCGATGATCTCACACCCGATCGGATCGAGACCTGCTCCGATTCGGGTGATCTTTCCCTCTTCGATCCTGATGTCCACATCGTGAAGGATGTGATCGGCAGCATCGCAGGTGACGACTGCCTTGGCTTTGCGAATCAGTGTATGGTTGTGCACACCGACCTCCCGGTATTCCTCGATGGTGCGAACTGTAAACCTTATAGCAACTAGAGACTCAAGAGCATTTCCAGCATTTGCTCCTGAAATTTTTAATCTTCTTGCAATTGCTTCTGATGCAAGGTCATGCAGTGATCCGTGTGGGAGCCAGGGGACTCTCGCATCGTGTGGGGGCTGGCGTATGCTATCGGGAAAAGTCCTCCGGGAGACCTTCCTGGAGCCTTCGAATCCTCTCCTTCACGTTGATCATTCCCGGTTCCGACGCATGTCGCTTTCCTTTTGCATCGGCTCATTGTATACTTGGATCGTTACATACCCGAGGAGGATCACATGAGTGAAATTACGTTGACCAACGCCAACTTTGAAACGGAAGTATTGAAATCGAAGCTCCCCGTCCTGGTGGATTTCTGGGCTGTATGGTGCGGTCCCTGCAAGATGGTCGCCCCCGCGGTCGCAAAGCTGGCCGATAATCATGCCGGCAAGCTGAAGGTGGGAAAAGTGAATGTGGACGAGCAACCGGATCTCGCGGAGAAATACCACATCTCCAGCATTCCGACCCTGGCCATATTCAAGGACGGCAAGGTAGTGAATCAGCGCATCGGTGCGGTGTCGCTCGCTGTGCTCGAATCCTTTGTCGCCGAGTACGTCTGAGTCTCGGCATCTGACATACGGAAAACCGGACTTCATCGCATGTCCGGTTTTTTTGTGGGAGGAGTGATGGCTGAAGATACATGCCTCTCGCTTGAACGACGGATCGAGGAACTCGAGCGTACCGTCCGCACGCTCACGGAGCAAAAGAATCGCGAAGAGTTGCTTGATCTTCCTTGGGCCGGGAACCTCGGTTCCTGGATATGGAATGTCCCTTCCGATACGGTGATCTGCAATGATCTGAAAATCCTCAACCTTGGCTATGCGAAACAAGAGATTCCCGATCGTATCGGACATGCGTTCTTCACCGACCTGCTGCATCCCGATGATCATGGCCCGGTGATGGACCAGATGCGTCGGCATCTTGCGGGTACCGACGCAGTGTATGAGGCAAGCTACAGGATCCGCCACAAGGACGGCTCATGGCGCTGGTATTACGACCGGGGGAAGATCACCCAGCGGGACGCAGCGGGCAAACCTCTCCAGTTGGTCGGCATCGTCTTCGACATCACCAAGCAGAAACTGATGGAACAACAGCTTGCCCTGCAAAATGAACTGCTGCAACAGTTGGTCGATCACGATGAGCTGACCAAGGTGCTCAGCCGCGCCGCACTGTTCAGGTTTCTCCGGTCCACGCACGACCGGTGCGTGCAGGAGGACCGTTCGTTCGCGTTGCTGATGCTCGATATCGATCACTTCAAGCACATCAATGATAGTTACGGCCACCAAGTGGGGGATGAGGTGTTGGTGCAATTGGCCCGTTTGGTCGGTTCCCGCGTGCGTGGCGCCGATGCGTTCGGTCGGTACGGCGGTGAGGAGTTCATGATGGTCCTCGACGGTCTCGGCATGCAGGAAGCGATGCAGGTTGCCGAAAGGATCCGCATCACCGTCGCCGATCATGCATTCACCGGGGGGATCCGGCTGACCATCAGCGGAGGCTTGGCACTCTTTCAGGGGCAGGGCATCGACGAGTTGGTCACCTTGGCCGACAATCGGCTCTATGAGGCGAAGCGCAGCGGAAGGAACAAGATCATCGGTCCCCGATGATCATGGATGATACGACTCTTTTTCGTTTTCGTTTCCGAAGCTTGCCTTTCCGGTCGGTACCACATGCCAGTCTGCTGCCCGATCGGTATCGGCCGCTCCCGGAGTACGGCAGATCGAGCGGGTAGCGGTACAGTACGTGCTGTCGACTCCACTCTCGGGAACGATGGGAATCGGTTTCCATTCACCCGATTCCTGCAACAGCACTGCCCGTTGCTGGACTTTCTTCGTACCGAAACCTCCGTACTGCTCATCTGACGAGCTGGTCCTGTTGCTGTAGAGGACCGCATCGATGATCCGTCCCTCGGGTGCGTCATAGAGACTGATCACCCCGTTGTTCGCCCCCAATCCCACTTCGCCTCCCCAGAACTCGATCGGATGGATGCCCCTGAGCCGTTCTCCGTATTCGATCACGACATGATCGCCCGCCGATACAGCGAAGGCGGGCAGGATGCACTCACTGTCGAACGATCCGCTCATGCCGTCATAGAGCGTGATACCCGCGAGGTTTCCCCCCTGCTTCACATACAGTTCGACGCGATCGGGATTGGTGCTGCTTCCCTTGGTCACGAACTCGTTGATCCGCAACTCCGGAGGGTTCGCGTTATACCCCCAGATCCCCACGGTGAAGCTCAGTGAGTTGCCCACCATATCGGTTACCCGCGCACGGATTTCCTGTCTCTTGCCAGGAACCAGCGGTCTGGAAAAAGTCAGTTCCACCTCCCGTTCGAAGGCGACGGCCGAGAGTACCGCGTTCGTCCCATCGGGGCAGACGATCTTTCCGGCGTCACACCTGACGAACTCATCGAAGCTGCAACGTGCACTGTGGGTTCCCGTAGCATGCCAACCGAGGAGTACCGGTCCTTGGTGATCCTTCCCCGCAAGTACGTTGAACAGCTCCCGTTGCGGTTGTGCTTCGCAATTGCTCAGCAGGACGAACAGGGGAAACAGCAAGAGTATCTTCCATGTACTAGGTCTCATGGCACCTCCTGCACAATGAACGTGTCAAAGCTGCGAATCGATTGACCTCACGTGGCAGTTCAACTACACTTTGCCCGACGGGGAGGTCGGTTCATGGGAAAGTTGTGGCAGAAAGATTATTCGTTGGATGGCTTGATGGAGGAGTTCACCGTAGGGAACGATTATCTGTTGGATCGCAACCTGGTGACAGCCGACTGCTTGGCATCGATTGCCCACGCAAGGACCCTGCACCGGGCTTCCCTTCTGACGACAGAGGAATTGGAATCACTCGAGCAATCATTTTCCGACATCCTGGTCCTACAGAAAAACGGACAGTTCGATATCTCCGTCGCCGACGAAGATTGCCACACTGCGATCGAAGCATACCTGACGAAGCACGTCGGGGAGGCGGGCAAGAAGATACATACGGGGCGTTCGCGGAACGATCAGGTACAGACTGCGTTGCGGTTGTGGATGCGCGAGTTCCTCCTCCACTTTGCCGCACAGACCGCCTTGTTGGCGGACGATCTGTTCGCGCTTGCCAAGGAACACGAGTTTGTCCCGATGCCGGGACGGACGCACATGCAACTGGCGATGCCCTCCTCGGTCGGTTTGTGGGCAGCCTCTTTTGCCGAAGAGCTGGTGGATGAGAGCCGGCACCTCTTGCAACTTCATGCACTCGTGGACCAAAGCCCCCTCGGCTCCGCCGCCTCGTACGGCACCTCGTTGCCATTGGACCGGCTCTACAGCGCCGATCAGATGGGATTCGCAAAGGTACAGAACAATGTCCTCTACGCCAACAACAGCAGGGGAAAGTTCGAGGCGATGGTTCTTGACGGATGTGATTATGTGACGCTGACGACGAGCAAGCTTGCCCAGGACTTGATGCTCTTCTCGTTGGGTGAGCTGGGATATTTCTCACTTCCTGCCAAGTTGTGCACCGGAAGCAGCATCATGCCGCAGAAAAAGAATCCCGACGGTTTGGAACTCACCAGGAGCAGGAGCGCGGTAGTCTCTTCCTGTTCGGAGCGGGTCAAATCGATCATCCGCAGCCTCCCATCGGGGTACAATCGAGATTTCCAGGACACGAAGGAGCCGCTGTTCGTCGGAACCAAGAGCGCGATGCTGGTGGTGCGGGTCATGCGCCTGATGGTGCAGAAGCTCGAGGTGAACGAGCAGGCGCTGGTGCGCGGATGTGCGAGCGAGCTCTATGCGACCGACGAGGTGATGCGCCGTATTGCTGCAGGACGCCCGTTCCGGGATGTCTATCGTGAGGTCGGCATGGACCTTGCCTCGGTGGCGGCCTATGATCCCTACCGTACGGTACGCGAGCGCACCGCCTTGGGCACTACGGGAAACTTGGGCCTGGAAAACGGTCGTTCCCAGGCCCAAGAGGTCGCATCGACATGCGAATCCAAGCTGCAGACGCTCCAGGATGTCTATCTCAAGCTCGACAGGGAAGCCTCCCTCCTGGTCACGTGGTGATCAGAAGGTCCACAGGACTCCCGCGGATGTGGTGAAGATACCGAACAGGGGAATCAGCCAGTTCGAGCTGATGAAGGAATCGTCTTCGGATACCATGTAATAGAACAAGGGGACATCCATGTGCATGAACAGTCCCAGGTTCTTGTCCGGAATCCAATATTCGCCCTTCGCGGTGGCCCCTCCGATTCCGATCACACCTGTCTCGAAATCGGTTCCCGCGAGCGAACTGATGCCAAGCTTGAGATCAAAATGCTCGCCTAGCGGTATCGGTTTGGTCAGGTCTCCCGAAAGGATGAAGAACGGCGCCACCAAGTTCTCTTCGGCAGCACCCGACTGGCTTGCGATATAGGTCCATAGCAACGGCGTATTCAGCCCTACGTTGAGTGCGAGGTTCCCGAGCGGAATGTCTACGACCACTCCGGTGGCTAGGGCTCCCACCTGGGCTCCGATCGCAATTCCGTCAGTAGGCCTGGAAACCAGCGGGGATGCTGCGAACAACAGTATCATCAGCAGGACCAGAACCGTCTTGCTTCTCTTTTCCATGTGTGCCTCCTTCCCGATTGTCCGTCTGCGGAACATCGGTATGCATGCGTGACATTGTTATAACAACAATGTCACGCTTTTGTTTCAAAGAGGCAACCGCCCCGATCGATATCGGAGCGGTTTTCCGGGAAAAAGTGAATCAGAAGCGAAAAACGGTTTACTCAGCCAGTCCCGCCTCGTAGATTTCCATCGCCCTGGTGTAGTTGACCACCGCGGGGGAGGTGTAGGTCACGATCCCCTGGGCATCTCCCAAACTGGTGTGGACCGCGAGACGCAAGGTGTGGAGTTTGTTCGCCGTAAAATCGTTGGTCATGAACGTGATCATGTAATCGCCGCGGGTGGTGATCTCTTCGCCGATCGTATCGATGATGCCGGCGAAATCGGTCTCACCGTCGAAGAACGCCCCACCGGTTCCCGTGGCGAGCTCTTCGTAATCATCCTGATAATAACTGGGAGCAACCACATAGCATACCGCTCCGGTTGCATTGAGCTTGGCAATCTCTTGGGCGACAGTATTGGCCACCCCGCCCGGGTAGTAACCGAGGACATCCGAGTATGTTTCACCCGGTACATGGTAGTCGATGTCCGTGATCAGGATGAACATCCGGATTGCTGCATCACGATAGAGGAATCCCATATCGTTCTGGAACGAGCCTGCGGGGTTGCTGGTGGTCTCACTGGTTCCTGCACGTGCGTAGTCGATCGCATCGATCTGGTTCTCCGGGCCATCAGCTCCGCCATATGCAGTGATCAAGTCGATCTCGGTCTTGAAGGTCAGGATGTCCGAGGTGGGTGCGAGCCGCTCATGGGCACCTTTGCGGATATCATCTCCGAAGGTCACGTATCCGACGCGATAGTCGACATCGGATGCTTCCAGGGTGTCTGCAAAGTCCTGTGCTTTCGTTACCATGGTGTCGAGATAGCCGTACATGCTCCCCGTGGTATCGATGACGAAGACGATGTCGGCCATGTTGTTGCTCGTGGTCACGGACCCGCGTGGAGTCACTTCGATCGGGCGTGCCTCACCATTGTCATCGATGACATCAAAGAAGTCTGCCTCGACGAGGTTCGGGATGACCACGGAATCAGCGGGATTCTTCGGTTGCACGAACAGGGTAATGGAGGGGAAGTTGTCATAACCGCGCAATCCCGTCCCGACTCCGGTGATCTCGAAGTTTATGGTATTCGTTGCGATGGTCGGCGGGAGGACGAACCCTCCGTCGAACAATGACTCCACGGTACTGGACACAAGGTCGCATGCTACCGCGGTCAGTACGATGAAGACTGCCAGTACCAGGATCAACACTCTTTTCGATTTCATACATCCTCCTCAGGGCCCATCTTCCGGATGGGCAGGCTTTCAACATGGACCCTCTTGATGGGGACCATCGTCAACTCCTTTGTTCCCGGTGGATTCATGGTGGATTCTCCGGCCGAAGGAACAAGGTTCCTGCTTCATTATCCTCCTACTGATATATAAATACAATACTAATAAAATATTCAATTATGACATATAATGTGACTTTAAAAATGAATATTATATGTACTATATAGGAGTTATTTATACTTCCTGTCTTGAGGATCCGATGATGTCCGTTCCTTTTTTCCCTGTGATGTGTATTTCGGGATTGCAGTTGAATCGAAACATGCAATTGTGTTAGAGTACGATCATGAGTATCGTCAAACCCCACAAGCTGGGAATCATTGCCGGACCCGGCTCGGAATTCTTCGCAGGAAAGGTCGTCAAGCACCTGCGGAGGCTCTATTTGGATCGATACCAGAAGCTCAGTGCCGCGCTTGTGAAGCGGCACAACATGAGCCCCGAGGAACTGCTTGATGTGGTCACGCTGAACGACGACCTGATGAGCAAGAAGATTCCCAGGGGGCGCAAACCGAAAGCCTACAGCTGTCCCGATTTCGAAATCCCGGTGAAATATACACGATTCGCGAACGGCGAGGTGAAGGCGGAGATCCTTCAGGCGGTCCGCGGCTTGCGCATGTTCGTCATCTATGATGTCTCGAACCAATATCCGATCAAGGTCGCAGGGTGTGACGAACCGATCTCGATCAGCATCAATGACCATCTGATGTTCCTCTTCACCACGGTGAACGCACTGAAAAACGCCGGAGTGGAGAGTGTCACGCTGGTCCTGCCCACCTATCCCTATTCACGGCAACATAAGAAAAGTGGCCGTGAGGCACTGACCGCCGCGCTGTTCGGCCGCATGTGCGAGAACATGGGGGTGGAGCGGATCATCACGCTCGACATACACTCACGTGAGATCGAGAACTGTTTCAGCCAGACTCACTTGGAAAACCTGCACGCCAGTTACCAGGCGCTCATCAAGCTCCACAAGATCATCGATTTCAGCGATCCCGATTTGGTGGTCGTCAGCCCCGATACCGGAGCCGTCCAGCGCAACAAGTTCTACGCCGAAGCCCTGCACCGTCCGCTCGCGATGCTCTACAAGGAACGTGACTACTCGGTGGTGAGCAAGGATGCGAAGCACTCGAACATCCGCAGCATCAGCTTGCTCGGTGATGTGAAGGGAAAGACGGTCCTGATGGCCGATGACATGATCGGGACCGGAGGCACGCTCTTGATTGCGATGCGCGAGCTGAAGAATCTCGGAGCCAAGAAGATCATCTGTCTCGCAAGCTTGCCCTTCTTCAACGGGAATTCGCGCGAGGAGTTCGACCAAGCATACAAAGAGGGAGTTTTCTACCGTGTGGTCGGCACGAATGCCGTCTTCCACGACAAAACCCTCACTGACAAGGAGTGGTTTGTCCAAGCCGATGTCACCGAGCTGTTTGCCCGGGTCATCAGCCGGTTGCACCACGGACGGCCGCTGAGTCCGTTGTTGGACAACCGCCAGTTCATCCACCGGTTGGTGGATATGAGCCAGGCAAATCCGCAGGCTCCATTGCCGGGGAGCAAGGAAGCCTATTCGGACCGCGATTGACGGTTCCCAGGGTATCCGATCTCCTCGGCTGGTCGCCAAGCCCCACCGCCGCGTGACGGTAATCACGCCAAACGACCAAACACAGGAGAAAAACCATGCGGATGTCCAAGAGAATTTCAGGATTCCAAGCCTCACCGATCAGGAGACTGGTTCCCTACGCGAATGATGCGAAGCGGCGCGGAGTACATGTATTCCACCTCAATATTGGGCAACCCGACATCATCACTCCACCACAGGTGATCGAGGCGGTCAGGGATTATGGACGGAAGATCATTGCCTATGGGCAGAGCGAAGGGGAGCTCGAGTTGCGCGAAGCCCTTCCTTCCTATTACAAGAGCTTTGGTGTCGATGTCGCTGCCGATGACATCATGATCACCACCGGAGGCAGCGAAGCCATCCAGTTCACCTTCATGACCCTCTGCGACCCGGGTGATGAGGTGATCGTTCCCGAACCCTATTACACCAATGTCGGTGCGTTCGCCCAGACTGCGAGCATCACCCTCAAGCCGGTGACCAGCCGTCTCGAGGATGGATTCACCTTGCCGGATATCGCCCATTTCGAGGCGATGGTGACACCAAAGACGCGCGCCATCATGCTGTGCAGCCCGAACAATCCCACCGGACACATCTATACCGATGAAGAACTCAGGCAGATTCTGGACCTCGTGAAGCGACTCGATATCTTCCTTATCGTCGACGAGGTGTACCGTGAGTTCGTCTACGATGGCAAGCGGTTCACCAGTGTGCTCAGCTACCCCGAATATGCGGACAGGGTAGTGGTGGTCGACTCCTTCTCCAAGCGCTACAGCATGTGCGGTGCGCGGATCGGAGCGCTGGTCTGCAAGAATAAGGTGGTACTCGAAGGAGCGATGAAGATAGCGCAGGCTCGGCTCTGTCCCCCCGATATCGAGCAGGTCGCGGCCTTGGCTGCGGTGAAGACTCCCCAGGAGTATCTCGACCGCGTCCGCGACGAGTACGAGAGCCGTCGTGATTTCATCGTCAATGAATTGCACAAGATCCCCGGAGTGCTCTGCAGCGAACCCAAGGGAGCGTTCTACCTGGTTGCGAAGCTCCCGGTTGAGAATGCGGAGGATTTCTGCATCTACCTGCTGCGTGACTTCCAGCTGAACGGACAGACCGTGATGCTCGCACCGGCAGAGGGTTTCTATGTGACCGAAGGACTCGGACGGGACGAAGTACGCATCGCCTATGTGCTCAACACGGTTGACCTGAAGCATGCGATGGCATGCCTGAAAGCGGCTCTCGCATCGTATCCGGGAAGGAAAGACCCGGTCGCCTGATCCTTGTCAAGCCCCATTCTCGTGAGTCGAGATTCCGATACTTGGCAAAAAGTGGGTATCGGGATCGTCCTGATTATGATAAAGTAATACGGAACTTATATGATTGAGACATAAGTCACAATTCCAGTGACAGGGGGCTTGGCAATTCGTATGAAGAATCGGTTGAGACGGCTCGCGAAACGTGGTGTGATGATTCTCATCGACGCATTGGTATTGTACGGTTGCGGATTGCTCTCCTCCTACGCGGTAGAGGCGAGCCTCAGGACCGTAACGGCACACCCCTTGCTGGTCTTCGGCATCATCCTGGTCCAGATCGCATTTCTCATGGCATTCAGGATCTATCACATCAGGCTGGTCGACAGCTCGCTCGATCTCGCGGTTCGCGGGGCCGGGGCACTGTTGCTCTCCTCATTGGTCATTTCCGTCGTCCTGATGCTGGTCACGAAGGACCTGTCGGCCGCATTGCGGCTGATCAGCGTCTATGTCTCGTTCAGCGTGCTTTTCCTCCTCGGCTATCGTATCATCTACCGGATGGCATTCTCGTACCATGTACGTGGCGCGAATGGCAACGGATACCCGAAGACAATCATCTATGGGGCGGGCGAGATCGGCTTGCAGCTCGCCCGACAGTACTACAAGAAGAAACTCCCATTCAATCTCCTCGGCTTCATCGATGACAATCCTGCGAAGCAACACTCCATCGTCGGGGGACTTACGGTCCTGGGCAATCTGGAGAACCTTCCGATGATCCTGCGCACCATGCAGGCCGAATGCCTGATCCTCGCGATCACGAACCTCTCGAGCGACAAGATGCGTACCGCGCTCGATACCGCGGAGCGGTTCGGCATCGACACGAAAATCGTTCCCTCGCTCTTCGAAATGGAACAGGGACGCAAGAGTGTCGCCGACATCCGTTCGATCAACTTCGATGACCTGCTGGGCCGCAGTCCCATCTCCTTCGACAGGACCCCCATCCACGACATGGTGAAGGGCAAACGGGTCCTGGTCACCGGTGCGGGAGGGTCCATCGGCAGTGAGATCTCACGGCAACTGCTCTCTTACCAACCCTCCCAACTGCTGTTGCTGGACATAGATGAGACTGAGTTGCACGACCTTTCGCTCAGGTTGCACCAGTTCCAGGCAGAGTTCTCCGATGACATCATGCCGATCGTCTGCGACGTGCGCAACGGCGTGAAGTTGGACCGTGTATTCAAGAAATACCGCCCCGAGATCGTATTCCATGCTGCAGCATACAAGCATGTGCCGATGATGGAGTACTACCCCGAGGAGGCCATCAGGACCAATATCGGAGGGACCTACAACGTCTTCAGCGCAGCGAACCGTCACGACGCGGCCCGTTGCATCCTGATCAGCACTGACAAGGCGGTGAATCCCACGAACGTGATGGGCGCCACCAAGCGGGTCGCCGAGATGGTGGCCAGCATGTGCAACAACAGCAAGACGGAGATCGTCTGCGTCCGCTTCGGCAACGTGCTCGGCAGCAGGGGTTCGATGCTTCCCCTTTTCCTCGAGCAGATGCGTGCGGGATTGCCGATCACCGTCACGGACAAGCGTATCATCCGCTACTTCATGACCATTCCCGAGGCGGTGAGCCTTGTTTTCCTCGCCGGTGCGATGGGGCATGGGGGAGAAGTCATGGTCCTCGACATGGGCGAGCAAGTGAATATCCATGACTTCGCAAAACGCCTGGTGAAGTATTTCGGCGACGGTCGCAGCGAAGTCATCATCACCGGGTTGCGACCGGGAGAGAAACTCTATGAGGAGAAGTTGAGCGACAAGGACAAGACCATCCCCACGGACAATCCGAAGGTCTTCAAGGCGATCGTCAACGGAACCTTGGACGAACAGCGGTTCGCCTCGTTCATGCAGTCGATCTATACCATGGAGCCCACGCAACTTCTTGAGATCCTGAGGAAACTGGTCCCGGAGTTCACCTACCAAGGACCGGTCACCACCGAAGAGACACAATGAAAGCCTACTGCCTCTATTGCAAGACAGGTTCAGAAGAGAAGCTGGTATATCTTTTGAAGAAGGACATGCGCGACTTGCTCTCGATGGAATTGGAGGTCATGTTTCCCACCCGAGTGATGAACCAACGCAACCGGGGCAGATGGATACGGGTGGAGCAACCGCTTCTGCCCGGCTATCTGTTCCTCTATCTTGAGGATGAGACTCCTCTGCCGCTCTTCATCATCAAACAGGAACGGGATGCCTACAAAATCCTCCGCTATAGCGACGGGACGATGGAGCTGCAGGACGGGGATGCCGCGTACGCCATGTGGATCTACAACCACGGTGGAGAGCTGCAACCGAGTACCGTGGTATTCAAGGAGGGCCAGCTGGTCAAGATCCTCGACGGTCCGCTGAAAGACATGCAGGGGAAGATCATCAAGCTGGACCGCCATCACAAGCGGGTGATCGTGGCATTCATGTTCGCAGGCACCGAGCGGCATATCAACCTGAGCGTCAATGTCCTGGATCTCGAACCAGGCCAGGAGGTTCCCACCAGGTGAAGATTCTCCATACTTCCGATTGGCATATCGGCCGTACGCTCGGTGATAAGCGGCGGTACGAGGAGCACCTCGCATTCCTGGAGTGGCTGCTCGGCATCTTGGCCGATCATGAGGCGGATATGCTCCTGGTCTGCGGTGATGTCTTCGATACCATCGCTCCCTCGAACAAAAGCCTCCAGCTCTATTACGAGTTCCTTCGCAAGGCGCATGACCGTGGGTGCCGCCACATCGTCATCGTGGGAGGAAATCACGATGCTCCATCCCTCCTCGATGCACCGCGCCTTGTGTTGCAGAGCATGGGCGTCCACGTAGTCGGAGGAGCTGTGAGGCCCGAAGAAGAGGTGCTGCTGCTTCGGGATGAGACGGGAAAGGCCGAGGCGATCGTTTGCGCGGTCCCCTTCCTGCGGGACCGGGACGTGCGGCAGGTGGTAGAGCGGGAGAGCATCGACGACAAAGGGACCCACCTGGTCACCGGAATCGCGGAGCACTACCGTCAGGTGGGGGAGGAAGCTCTGTGCCTCAGGAGCTCTGTCGACCCTTCTATCCCGATCATCTATACCGGACACCTGTTCACCTCGGGCGGAAAGACGACCGATGGGGATGGAGTGCGGGATCTCTATGTCGGGACCGCAGTCCATGTCGATGCTTCCATTTTTCCCGATCATGCCGATTATGTGGCACTCGGACATCTGCATGTCCCGCAACAGGTGGGAGACTCTCAGGTGATCCGGTACAGCGGTTCGCCCATTCCCATGGGGTTCTCGGAGTGTACCCAGCAGAAAGAGGTGGTCCTGGTCGAGTTCTCCCCGCACTCCCTGTTCCCCCTGGTCTCTCCCCTCACCGTGCCCCGTTTCCAACACCTCGAGCACATCGAGGGAGACTTGGAGGAAATCCTTGCCATGCTGCACGATCTCGTCGCTCGCAAGGAGTCGGTCTGGGTAGAGATCGACTACCGGGGCTCGCTTCCTCCCTCGAGCCTGCGCGAAGCAATCCAGGAGGTGACAGCGGCATCGGAAGTGGAGATTCTCCGTCTGAGGAATACCTCCTTGGGGGTGTACTCCCTGGAAAGTTCGGGCTGGGAGCAGACGCTCGAGGATCTCGATGAGCGGGAGGTGTTCCGTCGCCGTCTGGACCAGACCGAATTGAACGATGAGGAGAAGCAGCAGCTGCTCGTGCTGCATGAACAGGTGCTGCGTTCCCTCGCTGAGGAGGAGATCTCATGAGGATCCTCTCCGTGCGGTTTGCCAACCTGAATTCCCTGTACGATGAGTGGGAGATCGACTTCACGAATCCCTCCTATATGCGTGACGGATTGTTCGCCATCACCGGCCCTACGGGAGCGGGCAAGTCGACCATCCTCGATGCCATCTGTCTCGCGCTCTACGGAAGGACCCCGCGGCTCGATTCCATTTCCCAACAGTCGAACGAGATCATGAGCCGCCAGAGAGGCGAGTGCTTCGCCGAAGTTGTCTTCGCGACGCACAAGGGGGTGTTCAGGTGCCACTGGTCACAGCATCGGGCACGCAAGCGGCCTGAGGGGAAGCTCGCGGACTCGAAACACGAGTTCGCCGACATGGGCACGCATGCCATCCTCTGTACGAAGAAGCGTGAGGTTGCCCAGGCGGTTGAGGATGCGACCGGGATGAATTTCGATAGGTTCACCCGCTCGATGCTCCTTGCCCAAGGTCAGTTCGCTGCGTTCCTCAACGCGGACAGCGACCAGCGCTCACCGATCCTCGAACAGATCACCGGGACGGAGATCTACTCCGAGATATCGAAACGGGTGCATGAAACTGTGGTCATCCATCGGAATACGCTTGAGAACATGGAAAACGAGGTATCGCTCTCCAAGCCGCTCAGCGAGAAGGAACGGATCACGCTCGAAGATGAACGGTCGTTGCAACAGCGGTTCATTGCCACGTGTGCCAGAAGGGAACACTCCTGTGAGACCGCACGTGATACCCTCCGGGCAGCCAGGCAGCATGCAAGTCTGATCGGACGATTGGAGACGGAGGGGCAGGAGATCCGTCAACAGGAGGAGGATCTGCAGAAGCTGCGCGATCGACTCGCCGTTGCACTGCGCTCCGTGGAGATCGAGCCTGCATTCTCGGCTCTCCGGCAACGGAGAACCTCGATCGGTACCCTGACGACCGAAAGTCAGGAGATTTCCCTGGCACTGCAAGCGGCGATCGAAAGAAAGACCGAGGTGGAGCATGCACTTGTTTCTGCCCAAGCTGCGCAGGAAGAGGCAGAGAGGATCCACAAGGAGCGGACGGCCGACATCGGTTCGGCTCGTGCGATCGATGAAACGATCGATCGGATGCAACAGGACGCGGACAAGCTGCGGAAAGAACTTGGTGCAGAGCTGAAACGACATAGACACGGTGCACACGAAGCTGGGCGCAAGAGCGCAGCGCTCTCGATGGCCGAACGGACCGTAGGACAGGTGGGTGCATGGATACAGGCCCATCAGCAGGATGCATTCCTTGCAGATGCTTTGCCTTCGATGCGCCAACGTGCGAGGGATGCGGGCAATGTGGCAAATCGGCTCTCCGAACTCCTTGTACAGAAACAGGAACTGGACGGTCGTCTGCATACGATGAGATTGCTCAGGGAGCAATACGCACAAAGCTTGCAGCAGCTCGAAGCCGAACGACTCACGTTGTCCCTTGCCCTCGCGGACACCGAACACGAAATCGAAAAGCTCTTGCAAGACCGTTCGGTTCGCGAGTATGAGCAGGAACGGACACACCTGCAGGAGAAACGGGTTCTTCTCGCTACGATCGCCTCGCTCGAAGAGCAACGGAATCGACTCGAGGCGGGAAATCCGTGTCCCTTGTGCGGTTCGACCGAACACCCCTATCGTGAGCATCTTCCCCCCATGCCTTCGGATGACTTGGAGCGGCGGGTCGGGGATATCCGGCAATTGCTGGAACGACACGCCGAGTTGCTCCGCCAGCAGGTCGGCGCTGTCGGTGCGTTGTCCGCTCATGACTTGCAGGCCACTGCAGTGCGGACGCAACTGGAGTCGGAAGAGAAGAACATTGCCTCCGAAGAGCACGCCGCGCGTGAACTGGCCCGGAAGGTGGATACGGCACGTGCCGCGTACGCAACGATCCGTGACCAGGTGCTCACCTCCATGTCCCCTTGGCTTGAGGCGATTGCCGAACAGGAGGATATCGATACGCTCATCGCATCCTTGGAAGAGCGTGAACGCATGTGGTCTGCCAAGATGCAGGAATCGGATCGAGCCGATCATGCGCTCATCCTTGCCCGCAATGAGCACGAAACGGCCCAAAGGCAACAGCTCATGATGCGGGAACACATCGATTCGTTGAGAAGAGAACTCCGCGAGGTCCGTTCGCAAATTTCCTTGCGGTGGGAAACGCGGTACAAGTTGCTCGGAGATGTACATGCCGATGCAGCCCTAAGCAGTGCGGATGCAGAGCTCAGCACGATACGACAGGCTTTCACGGAAGTGTCGCAGGCATATCATGAGGCGGTGCGTGAGGTCGATAGGCTCGAAAGTTCCCGTAGCTCGGTATCACGAAGGCTGGCCTCCGAACAAGAGCTGCGACAGACACAAGAGTCCGAATTCACCTCCATGCTCACCATGCATGGCTTTGCACATGAAGCTGCGTTCCTGGAAGCGAAAGCTTCATTGCAGGACCGGCAGGCATGGAATCTCTCCATCGAACAATTCGAGCGTCGCAAGGAATCGCATCGGGTGCAAAGCGAAGCCGCGATTGCCGAAGGCGCCACACTTGCATCCCTCATACCCGAGCGGTGGACCGAAGGAATGGTCGACGAGGATCTTCGTTTTCTCGAGAACCAGAGGAACGAAAGCATCAGGAGACTCGGTGCGATCGATGAACGCCTGGCACAGGATGCACGGCTTCGTGCCTCGCATGCGCAACGTCTCGAGGCGATCGCGGTGCAGCGGAAGATTCGTGAACGGTGGGAACTTCTTGAGGACCTCATCGGCAGCTATGATGGGAAGAAGTATCGCAACTTTGCCCAAGGATTGACGTTCGATCTGCTCATCGGTCATGCCAATGTCCACTTGCGAGAACTCTCGGACCGCTTCATGCTCACCTCCGATCCGGTGAAGCCGTTGGAGTTCTCGGTGGTCGACCTCTATCAGGCGGGGGAGGTCCGTTCCACTCGCAACCTCTCCGGAGGGGAGAGCTTCCTGGTGAGCCTCGCCCTATCCTTGGGGCTCTCCTCGATCTCGAGCAAGAAGGTCCAGGTCGACTCCCTGTTCCTCGATGAAGGATTCGGCACGTTGGATGAACAGACACTCGAAACCGCGCTCGCGGCTCTTTCTTCATTGCGAAGCAGAGGGAAGCTGGTCGGGATCATCAGTCATGTCGGGGCATTGCAGGAACGCATCCCCGTCAGGATATCGGTGATTCCGATCAGCCAAGGAGTAAGCAGGATAGAGGGACCCGGATGCTCAAGAGGCAGGGGGAACGCTTCCGCGCAAGAGTGAGAAAAGCTGGACCCTGTTCGATACTCCCAGCTTCCCGTAGATATTCTTGATATGGGTCTTCACCGTATTCGCGGATATGAACAGCTCCTCGGCGATCTCCCTGTTCGACTTCCCCAAGACCAACAGCGAGATGATCTGTTCCTCCCTTGCCGATACCCCTTTCTCCTGCAAAAGCGTGTGAGGAATCGTCTGTTGCGGACAGGGGATCTCGAAGTCCTGGAAATACCGGCGGCTGATGAAGAGGTAGAGGAATACCACGTAGATGGAGAAACTCATGTAGGCGAGCTTGAAGGGATGTTCCCTGAAGAATATCAGGTCGATGGGGAATGTGATGATCAGCGGCAGGAAGGTCGCGCTCATCCCCAAAAGCAGTACCTCTTGCTCACGGCCGAGGGCACGTTTGCGGAACACCAGGCTGGTGATGCCGTGGGCAACCATCAGCATGCTGCCGCTGAAGAAATGATACCCGAAGGTATAATTCATGGCAGCCACCCAGTTGCCACCGCTGCGTCCGATGATGAAAAAGAGGCTGAGAATGAGAAAGAGCGCCACGATCACCATGGATATCCGCTTTCCCAATCTCTTCTGGATTTCTTCTATCGGCAGCAATCCGATCAGGTACCTGCTCATCACATATACCAGCACGGTGGTCATCAGGATCGAGGACAAGGTCGTCCACAGACAGAATATCTCATACGGCTTCCCGCTCAATTGTTCGGACGGAAGGACCCGGTGCATGTAGGTCATGAAAAAACTCAGGCACATCTGCAGGCAGAGCGGGACCAATACGGTGAGGAATTCCATCGTGTAGTTGTCACGCGCACGCACATGCAAGAGGATGCACAGGCAGGTGATCGACAGCACCAGGGCAGTGGTTGAGAACAGCAGCATATCTCCCAGGATGAACACAAGCCTCTCCTTGCGTGAACGATGGCATCAGTGTAGCACACGGCTCGACCGATGCCTATGGGGTTCAGGGTTCGGGAGGGGAAGGGATGAAGTAGTCCGGTGAGGGGAACGGGATTCCCACGGGCATGTCTTGCGCTGTCGCACGCAAGAAGATCTGGCGGACACCGAATGGACCGAGTCTCCCGCGGAGCACGAGACGGTCATCCTCCACCCAGATGTCGCACCCGTAGCGCTTGCCGGTACGGATATCGAGCACGTGGCCTTGTTTCCATCGCGAGCCGTCGCGTCTCAGGCCCCAGATGATATCGGTCGAGAGCAGGTGCACTCGTGAACCGATGGTCTCGATCCTCTGTTGTGGATGGTGCCACGTCTCCAGCAGGCGCCCGTCATCCTCAGCGTAGCTGACGATGATCCGCCCATAGAGCAGATCATCGTATGCATAGACGACCATGATGGAGGTGACGAACCGCTCTTTCGGATCTTCGGTCTTCCAGAACCCGATCGCATCGGTTGCCGATTGCGCCGTGAGTGGAACGGAGTGCATGCAACAGAGGAATATCAGAAGCATCCGCCATGTCCCACGCATGCGATCTCCTCCTTCAGAACAGGTAGCTGATTCCCATCGTCAGCGAATCGTTGGAGTCCCAGGTCCTGAAGAGGCTCTCGCTTCCTGAGGAGTGCGAACCGAACACACGGGCCGCCGCCTTGAAGAGCAGGTCGTCGGCGATGTTCCAGCTCACCGAGGGAAGCAGGGCGTAGCCCATGCTTTCCACCTGGTAGGTCCCTGCGAGTCGTACCTTCACCTTCTCACGAGCCAAGGGAAGTTCCACCGCTGCGATGATCGTGTTCATGTACGGTTCTCCGTTCGAGCTTTGGATTGCAGTTGCGGTGTCGGTATCGAGAGGATTCGCACCATTGAAGTCGGTGATGTAGTGCCCATGCCAGGTAAGGCTGACGTAGGCACTCGTCTTCGGTACCATGAATCCGATCCCCCCGAGGTAGACCCACTTGCTGTTCGCAACCGCAGGATCGCTCCCGTCAGTATCCTCGCTGAGCCAGAACCCTCCCTCCATCATGAGGGTAATCGGTCCTGCCACCAATGTGGCTTCCCCCGCGAACAAATGGGCGCTGGTGAATGCATAGTCGATGGTTTTCAACGAATAGTCGGGATTCAGCGAGATTCTCATGGATGGTTGCGTGTAGAAACCTTTCCAGTAGATCAACCCGACATCGGCCGGGCCGAGGATGCTGGTGAGCCGACCTCCGTACTGGCTGTGCGATAGGGTTGCCAGGTCGGATGGATCCAACGGGGGGGCAGGATCGGAGGCACTGGCGAGATATGCTTGTTGGGTCGGAGAGGTCATCGACCACCGGTCACCCGGGTCCTGGGCTGCCACCATCGGGACGAGCATCGGCTTGAACACGATTTCGAGCGAGGTGTCTCCCCAGGTGGCGGTCGAGATGATCATCGGCTCGGCGATTTTCATCGCCATCGTGTCATCGACGATTCCCTTGCGATAGTCGGGGGCATTCAGTACATCGACCACGTGTACACCGTCGCCCGAGCCCCACTCTTTCTTGAGCAATCCGGCTTCGAGCCTGCCGCCCGGGAAGTAGGTGGTGATGGAGAGTCCGGTGAAGATATCGATCCAGGTCGGGACATTGTCGATCTTCGGCTCGAGTGCGAGATTCGCCTTCGCATCGACGATCGATCCGTTCCACGAAAGGTCGAGTGTGAGTCCACCGTTGACCGAGGTGTCGATTTCCGTCTGGTCGGTACGATTCCGTATTCCCATGATGCTGAAGGAGAGTGATCCGCCAAGATCCAATCCTCCCGGCTTCTCGGCAGCGGTACCAACCGATGCGGTGTTCTCCTCTACAGGGCCGAAGATGTCAGAGAATCCTTCGAATGCGAAGGCAGTGGTGCCGATCATGAGGATGATGAGGCACAAGGGCAGGATACGTTTCATTGGAGCCTCCCGGTCTCGAGGAATGTAGTGGTGAAGTAGGCACTGTTCATCGGGATGTCATACTTCGCCTGCAGGATCTCGACACGCGTGCTGTGTTGCGTCGCCACTGTGGTCATCGTCACGCTCTTGGTGATCCACCTTCCCTCGACAAATGCGATGTCATCAGTGGTGAGTACCTTGCTGACAGTCGTCGGATCCTTCTCGAAGAATTCGACCCGCAACGGAAGATCGTGTTCCTTGTCGACCCAGATGATCGTCTGCACATAAGCGGTGGGATCATAGGGGATCGACTTGATCTTGTAAGCGCTTCTTCCGTTGACCGTCTCCTGTCCGATCAGGGTGTGTTCGGCCTCCGTGGTGTCATAGGTGGTGGAGGCCATGTCGGCGTAGGTGAAATCGCTGCCCATGAAGGAGCCGCCGCCTTCGCTCGCCGCGATCCGCTTGACACGCCCGAGCGCGGGAAGGAATATCCACTGGTCGTCCGTACCGTCGGCACGTTCCCTCGTGAGGAAGCGCGTGTTCTTCACGCTGGCGGGGGAGAGGAACACGGTGATGGTATTGGTCAATCCTCCTTCGGTGAGCGTGAGGGTCTGGATCCGCCTCTCCCGTACCTCCGAGCTGCCATCGATCAGCGAGAGCCTGATGTCCATTGCAGAACTGCCGGCAGCTTGGGCGTCCATGACCCGCTGCATGATCGATGGCGCATCGTCGGCGCTCCACAGCGGGAGAACGGACAGTACGGTGAGAAGTGTGAGCAATGCGATACGTTTCATGGATAGATCCTCCTTGATGTGTCTGCCGCCGACGTGTCCTTTTCGGGACGATGCCGTTCGGATGTCAGGAATTTCGGCTGTGCCCAGGTGATGATCATGGGCAGTACGGTAAGGCTCGAAAGGGAAGAGAAGACCATGGAGACACAGAAGAGTATGCCCATCTGCCTGATCGGGATGAACCGGCTGAATACCAGTCCTGAGAACCCGATGATCACCGATGCGGCGTTGATCACGATCGCTCGACCGGTGGTGTTCATGATCGCCGAGAGTCCGCCCTTGCCCTCTTTGTCGCGAGACTGTCTCCTGCAGGCAGCCATGAAGTGGATCGCGTAGTCGACTCCGATGCCGATTGCCAAGGCGGCGAGCAAGCTGGTGATCACATCAAGCGTGATCCCGATAAGTGCCATCGCCGAGAAAATGGCTGCAAGGGCAAAGACGACAGGAACCAGCCCGAGCAATCCTGCGATAGGGGAGCGGAAGATGAGACTGACCAGGAGCCAGACGATCACCAGTGCTCCGACAAGCGAATAGATCTGGCTCTTGGTGACCAGGTCGGTCAGGGCCAGGCTGATCGCCTCGCCACCGCCGATCGCATAGGACCAGCCTTCAGCCAGATGCTCGTCCCAATAGGATTCGATGGTCCGGCGCATCGCACGGGTGTTGCTGTTTCCGCTCTCCCGCATCTGGATGGTCACGAGGGTGGCACTGGGTTCGAGCTCGTCGTTGATCATCGGGCCGAGGTTTCCACCATAGAGCAACAGATACTGCGAGAGCAATCCTTTCAGGTCATCCGTGGTGGCGAGTCCGTACTTGGCGGGGTCGGTGGGAATCTCCTCGTAGGTAAGCGGATCCCACACGGATTCAGGCTGTTGCGTTGCATCCTCGGGAACCGAGTCTTCATCGAAGGAGAAGCCGAACGAATCGCCGAAGAAATCGAAATCCGCCTGCGGTTCCGTTTGGCTCCGGTACGGTTCCTGATCCTGGTTCATGATCAGGTTCATCCGCTTGAGGTAGGGGACCACCGTCTGTACCTTTCCCACCCCTTCGACCGATTCGACCTGTGCGGTGAAACGTTCCAATGTGGTGAGGAATGCAGGATCCAATACCGCGGACTCCTCATTTCCATCGATCATGACTGTCAGGATGCCGCTGCCCGACATGTGCTGGTTGTAGAGTTCGGTATCGCTCACCAGCTTCGTCGAACGATGGAAGAACTTGAGCATGTCGGTTCCCGTCTCGATGGTCGGCAACAGGATGATCGTGACGATGAACAGGACACTTGAGATGATGACCAAGGGCACGCGCCTCGTGAGTGACCACCGTTCGAATAGGTTGAAGACGGGGTGCCCCTTGAACTCCCGCTTCAATTCGCGCTCTGCGTGAAGGCGCAACGGATCGATACCGTGGCGGTAGGTGATGCGGAGCATCGCGGGCAACAGGTAGAGCGAGCTGAGTTGTGAGAGTACCACTCCCACTGCACTGAGCAATCCGAATGTCCTGAACGGTCCGAGCGGGCTGGTGAACTGGGCGATGAATCCTGCGGCCGTCGTGGCACCGGCCATGATGATGGGCATCCGGTTGCGATGGATGACCGTATCGATGATCGCGAAGGTCTGTTGAGCGCTGACGGTCCTGCCGAGGTGGGCCACCTCTTCATAGAAATGGCTCATCACATGGATTGCATAGGCACTGCCGACGATCAACAGGAGGACAGGCACCAGCATGGTCGCCATCGTGAAGGTGATGTCAAGGATCGCCATGATGCCCAAGGAGATCGCAGCTGAGATGACCAGCCCGACCAGCGGGAGAATGATGCCCGCCAATCGCCTGAAGGAGAAGAAAAGCACAAGCACGATGAGAAGACCGACTATCGGGCCGAGAATCGCCATGTCAGAGAGGAGGCTGCGATTTATCTGTTGTTTCACCAGCGGCAGTCCGATGAGGGAGAATCGCACGCCATCGGTCGCATGCTCGTCCAGGAGCTTTCCGACCTGGTCGAGCAGCGTGTCGATCTCATGTTGTGAGAGACCGGCCTCGCTCTGGATGATCATCGAAGCCATGCTGCGGTCGGTGCTGATCAAGTCCCCGTCATAGACTTGGGACCACTCTCCGAGCCGCTTTTCAAGCATGCCGATGGCATCAGGTTCGGTCGGATCATAGAGAGGGACGACCTCGAATCCCTCGTCTCCGCTGGTGATATGTTCGGTATTGGTGATGCTCATCACCCGGTTGACCGCATCCATCGCAGCGATGCTCCCGGTCAATGACTCAAGCAATGCGAGGGTCTCCCGGTTCAAGATCGAGCCTTCCTCTACCGAAAGCCCCACGATGATCGCATCGAGCGAGCCGAACTGACTCTCGATCCGATCGTTCACCTTGATGACCGGAGCTCCTTTCGGCATGAACGCGTCGGTTGAGCTGTCGACGGTGAGACGGCCTATCATGAGCAGCGATGCCGCTGCCAGGAGGATGGTTCCGAGTACGATCGCGATATCTTTTTTCCATGAGTGTTGCATACGGTGCCCCTGTGCAAAGCATCGTACGGCAACGCTGTCGGCAACACCATCGTCGGTTGAGGCGATTTTGCTACCGAACGCGGATGAATCGGCGCATCACCTGGAAAGGTGATACCCCTGGGAGACCATCTCTTGTGTGGAAAACCGTTGGTAGTCGTCCTGTTCGAATGGATAATCCCAGCAGCCCATCCGGTGGAACGAGAGATCGCTGAATCCGGTCTTGAACCGGTAGAGCCCGTGCATCGGATGGGAAGGGTCGTCGGTCGGTGCGGTTCCGAAGAGATCGTAGGTAGTGCATCCTCTTGCCTTCGAGCGCCTGATGGCCTCCCACTGCAACGCGTAGGTTCCCATCAGGTTCCTCCGCTCGGAGGAGGAAGCTCCGAAGAGGTAGGTGGCTTGTGTGCTGGAGTAGACGAGAAAGAGCGCGGCAAGCGGGAAGCCGCAGTCCTCGGCGATCAACAGCTCGAAGTCGGTGGAACTGTCCAAGGCCGGTCCTCTCGCATCATGGGTGGCGAACATAGCTTCGAAGAAGGTGCGCTGATGCAAGACGATGCAGTTCCTCCGGCACGTCTGGGCATAGAGGTCGTAGAATATCCCTATGTCTTCGATCGATCCCCGGCGGACCGACACGCCGTGGCGGATGGCGGTCCGGATATTGTAACGGGTCTTCGGCTTCATCGATTCCAGGATAGACTCTTCATCGCCTCTCAGGTCCACGAGTACCGTATCGGAAGGGAGTATGTCGGTGGTTGCCTTGTGGATGTTCCGCTGCTGTGTTCCCCAGTTGAGCCGCAATTCCTGCAAATCGGGTTCGGGAGGACCGAGCCATCTGCCTTCATCATCGTACGTATCCTCTTCATGAGCCCAGGGGCTTTCCCAAGGAAGGTCGTAGCGGAGGAAGATGCAGGATTCGGGGAGATGCTCCCTGAGCATTTCGGAAAGTTCTTCGAGAAACCCTCCGATATGTTCGTCCTCAGGACGGATCGATGGTCCATAGGGAACATAGCCGATCATCTGATTGGCTCCGATCTGCTGGAACAGGACCAGCAAGTCATCGATGGCGTAGGTCTCGGGACTTTCCCGGCCGATGTCACTGCTGCGTATCTTGATGTCGTAGGCTTTGCTCTGAATCCCTTGCTTGTGCTTGACGGTGGACCAGAATGAAGTCTGGTGCAACAACGGGGTCTCGTACAGCCCGAAGGTACTCTTGGGCTGGATGCACATGTCCATCACACGCTCCGTAACCGAATTGTCGGTGTTCCCCCACCGTATCATGAAGCGGTGAATGTTACCAGAGCTCTCGATTCACACCGAACAAAGGAGTACAATGGATCCAAGAGGTCGCAGATGCATATCGAGGTGGTGGAACCGGGAGAGCTCAACACGGAACGGATGGAAGGCTTGCTGGAACTGGTGGTACAACAGATGCAGTTCATCGGGTATGAGTATACGCAAGGAGAGGCTCTGGCCATCGTGAAGCATGCCTTGCGAGCCGGGTCGCGTGCGATCCTGTTCGTGGGGACCGGTGAGGATGGCCAGGTGATCTCCTTTGCCTTCGGAAACCGCTGTTGCGGCCTCGAATGTGGCGGGGATTACCTGTGGCTCAACGAATTGTACGTCCTGCCACAGATGCGCAAGGGTGGGATCGGATCCAGCATGCTCACCTTCGTCCGTGAATGGGCGAAGGAGCACGGTTGCGTCTACATGGCATTGGTCACCCATCCGAAAAACACCAATGCGATCAATTTCTACGAAGGGATGGGGATGGAGACAGAGCCGTTGGTGTGGGTCGATCGCTACTTGTGATCACCGGGCAGCTGCGATGATCTGCTCCAAGACCGCATCGAAGGTCGTTCCCGAACTCTCCGCACTGTGGTAGAAACCGTAGAAGCTCGGATTCCCGTTGGCCTCGAGTACCCATGGATGTCCGTCACGATCGATCCTGAAGTCGATGCGGGCATACCCGGAGAGCCCGAAGAGGTTCCAGCAGCGCAAGGCAATCTGCTGCAACCTCTGCAGCAGCGGAGCATCGGACTCATCGAACGCATACCGGGCGACGATGTGATCGAACGCATAGCAGCTTTCGTCCCACTTTGCGGCGAAGGTGAACAGTCTCGGCAGGTTCCGTTCCTCGAACCCCTGGAACACCCACTCATACGGTGTCATCGCGATCGGGTCGGATGCACTGCCATAGATACAGACGGTGAACTCGCGTCCGTCTATGAATCGCTCCGCATAGTGCGGTTTTCCTGTTGAGCGGACCCGGTGCATCACCTCACGGATGACCGCATCGGAACCGTCGTTTGGGACCAAGGATTGATCGTCGATGCCGATCGAGGCGTCATCCCACACCGGTTTCACCAGGTAGCTTCCCTGTTGCAACGCTTTGTGCTCATCAGGTTCGATCCAGTCGGGCGTGTCGATTCCATGCATGTGCATGAGCCGTTTGGCAACCAGCTTGTCGGTAGTCAGGTGCAGGGCTTCCAACGAGCAGCCGGTGTAGGACAGTGCGAGATGGCTGAGGATTCCCGGAACCAAGTAGGAGAGTTGTTCCTCATGCAGGGATGCATCGACGAGGTTCAGTACGACCGCTTGTGTCTCATGCAATCGCGGGGCGACGGAGACGAGGGATGCCAAGTCAAAGGGAAGGCGTTGCACGGAGTACCCTTGCTGGGTGAGCAACTGCTCGATCCAGATCGCTTGCCTGAGGATGTCCTGGACGTCCTCAGGGTCGTGTGCTTCCACATGATTGTGCAAGATGATGATGGGTGTGCTTGAAATGATGGTCATGCGATCCCCGGGGTGTTTGGCACAGTCCGTACCGGCTGTTGTGGACACTCTCGTCCGATATTGTCCGCAGGACGGTACCCCTTGTCAACGGGGTATGGTATGCTTACTATATATATCAGTACACCAAGGAGGCTTCGTGCCATGGAAGATTTGCAGGTCTTGTTGGAACAGGAACAACAGTTGCGATGCAAGGGGTTCGATTCTGCATCCGCGTGGGAGCTCGGTTCATGGATCGTGGGCAAGGCTCTCGCGGAGGCATTGCCGATCGCAGTGGATATCACGATCGGAGGTCGCTGCCTCTTCCATTGGTCTTCCAACGGGGCGATCATTGACAATGCGTTCTGGATCGAGCGCAAGAAGCGGAGTGTGATGCGGTTTGCCCACTCCAGCCTTTATCTTGGCAGAAGACTGGCGAAAGAGGGCCGGACGGCCTACGAGAAGCACTATGTGGACGAGGCGGATTACGGATTCCACGGAGGAAGCTTTCCGATCATCGTGGAAGGTACCGGTCTGGTGGGAGCCGTCACGGTATCGGGCCTGAAGCAGGAGGATGACCATGACCTGGTCGTCGAGGCGCTGGCCGTCATGCTCGGAAGGCTCTCTTCGGTTCCTCGCCTGCAATAGCGTCACCGGCTGGCGACCGGATACAAGGAGCGTGACAACATGTTGAATTTCGAATATTACAATCCGACGAGGATTGTCTTTGGAAAAGGGACCATCGCGAAAACGGGGGACATGGCCCGTGCATACGGCAAGAATATCCTGCTTCACTATGGTGGCGGTTCGATCAAGAAGAATGGGGTGTATATCAAGGTGATCGATTCCTTGAAGGCCGCGGGAGTGCACGTCACCGAGCTTGCCGGGGTCGTGCCCAATCCGCGCCTTTCGCTCGTGCGCGAGGGAATCGAGCTCTGCAGGGAGAAGCAGATAGACATGATCCTGGCCGTAGGCGGCGGAAGCGTGATCGACTCGGCGAAAGCGATCGCATTCGGCTCGCTGTTGCCCGATGGACAGGATGTCTGGAGAGACTACTACCTGAAGGGAGAGGGATATTCCATCAGCAAGACGCTTCCGGTCGGGGTCGTCCTCACCATCCCCGCAGCCGGTTCGGAGAGTTCGAGCGGTTCGGTGATCACCGATTGGGATACCCACACCAAGCGTCCGGTGAACAGCGAGACGCTCATTCCCCGATTCGCGATCATGGACCCGGAGACCAACTTCAGTCTCCCCGCATACCAAGTGGCGTGCGGCGCCTCCGACATCCTGGCACATCTCCATGAGCGGTATTTCACCATGGAGAAGCATAACGATCTTTCCGACCGGATGCTGGAGAACGCGATGCGGAACGTCATCTCCTATGCACCGCTGGCACTGAAGCACCCATACGACTATCGATACCGTGCTGAACTGATGTGGACAGGAACCTTGGCACACAACAACCTGCTCGACCAAGGCCGTATCGCTGATTGGGCGAGCCACGATATCGAGCACGAGCTGAGCGGACTGTACGATATCGCCCACGGTGCGGGACTCGCGATCGTCTTTCCCGCATGGATGAAATATGTCTACCGGGACAACATCGATCGGTTCGTGCAGTATGCGACTCGGGTATGGAGCGTGAGCCTTTCGCTGGATGACAAGGATGTGGTGGTGGAGTCGGCGATCGACCGCCTCGAGTCCTTCTATCGCTCTCTCGGACTTCCGGTACGGCTCAGCGATGCAGGCATCGGGAACGAACACCTCAAGCGGATGGCGAAATCGGCCGTGACCGGTCGTTCCCACCTGGGAAATTTCAAGAAGTTGCAAGCCGAGGATATCGAGAAGATCCTGAAGCTTGCCATGTGACTACGTATGGTGACGGAGCAGTCTGTTCGAAAGGTTCCCGACCGGACAGACCGCGCACCACGCCCTCGGACGCCATATCATCGCAGCCACCACTCCCAGTATCGTGGAGCTGAGCATCATCGAGTAGAATCTGTAGGAGAGGTGGATGAGCCAATCGGGACTGCCGATATGCAGCAGTTGTGGCAGCGGCCACAGAGGGATCGCGATGAACAGTCGCACATAGGGCATCGGAGCCATGTCGCCTGTAGCGATGCGTATCGTGGATCCGGCGATGAACAAGAGATTCAGTCCGAAATACCACAGCAACACTTTCCGCAGATACCCATCGGTGAACATCGGGGGAAGGACTCTCCATCGTGAGCATTTCTTGCCGAATGTCTGGATGAGTGAGGCTCGTGGGCAGTAGCGGTGGCACCATACCTTCTGCTTGTATCGGGCGAGAAGCATGAACGGGATGCTCATGCAAGCCAGTGCAAGCAGTGCGAACTCTATCGCTACGAACCCCAAGAGAAAATAGAGCAATGTGATGATGAATAATCGGGGAATCAACCCCTTGCGCTTTGCGTCTGCATGTTCCATAGGTGATCATCGCACGAATGTGATGCTGCTTTCAGTGACCTTGTCACCGTGAGTGTGCGTCATGAAGACGACACAAGGCTGCCGACATGGCAGCCTTGCTTGATGCGCGGTCCCGATTGCTCAGGCGACCTTGTTCGGTCTCTGGAGTTTCGAGAAGAGCTTCCCCAGTCCCTTGCCATAGGTCGCGGCATAATCCATCGCCGCATAATCGGCCGAAATCCGCGGGTGTTTCTCCAGCAGATAGTACCAGTGGTTCGATACATCGAAGAACAACTGTGCGAGCGTCTTGTGAGCAAAAGCATCACGGACCTCCCACTTTTTGATCACCTGCATGATCGGCAGGTATACATTCTCGAGCCAAGAGAATGCGGCGTCATCCCAGGTGATGGTCCAGGGGATCGACTGGTTGATCAGGTACTTGTGTACCTCTATCTGATCGGACAGGGCCTGGTAATCTGTTTTGTTGAACACGGAACCAGTGCTCGTCATAAGGTAATCCATCCTTGCTTTGCTGGTGTCATCTTTCATGTGACCCCCTCCTTCCTTGTGTGCTTTTCCGGCATATCCCGTATGCCTCACCTAGAGTATCGATAATTCCGGTGAGAATGGCAATAGGTTTTGAGAAAATAAATAAAATATTTCTTGACAAATCAAAATAATCATGATTCTAAATATAAAATATCATATAGTTATGATTATTATCAATATTTTACGATTTTTCGGTGTATATTTGGTACGACCCCGAATCTTGTGAACTGCTCTGTACAGGCCTCGATTCTAAAAGCATTTGCTTGCCAACAGCTTCACTCCTTGGTACTATGCAAGGGAACGGTAGGCAGGAGGTGATCATGGAACTGTTTGACATTGCGATCAGGATGGAAGCTGAGGGTGCCGCGTTTTATCGCGATTTGGCCAAGAAGGCATCATCGGAAGGATTTACCAATATTTTCACGATGCTTGCAGAGGATGAGGATAGGCATAGGGCAACCTTCGAGGCGATGAAGGCGAATACCAGTGTACCCGCAAGCACTTCGGATGCCTCGGTCAGGGCCTCGCAGATATTCAAGCAGTTTTCCAAGGACGATTTTCTCCATGAGGAAAGTCAGCTGGCACTCTACGAGGAGGCGCTTGAAATCGAACTGAAGGCGATCGAGTTCTATTCGGAACAGCATGAGAAGGTTTCCGATGTGAAACAGAAGCGTGCCTTGGCAAAGATCATCGAGGAGGAGCGGAGGCACTACGACTTGCTCGATGATATCATCGTCATGGTCGAGAGACCCGAGTCTTGGATAGAGCACGCCGAGTTCGGCGTCCGTGAAGACTATTGACGAACCACAGCGGGGCAGGCAACGGAATGCATGCCCCACATCGAGGTACACATGCTAATCGCGCAGGACGAGTTGTTACATGAATCCGTGTCGTATGATGATCGGTTGAATCAGTGGCGGCGATCGGATATGGGGCCTTCATGGTTCTTGCGACACAGATACTTCCTGTGCAACGAGCCGACCTCCTTCAGGCTGGCGGAGGGGTTCATCGTCATGATGCGCAAAGCCGGGGTCGAGGCATTCTTCGACTGGGATTCCGGCTACTATACCGATGAAGCGAAGAGCGGTATCGCACGGGACTTGAAGACGCGGATTGCTGCCTCGGATGTCTTCATTCTCATCGTTACGGAGCAAGCCATCCATTCGGAATACTGTCTGAAGGCGCTCAAGTTCGCCTCGCTCATCAATCGCCGCATCTATGTGGTGAACACAAGTGATGGCAAACAAGCATATCGGCTCCCGAATGATGCCGACTACCATCAGTTGACCATCTCGAGAAGTGTCGGGATTCCCCCGCGATACCTGGTGCGCGTCAAGGATCAGCACCATGAGCAGCTGTGGAGGAACGTCAAGAACTCCTCCCAATTGTGATCAGGGGGAGAGCACATGGAGACAGCAATCCGTTTCGTCGACTCGCCCGTCAGGACCGAGAGATTGGTGCTCACCCAACCGTACGACGTTCCCTCCGAGGAGGTCCGTCACTTCTTCATCGAGAACAAGGCTTTCCATGCACCGTGGGAACCTCTCAGGGCACCTTCCTTCTATGAACAGGAATCGATCCGGCGCATGCTTGTCAGGCAAGGCGAAGAGAACCGTGGGGAAAGGGCGCTGACTCTCTACCTGATGTTGCCCGGCGAACAGCAGGTCATCGGCTCGATCTCGCTGACCAATATCATCTACGGACCCTTTCTCTCCTGTTTTCTCGGCTACCGCATGGCCCGGAGCGAAACTTCCCGCGGATACATGACCGAAGCACTGCGGGCCCTGATCGATATCGCGTTCGGGCGCTATGGATTGCACAGGATCGAGGCGAACATCATGCCGGCAAACCATGCATCGGTCCGTCTCGTGGAGAACCTCGGATTCATCAACGAAGGGTACAGTAGCCGGTACCTGTGCATCGCGGGAGTATGGGAGGGGCACTGCCACCATGTCCTGCTCAACGATGAGCCGATTCGAACCTGAGCAGAAGAACCTTGCATCCTCTTGATGGCCTGACTATACTGAGGATTGTGTACATCCCGTGATCGGATGAGGTCGATGAAGGCGAAGGAGTTGCAATCAGATGGAAAAGGGTAAGAACTATGTGTTGGGTGCCGATTTCGGTTCCGATTCCGTACGTGTGGTCGTGATCGATGCCTATGACGGGACCATGATCGCTTCCGCAGTTTCCTACTACCGCAGGTGGAAAGAAGGGCTCTACTGCAACCCGAAGGAAAATCGGTTCCGGCAGCATCCCCTGGATTACATCGAGAGCTTCGAGGAGGCGGTGCAAGAACTCTCCTCCCAAGCGAAGGGTGCGATGAGCCTGGTCAGGGCGATGTGCATCGATACTACCGGCTCGACACCCTGCCTCGTGGATGCTTCAGGAACTCCCTTGGCTTTGGATGAACGGTTCTCGGAAGACCCCGATGCGATGTTCATCCTCTGGAAAGATCATACGGCGATTTGCGAGGCTGACGATTTCAATCGGCTCTCGCACACCTGGGGTGGTACCGATTATACCCAATACATGGGTGGGACCTATTCTTCGGAGTGGTTCTGGGCGAAACTGCTGCATGTCGCACGGCGCGGGAATCCGGTGGTCGGCGCTGCTGCGGGAGCGGTCGAACACTGTGACTGGTTCCCCGCACTGCTGACCGGTACCACCGGTTTCGATGCGATCAGGAGAAGTCGCTGTGCGGCCGGACACAAGATCGCATGGCACGCCTCCTGGGGCGGCTATCCGTCGGAAGAGTTCCTCGGAAGATTGCATCCCTTCCTCGTGAAGATCAGGCGCTCGCTCGGCAGCGAGACGCATACCAGCGACATGATCGCCGGAAACCTGACACCGGAATGGGCTGAAAGGCTCTCTTTGCCTGTCGGTACCATCGTCTGTGTCGGTGCCTACGACGCACATATCGGGGCGGTCGGCGGACACGTCGCTGAGAAGGTGATGGTGAAGAGCATCGGCACGAGTACTTGTGACATCATCATCGGACCTAAGAGTCCTTCCGGTGAGTCTGAGAAACGGGTTGCGGGAATCGCAGGCCAGGTCGACGGTTCGGTCGTTCCCGGATACATCGGCTACGAGGCGGGACAGTCTGCGTATGGTGATTTCTACGCCTGGTTCAGGAACCTCCTTACCTGGCCGGTATACCAGATGGGCCTCGATCTGGAGGAATCGGTACGGCGAAACGTGGAGAAACGGGTGCTCGCAGCTTTGGAGAATGCAGCGCAAGCGATAGAGCCTACGGAGGATTCTCCGATCGCGCTGGATTGGATCAATGGCCGTCGGTCCCCCGATGCGGACCAGACGCTCAAGGGAGCGTTGACTGGTCTCGCACTCGGTACCGATGCTCCTGCGGTGATGAGGATGCTCCTCGAGTCGACCGCGTTCGGTGCACGAGCGATCCTGGAATGTTATGAGCGGGGAGACGTGATGGTCGAAAAGATCGTGGCCATAGGCGGTGTCGCGAGGAAGAGCCGCATTGGCATGCAGATCCTCGCGGATGTCACCGGACGGGACATCCACGTCACCAGTGATGACCAGGCTCCCGCGATCGGAGCAGCGGTGTTCGCCTCCGTTGCCGCGGGGCTCTACCCCGACGTTCCCACCGCCCAGGGAGCTCTCTGTGCTCCGGTGGGAACGGTGTACTCGCCCGATGCGAAGCGCAGGGGAATCTACGACAAGCTCTACTTACGATACCTGCAGCTGGGAAAATTCGAGGAGCGGCAGAGAAGGGGATGAAACGCGTGGACAGCGGCCGGGAACCTGTGTCCTGCCGCTGCGATGCCCCTTGTCTCACTTATATGGGAATCCTATCACCTCCATACAGTTTTACTGAAATTTTTCTTCCCTAAATTCATTTCCGGTAGTATGATGACAAAAGGGGAGAAACATGTATGGCTGGGGAACCGGTTTTCAGGAACCTCGCTGAACTCGAGAGCATCCACCTGCGGCAGGCAGTTGAGATCTATGCCGCGACCTTCTACGAGCCACTCTCCTTCATCTCGAACGATCTCGACCTCATCGCAGACGTGCTCGAACACGCATTCGTGACCGACCGGCACTATGTGGCGCTTCTTGACGGGAATGTGGTGGCTGTGGTCTCGATTTCCGATGCGCAAGGTCGTCCCCAGCGGTACCGGCGTGAATTCTTGACACGCCGGCTCGGGCTCCTCAAGGGCTCGCTCGCCTATTTCAGGTTGCGTGATGTCTTCGGACAACCGATCAACCTCGAGCAACAGCAATGCTACATCGATTATGTGGTGACCGATTCGGCCTTCCGTGGCATGGGCATCGCTTCGGAGTTGCAACGCCATCTCTTCGGCGTGCTCCCGTACAAGGAGTACCTGCTTGAGGTTGCCGAGATGAACTTCCGGGCAATCAGGATGTACGAGGAACTTGGATTTTCGGTCGAGAACCGCAAGCCGCAGCGTTCCTTCTGGAAACCGAACCTGGAGGGCGGGAAGCTGTCAATGCGCAGGATCATGACTGAAGCTGGCACGAATCTCCTGTAGGGACGTGTACCTGCCGAAGAAGCAGACCTCTTCCCACCTTATCACCTAACATGCTATCCTCGCATCACATCATCATGGGCAAGAAAAGGCGGTAATTCCAGGCTATGCGCAAATTCATGGCGAGCGGGTGGGTACATCTTTTGCTGACGTTGGTCACCATAAGCTGGGGCTTCAACAACATCGCTCTGAAATTCGGATTCGCTTATGTGACGCCGGAACAGTTCAGCGGCATCCGCTTGATCATGGCCCTCCCGTTCATGCTGTTCTTCACCTTCCTGCTGCCGAACAGGGTACCGTTCTCTTCCAAGGACTTCTGGCTCATCACCTTGGTCGGTCTGGTAGGGCTGGGGGTGTTCCAGACACTGTTTCCGATCGGAATCGACGAGACCAGCGCTCCTTTGGGTGGAATCCTGATGGCTACGATGCCGATCCACGTGGTGGTGATCTCCTTGGTCTTCCGTCTCGAGCGACCGCAATTGAAGTCGATCCTCGGGGTCTTCCTCACGATCGCTGGTCTCGCACTGATCACCTTCTCGTCAGCGAATGACGGTACTGAGACACATACGACCTTGCGCGGGATCCTTTTCGTCGTGCTCTCTGAATTGGGCTATGCCGTAAATACCACATTCCTGCGCAACTTCATGAAGCGCTATCCTCCTTTGCAGGTCACCGGCCTCGCGATGTCGGTCTCCGTCCTCTTCTATCTGCTGGTGAATCTTGGCGAGATGCGAAGTCTCACCTTCGCCGCGATCCATCCGGTTGTCTGGGCGACCGCCACCTATTCGGGTCTGGTCGCTTTCCTCTTGGCCAACGTCATCTGGAACCTCGCGGTGAAACATATCGGCAGCACACAGGTTTCCGTCTATGGGAACCTGCCTCCGGTATTCGTCATGCTCCTCAGCGCGATTTTCTTCCAGGAGCTCTTGAACGGTTGGCAGCTGGTCGGTTCCCTGGTGATCCTCGGGGGAGTGGTGCTCGTCCAGATGAGAAAACAGCCAACTGCAGAGGAGAGCCTCGCCTCTGTCCTGTCAGTGGATCGTCAGGACCCGTGATGACAGCAGACCGGGTCACACCGGGCAAAACGGAGTCGAACTCCTCCTCTTTGCAATCTGTAAAACATTCAAGAATAATGAAATATATGGTACGTTCCAATACATTGACAGCGAAAACCATGCCATAGTACACTCCATCCATGCATACACTCCATGAAGAAAGCTCTGTGCTGTTGCGCATCATACAGGAGGAGAATCCGCTCCTCACGAGCTATTTTCTCGATGACTCGACCGATGATGCTGCCCTTGTGTCGCTGTTGCGCGCACACTACAGTCGGATCATGCAACGGGAATTTCCGAAAGCATGGGCCTATTACTCGGGTACGGAACAGGGCGAGGCTGCCTTCTACAAGTTGACATGGAGGTCGTTCGCATTCATCAGGATCATGGATTACCTTGATCATGAATCCCAGGCATACCCGGATGGTAACCTCCACGGCAGTACCGTGGTCTCCCGACCGATCGGACTTTTAAGGAAACTCATGAAAGGGACGGCCGAAAACTGCGATGCCGATTTCCTTCTCGACATGTTGCACTTGCTCCGGCAGTTGAACGGGAAAGAGAATCAGGACATTCCCACGCGCAATACCGTGATGCAGTGGATGGACCGACATCCGTCAGGTCTCGATCCCGAGGTGATCCGTTGGCGTGAGCAGAACAAGAGCCGCATCATCAAGTTGCTGATCGATCGCATCCGCAAGGACAGCGATGGTCATGGCGCCTCGGCGACCTACACATTTCCGCAAGGAACGAGCGATGCCGACGCGCGTCGCCTTGTGGTGCGATGGTGGAGGGAAGATCGTTTCCACCTTCGCCATGCGATCCGCAGCAGTGCCGAAGTGAACCGTTATCTCGACAATTCGATCGACGAGAAGACCCTCCGGATCATGCGGGAGGCCGAAGAGAGGGGGATTCCCGTATTCGCTACTCCCTATTTCCTCTCTCTCGTCGATACCCGCCCGATCGGACAACGCGAGCATCCTTTCGCGGACGAGGTCTTGCGCGGCTATCTGTTCTACAGCCAGGATCTCGTCGATGAGTTCGGTACGATCAATGCATGGGAGAAAGAGGATGTCGTGGAACCGGGCAAGCCGAATGCCGCGGGATGGATCCTGCCTTCCCACCACATCCACCGCCGGTATCCCGATGTCGCGATCTTCATCCCCGACACCATGGGAAGGGCGTGCGGCGGATTGTGTGCCTACTGCCAGAGGATGTACGATTTCCAGAACGGTCGTTTCAACTTCAATCTTGACAAATTGAGACCCAGAAAGCAATGGCCGGAGATCCTGCACGAGACGATGATCTATTTCCGGACCGATCCCTATCTCGAGGATATCCTGATCACGGGAGGGGACGCTTTGATGAGTTCTGTCTCCTCGTTGCGTACGATCCTTGATGCGGTGCTGCATATGGCCTCGGACAAGAAACGGGACAACCTTGGCCGACCGGCAACGCAACGGTTGGCCGAGTTCCGGCGTGTCCGGCTCGGGACGAAGCTTCCCGTGTATCTCCCACAGCGGGTGAACAAGGAGTTGGTCGAGGTCCTCAGGAATTTCCGCATCGAGGCGAAAGGGATCGGTATCACGCAGTGCATCATCCAGACCCACTTCTCAAGTGCGATGGAGGTCTCGGTCGATTCGGCGAAGGCGGTCTCGCGATTGCTGGAGGCGGGATGGGCCGTCACCAACCAAGAGGTCTTCACCGTCGCGGCGAGCAGGCGGGGCCACAGTGCGAAACTTCGTCAGGTCCTGAATGATATCGGGGTGTTGCCCTATTACACCTTCACGGTGAAGGGATTCAAGGAGAATCGTGAGCTGTTTGCGAACAATCCACGATCGATGCAGGAGCAGATCGAGGAGAAGTCGATCGGAAGGGTGGATCTTCGGTACCACAGCACCATGCGCTCCTTCATCGCCGACGCGTCGAACATGAAAGTGCACATCGATGCGGTCAGGGACGCCGATGAGATCCCATTCCTCGCGACCGATCGCAATACGATCAACCTCCCCGGCCTGGGCAAGAGCAATACCTATCGTACGATCGGAATCACCGATGATGGGAGAAGGATCCTGGAGTTCCAATTCGATCATACACGATCCCACAGTACCGTCATCGAACAGATGGATCCGGTGGTGATCATCGAATCCAAGCCGATCGCCCGTTACCTGAGACAATTGGAGGGTATCGGTGAGGACCCTGACGAGTATGCCAGCATCTGGGGATACTCGGCCGGGTATCTCGAGATGCGAAATCCGGTGTTCGAGGGGATGTCAAGATAGATTCATGACAGATCAGCCTGTGGTGCTATCGGAAAAAATTGACACGAGGGGATGGAAAGGGATTTTCTTCCGGATATGGACCTTGCCAAGGAAAAGGTGTCTGCTTTTTTGACAGCTCCACATATGTTTCCAAATCTTTTTACTGTATCATTCATGAGTGTGAGAAACCCGTAGGCTGAGCCTGTGGTCATGACAACAAGCCAAGATGAACCGCGACGGAGGATTTGATGCGCTTGATCGAAGAATTGGACACCATGAGTGCCCGGACGATCCGTTTCGTACTCATGGATATCGACGATACCATGACCACGGACGGAAAGCTTCCCGCGGCTTCCTACGAGGCCCTCTGGCATTTGCATGATGCCGGTCTGCACGCTGTGCCGATCACCGGACGTCCGGCCGGCTGGTGCGACTTGATCGCACGCCAGTGGCCGGTAGCGGGAGTCGTCGGTGAGAACGGAGCGCTCGCGTTCTGGGAGGAGGAGGGCAAGCTGCGCCGACTTTTCCATGAGCAGGCGGTGCGCAACGATCACCCGAGTCTCCAAAAGATTTCCCGTAGGGCGCTTGAAGAGGTCCCCGGATGCCGCATCGCGCATGACCAGGCGAGCAGGCTCTTCGATATCGCGATCGACTTTGCCGAGGAGGAGCCTTTCCTTCCCTTATCCGATGCCCAGCGGATCAAGGCGATCTGTGAGGAGGAGGGAGCAGTCGCGAAGATCAGCTCCATCCATGTCAACACCTGGATGGGAAGGTATGACAAGCTCTCCATGGCCGTGCGCCTGCTTGCGTACAGGTTCTCCTACGATGATGTGCTGTATAGCGATTCGGTGATGTTCTTCGGGGACTCTCCGAACGACGAACCGATGTTCCGTCACTTTCCTTGCAGTGTCGGAGTAGCGAATGTACGTCACTACGGACAGATGATGACACACTGGCCGGCCTATGTCACCGCCGCTGATGGGGGACAGGGGTTTGCCGAGGGTGTGCGGGTACTGCTGGACAAGCGTCGTCAGATTGTTTGATTGATAAAACATTTTGCCGTCAACCGTCTGGGAAAAAGTCACCTGAGAAAGTAGTGGTTTTCAGGGGTTTTGCGAGGAGTCTTTAGTCCACGGAAGGCGATTGAAAGACAGGTTTCCGAGAGAGTGACGTCTGAAGACGGCCTTTCGGTCTTTAGGG